>NZ_JBYVKA010000001.1:0-1221861 GCF_058148545.1 Ulvibacter sp. 2305UL32-6
TTCAAATCAAAATGTAGCTTATCGTTCCTACAAAATGAACAAAGAAAATGTAGAACTTTTGACCTTTTAAATAACGAAAAATGAACCCGAAAAAGGTCAACCTATTTCAGTATAATACAAAACACGACAGGTAAAAAGGACAAGTCTGGAATTATTTTTGATGTTGTCAATTATCCAAAAGAAATAATTACAAACTAAAACCTTACCAAATAAATGAGAAAATCTAAAATTGTAATAACCATAATTACCTTGTTCCTATGTTTCAAAGGAATAGCACAATTTAATCAAAATAGCAAAAAGCAAATAGTAGTTGGGAAAGTTGATAGCTTATATTCCAAAATACTAAAAGAGCAAAGAGAAATTTGGATACATACACCTGAGGACTTTAATAGCACTAAAAAATATCCAGTTATTTATGTATTGGACGCATCTCAACAATTTTATGTTATTACTGGAATGCAAAAGCAACTAACGCCTTTCAAAATTCCTCAATCTATAATAGTTGGCATTACCAATACGGATAGAACAAGAGATTTTACGAATACCAATGTTCCTTTTCAACGCGGACACGAATCGGAAACTTCTGGAGGTGCCAGTAATTTTTTAAAATTCATAAATCAAGAATTAAAACCGTATATCAACAATAAATACCCTACCGAAAACAACAATACCATTATTGGTCATTCTACAGGAGGTCTTTTTGTACTTTATTCATACTTACATCACGAAAATTCTTTTGATAATTATTTGGCAATTGACCCAAGCCTTTGGTGGGACAAAGAAAATTTGGTTAAAGAAACTCAAGAACTACTAAATAAAGGAAATCGAAAAGAAAAGTCATTATATATAGCTGTGGCTAATAGTATTGGCAAAGCAATGGACACGGTTAAAGTTAGAAAAGACAAAACAGTTCCTACTGAACAGATTAGAGCCAATTTAAAGTTTCACGACCTATTAGTGAAAAATAATAAAGATATTAATTTTAAATGGGAATACTTTGAGAATGAAGACCACGGAAGCATTGTTGTTCCAGCCCAGTATAATGGATTGCGGTCGATTTTCTCTTGGTTTCCATTCCCAGAAATGTGGCGTTTTAACACACCAAAAGAATATTCCGCCAAAGAATTAACAGAACCTTTTAAAACCCACTATAAAGAATTGAGCATTCGAATGAAACGTGAAGTAAAACCTGATTGGGAATTACTAAATCAAGTTGGGTTCTTTATGTTGGATGGACATAATCTTCCTAAAAAAGCTTTAGCATATTTAGAACTGAATGCTGATTTCTATCCTAATGAATCAAAAAGTTATGTTGCATTGGGGAATTACTTTTTATCTCAAAAAAATAAATCAGAAGCAATCAAATACTATAAAAAAGCAGTGGGAATAGATGCAAATCAAGAAGCTCAAACTAAACTAAAGGAATTAGAACAGTAATAAAAACTGCCTCTAACAATGTATATAACCAATGGCTAAGATTGGTAATGAATTGAAAGTCTTACAAATAATTAACTATCTTTATTTCCGAATACATCACCAGACGGCTTCGCCGTGGCTGCTGAATCTCACGCGTCGACGCCGCTGCCAGCTTTTGCTCCGCAAAACTGTTTGAGCCACAGCTAGCCAAGGTCCGCCACTGGTCATATACAAACACGTTGGCTATAATTATAAAAGACCATGAAAAAACTAACCATTACATCTCTGATCGCGATTTTTATTGGATGTTTATCATCACAAATAAAGGCGCAAAACTCTTGGATTGATACTTCAATCCACAATGGACTAATTGAAATAACTGGTGAAAATTCGTTTAAAACATTTGTTTCGAATGATTCAATCGAGGCGCCAACTGAAACACTAAAAAATTTAAATAATGCTAAGTTTTACTTTGATAAATTGTTTCAAACAGATTTAGATTTTGCAGTGTTATTCGTAGAAAACAATCTTTGGAATAATCATGCATACTTTCCCCCACCTGGTCTACCTCAAGCTGGCAATGGGAATGTAATTCTCGGGCTGGAAAAATCTATAGTTTCATTTGAAGTGGAAGCTATACTATCAAAACTACCGGAACAATATTTGACTTCTTTAAAAACTGTGTATGGTGAAAAAATAGATCTTGATCTTTTTTATAGAGAGACACTATCTATCCACGAATTAGCACATCTTTATCATTTCAAAGAAGGAACCAAACCACAAAGAAAATGGTTGCAGGAGTTATTTGCGACTATGAGTATGTATGCGTTTATAAAAAAAAAATGCAATTCCTGTTATAATTTGATGAATACGTATCCTGAATTCGTAATTCAATCTGGAGATAGAATGGCTGAATTTAAAACGCTACAAGATTTTGAAGAAAAGTATGTGCAAAAACTAGCTCCACCTAATTACGAATGGTTTCAAATGCAACTTTATCAGAACTCCAAATCGATAATTGATTCACAAAGTGATACGATTTTAATAAAACTTAAAGATTTTTTAATTCAAACTGATTTGAGTAAAACAGAATTACTTAGTGACTCTGAATTAGTGATTAAATTGGAAAAAGATGTTGGTAAAGAAATTGCTGATATCCTAACTAATTGGAAATACAAATAACTGTAGCCAACACCGTATAAGGCCAATGGCGAGTTTTGTGAACTCCCCTAGCCTGTCATTACAAAAAATCCTATCTTTAATTCCGAATAAACCAGTAAACAGCTTCGCCGTGGCTTCCGAGTCGCACGCGTCGACGCCGCTGCCAACATTTGCTACCGCAAATTTGATTGAGCCACAGCGAGCCAAAAATCGCCACTGGCATTATACAAAAAACCGAACATCCTTGAAAAAAATGTACTATTACAGACTATTACTTCTTTTATTAATTGTTCCATATTCAAATTTATTTGCTCAAACTTATGATGGTTTTTCAAATAAGGAAATTCAATCCGTATTTAAGCAATGGAATTTGGATAATTGGGATGATGGAGGTGAAATATCTCGTTATATATTTTTAAATATGCCTGAATTTTGGACTCACGCCATTATCAACAGAGAAGGAAATATTAAAAGCCTGAAAGAAGATTACCGCAAAGAAATCGAGGAGTTTGTTGTTACTTCTGAATTAGGACAAATGACACTTCACAACTATGTCAAAACTAGCGAGAAAGTGGATGGTATGATAATATTGCAAGGAGACCGTATTGTATATGAAGCCTACCCAAGAATGTTTCCAAACGACAGGCATCTTTACTGGTCAGTATCTAAAGTGTTTGCTTCAACTCTTATAGCAATTTTGGAAGACAGAAAACAACTTGATGTGACAAAACCGATAGAACATTATCTACCTGAACTTAAAGGGTCTGGATGGAAAAACGTTCCTGTTATTGACATTCTCGATATGGCTTCAGGAATTGATTGTCGTGAATGGGTTGATGGTGCTTTTGAAAACCCTGAAACTTGTTACTATCAATTTGAAGCAGCTCTTGGATTTCTAAAACGAACAGAAAAAACCGCAGACAATGCTTTTGAGCACATTAAGACCTTATCATCTGCAAAAACCTCTGGAGAGGTATTTGAATATACTTCAGTAAACACATTCGTTCTCTCTTGCCTCATAGAGAGAATCACAGGTCTTTCTTATGCAAAAAATATTGAACGTGAAATTTGGCGAAAAATCGGTGCGGAATCTGATGCATTTATTACTCAAACAAATGGCACTAGCATTTCTCATGCAGGAATTAATTCTACACTTCGAGATTTAGCTCGATTTGGCTATATGTTTCTGAACGAAGGTCGTTCAACTGAAAATGCTTTCGTTTCAAATGAATATTTTGATAAAATTCAAAAGCAAGGTCGTCCTCACTTGGTAACTGCATACGGTTCTGAAAATTACACTCTTGATAAAGAAGTTGTTCGTCACAATACCTATCAATGGGACAAAGTAATGGAAGACGGAGATTTTTATAAAGGTGGATTTAGCGGACAAGGTCTTTACATTTCTCCTTCTCGCAATTTAGTGATAGCCTTTTTTGGAACTGCCGATGATGATGGAGTTTATAACGAATTAGATGATATTTCAAGACAGGTTTCTAAATCAAACCTTTTTAATTAATAGAAGAACTGAATTAAAACAGAGCATAACAATGTATATAAAAAATAGGCGAATTAATGCTAAATTCAAGGTTTTTGGCTCTTATCAAAGTTTGTGCTTAACCGAAAGTTTCGTGCTTCGAAATCGCCTTCTTTTCATATACTAACCGTTGTAAGTAATTTGCAAAATATGCCGTTAGATGGATCATATGGAAGATTAAACGCTCACAATGAAAGGGCTAAAGAGCTACGTCGTAAAAAATTAAAACGTCAGGATGACAAATTAAAACGTAATCGCTTGACTTCAACTCCGGTTTCAAGCGAGAAAATTAGGTTTGAATCTGTAAATCCAAAGAAGCTTGAAGACATTAAACACAAAATTCGTGAAAAAGGAAATATTCAAAAAAGAAAAGATTTAATTATAATAGTTATATCAATAATTCTGACTGGTGGATTCGTATACTATTGCTACAAGAACATAATAAATTAACAAACTACTTACAACAACGTATAAAGCCAATGGCTACTTTTAAACAAATCTAACATTTCGTCATTTTTAAAAACACTATATTTATTTCCGAATAAACTCGCAAACGGCTTCGCCGTAGCTGCTGAATCACACGCCGCAACGCGGCTGCCAGCTTTTGCTCCGCAAAACTGTTTGAGCCACAGTTTGCCAAGGTCCGCCACTGGTCATATACAAACACGTTAGGCACAATTAAAAAAACAATCGTCAATGAAAATTTACATCATCATTTTATTATCAATCTTTACGGTTTTTTGCAATGCACAAAATCAATATTTGACCAAAAAGCAAATAGAGAAAGATTTGGCTATACTTGACGAAATTCTTCAAAAAAAATCCTCTTATCAAGGTTTAAATGGATTTGATTACAGAAAAGATTTTGACGAATATTTGAACCAAATAGCTGACAAAAAAATTAGTCAATCTGATTTTGGATTGTTCTTATCTAAAACAATTGGAAAAATTGGCGACAGACATTCTTACATAAAAGATTATGATTTACCAGAAACACTTTATTTTCCATTATCCTTTGCACCTCATAATGAAAAGGTATTAGTTCTTGACTATGATAAAGCTAATAGAAAATATAGTTTTCATAATTCGGAATTTCCTTTCTTAAAATCAATAAATAATACACCAATAGAGAAAATATTACAGAAAATACGTCCTCACGACCAGCTTGCCCCAAAAAAATCTTATCTAATTAATACAGTTAGAGATTTAAGAGATATTGAGACCATTTTTAGTATTTTAAAAATGGAATTACCAAATCCGCTTCCAATAACACTTGAAAATGAAAACGGAATTGAAAAGGAATTAAAAATAACATTAGTTTCGGATGATGATAAAGGATATTTGTGGGACGAACAATTTCATAAAAAAGACTTTTATTTCTACTATGATGATGAAAAACTCAACGATAAAAAGATTTTAGAGCAATTTTTTTCCGTCACTAATAATATTGGGTATGTACAAATATATTCTATGTTAGACCAAGAGGAAAGTCCAGTATTTTTTGAATTGCTAAATGATTTTATGATGAAAGCAAAAGAAACTGACGCCTTGATTATTGACGTTAGGGATAATGGTGGCGGAAGTCGTGATTTGATCAATGAATTAGCTGGATATTTTGTTGACCCTAATTCTGTTTATGTCGTAAACGCAACAAAACAGAGAGGAATTTTGCCATTAGATGAGGATTTAAAACAACGTTTAAACAATCGCTATTTATTTTCGAGAGATGAATTAGACATTATAGAACAACAGGCAGTCGATAAGTTTATGAGTTCTTTTGAACCAATGTATAAATTGGATAGTATAAGATTTAGCGAATATTATTATTACATTTTCAATGGTCGAAAATTATCTAAAGATAAATATCATTACGATAAGCCAATTTATATTTTGGCCAATGAGAAAAGTTTTAGTGCTACTTCTGTGCTTGTTTCAACCTTAAAAGGACTGCCAAATATAAAAATTGTTGGAGTTAATACAGATGGTTCAAGCGGAAATAGCGAACGGTTTGAATTGCCAAATTCTGAACTTCGTGGAAAAATAAGCACAATGGTGTCTTTTCAAAAAAACGGTAAAATATTAGACGGAATTGGAACGGAACCTGACATCATTATTGAGCGAAATTTAAACCAGATTTTTATGAAAGAAGATTATCAATTAAATAGACTTTTAGAAATAATAAAAGCGGAATAAAAACTGTGCCTAACAACGAATAAAGCCAATGGCTACTTTTAAACAAATCTAACATTTCGTCATTTTTAAAAACACTATATTTATTTCCAAATAAACTCGCAAACGGCTTCGCCGTGGCTGCTGAATCGCACGCCGCGACACGGCTTCCCGCTTTTGCTCCGCAAAATTGTTTGAGCCACAGCGAGCCAAGAACTGTCACTGGTCATATACAAACACGTTAGCGGCAACCATCAATGACGTTTACCAAAGTAAATCAACGTATAATTAAAGAGATAATAACTAAAATGAAACTATGATTAAATTTCTTTTTAATAGACAAATTATATATAGTTTACTACTCCTAGTATTTTTTAATTCTTGTAATGGTCAGGACAAAACTAAATCAACAGATGATTTAAAAAACACAGATACAATTACTATTGGAACACCTAAACTTTTAAAAACACAAGGTTCTCGCTTTGGTGATAATGTACACTGTAGTCTTAAAGATAAACAAGGAAACCTTTGGTTTGGCACGACTGGGGAAGGTGTTTATCGCTATGATGGTAAATTGTTCACTCAATTTATTTTAAAAAATGATCAAAGTAATAATTCTGTTTGGTCAATTTTAGAAGATACTATTGGAAATATTTGGTTTGGTACTAGTGATGGTTTATTTAAGTTTGATGGGAAAGAGATAGTTACTGTTCCTTTGGAAATACCAAATTCAAATACTACTATAACTAATAATTCAAATTCAAGAGTTACAGTAGGGGCTATAATGCAGAGTAAAAATGGAACCCTTTGGTTTGGTACTAATAAAGGAGTTTTTATTTATAAAGAGAACTTGTTTTCTGCTTTTCTAAATAATGAGAGCATTGTAAATAAAAATGGTCTACAACTTAAATCGGTTGAGCGAATGTTAGAAGATAAAAACGGAAATATCTGGTTCTGTTCGGGAATGGGAGGCGGAGAAGGTGTTTGCCGTTACGATGGAAAATTCATAACCAGCTATAAACCAAATGGTGATGCTTGGGTACCATATATTTTAGAAGACAAAGCGGGAAACATTTGGTTCTCGGGAAGAAATCACGGTTATTTTCGTTATGATGGAAAAACTTTTACAGATTTTACAGAGAATATTGGATTTAGTCCAATTGTAGAAGAGAAAGCTGGAAAAATTTGTCTTGAAGGAAAAGTTGGATTTGGTCCAATATTAGAAGATAAAGCAGGTAATATTTGGTTCACTGGAAAGATGAGTAGGTTTGGAGGTTCAGGAGGTATATGGCGTTATGATGGGAAATCCTGTACAAATTTTACTCAAGATGGGTTAGAAGATTATCAGGTTTGGTCTATGGTAGCGGATAAAGCAGGAAATATCTGGGTAGGAACAAACAATACAGGTTTGTATCGTTTCGATGGAAAAACCTTTACTGATTTTTCGGAGAAAGCGTCTAAGTAATAATGGTGTATTTTGTTTTGTTGAAGATAACGATGGGAACCTTTGCTCGGGGCTAGAAACACAAGTTTAAGCAAATACGTTGGGAAAATGTCACAACATTTTCTGAATAGAAAAAATATGGCAGCCGCTAACAACGTATATAAAAAATACGTCAAATTTAGCTAACTTTGAGTTCTCCCCTACTAAATACAAATAATCACGGCTGAAAAATCCGTCTCCGAAAAGATGCACTTTTCATATACAATACCGTTGGCACACATTAAAAAATCCAATTATGAAAAGAACATTGAGAATTATAATATTACCTCTAGTAATTGTTTCTAGCTCATTTTTTAGTTGTCAGTCCAATTCAAATAAAACTGAATTGACCGAATTTGTTTAGGCTGCACTTCTTGTACGGTCGTGCAATGGCGCAAGTTTGACGGAGAAATTCAAAAAAAGTTTAATGATTTAGAGATCGAGAGTGAAATTTCTTATTTTGAAGTTGATAGCCTTGATTTAAAAATCAGAATTCAAAAAATTGAGTCTGATAATAAAAATGTGAATCTCGTATTCATTCATGGAGCACCAAGTTCACTTTCAACTTGGGAAGAATACCTTAAAGATTCTACACTTATAGCAAATGTAAATATGTATGCTGTTGATAGACCAGGTTATGGCTATTCAAATTTTGGTAGAGCAATGACATCCATTGATGAACAATCTCAAATAATAAGTGCTATTATCAACGATAGGAATTTAAAAAATGTCGTTGCAATTGGCTCATCATTTGGCGGTCCAATAGCAGCAAGAGTTGGTGTTTTGAACACAAACGTAAAAGCGGTAGTAATGATTTCACCGGCCATAGACCCAAATAATGAGAAGAATATATGGGCATCGCGATTTACACAATGGAAATTAACGAGATGGTTAGTTCCAACAGCTTACCGTGTCGCAGGCGATGAAAAATCGGTTCACGCAAAGGAACTTACATTGATGGAAGAAGATTGGAAATACCTTACTGTTCCCATTCTACATTTTCACGGAGATGTCGATGCTATTGTACCTTATGAAAACATACATTATAGTAAAGAAAAATTTCAGAATATAGAAGTGATTTCCATTTCAGAAAAAGGGCACGAGATTTCTTATAGAAATACCAACCTTATCATTCCATATTTAATTGAGCTCATCAATCAAATTAAAGTGGGTAACTAAACATTCACAAATAACTAAAATTATGAAAATAGCAGTAACATCTGCAAGTGGGCAGTTAGGGTCAGCAATCGTAAAAGAGCTGATAAGAGAAATCGGTCTAAACAATGTCGTAGGCATAGCACGCACACCTGAAAACGCAAAACATCTGGGTATTGAAATTAGAAAAGGTGATTACGATAATCGTCCAGATTTTGACAAAGCTTTACAAGGCATTGATGCTGTTCTTTTGGTTTCGGGCATGGCTGAACCTCAAAAAAGAATTCAGCAACACAGAAATGTTATTGAAGCTGCAAAAAGCAACGGGGTAAAAAAAATAGTTTATACGAGTATTGTTGGTGACGAAGAAAAAAACGCCTTCAGTCCTGTGGTACAATCCAACCGACAAACTGAAAAAGATATCCAAAATTCAGGTCTTGATTGGGTAATAGGAAGAAACGGAATATACATTGAGCCAGACTTAGAATACATAGATACGTATATAAAAGAAGGCGAAATTAGAAATTGTGCAACCGATGGCAAATGCAGCTACACCAGCAGACAAGAATTAGGAGTTGCGTATGCCAAAATACTAATAGAAGAAAAACATAATGGACAAGTTTACAACCTTGTAGGCGAACCTATTACCCAAACCCAACTTGCTAATTATATAAATCAGGTTTATAACACCAACCTTGTTTTTAATTCGATTTCAGTTGAAGACTATGCAACAGAAAGAAAAAAAGAATTGGGAGATTTTATGGGAACAATAATAGCTGGCATTTACGAAGGGATTCTTAGTGGAGCAAATGATGTGACATCAGATTTTGAAACAGCTGTAGGGCGGCCACACAAAACACCAATAGAGCTGATTGAAGCATTTAGAAGTGAATAAGCAAAGCCAGTTAGGAACAACGTATATTTAATTGCTTAGTTCTAGCCTAGTTGGAAATTCCGTCGGAATGTCCGCTGGTTCGTTGCATTTTTGCTAAATTAGTTGCTTAACCACACAACTAACCATACACAAGCACGTTGGCAAACATTAAAGACAAACTTCTATGAAAAAATACATAGTTATAGTGTTATTAATAATCAATACTGCCGGTTCTTCCCAAACGCCTTTTATTGAAGCTACCTCAAACTTAGTTAATGTTAGAGATGGGGAAATTTGGAAAGAAGGTGGATGGTCATTAGCTCCAGAAGTTAAGCCAGATATTTATCATACTGATGTCGTAAAATCCAAAAGAGTAACATTTTATACAGATTTAGATTCTATTTCATTTATTGTAAAGCCTAAAAAAAAATATGACTTTATTATTTTATTAAATAAAAAAGATACGTGTTGGACTCAAATCAACACAATACCTCATTTTGATTTTAATAATAAATACATTCAGAAAAATATTGGAAAATACAGTTTTGAAATTCCAGAAGTTCAAGAATTAGTTCATCTTATTTTTGCTTTAACACCTACTGGAATGAATAACAAAAACATGGTAAACCATCGTACAGAATACTACGAAGAAATTTTGAATGAATTTTCAGAATATAAAAACGAACCTATAGTACTTAAATTAGATACTTTATTAAAACAAGGTTATTATTCAAGGTTAAAAATGGATGCATGTGGATTTTATTTTGATGAAAATAAGATAAAAAAAGATTCAGTCTACAAAAGACTAAGTTGGAATGGTGCAAATCAAATTGAACCTTTTATTTCAGAAATAGAAAATTTTGGGAATAAAATAAAATTTAGAAAATTCTACCAAGAACATAGAAAATACTACTCTAATCTTATTGCAAAAATTGAAAAACAAATGCCAATTAAAAAACAATGGGATTGGTTGGAACAACAATTTGACTTTAAGTACGATAATTATAGAATTACTTTTTCACCTTTAGTAGAAGGAGGTCATTCAACTAATAATTTTATACAGAATAATTTTAAACAAACCGTGATGTTCATTTGTGGACCAACTGAAAGCACAAAATATGACGAAGAAATTATAGAAGGGTTAATGACAAGGGTTGTGTTTACAGAAATCGACCATAACTACGTAAATCCAATATCCGACAAATATCAGAATGAAATCAATAGTAGCCTGAATGATCTTTCTAAATGGACTACAGAAGATGCTATAAACAGTTATGGAAATTCGTATTTGGTATTCAATGAATATATGACTTGGTCGATATTTGCACTATATGCGCTTGATAATTATAAAATCGAAAATTTTGAATTTATCAATAATCAAGTAGAGTTGCAAATGACTGAACGAAGAGGGTTTATAAAATTTAAAGAATTTAATCAAAAAATGATTGAATTATATAAAAATAAATTACCCATTGAAAAAATTATAGATTTATATCCGAAAATTCTTTCTTGGTGTAGTGAACAATAGAATAACGTTAGCAATAATTTAAAAAAAACAAACTACAAAACAATTTTTCTAGCTTATATTCCAATCGGAATTATACTTTTTTTGATTCTAAAATCGGAACTTAGTACTGGATTTAGAGGATATCATGACTTTGCAAAGTATACATTCTTTTTGGTTAGTGGTATCATAGTGTTTATTTACACTTTTAATAATACAAGGGATAAGAATTAAGAAAAAAGTTAAAGTTAGAGAAGCCAAAATTATTATAATCCTGCTTTTAATTTCTACTTTTTTAGCCGTTGGCTCACTATATATTCCAGATTATTTATTTTACTAAAACTAAAAACACCCATTATTACTTCCTGTAATTTCAGAACAGCATTTAAACAAATAAGCTTTTAAAACCACATTTATAAAAATTTAAAATGGACGATTTAATAATCTTAGATATATTATGGGATCGACAACTTGTAAAAGATAAATCAGGCAAAGAGTTTGAAATTTTTAGAGGGAAAGATTACGATCACGACTGGGTACATTTAGGACACGGATATTCAAAAAATAAAGATTGGATTTATTTTTATCTCAACACTTGTTTTGAGCAACATCTGAACAAGATTGATATTGCTAGCTTTAGTATAATTGAAGCAAATGAAACCGAAGGAACCATTTATTTTAAAGATAAAAACGCTGTATATCTAAAAAGTTCCATGTGTGGTTTTACAATCTTACCAGAGGTAAGTCCAAACAATTTTCGCATTATAGATATTGATAACGGCTACTCAACTTCTGGGGAATTCGATTATTGGCATGATTCTAAACTACCTTATTCACTTTCTGAAATGACGCCAATTAATCAATGCTTCCAAAGAGTAGGAAATGCCATATATTATGGTCATACCATAAAAATGACTTGTGATGTGAATACTTTTGAACAAGTTCACCCAAAAGTGGAAACACTTTTTAAAGATAAAGACCATCTATATTTTAAAAGTAAACTAGTAGAAGGAGCAAATCCTGCAACTTTTCAATTCTTAGAAGAATGCATAGGTGAGGATGCCCCATATTATTTAGAATGTGATATCCATTACTATGCTAAGGATGACCAATATGCCTATTTTGTAAACGAGCCTTTTGGTATTAAGATAATTAAGACCAGAGATCTGGAGAATTTTAGGTTTGAAGTGATAGATGAAATTGGATATGGAAGAGACTCTAAATACAGATATGAAAAAGGGAAAAGAAAAAAATGTGGTTGAAAAAGAAAATATTGCTGACTATCCAAATGTTTGGAATGGATTGAAAAGCGTAAAGCATATTAAATCACCTTTGTACATAATTCATAGTAAAAAAGATAAAGCAATTCCGATTTATATGAGCGAAGCTTTGGCAAAAAATGTGGGAAGTAAAAAAAAATATATGGAAATCAATACAACTGGCCATAACGACGTATATGAATTTCCTAATGATAGCACTTGGAATCAGATTTTTAATTTTATTAAATAATAAATATGTCAACTAGCGCACCGTATCTAATTTATTGCTAGCTCTACTCTACTTACGAAAATTCTCGCAGATTTTCTATTCAGTTTTTATTTGCTAAATTAGGTGCTTAACCACGCAACTAACCATATATAAATACGTTAGGCACAATAGAAAATGAAAAAACTCAATTACATAATTCTATTATTTCTGATAGTAGCATCCATAAATTGCTCTTCACAAAACCAAACTCTTAAGTTCAAAACCATTTTAGATGCAACTAAAACTTGCGACAATCCATCTAAATTTTCTGAATTTATTAAACCATATGGGTTTTGTTTTAATGATGAAAAAGAAATGCCAACTTTTACTTATTACACTCACTTTAAATGTGGAACTAATATAATAGGATCGAAAGGAATACGAGTAAACTTTTCAGTTTCAAAAGATGGCTCCTTAAATTCTTCATTTTTAACAAGAAACGATAAAATGGTTTCTGAGTTCAAAAAGGAATTGGAAGAATTTAACTTCGTTGAAACACGAGAAAATGTTGACTTGTCTAGGAAAAATGCTAAATGGTATGTTTCGACTGATTTTCCTGGAATTTTAGTTTTGTGGGAATACAATACTGATGATGATCACAAGAAAACATGGCATATTGGGTTTGTTTGGAATACGCCAGATAATTAAATCCTGTGCATAACACCGTATAAAGCCAATAGCATAGTTGACTCATTGAATTGAAAATCACACCATTTAAAAACTGCATATTTATTTCAGATAAAAGCTGGAGACGGCTTCACCGTGGCTTCCAAGTCTCACGTCGCTACCGCTCTTGCCAACATTTGCGTCCGGAAATTTGGTTGTGCAAAACGAGCCAAGAACTACCACTGGCATCATACAAACACATTGTGTGTCATTCTGAAAAACTTAATGTAAATGAAAAAATCAAAAGAAAATAGTGAACATTATTATTGGGGAGACAATTGTAGCGGATGGCATTTAGTGAAGTCGAACAGTTTGAGCGTGATTGAAGAGCTGATGCCTCCAAATACTCAAGAAAAAAAACACTACCATAATAATTCCCAACAATTCTTTAGAATTTTAAGTGGAAAAGCAACCTTCGAAATCGGAAATAAAATTATCGAAGTAGAAAGTGGTGACGGAATTCATATTCTACCGAAAATAAAACACAGAATACGGAATGAGCAATCAGAAAACTTGGAATTTATCGTGATTTCGGAACCAACAACTCGCGGAGATAGACATGATGACTTTGACTAATAAAAACGCCACACAAAGCTGGCTATTGTTCCTTGCTTCTGATTTTCCTCTCGGAAAGTCCTCGTAAATTTGCTATCTTCGGTTTACGGCATAAATCCTCGTGGGTTTTTACGCAATAAAATCATAGCCATACACTTTAGCCAACATTTGATGAAAAAACTCCGTTATTTAATTCACTTTTTAATTCTAGCTTTAATGGCTAGTTGTCAATATGATCATAATCTTATTGGAAATTATTCCATTTGTGAAAATGGGGAATATTCAGAAGTATATATCAAAAAGGATTCAATTAGAATTGCTGCAGATAATGAATGGATTAAATTATCTGAATGGAGAAAAATCAAAGTTGTAAAGGACACGCTTTACTTTAAGACGTTTGGAGAATGGAGAGATTATAAAAAAGCAAAAATAATATATATAGGAAAAGGAGAAATTCAACTAAATATCTTAAAAAGCGGTGAAACCCTTTATTTATCAAAAATTGATGAAAAGCTAAACTTCGAAAAACCAGAAAAATTTTGGATGAAGTTTAAAGAGCGACAGAGTTTAAAGAAATGTAATTAATAAAAAAGTTAACTAGCACTGCATAAAGCAAATAGCGGAAGACGGTTAATCGAATTGTTTTTCATACAAATAATTAACTATCTTTAAATCGGATAAAACATGTAAACGGCTTCGCCGTGGCTTCCTGGTCTCACATCGCTACCGCTCCTGCCAAACATTTATGTCCACAAATTTGGTTAAGCCACAGCGAGCCTAGGCCCACCATTAGCACTATACAAATACGTAAGCACTTTAATTGCAACCATAAAAAGTATCTTTATTAAGAAAAATCGATATGAAAAATATTTTAATAGTAATTATCGCATTAATAATCACAAGTTGTTCTTGCCGTGAAATTTCAGATTATAATTTAACTGAATACGAGGGAACTTTGATTCCTTTTGATATGACAGAAAATCTGCAATTCGTAGACGAAGAAGACCTATTGTTTTCAGCAGTTGCAAGTGAAAAGGTTACAGTTTTTGTAGCGTACAGTAGATCTGAAAGCTGTGACGATGCACAAAGAGAAACTCAACAAAACGCTCTCACCATATCTAAAAAAGATATTAACCTCGTGATTAATCTCCAAAAAAATGTTGCTGGCGACACATCATTCGAGATCGATAATAATGACGTTAAATATCTACCAACTTGTGAGAATTTCCCAGCAAATACAGAATCTTTACTTAGGAATTACAGTAGTGATAGTTTTGATTTTCAAAATGTATTTGTTTTCGAACCTTGCGAGCAGGAAGCATCTGATATACGAACTATAGTTTATTCATCTCAAAACGGAATAGAATTTATTAAATTTGAGAATGAAGGCTTTTTGAAATTAGTTCAATAAAATTCTTTAAGAGAAAAAACTCTTACAACACCGTATAAATCCAATGGCTACTTTTGAATAGTTCTAAAATTTCGTCATTATTAAAAACACTATATTTAATTCTGAATAAACTAATAGACGGCTTCGGCATGGTTTCCGAATCTCACGCCGCGACGCGGCTTCCAGCTTTTACTCCTCAAAACTGTTTTTGATGTAGCTTACCAAGGTCCGTCACTAACATTATACAAATCCGTCGGTAATAATTTGCTACTTCAATAAAAATTCTCCTGTAAAAAGCTGCTGCTTCTTTTCAGGTAATGTATGAAAACCAACTGCCTGCATGTCCCGGAAGAGTCGCTCAAGTTCAAATATTCGATAAAAACTTTGTCCGCCAACTGTTTCCATTGCTTTATTGACAGTTTCAGTGCATGCATTTGCCACTAATGTCTTTCTAGACAACATTTCAACACCTATCCTTTTTTCAGCCTGAAAATCTAAATCATTGGCTATTCGAACCATGTCTTTATGCAGCACTTGGGCCATTATAAGGCTATTGTAGATCTCTCCAAGCAAGAAAGTGGTTTGAATTGGCCTGCTTTCTTTTGCTTTTGACTTTTCTAAGGTAATTTTCATTGCTTTTTCTGCAATTCCAATATAGGGAGCCATGATTAAGGGTAACGCTACAGTTAATACCACATTCCAAAACATCGGGAATTCTCCTTTTGCTCTTTTCATTACAATGGAGTCTTCTGCAATAAACACATCATTAAGGATTACGGTCTGTGAGCCTGTTCCCCGCATCCCCAACGTATGCCAATCATCCAATAGTTTTATCCCGTTGGATTTCATTGACACTGTAAAATGTAGGACTTGCCATCCCTCTTTTGGATCATTATAGGGTATACTAGTCACCAAGAGATCGCCTATCGCAGACTGGCTTGCGAATTGTTTTTTCGCTGAGACTAAATAACCATTATCGACTTTTTTCATGGTTCCATTAGAATCTAGCCAGTCCCGTGCACCTGTACTAACCAACACTAGATTTTTAGCGACTACCTCTTCTAAGAATGCTTCGCCGATACCTTGCTCTTTGTATTTCCATATATTTGCAGCGAGAAGATGTTGATGCATGGACAGTGCCAATGCCGTAGAGGGGCAATAATGCGCTATTCTAACCAATATAGCACACATATCAGTAAAAGAAACTCCAGCACCCCCAAAAGCTATTGGTATCATGGCTGTGAGATATCCATGCTTTTTTAATATTTGATAATTATTATCTACGAAAGTATCCGCCTTATCGTGGGCAATTCCATTTTCAGCTAATTCGTCGCCTAACTGATCAATAAGATCTAACCATTGTTTGGAAGTTGTTTCAGCTACCTTATTTTCATTAATATTCATACTACGACTGATTTTATCTATGATACCTCAAAAAGACAGTTGCGCTTTTTGAAACTTTAAAGGAGTAATACCATTCTCGTTCTTGAATACTCTTGCAAAATGGGCGGGACTTTCAAAACCACTTTCAAAAGCCACTTGATATACTTTTTGATTGGTATTCTCTAATAATCGCATCGCATGAAGAATCCTTTTTTTTGTAAGCCATTTTCCTGGTGATGTTCCATAGGCACTATAAAAGTCGCGATTAAAAGTACTTAAACTTCTGTGGGATAATTTTGCAAATTCTTCTAAGGATAAATTATAAACAAAGTTGGACTCCATTATATTTTTGACCGATGGTTTAACTTCTTGGGCAATCTGTTTAAAATAGCTCCCGATTTCAGGGTTGTAAGGCAATGATAAAATATTGACCAACAACTCTTGAAATTTAATTTCCATCAAATATTTTGAAGGCTTTTCTTGATTATAAAAATAATCTAACATTGAAGTAAAATATGTACTCAATGTTCTATCCATCTTTAAAGGTATTGCACTATCGCTTTGAAGACTAGCTTTTTGATTGGCGCCTATTTCAGGCTTTTGTGACATAAAATCCTTCACATAAGAATCGGGAATAAAGATTACTATGGCACAAAAATCTGAGTCAAAATACTTCTCAATAATATTTGCTCCTTTTTTTACAAAAAGCACCTCATTGGCATGAACCATATAGCTATGTTCCAGCGTTCGCCATTTCTTTTTACCCTCTAGTACATAAATAAAATAATTTAGATGGTTCCAAGTAGTAAATATAGATTTTTGCTCCGTACATCGATATTCCGAAAACATAAGTGACGATACTTCAATTTTCTTGAACGTAGGTGTACTTTTTGCTGTGTCATAACCATTACCCATTGTTTTAAATATATTTTACGCTATTAAAAGTACATTTTTTTAAGAGAACAAAATTCTTTGTAAACTTCTTAGGCATTAATGAACCATTATTTTACACCACAAATAGCGGAACTATTTGTTTTCTTACCATCCGATAATTTATGTGTTTATTTCTACTTACTATAAACCCAATGGTAGATTTTTAATCGATTTCTGAAGGCTTCAGAATTAAATCATTGTCTGATGCCAATTTCGCAAATTCCTCTGCACTTAATGCTTTAGACGGTTCTTTCCCAGGCTCTACCCCTACTTCCTTAAAGAAGTTTAACAAACCATGCTTGGCATTTGGAACAGTAGCGAATACCAATTTTAAAGGTTCACTACCCGTATTTTGAAAGGAATGCCATTCTCCCGGTGCCGTATACCATACATAACCCTCTTTTACATTTGTTTCTTTGCGCTCATCGTTCTCATAACTTATTACTATACCCGTTCCTGAAAGAAAATAAGCAATCTCTTCCGTTTTATTGTGCTTGTGCTCTGGTAAGGCTCCACCTACACCCAACTCATATTTTGAAAAACCTGAAGAAGCCTCGGGATGACTTTCAGGATCCATATAAATTTGAAGCAGTCCACCAGACCCAAGTTCATCTTTGTTTTCTGGAAATATCCATAACTGTTGTGCGTCCTCAGGCGTTAATATTCTTTTCCCAGGGTGGAAATGCGAGGAATTATCATGAATATGAGATTCCTCTTTTTCGTCATGAGAAACTACTGCTACTGAATCGTCTTTTTTTTCAGATTTATCAACATTTTCGCCACAACCCTGGACGATGGTAAATAACATAGTTATGGTAGCTACTTTTATTACTACAATGTTCTTTTTATTTTTCAGCATGGTGGAAATATTTGTTATTATTATTAACTTCAAATTGTAAGAATCAAAACTAGGAAGAATAAAAGTATTTTAAGTGACTAGAACATTCAATAAATTGACTGAGTGTGTCAAAACAGTAATTTTGAAAGCATAACACCTTTTTATGACCGAGGCAACTATTTGAACAGAGTTTACGTCTTTATAAGTAGATATACATTATTAACGATAAAGACCAAGCCAATATGTTAGTAAACCAAAAAGTAAACATTAAAATCAAACTCGCCTCATTATGGGCTACCGCAACATTCTGCTATTTATATGGAGATTATTTTGAGCTATATACGCCCGGTAAAGTAAATAGTTTAATTACAGGCGATAATATTATGGATAATCCAACTACATTATTAATAGCATCAATAATTTTGGCGATTCCATCTGTAATGGTTGCAGCTTCAATTTTCCTTAAGCCAAAAATAAACCGAATTCTTAACATTTTATTTGGAGCATTATTTACGATAATGATGGTTTATATAGGAATAAGTTCAACTAAAGAGTGGTATTTATTTTATGTGTTTTTAGCATTTTTAGAAAGTATTATTACGGCCTTAATTGTTTGGTATGCTTGGAAATGGCCTAAAGAAAAATCAGAAGTTTAAATTGTCGAAAATCAATTTAAAAAAAACGAAACTCAGGAAAAAAATGAGAGAATTGCGGGAAGGATAAAAGCCAGTTGCCAGTACCGTAAAACCAATAGCCAAATTGGTTAAACGAATTGATATTCCCACAAAAAGACTATCTTAGATAAACTGAATAATCTCGTAGACAGCTTCGCCGTGGTTTTCGAGTCTCACGTAGCTAATACTCATGCTAACATCCCGCCCTGGCAAGATTTGATTGAGCCAAAGCGAGCCAAGGATCGCCACAAATCATAGACATATACATTAGCCATAATAATTAAAAATCAAGTGTTCAGGCAACCGTTTGAAAACTTTTAGCGTCTTTATAAGTAACAGCTTACATTATTAATTCTAACAGACTATCAAAACTATGAAGAACTATGTAATTTTATCAATCGTATTTCTGATTTTAAGTTGCGTAAATGCACAAGAAAAGTCAAAAACTAATCTCAATGAAAATTCAAATATTAAAGAAGCTTTACTCGTTGGAACATTTCATTATAATAATCCTGGTGCTGATGTTGCCAAAACAAAAACATTTGACATCCTCAACGAAGATTCTCAACTTGAATTAAAAAAAATTAGTAAAAAAATCACAAATTACAATCCAACGAAAATATTTGTAGAATGGCCATACGACGAACAAAAGAAATTAGATTCTCTTTATCATATTTATACAAAAGGTAACTATTTCGACAACGATAGTCTTTCTGACTTTTATTTAAAAAATGAGATTTTTCAATTAGCATTTAGAATAGCAAAAGAGAATAATCTTAAAAAATTATACGCAATAGACTATTCTACCTCATTCCCATTTGAGGATGTTATGAAGGAAATTGCAAAAAACAATCAATCTGAACTTAAATCAATGATTGAAGATGGCATTTCTAAATTCACAGTTGATTTTGACAATAAAATTGAATCTGGAGTTTCGCTTATTGAACTTACGTATTATGTCAATAGTCAAGAGATGCGAAAGTTATCTAATTACTTTCACAATAATTTAATGCTTTTAGCAGGTAGCACAGAAGATTTTTCTGGACCCTTATTAACCTCCGAATGGTATAAAAGAAATCTGTATATGTGGTCATTAATTCAAAAAAATGTAACGGAATCCGATGAAAGAATTATGATTTTGGCTGGTTCAAGTCACATTGCAATGTTTGAGTTATTTATAAAACAAAATGACAAATGGAAGGTCAAGGAATTACAACAGGTTATGGAAAAATAATTATGGCTAACACTGTTTTAAGCCAACGGCGGAAGTTGGTCAATGAATGTAAATTCTACAATTTAAAACGTATCTTTATTTCAGATAAGCCCGTTTACGGCATCGCCGTGGCTGCTAGATCACACGCTGCTTCGCAACTTCTAGCTTTTGCTCAGCAAAACTTTTTGAGCAATAGCTAGCCAAGCATCGCAACTGGGATTATAAAAAACACGTTAGTCACAATTTAAATGACAAGACTTTTCACCATATTAATATTAACTATTGCATTCACCGCAAATAGTCAGTCATTAAAAACATTATCAATTGATGAACAACTAGAAGATGTTGAATTCATCCAAACAGAGTTAGAGAAATTGCATCCAGGGATATATACCTATCAAACTAAAAAGCAGTTTGAAGATGGGTTTAACTCATTGAAATCAAACCTTCAAAAAAATCAAACTGTTTTTGAATTCTATAATAATTTGGTTCCTGTCATTAACCAAATAGGGTGTGGTCATACTACTTCTAAAATTCCCCCAAAAGAATTAAAAAAGATTCAAAAAAACAGAAGGTTCTTACCTATACGAATTAGAATCATTGATGACAGACTCTTTATAACTGAAGTCTTAATAGAGAGTAAGAATCTATTTCCTGGCTTAGAAATTTTATCAATTGATGGTGTTAGTGCAGCTAGTTTTATAAATTCAAATTTAAACAGATATCCATCCGATGGGAGAATAATGTCGCGTAAATATCAAATGCTCGAAAATTACTTTTCAATCGACTATAGTAAGTTTCATTATACTTCCGGGCAGTTCCAAATTGAGATTAACAATAGCGAGGAGAATAAGACTATTTCCGTAGATGGTATTAGCTATAAAGATTTCATTTCGAAAACGAATCATTCGAAATTGGATGATATGGAACTAAAATTAATAGATTCCATTTCTACAGCAATTATAACTATTCGGAATTCAAAATCTAAAAAGGCTTTTAATGATTTTCTCGAAAATTCATTTTCTAAAATTAGAATTAATAAAATACATAATTTAATTATAGATGTAAGATACGATTCATTCAATAGAGATAGTGACGGAGCACAATTGTTCTCTTATTTGACAACTGAAACATTTAGATATTATGATAAATTAGAGGTGACAAAAAATTATGATGTTCCAAAAGCCTTACGATGGCTTGCTCGTTATCCCATAGAACAAGATAGTTTAGGAAAATATTACTGGAAAATCCATCCTCAATTAGAATTACAGATTCCCAAGCCAAATCCCTTTCTGGGAAAAGTTTTCATATTAACAGATGGATTTACTTTTTCTGCTACAAGTGAATTCTCTTCTAAAATTAAAAGCACCAAAAGAGGTCTAATCATAGGGCGTGAAACAGGAGGTAGCTATTACGGAAACAATAGTGGAGGTATGTTGCGGAAAGTATTACCTAATTCTGGAATTATAGTTTACGTACCTCCCATTCATTACATTCTGGATGTAAACGACTTAGGGAACTATTCAAGAGGAGTTATTCCGGATATAATTGTTAAAGAGAAGTTTAACAATCTTATTTTGAATCATGATCTGGTTAAACAAGCAGCCCTCAATGTAATAAAAGAGAGATAAAAACTGTGTATAATTCATTTTGCAATTCGTATAACTCAAAAATTTAGCTACCATTAAATATTTGTTACTCCCGATATATTTGAAGTTACAGCTTCACTCCAACAACCAATAAAAAGCCTACACGTCTTCACTGTCTAAGCAAAGCATTTACAATACCGTTGGGCTTGATTATTTGAACTACCTAATTCAATTAATATTATATCTTTAGAGAAACTAACCCCTAATGATGCAACTCTTCAGAGTTCGGGTCAAATCACTTTGCTCGACAATAAGCTACTGGAGGAATTTGCGTACGCACTTGATGGATCCACAGCGAACCAACGAATGTCATAAGCCTTATGCATACATGCTGATATTAATTTAAAAAAATCAATTGGTAATTATAGAAAAATATAAACTCCTTGGTAATAATATCCTAACAAATCAAAAATGAAAAGAATAATCGTCTTTGCTGCCTTAATAATTATTGGCTGCCAATCTTCTAAGAAAACCGAAGAACTTCCCTTTAAACAATTAATAAACTCAATTGACCAATATGCAGATAATACATTAGAAAAAGGAAATATTAATTCGTTGGCAGTAGCTATATATAAAGATGGGCAAGTATATCATAATTATTATGGCAACATTCATAAAGACTCTAGGGGTATAGCAAATGACAATTCGGTTTATGAAATCGCATCTGTTACAAAAGTTTTTGTCGGCTCTCTTGCTGCAAAGGCTGTACTCGAAAACAAAATCTCATTAGATGATGACATTAGGGACTATCTAGACGGTGATTATCCAAATTTAAAATTTGAAGAAACACCTATAACTATTAAAAATTTATTGACACATACGTTAGGTTTTAAAAACAAAAGGCCTAAAAAACTAGAAGAAGTTGAAAATAAAATTTCTAACGGATATTATGAAAATCGCCCTATAGACTACGATATAAGTGATTTTTTACAAGAACTAAATACAATTGAACTCGATAAAAAACCAGGAACTTTTTATCGTTATAACTCAATAGGACCAGAATTAGTAGCTTATATTCTAGAGCAAGTTTACAATGATTCATTTGAAAATATACTAGAAGCATTTTTAACTGAATTAGATATGAAACCTACCTACAAAATAGTCGAAAAGAACACAGTGAATATCATGTAGATGGTTATACCGAGCATGGCAAACTAGCTCCAAGATCCAAAAGTGCTTTGCTTGGAGCCGGCGGAGGTATGTTATCAACCTTACCCGACTTGATTAAATTTATGAGATTTCAGTTTGAAAGTGATAACCCTTTAATTAAAGAATCAACTAAAACCTTATTTGAAAACAATGATGACGATAAGATAGGGTACCTCTGGGATGTAGATGTGGCGGAAAAGGAGGGCTTTTATTATATGAAAACAGGAACTTCAAGTGGCATTCAAAGTGTTCTTTTAATATGTCCTGACACCAGATATGGTCTTATTCTAATTGCCAATAGCACATCTGAAAAAGCATATAATGATTGGGCATTACTTTATGACAAAGTGGAAACAGATTTAATAATGTATCCAAAAAGAAACTTGATGTCATTACTCAAAGATAAATTTATCACAGATCCAAATCAAGCTATTATTGATTATAATAAATTGACAAAAGAAGATCAAACATATTACACGGTTCATAATAATTTATCAGATGCTTTAAACAATTTAGGCTATGAATATTTAAGTGAAAATGAAACTAAAAAAGCGTTACAAATATTCAAATTGTTGATATCCAAATATCCCGAAAACAGCAACGCTTATGATAGTTTAGGAGATGCATATTTAGTGGATAACGATTTCTCTAACGCACTAATCAATTATAAAAAATCACTTGAATTAAACCCAAATAATAATAACGCAAAAATTAATATTTCTAAAATAAATGAGCTTAAGTATAGAGATTGATATTGCCAACAATGACTATAAGTAATTGAAATTTCACACTACTAAGTGTGACCGGGACCAGTGTTATTAATTAAAATAAACTATTATAAAAAATGATCCAAAAACTCCAAAATAATGACATAGAAGTAGCACAAAGAATACGTTCAGTTTTTCAATTATCATATAAGATAGAGGCCAAATTGTTAAATGCT
Organism: Ulvibacter sp. 2305UL32-6; assembly: GCF_058148545.1. Classification (NCBI taxonomy): domain Bacteria; kingdom Pseudomonadati; phylum Bacteroidota; class Flavobacteriia; order Flavobacteriales; family Flavobacteriaceae; genus Ulvibacter; species Ulvibacter sp. 2305UL32-6. Next base: position 24,217 of record NZ_JBYVKA010000001.1, read on the forward strand.
ACGGACTTTCCTCCCTTAAAAAGATCTCTTGAAAGTTATATAAATAGTGAAACAGCCTTTTTCGGATACTTAAAAAGTAACGAACTTGCCGGAGTTATTGAAATTGAACATAACAATAACTTTACACATATTAATAGCTTAGTGGTGGCTCCAAATTTTTTCAGACAAGGAATCGCACGAAAATTAATGGAATTCGTTTTTAATACATATGATTCGAAACTTTTTGTTGTTGAAACTGGATTAGACAATGGGCCGGCTAACGAATTGTATAAGAAATTTAATTTCAAAGAAGTGAAACAATGGGACACGGACCACGGAATTAGAAAAATAAAATTTGAGCGAAGAATAAATAACTAAGCAAAATACCGTATTGGAACAAAAATACTGTATACATTTCAGCAAATTAAATCCTCAACTATTCGGTAATTTATCGTTTTAGAGTGTGCTTACTAAAATATGGTTGCTAGCTGTGTATAAAAGCTAGAGCTCTGATGGTTAAGCGAATTCAATTTTCTCAAAAATTACTATCATAGATAAACAGAATAAACGAGTAGAAAACTTCGCCGTGGCTTCTGGGTCTCACACTATTACCGCAGCTGCCAATATTTCCTTCCGCAAATTTGGTTACGCCTCATTGAGCAAAGGATCGCCACGAGCTTGATACAAATACTTTCACCACAATAGTAAAATGAAACTGATGAATAAAACAACAGATAATAAGCTGATGATCGGTCTTACAATATTATTGTTATTGACCGTCAATTATATAGCGAGCATATTCATAAAACAGTATATGACTGATATCACGGCATATGATAGCATTGGGTTTTGGCTATAAAACATACGCGAATTGGACATGGAGTAATTTGGGTTTATGAAAATCAAAGAATTGGTGGCAACCAATACTTATGCTCATTGGATTATATATTACCTACACCCTATTTGGTCGCTATATAGCGCCTGAAATCATGAAACTTGGGGATCGTCCAGACATTTCACATTTAATGAATATACCCGGAAATTTTCAGGGGCTTATTATCTCACTCATCATGGTATGGATTACGGCTGCTTTTTTGGAGGAACTTATTTTCCGTGGATTCCTGCTTAATGCGATTGATAGATTGTTAGGAAGCACTAAATGGTCATTGTGGACCGCTGTAGTGATCAGTTCGGCAATCTTTGGAGTCATTCATGCCTATCAGGGACTTACTGGTATTTTGCTCACTGGATGCATTGGATTCATTTTTGGGGTCGCTTTTGTTATAAACGGCAGAAGGCTCTGGCCGTTGATCCTGATGCATGGAATCATAGATACAATTTCATTTATAAGTATCTATCAAATGGAACCGATATAAAAAATACTGAACTCATAACAACAAAAAAAGACGAAAACTAGCTAGTTTTCGTCTTCAGGTTTGACAAATTCTAATTTATATTTTTCTAAAAATTTCTTCTGTCTGGCGATCATTTGTTGTGTTATTTTATCAATATCCATATAATCCCTGCCAAAATCACTTTTAAAAAAATCATCATTAAAAAACCGCTTACTAAAAAGTGAATCTTTAGAAAAAACATCTTCAAACCCTTGATTTTCAAAACCTGAAAAATTTGTAAAGAATCTTGATTTAAAAGATTGCAATAAACTGTCCTTATCTACATTCGAAAGGTTCTCTAGGTTACCATTCGATGACCAAGAATAGATACTGTCATATCTAATTAAATTCCCGTTGTCGTCAAACTCTTTATCAACTCTCCAAGAACCTTTAGGCTGTTCTGCTACATTTCCTTGAATTTCTTTTGTTTCAGCACTTTTTGTATCATTTTTCTGTCCGTTGCAACTAATACTTAACAAGCCAATCATAAATAATAAAACATATTTCTTCATCATTTTAGGTTTTAAGTTAAACTTAATCTAAGGTTTGTTATAAATGTTTTGAACAAACCTCCTGTTTCTATCGTTTTTATCAATTTATTTTGGTGAAACTCCTCGGATTTTCGTTCACCATTTTTATACCACACACATTCCAAATAACTGTCACAATCAACCAAACCAAGTATAGAGTCTTTTTTTGGAACATATTTTAGAACTTGCATTTTTGGAGCGGTAAGTTTCCCTTTAACTTTTACCCAATCTCCAGATTTGAACTTTCTAGGCATAGCATTAAAATTTTAAAAATTAAACATTCTAAATAGTATAGAGAGGACCGATTTGATTTATCGGCCCCCTTCCATACTTCTTAATCTAAAAACTTAGTGATTCAATTATGAAATCTTAATACTTCTAGCAGGCTTTTGTTTAGCCTCTTCCTTTTTTGGTAAAAGAATACTCAAAATGCCTTCGTTATAGTTAGCATTAATTTTTTCTTCATCTACACTCTCTGGGAGAGTAAAAGTTCTTTTAAAGGCAGAATAGCCAAACTCTCTACGCGTGTAATTCTCTTCTTTCTGTTCGTTTTCTTCCGTTGTTTCTGAAGAAATTGATAATACCAGATTGTCAATGTAGATATGTAAATCTGATTTTTTTAGACCTGGCACTGCCATTTCCACCATAAAATCATCGGGAGTTTCCTTGATATTTACTTTTGGTAACGTAATTCCAGTATTGAAGTTTGATGCAAATACTGATGGTAGATCTCTATTAATGATATCATCTAACCAATTTGACAAAGTTGGGAAGTTTTGATTTGAATTGCTGTTCGATAAACTTCCGTTTTTAGGAACACTAACTAAGTTGCTCATAATTACAAAATTTTAAATTAAACATTATTTCAAATTTGAAATCTTCTTGATTTCAATAATACATTGACAAATAAAATACCAAAATTAACGAATCGCATTTTTAAACGAAAAACAGATGTAGTCCTGAATATTTCTGTCAAATTTTCAGAATAAATGAAGTTTTTTCAGTTAAAAAAAATGTCATATTGACAATAGAATAACCGTCTAATCATTAACTTCAATATACCCAAAAGCGTATAAAACAAATTACAGGAGTGGTTAGACAAATTCAAATTCTTAAAAACAAAAAGACAAGCCGTTGTTACAGTTAAAGTACTGAATAGACATGACGCAAAATTTTATTTCAACCATTCAGAAATTTCAAATAAGGAAGCATTAAAATTAGTTAGAAAAAAGTTCGACAATTTGATCATTATTGAAAATCAAAAACAAGAATCCATAACTATTACTGATAAAAAGTAAAGAGACAATGTTATGTAAATATAATTGCTAGTGTAGCTTGCACTGGCAAAATCAAGCGGATTTTATATTCGAATTGTATTTGGTAAATTCGTTACTCAAAACACGCAACTAATCTTATAAAAAGTTGTGCTTCATTTTGACCAACCGGTAACCTATGATAAAATTCTTTAGAAAAATTCGGCAAAAAACGCTCACGGAAAGTAAGTTTGGAAAATACTTACTATATGCCTTGGGAGAAATTATCCTCGTGGTTATCGGAATTTTAATTGCACTTTCAATCAATAATCGGAATGAAGCCGAAAAAGACAGAGCTTTTGAAATTAAAATGTTATCTGAAATTGAAAAAGGATTATTATTAGATAAATTGAATTTACAAGAGCATATTAACGCCTATGTAGTCTTGGGAAATACGGTAGATTATTTTACAGATCTGACACAAAATAAGATCATCTTTCAAGATTCTATGCAATCAGATTTATGGAAATTAAATATTGGTAGATATTTTCAGTTTAACAGAGGTCCATATGATGCCCTAAAATCCTCTGGATTAGATCGTGTTTCTAATGACAGTATTAGAAATCACCTTATAAATTTCTTTGATTTCAAGCTATTAGAGTTTCAAACGGAAATAAATCATACTACGAGACGCTATAGACCTAATGTAGATCTGTTACTCGCACTTCGTGAAGACCCATTCCTTGATAAAGACAGCAACTGGGTTGTTAATCGTATTCCGAAAGACATTTTACAAAAACCAAAATTCATATGGCTTCTTTCAGATATTGATTGGCGCGTTACAAGTTCAAAAAATGCAATCGAAGAATTTTCACCGAAGATAGACGCGTTAATCAGAGCTATTAACAATGAAATCGGCAACAACTAACAAAGGCAAAACACCCTTGTAACCAATATTAAAAGAATGGGAAAAAAATTAGATCACATTACCTCCGAATTAAAGGAATTTATCAAACAACAGGAAATGTTCTTTGTAGGAACAGCTGCTGAAAATGGAAGAGTAAATATTTCTCCTAAAGGAATGGATACCTTTAGAGTACTTAGCCAAAATAAAATTATTTGGCTAAATCTAACTGGAAGTGGGAATGAAACCGCTGCACACCTATTAAAAAATAATAGAATGACCATCATGTTTTGTGCTTTCAAAGGGAAACCATTAATACTAAGACTTTATGGTTTTGCTAAGATCTACCATAATCGAGATGAGAAATTTAAAGATCATTTAAAACTATTTCCGTCGACAGCAGGTTCAAGGCAAATCATAGAAATGGAAGTTGATCTAGTTCAAACATCTTGTGGATATGCCGTTCCCATCATGGATTTCAAAGAGGAGCGAACCATATTAAATTCATGGGCAGAGAAACAAGGCAATGAAAAAATAGAAAAATACTGGGCTGAAAAGAATGCGCAAAGTATTGATGGTTTTGAAACAAACATTTGAAATAAATAGAAATAGCTGCAACACCCTATAAAATCAATAGTGAACATTGTTAAAATCTAAAGTCATATTTTTAAACGTATATTTAATGCCAAATATGTAACCGACTTTATCTGAATGTCGTGCTAGATTCCCGTCAGAACAAAGAACCTATTTTGGTTGTTGACAATAGCTCGGCATTTATAAATTACCTTAAGTTATACCTACACCTAACCTACTAGAAATACACCTATGAATTATTCTCAATTGCCCATTCTGATTTTAAGCTTTTTACTGTTTTCTTGTAATAACAAACCCAAGCAAGAAACTCAGGAAGAAACGTTACAAAGTTTTCAAAATAAAGGGCATGAACTCATCTACAACATGTCAAAAAAGGTTGGAGATTATAAAACTCTTATGGATAAAAAGGATGTGATCTACACCTATTCCTATCAAACTCCCGATGGTAAATCTGATATCTCAACAGAAAAATACATTTTTGATGGAGAACTGTCATACGGACTTTATAAAAAACATGAACGAACTTTTCCTGACCTTGTAGGCTCCTTTGAACAGGGATATGACGGTAATAACTTCTGGCTAAAGCACAAAGGAGAAACTATAAAAGATTCTGTTCGTTTAAAACGAGTTGCCTTTAATAGACCGACCAACTTTTATTGGTTTACAATGTTTCAAAAATTATTAGATCCCGGTTTAAATTATGAATACCTCGGAGATGAACTTATAAATGATATAGATTATGACGTAGTTAAAGTTACGTTTAATTCTATCGATAAAACTCCTACCGATATTTATCAGCTATACATTAATAAAAAAACTTCTTTGGTAGACCAATTTCTTTTTACTGTAGCTGATTTTGGGGTGGTTGAAACTCCATATTTAATGACACTAAAGTATGAGCCTATAGATAGTATATTGATACCCTCACAACGACAATACAAAAAATCTACTTGGAACGCCGATGTTAGTGAAGAACCATGGATATATGTAACTTGGTCAAACATTAAATTTCAAAATGATTTAAATAAAGACCTATTTAAAGAATAGAATAAACATTAATAAAACAGATTAGCACAATAAATTAAACAATTGTGTTTATCAGACTACTTTAAAGGTTGTTTACCGTTAAAAAGACTGCTTTTAGTGAGGTTTTGAGTTATAACTCAAATTTGGTTACGGACTAAATCGAGTAAGATATTTGATGCCTTTTTCAATATTTCCTTCATGATTGTCTTAACAGGGATCAGTAGAATGATAAGCTCGATTAGAGGCATTATCATTCATTCATATAATTACTTATCTTTAATTCTGAAGAAAACACTATACTGCTTTGTCGCGGCTTCTGAGCTTTACGCTCTCCAAGATGCGAGATATTCGTTTTTCTTCGGAATTAAAACGAGCTCTAGATCGCCACGTTATTGTGCTAAAATACTATTAAAAATAGGCGCAAACACTGGTGACTACATGTATGAACAAATCAATTGACCAACCGAATTTTAAATACCCTTAAATGTAACCCATGACAAAAATTAGAAAGTCATCTATCGAAATGGATAAGGAAGAGTTTCGAAAAATTGGATATCAATTAATTGATGATATTTCTAGTTTTATTCATTCTATCGATCAAAAACCAGTCACTCCAAATGAAAGTCCGAGTGAGCTACAAAAAATACTAGGAAACCAATCCTTACCTGAAAATGGTAAGCCAGCATCTGACTTAATTTCTAAAACGACAGATTTATTGTTGAACCATTCGTTATTGAACGGGCACCCCAAATTTTTAGGGTATATCACGTCTTCTGCTGCCCCAATTGGAGCCTTAGCAGATTTACTTGCAGCTTCGGTCAATCCAAATGTTGGAGCACATATTTTAAGTCCAATTGCTACTGAAATTGAAAAACAAACTATTAGATGGTTAGCCGAATTTATTGGTGTCTCACCAGATTACGGCGGTATTTTAGTTAGTGGGGGTAATATGGCAAATTTTACCGCCTTTTTAGCAGCTAGAACTGCAAAAGCACCTAAAAGCATTAAGGAAGATGGAATTCAGAATGCTTCAAAAAAATTAACAGTCTACTGTTCTAAAACAACCCATACATGGATTGAAAAGGCAGTGATCTTATTCGGATTAGGCACAAACTCCATTCGATGGATACAGACCGATGCTTCTAATAAAATGAACATTGAGGTTTTGGCTTCCACGATAAGTGAGGATCTAGCGAATAACTGTATTCCATTAATGGTAGTTGGTACAGCCGGTGATGTGAGTACTGGAGTTATTGATGATTTAAATAAAATTGCAACTATTTGCAAAAAATACGATCTATGGTTTCATATTGATGGGGCCTATGGAGTTCCTGCCGCGATCATCCCAAAACTTAAACATTTATTTGAAGGAATTAAAGAAGCAGATTCTATTGCTTTAGACCCTCATAAATGGTTATACAGTCCGCTCGAAGCTGGATGTACATTGGTGAAAAATCCTCAGCATCTAGTTGATACTTTTAGTTCGCATCCTGAATATTACAACTTTAGTAACGGTGAAGACGATACGGCGCAAAATTTTTATGAGTACGGACTTCAAAACTCACGAGGATTTCGTGCTTTAAAGGTCTGGCTAAGCCTACAACAGCTCGGCCGTAGTGGATATGAAAAACTCATTAACGAAGATATTGAGCTTGCAAAAATGCTTTTTGAACTTGCCGAAAAACATCCCGAATTGGAAGCCGTTTCTCAAAACTTAAGTATTACAACTTTTAGATATAACCCGAATACGGCCTCTGCAAACAATGCTTATCTAAATACTTTAAACGAAAATCTCTTAAACGAATTACAAAAGGGCGGAGAAGTTTTTTTATCAAACGCTGTGGTTAAAGATCAATATTGTTTGCGGGCTTGTATTGTAAATTTTAGAACTTCCAAAAAAGACATTCAAGAAATAATAGAAATTATAGTAAAGGAGGGAAGAAAAGTACATCAACACTTATCCAAAAACGAAAAAAGTAATTAAAACAGCATACTGTTTTATGTAACCACTTCTGCCCAAAAGAAGTGTGCCCATATAAATTTAAAAAATATACTATACATAATGAACAAATCTTTAAAACGAATCATCCACTTTCCTATTACTAAAATCATGCTAGGTATAGCAATCTGCTTGCTAATATTGATCGCTGTTCAAAACTATATATCAAAACCCATATTTCAAAACTTAATCGCCTCCAAGCAAATAGCAGATTCGATAATAAATTATATTTCAGTTGCAGTTTTGTTGTTTACCTATTACTATTTATTCCGCTTGTATGAAAAAAGAAAGATTGCGGAATTATCAAGTAAGAATATAATTAAAGAACTATTTGGAGGGTTCTTTTTAGGGTTTTCAATTTTATCTGTTGTAATTCTAATACTGTATTTATTCGGCTATTATGAGGTATTGAGCTTTTCAGGGTTCTCATATTTTTTAGCTCCGTTCTCATTTCTTGTGATAGCGGCATTAATGGAAGAAATTTTCTTCAGAGCTATTCTATACAGAATTTTAGAAAACTGGATTGGAACTTATATTGCTTTGGTCGTTATCTCCATTCTCTTTGAATTGCCTCATATATTTAATGATAACGTAACACTTCTATCTGTGCTTTTAGGACTTCTTTTTGGTTTTGCACATGGAATAATGTATACATACACCAAGAGAATTTGGTTGCCATTTGCATTTCATTTGGGATGGAATTTTGCGCAGCCTTTCTATGGTTCAAATTTATCTGGTCTCCAAGATGTTGGCACTGTCTTAAATGCCAAATTTAGCGGTCCAGAATTAATAACTGGAACTATATATGGAATTGAAGATTCAATCTTGTCTGTGTTATTATTGCTGGTAGTATGTATCGTCTTTTTATATCTATCTATAAAAGAGAATAAGATAAATAGACGAAAAATAAAGACTAAGACTGTATTAGACCAATAGAAAGTACAATTAATTTTATAAATAATTATACTAAACACCAAGAGGTCACACCTCTTAAAATGTCTCTCGTTTAGCATTTTACTGATGATTCTTTTGGTCAATTAAAACATTAATCGTAATATTGCGATAGATAATAATGCAATGGGACTTTCAAAAACAGAAATATTTACCGATGAACAAAACTTGATCTCAACTTTTGCTAAGGTATTTGGTCATCCGGCGAGAGTAGCGATCCTACAACATTTATTTAAAATTAACTCTTGTGTATGTGGCGACCTTGTCAACGAGATTGGATTAGCCCAACCTACCATTTCGCAACACCTCAAAGAACTTAAATATTTGGGGCTCATTAAAGGAAATGTTGAAGGAACCAGCGTATGTTACTGTATAAATAATGATAAATGGACCGAAATGAAAGAGGTAATGACTGAGTTTCTAAATCAGGATATTATATCTAAAGAAGATTGCTGTTAAAAAAATTTGATTCTATTAATCGCTTTATTGCAATAAATTAATGTGTTATGAATCTTTTTAATTCAACCACTATGAAGACCAAAATCTTATTTCCAGACTACACAACATAATTAACAAGAAAAACAAAAATTGAACATCATGAATATATCTCAGATCAAAACGCAATTACGTCAGCTAAAAACGATTTCCTTTCAACTACCAAACGGAGAACTCGTTCCCAATCATTTTCATGTAACCGAAGTTGGAAAAGTCACTAAACACTTTATTGACTGCGGCGGAACTGTACGAAACGAAGAAGTTGCTAATTTTCAGCTATGGAATGCAAACGACTATGATCACAGATTGCATCCCGAAAAATTATTGAGTATAATTGAACTTTCAGAAAAGATTTTAGACCTTGGAGATCTAGAGATCGAAGTTGAATACCAAGCAGAAACGATCGGAAAATTCGGACTTGATTTTGACGGAACACATTTTTTACTAACCTCAAAACAAACCGATTGTTTGGCAAAGGATAAATGCGGAATACCTACGGAAAAAACAAAAGTAAAATTATCAGATCTAACTGAAGAACCGTGTTGTTCACCAGATGGAAACTGTTGCTAAATACCAAAACATGATCACAACCCTATTCCTTGAAATAGAACAAACCATTAAGAATTTGCGCCCGCAAACTATTTCAGAAGAGCGAAAAACTATTTTACAACCGCTAACCAATTTTATTCAGTCAAAGGTTACAAATGATGAGGAAATTAGAATCAATTTTATCTGTACTCACAACTCACGGCGAAGTCACTTATCACAAGTTTGGGCTCAAACAATGGCTAGTTACTTTAATATTAAAAACGTATTTTGCTATTCAGGCGGAACCGAAGCCACAGCTCTTTTCCCAATGGTTACAGAAACTTTAAAAAATGTAGGTTTTCAAATCAGGATGATTTCAGAAAATAAAAATCCTATTTACAGTATTAAATACGCCGATAATGAACACCCCATCATTGGATTTTCTAAACTATTAGATGATGATTTTAATCCAAGATCGCAATTCGCTGCGATCATGACCTGCGATTCGGCAAATGAAGCCTGCCCTTTTGTTCCAGGAGCCGAACAACGTATTCCAATAACTTTTGAAGACCCAAAAGCTTTTGATAATACACCACAACAAGCTAAAAAATATAACGAGAGAAGTTTGCAAATCGCAACCGAATTATTTTATGTTTTCTCTCAAATAAATTCATAAAAATGGCTACTAAAAAATTGAGTTTTCTTGATAGAAATCTAACTCTATGGATCTTTGTTGCAATGATAATTGGTGTTGGACTCGGGTATTTTATTCCAAGTTTTCCGAATATTATAAATTCATTTAGTTACGGAACCACCAACATCCCAATTGCGATCGGCTTGATCCTTATGATGTATCCTCCCCTGGCAAAAGTCAACTATGCACTACTGCCAAAAGTATTCAAAAACACAAAAATCTTATCCATTTCCCTTATCCTAAACTGGGTAATTGGACCCATTTTGATGTTTATTCTAGCAATTACTTTTTTACGTGATTATCCGGAATATATGGTCGGACTTATCTTAATTGGTTTGGCACGTTGTATCGCAATGGTTTTAGTATGGAACGACCTTGCTGAAGGAAGCAGTGAATATGGAGCAGGGTTGGTTGCCTTAAATAGTATTTTTCAAGTGTTTGCTTATAGTTTTTACGCCTGGATATTTATAACAGTGCTTCCGCCGTATTTTGGATTTGAAGGCGCCATTGTAGATATCTCAATAGGAACAATCGCCGAAAGTGTAGCTATTTATTTAGGTATTCCTTTTGTAATGGGAATATTAAGCAGACTGATCTTAGTTAAAATAAAAGGCGAAGAATGGTATACAAAGAAATTCGTACCTACCATTTCGCCAATAACCTTAATTGCTCTGTTATTTACAATTGTAGTTATGTTCTCTCTAAAAGGGGAATTGATCGTTGAGATTCCAATGGATGTAGTGATCATTGCAATTCCGTTACTTATCTATTTCAGCTTAATGTTTATTATTGGATTTTTCATTACCAAAGCAACGGGAGCAGCATATGATAAAACTGCAGCAGTAGCCTTTACAGCAGCTGGAAATAACTTTGAACTAGCTATTGCCGTGGCGATTGCTGTATTCGGATTGAATTCCGGACAAGCATTTGCAGGAGTTATTGGTCCATTAGTTGAAGTACCTGCATTGATCTTATTAGTTCGTGTTTCGTTTTGGTTACGAAAAAAATATTTCAAAAAAACACCACAACACAAAGTTGAGTAAGAGAAAACTGCACGTTCCATATTACAGAATAGCGGTTTGAGTCATTAACTGAACCGTTATTAAATTAACTAATAGATGTCTTGCTTTGTTATTAAATGAGGCTATAAGATTTATGGCGTTTTACATATCAACATCAAACTACAATATACTTCGTTCAAACATACTAATGACAGTCTAAGCACAAGATTGGAAAGAGTATTCTCCTTTTCGATCAAACAAAATACTGATTAAATGGTAGAAAAAATTACAATAAAAGTCTATTTATAATTGATTTTTCACAAGGCAATAACACAAAAAAATAGCTAACTTTAAATATTCTTACGTTCAAAGGTGAACGTGAGTTCAGCGGAGCTCCCAGAGCATAATAAACCCTATTCAAACACCTAGCCTTCACTACTATGGAAAAAGCAGAATTCTTAGAGCAATATATTTTCGTAGACTTAAATAATCTTAATGATGGTTTCAATCCTGAAGCTATCCATTATTTTTCCGAATCCGATTTTGAAAAAGTTTTAGAAAGATCGGCTAAATTCGGAGTTGGGATCTACGGTATTGAACCGTGGTTTGATGGAAAGCTTTATGGTGTAAAAGGGAATGAAGATTACAATAAAAAGGCTACAGATCCCAAATGGTATAACAAAGCCTTTATGGACTTCAAAAAGGAAAAAGCAGATCTTCAATATTCGGCTACCTTTAGAGTTTCAGAAAAATTACTCAATAAAAAGAATTTAGATTTTTAGGGATCTTTTCTGAAAAATTTCTACCCCAAAGTATATCACCATTCCTCTATATTTAGTTTAAACATTCGTTTTTGCAAAATTATAATGAAGCTAACACACAATACACTAACCCATTGTGCGCTAAACCCTGTAACAAAGTGAATTCATGATAGTCAAATAGAAATACGCTTAGGTCATGAAAAAACTCAGCATACTATTTCTATTTGCCATTTCAATTAGTTGCAAAACTTCCAAAGAATCCTTTATAGTTTCCAACGGAACATTAATTGAGAACGCTACTATCATTTCTACAGACGAAACAGGAACTTTAGGTGTCAATAAGGGCTTTGTCTTAATAAACAGCTCTAAGATCCTTTTTTCCGGTAAGAAAAAACCGAATGTAAAAGGGTCTTTCAATATTATAGATGGCGATGGAAAATATATCATTCCTGGCTTAATTGATAGTCATGTTCATTTAAACAACATTGCTGGTATAAATTTCAGGCAGCGAGAATCTGAAGAACTATTAGTATTAGATTACTTTGAGAGACTCCCTAAGAATTTCTTATACTTTGGATATACAACACTTATTGATGTTGATAATTATGCGCCAAACACGATAAATAATCTTAAAAAGGCTACTATACGACCAGAAATATATACTTGTGCTAAAAAAGTACAAGTAATGGATGATTTCGAAATGGTAATAAATGAATACCCTCAGAAGGAACGATATGAATTGCCATTTCTGTATGATCGCTATAATCCAAATATTCAACTACCAGATTCGATTAACACTGAAAAACATACCCCTAAAAGCCTTATTTCTGAAATTGCTTTAGCAGATAATATTTGCGTTAAGACATTATATGAAGATGCTTCTTCAGGTTTTAAACAAGTATGGGAGGTTCCTACTGCCAAAATCATGGAAGAGCTTGTTGCTGAAGCGCATAAAAATAGTTTGCCTGTGATCATGCATGCAACCTCGTTTGAAGGGCAAAGATTTGCCGTGGAGACAGGAATTGATATTATTGCTCATACCATGTGGAATTGGACCGCAGTTCCTGAAGATTATCTTAATACAGATCTTCCCGAAACACATAAAAAATTGTTACTCGAAATTGCAGCAAAAAATATTGGGTATCAACCAACTTTTAGAGTGATCCTCGCAGAAAAAGAGATCCTTGATGATACTTTCAAAAACGATAAAACCCTTCAAAACCTATATTACCCTAACTACCTAGAATGGTTGCAAACCAAAGACGCACAATGGAGTAAGAATAGAATTTTAGCACGGCCGAAGTTTCTGGAACAAATGAATCCAGATTTTTTCACCCCAATAAGAAGTCAGTTTAATAGTGACGAAGCAATGTTTGAGGCACTGTACAATTCATTTGAGATAAAAATTCAAAAAGTTGTTAAATTGCTTTCAGAAAACAATGCCAACCTTTTGTTTAGTACCGATAATGGTGCAATGAACATGTACACACATCCTCCTGGTTACAATGGGTTCTTAGAAATGAAGCATTGGGTTGAGGCAGGAGTTTCTTTAAAACAAATATTCAAGGCAGCCACATTTAATAATGCGAAAGAGTTTGGTTTAATTGAAAATATTGGTACTATTCATAAAAATAAAACAGCTAATATCTTAATTCTGAATACTAACCCCTTACAAACGATCGAGGCATATAATGATATTGAATATGTTGTTATTAATGGTAAGGTATTGAACAGATCATCGCTCTCGGCCAAAGGTATCTAGTAAACGGTCTATCTTTTATTTGCTGAAAAAGTCTTTTTTTAAGCATTTTAGCGGAAAAATTATAACCACGCAGAACTAAAAAATCACTTTAATTTTATGAAATTTACTATATTCATAATGGCAAAAACAATCACAAGATTTTGTCGTCACCCCTCCTCTACCACATCTTAAATATATAAAAGACACTTTCCAAAGAATGAATCAAGATGTTAGCAAATATCTAAAAAGCTTAAAAAAGTGGAGAAACGAATTAGCAGCACTACGAGAAATCATAATCGATTGTGGGTTGATAGAAGATTTCAAATGGATGCATCCCTGCTATACTGATAATGGAAAGAATATTGTTTTGATTCACGATTTTAAGGAATACGCTGCCATTCTGTTTCCTAAGGGTGCTTTGCTGAAAGACCCAGAAAAAATTTTAATTCAACAAACAGAAAACACACATTCAGCTAGACAAATTCGTTTTACGGACGCGTCTGAAATCCTCCAACTAACGCCCACGATAAAAAAATATATTCAAGAAGCTATCGAGGTGGAACGAGCTGGTTTAAAAACAAAGCAAAAAAAACTTTCAGAATTTGAAACCCCTACCGAATTACTGCAAATTTTTGAACATCGCCCAGATTTTCAAAAAGCATTTAAAAGCCTAACTCAAGGACGACAAAAAGGATACCTCTTACATTTTTCCAAACCAAAACAATCCAAAACAATCCAAAACTAAAATATCGAGAATTGAGCAAAACATAGAACGCATTCTTGATGGCTACGGATTAAATGATTGTACCTGCGGACTATCAAAACGAAAGCCGAACTGTGACGGTTCTCACAAGCAATTAGAGCAAGCGTAACAAAATTGACTATTCAGGAATCATGACATAAATGATCACTTTTTATGACTACAGCCAGCTAGTTTTCTAAAAAAACGTATATTTATTTCCAATAAACTAACCAATTACTTCATCATGGCCACTAAATTTCAAGCTGTTACCACAGCTGGCAATACTTTGCTTCTTCATAGTTGCAGTGCCATAACGAATTACAAAAGCCAAAAGCCTTCTACACAGTTTACTTGCGGCATTAACACAACCTAATTATTTCAATATGAAAAAAACATTACTACTGTTAATTATCACATTAACACTATTTTCCTGTAAGCAAAAAGAAAATCAAAAGGACGACCCAATTTCAATAGAGATTGCAGAGCCCAAAGGGGTTAATAATGTTGCATACAAATGGGGATTTATGGCTTTAACAGCGCAAGCTAATGATACGGAAAGATTTAAGCCAAGACCAACGGTTACTTCCAGATATTTAGGATTAATATCGGTTTCCATCTTCGACGCTTGGTCAAGGTTTGATGCGAAAGCCATACCTGTTTACTTAGATGGAGTTGAAAGAAGACCTACAGACGAACAAACTCTTAAGAACAAAGAGATCGCTATTAGCTATGCGGCTTTTAGAGCAATGAATGAATATTATTATTCTGATAAGGAGATGTTCGCAGATTTTATGGTAAGTCTGGGATTAGACCCCACAAATGAATCTTTAGATCCAAATACACCTGAAGGAATTGGAAACTTGGCAGCCAAAGCTGTTATTGAAGCCAGAAAAAATGATGGTGCAAATCAATACGGAGAAGAAGAAGGTTCAAACGGGCAACCTTACTTCGATTATACGGGCTACTCACCTGTAAACTCTCCAGATGAAAATATAGATCCAGACCGTTGGCAACCAAAATATTTCTCAGATGGCAAAGGCGGAAAATATGCTCCAGGATGCCTTACCCCATTTTGGGATAAGGTGAAACCTATTGCATTAAAGTCTGGCGATCAATTTCGCCCAGGTCCACCCCCAAAGATCGGCTCAGAACAAATGGAAAAAGAAGTTCAGGAGGTTATCGAATTACAATTAAACCTAACTGATTATCAAAAAGCTTTAGTCGAATTTATGCGGGATGGCCCACAATCTGTTCAACAAGCAGGGCATTGGTTAAAATTTGCACAGGATGTTTCTAGAAGAGACAATCATACGCTTGATCAAGACGTTAAAATGTATTTTTATAATCAAGTGGTAGCAATGGATGCGTTTATCGCTTCCTGGGATTCTAAAATGTACTATGACTCTGCCAGACCATATGCATTGGTACATAAATATTATGAGAATCAAAAAATAAAAGCGTGGGGTGGCGAAGGAAAAGGTATGATTGAAATGGATGGCACAGAATGGCAGCCGTATTCACCAGAAGTATTTTTATGCCCTCCTTTTCCTAGTTACACTTCAGGCCATAGTACTATTAGTGGAGGTTGTGCTGAAGCCTTAAAAATGTGGACGGGTAGTGAAGAATTTGGATCTGAGGCTGTTTTGGTTGCAGGCGCTCTCACAGAACCATATAATCTGGGAGATACAATTACCTTAAAATTCCCAACATTTACGGAAACCGCTGAAATGGCAGGAATATCAAGAGTTTTGGGTGGATATCATATCCAGTCTGATAACATTGCCGGATTGGAATTAGGAAGAAATGTAGCCAAAGAAACCTGGAAATTTTATAAGAAACATATCGGAGAAGAATTGTAAACTATTTACTTTTTTGTTAATACCCATAGCTCTACTTCTTCGGAAGAACGCCAGTGTTGATCTCGCTTGGTTTTTTCCGAAGCAGTTTTTACAACTCTTTTATAGCATTTTTCTAATTGAAACCTATCGTTTTCATCTAGTTCTTTTTCAATTGGATGCTCTTTCGATACATTCGTAATTTGAGCTAAATTTGAAAATATAATAACGAGTTTTCCGTCGTCTAGCAACCTCTCACCTGCTTCCTTAAAAAAATCAGGGAATAGCTGTTTGTCGTAATATATGGCTTCATCATTCCTATTTAGATCATTCGATTTTGGCAGCCAGGGTGGATTAAATACAATTAATTCAGATTGCTTTTGCAAGTTTCCAAAAAGAGATCCAAAATCTAATTCTATTTTCCTCGATAGCTTTGTATCTGCCATAACCGCCGTGAGACCAACAATGGCATTCGGATTTATATCTGTGCCATAAACCTTCTGAAAACCGTGCTTAATGAGTTGAAACGCAAGAATACCGCTCCCTATGCCTACGTCAATTGCAGATTTCTTCGCACCCTTATATCGTTTTAACCAATTGTCAAAAAGTATTAAATGATCAAATCGTGTAGGAAAATAAACACCGTAATACGGATGCAGCTTATTGCGTAAAACTGGTACTACAATTCCGTTTTGATACCATTGCCAAGAACTATTTAGGCCTTGAACTTGGGGGAAGGCGAGAAAAAAACTACTTGTTTCTGGATACAGCATTTTTAACCATCCTATTGAAGGTGATTTTTTAACTTTTAGCTGGTGATCCTCAATCTCAATTATAATCAGATTTGAAAGTCTCTGATATTCGGAACGATACTGACGTTGTTCTTTAAAAGTCTTGTTTGGTAATTTACTTTTTAAATATTTTTGAAGCCCCTTCAGAAGTAACATTCCATCGCTGTAAAATGCCATAATTAATACGGGTGTACCCGCTTCCAAACTTTGAATGGTTTGTCTTATATCTGTTGTGCGATCAAACAACACCACTTGCTCTCCAACCACAATAGGCTCAGGCTTATTTACATTTATAGCTGCATTCATCAATTAACATTGAATTGAAACGAGTTGCAGACTAATGAGATTAGCAAAGCGTAAGATTAAAAAACTCTATGGTAGTTACTTACTAGCAATCAGGCATTAAGTTGTTCGCTAGAGTTAAATCAATTATATTCTCAGCTTTCTAAAGAAAGCCCAAACAAAGTGCAAAAAGTACACGAGTTAATAATTAATATCACCGAATAAATAATATTTGCCAAAGATACTTTAAAAACCAGTATAAGAAATAAGTAAAAGAGAAAGTAGATCGGTATTATTTAAAATGAATGACAACCGTACATCAACGAAACTCTTAAAATATGACTTATATAATTGTTGCGCGGAAAGAATATTTTAACTTCTAAAGTGTGTTTAACTATTGTCAAATTTTTAATTTTATTAATTCATATAAGCCACAATGACCGAAATCTTAAATACTATCTTTTTTTTAATTGCCGTAATTGACCCATTAGGTTCAGTACCTGTTTATTTAGAGGCTACCAAACAATTAAATAAAACCCATAGAAAACGTGTTGCCATACGTGCTTCCATTATCGCGTTCCTCATTCTTTTGATCTTTATTATTGTTGGACAACTCGTTCTTGACGGCATGGATGTCTCTCTGGATGCTTTTCAAATATCGGGAGGTGTCATTTTATTTTTATTTGCTCTTACCATGATTTTTGGAGATGGTAAACCAGAATCTGAAAAACATCTAATCAAAGATTATAAGCATGTTACCATATTTCCTGTCGCTATTCCATCTATCGCATCTCCTGGAGCGATCATGGCGGTGGTTTTAATGACCGACAATACAGTTTATTCAATTCAACAACAAGCTATGACCACAGTATTGGTATTTGTGGTTATTACAATTACATGTTTACTATTACTTATTGCAAATAAGGTAAAAGAACGGGTTGGAGATTACGGAATTACCGTAGTAAGTAAGATCATGGGACTTATTCTCGCCTCCTACGCGGTTCAAAGTATCTTATCAGGACTAAAAGGGTTCTTTGTTATTTTAGAATAATTGAACGTGCTAAATACATTTTCTGCTGTGCAGAGCGCCCAAAGGCAGAAATAGTGCTCGATATCGTTAATTAGCCCATCACCATTTCGCAGAAAAGAATATTGTATTCGCTACATCCAATAAATAATGCAAAAAAGCCATTGTATTTTGTATCTTTAAGCGTGTATGCATTTTTATAGTGATAGTCCTATTTTATGGATCAAAAACTAACAGTTCAAAATACCTTTATACGGTTTTTAATACCGCTCGGTCTTGTAATTCTTATGGTGGTGATTGCAAGTTCTTCTGCGTTTACCAAAAGCCCCGAACTGCTTGCTACAGCTATTACAGTTGATCTACTGCTAACAATTCCGTTTCTCTATTTTTTATTAATTAGGAAAACCAATATTCCCAAAACTACCGTAGTTCCTTTTATATTCCTAGGGGTGCTTGTAGCTACTTTTAGTATTCCTTCGGAAAACCAATACTATTTAGATTTGTTCAAAACTTGGGCTATTCCCCTAATTGAAATAACCGTTGCATCGTACGTTATATATCATCTTCGGAAACTGCTCAGATCTTATGACCGAAGCAACGATCAAACAACCGATTTTTTTATCTTACTGAAAGAAGCTTGCTCCAAAATACTTCCAAAGGCATTTGTAATCCCAGTGGTTACCGAAATCGCAGTATTTTACTACGGCTTCGTCTACTGGAAACCCAAAGTTCTAAAATGTAACGAATTCTCTTATCATAAAAATAGTGGTACCATTACCCTCCTCGCGGCCATCATCCTTATTGTTGCGGTTGAAACTGTTGTTTTCCACAAGATCCTTGTTAACTGGAGTATTATAGCCGCGTGGATCTTCACCCTGTTGAGTATTTATTCTGGTATTCAGCTTTTTGGCTTTTTAAAAGCGATGTTGAAAAGACCCATCATTTTAGACGATTCAGCATTATATCTTCGGTATGGAATCATGGGCGAAGCAACCATAGCCTATCACGAAATTGAATCGATTGAAATAAGCTCCCGTGAAATAAAATTGGATAACGAGATTCGAAGTTTATCATTTTTAGGAAGCTTGGAAACTCACAATATGATCATCACTTTCAATAGAACACAACACCTAACCGGTTTATATGGAATCAAGAAAACGTTTAAAACTTTAGTTCTATATATTGATGAGAAAGATAAATTTAAAGAAAAATTATTAAGCAAATTACAAAACACTACCCACAATGAATAGCGCTACTCAAACTGCAAAACACTTGCGCGATGTCTATTTTGATGGCAACTGGACGGCTTCTAATTTTAAAAAACAATTGGAAGATGTTGATTGGAAACAAGCAACAACCCAAATAGGATCGCTAAACACCATTGCAACGCTCCTTTTTCACAGTCATTACTATGTTGTCGCGCAACTTGATGTGCTGCGAGGAAACCCCTTAAACGCTGCAGATCATTTAAGTTTTGATCATCCACCGATAACATCTCACACCGATTGGAACACAATGAAAGAAAAAACATGGAGCGATGTTGAAGCCCTTGCTTCTCTTATTGAACAACTCCCAGAAGAAATGATGCTTAAAGACTTCTACGATGTAAAATATGGTTCCTATTTCAGAAACCTTCACGGCTTAATTGAACATAGCCATTATCATTTAGGCCAGATCGCACTGCTTAAAAAACTCGTGAATGAACAACACTAATTGCTAGCTACTCGCTTATGAGTTCATCTAACAACGTATAAACCTTTTCACTATCCCAGGCTGCCGCTCCCGTTTTATTAATCACAATGGTTCCATTTTTTGAAATCACATAGGTGGTTGGCAATGCATTCGTACGAATAGCTTCGGGCGCTTCTTCTATTTGTCTATATACAGGGAAGCTATATTCTTTCTTCCGAAGAAAGCTAGAAAGTTTTTCGGCTTCTTCCGCAGAAATAAAGTAGAAATCAACTTTATCTCCATAGTGATCATAGAGCGATTGTAAAGATGGCATCTCAGCAACACATGGCGGACACCAAGTCGCCCAAAAATTGACCACAATCACCTTTCCTTCCGAAGTTGAAAAATCAGCAGTACTTCCGTCTAATGCAAGTAAATCCCACTTGTAATCGGTAAGTACACTTCTATCTTCCACACTTATTTCCGAAGGACTAAATGCAATTAGTCTTTGTAGAAAAACTTGAATAGGCATACGTGTTTGTGGTATGATCATTAGAATTATGATCAATACAAAAAGAACATTACTCCATTGTTTTTTCAGAAATGTTTTTAGTCGAAGCATAAAGGTAAAATTAAACGAGCCTAGCTTTTAATCAAACAAGACATACGCTTGTATTTGGTATCCGAGATGACTTTTCGATCTATCAAATACAATAAAAAAACTCCCGCTTATAAAGCGGGAGTTTTTTATTATTTAGCGTTTTGCTTTTTAATGAGATTTAAAGCACTTCCTTCACGGTACCATTGAATCTGCGCATCATTATAGGTATGATTCGCCTTAATGATATCTTTAGAACCATCTTCATGTACTACTTCAATAGTGAGAGGTTTGTCTGGAGCAAAATCGGCGATATCAATTAAATTAAAGGTGTCATTCTCCTGAATTTTATCGTAATCAGCTTCATTCGCAAACGTCAATCCAAGCATTCCTTGCTTTTTCAAGTTGGTTTCATGGATACGTGCAAACGATTTAACTAAAACAACAGCCACTCCTAAATGGCGTGGTTCCATTGCGGCGTGTTCTCTAGAAGAACCTTCACCATAGTTATGATCACCCACTACAACTGTATAAATACCGTTCTTCTTGTATTCACGTTGTGTATCTGGAACACCACCGTATTCTCCATCTAGTTGATTTTTTACAAAATTTGTCTTTTTATTAAAAGCGTTCACCGCTCCAATAAGACAGTTATTCGAAATATTATCTAAATGACCTCTAAAACGCAACCAAGGACCCGCCATAGAGATATGATCGGTAGTACATTTTCCGTAGGCTTTGATAAGTAATTTCATACCTTGAACTTGGCTATCTTTAATAGGTTCAAAAGGCGTAAGTAATTGTAATCTTTCGCTTGTTGGCGATACTTTGATCACAACACCACTTCCATCTTCCATTGGAGCAACATAGCCATTTTCCTCCACAGCAAAACCTTTAGGAGGTAATTCCCATCCAGTTGGCTCCTCAAATCGGACTTCTTCACCATTTTCATTGATAAGTGAGTCTGTCATTGGATTAAAATCTAATCGACCAGCAAAGGAAATAGCAGCTGTTAGCTCAGGTGACGCTACAAAAGCATGTGTATTTGGGTTTCCATCGGCACGTTTGGCAAAGTTTCTATTAAAAGAATGCACGATACTATTCTTAGGTGCATTTTTAGGATCTTCATAGCGTGCCCATTGTCCGATACAAGGACCGCAAGCATTCGTAAATATCTTAGCGCCTAAGTCTTCAAAAATTCCTAAAATACCATCACGATCAGCAGTATATCGCACTTGCTCTGAACCTGGATTGATTCCTAATTCAGATTTAAGTTTTAAACCTTTATCAATTCCTTGTTGTGCAATAGAAGAAGCTCGTGAAAGATCTTCGTATGATGAATTTGTACAAGAACCTATCAATCCCCATTCAACCACAATTGGCCAACCGTTTTCGGTTGCTTTTTTAGTCATATCTTTTCCAACACTAGTAGAAAGATCTGGCGTAAAGGGTCCGTTAAGCAGTGGTCCAAGTTCTGAAAGATTGATCTCGATCACTTGATCAAAATACGTATCTGGATCTGCATACACCTCGGCATCTGCAGTTAAATATTCTTTTACTTTATTGGCAGCATCGGCAACATCAGCACGATCTGTTGCGCGTAAGTAGCGTTCCATAGATTCATCATAACCAAAAGTAGATGTTGTTGCGCCAATTTCGGCACCCATATTACAAATGGTTCCTTTTCCTGTACATGACATGGCTGTCGCTCCTGGTCCAAAATATTCAACAATGGCACCTGTTCCTCCTTTAGCCGTTAAAATTTCAGCAACACGTAGAATAACATCCTTTGGCGCTGTCCATCCACTAAGTTTTCCTGTTAAGCGCACTCCTATTAACTTCGGAAACTTTAGTTCCCAAGCCATTCCTGCCATAACATCTACTGCATCTGCTCCACCAACACCAATGGCTACCATTCCTAACCCACCAGCATTCACGGTATGTGAATCGGTCCCAATCATCATTCCTCCAGGGAATGCATAATTTTCTAAAACCACTTGGTGAATAATTCCAGCACCCGGTGCCCAAAACCCAATTCCATATTTATTGGAAACAGATTCTAAAAAGTCAAATACTTCATTACTCACTTCATTCGCATGCTTAAGATCAGCTTTAGCTCCATCCTTTGCTTGGATCAAGTGATCACAATGTACAGTTGTTGGTACAGCAACGTTGGGTTTCCCTGCCTGCATAAATTGTAGCAGTGCCATTTGGGCGGTTGCATCCTGACAAGCAATACGGTCTGGTGCAAAATCAACATAATCCTTTCCACGAGTAAATGCTTTGGTAGGCATTCCATCCCAAAGGTGATTGTACAATATTTTTTCAGAAAGGGTTAAAGGTCTACCCACGATCTCACGTGCTTTATCCACACGCTCAGCCATTTGGGCGTAAACTTTTTTAATCATGTCAATATCAAATGCCATAGAAATATTTTTTAAGAGTTGTTAGTAAATTTTGCAAGCAAAATTGTACTTGTTAAAGCTACAAAATCTCGTTTCTTGCTTTGCTGCAAATTTACTAAAATTTACAATAATTCACAAATACACAACAAAGAAGAGAAATTGTTAAATATAATTCAGTAAAATAGAACATTCAGTAAAATATATTACGAATATGGCATTTTTAAACGTGCAAAACTGTGGTATTCATAATTTTACTTTCCGAAGTATCTTTTCAATTTTCCTGAATCGCGTAAATCTGTAAGTGGTTTTTCGTAAAGGCGGTATAAAAAGTAGGCCAAAAGGATAGTAATAGCCATATACCCTATCGAAAATAAAATTTTTCCAGAAAAAGACATTATCTCGATATCAACACGCGTACGCATAAGTTGAAGTACAATAGAATAATGAAGTAAGTACATCGAATAGGAAATAACACTTATAAAGGTAATTGGCCTTACAATGGCAACCGATTTTACTTGAAGTTGAGACAAATAGGGTAAAAAGAGTGCAATGCTGATCGAGTTGAGCGGTAAATACCAAACGTTCAATAATGTCTTAAACGCTTCCGAACTACGATCAAAAATTTGAACCAATGCAAAAAGTCCGAAGAAGAGCACACCACCAATGAAAGCTGCAGGGATTTGATGTTTTTTCCAAAAATCTACTTGAACCAACGAAATTATCGCAGCCAACACCCCAATATAAATGGCATCGATACGATAGAGCACCACAGCTTTTAGCGATCTATTCCAGTCTAAAATGTCAAAGCCTACCGCAACAGAGTTATAGTACAATTTGGTTATAAGGAAGAATAAGATGATTGCAAGGGTAATGTATAAAAATTGCTTGGTTTTCGAGATCTTCAATTTTAAGAATAAGCTAAGATAGAGAAGCGCCGGACCAATGATATAGGCAAATTCTTCAATAGGAAGGCTCCATGATTCGGTAAAGAATAAGTCCATTGCAAAGTGCGTATTCTGAAGGAAACCGAAATATAGCCATAAGGTTTCAGGAAGCTCACGCCCTATCCATAACACTATTAAAACATTAATGATTAAAATGAAGTAATAGGTAGGAAGTGTTCGAAACCAGCGTCTAACTAAAAAATAGCGCAGATCATTAGCCGAAAATGTTTCTGAAGTAAAAATTCGAAAGAGAATGCGCCCAATTAAGAATCCGCTGAGCACAAAGAATATCTCAACTCCCATAAAACCGAGGCTTTGTAAGATACCGAAGATGGCGCCTGTTTCATTGGGAAAATTCCATAGCGCATGATTTACCAATACACACATGATAGCAACGAATCGCATCAAGTCTAATCCAAAAATTCGATTGGCGTAATCAATTTTCACTTTTGTAAATTCTGAAAGTGAAGGTAGCTAAAAAAGCTTAAAAAAGGCGTTGAATGATTTCTTCGATACTCAAACCTTCTGCTTCCGCTTTGTAGTTCTTAATAAGTCTGTGACGTAAAATACCGATTGCTACTTTTTGTACGTCTTCAATATCTGGAGAAAACTTTCCTTTAAGCGCTGCGTGCGCCTTAGCTCCTAAAATTAGATTTTGAGACGCTCGTGGTCCAGCACCCCAATCAATATAATTTTTTACGATCTCTGGTGCCGATTGACTTTTAGGGCGTGTCTTTCCAACTAAGGTAACTGCGTATTCAATCACATTATCGGCTACAGGAATACGTCTAATCAAATGTTGAAAATCAATAATTTCTTCCGAAGTAAATAGTGCATTCACTTTTTTAGTTTCTCCTGTAGTTGTAATCTTTACTACTTCAACCTCTTCTGCAAAGGTTGGGTAATCAAGATTTACAGCAAACATAAAACGGTCTAATTGGGCTTCTGGCAACGGGTATGTTCCTTCTTGCTCAATGGGGTTTTGAGTTGCCAAAACAAAATACGGTAAGTCGAGTTTGTAGTGATGACCAGCAACAGTAACCGAACGTTCCTGCATCGCTTCTAATAAAGCTGCCTGCGTTTTTGGCGGCGTACGGTTTATCTCATCAGCTAAGATAATATTAGAAAAAATGGGACCTTTTATAAACTTAAAGGTTCTGTTTTCATCTAAGATCTCAGATCCTAATATATCACTCGGCATTAGGTCTGGTGTAAACTGAATACGTTTAAATTGCAGCCCTAAAGCTTGGGCTACGGTATTTACTAAAAGCGTTTTTGCCAGTCCGGGAACACCAATAAGTAAAGCATGTCCTCCCGAAAATATAGAAAGTAAAACTTGTTCTACTACCTCGTCTTGTCCTACAATGACTTTTTTGATCTCTTGGCGAAGCGCCTCATATTTTGTAACGAGTTGTTTTACTGCCGCAACGTCTGACATAAGCTAAAGTGGGTTTTATTTTTTAAGCCAATTACTAGAAAATGTACAATCTTGGTAATCCTCATTTACGCTAATATACGTATCATTTATCTTTTTACCTTGCCATTTTTCGATCGCTTTTATCTGCTTTTCCTTTAACGCCAGCGCCTTGATCTTTTCGTAGTCGTTTACGTAATCCGCTTGATGCTCGTCATGACGTTGGGTTACGGTCATGATCTTAAATGTTGTCTTCCCTGTATAATCACGATCACTATATACTGGTGAGATCTCGCCTTCTTTTAAGTTATAAACCTGTGCGCTTAAAGTTGGATCCATTTTAGTAAGATCGAAACGGGTATCATAGGTAAGTGGATTTACCAATTGACCTCCATTATTTCGCGTTTCAGTTTCTGTACTATAGCGTTGAGCGGCCTCTTGAAAAGTGTATTTCCCAGCGAGAAGTGATTCCCGGATCGTGTCAATTTTAGTTTTAGCAGCATCTAAGGTTTCTTGCGAAACCTCTGGAAAGAGAATAATATGACGTGCGTCTACTTCTTGCCCACGAATCTTATCTACGTATAAAATATGGTAACCGAACTCAGTTTCAAAAGGTTCACTAACTTCTCCTTCTAACAACGAAAATGCCTGATCCTTAAATTCTTTAGCGTACGGAGAATTACGTTTGATTCCGGCTATCATCCCTCCTTTTTGTGCACTTCCATCTTTCGAATATAAAACCGCCTTGGTTGAAAAGCTGGCTCCGTTATCAACAACATCGGCGCGCATTTGATTTAAGCGCGCAATAACAGCTGCACGGGCCTTTTCAGTAATTTCTGGTTCTACTACGATCTGCGCAACTTCCAATTCGGCACTAAAAAATGGTCTGTCTTCTTCTGGAATTGAATAGAAAAAACTTCGAACTTCTTCTGGAGTAACCTCAACGTCTTCAACGATGGTTCGTTGCATTTCAGAAGCCAATTTAAGTGTTTTATTAACTTCAAAAAGCTCTGTTCTTAGATCAGATATATCATCCTTGCGATAGTACTTTGCCACCTTATCTTCACTCCCTAATTCACTTATCATATAAGCCAACTGCTGATCTATTTGTTGATTGATTTCAGCATCTGGCACTAAAATACTATCTATCTTGGCATGATGTGCGTATAGTTTATCTTCCATAAGCTTACCTAAAAGTTGACATCTTGTGATATCCTCAGTAGATATTCCCTGAGCCTTATATTCAATATAGCTTTTATCGATATCACTGTCTAAAATCACATACTCACCTACTACAGCACTTACTCCTTCGGCTTTATATCGTTTAAATGGAGCCAAACTATCAATCACTTCGGCTACTTCCTCTTCTACAGTATCTTCTATGATCTCTTGGCTGAAGGCGGTCGTACCTAGCAACAAAGCTATCAGTAAGCTACTTATTCTGGTATATTTCAAAATTGTTGTTTTTAATTGCATCTTTCGTAATATCTATTTCAAATTTCTTTATCAGTTCAAGCTTTCGCTTGTTTATAATTATCTGTTTAATGGTTGGCTTAACATACGACAATGGTGCGATATCATTCGCTTTAAGCACGTCTTGAATTTTCACCAAATATAAACCTAATGAATCTTGCAGTTGTGTAAAATTTGATTTTTTTAACACTTGCTCTGCTTTGTCTTTGATCACCGGAATGGCCTCTACAAGGGCTTCTTTTTTAACCCATACCGAATCATTTAAATTGTATGATTTAAACTGAATAGCCAGATCACTTAATTGCTTTTTATCAGATTCATTATAACGGACGAACTTTTCTTTCGCTTGTTGCAGATCGGTGAAGTTTTCATCTACATGAATATAACGAACCTTCAATAAAACGTCATTAAGTCTGAAATTAATTTTATTGAGTTCATAAAAATCTTCAAACTCACGTTCTGAAACCGTACTGTCTAATTGCCGCATTACCATAGCGCTCTTATACGCTTCGGTAAATAGATCATTCTTATAATTACGCACTAATTTGTTATAAGCTTCCTGCTTTTGCTCACTCAGGTTTATTTTAGCCTGATCGATAAGTAATTGTTGCGTAGCCCACCGGTTGATATAATTATTCACGATTAAGGTACTATCTTCTTCCGAAGTAGTTTCAGAAATCAATTCCCTTACGTCATCCTCATACAAAAAACTATTGTTTACTCTCGCTACAGGAACCCTTGGATCCTCTTGCTTAAAAAGATCGCAAGAAACTAAGCTAAACAATATGCAGATGAGGAGGAATTTTTGCATTATGCTTTTAATTCTTTCTTGACTTTTTTAAGCGTTTTTTTATTGATCTCAACATCAAATTTTTTGTGAAGTTCTTTCATCCAATTGGCTTCCACTTCATTTTGATAGTCGGACATCACCCTTCCTTTGATCTCTTCGAAACGCTTTATTTTAGGTGGAGTAACATCAGAAACACGCACCACAAGAAATGAATCGCCTTGTTCATAAATTTTAGAAACACCTTCTTCTGCTACAAAACCTTCTGGAAGATCACGAGCGTCTATCTCGAACATTCCACTTGTAACTATAACACCAATCTTATTATCTACGTTAATTGCTTTTTTGATCTCGTCTGCCGACTTACTTTCATTAAGCATAGTTGATACTTGCTTGGCAGTTTCTAAACTGGTTGCGGCGTAAATTTGACCACCTACACGTTCTTTCCACTTATAAGATTCCTTATTTTGCTCATAGTATTGCTTTTGGCCAGTAGTATCTTTGCGCACTTTACGCCAGATATTTGAGTCCATCACATCGAAAATCAATAATCCATCACGATATTCAGAGATCACCGCTGCGTAAGTTTCATCTTCAGCCTCTAATTGATCTTTAAAGTATCGTTTTAACTCTTGCGTTTCAAACTCGTCATACATTTCGGCTAAAAATCTACTCTTTATTTTTGGCATTCGTGTTGTAACTTGTCTTTCCTCAATAAATTCTGCAAAACTTCTAAAGTCTAACGATTTATCGGCAATAGTAAAAAGCGTCTTATTGTCTTCAGGGGGAATAGTATCTAATTTCCAACGGCGTGATAATACTTCGTCACCCACCAAAAGATCGAAATATGAATGGTAATCAGCTCCTTTTTTAAAACCGAATTTCTTTTTGATAAGATCATTAACAGCATGTGTTACGATCTTAGATCGTGATCCTTCGGCAACTCGTTTTTCGAGCATAGTCTTTTTTTCATCGAAGGTCGCAATGTCGTGTTTCTCGTCTAACCGAATAATATGCCATCCAAAACTAGATTGGATCGGCTTTGAATATTCCCCAGCTTTATTAAGGCTATATGCTGCTTCCTCAAATTCGGGAGACTTCAGATCGCCTTTTCCGAAGCGATTCAATTTACCTCCGTTTTTAGCCGAATTCTTATCGTCGCTATACTGCTTCGCCAAGCCTTCAAACGATTCGCCTTGTTGTAATAAACCGTAAACTTCATTGATGCGTTCTTCCGGGTTAAACGTACGTGTATCGCCTTTCTTATCGGTAATCATGATATGCGACACCGAAATTTCAGGTTCACGCTCTCTTCGATCTAACACTTTAATGATATGATAACCATATTGGGTACGAGTGATTTCAGAAATTTCTCCCACCGGCGTAGCATAGGCCGCAGTTTCAAAAGGATATACCAATGAAAATACTGTAAAATAACCAAGATTTCCGCCAGACTTGTCTGCATTGGGTTCTTCGGAAGTCTTTTTGGCTTTAGCTTCAAAATCACCACCATTTTTAATGAGGTCTTCTCTAATCTTGCTAATCTTATTATAGGCAGCTAAGGTATCCTGCGGAGGATCATCAAATGTTGTCAAGATCAAAATATGCGCCGCTTTAATTTCTTCCAAACCTCGCTCATAGGCTTCTTTGGCAAGATCTTCAGTTACCTTATCTTCAAAGATATAGTTACGAGCCAGTTGTTCTTCATATTTTGAAAACTCCTTCTTGTACTCTTTCTTCTTATCAAGTCCCTGAGCGTATGCCTCAGCAATTTTAAGTTTATAATCGATAAATAGCTCGAGATAACCATCCACACTTTTTTGAGAATCGTCTTGTACCAAATCGAGATTCTTTTTAAACACTCGTTTGAATTCGTTAGCGTAAATAGGATCGTCGTCTATAGTTAGTAAAACATCTTTCTTCTGTGCGAATAAACTGCTTGCACACAGCATAAAAATAAAAAAGGAATAGATCGTTCTTTTCATGGGTAATGATTGCTTTAATAAATATTCGTTTTATATCTCTAAAAAAATGAAGCTTGCAAATACAATACATCGGTTTTATTTGCAGCCGTGCAAAAATAATAAAAAGCCATTGGTTTACAACTATGTTAGGCATAACGTTATGAGATGTTTTCTAGTACGCTTTCATTCAGAAATTATGCCGAAAATTTGTAATTTGTCAAACAGAGATTAAAATCAATATATTATGAAATATACTGTTGAAACGATCATCGATCTTCCGAGAGAAGAAGTGATCAAAAAAATGGACAATCCTGAGAACATGAAGCATTGGCAACGCGGATTGATTCGGTACAAATTACTAAATGAAAATGATCCTAAGGCCGAAGGGGCCCAAATGGAACTTGAATATAAAATGGGGAAACGAGAGATGGTTATGATTGAGACCATTCTCAAAAATAATTTTCCATCTGAGTTTCACGCGAGCTACGATGCTAAAAACGTTCATAATATTCAGAAAAACTACTTTGAGGCCATTGACAAAAACACAACCAAATGGCGTAGCGAAAGTGAATTTCAGTTTTCAGGATTTATGATGAAGACCATGGGAGCCCTGATGCCCGGAGCGTTTAAAAAGCAGTCTAAAAAATATATGGAAGATTTTAAGAATTTCGCGGAAAATGGAGCGAGCGTTGAAAAAACATCATGAAAGAAGGAATTAAACTTATTTGGGATTTTAGAGGTCCGAATGCAGAGAAAACAGCCGAACATCATATAATTCATCTCAAGGAATTTGCAGAAGCCGAAGCTATTTCGCCGTACATCTGCACTACCGAACAAGTCTCAGACATGCACTGGATGGCTGTTATGATCGTAGCCGAAAAACACATGACCGACCTGCGCGAGCGTTTAAAACCGAATCGCGGACAACGGTATCAAAGCGAATAACGATGAAAGTCTTCTTTAAAGATAAATTTGAATACAATTATCACAGTAACGGTCAGGTTATAAGCTTGATGACCAACAATCCGTCAGCCTATACAGAAAGGGTTCAAACACTTATTTGTCATACGCTAAATGCCCAGAATATTTGGACCAATCGCATTTTAAGAAAGCCCCATACTCAAGGTGTTTGGGCGCTATTTCGATTGGAGGACCTTCCGAAGGTAAACAAAGAAAATCATGAGCTGAGCCTTCATATGCTGGAAAACTGTAACATTTCAGAAAGCATAACCTATGTTAATACCGTTGGCGATCAATTTACAAATGCAATAGCCGATATGATCTACCATATGATCAATCACGGAACGTATCACCGCGGGCAAATTATCACTGAACTTAAACAGAATGGGGTGATTCCTGTAAGTACCGATTTTATTTTCTACAAACGATAAAGTAAATTTGGCAGCATTTTTGAAACGCACCACAAAGAAATAAGTCTTTAGTGAGATTTTTAGTAATATTGCAGCTGCTGAAACCACTTCAACATTAAAACACAAAACAATGAAATTATTTAAAATTCTATTTTTATTTATCTGCGTTAGCAGTGTAGCACAGTCTAAAGTTGGCACTATTGATGTTGACTATATTATCTCAAAACTTCCCGAATTGACCACCATTCAATCGCAATTGGAAGTCTACGGAAAAGATCTTGACGCTCAAATGAGCACAAAATTAAAAGCATATGAGGCGGCAGCTCAGGCGTATCAAGCAGGAGAAGCCGGATTTACAAACGAGGTGAAAGTTGCCAAACAACAGGAGATTCTTCAATTGGAAGAAGATATTTCGAAGTTTCAAAGCAACGGATCGACTTTAGTTAATCTAAAACGTGATGAATTATTACGCCCGGCGTACCAAAAGATCGGTAAGTCACTTGAGAAAATTGCAAAAGCTCAGGGTTATACACAAGTTTTACAAATAGGAAGCAATTTAGCATACATAGACCCTGCCTATGACTTAACTATCCCAGTCATGAATGATCTAGGCATTAAGGACGAGTAATACAATTAAGAAGTATAAAAAAGCGCCCGATTCTCACGAATCGGGCGCTTTTTATTAATATGAATATTGAAAGAGCAAAACCTACCTACTATAATTAGGCGATTCTTTCGTAATGGTAACATCATGCGGATGACTTTCATTGATTCCCGAAGCGGTTATCTTTACAAAACGCCCCGTTTCTTTGAGTGTCGCTATATCTTTACTTCCGCAGTACCCCATACCCGCTCGTAAGCCGCCAATAAATTGCGTCATACTTTCTAGTAATTCGCCTTTGTAATTAACACGACCTACAATACCTTCAGGAACTAGTTTCTTGATATCGTCCTCTACATCCTGGAAATAACGATCTTTTGAACCTTGCTTCATAGCCTCAACCGAGCCCATCCCGCGATATGATTTAAACTTTCTTCCTTCGTAAATAATGGTTTCTCCCGGAGATTCTTTGGTACCTGCAAGTAATGAACCTAGCATTACACTATCGGCTCCGGCTGCAATGGCTTTTGGAATGTCACCTGTATAGCGAATACCGCCATCGGCTATCACTGGAACGCCACTTCCTTTTATGGCAGCAGCTACTTCTAGTACGGCAGAGAACTGTGGAAAACCAACTCCTGCAACTACACGTGTAGTGCAAATTGATCCCGGACCAATACCAACCTTTACGGCGTCGGCTCCAGCATCAACTAAATACTTCGCTGCTTCTGCTGTAGCAATATTACCTACAACAACATCCAACTTAGGAAATTTTTTCTTGACTAGTTTTAGTACCTCAACCACACCTTTGGTATGTCCGTGAGCAGTGTCGATAATAACAGCATCTACTTGTGCATGTACCAATGCCTCGGCACGTTCAACGGCGTCTGCTGTCACGCCAAGTGCTGCAGCTACCCGAAGGCGACCAAATTCATCTTTATTTGCGTTCGGTTTTTGAGTAAGCTTTGTAATATCTCTAAAGGTGATCAGGCCTAATAGTGTTCCGTCTTTATCAACTACAGGTAGCTTTTCAATTTTGTTTTTCTGAAGAATAATTTCGGCATCTTTTAAAGAAGTCCCTTCACTCACTGTCACAAGATTTTCAGAAGTCATCACTTCGTGTAACTTTCTTCCGAAGTTCTTTTCAAAACGCAGATCCCGGTTGGTTACAATACCGATCAATTTTCCGTGTTCATCGGTGATTGGAATTCCACCAATACTATATTCACGCATCGTATTTTGAGCATCACCAACGGTGTTATCTCTTTTTAGCGTAACAGGATCCTGAATCATTCCGCTTTCTGCGCGTTTTACTTTACGTACCTCAGCAGCCTGCTCCTTAATAGACATATTCTTGTGTAACACACCTATACCTCCTTCGCGAGCAATTGCAATGGCCATGGCGCTTTCGGTAACCGTATCCATAGCTGCGGAAACGATAGGTACGTTTAGTGTAATATTTCTACTGAATTTAGTTTTGATTGAAACTTCTCGGGGTAAAACTTCAGAATAGGCAGGCACTAATAGTACGTCGTCGTAAGTAAGGCCTTCTCCTAGAATTTTGTGGTCGTGTGCAGTCATCGCAATTAATATTTACCTCCGTAGAACCGAAAGTGGTTACTGTTTAATTGCGTGCAAAGCTACAACTATTAAATGAGATGATTATAAATTTCTTTTAGTAAAACCCTTCGGAATATATAGTTTATCTAAATCGTAGAAGCTAATAAAGACTAAGATGGGATCTTTGAGTCCGTCATACATGACTTCATACACATCTACCAATGCCACGCCGCTTAGGCCGTTTTCACTTTTATAGCCACAGCAACTTCCTCTTCGGTGAAAGCTTAACTCCTCTCCGTTGGGACCTGCAAGCGAAGCCAAATATCTACGTTGATTTACCGCGCTGCGACCGCCAATTTTAACTGGAAATTTCCCTTTTAGACCATATTCCTCATTCTGCGCATAGTCAGTCACATCAACAAAGGGTTCATAATCACTCGACATTTGTGTAGGGTTGCTTGTAGAACTTAAAATAGTAGGACCTTTCTTTGCTCCGCACGAAGCAAGTAGAAAGAGACAAATAACAGACAAAAGGACGTTTTTCATAAAAGTAGTTTGCTCAAAGCTACTACTTTTTATTTGGAGTCAAAAACAACTGTTGTAGCACAGCCAAGGCACCTATAATAAAGACGGCGGTCATCAAAATACCTGAGATCATCACCACATATTTCATCCATAATACACCGTTCCACATAAGGTAGATTCCGCCAAAAGTGAGTAGAATTGAGAGAAACGGTTCAATCATTAAAAATCCTTTAAGTTTTTTCGGAAGAGACGTCAATGCAATAAGACCACCCAACATAAAGAAAATGAACGACATCGATAAAATGTGAGTATGGATGATGGTAAGCATCTCCCGTTCCCCTTTTTTGAATTTCATAACCGATAGATCCTCTGTGTCCTCATTTCCGAGGTAATTCTCTTCAATACCATCGGGTGCTGCCGATTCTGTTTGACGAACAAATAACAAACCTGTGATATACCCTACACTCAATACGAATACAAAAGCCGCAATAAAGATCTTTACTTGCTTCGGAAAAGTATGTATTAAACCGTGTAGCTGCATTTAGATCTGTTTTGAAGCTGTTAAATAGCTAATATCTTTTAAAAGCTCATTCATTGCCTTGGTCATAGATTGCACCGATATAGTCGCACCACTAATAGGTATGATCTCCTGGTTGTAACGAAGGGGCTTTCCACCAACTGTTGCTCCCGTAAATTGACGAAGCCAGCGTTTACTACCAATCTCACCACCGTATTCCTCGCGATATACCAACACTTTACTTTTTGTAATGATCCAGTTTGTGTCAAATAGCACTAAATAATCATAGGTCGCTGTTTTACTAGGCGCATTGCCAATATAACCGTAACCTATGTGTTTTTCTTCGGAAACGATCTTAAAGAAATTATCTTCTGAAAAAAGGGTTGAAGTTTCTTTATTAGCAGCTTCGGAAACAACGATCATTTCTTTTTGAAAATTATCTGTTCCTAAAAACTTTGAAATAGCCACGTTAGCCTTTTTTTCGATCTTTTCAGGTACCGAAAATGCAATTAAAGAAAAACAAATGATCGCTAACAAGAAAACATTTCTAATCATAGTACAAAGTTATTTATTAATTCGATAAAGCTATCTTCCTACGAAGCGATTGGCTCCAATAAAACATCAGATTAAAACCAAACTCCTATTCCGAAGTTCAATCGATTTGCAACTTCCCCATTCTCAACATTGTTATCACGAATTTGGTAGTCACCTTTTACCACAACACCTGGTGCAATATGATAACTCAAACCTGCCGTGATATCGGTGCGATTATAAGCATCATTTCGAGCTAGATCCCCGTCAGTTTGAGCATGTGTATCGTAATTTTCATAACGCGTAAAAGCAAAAAGTCTTTGTTTTGCTCCTACTGGCAATAGATTAAAAGCACCTTCAACATAGTAACCCTGTAAAGCACTTCCTAAATCTCTTCCGGTCAAAGCATTATAATCTTCGGTATCACTAAGGGCGGCGTAAATAAACTGACCTCGGGCTGTAAACCTTCCAACGCCATAGCGCGCATCAAAACCAACCATCGAAATACCAATATTAGCACCGTCAAGATCCTCTATTTCGTCTGCAGCTTGCGTTTTTCCGAAGTAACCTGCTAATCCCAAACGCAATCCTGGAAGTCCGTAATAATCAATTTTGGTCGATAAGGTGGGCGAATCGACGGTCGACTTAATTCCTTTTTGGCGTCCGCCACGAAGTCCGCTACTTCCTCCAAGAAATCCACTGACACTTTCGTCACCATCGGCTTGTGTCGATTTAAAACCATTAAAAATATATGCTTGATAACTTAAAGATGCTTCTGGTAATCTTCCTGTAAGTCCTACACCTAATTCGCGCCATGTGGTAGGAATGATACTATTATCTACCGCTGGTCGCTCTACACCATTAAAGGTAGTAGGTTCGTGAAATTCATTTACGATACCCATGGGTATTAGCATCAATCCACCACGTAAACTGATATTATCACTCACACTATAATTTACAAATGCTTGCTCAACAAATACCTCCTCTACGTGCTCCAGTTCGATCTCGGTAACAAACTGTGTTTTTTCATCAAACTTATATCCTACCAATAGCACCAAACGTTGAACGTCTAGTTCACCATTATCTCCTTCTGGTTGATTATAAGTTGCTTCGGCATAACCTCCTAAGGTTACTGCTTTTCCGTAGTTCCCTGAGAGAATTCGCTGGGCAGCATTAAGTTGATTTTGCGGATTAATAATTGAATCTTGACTCGTTTGAGCAATAAGATTACTCGTGATTACCGCAAGGGCTAAGAATATGAATTTCTGCATTTCTAAACTTATTTAGACTGAATATAAATAGATTTTTATTTCAGCTGCAAAAATACTTTCTCATCTTGGTTTACACAAGATTATTTAGAATATATTTAAATAAAACTATTTGGTCGACATTTGAAGCTCATCACGATATTGCAACCGCACCAAACTAGCCCATTGCAGAAGCAATTTTTTGTCGTCATCCTCTAGCTTTCCATGGATCCAGGTATACGAATCTAAAGGCATCTCACCGTCTTCTACCATCTCGATCAACTCTTCGAGTTTGTGATCTTTTTTCTTTACTGAATATTCACTCCATGCAGAAACATTAAAGTGTTTTTTTCCACCCTTTATATGGTCTGCAAGCCAATATGAGGCTGGAGCGATCTCGCTATACCACGGGTATTGTGTTTGATTGCTATGACAATCATAGCATTGCTCTTTTAAGATAGTTGCCACTTGCACCGAAGGCTTGGTTTCATTTTCAAAAGCCATGACGCTTTCGTAGCCACCTTCATTTTTATTCGGACGAATAAACTGTATGATAATAAATGCGGCTAGGGCAATGATTAAAAAGTATTTTAAGATTTTCATAAGACTACTTTTTTAGGGATTTCAAATACAAAATTACAGCTTTTCTAATATCATGTCCTGATTCTGTGCTTTTTGGCTCATAAACTTTTAACACGCCAGGGTTTTCGGGTGTTAAAAATGGTATATCATAACCTTTCATTAAGAAGTCGCTCGTTGCGACCACATACGTTTTCGTGTCGTCAATAGGGTTTCCTTCTACCAACCACCCTCCATTCGGACTTTCAGAAATATTGTATCGCTGCAAATAAGCCCCTGTTCCTCCTGCGTCTTTTCCGTAGTCTAAAACTTGCTTTAAGAGCTTCCCTGTCATATCAACACGTAAAACACTGCCACCAAAAGGCAAAACCCTAAAAATATCAATACTTGTTACTTGTCCGTCTAACATGTCATCCAATCGCATCGAACCGCCATTTAATATCGCAACCTCAGCAGGTACGTCAAATGAACGAACCATGGCCGCCGTAAAAATATCTCCCAAATTAGTTTGAATTCCACGATTTGCACTATCGGTTCCGTCCAAAGGCGTTGTAGCATAGTGAATCACTTCATTCGGATTTTCAATAACCTGTTTGATACTCGAATTCAAAATATCTTGCCATTTATCGGTAATTTGTTGCACTACAGGATTTGAGGCTACAGTATCATCAATAGGCATTAGATGCGAATCAACAGTAACATCTTTTGTCTTTGTGTTGTACGTAATAGTATGAATATAAATTGTCTTTGCGTTCGCATCGGCTTTTGCAATTACTCCATTCTTTGTAGGAACGAGCATATTATTGTGCTCGTGCCCTCCCATGATCAGTGGTAATTTAGGAAGGAGTCGAGCCACTTCTCTATCCTGTTCTAAAGCAAGGTGTGTAAATCCAAATACAACATCGCTTGTCTTTTCTAATTCAGAATAGGCCCGTTGTGCAGCCTCATAGATATCTTCATAAAATACATAATCTTGTGGGTTTGAAGGTAAAGTCACGCTCACAAAGCCCAATTTTACTAGCTTTCCAGCTTTATTTGAAACTGTGACAACATGTGTCTCCGGAATAGGCACCGGCGCAAAACTACCTTCCACTACAAAAGGTTTAGGGCCGTCTTCCGTAACTTGTTTTACATTGGCAGTGACCCACGGAAAAGTAGATTCATTCAATCGTTTTTGGAGGTCTTCTTCGGAAATATCAAACTCGTGATTTCCAAAGGTCACTAGATCAAATCGCATGGCATTCATGATCTCGATCATTTGACGCCCGCGTACACGTTCTCCATTCACTTTCAGTGCTCCTAGTAAAGAGGGATTCAAAAAGTCACCCGCTAGAAATAAATAGGTACTTGGCTCTACAGCCTTTACTGAATCAACCACATGTGCCACACGTGCCATTCCGCCGTATTTACCACCACTCAAAGGGGCAATTTCATAAACATCATTTACCTGAATAAACTTGAACGTCACTTCATCTTCCGACGCATTAGGAACAACCGGCGCAGTTGTTTTACATGCCGTTAGCACCATAAATAGTAGTGACAGTAAAAATAGACTTCGTTTCATACTAGTGATATTTAGTGAATATTTTAGTAGCTTCATTATGTGCGCTCTCGAAAGACATAGGGTTAATGTTACTATCTACCTTATTGGTGGTAAAATAACTCAACATTTTTTCGGTTGGCATATTTCCTGTGAGTTCATCCTTAGCCATTGGGCAACCTCCAAAACCTTGAATGGCACCGTCAAAACGTCTACAACCGGCTTTATAAGCAGCGTCTATTTTTTCATGCCATGCAGTTGGTGTTGTATGTAAGTGAGCGCCAAACTCTATATCTGGATACTTTATAATTAATTCAGAAAAAAGATACGTGATAATGTCTGGCGTTGAGGAGCCAACGGTATCGCTAAGAGACAAGATCTTTACGCCCATAGCAGAAAGCTTTTCTGCCCATTGACCAACAATATCAACATTCCAGGGATCTCCATAAGGATTTCCGAAGCCCATAGAAAGATACGTAACCACTTCTTTATTATTTGCTGCCGCTAATGCTAAGATCTCTTGAAGTAATTCTATAGACTGGGCTATGGTTTTATGCGTATTTCGCATTTGAAAGTTTTCTGAAATAGAAAAAGGATAGCCTAAATATTGAATTTCCGAATGTTGCACAGCAGCTTCTGCTCCTCGTAAGTTAGCTACAATGGCTAATAATTTACTATTGGTCTGTGAGAGATCTAATTTGGAGAGTACTTCGGCGGTGTCTTGCATCTGCGGAATCGCCTTTGGTGAGACAAAACTTCCGAAGTCAATGGTATCAAAACCACAGCGCAGTAATGACTGGATATACTGTACCTTTTGCTCCGTGGGAATCCAATCTTTTATGCCTTGCATGGCATCGCGCGGACACTCTATTATCTTTACTTTTTGCATTACCTCAAATATACAATTAAGATTGAAGACTAAAGATTCAAAATTCTAGAATAAGCAACCTATAATGATCCTAATATTCCAAACACCGTCTCTTATGGCATCAGTATAAAAACAGCGATTCCTACAAAGACAATAATTTGTAGCCATTTCATAACCAACCCTACACCCTTATGCCTTAGAGTATATTTGGAAATAGTCCCCGCTAAAATGGCGATAGCAGAAAAAACAACAAATGAGACCAACATAAAAATACCACCAAGAATAAAAAATTGAAGCACAGTACTATCATCATTGGTATTCCAAAGAAATGCTGGAAAAAAAGCGAGAAAGAATAGCATGACCTTTGGGTTGAGCAAGTTCATGACCACACCGCGCTTAAATAGTGAGAAGAGGGATTTCTTAGGTGCATTTTCAGAAAGAACGATTGATGGATCACTGCGAAAAACGCGATACGCCAAATATAAAAGATATACCGCGCCAATCACTTTTATAGCATAAAACAGCCCTTCCGAAGCCGTTATCACAGCAGAAATTCCGAAGGCCAGCAAAGCCGTGTGAACAATACATCCACTAATTAAACCAGCAGTGGTGGCAATCCCGCTTTTAACACCATTAGCAAGCGACTGACTCAATACAAAGATATTATCGGGCCCCGGCGATAGAGCTAAAAGCAAAGTTGCTATGGAAAATGAAATTAGACTTTCGAACATATTAACTGCTTTTCAAAATAGCGGTATTGATGTCTTTAATAAGTTTCGGCCCTTCATAAATAAAGCCGGTATATAGTTGTACTAAGCTTGCGCCTGCAGATAATTTTTCAAGCGCATCTTCTGAACTGTGAATTCCGCCAACTCCAATTATAGGGAACGCGCCCTTACTTTGTTCATGTAAGAATTTAATGACTTCTGTAGATCTATGTTTAAGTGGTTTTCCACTCATGCCACCTGCTTCTTTTTTATTTTCAGAAGTGAGACCGTCCCGCGATATCGTAGTATTTGTAGCTATTACACCATCTATTTTAGTTTCGGCAACAATATCAATGATATCTTGTAATTGCTCGTTGGTAAGATCTGGAGCTATTTTTAACAAGATCGGTTTTCTTGTAGGCCGCTGGTTGTTATTATCCTGAAGGGTTTGCAATAGCGCAGTGAGCGGCTCTTTATCTTGTAATGCACGAAGATTAGGAGTGTTTGGAGAACTTACATTAACCACAAAATAGTCGACATGATCAAAAAGTGCTTCAAAACATATAACATAATCATTTACTGCGTCTTCATTAGGAGTCACTTTATTTTTTCCAATATTACCACCAATAAGCACCTTTCCATGATTAGCTTTTAAGCGCTCAACAGCTTCAGCAACGCCACCATTATTGAACCCCATCCGGTTTATAATTGCACTATCGCTTTGCAGTCTAAATAAGCGTTTTTTAGGGTTTCCTGCCTGAGGTTTGGGAGTTACTGTGCCTATTTCGATAAAACCAAATCCGCAATTAGACAGTTCTTTATAGAGTTTGGCGTCTTTGTCAAAACCGGCTGCGAGCCCTACGGGGTTCGGAAATGTGAGTCCGAAGAGTTCTCGCTCCAATCGCTTGTCTTTTATTTGGTATAAACTTCGGAAAAGTCCGCCCAACCCGATCTTATTTGCAAACCGTAATAAGGAAAATGTAGTGTGATGGATCTTTTCTGGGTCAAACTGAAATAAAATGGGTCTGATAATAGCTTTGTACATGGGCTTCGGTTGAATGCTACAAAAATAACACTTAAGCTGTTAGAAATAAATGGAAATACGATAATTTATGAAGGTTCCACTTTCAGAAATCAACAAAATTATTACGTAACTTTGACCAAGATACACAACCTTTAAACACATTGTTTTGATAGATAAAGAACACCTTATTAAGCGCTTTATAAGCTATGTAACCGTAGATACCGAAAGTGATCCAGAAAGTGAAACTACTCCTAGTACTGCAAAGCAGTGGGACCTTGCCAATGCCCTAGTAACGGAATTAAAATCTATTGGCATGCATGATGTCACCATAGACGAAAATGCTTACATCATGGCTACTTTACCCAGTAACGTGGATCATGAAACTCCTATTATTGGTTTTATCTCGCATTTTGACACCACACCAGATTTTACTGGGAAAAATGTAAAACCACAGATCATAGAAAATTACAATGGAAAAGACATTGTGCTTAATGCAGCTGAAAACATCGTATTATCACCCGATGATTTTGACGATCTTTTGATGTACAAGGGAAAGACCTTGATTACTACTGACGGAACTACTTTATTAGGCGCAGATGATAAGGCGGGGATCGCTGAAATTATTTCGGCTATGGAATACCTTATTAATCATCCTGAAATAAAGCATGGTAAAATCCGGGTTGGTTTTACTCCTGATGAAGAAATTGGTCGTGGTGCACATAAGTTTGATGTAGCCAAATTTGGAGCCGACTGGGCATATACTATGGATGGTAGCCAAGTGGGCGAGCTTGAATATGAAAATTTTAATGCTGCTGGCGCCGTTGTAACTATAAAGGGTAAAATTGTTCACCCAGGTTATGCCAAGGGAAAAATGGTAAACAGCATGTATATTGCTACTGATTATATAAATTCACTTCCAAGACTGGAAACCCCAGAACATACCGAAGACAGACAAGGTTTCTTTCATCTGTACAGCATGCATGGCGAAGTAGACGGGACAAAACTGCAATATATCATTCGTGATCACGATAAAACCCATTTTGAAGCGCGAAAAGAAATGATGTTAAAACTGGCAGATGAACTCAACGAACAATATGGTTTTGAGCGTGTGTCTGTAGAAATTAAAGATCAATATTTCAACATGCGTGAAAAAATTGAACCTGTAATGCATATTGTTGATATTGCTGAAAAAGCAATGAAACAAGCCAATATTGTTCCTTTAATTAAACCTATTCGCGGCGGAACTGATGGATCGCAATTGAGTTTTATGGGACTTCCTTGTCCGAATATTTTTGCTGGGGGTCATAATTTTCACGGCAGGTTTGAGTATGTACCTGTGGAGAGTATGCAAAAAGCGATTGAAGTAATTGTTAATATTGCTCAAATTACAGCAAAGAAGTAATGGCAGACTTTTTGCTTCGTCTTTAATTCAGAACAACTGAATTAACAATTAACGTAACAACTTTATGAAAAAGATCCTTTTTGTCCTGGTCATGGGAGTTTCTGTGTTTGCTATTGCACAAGAAAATGACACTAATCAAAATGAATTGCCTAGCAAAAAACACGAATTACGCATCGATGTATTGGAGGCATTAGCAATACCAAATATTGAAATAAACTACGAATATGTGATCAGCAAGTATTCGGGTGCGGGAGCCGCAATTAGTTTTAGTTTAGATGATGGGTTTAGTGAATATCAGCAATACGCATTTACCCCGTATTATCGTCAATACTTCTTTAATAAAAAAGAATACGGCGCTCGGGGCTTCTTTGTAGAAGGTTTGCTGAAATTTGCTGGTGGTGATGATTCGTATGAAAACGACGGCTATAATGGCGATGATTTCCCTACAGATTTTACTACTGGTGGCGGTGATTGGTTTAATGCTGGAGTTGGTGTTGCCATTGGCCAGAAATGGGTGAGCAACAACGGCTTTGTGTTTGAGTTAAGCGTAGGAGGAGGTCGTTACTTATTAAACCCTGATTTCGGACCGGACGGCTTTTTTAGAGGCGGTGTTCTTGTTGGATACAGATTTTAAGCAATACATTTTAAAATAAAAAAGCCCAGCATTAAAATGCTGGGCTTTTTCTATATAATATGCTATGCAATCTATTTTTTTGCAGGCGGATTATTGAGTTTCTGGCTCATTTCCATAGAAAGGGCAGAACGCTCATATTTCAATTTCCCTGCGGAAGTTTCAATAACACAAGTACCATCATCACTCAGGCTCATAATTTTACCGTGTAAACCACTTTTAGTGACTACCCGATCGCCAACACCAATTTCGTTGACAAATTGCTTCTCCTGTTTTTGACGTTTCATTTGTGGACGTATCAAGAAAAGATACATCACAGCAAATAATAAAATGAATGGTAAAAAGTCTTGAATAGCTCCCATAGTTTTGAAATTCCCTTAAAGGGTTTTATTTAGATTTTACCTGCAATGGAGTTCCTGTTCCAGCAGCTCCTTCTTTAGCATTAACGAAAGCTTTGATTTGTAAAGTTTCTTTACCAGATTCAGTGTTTGCAGTTACTGTAACTGTTTTACTTACTTGGTTTTTACCACTACCGTTAAATTTAACTAAAAGCTCTCCAGTTGCTCCAGGAGCTACAGGTGCTTTAGTGTATTCTGGCACAGTACATCCACAGCTACTTTTTGCATCTACAATTACTAAAGGAGCATTTCCTGTATTTGTAAATTTGAAAATGTGTTCTTGAGGTGTACCTTGTTCAATAGTACCAAAATCAAAAACGCTTTCTTCAAAAGCCATTACTGGGTACTCTGTGTTCTTAGCATCGCGATCTGCAGCAGCAGCTACATTTTCTTCATTTACTTTATCAGCTGCATTTTCCTTGCAAGATGTAAATACAAAAGCAGATAGAATAGCTACAATTAAAAATGATTTTTTCATAGTATTACTTATTTATTGGTTTAAGAGGCGTAAAAATACTTATTTTTTTGTTTCTATCGAAGGCCACGTCCAATTTTATTCAATTTGTTGGCCGAGGTATAATCCTTAACTAATTTATCTAAGATTCCGTTGATAAAAATACTGCTCTTTGGCGTTGAGTATTCTTTAGAGATCTCAAGGTATTCATTGATGGTAGCACGTACAGGAATTGAAGGGAAATGCAAAAATTCAGAAATACCCATTTTTAAAATGATCATGTCGATATCGGCAATTCGTTCCTTATCCCAATTAGGCGTCTTACCTTCTATTTCTCCGTTTAACTCTGTTTCTGTTAATAGTACCTTCCGAAGCAATTGCAATGCATAGTCTTTATCTTCAACGTCTTTGTATAGATCTGGAACTAATATTTGCGTGGCATTTCCTTCCGATATTTTAGAAAGTACTTTTACCAAAGCCGTATTTACAATAGGATAATCATCTAACCAAGTAAGTCTTTTATCTTCAATATATTCGTACACCTTTTCGTTAGGAGCTATTACCTCTTTAAACAATCGCACTACAAAAGCTCGATCTGTTTTAAAGTCGGGATTGGGCTCTTCAAGATATTCCTTATACCAATCTAATTCGCGCAATTCGTTAAACAAAATGGCGAGATACTCATTATCTTGTATCCAGTAATTAAGTTTTTTATTGGAAAGAACCTCTTTTAACTGCGGACTTTCATCAATAAGTTGAAAGACGCGGTTGTTAATAAAATTCTTACTAGGATCCTTTTCTTCGGAAGTAGCCAAATGCTTCTGTTGTGATTTGAGCATGTGACCTTCAGCATGATCGCGCAGGGCAACCAATAATTGTAATAGCAATACGTATAGATCGTGCATTTGATCCATGCTATACAGTAAGAATTTTTCTTGTTTTTCAAGGTCCTGATGCGCACTGTGGTTAAATGCGTAAATAGATTGTAAGACTTTTACTCGAATATGTCTACGTGTAAGCATAGTTTCAAAGATCTTGTTAAAGATGAGAACAAAATAAAAAGCGCACAAGAATCTCTTGTGCGCTGCAAAGATAATGAAGTCACAGAAACTTCGTG
Source organism: Ulvibacter sp. 2305UL32-6 (assembly GCF_058148545.1). Taxonomy (NCBI): domain Bacteria; kingdom Pseudomonadati; phylum Bacteroidota; class Flavobacteriia; order Flavobacteriales; family Flavobacteriaceae; genus Ulvibacter; species Ulvibacter sp. 2305UL32-6. Next base: position 69,071 of record NZ_JBYVKA010000001.1, read on the forward strand.
ACTATTTATTTTCGTTTTTACGAGTATTTATTCTTGCTTGTGCCACATCAAATGCCGCTTGATGTGTAGTAATGCCATTTGTTTCAGCAACACTAAGAATTTCTAAGGTTGTATTATAAATATTTTCGGTTTTTCGAATGATCTCCTGCTTTCCGTAATTTTCTAATTCGGCGTATACATTAATAATACCTCCCGCATTGATCAAAAAATCTGGTGCATAGACAATTCCTTTCTCTCGCAGTAACATCCCGTGCTTTTGCTCGTTAGCCAACTGATTGTTTGCCGCACCAGCTATAACTTTTGCCTTTAATTGAGTAATGGTATCGTCATTAATGGTTGCCCCTAATGCACAAGGAGCGTAGATGTCCATATCTTCAGCATATAGATTATTACCTCCGTAGATCTCGACACTATACGTATCGCGTACCATTTCTAAACGTTCTTGATTGATATCACTGATATAAACTTTTGCGCCTTCATTGCTTAAATGCTCGACCAACGATTCACCAACATTCCCAATTCCTTCTACAAAAATCACCTTATCTTCAAGGTCATCGCTTCCAAATTTGTACTTGGCAGCAGCTTTCATACCCATAAAAACTCCATAAGCTGTAATGGGAGATGGATTTCCTGCACCACCTTTTTCTTCTGAAATACCAGTAACATAAGGAGTAACCGTTCGAACTAGATCCATATCTGAGGTAGCCATCCCAACATCTTCTGCAGTGATATAGCGCCCACCCAATGAATGTACAAACTCACCAAACTTTAACATCAACTCTGGAGTCTTCTGTGTCTTTGCATCACCTATGATCACCGCTTTACCGCCACCAAGGTTTAAACCTGTGATAGCACTTTTAAATGTCATCCCGCGTGAAAGACGAAGCACATCATTTAATGCATCCCATTCGCTATTGTATTGCCACATTCTAGTCCCGCCTAAAGCAGGCCCTAAAACCGTATTATGGATTCCTATTATTGCTTTTAAACCAGTATCTTTGTCGTTGCAAAAAACAATTTGTTCGTGGTTATCAAATGATAACTGACCAAACACTGGGTCGATTTTATGTAAATCTTTTGGAGAAACTACTTCAGTCATTTTTTATATAATTTAAATATCCGCAAAAAGGACGGGCAAAAATAGCTGTTTGTTAGCAAATCCACAAAACTGTGGTTGCGAAATCAAGAATTTGTTAATAAGTTTCAAATTATTCATGAAGGAACTAAAGTACCTCAATCGTTATTTTTTAAAGTATAAAGGCAGGCTTGCTCTCGGACTTCTCGTAACTATTATCGCAGCAGTTTTTAAACTGTTCGTACCCATCATTATAGGAGATACCCTTAACAGTGTAGAGCAATATATCAATGGTGATGTCACCGATCTAGCTCTAGTAAAGGAACAGCTTCTCATCAATATCGCGCTAATAATAGGAACTACCTTATTAGCGGCATTGTTTACCTTTATCATGCGACAGACCATAATCGTGGTCTCCAGATATATTGAATTCGATCTCAAAAATGTAATCTATCAGCAATATCAGAATCTATCTCTGAGCTTCTATAAGAACAATCGTACAGGAGATCTTATGAGTCGTATTAGTGAAGACGTCTCCAAGGTTCGCATGTACACCGGACCTGCTGTAATGTACAGTACAACAACGATCACACTTTTTATCGTGGTAATAAGCTATATGTTTTATAAAGCTCCCATTCTTACATGGTATGCCGTAGCTCCCCTACCCGTCCTTTCTGTACTCATCTATAAACTTAGTATTGCCATTCATAAACGCAGTACAGTTGTTCAGCAATACTTATCGAAACTCACCACGTTTACCCAAGAAAGTTTTAGCGGGATCGCAGTGATCAAAGCCTATGGCATTGAAACGAGAACCAATGACGAATTCATTGCGCTTTCTGAAGGTAGCAAAGACAAAAATATTGATCTCGCTAGAGTGCAAGCCTTGTTTTTTCCTTTAATGATATTACTTATTGGAGTTAGCAACATCGCCGTAATTTATATTGGGGGAAATCAATTTATTGACGGAAAAATAGATTTTGGGACTATTGTTGAATTCCTTATCTACGTTAATATGCTTACCTGGCCAGTGGCTATTGTAGGATGGGTTTCTTCCATGGTTCAACAAGCCGAAGCATCTCAAAAACGAATCAACGAGTTTTTAAACGAAATACCAACTATTCAGAATTCTGTATTTAAAGACACGAAGATCATAGGTAAGATCACCTTTAACAACCTTACCTATACCTACCCAGACACCCAGATTACCGCACTAAAAAATGTGTCATTTACAGTAGAACCAGGCGAAACCCTATCTATCATCGGTAATACAGGTTCAGGAAAATCAACCATCTTAGAACTCATTGGCAGACTTTATGACGTTCCCGAAGGCGAATTACTAATAGATAACACCCCCGTTAAAAAAATAAATCTAAACAACCTAAGATCAAGTATTGGCTATGTTCCGCAAGATGCCTTTCTCTTTAGCGAATCGATAAAAAATAATATTAAATTTGGAAAAGAAGACGCGACAGATGAAGAAGTTATTCAAGCCGCCAAACGCGCCGCTGTACACAACAACATCATGGGCTTTAGTAAAGGATACGACACTATTCTTGGAGAAAGGGGTATCACATTAAGCGGCGGTCAAAAACAACGGGTATCTATTGCCAGAGCCATCATTAAAGACCCTGAAATTCTTTTGTTCGACGATTGCCTTAGCGCTGTTGATACAGAAACCGAAGAAGAGATCCTTCGTAACCTCAACGAAATATCCAAAAACAAAACCACGATCATTGTAAGTCACCGAGTTTCTTCAGCAAAACATGCAGACAAGATCATTGTACTTGCCGATGGTGAGATCATTCAGCAAGGAACCCACGACGAACTTACCCAAGTAGAGGGATATTATAGAGAATTATATGCCAAACAACGTACCGAAAAAGAAATGTAAATAACCTTTGGGATATTTACATTTTTTTTGGATTTTTGAGCAACCAATTAAAAACCAAATTATATGAGTGATCAGTACACGATGGATAAAGAAGAGATCTACAGTAAGGTAATGCGCGCCGGCAGACGCACCTATTTCTTCGACGTACGAGCGACAAAAGCAGGAGATTATTATCTTACCGTTACAGAAAGCAAGAAATTTACCAACGATGATGGGTCGTTCCATTACAAAAAGCACAAGATCTACTTATACAAAGAAGATTTCAGTGAATTTCAAGATCACCTTAACGAAATGATTCAATACATTATCAATGAAAAAGGCGAAGAGGTAATTAGTGAGCGTCACCAAAAAGACTATAAACGCGACGAAAACTTAGAGTCTGAAGGCCCTTCTAGCGCTCCTGAAGCTGGCACCATTTTAGACCAACCAGCAGCGAGTAATTTTACAGATATTGATTTCGATGATATTTAAAGAATATATCTTCTATTAAAAAATTCAAAACCGCTACGATTCTTCGTGGCGGTTTTTTTATCTTTAGCTTTTGGGCGTTTCTCAGACCCTCATTACATTCGGTCTGTGTCGCGCTTTCGGCAGTCGCTTCACGCCTTCTGCGTGAGAGCTTCAACAAAGCCTCAATCGCTAACGCACCAAGTCAAACCAAAACGTCAATAACAACGCATGAAACTATTCACCAACCTCTGTCTTCTCCTTTTTTCAATCGGTTTACTCGCGCAAGATTATCAAGTAGATCTCGACTATTATCTTCCTAACGATGTAAGCTATAATTCAAACATACCTACACCCAAAAGCGTTCTTGGTCATGAAGTTGGCGATTGGCACGTTACACATGATAAGCTTGCACAATATATGCAAGTCGTAGCAGCCTCTAGTGATCGCATCGCTATTGAATCGCGTAGCACTACCTTTGAAGGACGCCCATTACTCCTGCTTACGGTAACTTCACCTGCCAATCATAACAATCTTGAGAACATCCGTAAAGATCATATTGCCCTCACCGAAAACAATTCCTCAGCGCAAAATACTACGGCTATGCCTATTGTAGTCTATCAAGGCTTCTCCATTCATGGCAATGAGCCCAGCGGATCAAACGCAGCTTTAGCCTTAGCATATTATCTAGCTGCGGCTCAAGGCCCAAAAATAGACGAGCTATTACAAAATACAGTAATTCTTTTAGATCCATCGTTTAATCCCGACGGGCTCCAACGTTTTGCCTATTGGGCCAATATGCACAAGTCACAAAACATCAACCCAGACCCAAACGATCGCGAATACAGTGAAGTATGGCCTGGAGGTAGAACAAATCACTATTGGTTCGACATGAATCGCGATTGGCTTCCTGTACAACTTCCTGAAAGCAGAGCGCGTATCAAAACTTTCCACAATTGGTATCCCAACATACTTACCGATCATCATGAAATGGGAACTAATTCTAGTTTCTTTTTCCAACCAGGTATTCCCTCTAGAACTCACCCCTTAACTCCACAAAAAAATCAACAACTCACTGGAGATATTGCTAAATTTCACGCCAAGGCACTAGACAAAATTGGCAGCTTTTATTATACTGAAGAAAGCTTTGACGATTTCTATTACGGGAAAGGCTCTACTTTTCCAGACATTAATGGAGGAATTGGAATTTTGTTCGAGCAAGCTTCGTCACGCGGGCATGCGCAAGAAAGTGAAAACGGGATCTTAACCTTTCCGTTTACCATTCGCAACCAGTTTACCGCAGCGCTGTCTACTTTAGAAGCTGCAGTCTCTATGCGCAAAGAGATACTAGATTATCAGCGTGATTTCTTTAGCGAAGCCCGACGTGAAGCTACAGGCGGCGGCGCCATTGTCTTCGGTGATGAAAAAGATGCGTCCAAAGCATATCATCTGGCCGAAATACTACAAAGACATAAGATCAAATTTCACGAAGTAAAACAAGATTTCACTTCCAACGGAAAAAACTACAAAAAAGGAAGTGCTTATATCATTCCGAAGAATCAAAAACAACATCGCTTAATAAAAGCTATGTTTGAAAAACGAACAACATTTCAAGACAGCCTTTTCTATGATATAAGTGCATGGTCATTTCCTTTGGCTTTTAATCTCGATTATGATGAAAAAGCAAGCTTGAGTCAGGCAGGCCCAGAGATCACAGATCTTCAAAAGCCTAAAGGAGCCGTTCAAGGGATTTCGCAGTATGCCTATTTGATGGAATGGCATGATTACTATGCGCCCAAAGCGTTATATATGCTTCAAAAGAAAGGCTTAAGAACCAAAGTGGGTATGAAGAAATTTAGCTTAGGAGGTAAAGACTACGATTATGGTACCATCTTAATTCCCGTACAAAATCAAGCAATGACCGCAGCTAAAATTTCCGAAGCAGTTAAAGAAGTTGCTCTTGAAACTGGCGTAACTATTCATGCAGCAAGCACAGGTTTAACAAAGGGTATCGACCTTGGAAGTAGTCAGTTTCGCGCGCTTGAACTACCTAAGGTTGCTATGATCATTGGCGACGGAATCAATCCATATGACGCAGGTGAAATGTGGCATTTAATGGACACTAGGTATGATATGCTTTTGACTAAAATTGATAGTGATGATCTTCGTCGTGCCGATTTGAGCAGCTATACAGACATCATTCTACCTACAAGCTGGGGCGGTGGATTAGACAAGAGTTTGGCAGAAAAGTTAACCAATTGGGTAAAAGCAGGAGGCACGCTAATTGGCTATAAAAACACGGGGCGTTGGTTTAACAGCAATAAGCTCTTGGAAATGAAATTTAATTCGAAAGAAGACACAGCCAAAGCTATAACCTTTGAGCAAGTAGGTGATTACTACGGGGCTCAGGTAATTGGAGGCGCTATATTTGAAACTAAGCTTGATCGCTCGCATCCCATTGCATTTGGCTATAAGAATAGCACATTACCCGTGTTTAGAAATTCTACACTCTTTCTTGAAGCCGACAAAGAGAGCTTTAACAATCCTATTCGATATACCGAAAACCCCTTGCTAAGTGGTTATATTTCGAAACCAAATTTAAAAGAACTTGCCAATACCGCGGCCTTTAAGACTGATGGATTGGGAAGTGGGCAAGTAATTTACTTTACGGATAATAACAATTTTAGAGCTTTTTGGTATGGTACAAATAAACTACTTATGAACGCTATTTTCTTCGGAGATGAAATGTAATTTTTAAAATGAATTCCACAATAAAATCTATTCGGCCCTTTATTGGCGCAAAGGATTATAAAATATCCAAAGCATTCTATCGCGATTTTGGTTTTGAAGAAATTCCAATATCAGTAAATATGTCCTATTTCAGAAAAGAAGACTTCGGTTTCTATCTTCAGGATTACTACCATAAGGATTGGATAGAAAATTCGATGATTTTTTTGGAAGTTTCTGATGTTTCAGCCTATCATTCCGAAGTAAAAAAAAGAAAACTTAAATCAAATTTTAAAGGAGTTAAAATTTCAAGAATAGTTAAGCAAGACTGGGGACAGGAATTTTTTATGCACGATCCTGCTGGTGTATTATGGCATATTGGCTCCTTTAACAATTAAGTCATTAAAAATAATACCCAACACGTAAACCGCCCCAATGAGATGACCTTCCGTTGGCAAATTCACGGGTAATACTCGTTCTTGTGAATTCAGCATAGAAGCCGTATTTCTGAATCACAATCCCCGTAACATATTGTCCAGTAAACCGTTCTACATCACCAGAGGCGATAGTATAAACACTGTCATTGTTAAACATCCCACCTTGAAGCGTAGCATCATAACCAACAATATGAGCCATCGGTTGAATGTATACATATAGCCGAAGTTTTTTATTATCAGCTGCAGCCGAAAATGGTTCATTTATAAGCCCAAGTACCATATTAAACCCAACACCTGCATTGGTAAATAAAGTCCCTAACTGTGCTCTTGATGTAGTTTGCAAAGAGAACCAATTGTTTGCTCGCAAAAGTTCCTTTTCATATTGTACGGTATAAGTAAGCACAATATCATTTTTGATCTGATATCGCCATCCTTGCGGAAGCACATTTCGGGTAAGTTGATGCCAGCCTAATTGTAAAGTTTCACCAAGGCTCCCTTGCCCTATAAGTCCTAAGCTAACTATTGTATTAAATCGAGATTTTCGCACCGTATCTGTAGAAACTACGGTACTATTCAGAATTAAGGCAGATGCAAAAGGTCTATCACCAAACTGGATCTCAACACTACCTATATTTTCTGGGGTGTATGAGATATGTTCTACGGAAACTCCATAAGTGATTTGGGCATTTTTTGGCTTAAAGATCAAGTAATTTATAGGGTTCTTTGCAAAACACGGGTTAAAGACTTGAATATTAAAACCTTCAGTATAATCCTGATCCTTGTTAGTGAAATAATCATTGTCAAATTGAAAACGAAAGTACTTTTCACTATCGATATCACGAAATGATGATGTAGTATCTATCTTCTGAGCATTTACTACAATTGTAAAAAAGCAAAGTATTATAAGTAAACTCAGCGATAATCGCTTTATCATTTAAACAAGTTTCGGTTAAGAAAACACTAAAATAATAGAACTTAATGGCATGACATAGAAAACCTTCATGAAAAGTATTTCAAAAATCACACTAACTTCACCCAATTAAAAAGATTACCTATCAACTTCCATTTTAACCTAACACCCAACTGTGCCATTTCGCAAATTTTGGTCAACATTCATAATTATTATTATTTTTATAGTATGCAGACAATCATGGAAACAAACCGACTCTTGCTTCGTGAATTTCAATTAAGCGATGCCAATGATATGTTTCATCTCAATGAAGACTGGGATGTGATCAAATATACAGGAGACCCTCCCTTTGCCTCAAAGGAAGACGCTTTAGAGTTTCTGAAAAACTATGACGATTACAGAAAAAATGGTATGGGACGCTGGGCGGTAATCACCAAAGACACTAACAATTTTATAGGGTGGTGCGGATTAAAACGTCATGATGATGGAATGATCGACATAGGTTTTCGTTTCTTTAAAAAAGACTGGGGACATGGTTATGCTACCGAAGCCGCCAAGGCGACGCTTCAATACGGGTTTGAAACCTTAAAAATTATTCAGATCATTGGGAGGGCAGCCAAAGCAAATGTGGCATCGGTACGTGTTTTGGAAAAATTAGGAATGACTTACTGGAAAGATGATGTATGTAAAGGGCTTGACGATGCTGTTTACTACGAGATCAAAAAAACACGCTACCATAGCTAAAAACAGCAGCAATCGATTACCTTTGCCGCTTTTTGAAGCAAAAACCTATGTGGCAGAAAACGATTAAAAATTTTACTCAAAATCCGAAAAACGACATCCTTTCAGGACTTACCGTAGCTTTAGCTTTGGTTCCAGAAGCGGTTGCATTCGCCTTTGTAGCAGGTATTGACCCATTAGTGGGGCTCTATGGTGCATTTATGATGGGTATCATCACTTCTTTATTTGGAGGCAGACCTGGTATGATTAGTGGCGCCACAGGAGCTATGGCCGTAGTTATGGTTCATATGATCCAAAAAGGAAACGAAGTTGGAATGGCACTAGACATACCCGTGGAAAATCTAGGACTACAATGGCTTTTTATCACCTTGCTTATCGTTGGGGGGATTCAGATCCTAGCCGGAGTTTTACGTCTTGGAAAGTTTGTTAGACTTATTCCACATCCCGTAATGATGGGATTTGTAAATGGTTTAGCCATCGTGATCTTCCTTTCACAATTAGGTCTTTTTAAAGAAAATGTAAATGGAACTCAACAATTTTTAACCGGACAAAACCTTTATATAATGTTAGGTCTAGTTTTCCTAACTATGGCAATTATGTTTGGCCTTCCGAAGCTAACAAAGAAAATACCTTCGGCATTGGTTGCCATTGTTGTGGTAGCTTCCGTAACCATCTTTGGTGGTCTCGATGTAAGCACCGTAGGATCCTTTATTCGTGATGGCGGTGGTGAAGGCTTACAAGGTGGATTACCAACCTTTCAAGATCAAATTTTCACTCTATTTTATACTATGAAAGGGAGTTTCTTATCGGTAATTCTTCCAACAGCATTTATTCTTGCAGCAGTAGGTTTGATCGAAAGCTTAATGACGCTAAACCTTATTGATGAGATGACCGAAACCCGCGGAAGTGGAAATCGTGAATGTGTGGCTCAAGGAGGTGCAAATATATTAAACGGACTTTTCGGTGGAATGGGAGGTTGTGCCATGATCGGGCAGTCGATCATCAATGTAAATTCGGGTGGGCGCGGACGACTATCTGGTGCAATTGCCGCTATTGCCTTACTCTGTTTTGTATTGTTTGGAGCACCGCTAATTGAACAGATCCCAATCGCAGCTTTGGTAGGCGTTATGTTTATGGTGGTAATCGGGACATTCGCATGGAGTAGTTTTAGAATTTTACATAAAATACCTTTGTCTGATGCTTTTGTATTAATCGCTGTTTCAGCTATAACAGTTTGGTTTGACCTTGCAGTAGCAGTGATAGCAGGTGTAATTATGAGTGCCTTAACTTTTGCTTGGAAAAGCGCCACTATGATCCGTGCGAGAAAACACATAAAAGAGGATGGTACAAAAGTATACGAGATCTGGGGACCTTTATTCTTTGGTTCTACACAGGCATTTAATAATAAATTTGATGTCAAAAATGATCCTGACAATATAGAGATCGACTTTATAGAATCGAAAGTTAGTGACCATTCGGGAGTTGAAGCACTTCGGAATATCGCTAATAAGTATTTAGAAAGTGGTAAAAAGGTCACCTTAACGCACCTTAGCCCCGACTGTAAAACCCTTTTATTAAAGTGGAACCCTGAATTTGAAACCATCATTCAAAACGCCATAGATGACCCGCGATACTATGTGGTGACCGACATTATGGATAGCGAGGTATGACATTGAAAATGTGCATGTTAATAAATGTATAAAAAATTTGGATGTATACATTTATCAATTACATTCGTCGCGATTTTTCACACAAAACATGGATAATAAAACAATATTCTTTTTACTTGTAATTTTAATCTTCGTTGCTCCAATAGGAAACGCGCAATCAACAGATACTATTTCCAACAGCCCTGATACTTCTGTGTTATTGGCTTTAGAAAAACAACGGATCATAGATTCACTTGAAAAGGTGCGCCTAGAACGCGAGATTGTATCTTTAAATTCTTCTGAAACTGAAAAACGCGTCTTGCTTCAAGTAAAGCTCGATTCAATCAAAAGAAAAAATGAAACCCGACTTCTGGAAAAACAACGCCAAATGGAGGTCCTTCGCAAATCGGCTAAAGGCTATCCCGTTATTGGCTTTTTTAAAGATACCCTTTTCTCTATCCACAATAAGTTGGGAAGTTTTTCAGCAAAAGATCGCGCCGAGGCCGTTCATAAACGAATCAAAAAGCTTCCCGAAACAGCAAATTTCACAGTAGATTCTTTAAAAATAATTGAAACTGAAGCTGCTTATGATATTGTTTTTGGCGAAACCATCATCATGACGGTTACCGAAAATGATGCGCTGTGGAGTAATACAACAAATTTAGAATTAGCAACCTATCAAAAGAACCTCATTACCGATGCCATACAGCAATACGAGGATGAGACAAATGTCTGGGGTATTTTAACTAAAGTTGGCTTAGCCGTATTGGTTCTTATAGTGATTCTGTTTTTGATCAAATATGTCTCAAAGCTATTTAGCTGGACCGCGGGTAAAATTGAAGATCAAAAAGGAAAAAGAATTAAGGGAATTAAGTTTAAAAATTATACCTTTTTTGACGCAGATAGGCAGGTAAGCACCCTATTACTTATCAATAAAATTTTTAAATGGTTTACCATTGTAATAGCCATTTACATTGCTTTGCCTGTGCTTTTTGCAATCTTTCCATGGACCGAAAGTTTTGCAGATACCATGTTCGGTTATATCTTGAATCCTGTTAAAAAGATCTTTTTAGCATTTTGGAACTATTTGCCAAGCCTCGTCACTATTTTAGTAATCATATTTATCTTTCGATATATTTTAAAAGGAATTCGTTTCTTTAAAACCGAAATTCAAAGAGGAAATTTAGCTATCCCAGGATTCTATCCTGATTGGGCTACTCCTACCTATCAACTTATCCGAATTATCATCATCGCCTTTATGTTTGTGGTGATCTTTCCGTATCTACCAGGTAGTGACTCTCCCATATTTCAGGGTGTTTCGGTATTCTTAGGATTTCTATTTACCTTCGGCTCTGCAGGTTCCTTATCAAATATTATCGCTGGGTTGGTTCTAACCTATATGCGCCTATTTAAAATAGGTGACCGCGTTAAAATTGGAGATGTTTTCGGTGATGTAATTGAAAAATCTACTTTAGTCACAAGAGTTCGGACTATCAAAAACGAGATCATATCGATCCCAAACTCTGCCGTTATGAATAGCCATACGATCAACTACAGTAGTGATGCACCCGAAAATGGTTTAATAATTCACTCTACAGTAACTATTGGTTATGACGTTCCATGGAAAGAAATGCACGAAACCTTGATCGAAGCAGCAAGTAGAACCGAATTAATACTGAAAGACCCCGCTCCTTTTGTACTTCAAACCAGCTTAGACGATTTTTATGTTTCCTATCAGATCAATGGCTATACCCGAGACCCAAATAAACAAGCTATTATCTATTCCAATCTGCATCAAAATATACAAGACGTATGCAATGAGCGCAACATTGAGATCTTATCACCTCATTATCGAGCCGCACGTGATGGTAATATGACTACCATTCCGGAAAGTTATTTACCAAAGGGATATAAGCCACCAAGCTTTAATTTTACCAACAAAACCGATAAAAAGTAAATTCGGTATCCTTTAGGCAACCTTTGGTTTATATGATTCGTCTTATCTTTATAAGAACGAAACTGAGTCTATGAAACAATTTGCCATATTTCTAATCGCTGCAACTGCCAGTATAATAACAGCATGTAAATCAACTACTATTTCAGAAGAAAAAAGCCTCGACGGCGTATATGAATCTGTTGGCTACGGTCGCGTACTAAAAATAGTAGAAGGCGAATTTATCTTAGCCGACGTCACTAAATACTCATGTATCCCTTTGATGAATGGTGAAATTTCAAGTTTTGCCGATGCCCTGAGCATTTCAAATGATACGCTTTCTATTCAAGATGGCATCAATCGCTACTTTTTTGTAAAAGTGAAAGACGCTCCCGCAGTTTGTAAAGCGGGATCTCCCGAACGTGCCGCAGCCGAAGCAAAAGCAAATGATCCTGAGCACAATTTTGAAGTCCTTTGGGAGACCTTTAAAACCCACTACGTCTATTTTGAACTTCGGAAAATTGATCCTAATGCCATGTATGCAACGTACAGACCGTTGGTTACTTCGGAAACGAGCGACGCCAAATTATTTATGATCATGAATGAAATGCTGGAATCTTTCGATGATGCGCATATAAGCATTAGTGCGCCCGACGAAATTGAGGCCGCAGCCAAAGCGCTTTCCGACAAAAATAATTTGAAAGTCGAAAGCAATTCTACTGCTATTTCCGAAGTACCTAAAAAGAGACTTCGCAATTATCAAGTCGCTAAAATGGTAGCCGACGAATATATTCCGACAGGAACTTCCATTAAAAACGGAAACCTTCGCTGGGGGAAGTTAAAAGATAATGTTGGTTATATCCAGATCAATCAAATGATGGGATTGGTTGACCTTGGTCTTAGTGACACACTATCGTGGCGCAACTATTGGATGGCCTATTTTGAAGAAGCAGAACGCCTAGAGTTGGGCACGCCAGAAGAAGTCGCCGGAATCAATGAATCTCTTGACATCATTCTAAAAGAGCTTGCCGGGACCAGCGCGCTAATTATCGACGTTCGTTTTAATGGCGGCGGAAAAGACGAGGTAGGCATGGATGTGCTAAAACGTTTTAATCCCAAAGAAAAGGTCGTATTTTCAAAAAAAGGACGTTTAGGAGATGGCTTTACGCCAATCAATTATGTAACTCAACCGGCTTCAGAAAATCCTATTAAAAAACCAGTCTATTTGCTTATCGCCAGAGAATCGGCAAGTGCGACCGAGATCATGGCGTTAAGTGCCTTGTCTTTGCCTAATATTGTGCAAATTGGATCGCGAACCGAAGGCGTGTTCTCGGATGTTCTTGATAAAGAATTACCGAATGGATGGGAATTCGGACTCTCAAGCGAGGTATATTTAGATATGAAAGGCAATAATTATGAAGGCCTTGGAATTCCACCCGACGTTGAAATTGACTATCCCAGAGATACACAAGAGTTTTTGCACAAAGTGGTTGCCGATCTTTCTTCGGAAGGTGATATCGCGATAATTAAAGCATTAGAATTACAGCAAAACCTTAAATAGCAAATCGCTATCTTTAGACTGCTTTAAGCTTATATCTTTGGACTATAATATTTTTAATATAATCATGCTCCTTGGAGGGATTCAAGGTATGATTCTCTGTCTATTTCTATATCAAAAGAGAACAATTAACCGGTTAGCAGTATACTTTTTTCTGCTTTTTCTGTTCTCACTTTCCTTTTACAACTTGATCTATGCGCTATTAGACATGGAGTTTTTTCAGTATTACCGGCCGCTTCATATGTTCCCCTACCCCTATAAATGGTTGATCGGTGCTGGTTTTTATTTCTATGTAAAAAATCAATTTCCGTCAAAAGATGGAAAAGTTTACCACAAAGAAGAGTGGTATCTTTTTTTACCAGCCGTTTTATACGGACTCTTAAGAACATATTGGTTCGGGATCTCAGTCTATGAAAATAGTGCTAGAATCACCCGAGTGGTCGTAGATTCAGATTTTTTCAGAATACATGAATTTTTCTATCAAGTATTCACCATTGCTATCTTGATCGCCTCACTTCGCCTGATCAAAAAGAATGCTCAAAATGTAAATGGACAAAAGAAGTCACAACCCGTGTTTGGCTGGTTAAGACGACTCACAACTGTATTCCTGTTGATCATGATAATAGATCTGATCTTATTTTCTTTCGATCTATTTTTACATAATTGGAAAGAAAGCTTTGCCTTTTCTTACCCAACCTTTATGTTTAACACCCTATTGATATACTGGATTGGTTATATGGGTTTTACAAAACCAAAATTGTTTTTCACCTCCATTAAGCAGTACAAAAAAAATACACCACCAGCGCATTGGGATCTTTTAGCAAAAAAGGTTCAGAAGGCTATTGGTGTAGATAAGATCTATACCAATTCAAATCTTACATTAACCGAATTTGCTTCGGAAACAGGAACCACCACAAAAGAACTCTCAAAATATATCAATGAAGTACATCATATGAACTTTTCAGAATTTCTAAATCTGTATCGCGTTGAAGAAGTTAAAGAATTGTTACGCTCTTCCGAAGCCAACAAATACACTTTAGTCACCTTGGCCGAAGAAGCAGGCTTTAGTTCTAAATCTAGCTTTAATGCCATCTTTAAAAAGGCAACCGGAATCACCCCTTCTTTGTATAAAAAAAACCAATCTACGTTATAAATACGTCCAAGATGATTCTTTTTTGGACATCTAGACAATTCAAACGTGCTGTTAATACAGGTCTTATGATCATATTTGTTTAGAAAACCACATCTTATGAAAATATTACAAATCGCATTGCTTGTCGTTTCAACCCTTTATATTGCTTGTGCACAAACCACAAAGACCGAAGGTGAATGGCTTCAACAAAATGTCGAAGAGTTAGCGTCTGAGACGAGTCTTAATTTTAGCGCAATAAACAAAGTCATTGGCGATGCCCGAATTGTAGCAATAGGTGAAAGTACTCACGGACTTGGGACGTATTACAAGTTTAAGTCGGAATTGGTTCAATACCTCCATAAAGAAATGAATTTCGAGATCTTGGCTATGGAAGGCGGTTTAGGCGATATCATGTTAGCGTATCAGGATATCGATACGCTTACGGCTATCGAGTTACGTGATCATTCTCTCTTCGGAAATTTTAGAGCAAACGAAGCAAATGCTATGTTTCAGCATATAAAAGAAGTAAGTAAAACAGAACACCCCTTAACCTATGTGGGATATGATACACAGACTTCCTCCGAATATTTTTCAAGCAAATTGCAATCGATACTTAAACGCTACGATAAAACACTGGCCGACAGTCTTAACGTACGTATGTATTCTTACCAAAAATCTTATGGAGCCGGTTATTCTGGAGATTCATTAAACTATGTAAAACACCGCGACATTTTTGTAAATACGGCAACAGCAGCAAAAAGCATTCTTGAAAACAACAAAACTGAGATCATAGCTGAAAATGATCTCTCCAGTCTTTCATTCGACATTATGACCAGAACGCTAAGTATGTTTGCGCGTTCTGTAGACAGACCTTTTAGTGAATGGAGTAATGGAATTGCACTGCGTGATAAGCTTATGGCTGAAAACTTAAATTGGTTGCTTGAAGAAGTGTTTCCAGAAAAAAAGTTTATTATTTGGGCGCATAATGCACATGTAGAAAACGCAAATACTTTGGATGGTTCTATCAAATTCATGGGACATTTTTTAAAAGAGAAATATGGCGATGATTATTACGCCTTGGGCTTGTTTGCCTATCAAGGAGAAGCTTATCAATTTTGGACTCAGAAAAATATCCCTTTTGATAATTCAGGAGTCACACATATTGAAAAAAAATTAGCCAATACGGGAAATCAAATTGCTTTTTTAAATCTTAGAGACATCAGAAAATCTGATGCTACCAAGATATTATTCAATCCTGTTAGCGCCTACGAACTGGAAAACGGAGGCATCATTGAGTTTATACCAACCAATCGGTTTGACGGAATTATCTCTTTTAGCAAAGGAACTCCACCAACTTATAAATAATGTGTTATCATAAATGAACATCAGGAAATTGTATGTAAATAATTGAAATAAAGTATATTAGCATTTTACAATTATCTTATGAAAGATTTCGACTGGTCACAATTCAGTAAAAAAATTGCTATTAAAGCTCCCATGCAGCAGCTATATAATGCTTGGGCTATCCCGGAGGAGATAGAAAAATGGTTTCTGAGCAAGGCTAATTTTTACGACAAAGATGGCAATAAACTTCCTGAGAATGAACTAGTCAAGGCAGGGAACAGCTATAAATGGTATTGGTATGGTTATGACGGTGTAGAAGAAAATAAAGTTTTGGCTGCAAATGGTAAAGACCATTTTCAATTTCATTTCGCTGGAGATTGCATCGTTGATATACAACTTGAATCTTTAGATGATTATACAATCGTAAAATTATCGCAAAGCGGTATTCCACTTGATGATGCATCAAAAAAAGATGTTAGATTAGGGTGTGCTAGCGGATGGACATTCTTCTTACTGAATCTAAAATCATTTTACGAAGCCCAAGTTGATCAACGAAACAAAGATCCGAAAATAAAAGGTGTAATAAATAGTTAACTATTAGTCAACTACCCGTTCAAAGTAAAAATCGGATTTTCGCTCTTGACCATCTTGAATCCCTATGATCCATGCATGAATGGTATCTCGAGACGGATTTGAATAAACGATCTGTTGCGGAAAGTCGTGTTTCTTGTTTTCGAAAGTAAACGTCTTATCCTTCGCTGAGACAAGCGTAAAGGTTACCATTTGCTCTGTATCTTCTTGAGCTCCAGTAACAGTCATATAAATTGAATCGTTGGCTGTATGTAATTTCATGGTTTCTGAAAAAACAGTGTCATTTCCCACTACGGAAATACTTTTTGCGCTAAAGGAATGATCTTTTTCCTGCCACCAGCTTTCATACATTTTAATTTCTCCAGATGTATTTTGCCAATCTCCTATTAGCCAATTAAGCGATGCCATTGCCGCAGCATCGTTTAATTTATTGGAAGAATTAACAGTATTCGTCTTGGCCGAAGGTTCATCGGAATTAGTATTTGTTGTAGTTGGGTTCTCTTTGCAGGCAACTAACAGCAAAATCAAAAAGCAAAATAATATGTTTCTCATGCGATAAAGATATTATAAAATCCGTAGACCATTTTCAACCGGCACATCTGGCCGTAAAAGTGTTACATCTTTCCCTTCTACCGCTCCAAGTACTAAACATTCACTCATAAAAGGTCCAATTTGTTTCTTCGGAAAATTAATTACCGCAACCACTTGTTTACCTTTTAGATCTTTCAGATCGTAAAGATTTGTGATCTGAGCCGATGTTTTGCGGATGCCAAGCTCACTTCCGAAGTCAATATGCAATTGGTATGCAGGATTACGAGCTTCAGGAAAATCTCGCACGTCTACAATGGTACCTACGCGCATATCAACCTTTTCGAAATCGGTCCATGATAATTCATTCTTCATGAGTTATTTTTAATTTTTTAAGCATCTCAGGAGATAGATAACTACCCTTGGCACTATAATTATCAACCAATAAACCCTTGGTACCGTCATGCGTTTCTATAACATATAAAATGCTACTATCGCCAGGATCGGTCATTCCTTCAAACCGATAATACTTAATAACATCGCAATGTCCGGCTTTCCATTCTTTCTTAAGTGATTTTGACGTTAAGCCATCGGCCACCAGATTAAAATCGGCTGTATACCCTTTACTTTCTAAATCGGCTATCGCAACGGATAGCGATGAATATCCTTCTCTCATAACTATGTGTTTAGCTTAAAGATACAGCCTCGACATCAAAATTTCAAAATTTTAATACCGATTTAATAATTGTAACTTTGAATTGTTAATGCAGACCAATCCTGTAAACGAAAAATTTATGTCTCTAACTCCTTCAAATATGCTCCCGCTGGGTACACAAGCGCCCAATTTTTCATTGATCAACACTATAAACAATCAATTTGTTTCTTTGTCTGATATTCAAGGGGAAAAGGGAACGATAATTATGTTTATCTGCAATCATTGTCCGTTTGTAAAGCACGTCAATGAAGAGTTGGTACGATTGGCAAATGACTATCGGGTTATCGGTTTCGGATTTGCCGCTATAAGTAGTAATGATACTAAGGCATACCCACAAGACAGCCCTGCTGAAATGTGGAAAAATGCGCGCGAGCACCACTACCCTTTTCCGTATCTTTTTGACGCAGATCAAACAGTTGCCAAAGCATTTGATGCTGCCTGCACACCCGATTTTTACGTCTTTGATTCAGAACTTAAACTAGTATATCGCGGTCAGTTAGACAATTCTCGCCCTGGGAACGGAATTCCAGTAAACGGACGTGACGTTCGCGAAGCCTTAGATAATATTTTAAATAATAATCCGCAGCGTAAAGATCAAAAACCGAGTATAGGTTGTAATATAAAGTGGAAAAACTAGCTGTTTAATGCTGCTTTAATATGCATATAATGATGCATACTATGCCATGCATATCGCAATGTATTTAACTTTAAACTTGTTACTTCCTTAGAAACCGGATGTCTAAAAGTTCGATTCCATTGATCTTCAGAGAGCATTTTTAGTAGGTGTACAATTTTTTGATGCACCACCTCTATATGTGTTAATGACCATGCAACTGGCGCGGTTTTGGAGTCTTTTAATTCGGCCCAAGCATCTTGGTCGTATACTTTCACCAACGGATTATCTTCTGTCAAGGCCCACTTATAGCGCAAGTAGCTATTATGGTGGCTATCGGCCAGATGATGTACTATTTGACGGATCGTCCAACTGCCTTCGCGATAGGTCTTTTCAAGATTCACTTCGGAAAGGGTACTTGTTAGTTCGCGTAGCTGAAGAGGAAATATTTCCAAAATGGTCATGGCTTCTTGAAGTTGTTCTTCGGAAATTTCAGAAGTCACTTCAAAGCGCCCTATGGGATATTGTAATTGTTCTAAATTCATTTAGCAAAAATAAAAAACACCTCCGTTTCCGAAGGTGCTCTCGTTTTATCTTTATAAAATCTTATTAACGAACTGTGAATATGTTTTCAAGATCCCGAAGCGTGTTCGAACTAAAACATTCACAAAATTTCATAATTGAAGAATGGTTCTCTTCTTATTTTACTTCCATTAATTCTACGTCGAATATCAAGGTTGCATTTGGCGGTATTACTCCTCCCGCTCCTGCAGCACCATATGCCAAGTCGCTTGGGATCACAAAACGGGCTTTATCACCTGTATTCAGCAATAAAATTCCTTCATCCCAACCTGGAATCACATTCCCCATTCCCACTGGAAAATCAATAGGTTTGCCGCGTTTGTATGATGAATCGAAAACACCTCCGTCTGCAAACATTCCCTTGTAGTGTACCGATACGGTTTGTCCTTTTTCTGGCTTTGCACCAGTTCCTTTTTGAATGATCTGGTAGTGTAAACCGCTATCTGTCTTATCAAAACCTTGCGTTAATTCGCTCATAGCCTGTTCCTGCGCCTTCTTTGCAGCGGCTTCACGTTCGGCCTTTGCACCATTAAATTGACGAAATTGCTCAACAGCATTCCATTTTTTAGCATCATCACCCACACGGATTATCTCTACTTTTTGAATTGTATCACCTTGTGCAATACTATCTACTACCTCTTGCCCCTCAACAACATGACCAAAAACGGTGTGTTTATTATCGAGCCAATCTGTAGGTACATGAGTAATAAAAAACTGACTTCCGTTGGTTCCCGGACCAGAATTAGCCATAGAAAATACCCCAGGGACATCATGTTTTAGTTCTGGGTGAAACTCGTCATCAAATTGATATCCGGGTCCGCCCGCACCTGTACCATTAGGGTCTCCTCCTTGCACCATAAAATCTGGGATCACTCTGTGAAATGTGAGTCCGTCGTAATACGGCGTGCCTTGTGGTTTAGCTTCGTTTTCTAGGTTACCTTCAGCTAAAGCTACAAAGTTTCCAACCGTTCCCGGTGTTCTTTTGTAGGTTAACTTACCTAGGATCTCTCCTTTTTCTGTCGTTATTTTTGCGTAAATACCGTCTTGCATGTTTCTTAGTTTTTTATAAAGGGCAAAGATACGATGAATAAGTGTTTTGCAAAATTATAGCACGAACAATCATATAAAACGAACTAGAAAACAATCATAAAATATAAGTACTTTTGTTTGTCTTTACTCTTTTACAATGAAGCCCAACAAGACCCTAGTATTTATACATATTCCTAAAACTGCAGGTTCTACCTTACATAGGATCCTTTCAACCATGTATAAATCGGTTTATCACATTTATGGCACCAAGGCGGCTTTGGGTGTAAAAACTTTTCAAGAGTTTACTGCGGAAAAGCAAAATGCCTTTGATGTGGTTAAAGGACATCTCACTTTGGAATTGCTACCATCGATACAACAGGCCACAACATTAACCTATCTTAGAGATCCTATTGATCGCTTTGTTTCTTCATACTTTTATTTAAAAGAGTCTCAGCGTAGCCATGTACACGATCAGGTTCTTAAAATGAATAGTATAGAAGAATTTATTCTTTTTTCAAAAAAAATTGGTAGTGATAATGTGCAAACTCGTCATTTGGCGGGCGATGTGGCTCACATACTAGATCGAAATATAGCACCAACTGATCTATCAATTCATGGGGAGCGTGTGTTAGCTAAAGCTATTGAGAATCTAACAAAAATGGATTATGTTTTTTTAACGAAGCAGTTTGATGAGTCTTTACTAATCTTAAAATCTGATTTGAACTGGCCTAAACTTCCGCTGTATTTAAGTCAGAATAAAACCAAAACACGTAAAAACCTCAGCTCTTTTACTTCCAATGAAATTCAAAAGATAGCTGATTGCAATGCATGGGACATTAAATTGTTTGAGGTGGCCAAATCGATCAATAGTGAGCTTATGTTGAAGTACAATTTGGAATCTGAGCTTAAAGATTTCCGAAGAAAAAATAAATTCCATCAACTTAAGAGCACTAACAAAACGATTTTGTGGCTAAGGAAAATTAGAGGAAAACTAAAAAAGAAGCTCGGATTATAACTTTAAAAACTTCTTGCTAACAGAAACATTTTTATGTTCAAAACTCAAAAAATAAAGCCCTTGTTTTAAATTTGAAACATCTAATTCAAGCTCATTTCCAAAAGATACCGTGCCAAAATCGAGGATGGTCTGCCCTCCTACCGAAAGTACCTTTATAGTACATTCCTCTATTAAAACTTTTGAAACATTAATCGTGATCTTATTTTTTACAGGATTAGGGATAATCTGAATACTTGCGCTTGTAAACTCAGGCACTCCTAAAAACACCTCGTTATCTAGGTAATCTGGAATATTGTTACCATTTGTGTCGTCATCTAATGGGGTTCCATTATTATTATAATCTTCATCTTTGGTTAATGTTCCATCTCCATCATCATCATCATCGAGAAAATTTGCTAACGAATCACCATCTGTATTATCATCTTCAAGTATTCTGTTGTCATTCAGATCTTCCTGCGCATCAAACACCGTATCTCCATCGGTATCTGTAGCGGTTGCATCCTTTACTTTAGTAACAATTGTATTCATTATAATGAGGTCTTGAGCGGTATTCATTTCAATGACCAAGAAATCATCCGTTTCATTTATAAGACCACTTATATCGAAGAAGTCTAAATCCATATTATACAGCTCTGTAGAACCTGTATAACTATTTGTTCCATTAAATAGATTATCCCCCGGGTTTAAAGGCGGATTCTGAATGATCTCACCATTAATACTAAGGTTTTCTCCATTGGCTAAGCTGCTGTCGCCTTCCCAAGCTAAAAACCCAATAGTTGCTGTTGTTGTACTATAAATAATGGGTTCATCAAGTGTTATTGAAACCATCGGATTCAAGGCGGAAACAGAAACGAAACCATCATTGACTCGAATATCGTTTACTGGCAACATAGTATCTTCATAAACAACAACCATTGCCCATCCACCATAATTAGTGGAATTGGCACAGTGAGCGGAAACATCTATATCGAAATTAGAAAAAGTTAATTGGTTGGTAGTTAATGCTTGAATCTGACTTGTAACATCTTCAAATGCTGCAAAATAATCCAGCCCGTTTTCTTGAATACTGAAAGTTCGTGAAGCAGTTCTAAGTTCCCCATTAAGAGTAATGTCGAAATCTCCTGTTCCCGAACCTGACCAATATAGATACGCAGCAACGACTGTTTGATTGGCATTTAAGTCTAAGGTCGCGCTACTTTCAGAAAGTAACGTGCATGATCCCCCTGCATTTTCAGCTTCATTGTGTGTATTCCCAACCAATACAAAATCATAGGTACCAGAAAAACTTTGATATTCCGAAAAAGGTTGCGCTGTAATCAGTTGTGAAAAAAGAATAAATAGTAAAGAGACAAGACACTTCATAAAATCATTTTGGGCAAAATTACGTTTTCTAAAGGAATGAAAGCTGGCAGCTTACCAAAAAAACAGTTAATTAGCCACCTCACTAATAAATTTAATGCGATACAGGCGTAGCTCTTCTACGTCGTAATCTCCATCAAATTCTTCCATAGCAGTCTCAATGGCATCAGTTTCAGCTTCTAAGAAGTACTCATGAATTTCTTCTTGTTGATCTTCATCAAGAATGTCTTCGATCCAATAGTCTATATTTAACTTGGTTCCACTATATACTATAGCTTCCATTTCTTTAATGAAATCGGCCATATCCAAACCTTTAGCAGAAGCAATATCATCGAGTGGCAATTTTCGATCTACATTTTGAATGATATATAATTTTAAGGCGCTATTGGTACCCGTTGATTTGACCACAAAGTCATCTGGACGCATAATATCGTTCTCTTCAACATAATTCTGGATCATGGTTAAAAAGCTAGTTCCGTATTTTTTGGCCTTTCCTTCTCCAACACCATGTACGTTAGAGAGTTCCTCCATTGTAATTGGATATTTAAGGGCCATATCTTCTAAAGAAGGATCCTGAAAGATCACAAAGGGAGGTAAATTAAGTTTATCTGCTACCTTTTTGCGCTGAGCTTTCAACATGCTAAACAAGGCTTGATCGGCTACAGCACCACCCTTTTCCTGAACAATTATTGTATCGTCATTAGCATCTTTAAATGAGTGGTCTTCGGTCATCATAAACGACTCTGGACTTTTTAGAAAATTGCGCCCACGTTTGGTCAAATTTATAACACCATAGGTTTCTATGTCTTTCCGAAGGTATCCTGCCACTAGCAATTGACGTAATAATGCCATCCAATACGGTGCATCATGTGATGTTCCCGAACCGAAGAAACTCTGTGTATCTGTTCTATGTGATTTGATCATAGCATTCACCTTCCCGGTAAGTACATTGACCACTTCTTTGCTTTTGTACTGTTCATTTGTTTTATCAACAACACTCAGTAATTTTATCACTTCGTCTTTTGCCTCGTGCTTTTTTTTCGGATAACGCATATTGTCATCCATATCTCCCCCATCTCCTGTTGCGTTGTCAAATTCTTCTCCGAAATAGTGCAAAATAAACTTGCGTCGCGACATAGATGTTTCGGCAAAAGAAACAACCTCTTGTAAAAGGGCATGTCCTATTTCTTGTTCAGCCACCGGCTTCCCGCTCATAAACTTTTCAAGCTTCTCAATATCTTTATAGCTGTAGTAGGCCAAACAATGTCCTTCTCCACCATCGCGGCCTGCTCGACCTGTTTCTTGGTAATAGCTTTCAATACTCTTCGGAATGTCATTATGGATCACAAAACGCACATCGGGCTTGTCTATCCCCATTCCAAAGGCAATAGTAGCGACAACAACATCGGCATCTTCCATAAGGAACATGTCTTGGTGTTTAATTCGAGTCTTTCCGTCTAAACCTGCATGATAAGGCACAGCTTTAATCCCGTTTACCTGCAGTGTTTGCGCGAGTTGTTCTACTCTTTTTCTGCTTAGGCAGTAAATGATCCCACTCTTCCCTTCATTTTGCTTGACAAAACGCGTGATATCGCTATCTACAGTTTTAGTCTTCGGACGAATTTCGTAGTAGAGATTAGGTCGGTTAAAAGATGCTTTAAAGGTATTAGCATCCTGTATTCCAAGATTTTTAAGAATATCCTCCTGTACCTTGGGAGTTGCCGTTGCCGTTAATCCTATAATAGGAATATTATCTCCTATTCGTTTAATAATGGCCCGTAGATTACGGTATTCTGGTCTAAAATCGTGACCCCATTCACTAATACAATGCGCCTCATCTATGGCAAGAAAACTGATCGTCACTTTTTGTAAAAAATCGACGTATTCTTCTTTGGTCAAAGATTCGGGAGCAACATATAAAAGTTTGGTCACGCCACTAAGAATATCTTCTTTTACCTGTCGTACTTCGCTCTTATTTAAAGAAGAATTAAGAACATGGGCTATACCGTGTTCCGAAGAAAGTGCACGCAAGGCATCCACTTGATTTTTCATAAGTGCAATAAGTGGAGATACAACAATTGCTGTACCCTCCTGCATTAATGCGGGAAGTTGATAACACAATGATTTTCCACCTCCGGTAGGCATGATCACAAATGTATCATCCTTTGCCAAAAGGCTTTGTATCACCGGTTTCTGGAGACCTTTAAACTGGGTAAACCCAAAGAATTTTTTTAGTGCTGCGTATAAATCGGTTTCGCTCACGCTGATCGTTAATTGTTAATTTGTTGTGGTCGTAAATAAAATTGTGTAAACACGGGAACAATCGTAATTTCGCAACCATTATAGTACTGCTGTATCTATAGTATGTGTTTTAATTCTGAAAACGCAATTGTATCATCGCGTTTATCTTTTAAATATACTAAATTCTGAAACAGTAGCAACCATTAGAAAGTCTAAATTTTGAATAAACAAAGTAAGATTATTTCCGTAGCCAAGCAAACGATTGAAACCGAAAGCAATGCCATCATGCATCTTGCTTCTTTGGTAGATAACGAATTTGCTGATGCAGTTGAATATATCTACCACTCTACCGGTAGAGTCATCATCACAGGAATTGGCAAAAGCGCAAACATTGCTACCAAAATCGTGGCTACATTAAATTCTACAGGTACTCCTGCTATCTTTATGCATGCCGCAGACGCAATTCACGGTGATCTAGGAACCATTCAGATCAATGACACTGTAATTTGCATCTCAAAAAGCGGAAATACCCCTGAGATCAAAGTATTGGTGCCATTAATAAAAGCGGTAGGAAACAAATTGATCGCCATTACAGCCAACAAGGCCTCATTTCTAGGAGAGCAGGCAGATTTTGTACTTAATGCGTATGTTGAAAAAGAGGCATGTCCAAACAACTTAGCGCCTACAACAAGTACCACGGCACAATTGGTTATTGGCGACGCCCTTGCCATGTGCTTATTGGATCTTCGCGGATTCTCTAGTAAAGACTTTGCCAAATTTCATCCAGGAGGTTCTTTGGGCAAAAAGCTCTACTTACGCGTGAGCAATTTGACATCACTAAACGAAAAACCGCAAGTTCATCCAGATACTGGCGTAAAAGAAGTGATCGTTGAGATTTCTGAAAAAATGCTGGGCGTTACGGCAGTAGTTGAAAATGACAAGATTCTTGGGATTATAACCGACGGCGATCTACGTAGAATGCTTACAAAAACCGATAGTTTTGTTGGTTTAACGGCTAAAGATATTATGACCAGCAACCCAAAAAGAATTGATAATGACGCGATGGCCGTTGAAGCAATGGAAATTATGGACAGATACGGAATTACTCAAATTTTAGCTGAAGAAGACGGTAAATATACAGGCGTGGTTCATATTCATAATCTAACCAAAGAAGGCATTATATAGTCAATAATAAATAATTAAGGTATTATACATTATTTCATTAAAGCATTAAGTCATTAACCCATTAAGTCATTAAACAACACCTATGGCAAAACGCCTACAGAATAGTCCGGGGAAGGAGATGTCGTTTCTAGATCATCTCGAGGAATTACGTTGGCACTTGATACGGTCAACGGTTGCTGTAGTTATATTGGCAACAATCGCCTTTATTGCCAAAGATTTTATTTTTGACGTATTATTATTCGGACCAAAAAAATCAGATTTTCCTACCTATAAATTATTGTGTCGTGCCGCTACTTTTTTAGGTTTTGAAGATAGTTTTTGTTTTGATGAACTGCCCTTCAGAATACAAAGTAGAACCATGGCTGGTCAATTTTCGGCCCACATTTGGACTTCCATTACCGCTGGAATAATAGTCGCCTTCCCATACATAATCTATGAGTTTTGGAAATTTGTTAGTCCGGGGCTAATGGTCAACGAACGTAAAAATAGTCGGGGTTTTATTATCATAGCCTCCATTCTATTCTTTATAGGTGTACTTTTTGGCTACTATGTTGTCACTCCATTATCGATCAATTTCTTAGGAAGCTATCGTGTAAGCGAAGAGGTCTTTAACGATTTTGACCTAAGTAGCTATATTGGCTTGGTTCGGGCGTCTGTATTGGCTAGCGGACTCATCTTTGAGTTACCTATTATTATTTACTTCCTGACTAAAATAGGTATTGTAACACCCGAAATACTGCGCAAATACCGCAAATTCGCCTTGGTAGGAGTTTTAATACTTTCAGCAATAATAACGCCTCCAGACATTGCGAGTCAGGTGATCGTAGCTGTTCCGGTAATCATTTTATATGAAATTAGTATTTTTATTTCACGTGCCGTAGTAAGAAAACAACGTAAAAAAGAAAAGCAACATGTCAAATAATATTGTAGACGAATTCAACGCTTATCGTTCTAAAATGAACGAAAAATTGCTGGCAGATAACAACAAGATCGTAAAACGCATATTTAATTTAGACACCAATACGTATGCAGAAGGGGCGCTTCCGAAGAAAACCAAAGAACTTTTAGGCTTGGGAAACTCACTTGTTTTACGCTGTGATGACTGCGTACGCTACCATTTGGAAGAATGCTTTAAACTAGGCATTCCTAAAGAAGAAGTTGTTGAAGCCCTCAGCGTATCGCTATTAATAGGTGGTACTATCGTCATTCCACATATGCGTCGCGCCTATGAATACTGGGAAGCCCTAGAAAGCTACGAGTCTTAATGTCTACTTCGGAAATTAAATCCTATTTTTAACGTTCTAAGTGAAACGCATTCCATGAAACTAAAAGCCGAAAATCTCATCAAATCATACAAAGGCCGAAAGGTTGTGAAAGGCATCACCGTAGAAGTAAATCAAGGTGAGATCGTCGGACTCCTAGGACCAAACGGGGCTGGAAAAACAACTTCGTTCTATATGATCGTAGGTCTCATAAAACCCAACGGTGGAAATATCTTTCTCGACGGTACCGAGATCACTTCCTACCCGATGTATAAAAGAGCTCAGAACGGAATTGGTTATTTAGCACAAGAGGCTTCGGTATTTAGAAAACTCAGTGTTGAAGACAATATTTTAAGCGTTTTACAACTTACCAAACTCTCAAAAAAGGAGCAACTCTTAAAAATGGAATCGCTTATTGAAGAATTCGGACTCGGGCACATTCGCACCAACCGAGGCGATCTTTTAAGTGGTGGTGAACGCAGACGTACCGAAATTGCACGCGCCCTAGCAACCGATCCGCATTTTATTTTACTCGACGAACCTTTCGCCGGCGTTGATCCCGTTGCGGTAGAAGACATCCAACGTATCGTGGCACAACTAAAAAACAAAAACATCGGTATTCTTATCACCGATCATAACGTACAAGAAACACTTGCCATCACCGACCGCACTTACCTCATGTTTGAAGGGAGCATCTTAAAACACGGTATCCCAGAAGAACTGGCTGCAGACGAAATGGTGCGTAAGGTGTATTTAGGTCAGAATTTTGAATTGCGTAAAAAGAAACTTGATTTTCAGAAAAAAGAGTAGGGCAATCCCAAGACGCTTACTAGCGTAAGGTCTCGGTCGCGCTTTCTGCTATATCCTCCAATCAAGTTGGAGGGATGCCGCTTCAATCGCTATTGCGGGGCTTGGTCTTTCCAAAACAATGATATCAAAATATAAAGTAAGATGATCGCTGGTATCGCAACAAACTTAAGCAGCACGAGCAAAACAATACACGCTAGCAAAAATAGATAGCGCACCGCGTTACTCTTAAGATCCCATGTTTTAAACTTCAATGCAAACAACGGAAGTTCAGCATTTAATAAAATACAACTCAATAAAGTTAACCCAAGTAACATCCATTGATTTAGAATAATGCTTTCTAAAGCTGGTGTATTCTGAAAATGTAAAATAAGTGGCAAACTTAAGATCAACAGGGTATTTGCAGGAGTTGGCAACCCAATAAAACTCGTAGTTTGGCGTGTGTCTACATTAAACTTTGCCAAACGATAGGCAGAGGCAACCGTAATTAAGAGCCCGATAAAAGGTATATAGTCAAACACCGAAGTGTTCCATGCAGATTCAGAAAACAGCGCCCCAATATCAAGATATGCACCTGTAGTTGCCTGACTCAATAATTGTAACATTACAATACCAGGCGCTACCCCACTGGTCACCATATCGGCCAACGAATCTAATTGTAACCCCACTTCGCTATGGGCGTTGAGCAATCTTGCAGCAAGTCCGTCGAAAAAGTCAAAGAAAATTCCGAAGAAAACAAAAACTGAAGCGGTTATAAGATCGCCAGAAACTGCGAACAATATCGCTACCGTACCACATAATAAGTTTAGCGATGTAATAATATTGGGTATTTGCTTGATCATAGTTAGGCGTTGTATAAGGTCTAAATCAATTTTTCCCTACTGAAAATAAAAATGATAAAAGAAGCACAAAAAACAAACAATTGTACCTTCCGCTGTAAAAATAGCAAAGTATTTTCGTCTAAGCTCTTGAAAACACAATATGTGTTTAAAATTATAGTTTACTATCTTATAAAATAGTGGCATCTTTGCCCCCAAATTCCAAGCTTGAAGAAGAAATTATTTTTTGTTTTTTGTCTTGTAGCTATTACAGCTAACGCTCAAACAGTGCGTAAATATTCTAACGAATTTATGAACATTGGTGTTGATGCCGCCGCATTTGGTATGGCGAACGCTATGGTAGCAAACACAGCTGATGTAAATTCAGGCTATTGGAATCCCGCCGGACTCGTACATGTTGAAGACAAACAATTGTCATTAATGCACGCCTCCTACTTTGCCAACATTGCCAATTATGATTATGCTGGCTTTGCGATGCCTTTAGATAAGCAGAGCGCCGTAGGACTTTCAATTATCCGTTTTGGCGTTGATGATATTTTAAATACCACACAATTAATTGATGATCAGGGAAATATTGATTACAATAGAATTTCTCTATTCTCTACAGCAGATTACGGGCTTACCTTTTCATACGCGCGCAGATTACCACTCGACGGACTCAATTTTGGAGTGAATGCTAAGATTATAAGAAGAATAATTGGTGACTTTGCTAGTTCCTGGGGATTTGGTCTCGACGCCGGAATTCAATTTGAATCTGGCCAATGGAATTTCGGGTTGATGGCGCGTGATATTACCACAACTTTTAATGCCTGGGCGATTGATGAGGAGAAATTTGCAGAAATTTCTGGCGCTGTGGAAGGGCAGAATCAAGATCTTCCGGAAACAACCGAGATCACCATCCCGAAGCTACAACTCGGAATTTCAAGAGAATTCGTATTTCATTATGATTATGTTTTGCTTACTGAAGTAGATTTTAACTTTAGATTTGCAGAAACCAATGATATAATTTCATCTTCTGCCGCAAGCATGACACCCGCACTAGGGCTTCAATTTGGTTATATTGATATGATCTTTGTTCGCGCTGGTATGGGTAATTTTCAGAACGTTCAGCAATTAGATGGTAATGAATCTGTGGGCTTCCAGCCCAATATAGGTGTTGGTTTTAAATATAAAGGCATTCAAGTAGACTATGCCCTAACTGATATTGGCGATCAAAGTGCCGCACTTTACTCCAATGTATTTTCGTTGACGATAGATTGGAGCGTTTTTCGCTAAATTTGTAGACTATTTATAACGCTAAATCTAGGCTCTTGATCAAATACTACGCATTTCTATTTATTCTGTTTGTGGGCCTTTCGGCCAAAGCTCAGGATGTTTCCCTTCCAGAAGACACTCAAATTAGCATCATTACTATTGGTCCAGGTGACTCACTTAGCGACCAATTTGGTCATAATGCATTCCGTGTAAAAAGTGATCAAGCTGGTTTTGACGCTATTTATGACTACGGGAGATATGATTTTGATACCCCAAATTTCTATTTAAAGTTTGCTCAGGGGAAGCTTTTATATGAGATAGGCAGTAATAATTTTCAGCCTTTTTACAACCATTATCGCAGTCAGAATAGATGGCTAAAAGAGCAAAGTCTCAATTTAAATAGCAGTGAAAAACAAGCTATATTCAATTTTCTCCAAAATAATATCAAACCTGAAAACCGAAAATATAAATACGATTTCTTTTTTGACAATTGCGCTACCAAAATAAGGGATGTTTTGGTTGATGTACTTGGAAATAAACTACATTACAATGATGATTTCGTAACTGAAGATTCGACCTTTAGGCAACTAATTCAGAAAAACCTCACCGCAAATTCTTGGGGAAGTCTCGGTATAGATGCTGCTTTGGGAGCTATTATTGACAGAAATGCGACCCCATGGGAACATCAATTTCTTCCAGAATACATTTATAAAGCCGCTGAAGTTGCAACAATAGACCGAGCAGAAGGAGCTGTAAAGCTTGTTAACCAAACAACAGATCTGTATGTTAACAAGCCCGTTAAAAAGTCCACTAATTTCTTTTTGAGTCCGTTGTTTATTCTAGGAATTCTTAGCGCATTCATCATATTTATCACCTTACGCGATTTTCAAAAGAAACAACGATCCCGATGGTTGGACGGACTTTTATTCTTAATTACTGGCTTGATTGGTGTCCTGCTCTTTCTACTTTGGTTTGCTACAGATCACACGGCTACTGCCAATAATTACAATCTACTTTGGGCTTTTCCTTTTAATATTTTATTCCTTGGAATAATATGTAAAAAAGTTCCAAAGGCATGGATTCAGCGCTATGTAATATTTCTCATATTACTACTCATCCTTTTAAGTATTCATTGGGTAACGGGTGTTCAGGTATTCGCAATAGGTTTGCTACCTTTATTTATCGCGCTTATGGTTCGATATGTGTTTCTAGCAAGTTTTCTTCGGAATAAATAATTTAGTAATTCGTGAACAGTTATTTGTGATCGGTTCATACTTACTTGTTTTCAACAAGCAATATTCACCGCTATTGTCCACGGAAGAAAATAATGGTACTTAGCGTCTTGATCACAATGCTAATATCTAGAAATAGGCTTCGGTGTTTAATATAATAAAGGTCGTATTGTAATTTTTGAATGGCATCTTCTTGGGTCATTCCGTATTTAGCATTAACCTGTGCCCAGCCTGTAACCCCCGGTTTTACTAGGTGCCGAACTTGATAAAAAGGAATTTCTTTAGTGAGTTCTTTTACAAAAACTGGCCGTTCGGGACGGGGGCCAATCACACTCATATCTCCTTTGATCACATTGATAAACTGCGGGATCTCATCAAAACGTGATCTCCGAAGAAATCGTCCAAATTTAGTAACCCTTGCATCTTTCTTCGCAGCAAATTGTGCTCCGTTCTTTTCTGCATCTGTGACCATACTGCGTAATTTATAGATCTTAAAATCCCGTCCGTTCTTTCCAACACGTATTTGCGTGTAAAAAAGCGGTCCGCGGTTACCAATTAGGTTACCAACAATGATAAACGGTGAAATGATCAAGCCAAAAACGAGTCCTAAAACTGAAAACAGCAAGTCTAAAATTCGATGAAAAAAAAGATATAGTTTGTTCTGATTACTTCGGCTAAAAGGAAAATAGCGATAGAAATCGCGATCTACATGTTGTATCGGTACACGGTGTGTGATTTCTTCGTATACCTGGGTATACTCCCTAATAGGCACGCCATTTTCCAACTGCGAGATCAATGCGTTGTACAAGGCTGCTGTCATTGCATCCGATTGTGGTGATGCCACCACGATCTCAGAGACTTGATACTTCTTTATGGTTTCAGAAATGGTCCTGAAACTAAAACTTGGAATTTCACGAATACCTTCTCCGGCCACCTTCTTAGGTTCAGTATTGATATAACCCACAACTTTGTAATTTGGATCAGACTTTTGCAATGATTCAACTACTTCCAAAACTTCATTGGCATTACCTACAAGCAGTACTCTTTTAAAAAAACGAGGCGCCGAAATAAGTACGATATAGGCGTATCGCCAAATAAACAAGGCGAGATTGATAGAAATATAAAAATAGATGATCTGTAAACGATTTGCAGGTAACTCGGGTGTATAGAAGGGCGTGAGCAAGTAAAAGAGTACCGTTACAGAAGATGTTAAAATAATATTCTGAATAACCACTTCAAATTTACTCGCCTTTTGCAGATTGTAAAGTTCAAAAATAGTAGCAAAAATGGTAAGATATAAGCCCAACACAATAGACCAAACCCAGTGTTGTGCTTTAATAATAAAATAATCGAAATCAAATACAAGCCCTACACCGTAAAGTAGTGCAAGCACAAATACAATATCGAAAATACGCAGAAGTACTTTCCGCTCTGAAATATCAAAATGGATACTCGATTTCTGAGCCATACGGTTATGTTAGTCGCTCAAAAATAGGTATTTATTTAGTGGTTTAAAAGCGTTAACCACTTATGTTTTACATTTTCCCAATCAAAGGTGTTTGCCTTTTTTCGAGCGATTTCAGTGCGTAAAACTGCTTCATCGGGTTGTTTTATAACTTCATCTATTGCTTGTATAAAGCCTTTTACATCATTGGGTGAGACCAGAAGTCCATTCACTCTATCTTCCACTAGAAAAGGAATACCTCCAACATTGGTTGAAATGATAGGGAGTCCGAGTGCCATGGCCTCGACAACACTTACAGGCATATTGTCAAAATTGGTTGTATTTAAAAAAATATCATATTGAGCCGAAAGTTCGATCCATGCTTGTTTTTCTAGACGTCCGGTAAAAGTAACAGCCAATTGTTCTTTTTGTGAAAACTTTTTGCATAGAGATAAAGTTCCGTCTTTTTCCGGTCCTACCATACACAATGTTGCATTGGGATACTTCGGAAGTAACTCCTGCAAGACCTTTAGCGCAAGCATGGGATTATAAACCTCTGAAAAAGAACGCACCCATAGTAATTTGGGTTTGATCTCCTTCCGAAGTAAAAAAGGATAATTTGAAATTTCAATGGTATTTGGAATATATATTACATTGTCGAAACCTGCCTTATTAAAAGCTTCCGTTAAGTAATGTGATGGAGAAACATTAACATGGGCCTTTCCGAAGAGGTTTTTAGTCAGTTTCGGGCTCCGAATAAGCCTATTGGGCAAATCACCTCCATGAAGAATAGGAATGTACGGGACCTTATATTTTCTGCAGAGCTTTGCAACTGCGACGGCATATGCAAAGTTTAAAGTGCTATAGGTGTCAATTAGCACAAAATCAACCTTTTTACGCTGCCTAAAAGTTGTAATGATCATATCTAAAAGACGATGCGCTTTATTCTTGGCTGCGGAAGCTGTAACTACCTCAAACCCTTCCGAAGCAAGTAGAAGCGAAAGTGTTTCGATAGTGGTAACCGTACCCGTACTTTGGGAAGGTTTATTTCCTATGTACAGCAGTTTTTTTGACATTTTTTACAAATACAATAAGTCCAAGACCATATACAAATGCAGAGGCTGCGATACGCATGGCTGAGTGGTTGATGGTAAAAATCCAGAAAATATAACAGGCAAATATGAGGTAATTAGTTCTGTTTTTTAAACGGAAGAAAAGCGGAGTCAAAAGTAAAATAAGCAAGCTAAAGATACCAAAAAGTCCGTGTTCCGAAAGAGTTCTACTCACTTCATTGTGTGTAGCAGACAGCCTTCCTGTTGTTTCTAAGCGAAATTCTTTTGCCTTACCTATACCAACACCTGTAATAGGATTCTGTAAAAATGCTTCAATTTCTGAATCAATTAGTTCTTGTCGTCCTGTTGAAATATCATCTTTAAGTCTGCCAGCTGCATCCTGATTGGAATAACGTTTGTCTATAAGCCCAAGTGTTGATATTGACGTTATAAGCCAAGTGATCGCCATGACACCAACAATGATAATAATTCTAGGGATCAAGACCTTGCGTTGCGAAGCCTTGATCTGCAAAAGATAAATTCCTAAAAAGGCTATGGCACATATAAGTGCAGTGATCACACCTCCTCGTGAGAATGTCACAACAGCTCTATACCCAACAAAAGCCAACAGCGCGAGATCGATTCCATTTGTGAGTTTATCTTTGATCGTAAAGAGTCTAACAAATAGTATGAGCATTCCAAGACCTAAAATAGTAGCTACTTGATTGGGTCCATACCCCCCGGAGGCGGCAAAATTGGAGGCTGTTCCTGATAAAGTATCGCGAATATTTGGAGTATAAATATACAGATAGGCCGTTGTGCTTAATATGGGAAGTAAAGCCGCCAGCAATACATCTTTAAAGCGGTTTTCGGGCATTTTCCTGTTATAGCAATACAAGGCTGTGATCGCCAGACACATAGGACCACTTAAATTAAAACCAATAGCATTTGCAACATTCGTTTCATAATCTAAGTTCATAGCCGAAAAGAATATTCCAGGCGCCAGACATAAGATAAAAAGCACATAAGGCCAGGCTCCACGGTGTATCCCTTTATACAAGATTCCAATTCCCATAAACCCCATGACCGCATATTTGGCAAATTCATAAGAAAATGCTCCGCCCGTCATACGGGATAGAACTTCAAAACCCATTACATAGGCAGCTCCTAACAATACTTCATCATTTCGATTATTGTTGGTTACCACCCGATAAAGAAAATATATAATCGCGGCTAGTAAAAAGAATTTGGAAGTTGACTCCATAGCGTAAATAACCAAGGCCATAGCGGCATGGATAAGTAACAACTGGAGATACGTTATGTTTCTTTTCTGTTTAATAGTGATCGTTTTTATAGCAATTTAATAATTTGGGCAATACAGCTTCCACACCATAATTCTTTGCAATGTGCTGCGTATACGCCACCGCATCTTTTTCTCGTTCTGCCTTGTTCGCTATGTAGTAATTTAAGGCATCAGCAAGTGCTATTTTATTGTTAGATGGCACCGTTTTGCCAAAGGTACTAATTACTTCTTCGCAATGTCCTACTTGGGTAGCCACAACTGCTAACCCAGAGGCCCCGTATTCTAGTAGCACCATTGGCAGTCCTTCATTATCTGAAGCCAGCACTCCAATTGAGGCAGCACGCATCATCACAAATACGGTATCAGAACTTCCTAAAATTTCAACGTGATCCCTCAAGGAGGCTTCTTTAATAAAAGTTTTTAGCTTTTCCGAATAAGAATCCTGAAAATCCTTTCCTATTAACTGTAATTTCCACATTGAATGCTGCTTGTGAACTATAGCAAAGGCTTTTAATAGATTAAGATGATTTTTAGGTGTCTTTAGATTTGCCACGCAAATAATAACATCTTTACGAGCATGTGAAGGTTGACTAATTGGATCTGTAACAACAAAATTGGGTAAGTACTGCACATGTTTTGTCCATAGTTTTCTTTTACACCAAGCTTCGAGCTCCGTATTTACCGTCAAAATACTAGTAAAAAATAGTGAACTTAACAGCAAGGGGATATTTTGCAGCCTTGACGTATGAACCCTATTCCCTTGATGTTCATGCCAAATGACACGTACTTGTGGGTAGATCAGTTTTAAAAGAGCTGCTATAAAATAAGAGGTAGTATGTGCATGAACAATATCTATTCTTTTATTCTTCACATACTTTTTTAAGCGATATACGGCAGCTAAATCGAGCGTACCCTTTTTCCGTAGAAAAAGATAACCCACTTCATCATGAAGTGCTGATTTTAGGAGACCTTCATCCCTTGTTGTACATAAATAAGACTGCTCAATTTTTCCAACTAATGCATTGGCAAAAGTAAGAGCGACCCGCTCTGCACCTCCGGGATTCAACGAATCTATAAGTTGCATCACCCTCATTGCACCAACAGTTTTAATTCCCTCTCAAAGTCGTCTAAGGTATATTGTTGTGACCAAGCCATAGCCTTGTTAGACATTTTAGCCAGCTCTTTGTCATCTGCAACTAACTTTTTAAGCAGTTGTGTATCTTTCAAAAAGTCCATTGATAATAGGGCGCCTCGTTTCCCCTGATCTAGCATCCATGGGACGCAAGATACTTTTGAAACAATCGGGATCACACCCCAAAACATAGCCTCTGCCACTACTTTTGGCCAGCCCTCAGACTGCGATGGCAATATTAAAAAATCACTGCTTTTATATACTTGTTCTATAGTTTCCGCACTTTGATTTCCGTGTAAAAAAACAATTTCTTCTAAGTTATTTGAACTAACATAGCTTTCCAATGCTGCTCGCTCTTCACCATCTCCATAGAAATTAAAGGTACAAGCTACGCCACTTTTATAAAGATCTTCTACAAGTTTTAAAGCATACAATGGATGTTTTCCAGACGATAACATGCCCACAAATAGAAACCGAAAAGGTTGTTTTACAGACCGGCTTACGGTTTCCAGCATCTTTGATTTTGGATAGGTAGCTGTAAAAAAAGATCGGATGTTTTTTGACTGCTTAGGCCATTCGCCATAGACTAAAACCTGCATATTTTTTGTGAGTAGAGTGTTATTGAGCAACCACTTCTGAAATCGATAACTGCTAGGTTGTTTGGCGTTGGGGTCCCAGTTTCCGGCATATTTTGCTGTTTTGGTTTTCTTCGGAAAAAAGATCTGCACCAAAGCACCTAGCAGTCCCATATTTCCCGGACAACGCAAATGAATATGATCTGCCTTGGAAAACTCCCGAAATAATTTCAGAAAAATATACGGCCACACAAGTATGGAAACAGCAGCTTTTCCGAAGCTATTAAAAGCAAGTGTAGGAACCGATTGCACATCAATATCTTTCCGTTTAAAAGGCGCCAACAATAACACTTCATCATAGGAAGTAGGTGAAAGTATAGCCACTGAATCTACCGCTGAAAACCAAAGATCCATCTCTTTTACATACGGAGCATACGAATAGAAATGACCATCTTCTTTGAGCATGGTGGGAGCCAGAGTAACTACTAGAAAACGCATACTTAAATATACCCTTTTGAATCGTTTGTGCTTACTTCTTCTGCTGGCACTCCTACTACAGTTGTACCGCTTGCTACGTTTCTATATACTAGCGAATTTGCACCTATTACGGCGTTATCACCTACCGTTATAGGCCCCACAACGGTTGCCTGCGCTCCAATATATACGTTATTCCCGATGGTTGGAACACCGCGATTTGCTCCTCTTCCACTCACACCAATCGTGACTCCTTGTGCTATATTGCAATTATCTCCTATCACTGCCGAAGCATTGATAATGATATTTCCGAAGTGACCAATATAAAAACCTTCCCCTATGGTTGCGCTATAAGGCAAACTGATACCTGTAATGATCTCGATCCATTTTTGATAAATCACTCCAAAAACAAGTAGTACTTTCTTTATAAAACCCGGCAATGTACTTGTGTAGATAGCATTATTCCAACGGTACACCCAAAGCGCCCAAAGGCCTTGTTGGGTTAATAACACGGTGAGACCGCTCTTCCCTGAATAACGTTTATACTTTTGTATGTCTGTACTAAATTTACCCATTTTGAATCAGGCCATCGTATGCCTGTACATTCCTTTCGATTAAGGTCTCTATATTAAATCGTTCTAAAATATCTTTTCGAGCTGCTTTGCCCATTGTGATAGCTTGTTCTTTATTTGTTAGCATCCAAATTACTTTTTCCGCGATCGATTTTGGATCATGCGGATCACAGAGTAAACCGGTCTTTCCATCAGAAACGGCTTCAAATCCTGGCCCAATAGCACTTCCTATAAAAGGTTTACCCATTGACAAGACCTCCAACCAAGCCAACGGCATGGCTTCCATATGTGATGGATAAACACATACTTCGGAAGTTTCAATATACCTAACTACTTCCGTATTAGGCACAACCCCTTCGAACGAAATATGCTCCTTTACCGAAGTTGGAATTTCACGCTTTAAATATTCAATATAAGAATTCCCATTGGCAAAAAACCAATCGCGACCCACGATCTTTAAATGTACCTTCGGAAATTGCTCTTGTATGGTTGGCAAGGCTTGAACCAATTGCCGTATACCTTTCTTTTCGCAGACCGTTCCTACAAACAACAAAGACTGCGGAATTGCCTTCGAATAATCTACCTGCCGAAATTTTTGAGTATCTATAGGGTTGTAGATCACAGTGACCTCGCGCTCAGGTTGACTTAATTCTTTTAAAGTAATATTAGCCACATACTTGCTAACAGCAAATAAGTGATCTGCTTTGGCAAACGACCGTTTTTCGAGCCAGACGTTTTTCTTTACACGCGGTCTATTCTCAAAAAGCGTAAAAAAATGATGTCCGCCATGCATCCGTATCACGTACTTTATGCCCCGAATCTTACTAACCATTGCGAGTCCGTTTTCATTACTTTCAACAATATCAATAGGCTGTGTCTTGTGAATTTCGCGTAGCTTTTTATTAATCCGTTTTGCGTTGAGCAAGGCTTTAAGTCCCTTAATTTTATAAGCTTTGGTAGTATATACCTGTACCCCATCATCTACGCGAAGAGCATCCTGGGAGGAATCACCCGTTCCTATTACCGAAACCCTGTGACCTGCTAAAACCAATCCTTTTCCCAGGGTTTGTACAAAAGTACCTATCCCTCCGTGCGGTTTGCCGGGTTGCGGATATTCATTGGTAAGAAAGCAAATATGCATCAGGAGAGTGATTTAATGATATTACTGGAAGCATCTGCGACATCTGAAACAACGATCTGAAACCATTCATGAATGTCGGTTTGGGGATTTTTATGAATAGCATCCAGTAGCGGGACGATTTCCGAAGCACCATTAAGCCAA
Organism: Ulvibacter sp. 2305UL32-6; assembly: GCF_058148545.1. Classification (NCBI taxonomy): domain Bacteria; kingdom Pseudomonadati; phylum Bacteroidota; class Flavobacteriia; order Flavobacteriales; family Flavobacteriaceae; genus Ulvibacter; species Ulvibacter sp. 2305UL32-6. Next base: position 108,004 of record NZ_JBYVKA010000001.1, read on the forward strand.
AATACAGTGTTTTTTGTAGGCATGCTTCGGAAGTGCTGATATTTATAAATAGTGTCTACAGACCAATTCCGGTCTTTTTTATGATCGTAATGAATATAAATACAGGGCTTATCAAACATTCCGAAGTCGAATGCCATTGTTGAACCTACGTTTACAACAACATCTGCATAGAGCGCAAGGCTTACTAACAATTTGACGTCTTCATGGGTAGGATAAACGGCTGTCCATTTTTCAGAATTAAAATTCCAAAGCGGTGGCATATCGACGATCAGTTTCGGAAACTTTTGAAGTACCCAATCATAACGCCCTGAAAGATCGACCGGACAACGTCTAAAAATAATTTGAAAATCGTTTGCACGCCCCTGCTCTGTGATCTGGGTTGCAAAATCGTTAAGGTATTGAGGATCATATGGAGACGTTTTTACATCATCTCCCGAAAAGCAGATAAGTTGTTTGTTTTCGTCTAAGCCATATTTTTTATAAAATTCTTCTTTGCAGTAGACATACTTTAGATCGTTATAAAACTCAAATTGCGGGGTGCCGGTTACAGTGATCTTATCTAGAGGGATTTCAGGATAGAAGCTATGTAATTCTTCTTTCATAAATCCAGACCAAACCAAATAGTTATCGGCACGTAATGCAAGTCGGGCCTTAGGAATATTATCCCAAGAATAAATGACCGTAGTTGACGAGATTCCAAGGTCGCGTGCTACTTTAAAAACTGTAGGTGCTACAAGCGCCCGTTGGTGAGTACAAAAGATACGTGTAGGGGTATTCTCTTTTAATATGGCTTCAATTTTTTTGTAAAATGGATTCTTCTGAAGCGACTCGTCATATTTCAATTCTAAGGCTTCAATGCGCGCATAAGAGCGTACTGTTCTTGCTGCCATCTGAACAGCCGTATAAAAGATCTTTAGTTTTAATGACTTATGACCACGCTTCCAGAATTTAAGGATCGTAGGGTTTTCTACTTCCTTTGCATTATAACGTAGACGTGCTAAGTGGATAAGCTCCCGTAAAAACTTTTCACGGATGGATTCGGTGTATTTAGGGATGGCGATACAGCTATCTAAGGTAACATTCGTCTTTATATACGAAAGAGTGTCCTCATCAAAGGGGTGCAGCAAGATCAGTTCATGATTGGTGTTCTTAAAAACATTTGAGTACAAATAGTTTTTAATTCCTGTCCCATCGGGCACTAATAGTAATATACGTTCTTTTTTATTCACCAAATTACTTTAAGGATCCCGTAAATTCCGTAGCAGCTTAAAAGCGTGATTGCGGCGTAGTTTAATGTGACTAATGACTTCGGAATGCGTTCTTCTTCAGCAAGCATCCAAAAGCCGTAGATCGTCATGATAAATACAGACCCAAACCACCTCAACTCTACATACGAAATAATGATCAACGCAAAGATGCACATCATCATAATCAATAGCAAGGGAATATAGGTAGATCGATCAATACGTTTTCTTTTGATCAAACTTTGTATTCCGAAGAAAAGCATGATCGGTAAGATCAACCCAATTTGCCTGCTTCCGTAGAGAAGGATCTCACCAAGATCTTTAAAAAATTCTTTAACCGTTAAACCAATATCGAAGAAGAGTCCAGACAAGATCCCTTTAGGAAGCGCCTCCTCACCATGCACATCTAGATACTCCATTGTTTGCTCCCACGACGGGTGTTTATGATTTTTTAAACTTCCATCATTCACCATAAGTTGAGCTAAATACTGCCGTTGTACCCAATTAACTGTTACGTCTTGAGGCGGATCCTTTTTATCAAAGGAAAGCCCTCCATTTGTTTGTAACGCGGGAAGGTTAAGCGCGATCATTGTCAAAAAAAATAATACAGGAATTAACAATGTCTTTTTACTGAAAGCGCCTTTTTTGATCACTAAAAATATAGAAATCACAATTACAGGTAGAAAGATCAAAGTTAAGCTTCGTGTAAAGAACATAATAATTAGGGCGGTTCCCCACAGAGCTAATGTTCCTTTTTTCGCTATAAATGCGAGTCGATATGTTTCAGAAAAAAAGATAACCGAACTAACTATAAGAAGCGTATCATTGATGCCCGTATAAAAATATCCCACGGTGCTTATAAAGAAAAGCAGGAGTAGATAAAAATCTGCTTTTTTTATGCTTCGGAAGTAAAAAAAGTAGCCTGCTAATCCTAAAAGCAGTACTATATTTATAAAACGTAGGGCGATATGTGTATCGAGGAACTGCGCAGGTAAGTAGCTGAGCAGCATATAAGGCAATGAAATACCTTTTTCAATGGCTGCCCACCAGCCATCAGATTGAATGTACTTTAAATCACTAATAAACAGGTCTTCATCACCAATGCCTGCGGGTCGGTTCAGAAAAAAATAACCAGCAATTAGCGTATACAGTAGTACAACAACGCGAAAAACCCATAGAAGATATGGCTGCAGCTTACCCATGAAATGCGATCAATTTTTCAATAATCTGCTTTGGTTCAAGTTCGACAAACAAGGGAAGTCTCACTAAGCGTTCGGTATAGCGATCACTATATAGCAGGTTTCTTCCGTCGTGTTTATTTTTAAAAAACGGACTCGTATGTAGACTCAAGTAGTGAAAAACAGACCATATATTATTTGCTTTGAGATGCGCTATCAAGGCCGAACGTTGTTCAACAGAGGCGCACACTAAATAGAACATATGGGCATTATTTGTGGCGTAATCTGGAATACTAGGTATTTGAATTGAATTAATTTTTGCCCATTGCGCTAAACCATCTGAATAGGCGGTCCAAATTGCTTTTCGTTTTTGCTGAATTTCTTCTAAATGTTCTAACTGTGCATATAAATAGGCAGCGTTTAATTCTGAAGGCAAAAAAGAAGATCCTATATCAACCCAGCCGTACTTGTCGATTTCACCGCGAAAGAACGCACTACGATTGGTTCCTTTTTCCCATATAATTTCAGCTCTACCAATAAACTGTTCGTCATTTATGATAAGTAATCCTCCTTCACCACATTGTATATTTTTGGTTTCATGAAATGAAAAAGTTGCTAAATGTCCGATACCGCCAAGAGGTTTTCCTTTGTAATAGCTATCTACAGCCTGAGCAGCATCTTCAACCACAAATAGACCGTGTGCTTTAGCGAGCTGCATCACCTGATCCATATCACACGCGACACCTGCATAGTGCACTACAACGATCGCTTTTGTTTTTTCAGTAATTAAAGAAGACAATGAGGCCTCATCCAATCCAGGATGATCTTCACGGGAATCGGCAAAAATTATTTTTGCTCCGCGCAAGACAAAGGCATTTGCAGTAGACACAAAAGTATATGAAGGCATGATCACCTCGTCACCTTCCTGGATATCTAATAGCAATGCGGCCATTTCTAGAGCGTCTGTACAGCTGGTGGTGAGTAAAACTTTTTTAAACTTAAAAGTCTCTGTAAAAAATTTGTGGCATTTTTTGGTATAATACCCATCTCCGGAAAGTTTGCCACGAGAAACTGCATCGTTTATATAAACGAGTTCCTTGCCAGAAAGATAAGGTTTGTTAAAGGGGATCATCGTATAAATTTTGCAGGGTTACCAACGTAAAGACCGGGCTTTTCAATATTTTTAATAATCACTGTTCCGCCACCTGTTTGTACATCCGAGGTGATTGATATTTTGTCAATAACTGTAGTGTTAATTCCAATATTGCAGCGTTCCCCTATGTTTATAAAACCCGCTAAGGCCACACGCGGAGATAAAAAGCTGTGCGATTGAACCGTAGTGTCATGAGCGATCGTACAACCAACGTTGATCAAAACATTATTTGCAATCACCACATTTCGATCTAAAACAGATCCTGGCAACAAACAACTCCCTGCCCCAATTAGACAGCTTGGATCTACCGAACATGAGGGGTGTATGATGGTAGCAAACGGAATTTTCTCCTTGAACCTCTCAAACAACGCTTCGCGAAACGCAAAATGCTTATATCCAACTGCGATCATTATTTCGTCAAAAATACCTGTTGCAAATTGTTCCTCAATGGTATCTATTTTTCCTAAAACAGGCAACGCATCAACCTTAGTTCCAGCCTCTTGATAATCGTCAAAAAAACCAGCTACTTTGTATGAGTGCTTTGCATGATGCCCTATAAGCTGTCCGAGATCGCCAGATCCTATGATGGCAACTTTTTTCATGATCTGGAAGTTAGATTAGTAAGTTCCATAACTGAAAACAAGGGTCTTCCTTTAGATTCTTTATATATTTTACCAATGTACAAGGCTGCAATTCCTATAAAAAACAGCTGAACACCCGTAGCTATGATCAGCGCTCCTATAATAGAAGGCCAACCCGATTGGAAATCAACCAAGGTAAGTTTTAAAACGATAATGATAAGTAATGTTAGAATTCCAATAACAATAAAACCCAGTCCTAATTTAACTGCCAACTTTAATGGGAGTTCTGAAAAATCGAAAATAGCATTAAATGCCAACTCCATTTTTTTTCTAAAATTAAATTTGCTTTTTCCTGCAAATCGCTCTCTCTGCTCAATCGTTATGGTAGTTTGCTTCATACCAATGTGCATAAAGATTCCTTCAATAAAACGATTTTGTTCTTTATAGCATAAAAACTGGTTGGCAAACTTTCGGTTAAAAATGCGCATCACTGCTAGATCCTTCGGAATTTGAAGTCCTGTAAAACGGCGAAGTGTTCCCCAGAATATTTTAGAAAATAATTTATTAATAAAAGTGTCTTTCTTTTCCTTTCGAACTCCAAAAACCAAGTCATATCCCTTTCTAATTTCAGAAAGAAATCGATGAATTTCCGCTGGTGGATCCTGTAGATCTGGATCCATATACAAAAGATACTCCCCCTGTGCATATGTAATACCCGCAGTCAAAGCCGCTTGCTTGCCGTGATTATAACTAAGGGCGATCAATTTTAATCGATCATCCTTGGCGGCGTGCTCATTGATGATCTCTTTAGTGCGATCGGCGCTCCCGTCATCAATAAAGATAATTTCGTAGGTAATTTGAATTTTCGCAAGTGCTTCGGTTACTTCCAAAATAAATTGAGAAACCACCTCTTCTTCGAAATATACAGGGACCACTAAAGAAAGTTCGGTATTCACTGGCTACAATTTGGTTAGTACTGCTAGGCTTTCTATGCTGTATTTGGAAGCTGGATACAAAGCTTGTCTGTCGATCAATTTTGCTTGCATTCCAACAGCAAGTGCCGGTTTTACGTCTAATTTCAATGAATCTCCAATGTATAAAATTTCTTCGGGATTCAGCCCGATCGTCGAAATAGCTTTCTCAAAGATTTCAACATTTGGTTTTGTTACTTTGAGCTCTTCAGAAATAAATAGATGTTTAAATGATACGTCTTGAATTTTTTCTGAAAGCAGCTGTCGTAAACTGCTATTAAAATTAGAGAGTACTCCAAGTGGAAGGTGAAGTTCGTTAAGCGCTTCAACATCTAAAAATGCCTCCCAAGGCAAATTTTTGCAGCTGAGAAAGATATCAGAAAGTAATTTTTTGTTTTCCACAATTCCTAAACTGTTTATAAGAACTGTATTAAAATGGGCATAGAACGTTTCCGAAGTGACATCAGGAAATTGTATCGTTTCGCTAATTAGGGTATGATGGTGCTTAAGCAGCTTTTCATCAATAAGATAACCGTGCTGTGCCAGCGTTTCTCTGTAATTTTGCCAGAGTGTAGGTTTATGAATAAGCGTGTTTGCCGCATCAAAAAGTATGTATTTTACAACTGCCATTAATAGATTATGTGTTTAGCTGAAGCGTCTTTGGCTTGATCGAAATTGGTAGCCTCGGTATAGATCACGTCCATAAGCACACGGGTCGCTACGCCTTTTTTGATTTTTACTTCGGAAGGGACTTGGTCATACAACCATTCTTGCAAGGTGTACTTTACATCTTCAAATCCGAAGTTTGCTCGAATTGAATTGGTTCCTGAGATCCTGCAATTGATCTCAAAAGGAATAATTTTACCTTCTTTTGTAACGATAGACTGAACATTGGCAGAACCTTTAAAATGTGCTTGAGAAATCATCAAATTGATCATTTCTTCCAATTGTGCGTCGTGATCTATTGTAACCTTACAATGGGTGGTTGTACCGTTTTCAAGAATCCGCTCAAATGTAATTAAGCCATGTAGTTTTTGCTGTTTATTCACATAGAAAGCAGTGGTAATTTCTGTTCCTTCTACAAGTTCCTGTACCATATAATCCTCATCAGAAAAACCAGAGAAATCTGTTGGGTTTAACACGATACCTCTTGATCCTCTGCCTTTTTTTGGTTTTGCAATACTCGGTTTGCCCGTTGAGATATATTTACTGGGCAGAAAAGAATCGGCAAAAGGTATGGCATGCTTTTTATGATGGAGGTATGTTGCGTATTTGTCTAAATAGATGGCGGCTGTGTTTGCTTCGGAAACGGCTACATCACAACCCAAAACGTCTTGATTTTCCGATAAATAATACACTTCAAAATCGGTTGCTGGAATGATAAGATCAACTCCTTCATTCTTTACAATTTGCTGCATTGTAATAATGTACGAAGGCTCATACGCATAAGGTACTTTGTAAAAAGTATCGCAAAGATGATTTCCGGCCGAAAAATCGGTGATGTTAGTGCCTACGGTCATTATAGGAAACCCCGTTGCTTTAATATTCCGAAGAATACCCTGCCCTACATTACCTCCAATACCGGTAACTAGTACTTTTTTGCTATCCATGCTATGAGGGTTTTCAATTGATCTTTCAAATTGACTGCACTGTTGGTTATTTTAAGTCTTTCGCGTGTTAATCGGTTGTCGTAAAGATACGAAGGAGAATTGTCTTCCCCTTGATATTCGAGTTGCGTATGCGGTAGAGCCTTTTGAATAGTTTGTGCTAGTTGTTTATTTGATAGCGATTCTTCCGAAGCAGCTAAGAAAATACCATTCTCTTTTTTCAAAGCAGCTGCAATAAGATATTGCGCCACAACGTCTACATAAATATAATTTTGCATTCTACTTCCGTCACCAAAAAGTACTATCTGTTTTCCTTTTAGCGCTTGCTTAATGATACGCGGTAGAAAGGTAGTTTCTTTCATATTGGGTCCAAACATGGACGTTATTCGCACAATGGCAAATTTCGGGTGTTCTTTAACAACTTCTTCGCCCGCTAATTTCGATTTACCATAGGGATTTTGTGGGTTGACGGGAGTTGACTCTGTGATGATTTTTCCTTCCGAAGTATACACCGAAACCGTAGAACAATACACAACTTTGGCTTGTTTAAAGTGATCACAAATACGCATCACCAAATCGACGTTCACCGCTTGTAAACGCTGTTCCACCCCTTTATCTTCGAGTTGAGGCACGTAGGCACTAACTATATATACTACGGCTACGTCTCTTGGCAGCGTTTCTAAATGGGCAATTGGAAGCTGCTGAATTCCTTCTAGTAAATGATCTGTATTTTGATGATAAACACCCTTTACCTCAAATCCTCTCGCTACTAATTGGTCGCAAAGTGTACGGCCTAAAAAGCTGTTGGAACCAATGACAATATGTAATTGATCAGCTTTCATTTTAGATTTTCTTCAAACGTTATGTATGCTTTTTCTTTAGACCAAGTCATGGTTCCTACTTTTTCCCAGGGCGTATTCATATTGTTTTTAAGTAAGTCTTTCTCCCATAAAAATATGGGTTTTACTTTTTTCTGAACAATTGAAAACTCAGTATTTTCTAATGACACTCCTTGCTTTTTTGCCCAAAAGGCCGTGTAACGTTTAAGTCCTTTTTCAAGTGTTCCCATACGTTGCTGAACATTAATACCATTTACGCGATAATTAAAGTCGATCCAGGTTCCCCCTTGAAGATAGCTGTCTGGCATACCATCAACATCATAGAATGGCAAATACGTTTCGCCGTACTTTACCGAATACAAGTTGTTGAATCCAGCAAAATGTTCGTCCACAAACACACCATGCTGAGTAATTCCGAGTGCTTTTACTGAAAACCGCCTTACTTTCTTTTTTATTTGTAAAAGCTCACCTAGCACAGGTTGAGCCGAAGGAAAACTAGCTTCTATCTTACTTACAATTCCTTCACTTAGTGGAAAATTAAAAGTTGAATTCAGTTGCAACAGCAGCACACAAAGCATAAGTATGACGAGTGCTTTTTTAGACCGTACGGGGGTTGTTTTTTCTTCGGAAGTTATACCTGCTAAGTTTGTTTGCAATGTAGGCTTTTCTAACTTTTGCGCTATCCTGTCCCATAACGAAACTGGCACCATAAGAATATAAATAGCAATATAACCCAGTGCAAAATACGGAATAGGGAATTCGAGAAGAATGCCAATATGCAACCCAATACCTACAATTAATAGTGGTATTCTAAATCGTTTTATAAAAAACGTAAAGGGGAAAATAAGTTCGAAGCACATGGTTAAATAACCCAGAGAAACGATCAGCCATTTTTGATTTAGTAGCCATTGATCCTTTAATATCGTTGCCTGTGGCATAGAGGCGGGAAGCCACATCCCTAAACCACCTACCCACATATCTGATTTAAATTTAAAAAAGATAGAATCGAGATAAACAAACCCTATACCCAGTATCAACGGCAAGTAATAATAAAGTGCGGCTACTTTACGTCTTTGGATCACCTTATTTTTATCTGCCCGTTTAGCTAATAAACTGTCAACTGAGAAAAAACGATTTAGGGGTAAAAATATCATCATAAAACTCATCCCAATATAGATGTGATTCATATGATATTCAAGTAGGCCAAAATAGTCTATAACTAAGAGCGCCAGGGCGTAATTCAAAACACTCATTACTTTGGTAAATAGTCCGGCACTCAAACAAAGTAACACCAACATCCATACTACAAGGCTGATGGTTATCAACGGACTCGCAGACTCAATAAAAGGCATTGGATCGAAATAGAGCTGTCTGTAACGAAAAACACGGAATACTTCAAAAAGCAGATTTAGCGAAAAGAAAATACGAAAGACCGCAAGCCCGGAAGCTGATATTTTTTTTTCGAAAAGTCTATTTATCACTTTATTCATTTTGACTCTTGTATCCTAATTATGCTGTCTATTACCTCTTCATTGAAAATTTGAACCCCTTTTTTGTTCAGATGGTTTTCATTATAAAAGTAAATTGTATCTAAGGTTAGCGAATCGCGGGTAAAATCTAAAAAATGCACATGATCATAGCGTTTTTCAAATTCACGAAATCGATTAACAAGCATTGTAACTTTGTCCTGATTGCGCACCGTTCGTTCATAATAAGTTGGAGCCCATGATAAATACAGATCAGTTGAACTCTTTAAAGTTTCTTGCGCTAGCTCGTCCAAATAGTCATACCCTTTTTTGTAATCGAAACCGTCCATTGGTCGCGATTTATCTACAGTTGGATTCTTTTTTTTATTTTCGCCTCTCCATGGAATGTCCATTTCTTGATATCCACGAACTTTGGTGATATTATCATTATTGAATAATTTATTGTAATTACTCGCATAATAACGATACTTATACATAGGCAATAGCCATTCCATATAAGCATCTTTATTAAAGGCATAAAAATCGGCTACATTTTTATATGAAATATACGGCAGATGCGGCGGTTTGTTATAGGTTTTTACGGGCGCAAATGAAGCGATATCAACATTCTGAAATAATATTTTTGGAGCTTTATTATTGGTCAAATACAGATCTTTAATGATCTTCTGGCTGGTAAATCCTTCTCCATCCATACCCAAAACATAAGCTGAATAACCAAGTCTATCATGAAAAAGCGCCGGGTCATAATGTACAAGTGCTCTTGAGTTTCCGATAAAAACAATATCTGCATTAATGTTCCCATTTGCGACATCATGCCACATTTTATGATTTACATCACTGCTATGGGTGATCTTATAATCATAAGCATATTGAATGGCGTATAAGGCCACATAAAATGCAACCAAAACCCACAACATATGAAGAAGAAACTTTTTCATCTAAAACTGAAAATATATAAAACTTGTGTTGTCATTTTTAAAGCTTACGATGATCAAAAATACCATTGCAAAGTAAACTACATAGCGAACAACACTATACTTTTTTAAAAACGGATTGACAAAATCAATTCGATCCCTTCCAAACCATTCTAAGAAAATAAAAATACCAAGAATAAAGAAAAGAGGTTTAATATCAGTTGTATACGTCATTTTGGTTGAAAACGAAAGGACACTACTGTTAACAACCATGGTTTTAATATAATCAAAAGCCTGAGTGACGCTTTCGGCTCTAAAAAAGATCCAGGCAAAGGTGGTTAAAGCAAAAGTGGTCAACATAGCGATTCCTTCTCTAAAGCTAGGAAATATTCGGCCCTCCGCTATATTGTCTGTGTATTTCCTATTCTGTCCAAAAAACAGCAGCGGTATAAATAGCAATGCATGCAATGCTCCCCAAATGATAAAGGTCCAATTAGCACCATGCCAGAAACCACTCACTAAAAAGATGATCATCACATTGCGAAGCTGCATCAGTTTACTTCCGCGGGAACCTCCCAGCGGGATATATAAGTAATCTCGGAACCATGTAGATAATGAGATATGCCATCTTCGCCAGAATTCCCCAATATTTCTCGAAAAATAGGGATGCTTAAAATTGAGCATTAAATTAAATCCGAAGAGGCGAGCTGTACCAATGGCAATATCACTATAACCCGAAAAATCTGTGTAGATCTGCACCGCAAAAAGAACAGCTCCTAAAACAAGTATGATCCCTGAATAATTAGCGTGATTATTAAAAATATCATCCACAAAAGGAGCGAAATTATCAGCTATGACCATTTTTTTAAACAGCCCGTAAAGTATTAAACGCATCCCTACCACGCCATTTTCATAGGTAAAAACGCGCTTTTTGTAAAATTGTGGCAACAAGTTTGTCGCTCGCTCAATAGGGCCCGCAACTAATTGTGGAAAGAAAGAGACATAGGCTGCAAAAGAAACAAAATTGGATGTTGCCTTAAGTTTTTTTCGGTAAACATCGATCGAATAACTCAAGGTTTGGAAGGTATAAAATGATATTCCAACTGGTAAAATGATCTTTAATGTACTCGCATGCATGGTCACCCCGGCCATAGCCCAGGCATCGATCCAACTCTCAATAAAGAAATTGTAATATTTAAAAACGCCCAAAAGACCTAGATTTACCAGCAGACTTATAGCTAAAAGCTGTTTTCGCTTTTTATTGTCTTCGGAAATTTCCAATTGCCTTCCCACCCAATAATCAATCAGGGTGCTAAACAAGATCAAGCTTAAAAACCGATAATCCCACCAACCGTAAAAAACATAGCTGGCAACTAATAAAAGTATGTTTTGAATTTTAAGTGACTTTTTGAATACAAACCAATACAGGCAAAATACAATAGGAAGGAAGAGAAAAAATTCGATCGAATTAAATAACATCTATCCTTTGTTTTGATTCTTTATTATCGCTTCGGCTTTAGCCCAGTCTTCGGGTGTATCAATATTCACATACGTTTCGGGGTCGGTTTCTAAATAGCTTATTTTTTTTCCGAAGAAAGACCCATTCATCAAAACCTCCGTTTTTACAATATAAATAGCGCCATCGCGCACAAACGCTTCTGGTAATTCTTGTCTTCTTTTAATGATCTCATCCTCTCCCGTTGCAATTTTAAGACTGCCTTTGGAAGGTTCAAAAACCCAATGCGGATTGTATTGATGAGGTACTTTTTGTACCGAAATGAGCGTATCTGCATTTTCACTAGTAAATTTTGTAATGGCTTTATCAATGATGCTGCCACTTCGGAAGGGCGTTGTAACTTGTAATAAACATACAGCATCAAAGCTTCTTCCGTCTTTTTCCAAGGTCTCAATAGCGTGTTGAACTACCTCTAAACTTCCAGCTTCATCGGTGGCCAAGTGCAACGGACGAACAAAGGGCACTTCAATCTTAAATACCTTAGCGAGATCCCGAAGTGTTCTATCTTCCGAAGAAAACACCACAGCCTCTAGTTTTGTTGCATTCAAGGCCGCTTCAGCTGTATATTGTAACAAGGGCTTTCCTCCCAAGAGCTTTCTATTCTTATTGAGAATGCCTTTGCTTCCACCACGTGCCGGTATGAGCCCTAAGATCTTCATTAATAGGTTATTGTTTTATGAAAACGAAGTTCTACGGTTGCTAAAATATCTGCGATCTTTTGGCCGCTACCTCCATCGCCATAAATGGTGCTCTTCATATTTTTAGGAGAAGCCAATTGTTCTTTAATAGCGCGTTTTATTTCACTTTCTGTATATGCCACATCAATGACATTTTCACCGCGAAGCCTTCTATTCTGGCGCGTTCCTATATTTACTACCGGCACACCTAAAAAAGAACATTCACGTATCCCGACGCTCGAATTTCCTACGAGGCATTTACTATTGAGTAAAAGCTTTAAAAAATCATTGGGCTCCATATTTTTAAAGAATCGAATGTGTTTTGGATTTGCCTTTTCGCGATACGAGCGGATTCCGTTAGAAGTTCCATCGGCGCCGGCATCAACATTTGGCCAAAACCAAAAGGTTGGTATCTTTAAATCATCAACCACACGCAGGGTCTTTAACACATCTTCTTTAGCAGCACTATATTCGGTAGTTACAGGATGTTGCATCACTACAATATAATCTTCGGAAAGAGAAAATTGGGCTCCAACACCTCCATATTTTTTAAAAGGATCAAAATCTAATTCAGGAGACGCCGCTACTTGCGCTGCTATATCGATAGATGGACAACCAGTATTAAACACATACGCTTCATCCTCACCCATTTTAATGACACGTTCTTTGGCGTCTTCCGAAGTAACAAAATGAATATCTGCCAATTTTGTATTCGCGTGACGTACCTTTTCGTCAATATTACCAGTGACTTCACCACCTTGTAAGTGAATCAAAGGAATATTTTGATAAGCTGCGGCTATCGAAGTAGCAATAGTTTCAAAACGATCTGCAATGGTAAGAACTGCATCGGGCTCTAAATTGTAGAACACGTTTGCCAATTCCATCACGCCAAGACCAGTTGTCTTTGCCATTGCTGTCTTATTTTCACCTTCAAGAACCATAAAGACCTTTTCGTTTACAGTAAAGCCGTCCTTTTCAATAAAATTAACAGCATTCCCGTAGCGATCTAATAATGCAGATCCAGCAACCACCAATTGCAACTCCAGATCGGGATGTTCTTTAATGGCTTTTAAAGCAGTTCTCACCCTACTGTACGAGGGGCGCGCTGTAATTACCGCGCAAATTTTTCTTTTCTTACCCATAATCAGGTGATATCTTGTTCATTTAAAAAGTCCCATTGCTTCATACTTCGCGTGAGTTTCCTCCCTATAACCGCTTCAAATGTTGAAGCATCCAATCCATAGCCTTTCGGTTTTTTCCCTTCCAGATCCTCAAAGCTTAGTATATGCCCTGCAGGTAGATCTTTATTGACAGCGAGTGATTTTTCGAAAATATTCTTTAGGTCTGTAAAACGGCTGTTATCAGATTTATCTATTGGATTTTCTATAGCTTCGGAAATACGCTCAACACTATCGATCAAGGCGGTTGTTTCTTCCATCGTCAACGAAGATGTAACATCAGGCCCAAAATCTTCTTTACTGAAGACCACGTGAAATTCTAAAATTTCTGCACCTAAAGTAACCGCAGCAATACCTGTAGCGATATCTGCCGAATGATCCGAAAAGCCAATGGGTATTTTATAACGCTCTTTCAGAACGCCGATCACGTTAAGCCCATAGTCTTTTGGTTGTGTTGGATAGCTGGTGGTACATTGTAAAATGCTAAAGCTTGCCTTGTTTTTTTTCAGAAAGGAAACAGTAGCGTCCAATTCTGCTAATGAACTCATTCCACTAGAAATAATAATAGGTTTAGTTGTGGCGATCACCTTTTTCAGCAATAAGAAATTAGTGACTTCTCCGCTCCCTATTTTATATTGTTCAACGCCAGCTTTTTCAAGTACATCGACGGCTTTGTTGCTAAACGGACTACTTATAAATAGGAGTCCGAGTTTTTTACAGCGCTCACCGATCTCGATCCATTGTTGCTGTGTAAATTCCATGCGCTTCCAATAGTCAAAACGAGTGGCATCATCAGAAAACTTTACGCGAAACGGCTCATAAATACTACTTTCGGCTTCTGCAATATGGGTTTGAAACTTGATCGCTTTTACGCCTGTTTTTGCCACAGCGTCGATATATTCGAGCAATTTGGCATAACTACCGTTATGTGCTTGTCCTATTTCAGCAATGGTTAACATTAGCGTAAATTAAATTTAGCATCTTCTATTTTGGCGTTCATTTTATCACACCAATCGTCTAGATCATATAGTTTATCGAAATCTTCACGATAAAACGGATTCACACCGTTATTTTGCTCTAACTCCATCATACTTTCTTTGATCACCTCAACCCATTCGTCAATAAAATTAGGGTTTTCTATGATCTTTCCGTAGTTCCCGTGATCAAGTACTTCGGGTACACCGCCTTGATTTGAAGCGATACAATAGCAGCCACATTTAAGTGCTTCTGCGAGTACAATTCCGAAGCCTTCCTTACAAAGCGTTGAAAAAAGATAGAAATCTGAGATCTGATAATATTTTGGTAATTCGGCATTTGGCACACGCCCTATCCAGGTGAGTCCGTCTTGCTCAATTTTGTTTTTAGTTCCTACGATAAGCAATTGCATTTCGTTGGGGTCGCCATTGTATATACGTTTCCAAACGTCTAAAATGATATGAAGACCTTTTTTCGGGCGATCCTGAGAGCACCATAAAAAAACCGTTTTCGCTGTGATGCCCATCTGCTTTTTTAATTGTTCCTTTTCCGAAGAAGACACCTTAAAAAATAACTTTGAGTTGGTGGTATTGTGCATTACCCCTGCGCGAAAAGTAAGCTCATAGTAATATTCCTTATAACGCTGATAGGACATTTTGGTGAGGAAAAACATTTCGTCTATACCCGAGAGGAAGTTTTCTGCTTTTTCCCCATCAAACATCACGTCAAATCCCTGATAGTAATACTGAACATAAAAATCTTTTCTATTGTACTTCGATTCTATATGCGCATTTAAAGGTGCTACAATACCACTATTATCAATGATATGAATAATGTATTTGGTATTGGGCTCGATCACCGAATCTAGTGCCTTAAAGTAGCGATTAAAGCGAGTTTTGTAATCTATTTTTTGCTGTACTTTGGTTTGAAGTGAAGGTTCTTCAACATAGGCGTAGGTGGCTCCCGGCGCCTTTTCATCATCTTTCGGGCAGACAATATAATTGAAAGTGTGTTTATTTTCCCGAAGATAATAATTGTACATATTGGTCCAACTCGCAATACGCTTAAGCGGCATAGGATATTGGATCAGTAAAATAGTTTTAATAGCATTCATACTAGTAGGTTTTGTCTTTCATGCCCAACAAGCTAAAGTACCATCTTTTTATGGGACCCACGCGTACGAGGATACGAAAAAGGACTTTGCCAAGGGCTCTACCTGTTTGTGAAATTCCGGCAACTTCAAAGCGAAGTTTGGTATTGACAGCTGGTTTTTCTTCGGAAGTATTAAGTGCTTCCATCTCGGTATCCATCCATGGTTCAACCTCATTTCCTAAATGATACGCGTAATTTCCATGGGTCGCCAACCGTAGGTATCCGCCTTCGTTATTTGGAATATCGAAGTATTTATTTTCGCTGCCCCCCACAATTTTAGCGTTGCTAGGATAAGGAGGTGCGTGTCTAAACACTTCGGCACGGAGCGTCGCTACAAAATGACCACAGCCAACAACGGCCGTTTTATCTTTTGTAGATAGGGTCAGATATTTGTCGAGATGCGCTTTATTGTATAATTTTCTTCCTATGCTATCTTCAAATTTTATTAGTCCGTTTTGATCTTTAACCGACTTAAATCTGAGTATTCCGCGTTTGAATCCGTAGTAAAATGTAGAACGAACAAAATCTGTATTGTACGCCAAACTACTCGGAACGGGTGATACCATACCAGCTTTCGGAAAATCTACAAATACCTGTTCTACTTCCTTTTGCCAATTAGCCTTAAAAAACACATCGGCATCACTAATGGTGATCAAAGGCTCCAAATTACTCTTTACTGCACTGTAGATAGCATTTACCTTTCCTAGGTTAATATCACTATGAAACAGTTGATCGATCGCCTCATTGGCCTTATAAACAGCTTCTAGATAAGTCTTTACCTCAGGACAACTCGCATTATTAATTAAGGTAACACGTGTCTTCTCATGAATAGTTTTTAAGAGACTATCCAAACAGTAGCGTAGTATTGCGAGCCCATCTTTAAAGTAGGCTTCCGTTAAATTTGGAATATATACAGGAATCACGATGCGATGATAGGCATCTGTTTCTAGGGTGTGATTGGATTTCTCAGGATGGGTTCCAATGCGCATCCTTACTTTTTTAAATGATTAATATATTTGTTAATTCCTTGTTTTGCCGTGAGCAGGTCACGACTAAGAATTTCTTTCATTTTATGAATATCAGGGCATCGGCGGGTCATGTCGCCTTCCTTTAGAGCAGGTAAGTGAATAATATTAGAATTGCTATCACAAAGCTCAACGACCAAATGCGCAAGTTGTAAAATCGACATCTCCTCATCGTTACCAATATTAATCACGTCATTATTTACCAAATTGCCTTCATGAATCTTTAGCAAGGTGTCGATGTTATCGTCAATATAGCAGAAAGTTCGCGTCTGACTCCCATCACCGTAAATGGTAATATCTTCGTTATTTAGGGCAGCTTGAATAAACTTTGGGATCACAAAATCTTCACTCTGATTAGGCCCATAGGTATTAAAAAAGCGAAAGATCGTATAATCAAGTCCGAATTCGTCGTGGTATGATTTTAAAAACGACTCACCCACATTCTTTACAATAGCATAAGGCAATTTTGAGTTAAGCGGTGTGGTGTGTTCATTCTGCGGAATTTCAAAAGGCTCTCCATACACTTCCGAAGAAGACGAAAAGTATACCTTTTTAACGCTTGTATTCTTAGAGAGATTGAGAATGTTTTCGAATCCTTTGATGTCGTTTAAAACCCACAACGGATTGTCAAGAGTGCGCTTTACGCCTACCACCGCAGCAAAATGAAAGACATAATCAAAGCGGTGCGTATAAAAAATAGAGGCGATGTCATTAAAATCATTGACGTCGGCCTTTACAAAAAGAATATTATCAGCTTGAGGGATCTTAGAAATACTGCCTGTAAGTAGGTTATCGGCAATGACTATTTGGTTATTTGGATTACGTTGGAGCGCTGTGGCCATGGAACTTCCTATGTTTCCTGCACCTCCCGTGATCAGTATTTTCATATGGTCTTAATTTGGTTAGTTGCTAAGGGTGTCTTGCACCCTTGACACTGCAATTTAAAAACTTCTGTAATCAAAATGAGGAAAATAGAAGAATTTATATCCTTTTCCGAGCAATTTCAGCATCAAATTTCCGAAGTTAATACTTCTTTTATACTTTGGAGCAAGATGTGTTACCCGCAGCATATACTCCAACTTCGGAAAGTAGACTTTTATAATTTGATTCTTTTCTGAAGGAGACGCACTTTGAACCATATCGTAATACAACGCTGCCTGTCTATAAAATAAATATTCTATCAATTTTTCTTTGGAAGGATTATCTATCTTTTCCAGAATAAGAAATTGCTTTTCCCGAAAGTCAAAAACCGATTTCTTCGCATTTAGGCTAGAACCTGCTTGCGTAGAAATACTTTCGTTATCGCCTCGCTTATAAAATAGCGGATAATCTTTAAAGCGCTTAAACCGAATGCCTTTGACAACAAGTCTAAAATGCAGATCCTTTTCTTGCCCACGGTGAAGGTATTCATCAAAAAATTCATTTTTCGCCAGCAAATAGCTTTTTCGCCATAAGGGAGAATTGGTATAAAAACAAAAGTCGTGTAAAATATAATTTTCAACCTCATTGTTGGTATGATCGTCTACCGGACAAACATTTAGATTGGGTCGTCCGTCTGTATAAAAGACCTCTCCAAAACCAGCAGCCATGTCAAGTGATTCATCATTCTCTAAGAGTTTTATTTTTTCTGAAAGGAAATTAGGCGCAGCAATATCATCGCTATCAAACCAATTTATAAACTCTCCATTACTTTGCTCAAAGCCAAAATTCCGACAAGCATTAGCGCCCTTTACGCGATCTTCTGGACGTTGTAAAAATTGAAACCGACTATCTTTTTGGACATAGGTTTTAATAATATCCTGCGTACCATCAGTAGAGCCATCATCAACCACAAGACACTCCCAATTAGTAAAGGTTTGCCCTATAAAACTGTCTAAAGTCTCGCCTAGCAGATCTGCACGATTGAAAGTTGGAATTATAATCGAAATAAGCCCTTTTTGCATAGACACAAAGTTAAACGAATGATTCGAGCACCGCTACATACTGTTTTTTTATTTCTGCTTCAGAAAAACTAGATCGATATCGTTCTCTACCCTTACGCGCTAAAGTTTTTATCTGCTCTGGCGTTTGTTGCATTGCTTTTTCCATTACCAACTGCAAGCTTTCCGAAGTACCATCAAACCAAAAAGGATGATCTGGCAAACGTGCAGGCATAGCGCCAACCTGTGTGCTAATGATTACCCGTCCTGCTGCCATGGCTTCAATAGCGGTTAAAGGTCCGCTTTCCTGATGTGATGCAATAATGAGACAATCGTGGTCTCCATAGCAATCAACAATAGCATCATGTTTTATATTGGCTTTAAAAGTAATACGATTATCGGTTGAAGCCATTTCGTGCAATTTCTTTTTTTCATGACCGTTTCCAACGATACTCAATCGTAGATTTGGCCCTTCGATCTTTTGAAAAGCCTCTATAACGCTTGCAATATTTTTATTTTCATCTAATCTTCCCAGACATAAAAACGAGGTGATCCTTTCTGAAACCAACGGTAGTTTGAGCAACTTAGCTTCTAAGAATGCACACTGATCAATAACACTATAAAACGGATTTTTAAGATGCCTTAAATGGGCGGCATTGGTTTCAGAATGATGAATAAAGTAAGTTATATGCTCTAACCATTCTGGTTGCTTTACTGCGTCAAGATCTATAGTACCTGTGGTTCTAAAAATAGTAGGAATTTGCGCTTCTTCGGCGCTTAAGGCTAAGGTTTTGATTTGCTGCGAATGCAATTGCGCACAAATGATAATGGCATCAAAAGATGTTATATGGTTTTTAATGACACGATGTTTAACTGCGTCAAGATCTATAAACCGTTGGGTTAACTTATTGGAAATATGATAGTGGTTTGCCCGTATTTTTTTTCGAAAAGCGTACATTAATTTTGTGAGCGTTCGCACCCAAAAACTCTCCTTATACACCAATTCATTAAGCGAATCAACCTTCCCTTTAAAACCAAACGCATAGATATCTGAATCAGGATGCACATTCACGGTAGATAAAAGTGCTACCTCGTATTTCTTTTCGAATGTTTTCGCAATGAATGCGGCTTCTAGTTCACGGCCTCCATAAGCGCCTAACAAACCAGTAATAAGTATTTTTTTTTTTGCCTTCATGTGCGTTATTTCAAAGATAATAACTTCAGGATAATGAAATACAAAGCTATCTCTAATGACAATAAAAATGGTGTATTTTAATAAAGTTAATCGAGAATCATCAACGATTTTTTCATAATAGTAAGCTCAAAATTTCATTTATTTAGGAAATACAAAAAAACACAAGCGACGGAACAACACTCAAAATTAATCTTTTGTATAGGCGCGAACAATTTTACTGTATGTATTCAAACCTTTTCCGAAATGATGGTAAATAAAAGCAACAGAACGCAACTTTAACCGTAAACCATAGGTAAGTTTTGGACATTCGGAAAGACTTTGAAAAAACCAATCAAGTCTTCTAAGTTTAAGCAATTGTTTAATTAAATTTAGATATTTCGCCAAGGCCATATTAACTCCAGAAGGTTGATTCTTGGCTGTATATTCTAATATTGATTTCCTAACGAAGATTTCTGACCTTAAATCCTCATCTTTGAATTGCTGAAAGCGCTTTGTAATACTATTTTCATGCAAGCGAACTAGCACCAATGATTTTGAAATCCAACTACCTTGGATATTAGGTTGTGTAATCACCCGAAATACAAAATCTAAATCCTGAGCTCGTGTCAATGTATCTGAAAAACAAAAAGAATCGACAGTTGCTCTTTTATAAATGAAGGACGGAATATTTAGTAATAATTCATCCCTCAGAAACGCATTTATTAGATTGTTTGAAGGCTTATTATTATAAATCTTTTCAACGTTTTTTGAACTTCCTCTAAAAAGTTCAATTGCACAAATTCCATAATCATCCTCCTGCTTCATCGCATTAACCTTCTCTTCAATAGATTGAGGCAAAAACAAATCATCACTATCAAACCATTGTATTAAATCTCCCTTAGAAAATTTATATCCGAAATTTCGACAAAAATTACCTCCCTTCGGCACACTTTGGGGTCGCTCAATAAAACGAAAACGAGCATCACTTACGATATATCTATTAACTTTTTCTATCAGATCGTATTCAGAACCGTCGTCGACCATAATACATTCCCAATTAGTATAAGTTTGTGCTTTAATACTATCAAGAGTTTCCAA
Organism: Ulvibacter sp. 2305UL32-6; assembly: GCF_058148545.1. Lineage (NCBI taxonomy): Bacteria > Pseudomonadati > Bacteroidota > Flavobacteriia > Flavobacteriales > Flavobacteriaceae > Ulvibacter > Ulvibacter sp. 2305UL32-6. Next base: position 128,692 of record NZ_JBYVKA010000001.1, read on the forward strand.
TAGTAAACTTGTACGATTAAATGTTGGTATGATAATGGAAACAAGTGGGTTCAAAATATATTAAATGTAAATTTTATTAAAATAAGACAACAATCAAGCTCTAGATAAGCAATTTCGTATTTTCTTTCTGAAATAATGACCTTTACCTGTCAGAAGTTTAGTAAAATGATAGATTTTAAAATAGAATAAGAGTTTAAAGCGTCCTTGTAAAAATAATTTTGAAGTTATATAGATAAGATCTTTTGCGGAGATTTTTATATCCAAGGTAGAAATTAGCCAAGCATTGAATAATGTACGTTCAACCTTCTTATTCCCTAACAGTCTGAGCTCCTTATAAGTTTCTCTCCTCAAAATAACGCGTTCTCGCCATAGACGTTCGGTGTCTTCGTTTAATTGTGATCTTATAGATCCAGAATGAATCCGCCTAAGTGTAGTAAATTCATCCAAAACACCTGCCTTTACAGACCGTGCTGTTACTTTACAATAGAAGTTATATTCCTGGCCGGAAGGTAGCAATGAGTTAAACCGTAAATCACCTATTAACTTTCGCTTTCCAAGGAAATCTGGGGTAAGCCAATTAATCTTTTGGTCCACATAGTTAAAATGTGTGATGGCAATACCGTGAAATTTATAGTAACCTTCATTATTACTAATGATCTTATTTGGATCTGGATCTTCAAAATTGGCCGTTTTAGAGATCACATAATCAAAATCTCCTTGCTCTAGAAGTTGGATCTTGCGCTCTAACATATTGGGTTGCATAAGATCATCACTATCAAAAAACTGAATATAATTGCCTTGTGCGGCTTCCAAACCTATATTTCTACAGGTATTACCCCCTTTTTTTGTATGAGACGGTCGCTCTAAAATAGTAAATCGTTTATCTGTAAGCGCAATCGCTTTAAGAAGATCCTGAGTGCCATCTGAAGAGCCATCGTCAACAATGATACATTCCCAGTTGGTAAAGGATTGCGACTTAATAGAGCGCAAGGTTTCAGCAACAAGATGTACTCTGTTGTAGACAGGAATAATGATCGATATGGATGGTTCTTTTTCCATGATTCAGCAAGATAGCATAGCAATACTTCCGAAGCAAATCAAATGACCGAAGCATATAATTGATGCCAAGCCTTCATGGTGTGCTCTGGAAAAAACGATGCTTTAATATATTTATAATTGTCGCGATTTTTCGTTTTTAAATCTGACAACTGTTGTATGGTTGTTTGTAGTTTGGTAGGTAATTCATTTAAGGCATCGATCGTTTCATAGTTAATTCCGCTACGCTTAAAAATAGTATAAGGCAACCAACTCCCGGCAAGTACTACATTACCTGCATAAAGCACTTCGGTCACTGAGCCACTCAGGGCGTCACTTACAGGAACCTGTATTTGAATATCAGTGATATGGCGTAATTTGGCTAGGTCCTCATGCGAAATAAACTCATTGATACATACCACTTGCACATCATCAACCGTATTGAGATAGGTTGTTAATTTGTGGAGATAGCTCTTATCTTTAGAATATGTTAATGGCAATAAACAAGTGATCTTGTCTTTTTCTTGCTTCGGAAGGGTCCGAATTAGATCTAGCACTTCAATATGTTTAAAAGCTTCATTTGCATTATACCCAACGGTAACCACGATATGATCTTCAGGAATATTCCAAGACCGTTTAAAATTTGACAAGACCGAAAGATCTTCCTTATAGGTATCCAGTAAATTATAGATCTTCGTTTCTATAGCAAACTGCGCATACACAATATGATCTTTAAATTTTGTCCCGTATTTTTTAAAGAGATGCGTTCCCATTTCAGGAGTTTGAATGGTCACAGCCGTAGCTCGCTCTAATGCATCAGCAACATAAAATTTATTTCGTTTTCCTAGGTTTCGATAGAGATCGGATCCCCAAAAACTACAAACTATAGCCACTTTATTTTGCAAGTAAGGTACATAGCGCAGATTGTAGGGAGTACAAAAGTGAATATGAACCACCTTAAAACCCATTGGCAATATAATCTTTTCAGCGATATGCTTATAAATGGCTTGATTTTTTACTGAGATCAGCACATCTTTGATGGACTTGGCATTAGCAAGTTCAAAAAACAAATACTTCCAAAAAACCGACATACACCATAACCGAACCATCGTCCAAAGTAACGCGACCTTTGAAAATTTTTCTTTAGAAAAGTCATGATACTCATCAAAAACAGAGGTGTTTTCAACAATAGTACCATTTGACAGATCACGATATCTATCAACATGAAATGAGAAGTTAGGGTTCTCTTCTTTTAAAAGACCGTACAATTGGTTTAAAAAATTAGACTGGCTTAACCCTAATGATGCTATTTTGATGGGCTTGTTGGACATTATAAAAACGGACTTTCACCTAGACGTTTGAGGGTTTCATTGTATTCGGCCCAATTGCCAATATCCATCCAAGAAGCTTCACTCACCGGGAAGACCCCTACTTTACCTTTTCTAGCGATGATCTGCTCAATTAATTGTGTAATATGGAAAAATGAATCTTCAGGTATTTCAGCCAGCAAATGTGGTTCTATGATATATAACCCAGCATTTACTAAGTAATTAAGATCAGGTTTCTCTGTTATTTCTTGAAGAAAGCCATCACTGTCTAATTGTAGGGTTCCGTAAGGAATAGGATGATTTTTTAAAGCGCCGATTAAAGTGAGCTCGTTGTTGTTTTCTTTGTGATATTTATAGACTTCTGTATAATCCTGCTCCACCAAGATGTCACAATTAGAGACAAAGAACGGAGTCGAAATTTTATCTTTTAACAATGATAAACTTCCGGCAGTACCTGTTGGTTTTTCTTCCTTGTAATAATTAAGGGTGTACTTTTTATCTATAATACCTTCAAAATGACTTTTGATCATTTCGGCTTTATAATTTACAGTAAAATGAAAGGTATTACATCCTGCTTCCAAAAAGCGATCAATAATATGCTCTACGATGGTTTTCTCACCAATAGGAATAAGAGGCTTGGGAATTACATTGGTAATGGGTTGCAAACGAGTTCCTTGTCCGCCTGCCATAATAACCACAGGCAATTGTAGATTTCCTTTGGCCTTTGTGTGTTTTTCTGAAAAGAGCTCTTCCCACAAGATCAGGTCTTCTAGATGGCCATCTTTATCTAAGACAGGCATAAACTCCATCCGAAAGCGAAGCATCTCTTTGCGTATTTCGGCTTTCGATTGAGTTACAGAAGCTACTCGTAGGTTGGATCGAAGTACTTGTGAAACCTTGGCTTGAAAATCTTGATTCTTAATTAGATGTCTCTGAATATCACCAACACTTAGCAGACTTTTGTACTGTTTAGAAGCATCGATAACGAGCAGCAACTTTCGGTCTACTGCATCCATTTGACGAAGGGCTTCAGTGATAGACTGATCTTCTTGAATTAAAAGGTGCTCAATTTTATGCTCTAAGGTTGGTTTCATAGACGTTTCCGAAGTTAATCAAATTACATTATTTCGAGTGATCCTTCCGAAGAAAGATATTTACACGTTATAAATACCTGCTTTATACGCCTTCAAGTTATCAGGATCTGCAAACCAAGAACTCGTTTCGGCTAAGGCCTCAGCAAATGTATAACTAGGTTTCCATTGGGTGTGCTTCATCAATTTAGCATTATCGCCAAACAACCGAAACACCTCGCTCTTCTCAGGACGCAAACGTTCTTTATCTAAAACTATTTTTGCATCAGGATTTATCTGACTGATAAGCGTTTGAGCTACATCACCGATAGATATTTCGGAATTAGTTGCGATATTAACTTCGTGACCAATTAGGCTTTCGGTATTTGCGATCGCTTCAAAAGCGCTCGCGGTATCCTTAACATATAGCAAATCACGTGTTGGAGTGATGTCTCCTAGTTTTATTTCTGAAAAACCGTTTAGTAATTGTGTGATGATCGTAGGAATAAAAGCACGTGCCGACTGTCTTGGACCAAAGGTATTAAATGGCCGTACAATGGTGACTGGCATCTCAAAACTTCGATAAAAAGAGTCTGCAATCGCATCGGCTCCTATTTTTGATGCAGAATAGGGCGATTGTGGTTGTTTTGGGTGTTTTTCGTCAATTGGCACATATTGCGCAGTTCCGTACACTTCCGAAGTAGAAGTTACAATAAGGCGTTCAAGGTTTTGATCGCGAGCGGCTTGCAATACATTAAGTGTTCCTTTTACGTTGGTATCAATATATGAGTCTGGCGAGTGATAGCTAAACGGAATGGCGATCAGCGCTGCTAAATGATATACTACATCAATATCCTGCATAGCAGTGCGAACCCCGTTTGGGTCTCGGATGTCGCCTGTAAAAACCTCAATTTGGTCTAATATTTTCTTCGGAAGCGTATCGAGCCACCCCCAGGAATTAAAGGAGTTATAATAACAAAACGCCTTTACCTGATAGCCCTTTTCAACAAGATATTCGGTTAGGTGCGATCCTATAAAACCATCGGCTCCTGTGACGAGTACTTTTTTCTGGCTCATACTTTTCGTTGTTTTTCTATTATCTCTTCCAAAGATATCAATTCGCGCCATATTTTAAGGCATCTTTCATTGGCGCTACCAGCTTTTGAACATGTAATTGTGTCTCTGGATCAAAATCATTGAAAGTTCTCTCTGTGCTTAGTTTATCACTGGCATTTTTCTTTGTTGAAAGTCGTTTAAGCAAAGCATCCTTATTTTCTTTAAAGTTGTATCTCGGATGTGTTAAACTCAATAAAGAAGCAATTGTGTCTTCTTGGATTTTGGACGACTTTTCAAATAGATCTTCAAAAGTTAAGTGTATTGACTGCTCTTTAGTGGATTGCAATCTTGTTAACAGTACGCTATTGCATGTATTCCAATACCAAGCAATTCGCTGTATTCGCGGGAGTTCATCCCATTGTTGCTGTGACATTTCATTAAAATCGACTGCAGTGAGTCGCTTCCGAAGATCTGAATCGCCATAAAAATTATTATTTCCGTCGCTCTGCGGATCTTTATTATAAGCTGATAAAAGATAAGTTTTATAATCTCGTGTAATGTAGACCATTTTTACAGATCTAAAAACCGAATCATAATGATCAAGAAGAGGATAGATAAAGGGGTTTGACTCTATAAAAGTGATTGGTTTGCCGGAAATTCTTTTGATCAAATTCTTAATGCTCCATAGTAATGAGCCACGCGCACTAATAATTGCATTGGTAATGGTAGCTGATGGTTGCTTTTCTCTGATCTTTTTTAGGCTTACTTCAAAAAAATCTGGATTGGGTTCGTGAAATACAAAAGCATTGGGATCTACTTGACGATAAAAGCCTTCAAAAAACTGGGTGCCCGTACGTCCGGTACTGACTATAACAACAGCATCAACTCCTTTTAGCAGATAACCAGCGGTGCGGTTAACTATATATCTTTTTATGTTTTTTTTAAGCTTCATTAAAAAAGCATTCGGCTGGAATCACTGCGCTACTACCTCCTCTATTAACAACACCTGTGTTCCATATATCACCTGGTAGAACTGTAACTTTTACGGCATTTTCAAGTCGGTCGATCAAATTCTCTCCACTTGGGCTTCCTTCGAAAATAACGACACGTAAATAATAGAGATCGCCTCTTAGGTATAACTTCGGAATTTTAAGAAAAAAGTGATCTTGTTGTTCAAGATCTTTAAATTTCACGCCCATTTCATCAGTAACAAATGACAAAACATTCTTTTCGTAATGATCTCTAAAATTAAAGGCAAAGGTTAGTTTATCATAGTTTATAGGCGAAATCTTTTTGACGCTTACCCGAATGAGTAATTCATTCCCTGAGATCAATTCAGCGATGGGCTCAACTTCACTATTAAATAATTGTACATCTTTAACAAGCATCTTCCCATTCCCTTGTCGGTCGGTTCGATGTAATAGTGATACTCCGTCGGCACTTCGACTACTTCGTAAATAAAATTTGATCGCTTCGTCGGTATTTCCTTCAAAAGCCATCGTGCCATTTTCCAAAACGATGGCGCGGGTGCATAAATTCTTAACCGCAGCCATATTATGACTTACAAAAAGAACAGTGCGTCCATCTTTTTTACTAATATCCTGCATTTTTCCTATAGCCTTCGCCTGAAATTCGGCATCTCCCACAGCCAAAACTTCATCGATCACTAAGATATCTGGTTCAAGGTGGGCTGCAACGGCAAAGGCCAATCTTACACGCATTCCGCTACTATAACGTTTTACAGGTGTATCAACATACATTTCACAGCCTGAGAACGATATGATCTCCTCAATTTTTGATGCGATCTCTCCTTTGGTCATTCCCAGGATCGCACCATTTAAAAATATATTTTCTCTTCCTGTTAGTTCGGGATGAAAGCCTGTACCCACCTCTAACAATGATGCGATACGACCACGATATTTAATACTACCAGTCGTGGGACTGGTAACCCTAGAAAGTATTTTTAATAAGGTAGATTTTCCTGCACCATTCTTTCCAATAATACCCAGCACTTCTCCTTGTTGAACGTCAAAATTGATGTCACGAAGAGCCCAAACATATTCACTATTTGCTTTCGAGCTACGATCATTTACAGCACCAACCTGAAGGAAGGGATCGTCCTTTCCTCGGATGTTATACCACCATCTTTTTACATCATGCTGCAAAGTACGTGTACCTACCAAGCCCAGACGGTATTGTTTTGCTACGTTTTCAACTTGTAAAATAATGGACATGGTGAATTGGTTTATTTATAACTTTCGTCTTTAATCTTTCCTTTTTTAATATTAAACAGTATCGATAAATTTCTTTTCGGTTCTATTAAAAACAATAAGGCCTATTAAAAACACCGTTATTGCAACAACTAAGGTATAAAAGAATCCAAACCAAGTAAAAGTTCCTTGACCCAAGATCATAAAACGAAATCCTTCAACAATTTGAGCCATGGGGTTATAGATAACCACCCAAGCATATTCAGGTTTCTTATTAATGATCTCACTGATTGGATATGGAACTGCAGACAAATACATCAGTAATTGAATTCCGAAGCCAACCAAAACATTTAGATCTCGGTATTTAGTGGTCCATGAGGAAATTATCATTCCAGCACCCAATCCTAGTATAGCCATCATTAGTACATAAATAGGGAATAAGGCCAAATAGCTATTCGGTGCTATATCAAATCCAGCGGCCGAATAATATATATATAGTATGATTAAAATAAATATTTGAATTACAAACTTTAATAGGTTTGATATCGTAACTGATAAAGGCATAATAGCCCTAGGAAAGTAAACTTTACCAAAGATGCTCTGGTTCTTTGTAAATGTGGTAGATGTTTCAGAAAGACAGGATCTAAAATAATTCCAGGCGGTGATGCCAGCAAGATTAAACAAAAATGGCGGAACACCACCCGTTTGAATATTTGCAATATTATTAAATATAAGAGTAAAGATTACGGAAGTAAAAAGTGGCTGAATTAAAAACCATAGGGGCCCGAGGATGGTTTGTTTATAAACAGTTGTAATATCCCGTTTTACGAAGAGCACCAGTAAATCACGGTACCGCCAGATCTCCTTAAAATTAAGATCTATGAGCTTTCGTTTTGCCGAAATTTCATACAACCATTTTTCTTCTTTCATACTTGCTCGAAGTTGTCCCAAGTCACTCTTAAACCATCTGCAATAGAGAATAATGGATCATAGCCTATAAGTTCTCTTGCTTTAGAGATATCAGCCAATGAGTCACGTACATCGCCTTTTCGCGGCGGACCGTAATTGGCAGCTAATTTTTTACCCGATATTTTTTGAAGTTCACTCCACAAGGTATTTAAGCTTATACGATCACCAAAAGCGACATTAAAAATTTCATTCACAGCTTCTTCAGGAGCAAAAAACGAACGTACATTGGCTTGAACTGCATTTTCTACAAATGTAAAATCTCGTGTTTGTTCGCCATCACCATTAATGGTTGGAGCTGTGTCTGTCTTTAGTGACTGCATAAACAATGGAATAACCGCTGCATAAGCACCATTCGGACTCTGTTTAGGCCCAAACACATTAAAATAACGTAAACCTATCGTTTTAGTTCCGTAGGTCTTATAAAAAACATCGGCATATAATTCGTTGACCAGTTTGGTCACAGCATACGGCGAAATAGGTTTTCCAATGTTGTTTTCCCGTTTTGGTAATGATTGGCTATCGCCATAGGTTGAGCTAGATGCCGCAAAGACCAATCGCTTTACAGTAGCACTTTCGTTTTGAGCAACAAGCATATTCAAAAAACCTGAAACGTTTACATCATTTGAGGTAATAGGATCATTGATCGATCGTGGCACTGAACCTAATGCTGCCTGATGTGAAACAAAATCGATCCCTTTCATGGCTGCTTTACAAGTGCCTAAATCTCGAATATCCCCTTTCATAAATTCAAATGCGGGATTTCCGTGGAATTCGGTTAAATTTTCTTTTCTCCCTGTCGCCAAATTATCTAGTACACGCACTTTTTTTGCGCCAAAACTCAATAGATATTTTACTAAGTTTGAACCTATAAAACCAGCACCGCCAGTTACTAAGAAACTATAATTTGAAATGTCTTCTGTGTGATAAGCTGTTTTGTACATTATAATCTACCGTCTATTTTGTTTTTTGAAAGAAATGCTTTCACATCAAATACTACAGATGTTTCTGAGGTATAAGTATCTATATTGAATTCACCGAAAGCCGAATGTGCCACGGTTAGAATAATTGCGTCGTAATGATCTTTTAATTCTTTTTCTTCGGAAATAAGTGAAATACCAAACTCGTGTTTCACTTCATCGGCACTGGCCCAAGGATCAAAAACATCTACATTCATACTGTAATTGTTTAACTCATCGATCACATCAATAACCTTACTATTACGGATATCCGGACAGTTTTCCTTAAAAGTAACACCAAGTACAAGTACATTGCCGCCTTTTACCTTACCGTCCTTTTTGATCATCAATTTTACAACTTCGTGAGCTACATAACTTCCCATACCGTCATTCATACGTCTTCCTGCAAGAATGATCTCTGGATTGTAGCCTTCTTCCTGTGCTTTTTGAGCTAAATAGTATGGATCTACTCCTATACAATGTCCGCCAACAAGACCTGGTGTAAACTTTAAAAAGTTCCATTTGGTCGCTGCTGCTTCCAGCACATCTTGTGTATCGATTCCAATAAGTCTAAATATTTTTGAAAGTTCATTTACAAACGCAATATTGATATCACGTTGTGAATTTTCTATCACTTTAGCCGCTTCTGCAACTTTAATAGAAGGAGCCAAATGCGTTCCTGCTGTTATCACGCTTCCGTACAACTCATCGATATACTTTGCCGATTCAGGTGTAGAGCCAGAAGTCACTTTCAGGATCTTGGTCACTGTATGTTGTTTATCTCCCGGGTTGATACGTTCAGGTGAATACCCCGCATAAAAGTCTGTATTAAATGCAAGTCCGCTAGTCGATTCCAAAATTGGAACACAAACATCTTCGGTCACACCTGGATATACGGTAGATTCATAGATCACCACATCTCCTTTTTTCAGTACATTTCCAACAGTTTCACTTGCCTTTTCTAAAGGAATTAATACTGGTTGGTTGTATTTGTTTGTTGGTGTTGGTACAGTTACAATAAAGACGGTTGCTTCAGCAATTTCCGAAGCATCAAAACTAACCGACAAACCAACCGTACCTGAGCCATCTAATACTTTCTGAAGTTCTTCGGAAGTGATCTCTAAGGTGTGGTCTTTTGCTTGTTTTAATTCAGCAATACGCTTCTGATTGATATCGAAGCCTATTACCTTATACTTTTCAGCTAATGCTACTGCTAATGGGAGTCCTACATAACCCAAACCAATAATGGCGATGGTGGGATTTTCTTTCATTTCACTTATCTTAATACGGAAGCAACTATTAATTTAATATCCTCTGTTACACTCCAGTTTTTTATATACTCTTTATTTATTGCTATTTTATCAGGCCAAATAACTTGGTCATTGTATGCTTTTGGGTCATTTTGTTCTTGAAGCAATACATCTTCGTTGCGATACTTCAAGGTTGCTGGGCCTGTAATTCCTGGTTTTACTGTAAGAATTACTCTATCGACTCCTTGCAGTACATCTGCATAACCTGCAACATCGGGTCTTGGACCTACCAAGCTCATATCGCCTTTTAAAACATTGAACAACTGTGGTAGCTCATCCAATTTTGTCTTCCGAAGCCACCCTCCAAATCTCGTTTCACTATTCACAATTTCATGAATATCCTCATGATTCTCGCCTATTAAGGTTCGAATTTTATAACAGAAAAACGGTTTTCCAAGCTGTCCGATACGCCGTTGTTTAAAAATTCCGGACTGTCTTGTACTAAGCGATCCTCCCAGCGTGAGCAAAATTAGTGGAAATATCACAAATGGAAGCATTAAAAAGACAATAGATACATCAAAAACACGCTTGATTGCTAGTTGTCTTTTTGTGAGCATACCGTTGAATATCGTAAAAAATTAAAATTGCTCGTTACTTTCGCTTAAAATATCGTTTTATTTTATCCCAAAGATTTAGTTTAGGTTCGTCTTCGTGGTAGCCATTTCCGTAGGCACCATAACCGTAACCATACCCGTAGCCATACCCGTAGCCATAGCCTTTGCCCTTATCGTTAAAGAAGTTTAGTACAAAACTAATATTGCTGATCTCTCCCTTTCTATATTTTTCATTTACCAAGGCAAACATTCCTTTTTTGGTATAATTTTGACGCACCAAATAGAGCGTAGCATCTGCGAATTTAAGCAGCTCTAAGGCATCCGCTACAAGACCTAAAGGTGGTGAATCTAAAATAATATAGTCATATTCTTCTTTTAAAGTCGAAATAAGCTCTGTCATTCGTTCACTCATCAACAACTCTGATGGATTTGGTGGAATAGGCCCCGACGTAATAATGTCTAAATATGGCACGTGTGTTTTCTGAATGATCTTATCTAGGTTTGCATCATTGATCAAATAATTAACTATACCCAAGTCGTTATTTGCATTAAAATCACCAAAAATTTTAGGCTTCCGAAGATCCAGACCTAATAAAATAGTTTTCTTTTCACTCAAAGCAAAAACCGAAGCGATGTTAATGGAAGTAAATGTTTTACCTTCTCCACTCACACTCGAGGTTACCAATACAGTTTTGGCTCCTTCAATATTTTGTTTTTTATAAATGAACTGGAGACTCGAACGCAAGGCTCTAAACGATTCTGAAATAGCAGATTTAGGCTTGTTTAAAACAGCTAAATTATTCTCTAACAAACTTTTACCTATCACACCTAAGACGGGGATCTTTGAAAGGCGTTCAATATCTTTTACACTACTCACCCGGGTGTCAAAGAACACCTTAGCGAACACAAATAAGAAGGGTAATAAAAACCCATAAAGCAGCGCCATGATATAATTAAGCCGTGTATTGGGCCCAACCTGTCCTCCGCCAATATCTTTTGCGTTGTCAATAAAAAGCACATCACTAACATTCGCTGCCTTTACAAGCGAAGCTTCTCCTTTTTTGGCCAAGAATAAATTATAACTTCCCTGGCTTAAGTTATACTGCCGTTCTATTTTAATAAGATCTTGCTGCTCACGGGGTAACTTTCTGATCTTAGCTTCGTTCTCTGCGATACTATTCCGAATTTCCTTAAGCTCACCTCTCTTTAAACTTTTTGAACTGTTTATATTCTCCAATAACACAGCCTTTACAGCATCAATCTGTCTATCAATATCGGCAAAAACAGGAGCGCCATCTTTGAATGAGTACTGTAAATTATTTCGTTTTTCCGCCAGATCTACTATCCGACCAATCCCAGAACTAATACTAGGCTCACCAATCCCAGAAACAGACGGAGCTGGCACATTGCGATAATCTTGCCTATTTATAAGGTAATCTTCTAAAATGTTATAATAATTTAGCTGCTGATTGATCGCTTCTTCCTGCGAGTCTAAAGTGTTAAGCTTAGTATTAATTTGCTGCCCCTCCGTTTCGAGATTAAAAATTTCATTTTTATTTTTAAAAGAATTCAACTCATTCTCTGCAGCGAGCAATTCTTTAGATTTAATGGCTAAACTACTATCTATAAAGCTGATGGTTTTAGTTGCAAACAAGTTTTTACGCTCCAACATATTTTCGCTCAACACATATACCGAGCTATTGAGATAATCTACTAATTTGGCCTTATTAAGACCTGTTTTAGTGAGCTTCAATATAGAGGACCCTCTACTTTCAGGAGTGATACCCACATTGGAATTTGATTTTACAGCAGAATCAAAATTTATAAAATTGATATAATAGGGAACTCCTGGCTCTACCCTAACCTCTTTATTCGGGACTAGAACAGCAGAGAAAAAAGGTAAAGATACACGATCACCAAGTTTGAATTCTTGGGCGAAGCTTTGAGCCTCCATATATTTGGAGATCTTCTCCTTTTCACCCGTGTAATATTGCAGCCCTATTTTTCCTTCTGGAAATTCAGCAGACAAAATATATGTAATTGAATCGCGGAAAGTTATCGTCATCTCCCGACCCAGCATTTGGGGCTGTGTTGTATCAACTTTGACGAAAAAAGGTGTGGCCTTATAGGCATCTACTTTTTGATATTTACCGTCTTTCTTATAGTTTAAATATAGCTGTAAACGCTCAACAACACGCTCGTTGTGAGAACGTGATTTCAGTGTAATCACAGCGGTATTTACCTTATCTGTAGTTCCTCCCCAGTTGAATGTCAAACTCGTATTGGATGTAAAAAACGGGTTTTGATCATCTTTAATCGAGATCATATTCCCCATACGGTAAATAGGTTGCTTTCGAACATTGATATAATACGCAATTCCAAAAGCAATGGCCAGACTAATAACCATTAAAGGCCAATAACTTAAAAGTTTAAAAAGAAAGCCTTTAAAATCAAAAGTGGTTCCTACGTCATTTGTTTCGATATCTTCACTCATAGTTATAACCTTATAAATAACAATATGGTTGATGTCAACGCCGTAATGACGGAAAGAATTGTTGTAAAAGACTGAAGTCCTGTAGTTCCAGTTCCCAACGATTTCTGCGGAAGTGGATTAATAAGAATAAGATCGTTTGGCTGAACATAATAATAGGGCGAATTTACAGCATCGATCGTTGTAAGATTGATATGATGCACCTTTTGACCTAATGGATATTGCCTAATAATAATGATATTGGTGCGGTCTCCTGTTATGGTGATATCACCACTGTTTGCTATGGCTTCCATAATGGAGAGTTCATCTCTATAAATAATATTAGATCCCGGACTCCCTATCTCACCGTTAATAGTATAACGAATCCCCGCTAATTTAACTGTAACAAAAACGTTGGCTTCTTCTTTATAAAAATCCTTTAATAAGCGCACTTCAATATCATCACGGATCTCTTCTACGGTTTTACCCAATACCGGAATCTCCCCCAGACTAGGCACCCGCACATTTCCGTGCATATCAACCACAAATCCATCGTAATAAAGCTTCTGTTCTCCAGTAGCATTTAGCCCTACATCACTCACAGGATTAAAAATTCCTACTGTTTCTTGATCTAAGGTTTTTATTCGAATACTTAAAAGGTCATTTACCTGAAGCCTGTAAGGTTCCTGCATTTTTCGAACGCTCACAAGGGTATCATAGACAACCCCGTCTTCCTGAAGGTATGTTAATTTTTTAGTAGATATACAAGAGGAGAAACATACTGCAATAACCAAGTATAGTAACAGGTACGTCGATTTCATAACTAAGATTGGGTTCTTATTGAAGCAAATATAGCGTAACCAACGTAATAATGAAACTAAATTTATTTTAACTGACCAAAAACCACTTATTTTGCAAAAAATTGAAGTGTGAACTATCTGTCTGTTGAAAATATTGGAAAATCATATGGTGAACGAGTTTTGTTTCAAGGGATTTCCTTCGGAATTAACTCCGGACAAAAAATTGGTTTTGTAGCAAAAAACGGTACTGGAAAAACCTCCTTACTTAACATTTTATCAGGAGATGACACTCCAGATGAAGGCACGGTCGTATTCCGAAAAAATCTGAAAGTTGCTTTCCTATCACAAGAACCTAACTTAGATCCAAAGCTTACGGTTGAAGAAACGATCTTCACTGCAGAAAACCCCATTCTAACTATTATTGCAGCTTACGAAAAAGCCTTGCTGCATCCAGATGATTCAGAAGCCTACCAAAAAGCATTCGAGGCAATGGAAGCTCATCACGCTTGGGATTTTGAAACCCGCTATAAACAGATCCTTTCTAAACTTAAACTCGATGACCTTTCACAAAAAGTAGGTAACCTGAGTGGCGGACAAAAAAAGCGACTTGCGCTCGCCAACGCTCTTCTTACCACGCCAGATCTTTTGATCATGGATGAGCCTACCAACCACTTAGATCTTGAAATGATCGAATGGTTAGAGCAACTTTTTGCCAAAGAGAATTTTACGCTATTTATGGTTACGCACGACCGCTATTTTTTAGAGCGTGTATGTAACGAAATTGTTGAATTAGACGAAGGACAACTATACAGCTACAAAGGAAATTATAGCTACTACCTCGATAAACGTGATGCTCGTATAGAGAATCAAACTACCGAGACAGGTAAAGCCAAACAACTCTATAAAAAAGAGCTCGAGTGGATGCGCCGTCAACCCAAAGCAAGAACCACCAAAAGTAAATCGCGAATTGATGATTTTGCTGAAATTAAAGCAAATGCTCATAAACGTCGAAACGACAATGAGGTGGAGCTCGAACTCAACATGGAACGCTTAGGAACTAAAGTGGTAGAAATTCACAAAATATCGAAATCCTTTGGCGACAAAAATCTCTTCGAAAAATTTGAATACAACTTTTTACGTGGCGAACGCCTTGGAATCATTGGTAAAAACGGAACAGGCAAATCTACTTTTCTAAACATTATTACAGGCTCACTAAAACCAGACTCTGGTAAGGTGGTCATTGGCGATACCGTTAAATTTGGTTATTATACACAAAAGGGTATCACCATCAAGGAAGGACAAAAAGTGATCGATGTGATTCGTGAATATGGCGATTATATTCCGCTTAAAAAAGGAAGACAGATCTCCGCTAGTCAGTTGCTGGAGCGCTTTCTCTTTGAAGGCAAAAAACAATACGATTTTGTAGACAAACTCAGTGGTGGCGAACGAAAACGCCTATATCTCTGTACCGTACTCATTCAAAACCCAAACTTTTTGATCCTCGATGAGCCAACAAACGATCTCGACATTGTTACGCTCAACGTTTTGGAGAGCTTTTTACTCGATTTTCCTGGTTGTCTCGTCGTAGTTTCTCACGACCGTTATTTTATGGATAAGATCGTAGATCACCTATTTGTGTTTCGTGGCGATGGCGAGATTCAGGATTTCCCAGGAAATTACTCCGATTTCAGAATCTATGAAGACAGTCAGCCATCAAAAAAGGAACTCGAAGCAGCACCTGCCAAGGCAAAAAACGATTGGAAAAAGGACACTTCAAAAGCCGCTTTAAGCTATAACGAACAAAAAGAACACAGCCGTCTAGAACGAGATATTGCTCAATTGGAGCGAGATCGTGAGGCACTTCAAGCTAAGTTTGCCACCGAAAACTGGGAAGGCGAAGAAATAAATAAACAATCGGCTATCTTACAAAAGATCATCGATGATATCGCCAAGAAAGAAATGCGATGGTTTGAATTATCTGAAAAGCTAGAAGGTGACAGTGAGTAGTGATTTGTAGGTTTTTGACATTCATATTACAGTTAAAACTTTTAGCTTTAAGCTTTGAACGCATCAAATCATTAATTCATCAAAGCATTAATTCATTAAATCATTGATTCACTGAAGCATTCAATCACATCCTATTTAAAATTCATCACGCGCGCCACCAACGCACACGGCGTCCACTCCCCTTTTGTTTATGAGCTGGTTACCCAATGTATTTATGACAAAGCATCATATAAAGCCTATTCTCTTCTGAAATCTTATAACACCGAGATCGCTTTAGATAAGAGAAAAATTGTGATAACCGACTTCGGGTCGGGCTCGCGGGTATTTAAGTCGGATGAAAGAAGCATCTCGGCTATCGGAAAACATGCAGGGATCACACCCAGGCGACAACGCTTACTATTTCGATTAGCACACTACTTTCAACCCAATTCGGTGCTGGAACTGGGCACCTCTTTGGGTCGCGCCACCGCAGCACTTTCCTTGGCAAATTCTTCAGCGATCATCGATACGGTTGAGGGTTGCCCAAATACTTCGGAAGTAGCCAAGGGGCTTTTTAAAAAATTCGGTTTAAAAAACATACAACTTTACAACAGTTCCTTTGAACAATTCTTTTCCGACGAAACCAAAACGTACGATCTCGTCTTTATTGACGGAAACCACAACAAACAAAATACCTTAGATTATTTTGAGATCCTTCAGAAACGAGCAAATAACAATACCCTACTTATCTTTGATGATATTTATTGGAGCTCAGAAATGACCGAAGCCTGGCAGGAAATATGTACTCGTCCCGAAGTCACTGTAAGTATTGATCTTTTTTATTGGGGACTTGTTTTTTTCAGAAAAGAACAGCGTAAAGAACATTTTAGTATCAGAATGTAACATACCAAAGGTCACTGCGTCTTATGGTAGTAATTGGTATCTTGCAAACAATAAACCTTTCAGCATGAGTTTAGTTATTAAAATCAGAAACATCACCAGAGATTTCCCCTTAGGACAAGAAATTGTTAAGGTTTTAAAAGGAATCGATCTCGATATTGAGCGTGGTGAATATGTGGCGCTTATGGGGCCTTCTGGCTCGGGTAAATCTACCCTTATGAACCTTTTAGGATGTTTAGACACAGCTACTTCGGGGTCTTATGAGCTAAACGGAAAGGATGTAAGTAATATGTCGCAAGATGAATTAGCCGAAATACGAAACACTGAAATTGGCTTTGTATTTCAAACGTTTAATTTGTTACCTAGAACCACGGCTTTAGAGAATGTCGCTTTGCCAATGGTCTATGCTGGCGTTCCTAAAAGTGCGCGTATAAAAAGAGCTGAAGAAGTACTAACCGATGTTGGTCTAGCAGATAGGATGGATCACAAGCCCAATCAACTTTCTGGAGGACAACGCCAACGTGTTGCTGTTGGTAGAGCCTTGGTAAACAAGCCATCGATCATTCTTGCCGATGAGCCTACAGGAAATCTCGATTCAAAAACTTCCGATGAGATCATGAAACTCTTTAATGATATTCATGCCGCGGGAAACACCGTTATTTTGGTAACCCACGAAGAAGAAATCGCAGAACACGCTCACCGTATCATTCGTTTACGTGATGGCATTGTGGAGAGCGATGTACGTAAAACTGTTGCTCATAGCTGATTAAAATTATAAACGGTTCGTGCTATTTTATAAATTGCACTTTTTCTCTTTGATCTTTAGTGAAAATTTACGCAACGAAATGACCAAGTAACCAACCCAACTTTACTCTTGCAAATTCATCCAACGCGCTGTATCTTCACGCTATGGAAATAAGTTTTTCAAATCCCATTGTTGTTATCGTGATTGTGGCCGTATTATTTGGTCTCATTTATATGTGGAGCAGACATAACAACAACAAGCAGAGCGAGCGTAGACGTCGTAGTTTTAAGCAAAACTATGAGGAGCGAAAAAAGAAACAGAAAAAAGAATGAAAGTTTACACAAAAACAGGAGATAAAGGCACCACGGCCCTTTTTGGCGGAACACGAGTCCCTAAACACCATATTAGAATTGAAAGCTATGGAACAGTTGATGAACTCAACTCACACATCGGGCTTATTCGCGATCAAGAAATAGATCCTCGATCAAAAGAAATTTTGGTTCATATTCAGGACAAACTCTTTACCGTTGGCGCAATTTTAGCAACACCTCCTGAAAAGGAAACCCTTAAAAATGGAAAAGAACGTCTTAACATCCCAAAGATTGACGCTGCCGAAATTGAGCTGCTCGAAACCGAAATGGACGTAATGGACGCTACCTTACCTCCTATGACGCACTTTGTCCTACCTGGCGGTCATACTACTGTGTCATATTGTCACATAGCACGCTGTGTGTGTCGTAGAGCCGAACGAATGGCTACATTATTACACGAAGAAGAACCTATTGACGAACGTGTTTTAATGTATCTCAACCGACTTTCTGACTATCTTTTTGTGCTGGCACGGAAGTTGTCTTATGACCTGCAAGCGGAAGAAATTAAGTGGATTCCCGAAAAACTTTAGTTACTTTTTAGCCTGTGCAACACACTGATTTTAAGACAGTTGCAAACGTTCTTAAAAATATAGCATAAATAATGGTTATTTTCCTTGACTTTTTCAACTAAAAAATTATTTTTGCACAAAATTAAACACCCTTTCTATGTACTGGACATTAGAACTCGCATCTTACTTAAGTGATGCACCCTGGCCGGCAACTAAAGATGAATTGATCGACTACGCTATTAGAACAGGCGCACCGCTTGAAGTAGTCGAAAATTTACAAGCCATTGAGGACGAAGGAGATTCCTACGACTCTATTGAAGAAATTTGGCCTGATTATCCCACGGACGAAGATTATCTGTGGAATGAAGATGAATACTAACATGCGCCTTAATAACGCGCTAACATAAATACTAATAAAAAAAGTCTCTTTCAATAGGGACTTTTTTTTTGCTCAAAGAACACGCATTAAAACGCCAGAAGCCTTTGCTATCTTGTTTTTTTACGTTTTTTTTGTATACCGCTAAAAAGGCACCCAGCCAATAGCGATTTAGCATTAAATACAGCATAATATCATGGGATTTTTAGACAACGTATTAAAAGTTTTTGTAGGAGATAAATCCAAAAAGGACATTGGTGACATTCAACCATATGTTAACCAAGTTAAAGAACACGAAGCAGCACTCGAAAAGCTATCTCTTGATGAGCTACGAGCGAAGTCGGATTACTTCAGGAAAAAGATAAAAGACGATCAGTCTGAGATCCAATCACAGATCGACCAGCTTCAAAAGGAAGCCGATGTAGAAGAAGATATTGACAAAAAAGAAGATATCTATAACAAGATCGATGCACTTAAAAACGATCGTTACGAAGTTGAAAAAGCAACTCTCGACGCAATCCTTCCCGAAGCTTTTGCAGTAGTAAAAGAAACTGCAAAACGTTTTAAAAACAATACAACCCTTACCGTTACTGCCAACGCTTTTGATCGTGAAATTTCAGGAGAAAAGGATTATGTAACCCTAGAAGGCGACAAAGCGATCTGGCAAAATTCATGGGACGCGGCTGGAAAGCAAGTAACCTGGGATATGGTTCATTACGATGTACAGCTTGTTGGTGGTGTTGCATTACATCAAGGAAAAGTAGCAGAAATGCAAACTGGGGAAGGTAAAACATTGGTGGCTACGCTTCCTGTATACCTCAACGCACTTGCTGGAAATGGGGTACACCTTGTAACCGTAAACGATTACTTAGCCAAACGTGATAGCGCGTGGATGGCTCCTATCTTTGAGTTCCACGGAATGACCGTAGACTGTATTGATTACCATACTCCAAACTCTGAGGCACGAAGAAAAGCATACAATGCCGATATTACTTATGGAACGAATAATGAATTTGGTTTCGATTACCTGCGTGATAATATGGCGCATGCACCCGGTGATCTTGTACAACGCCCACACCACTACGCGATCGTCGATGAGGTAGATTCTGTATTGATCGATGATGCGAGAACGCCTTTGATCATTTCTGGTGCAGTTCCACAAGGAGATAGACATGAGTTTAATGAATTAAAACCTAAAATTGCTGATCTGGTAGCTATTCAGCGAAAGCACTTAACAGGTGTTTTAGCCGAAGCCAAAAAATTAATTGCCGCTGGCGATACTAAAGAAGGTGGTTTCTTATTACTTCGCGTTTATCGTGGTCTTCCGAAGAATAAAGCCTTGATCAAATATCTTTCAGAAGATGGAATTCGTCATATTCTTCAAAAAACGGAGAATACCTATATGGCAGACAACAATCGGGAGATGCCAAAGGTAGATGCTGATTTGTGGTTTGTTATTGAAGAAAAGAACAATCAGATCGACTTGACCGATCAAGGGGTTGAATATCTTTCGGGAGCTGATAATCCAGATTTCTTTGTCATGCCAGAAATGGGAACTGAAATCGCAAAAATTGAAGCTAAAGGCCTTTCTTCCGAAGAAGAAGCTGTTTTAAAAGAAGAGCTATTTCGTGACTTTGGTGTAAAAAGTGAACGTATACACACGCTAAACCAACTACTTAAAGCGTATACATTGTTTGAAAAAGACACCCAGTATGTGGTGATGGACAACAAGGTGATGATCGTTGATGAACAAACTGGTCGTATCATGGATGGGCGTCGTTATAGCGACGGACTCCATCAGGCAATTGAGGCAAAAGAAAATGTCAAAATTGAAGCGATGACGCAAACTTTTGCAACGGTTACGCTTCAAAACTATTTCAGAATGTATAATAAGCTTTCTGGAATGACAGGTACTGCAGTTACTGAAGCTGGTGAACTTTGGGAGATCTATAAATTGGATGTAGTTGAAATTCCAACCAACCGACCAATCGCACGAGAAGATAAAGAGGATAAGATCTATAAAACAAAACGTGAAAAATACAATGCGGTTATTGAAGAAGTAACCGATCTCTCACGAGCTGGAAGACCTGTTCTTATTGGAACAACATCGGTTGAGATCTCAGAATTGTTAAGTCGTTTGTTAAGTGTGCGCAATGTTCCGCATAATGTACTAAACGCGAAACTGCACAAAAAAGAAGCAGATATTGTTGAGGAAGCGGGTCACGCGGGTGTTGTTACTATTGCAACCAACATGGCTGGGCGTGGAACCGATATTAAATTAAGTGAAGAAGTTAAAAAAGCCGGCGGTTTGGCCATTATTGGTACAGAACGTCACGATTCTCGACGTGTAGACAGACAGTTACGTGGTCGTAGTGGACGTCAGGGAGATCCGGGAAGTTCACAGTTTTATGTGTCTTTGGAGGACAATTTGATGCGTCTCTTCGGAAGTGAGCGTATTGCAAAAATGATGGACCGTATGGGTCTTAAGGAAGGCGAAGTGATTCAGCATTCTATGATCTCAAAATCGATAGAGCGAGCGCAGAAAAAGGTAGAGGAGAATAACTTCGGAATTAGAAAGCGTTTACTCGAATATGATGATGTGATGAATGCGCAACGTGAAGTTGTTTACAAACGTCGTTACCATGCATTGTTTGGAGAGCGTCTTCGTGTAGATATTGCCAATATGATCTATGATACTTCGGAAATCATTACGGAGAGCAATAAGATGGCACAAGATTACAAGAATTTCGAATTCGAATTGATCAGATACTTCTCAATGAGCAGTCCGATTACTCCCGAAGAATTTGAAAAGATGGATGTTCAAAAGATCGCTGGTATTGTTTATAAAGCGGCTTACAAGCATTATCAAGATAAAATGGCTCGTAGCGCTGAAACCGCTTTTCCAGTTATTAAAAACGTATACGAAACACAACGCGAAAAGTATAAACGTATTTTAGTACCATTTACAGATGGTATCAAAACGCTTAATGTTGCAACCGACTTAGAAAAAGCGTATGAAACGCAAGGTAAACAGTTGGTTACTGATTTCGAAAAGAATATCACTCTTGCTATCATTGATGATGCGTGGAAAACTCATTTACGTAAAATGGATGAGTTAAAACAATCAGTTCAGCTTGCTGTTCACGAACAAAAAGATCCATTACTTATTTACAAATTTGAAGCCTTTGAGTTATTTAAAGGAATGATAGAAAAAGTGAATAAAGATGTATTGTCGTTCTTGTATAAAGGGGAACTTCCGCAGGAAAATCAGCAGCAAATTCAAGAAGCTCGCGAAGTTCGTTCAAGAGAAAAATTGAATGAGCAGAAAGATGAAATTCCAAATATGGATGAGCGTGCTGCCGAATCTCGTGCTGCAGGACAGACACAACCGCAACGTCAACAAGTTACTGAGACCATTACCCGGGAACAACCTAAAATTGGGCGTAATGACAAAGTGACCATCAAGCATGTGATGAGTGGCGAAAGCAAAGAAGTTAAATATAAACAAGCCATTCCGCTTATCAATAAAGGCGAATGGGTTTTGGTTGACTAAGACTAGCTAATTATAAATTAAGAAACCTTGGAACAGATTTTTTCAAGGTTTTTTTTTATTATCTTCGGAAAGTAAGTATATCAAACTACTTGATAAAAACATGAAAAAAGTACAGATCGAAATAAAATGGGCCGTCGTTTTTTCAGTAATGGCACTCGCTTGGATGCTACTCGAAAAAACACTGGGCTGGCATGACGAAAAAATTGCCGATCACTTTTGGCTAACCCTGCTATTTCTTCCTTTTGCCTTCTTAATGTACTTATTGGCAATGCGCGAAAAACGTCGTAGATATTATGACCGACATATCACATGGAAACAAGCTTTCACCACAGGCGTTGTTATGAGTGTTTTTGTTGCGTTACTTTCACCACTCGGGCAATACCTTACTCACAATTATATCACACCTGAATATTTTGTGAATGTGAAGAATTATTCGGTGACCAATGAAGTAATGACCATCAAAAAGGCCAATGAATATTTTAACATTAGTAACTATATTATGCAAGCCGCTATTGGAGCACTTGTTGGTGGCGTTGTTATTTCGGCTATTGCTGCCCTATTTGTAAAACGCTTACGAAAGCCATAAACATTTCTTTTTAAGTTTATTTATGTTACTTTTCTTCGGAAGAAACCAACGCATCATAGACAGCTGAAATAGAAACAATGCTAAAAAGGCAAAATCATAAATAGCTATATTAGAAACTTTAACTTCGGAAAATGGATTTCTTAATGTTGGCCACCGCAGCCTTTGCCGCGATATTCTTTTTGGAATTATATCTGATTGACTATTTTGGTAACGAGAACCGTTAACCTAGTGAAGAGTTACATTGCTATACAATGCATCTATGGTAAATGTTTTGTTGGGGTTTGGTTTGTTTAAATAACCTTGAATAAGGACACGCTCACCGCGCTTAGAAGACGTTAGGTTGAGTGATTTTGGATATTTTAGTGTAGAACGTTTTCCGTCTAAAGTAAAATTGAAGTTATTACTGGGGATAGCAAAAACGGCATCGTTATTTTTTAATGTGATGTTAATAGTATTGAAGCCTTTAGAAACAGCATCGATCTTAAAGTTGCCTAATGACCCCACTAGCGTCGCATCACCAGTGATCGTACCTATTAAGACATCACTCGAATTAGAACGTAGATTGATACGATCAACTGTAGAAATAGTACAATTTTCAACAAACTTTACATAGAGTGTTCCGCGCTTCCATTCATTTACAATAACAGGCGCATAAGCAGCATTGATGAGGGTCCCCCCCCCATCAATACTGTTTGCAGTAAACGCCGAATAATTTAGCGTTGCTTTTACATTGATCGCATCTGCCATTTTGATCTCTCCATGACGAATATTGATCTCTGTTTTTGAGTTTTTTGGCATACGAATGATCAAATGCTTAGTTGCTTTTACATCCTTTAACTTGCCTGTTTTACCGCTCTTAAGGAGTATGGTTTTATTACCATTGGGATCAGTGATCACTTTTTTTGTATAAACACTGTTAGG
Organism: Ulvibacter sp. 2305UL32-6; assembly: GCF_058148545.1. NCBI lineage: Bacteria > Pseudomonadati > Bacteroidota > Flavobacteriia > Flavobacteriales > Flavobacteriaceae > Ulvibacter > Ulvibacter sp. 2305UL32-6. The sequence goes on from NZ_JBYVKA010000001.1 coordinate 152,397, forward strand.
ATCTCCATTTTCATCTTCAAACTGTTTTGCCCATTTTTCCATATCCTTCCCGAAATTCTCCCCCCAGGCTTCCATTTCTTTCCCAAACTTCTCTCCCCAGGCTTCCATTTTGGCTTCCCATTCGGCACTCAATCGTTCGCCATTCTTTTCATCCCATTCTTTGGCAAATTCTTCTCCCCACTTCTCCATTTTGACTTGAAAATCTTTCCCAAATTTTTCTTTGATATCTGATTCCCATTTCTTCATATAAGCCTCCTCATCTTTGTTATAGGCATCATAATCAAACTTCAAGGTTCCCATATTTTTCAACAGATCATCTGGCATGACCGGCATTTCAAATGTGGTCATAACCGGCATATTTTCCATCATTGGACCTAAAAATTCTAATCTTCCAAGCTCGCTTAAACCGCTAAGCGCTTCCATTCCACCCAGATTTAATCCTGGATATGAAGACACTACGATACGTGAGCTATTGCCAAGTACCTCTAGATTCCATGATTCTAAGATCTGTTTTTTCTCGGCTTCCGTCAAGTTCTCTCCTTCTACATAAGCTTCAACCTCAACTTTGTCTTTGTTCCAGGTTTCAAAGGTTACATTGGTATGACTTGTATTGACCGAGATCAATATATCGTCACCCACCACATCAAAAGATTCTATCTTCTTCGTTTGCGCCGTTATAGAGAACGACACACCCAAAAATAGGATCACAAGGATGCTAAATTTGTATGCTATTGTATGTTTCATTGTTTTGATTTTTTAGTTCTTTTAATTTATTTTTCAGTTTGAACAGCAATTCCAAACGTAATTGTAAATTATCTATCAAAGCAGTGATGGTTGATTCGGTTGGTCCCACTTCGTTCAATTCGGTATTTAAAAGCGTATAATCAATTGACAATGATTCTAACTGCTCCATATATCCTTCAATAACATCGCGGTTATCATCATTTATTTGAAGCGACGCCAACTGTACATTAATACCGGTCACATAATAATCTTCCACTTTCTTTAAATCGGGTGACAGCGACCCTAGCGTTAGCTGTGGACTCTCCAAAGTATTATTTTCTTCGGAAGTCTCTACAAACTCTTCACCTCCAAGTAAGTTCTTTTCAGAAAGGGAGTAATACCCAAAAATACTAACCGCAATAAGGGATACGGCTATTGCGGCCACCTTCATCCAAGAACGGCTAAAACCTTTCTTTTCTGAAAGTATCCTAATACCATCCGTGGAAGCTTGTTCTGTAAACGCAGCTTCTAACTTGGTAGCAAAACGCGCTTCATGATCTTTCGAAAGTTTTGGACCATCGTGCGAATCTTGTTGCAGCAATTTTCTAATATCCTGTGCCATATTGCAAGTGTTTTAGGGATTTTTGTAATTGTAATTTTCCGCGGTGTAAATTGGTTCTAGAAGCACTTTCAGTAATACCCAAAATCTGGGAGATCTCTTGATGATCATAACCTTCCATAAGAAACAATTGCACTACGGTTCTGTAATTTTCAGACAACTCTTCAATTGCTCGTTTAACTTCTGCCATACTTGCCGCATCTGGAACATTCCATGATTCTGGTTCATCATCTGCAATATGCAATATGTCTTCATTAATGCTATAAAAAGTTGCCTTACGCGCTTTAATTATATCGAGACAGGTATTGATCACAATGCGCTTTAACCAAGCGCCAAATGTAACTTCCCCCTGAAACTGATGCAGCTTTTTAAACGCTTTTATAAAAGCTTCCTGCATTGCGTCTTCTGCTTCCGCAGTATCCTTTACATACCGATTTGCCACAATGAACATTCCGTCACAATAGCGCCGGTATAGCTCCATTTGTGCTTTGGGGTCATGCTTTTTGCATAATTCAACAAGTAAAGAATCAGTCAAACGTGATGGTGTTTTTGGTTGCTGTTCGTAAAAAAGACGACGAATAGACCTTGATGTTTCAAATTATTTTCAGAAAAAAAACCCACACACAAAATGATATTGATCAATTGGTGTATGGGCGCTTTTAAACAGTGCTATTTTTGGAAATATCCATCAAAACCCTATTCGTTTAACAACAAATTTAGGGTTACTGTAATATTATCGCGAGTTGCCTTTGAAAACGGACAAATCTCATGCGCGGCATTAACAAGATCTTCACCAGTTTCTAGATCAACACCTGGAATATAACAATCGAGCGTCGCTTCCAAAAAGAAACCATCTTCATCCTTACAGAAGCCTATGGTTGCAGTAACACTAATATTCTCATCATCAATTTCTACTTTCTTTGCAGCGGCAACTGCCTGAATGGCTCCCCCGAAACATGCCGAGTAGGCCGCTCCGAAAAACTGCTCAGGATTTACCCCTTCGCCTCCGTCACCACCCATTGATTTAGGTACTGAAAGATTAAAATCAATTTTTTCGTCTTCGGAAGTAACATGCCCTTTTCGACCTCCTTTGGTTGTCGTTGTTGCTTCATATAGCGTTTTCATACGTATAATTTTAAGTAATTAATATAAATTCAAGATACTATGACTATTCATGCTATTAAAATTGATATTCATAAAATTGTCATAAATTCACATCATGACAGATTCGTCTAAAAATACAAACGCACTCTCCGAAAAAGCGGGTATTCAACAACCACCAAGGTTGAGTGATAAAGTTGCTCAAAAACTAAAGAAAAGCAGAAAGAAGGCTCCTTCAACAGCAACACTGATAAAAGGTATACTCGCCAGTGATAAAGCTGCTTTAAGTCGCGGAATTACTTTGATAGAGAGTACAGCTCCCAAACATCAGGAACAGGCGAAAGAGCTTATATCGGCCTGTCTTCCTAAGGCAAACCACTCTACACGCATAGGAATCACCGGAGTCCCCGGAGTTGGCAAAAGTACCTTTATTGAGCAACTAGGACTCTTATTAACCGCCAAAGGCCATAAAGTTGCTGTCTTAGCCGTAGACCCTAGTAGTTCTATTAGCCACGGAAGTATTCTAGGAGACAAAACACGCATGGAAGCACTCGTTACCGAACCAAACGCATTTATAAGACCTTCCCCAAGCGGCGATTCATTAGGAGGCGTGGCTCGTAAAACCCGCGAAGCTATAATTTTATGTGAAGCTGCAGGATATGATCAAATAATTATTGAAACGGTAGGCGTGGGACAAAGTGAAACCGCCGTGCACTCAATGACCGATTTCTTTTTATTGCTTAAACTAGCCGGAGCTGGGGATGAACTGCAGGGCATGAAAAGAGGGATCATTGAAATGGCCGATGCCATAGTGATCAACAAGGCTGATGGTGAAAATGTAAAAGCAGCCAAACTAGCCAAAACAGCTTTTAACCGAGCTTTACATCTCTATCCGATAAAAGAGAGCGGGTGGTCTCCAAAAACAATGACCGCAAGTGCTTTAAACAACGAAGGTATTGAGGCAGTGCTGGAAATGATCAATAGCTATATTAAGGATACTTCAGAAAATGGCTATTTTCAGAAAAAAAGAAAAGAACAAAGTACATTTTGGCTAAAACAAACCATCGAAAATCGCTTAAAAGATAATTTCTATTCGAATTCCGAAGTAAAAAAGGAACTGGAAAAACAACTCGCTTTACTTGCCGAAAACAAGACAACTCCTTTTGAGGCAGCCGAAAAAGTACTTAGATCGGCTAAAGATTAGGAGTATTAATCTGCTTTATTTTCACGAGGCGTATAGTGCTTTAAAAACTCCCCTTTTGGCTTTCCATCATCAAAAGAACTAAATTTTACAATGGTCCTAGTCTTGCTACGAGCATCTTCATTACTCATCCCCTCATATTCTATTCGATAGAGCGATGAAAATAACTGCGCACGACCAGCGCCATGATAGCAATGGATGAGAACCGGGTAATTGGACGAATCGTCCATTACCTTAAAAAAACGTTCTAATGTAGCTTCATCAGGTACTTGACGAGAACCTACATTATAATAATTAACTCCATCAAGTTTTTCAACTGCTTCTTGTTCAGCAATTAATTCTTCTGGAATTTCTGGATTATTTATGGTGTCTTTAGTACCTGGAAAACGCAGGTCAACCACGCTTTTTATATAATTACTTTTGATGTAATCTTCAATTTCGTCCGGCGGTATCACACCCGATTTATATACTTTTCCTTCGGTTATAGTAGCAAAGTTGTGATTTATATTGACATCATATACATACTTCCAGACAAAAAATAACACTACAAGCAGTAGTAGAATGGCAATTCTTTTCTTCATTTTATAAAACTATGCTTTTAATTTGAGATTTCATGACTATCTAGCTTATTATCAATGATCCTATCGAAGTAATCTTTTACAAAAGCTTTTGCAGCTAAGATTATTTCGTCCATTTCAGGAGTTTTTTCTGAAGACAATAAATTCTTACGCAGCGCCTTATCCTTAATATCATAGATGCCCGATACGTTATTTCCATCGAAAATACAGATATAATCACCCATCAAAAATTGGTATTGCCCAACTCCATGCTTTAAAACAAATGGTTTTTCTTTCTGAATAGTATCGGTTAAACTTCTCCCCCAACTTCGGAAGGGCTTTTCGTATCCTATGAGATCAAGCAAAGTAGGATAAATATCCATCTGCTGTGCCAAATCTTTATTAACACCTTGTAAATTGTATTTCGGACTAAAGAATAGAATGGGTACCACATTGCGGTTTATAACTTTGTAAAATTCTTCTCCGTAATGAATCTGATTCCCGTGATCACTCGTAATGACAAATATGGTATTGTCATACCACGGCTGCTTTTTAGCCGACTCAAAAAACTTTTTAAACGCGTAATCTGTATAGCCCACCGTTTGGTGCATAGGCACATATCCCTTCGGAAATTTCCCTTTATATTCCTTCGGAATTACATAAGGCTCATGTGAACTTACCGTAAAAACAGTGCTAAAAAATGGTTGTGGTTGAGTATTGAGAGTTTGAACCATATACTGCAAAAATGGCTCATCCCAAATCCCCCAAGATCCGTCAAAGTCGTCATCATTATTGTATTCTTCCATTCCGAAGTAATGATCAATACCTAAAATAGTGGCAAAGCCCTGAAAACCCATAGAACCATTGGGCGCTCCATGGAAAAATGACGTCTCATATCCTATAGATTTGGTCGTAGAAACTAAAGATTCAATTGGCTGTTTTGAATAGGCAGAGGACGTAAAAGCATCGTCAAATGACGGAATTCCAGCTAAAACAGATGACATCCCGTGAATTGACTTTTTTCCATTTGCAAAAGCATTCGGAAAGATCAAACTGTATTGTGCCAAAGAATCTAAAAAAGGTGTAAAACTTTCAAAATTTTCAATGCCCACATCTTTGTTGAATGCACCTAGATATTCTCTCGAAAAACTTTCAGTAATGATCACAACTATATTTGGACTTGTTGGTGGATTATTGTGATATTCTTTTATTGGCTTAACATATTTTTCTATGGTTCCCTCCGGAAGCGAATAGTTTACTTTTTTAAACGAATTGGCCGTAAACGTTCTAATAAATGCAAAGGGTGTATTTAAAACAAGATCTGAGTGCTCTACCTTATCAACATGCCTACTTGCGTCTACCATATTGATAGGGCGGGTACTCTTTTTAAAATCGCCCCCTCTAATCCCACCAACTACTAATACACCTACAATTCCGAAGAAAAGAAGCGAACTGCCCAAATAAACCCAACCATTACGCAGAATAGGTACTGGTGTGACACGGTACTTTTTATAGAGCACAATCCACAACCAACTCACACATATAAACAAAAGAAAAACGTGCCAATAGTCAATCCCAAATCGCAAAAACATCCGCCCTTTATTTTCTTCGTTTTCGAGCACGTTCAAAACAGTTCTTGTGGTACGACTAAAATTGTATTTGTAATAAATAAGATCTACAAAATTAAGGGCGTAGGCAAATAAATTAAATACAAAATACACGTAAAAAAGCAGCTGTTGATACCAGATCCTCGTATTTATAAATAAAGGAAACAGTGATAAAAATATAAACAACAAGTTTACATATAATATGGCCGTTGTATCAAAAGTGAGTCCGTAATAGGATAGTTTAAAAAATTGCCCGATAGAATCGACCTGCAACAAGTCCTGATTGTACATTAAAAACAGTAGGCGAGCAATAAAATAGAACACATACGCAAGAAGTATTCTGTAAAGAAATACGCCGTACTCTTGTTTGCGTGTTAAGAACTTCATGAAGTGTTTGTTAATTCGTGCAAAGAAATGAAATTATTTAATCTCTGTATAACTTTTGGAAGAATAGAACGCAGAGATGCCGTACTATATGCTTCGTCATTCCTCAAAAAAGAAATACTTTTGCAGCAGACTGAAAGTCGTCCGCATGTTTGAATTCACCATCATTGTCCCTGTCTACAACGAAGCCGAAAATTTAGAACGGGTGGAGCATGCGCTTGCGGCTTATCTAAAGGTAGCTATTAAAAAAACACAGGTCCTCTTTGTCAACGATGGCTCAACCGATAGTAGTGGGACGTATTTAAAAGAAATTTGCAGCAGGAATGAAGCCTTCCATTTTATAGAATTTACTAAAAATAGCGGTCTTAGCGCAGCCATAAAAGCAGGGTTTGATACTGTTGAAACGCAATGGTTGGGATATATGGATTCTGATCTGCAAACAGCACCAGAAGATTTTAATTTACTATTGGCGCATACCCAAAACTATGATCTGATCACGGGAGTTCGCAGTGACCGGAAAGATAGTTATATAAAAAACATCTCATCAAAGATCGCCAACAGCATTCGCAGAGCCTTTACTAAAGATGGCATGGATGACACTGGTTGTCCGCTAAAAGTGATCAAAACAACCTATGCTAAGAATATACCTATGTTTAGAGGATTACATCGGTTTTTACCCGCCATGGTCCTTCTTCAAGATGGTAAAATTCTTCAAGTTCCTGTTCGTCATTTTCCGCGTACCGCTGGAACTGCCAAGTTTGGAGTTTGGAACCGACTCTTAGGCCCCTTGGTAGATTGCTTCGCTTACCTCTGGATGAAGCGCAAATACATTCGTTACGAGATAAAAGACAAAGGATGAATGATTGGATCGTTTATGGCATCGGATTTCTAGCGCAAACGCTTTTTTCGGCACGATTTATTATACAATGGCTGCTTTCAGAAAAAAAGAAACGCATCGTTACACCTTCTTTGTTTTGGTATTTGGGTCTCGGAGCTGCACTTTTACTTTTTGTCTATGGATATTTGAGAAGTGATTTTGCCATTATGCTCGGGCAAGTGATCACCTATTTTATTTATATCAGAAATCTACAATTACAAGGTGAATGGCAAAAACAGACCAAGCTTTTTCAGTGGTTTATATATATCATTCCCTTTGTTAGTTGGTCCCTTATCTTTATTGAAGGAAATGTTTCTTGGAGCGAGCTGATCTCTTCGGAAGAGATTCCTTTATGGCTACTTGTATTAGGCATTGTATCGCAAATTCTATTTACCTTACGCTTTGTGTACCAGTGGATCTACAGTGAAAATCGAAAGCGTTCACACCTACCCCTTGGATTTTGGTTGATGAGCCTGTTAGGCTCTTCGCTAATTCTTGTCTATGGCATGTTCCGAAAAGACCCCGTCTTGATCGTAGCCCATCTATTTGGTCTTATCTTGTATCTTCGCAGCATTTATCTTTTAAAGAACCAAAAAGATGACTAGATCGATACACCCCATAGTTCTAATAGTCATTGCTTGTATCGCTATTTTCTTTTCGCATCTCGATGCACTCTACGTCAATATCATGGAAGCTCGTAATTTTATTGCAGCAAGAGAAATGTTGACCGATAATAATTGGATCCTTACCACTCTCAACGGGCAAGCACGATATCAGAAACCTCCGTTACCTACATGGTTCACCGCAATTTCAGGAGCTATATTTGGCATAAAGAATATCGCTGCCTTACGATTTCCAGCCGCCCTTGCTGCGCTCTTGCTTTCGCTTACTACATATAAATTTTCATTAAAAATAACCGTCAACAAAACACTAGCACTTGTAAGCTCTCTGGTGCTATCTACTTCTTTTTTAATTGTTTTTACTGGGAGAAACGGACAATGGGACATTTTTGCATATGCCTTTATGATGCTGTGTCTTTATCAACTTTATCAACTCCTTACGGTAAAAAGCCATCAGTACAAACATGCCTTGCTTGCCGCACTTTTTTTAGGACTATCATGCATAAGCAAAGGCCCTGTTGCGGTCTATACGCTGCTACTACCCTTCTTAGTTGCCTACGGAATTATATATTCTTTTAAAAACTTAAAGCAAATTGTCATACCCATCGTTATTTTTATCCTGCTTGGCACGGCCCTCGCCTCTTGGTGGTATCTCTATGTCTATCTCAATGATCCCTCCGAACTTGTAGCGATCACAACTCGTGAAACTGCCAATTGGACAAATTATAATGTACGCCCATTTTATTACTATTGGAGTTTTTTTAGCCAGAGTGGTGTTTGGACAATTCCCGCGTTTATCGCGCTGCTATATCCCTATCTTAAGGATCGTGTAAGTAACAAAAAAGGCTATCAATTTACCTTGTTATGGACCCTATCAGCGGTTGTTTTATTATCAATCATCCCAGAGAAAAAGACACGCTATCTATTGCCAGTATTAATTCCTCTTGCCTTAAATACGGCCTATTATTTGGAATATCTCTTCGGAAATTTTAAAAATCTTAAAGACAAGCGCGAAACCCTACCCGTTTATATAAACTTTGGTATCATCGGTCTCGTTGGAATCGCTTTTCCTATTGTGGGTTGGTTCTTTCTGAAAGATCAACTTAACGGAAACTGGCATTGGTTTGTTTTATTGTCAGTGGCTTTATTTGTCATTAGTATTTATTTGCTTCGGAAGTTATTTATAAAGCAGATACAAGCTGTTTTTTACGCCACTATTGGTTTTATAGCCGCTGTGATGTGTCTTGGATTACCCTTATCACGCCTCATTGTGATCAACGACAATTATAAACCGCTTTCCAAAATTAGTAATTGGGAACAAGAGAACAGCCTTCAAGTCTATGAGTATTCCGTGGTCGCTATTGAGATGGTTTGGGACTACGGTAAAAAATTGCCAGTAATAGAGCGAGACGGCGAGATTGTTATTCCTTCCGCAGAAACCTTTGGCGTGCTCGTTTCCGAAGAACAAAGAACAAACTTCCTCAAAACCTTTCACAATTATACGGTTGAAAAAGTCACCCGATATGATATGAATACGGCAAAATTGGGAAGTAAATCACACAGAACCCGCTTGTGGCGAGACCTATACCTAGTTACGAAATAGAAAATCGGTTACGAAACCAAGCTTGTATTTTATAAAACAGGAACCCAATTATACTTCCGAAAAACATACCAGTAACAATATCTAAGGGATAATGTACGCCAACATAAATACGGCTGTACGCCACAAAAACAGCCCAAAACAGCAAAATAAAGACAAGATATTTATAATAAGGTTTTAGTAGAAGCCCAATAAAAACAGCTGCTGCCATGGAACTCGATGCGTGAGCTGAAAAATAACCATAAGCGCCACATCGATCGGCAACAAAGCGAATACTTGTTCGCAATGCTTCAACCTTGCAGGGACGCGGACGTACAAAGTGATATTTAAACAAGTTTGACAACTGATCTGAGGCCGTGATCATAAGCGCTGCTGATACGGCGATCACCAACGTGGACTTCCAGCCGTAGTGTTTATAAACCAAATAAAGTAATACAGCATACATAGGGATCCACGACCATTTTAAGGTCACAAATCGCCAAAAACCATCCCATGATGAGTTCCCGAGTCCGTTGAGAAACTGGAACAATTCTGTGTCATATTTGAGTAATTCTTCAATCATCTTCGTATCGCGCTACTTCCCTATCGTAGAATTCGGTTGCTTCACGAATGTAGTTTTCGGTTTCCGTTTCTAGTTCTTTTTTATCGTGGTTGTCAAATTCTTCAAACCACTCTACTTCATCATTCTCCAAGTTTATGATAAAACGAGGAAATTCGGTATGAATTACAAATATAGCCGTTGGATGATCTGTATTATCGCCTAAAATATATTTTGGTAAGGTCATAAGTTCTTGTTTTTAAATGTTTTTAACCGTCGGATTTGCAATTAACTGTTTTGAAAGATAGTTAAATCTAATGAACAGCAGTATTGCCGAAACTGTAAGTCCGGCGAGCAAGCCCCACCAAATTCCAGCGCTACCGGCATCGGTATACATGCTTAAATAATACGATATTGGAAACCCGACCAACCAATAAGCAATAAATGTGATCACTGTTGGTATTTTTACGTCTTGCATTCCGCGTAATGCTCCCAAGGCGACAACCTGCAGGGTATCGCTAATCTGAAAAACAGCGGCAATAAGCAATAATTGCGCAGCTATTGCTGCTACTTCAGTGTTGTCAAGAAACTCGAGAGGGTTATCGTAATCGAGATAGATCTTTGGCATTACCTCGTTAAAAAGTAAAAAGACAGTCGCAAATACCACAGCAAAAATAAGGGAGATTAAAAACATAGAAAAGGCGATACGTCTAAGTTCTATAAAATTGCTTAATCCCTTTTGATTTCCAACACGGATCATTGCTGCCACACTGAACCCCATGGCTACCATAAAGGTCATGGAAGATAAATTTAACGCAATCTGGTTTGCGGCTTGCGGATTTTTTCCTAAAATTCCGGAAAGCCAGATAGCCGCTGTAAAAATTGCCACTTCGAAAAACATTTGTAAGGCCGAAGGCATCCCTAAATTGTATACTTTTTTAAGCATGGCTTTAGAGAGCGTAAAAAATTTAATATGCGTTACGTAGGCCTTCGATTTGTCTTTTCTGGCGAGAATAAACCAGAGATATAAAACCATGATCACCCGCGATGCTAAGGTTCCAATGGCCGCGCCAACAACTCCCATTGCCGGTGCACCAAACTTTCCGAAGATAAACATATAGTTTAACACCACGTTTACCACATTGGCAACAATAGTAGCGTACATAGGATAACGGGTCATTGAAAGACCATCACTGAATTGCTTAAACGCCTGAAAAATGATCAAGGGAACTAATGAAATAGCCACTAAATTCAGGTAAGGCATGGCGAGTTCAACCACCTCGGGAGGTTGCTGCATTGTATGCATAAGAGGTTTAGCCATAAATACAACCAAAAACAAAGCGATCCCTAACATGGTGCACAAAAACAATCCGTGCTTAAAAGCAGCTTTGCCGTTGTCAAAATTACCTTCGCTATCGGCTTCTGCCACCAACGGTGTTATTGCCGTTGAAAAACCAATCCCAAGAGACATTGCAATAAACATAAAACTATTCCCCAGAGAAACTGCGGCGAGTTCTGCTGTCCCTAATTGACCAACCATGATATTGTCAACAAGCGCTACCACTGTATGACCCAACATTCCAAGAATAACTGGTGTGGCCAAACGGATATTATAATTGAACTCTTTGGTATATGCTTTTAAAGACACAGTAGTTTTTTATTAGGGCGCAAAGGTAAAAAACAGAACGCGCAATTTCTGTAATCTTATGTTTATTTAAACAACAAAAAGACGATTGTAATTGATCTTTTTAAAAACGTAGTCGTCTTTGTGACAAGAACGTATATTGCAAGGCCAAAGTAAAAGTTGTACTTTTAATTTTACTAAAAAACAGAACATGCAATCTACTGCCATGACGCCCGACGCCTATATTGACGCCTTACCTAAAGAACGAAAAGAAGTCATTACAAAGCTGAGAAATTCTATTTTAGAGAATCTACCATCAGGCTTTGAAGAAACGATGAATTATGGAATGCTTGGTTATGTGGTACCTCACAGTAAATATTCAAATGGGTATCATTGTGACCCTTCACTTCCTTTACCGTTTATAAATCTTGCATCACAAAAGAACCATATTGGCTTTTATCATATGGGTATTTATAGCGACCCAGAACTTATGGATTGGTTTGTTGCAGAATACCCCAAGCACGTAAGTACAAAACTTGATATAGGAAAAAGCTGTATCCGTTTTAAGAACATGAGTAAAATCCCGTATGAACTATTGGGAGAATTAGTTTCAAAAATGACCGTCGATGATTGGATCGCGCGTTATGAAAGTGTTATAAAAAAATAAGTATCTCGCCACAATCTGCCTTTCAACGTTTTATAAAAGCTCCCGATCTTATTTTAACTTCGGAAGGTTTTAAGTACGCACCTTTTATTTTTTCCGAAGAAATAACAACACCAAAAACGATACATGATATTTCTGAAATCATGCTCGGCAAACAGGCTGAGTATTACTTTCAGCAATATTTGGAAGCTTCCCAGCGATATAAACTAGTGGCGCACAATATTCAAATTCAAGGCAACACAGAAACCTTAGGTGAGTTAGACTATTTGGTATATGACCAATTGACCAAGCATCACTGTCATATTGAACTAGCGTGTAAATTTTATTTGTACGACGCGCGAATGTCTTCGGAATACGAACGATGGATAGGACCAAATAGGAAAGATAGTTTATATGATAAAATAAATAAGCTGGCATCAAAGCAATTTCAGATGCTGTTTGCTTCGGAAACAAAACCGACACTCACTACTTTGGAGATCGATTCTGAAAAAACGATACAACAGCTATGTTTAAAGGCTTTTCTATTTCTTCCCAAGGGAATGGAGGTTTCTAGTCTTTCGGAAAGTTTTAGAAAATGTGTCGTTGGCGAATGGTTGCATTGGAATGACTTCCGAAGTGAAAATAACAGTGACACACTGTATGCAATCCCAGAAAAGAAACAATGGCTTGACCCGCCTGAAAATTGTACCAATTGGCGTTCCTATTCAGAAATAAAAAAAATCATAGAAACAAATACAATGAACCGTAAAGCCACATTAGTCTATGCGAAAACCAACGAAGCAATACGGCTCTTTTTTATAGTTTGCTGGCATTAAAAAACCTCCTTCTAAACATCTTTCCAAATCTAAAAAGGAGGTTTACTCACCAAACTATGTAGTAAACTAAACATGAAACTACAAGACAATTAATGAATATTAACTGTGATATAAAGAAACAAAAGGTTGCTTGAATTTTGGATAATGCCTATCAACGTTTACCATTCTCTTCAGCAAAAAACTAAATAGTCTTTAAGGAAGTAACATATTGCGAGGGCGTTTTAGCTACCATTTTTTTAAACGACTTATTAAAGGTGACCTTATTATTAAAACCAACTTGGTATGCTACTTGAATGATGCTCAATTTATTTGAATCATCTTGCAGGATAGCCATGGCTTCCGCAATGCGGTATTTATTCATTAACTCAAAGAAATTGAGCCCGAAGTGTTCATTAACCACTTGAGAAGCATTATGGCGCGTTGTTTCCATAAGTTCTGCCAGTTTCTCAAGATTGATATCACTTTGTCTATATACCTTTTCTTCGTTCATCAACGAAACCAATTTATCCCGCAGTTCTACTGATAAACTAGGTGTAAGCCCAGATTTCTTATACTTGTAGAGAATGACTGGATCTACCAATGTGACCTTTCCTTTAAAAATTTCTGGTTGTGCATAAGCGATATAGGCGACATAGAAAACAAGGGCTGCCATTACAAAAGTTTGCAAATGCGCCATAGCAGGAAAACTAAAAGCTGTTGTGATAGATGCACCGTAGAAGATATAGGCAATTACATATACGATAAAAATCGCGATGATGTTACGTTGCCATAATTCAGATGCTTTGTGTTTCTTGGAACTATTTTCCAGACCACTTTTATAGAGTCTGTATGTAAAAAAGGCATAAACGCTTAATGATATGATCTTCACTACAATAATAGTATTGGTTCCCGGTAAGAGGTTGTTCTTTTGATCTAACAAAACATTAAATTTCTCTAAAGACGACATCCCGTAATAAGGAAGCAGATAAAACAGCAAGATTGCAGACGGAATTAAATGCAACAGATCTGACCACTGAAGTTGATGCTTTTGAATAATTCGCTTAAAGTAAAAATATAACAACGGCCCATACAAGAACGAAAACGTGGTTGACACATACAGCGTGTTAGGAAATGCGTATTGATAACCGCTTACATAAATACAGCGATGGATTAAAAATAGACAATGGAAAAGAACAAAAAGTCCAATTAGGAGACTCCCAATATGATCTGTTCCGCGGCGTGTATTTATAACAAGGAAAATAAAGAATCCCAGAAAACCAGCATATAAACAGAGCATTACCATAGGTGACAAACTACCAATAAAGGTGTTCTTTAAAGCCATAAAGGATTCGCTATCCTTAATAGGTTCAAAAAGATGATCATTGAGAATTGACAGGTCTCCTGTAAGAGACATATAATTAATTATGCTTTTGGAAGCTAAACGAGCCTGATCATTTGCAGCATATTCTAAAGCTTGATTTTTATAATCTTCGGCTGTAGGAACAGTTTGCGAATCCAAAATAAAAGTTTCATCTATTGAAGCGCGACTATTTCCATAGGCTATCATGGTGCTCATAAGCACCAAAACACCCAGAAGGAAGCGTGTAATAACCGATGTAAACTGTTTAACCAAATTTGAAATGTTTATAACAAGATACTATATGTATCCTATTTTCAACTGGCTGAAGGTAAATTCCGATAATAATTTACCGTATTAAAGTGTAACAATTAAATGATTGTCTTTCCTTCTACGGTAATTTTAGAACCCTCGGCCAGCATAACCGATTTCGGTTTTAATGTAGACAATGCATCAAATTCGGTGCCATAGACCTTTCCGAAATCAACATCAATATTGTATGATTTTATATCATAAGCATCCCAACGCGGGTGGGTTACTTCATATTGGGTGGTTTTTGTAGCAGATTGTTTACTATAACCCCAGTAGTGCTCCGTAATAAATTCGGTTTCAGATTGCTTCGGAATGGGCTTGGTATGAATATCGGAAATAATACTGAATCGCTGCCAATCATTTTTTGTTTGCCATGAATACTCGGTGTGCATATCACAGCCTATGGTTTCCCAGCGATGTTTCATCTTCCGTGTTTCATAGTGCTCATTATACAGGGTATTGGCTACAAATGAAATTGCTGCTTTAGGGACGATCTCTTTGATAAAAACAACGCCTCTTTTCCAGATATCACGGTCTTTGTACCGCACATAGAACCGTAAATTAACTTCTTCAAAGTTTTTGTGAAACGGGATTGAAATCCCAAACATTTTTGTGTTTAAGAATCGGAAGCCCACTAAACTTACATAGCAGGTATTATTGTATAGATCAATTTCAGTTCCCTTAGGAAGAAATGGTTGCAAAATTTTCTGGTCGATCTCATAATTCGCCAGCGCTAAACGTCTCCATTCTGCATTCAGAAAAGACATATTTATTTTTTTAGATTGGTCATCTCGGTTTTTGTTCCGTAAGTATCCATAAGATAGATAAGACTTGCCATAGCTGCTCCACCTAATTCTAATTCACGCTTATTAACAGCATCAAAAGTGTCGTTTTCGGCATGATGGTAGTCAAAATAACGTTGTGAATCTGGACGAAGTCCGGCTAGTACGAGTCCGTCGTCTTTCAACGGACCAATATCTGCGCCGCTGCCTCCCATAGTAAAACTGTGGATAAGATAGGGTTCAAATAAAGCGCTCCATGATTTTACTTGCTCAAAATTAGCCGCATCGGTATCGAATGAAAAACCACGAGGTGAAAAGCCTCCCGAATCACTTTCAAGAGCAAAAATATGATCCTCCCCTTTTAGCTTAGCCTGTTCGGCATATTTTCGTCCACCGCGCAAGCCATTTTCTTCATTCATAAATAAAACAACGCGAATGCTGTGTTTTGGTTTGTAGTTGATCTCCTTCAGCAATCTTAAAACTTCCATAGACTGAACACAGCCAGCCCCATCATCGTGTGAGCCATCTCCCAGATCCCAAGAATCTAAATGACCGCCAACTACCATATATTTGTTGGGGTAAACAGAACCAGTGATCTCACCTATCACATTAAACGACTCAACATCTGGAAGCGTTTTGCAGGTCTGTTTAAAGTAAAAAGCCAGATCAGGTTGGATCTTGAGGGCTCTACTTAGGTAATCTGCACCATTAGTACTAATAGCACAAGCTGGAATGCGCTGACTTATAGGAGTATCTCCATAGCCCATTGATCCCGTATGTGGAAAATCGTCGTTGCGTAAATTCATTGAACGAACCACAACACCAACAGCACCATATTTTGCTGCTTCTGCGGCACCAGCGTATCTTTGATCAACACAGCCGCCATAAGCCTCAAATGTATTGATAAGATCTGCTTTCATAGGTCTATTAAAAAACACGATCTTTCCTTCAATTTGGTCTTTTCCGTAGCGTTCGAGATCCTCTATACCTTGTACTTCGATCACGTTTGCTTTTAAACCTCCGTCTGTTGTAGCTACGGAACCACCCAATGCACAAATATTTGTAACCGATGTCCGACCAGGAGCTGTTTCAATATACGCGTACTCTTTTACACCTCGAGTCCATTTTGGAACCATTACTGGTTGCAACCAGACTTTATCTAAGCCCAGTTTTTCCAGTTCGGCCTGTGTATATTTTACTGCTTGTTCTGCTTGAATAGAACCAGACAATCTTCCACCGATCTCGTTAGAAAGATGGCTAAGCCATTCGTAACTTTTTCCGTTCAGTAAGGCCATGTCGTAAATAGTACGCATGGTTGTTGAGTCTTTTACGTTTACTTGCTGCGAAAACCCTTCCGAAGCAAACAGTAAACATAAGGCAATGAGAAATAATTTTTTCATGGGTGCAAATTTGTTGTTAGCAACTTTCAGAAAACATAGCAGAGGCTATTCGTTTTCCAATCGTGCAATAAACTCATCAATACGAGCCTTTACTTTTGGGTCTAATTCTGGTTCTTTGATGTCTTTGTATTGTTGTAACTCTTGTAACATAATACTCGCAACCATAAGACGTGCCGAAGACTTATCGTCTGATGGAATAACATACCAAGGCGCGTGTGGTTTTGACGTTCTGTTTAAAATATCCTGGTAGCAGTTCATATATGCAGGCCACAGGTCACGTTCATCCAAATCTCCTGCCGAAAACTTCCAGTTCTTGCTCGGTTTATGCAAACGACGTAATTGTCGGTTTTTTTGTTCTTCTTTAGATAAGTTCAGGAAAAATTTAAATATGATGGTACCATTTTCGGCTATGGTCTTTTCAAATTGATTGATTTGATCAAAACGTTTATCCCAAAACGTGTTATTTACGTCGTTCACGCTATGAACATGTGGTAAATTTTCACCCAGAATATATTCGGGATGTACACGTGTTACAAGCACATTTTCATAGTGTGTTCTATTAAAAACACCAAACTTACCACGAGCGGGTAAAGCTATATAATGTCTCCAAAGGTAGTCGTGTTTTTTTTCTAATTCGGTAGGCACCTTAAAGCTATGAACAACGACGCCACGAGCGTTAAAATCTTTAAAGACTTCTCGTATCAGACTATCTTTTCCAGCCGCATCCATACCTTGTAAACATACAAGAACCGCATATTTTCCATGTGCGTATAGCGTATCTTGCAATTTGCCCAATTTTTCTCGCGTTTCTTCAAGTGCTTCCTCTATTGTATCTTCGGAAGCTTCCAGATCGACAAACGTTTTAGTGTTAGCGATCTCTATTTTTTCTGAAACTTTATAGTCGGATATAATAATCTCTTTCATCGTTTTCTATTTACTGGCGAATAATTTCACGTCATCTTCGCTTACTTCGGAACCCCCTAAGATAATAAGTCTTTCTACTACATTTCGCAATTCCCGAATATTTCCAGTCCAATCGTATGCCTGTAATCTTTTGACGGCCTTATCTGAAAATTTCTTCGGTGCGGTTCCATGTTCGTTAGCGATTCGGTTTGAAAAATAGTCTACCAGCAAAGGAATATCTTCTCTTCGGTCGTTTAGTGCGGGCACATCAATTAAGATCACGGCCAGGCGGTGATAGAGATCTTCTCGGAAGTTTCCTTCTTCGATCTCCTTTTTTAAGTCCTTATTTGTAGCTGCTACAATACGTACATCAACCTTAATATCTCGGTCACTACCAACACGTTGTACTTTGTTCTCTTGAAGCGCGCGCAATACTTTAGCTTGCGCAGATAAGCTCATATCTCCTACTTCGTCTAAAAAAATAGTTCCACCATTGGCCGCTTCAAATTTACCAGCTCTATCTTTATTGGCTGATGTAAAGGCACCTTTTACGTGCCCGAACAATTCACTTTCAATAAGTTCACTAGGAATAGCAGCGCAATTCACTTCAATCATAGGCCCTTTTGACCGGTCACTTTTTTGATGGATCCAGTGCGCAACAAGTTCTTTTCCAGTTCCGTTCGGTCCGGTGATAAAAACGCGCGCTTCGGTAGCTGCTACTTTTTCGATCATATCTTTGATATGCATTATCCCTTCCGATTCGCCTATCATCTCATAATTTTTACTCACCTTCTTTTTGAGACGTGTATTTTCTACAACAAGCTCTTTTCGGTCTAGAGCAATACGTACTGTATTGAGTAATCTGTTGAGATCTGGCGGCTTTGAAATATAGTCAAAAGCACCCAAACGCATTGTATTTACAGCAGTATCAAGATCGCCATGACCAGAGATCATCACCATAGGAATTTCGGGTTTGATCTTTTTTACAGCTTCCAGCACTTCAACGCCGTCCATTTTTGGCATTTTAATATCACAGAGAACTAAGTCGAAATCTTCTTTTTTAATAAGTTCAATCCCTGCTAGTCCGTCTTCGGCCTCGGAAACGATATACGAATCATTTTCTTCGCTTAAAATTTTTACCAATACGCGTCGTATGGCAGCTTCATCTTCAATTATCAGTATTTTTGACATATTTAGTATTTGAATTTTAAACCCGCTCTAAAGTATAACGAATTATCTTCATTTATTATATAGGCTGTTTCTCTGTTATTATCTCGCAAGCGGAATTCGGTATAAATTGTATGAGCACCATAACCGTAAAACAGCAAATGATCTGTAAAGTAGTGTTCATATCCTAAACCAGCAATAACCGTGGTCATTGAAACATTTTCAGCTGGCTTTCCATTCACTATAATGTTCTCTTGCAAATTTCCGAAGAAATTATCTAATGTTACATATGCTTGTAAGGCATCTTTGTGGCTATCATTTAAATAATGGCGCACATTTGTTTTGGGAACACCCAAGGTATAGGTCCAATTTGGACGAAACTCTCGATAATAATTAATTAGTGGCAGAGGATAATTTCTACCAGGTGTTGTTGAATACGTCAATCCTAAAATAAGACGCCACGGGGTATTGATTGTGTCATTTTTCCTATCTTTTATAGCATAGATGCCTCCTTCAAAAATATAATCATCTCCTGAAGGACCATCTTTGAGATTTGAAGCGATCCTGCCGCCCATTTTCCCGCCAAGGACCCAATCATTCTCTATTCTTTGAACATAGCCAACATAGGCGTCCATACGCTGAACAGAGCTAATGATCTTTGGATCAAATGGCACTTCATCCTGAATATCAATACTGTGATATCGATATTCTAATCCTACTACAAAAAAACTTGTAAGTTCTTTGTTTAGCGGAATTGGTGCTTGTGCAAAAACGCGATACCTGCTAATACTATTATTAGATTTTGAGAACGGAATATGCAGATATTCTACTCTAGCGAGATCGGTTGACTGTGCTACGGATTCCAGATTTATGGCTATCAGCACAAGAAAACTAAGGATACAATTTTTCATAAAGGTTAAAAGAAACTTTTTCAATTAATCATCTTCCATTTTGGAAGAAGTGTTTGGCACGTCTTGAGTGCCGAAAATATGTACATCCCGCTGTGGAAAAGGTATTGTAACATTATGCTCACGAAAGAGCATATCTATGGTAAAACGTATTTCGCTTTTTATACGTGGGTCGGTAAAACTATCATTTATATAGAAATAAATTCCAAAATCTAATGATGAATCGCCAAAATTTTCAAATAAAACAAAGGGTTTAGGTGATTTTAAAACACCTGCCTGCTTGGCAACACTTTCAAGAAGTAATTCTTTTACTTTGGCAGTATCACTTCCGTAGGCAACACCAACTTGCACACTCTCCCTAGTGGTTCGTCTATTTTGAGTATAATTGTAGATGGTGTCTGTTATAAACTTGTGATTAGGAATAATAATTATCTTATCATCCCTAGTAACTGCACGTGTAGTACGTAATTTTATATCTATTACCCGACCTACTTTACCCTCTATTTCAACAATATCACCAACTAATAATGATTTATCGATAATGATAAATATACCACCAATAACATCTTGAAATAACTCCTGAAGTGCAAGCCCCAAACCTACCAACAGGGCTGCAGAGGCTGCCAAAAAGGGTGTCACATTAACACCTGCAAAACTGAGTACGGCAAATACTACAACTATATAAACGAGGTATTTAATAAATTTAAAGACACTAATGAATTTAGATTTATCATTGGTATCCATTTTGCGCGTAAAGAGCGTACGCACCATCTTAAGTAAAAAGCTAGAGATAATAAAGGAGACCAAAATTAAGAGAATGAGGCCCACGGTAATATTGATCTGCTTATCACCCTCACCAAAGTGAAACCCAAGGTTTAACACTTCTTTGATGATTCCCCAAATATCCTCCTTAACTACTTCCTCTATTTTTTCGGTAACGTTTTCTTGCACCTATCTTAATATTTTAACCATTTAAGGATCTCTTTATAGCTTGCTTTTTTACCGTACATCAAAATACCTACACGGTAAATCTTTGCGGCGAACCAAACCGTAGCCATAAATGTAGCAAATAATATGACTACCGACAGTATTTGTTGCCAAATTGGAACACCAAAAGGTATACGCATTAACATAACTACCGGAGAAGTAAATGGTATATAAGAAAACACCTGTGCTACTGTACCATGCGGATTGTCAATAACGGTAAAAAACCCAACATAAACTGCTAAAATAAGTGGTAATAATACAGGCATCATAAATTGTTGTGTATCTGTTTCACTATCAACTGCAGCTCCAATAGCTGCATACATAGAAGCATATAACAGATATCCACCAATAAAAAAGAACAAGAACATAACAACCAAATTGGTTATGGGTAAGCTATCAAAGACCAATTGACCTTGTGCCACTATATTCTCCATTCCCCCTTCTCCAGCAGCTTGAGCCAAAGCCTGCTGCTGCGGTGTTTCGATAGTGGAAGTGTCTACACCAAAAATGGCAGGTATAATTACAGTGAGCGCGCCTATAAGGATCGTCCACATTAAAAATTGCGTTACGCCCGCTAAAGAAGTTCCAATAATCTTCCCAAGCATTAGTTTGATAGGTTTTACTGAAGAAATAATAACCTCAATAATCCGACTCGTTTTTTCTTCAATAACACTACGCATAATCATATTTCCGTAGATAATAATAAACATAAACAGGAGATATCCTGCAAGGCCACCAAAGATCAATTTACTTAGGCCTATTATTTCTGAAGTTTCTTCACCTTTATAGGTTTCAAGATTTGCTTTTACCCGAATACGGAGTTTGTCGATCACTTCGGAATCAATTCCGGCTTCACTCAAAGCAAGAGAATTTACCTTGGTGTAGAGGATATCCTCCACATTATCGAGTACGGTAATAGATGGTGAGTCTTCCGAATAAAATCGAATGGAGTGCTCAAAAGCAGCAATACTATCTGTTTTCGGAATATACAACAAGCCGTAATTTTCGTCTTTTTGAGCCGCAGCTTTTGCTTCTTCAAGGGTTTGTCCTTCGATATAATTATAGGTTATATTGTCGGTACTTTTAAATTCTTCAGTAAATAATCCACTTTCGTCAAGCACCGAAATGACGCGTACATCGCTATTGTTCAGGCTAGATAAATAAGCCACGAGCGTAAAGATCCCTACAAAGATCAAGGGCGTCAAAAATGTCATGATAATAAAGGATTTGTTACGAACCTTATTGAGATATTCTCGTTTAATTATAAGTGGTAAATGATTCATAGCGTCTTTATTAATTGTTATTTACCGTTTCAATGAATATGTCGTTTGCTGAAGGAATCACCTCCGTAAAATGCGTGAGCTGTCCTTTGGATGTCAAATACCCAACCAGTTCATTGGCCGATACATTTTCAGGAATTTGAATTTTGTATTGTAGCTCGTTATGGAGCGTTTTAAACGTAGCAGGCGACAGTGTAAATTTTTCGCTTAATTCTGAAACCACTGCTGCTTGTTCTTGAGTTATTAAACCTACTTCGTATGTATTGGATCGATATGCCCGTTTTATGTCGAGTAAATTGCCATCCAATATTTTGTTTGATTTATGGATCAAGGCGATATGATCGCACATTTCTTCAACAGATTCCATGCGGTGGGTCGAAAAAATAACAGTCGCACCATCTTCCCTAAGTTGCAGTATTTCATCCTTGATTAAATTCGCATTAATTGGATCGAAACCGCTAAAGGGTTCATCAAAGATGAGAAGCTTGGGCTGATGTAAAACCGTTACCACAAACTGAATCTTCTGAGCCATCCCTTTTGAAAGCTCTTGAATCTTTTTATTCCACCAATCTCCAATGTCTAATCGGTCAAACCAATATTTGAGTCGTTCCTTAGCTTCAGATTTTGACAGGCCTTTTAATTGAGCCAGATATAAGGCCTGTTCACCCACCTTCATAGACTTATAAAGACCTCGCTCTTCAGGCAAGTATCCAATATATCTAATATGATCGGGTTGCAATGGTTCACCATCTAGTATAATAGAACCACTATCAGGCATTGTTATTTGGTTGATGATACGTATCAGGGTTGTTTTTCCAGCACCATTCGGACCTAAAAGCCCAAAAATACTCCCTTTTTCAACTTCGATAGAGACATTATTAAGTGCTGTGTAACTTCCAAACGACTTTGAAACGTTGTTTGCTACTAATATTTTTTCCATGTTTATTTTTCAAAAGCGACGTAAAGATATTGTTTTGCTACGGATGCTTCACGGCTATTAAGACTATTTTAAACTATTTGTATTACAAAGAACATCATTGTTACACCAATAAAAAAAGAAGTGCCATAAAAAACAAAACCCACCCTCAATTTGCATTGTAGGGTGGGAAAAAAATTGCTATGAAAAAGAAAAATTACCGCTTTTAAGAAAAGCGATAACCAAATATAGGTAAATTATTTTTAATTAACGTTTTTTTAAGAAAACATATCTTTTACTTTCTCAAAAAAGGATTTGTCCTCTTTTTCTGGTCTTGGCTGAAAGTTTTCATCACCCGTCATTTTTTCAAAAAAGTCCTTTTGCTCTTTTGTTAAGGTCTTTGGTGTCCAGACATTTACGTGAACTAAAAGGTCTCCTGTTCCATAGTTATTTATACTCGGAATTCCTTTATTTCGTAAGCGTAATATCTTTCCACTTTGAACTCCTGGCTCTATTTTAATACGCACTTTTCCTGTAACTGTATCAATTTCTTTTGAACCTCCCAAGACAGCCTCCGCAAAACTAATATAAAGATCGTAGTGCAGATTATCACCTTCACGTGATAAAGTATCGTGTGGCAATTCTTCAATTGCAACCAATAGATCTCCGGCAATTCCATTCCCTGGTGCATCATTTCCTTTACCAGAAACTTTAAGTTGCATTCCTTCTACAACGCCAGCAGGAATTTTAATAGAGACAGTTTCTTCGGTAGTGAGCATCCCTTGATTATCTGCATTAGCGGGCTTTTTGTCGATTGTTTGACCGCTTCCACCACAGGTACTGCACGTAGCCGATGTTTGCATACGTCCTAAAATAGTATTCTGAATGCGGGTTACTTGTCCGGCTCCATTACAGGTTGTACACGTTTTAAAGCTAGTGCCTTGCGCTACTTTCTTGCGTTTTACTTTGATCTTCTTCTCAACGCCATTGGCAATTTCCTCCAAAGTAAGTTTAACGCGAATTCGCAAATTACTTCCTTTGATGGTCCTTCTTCCACCGCCGCTAAAACCACTAAAGCCACCAAAGCCACCACCACCGAAAATATCACCAAATTGGCTAAAAATATCATCCATGTTCATGCCGCCACCGCCAAATCCGCCTCCACCTTCAAAGGCTTGATGCCCGTATTGATCGTAGCGTGCTCTTTTGTTGGGATCACTTAAAACCTCATAGGCCTCAGCTGCTTTTTTAAATTTTTCTTCTGCAGTAGAATCGCCAGGGTTCTTATCTGGATGATGTTCAATAGCCTTTTTCCTGTAGGCCTTTTTAATTTCTGCTTCTGAAGCACCTTTTGAGATGCCTAATAATTCGTAATAATCTTCTTTCATAACTTAGTTTCCAATCACTACTTTAGGATAGCGAATAATTTTCTCACCAAGGGCGTACCCTTTTTCAACTACATCTATTATTTTACCTTTCATATCTTCGGAAGGTGCCGGAATCTGCGTGATCGCTTCATGATCATCCGCATTGAAAACTTGTCCAACTTCAGTTTCTACAACCTCCAAGCCTTTTTGTCGCAAGGTTTCCTTTAATTTATTACTTATAAGAGTCATCCCCTGAACATGTACATCATCTTCCTCCCCACTGTACTCATTTAACGCACGATCAAAATCATCTAAAACTGGTAACATGGCAGTAATCACACTTTCTCCGGCCGTTTTAAACAAATCAATTCGTTCTTTGGCTGTACGTTTTTTGTAATTTTCAAATTCAGCAAAAAGACGCAGGTAGCGATCTTTTTCGAGCTGCAATTCTTTTTCAACAGTCTCAAGCTGGCTAATCTCAGAAGATTCTGATGAATCTTTCCCTTCAGTTTCTATATGGTTTTCAGTATGCGCATCGTTCATTTCATCATTAAC
Organism: Ulvibacter sp. 2305UL32-6; assembly: GCF_058148545.1. Lineage (NCBI taxonomy): Bacteria > Pseudomonadati > Bacteroidota > Flavobacteriia > Flavobacteriales > Flavobacteriaceae > Ulvibacter > Ulvibacter sp. 2305UL32-6. The sequence goes on from NZ_JBYVKA010000001.1 coordinate 177,240, forward strand.
GATGGCATCTTGATCTTGTAATTCACTCTTTTTGCTCATAAATCGCATTATTTTAATCTTTTCAGAAGGAAGCAAAAGTACTGCCATTTCTGTAAAAATGTCAAAATGTCACAACGTAATTTATAATTTATTTAAGAGAAAGCGATTAACAGTTATCTATTTTCGTTCCTATAACCATTAACAAAACAATTTTATGACAAATTCAATAATACGATTGGCGCTAGTAGCCTTTATAGGCTTTCAATTTACGGCCTGTAAAAACGCGAATAAGACAGAGGAAAACATGGAAACTCCCGACGCAGCTACTGCTTCTGCAGCTGCCGACATTTTTTCTGTAGACACCGAAACTTCTTCCATCAATTGGGAGGGTAATAAACCGACGGGAAAACACCTTGGAACGATCAACTTAGCCTCTGGCGAATTGGCCGTAGAAAACAGAAATATCCAATCAGGTAATTTTGTGATCGACATGAAATCTATTAAAAACACCGACCTAGAAGGCGACTCTAAAGCCAATTTAGAGGCACATCTTATGGGTACTGTTGAAGGAAAAGAAGGTGACTTTTTTAATGTAAATCAATATCCTACTGCTACATTCGAACTTACGAGTGTAGAAGGTGAAGGCGGGAAGGTCACTGTCAATGGAAATTTAACAATCAAAGACAAGACTAATCCTATTTCCTTCCCAGCTATTGTTTCCTTTCCTGGAAATACTATTTTTCTTAAAAGTCAGGAATTTACAATCGATCGCACCAAATGGGGTGTAAACTATGGTTCTAAGAATATTTTTGACAATTTAGGAGATAAGTTTATCAATGATGAAATTAAACTGACCATCGAATTGCACGGAAACAAGCAATAAGTCTAAAAAGACATATAAAAAATGCGCGATGACAATTCTCATCGCGCATTTTTTTTATAGTAGATCGTCTAATGCATGTGCAACATTAATGTACGAAAAATTGAATCCTTGTTCTTGTACTTTTGCCGAACTTACCAATTGTCCGTCAAGCGCCAATGTGGCCATTTCACCTAAGAGAAATTTTATCATAAAACCAGGAACATGAGGCAACCATAAAGGTTTGTTTAATTTTGAAGCGATCTGCTGAGTGATCTTCTTATTGGTAACTGGATTGGGCGATACGGCGTTATATACGCCTTCTAGCTGTGCTTGTACCGTAAAAACATACATTGCTGCAATATCTTTAATATGGATCCATGAGAGCCATTGTTCACCATCGCCAAGTGGCGCTCCCATATTGTAGCGTATAGGTTTGGCCATTTGTGGAAGGGCTCCTTCTTTAGAATCTAGCACCACACCCGTTCGTAATTTTGCGACATCGATCCCTAGGGACGAAAATTGATCGGCCGCAGCCTCCCAGGCAATTACTACTTCAGCTAAAAAAGTAGTATCAATAGCTTCACTATCTTCAAAGTAAAGCATTGTTTTAGAATTTGGATAAATGCTTACACCACTGGCAGAAATATAATGACTCACTTGATGCTCATTTTTTTCTAAAAACCGATACATCAAACCAGCTGTATTCACTCTACTTTCTAAAATTTCTTTTTTGTATGCCTTGGTCCATCGTTTGGAAATACTAGCCCCAGCCAAATTGATAATAACTGAAACACCATCAAATGCATTTCCGTCTATTTCATTCTTAGCGGGATTCCACAAAAAGCCTTTATAATTAGGTTTATTCTCTATCTTTTCGGACCTCGTGGTTAAATAGTGTACATCAATATTCGCATTTTGGCATTGACGTACTACTTCGCTACCTATTAAACCCGTTGCTCCGGCAATTAAAATTTTCATGCTGTTTTTACTTTAAATTTACAGCTTAAATCGTCCTTCTACAAGGACATTAACGGAAGATTAGTAATTGGTTGAGTGTTGTATGTAAAGCAGCAAGATAGAAGGCCAACATGTTTTGCCAAATGCTCCAAATATTGATTTAGTAATTTAATTTTTAGTAGCTCGAAGCATTTCTCTTTTGCCAGGAGGTCCTGGAAGACGCTCTACCTTAAACCCAACGGTTTGCATGGCTCTGCGAACACTTCCTTTGGCCGCATAGGTAACTAATACTCCACCTATTTTTAGCGCATTAAACATCCGCAAAAAGATCTCTTCGGTCCAAAGTTCAGGTTGCACCCGCGCACCAAAAGCGTCAAAATATATAAGGTTATATGTGTTTTCTTCGGAAATTTCTGAAAAGAATTGTTTGCGCTTCCGAAGATTGAAAAATGTAGATAATTGCACTTGATCTCCCCACGGAACGCTATGCATTTGGGTTAACATTTCCGAAGGCATATTTAACTCTGAAGTATAATTTAGCCCTTCTACTTCCAAAGCGGAAACAGGATAAGCTTCAATACCCGTATAATCAATACCCCATGAATTAGTTTCCGCCTCGAGCTGCGTTAATAACGCATTAAGCCCTGTACCAAAACCAATTTCTAATATTGAAATTTGTTTCAGCTCTGCTTCAGAAAAAAAATGACGTAAACCTGTTTGAATAAAAACATGCTTCGCCTCAGCAATAGCACCGTGCTTTGAGTGATATTGTTCATCCCAATCTGGCAAATGTATGGTTACAGAACCATCACCAGTTGTAAGGAACTCACGCTTCACAATTTTATTCTTCAGGAACTAGAACCCCGTTAGAGATAACCGAAAGTGTTCTTTTTGGTTCAGTGATCGCAGCGATCTCATCAGCAGATTTACCAGCGTCTTCTGCGTAATGACGTTGTTCGTCAACACTCATCTCCTCAACAAATGCCATACCTTCTACAATCACCTCTTGCCCAGCAATGTCTTTTGGCATAAAAAAAGCATAATCCTTAAATTTGACCATCGCTTCTTCCTCGCCCATATCAAGACGCATCCAACAACCTTTACTCTGACATACTTCTTTTACCTTTGTGGTAAATTTAACAGGAACCGTATCTCCAGATTTTAGCGTGTTGAATTTCTCACTAATCTCTTGCATTGAGAGCACCTTGTCATCTGAGATCTTATCGCCAAACGACTGATAGTTTTGCGCAATCTCTTGAGATTCAACAGGAATTGTACTTTCTTTAGTTTTGTTGTTGCAACCAACGAACAGGATCGATAAAAGCAACAGGAAAAATAAGTTTTTCATAATGGGTTATTAACTATTATATAGTGTTTTAATATACTGCAATTTTAATAATTTTTGACCATTTTTTAGCATTAAAATTTTGAGTATTTTTGCGAAATATTAAACCAAGTAAATCACACACATGACAGAGACAAAATTAATTGTAGAAAAGGCAAGTAGATCAAGAGTAGGTGATGTTGATTTTGACAATCTTTCCTTCGGAAGTGTTTTCTCTGATCACATGTTTGAATGTGACTATAAGGATGGCGAATGGCGTAACCCAACGATCAAGCCATACGGCATGCTTACTATATCTCCCGGCGCCAAGGTGTTTCACTACGGACAAGCAGTTTTTGAAGGGATGAAAGCCTTTAAGGATGATGCTGGTGATGTGTTTCTCTTTCGTCCAGAAGAAAATTTTCTTCGTATCAATAAATCGTCTAAGCGAATGGCGATTCCTGAATTTCCTAAAGAAATTTTCTTTGAAGCTTTGAACACAATTGTCGATATGGACCGCGAATGGGTAAAACCAGGCTTTGGAAACTCACTCTACATTAGACCTTTTGCTATAGCAACTCAGGTAGGTGTTTCTGCTTCTCCATCAAACGAATATAAATTTATGATCCTCCTATCTCCTGCACAGGCTTATTACACAGGTGATGTACGAGTAATGATCGCCGAAAAATACAGTCGCTCAGCCGACGGAGGCGTTGGAGCAGCAAAAGCAGCAGGAAACTACGGAGCACAATTTTACCCTACCAATCTTGCAAAGGAGCAAGGCTTTCAGCAAGTGGTGTGGACCGATTCTAATGAACATAAATATTTGGAAGAAGCTGGAACGATGAATGTTTTTTTCCGAATCAACGACACCCTAATTACGGCGCCTACAAGCGATCGTATCTTAGATGGAGTGACCCGAAAAAGTGTTCTCAAGCTTGCTGAAAAAGCAGGTGTCAAAATAGACATTCGAAAATTAACCGTAAGCGAATTGATTGATGCAGCGAAAGATGGCTCCCTAAAAGAAATATTTGGAAGCGGAACTGCAGCCGTAATAAGCCCGGTAAGCGCCTTTAGCTATAAAGATATTGTTTACGAACTGGAAAAACCTTCCGATAGTTACGCTACACGCTTTAAAAAGGAGCTAATGGACATTCAATACAATGTTGCTGAAGATCCTTTTGGCTGGCGAGTAAAGGTTAAAAGTTTAGCAGTTGGTGCCTAAACACCTAAATCTCTAATCTTATTAAGATTCTAGTATTTTCTGAATATTTGGTTTAAAGTAGTTTGGCCCTTTTAAAACCTTACCGTCTTCACGATAGATCGGTTTTCCGTCTGCGCCTAATTTGCTCATATTGCTTCGTTGGATCTCATTGAAGACCTCTTCAATTTTATGTTGCATGCCGTGCTCAATGATCGTACCGCAAAGAATATAGAGCATATCCCCTAGTGCATCAGCTACCTCAACCAAATCATTATTGTTTGCGGCTTCCAGATATTCTTCGTTCTCCTCGCGCATAAGTTCGTAACGCAAAAGGTTTTTCTTTATATCTAACTGCGCTGTAGGCTTATTGTTGATCCCTAAACCAAATGCCGTATGAAATTCGTGTACAGCTGCTATCTTGTTTTTCATTTTTCTTATTTGTTTAATATTCAAAGCTATCATTTACCGCTAGTTTCACCAAAGGATTTGTGTATTTTTGCATTTTAGAAATACTAGATATGTTCTCAACCAACCAACTCATCTTTGCTATCTTTTTTATTGTTGCCTTCGTGGCAATAACTATCTACAGCTATCGAAAAGATAAAATGAGAGACAAAAAATATTTTAAAGGTAGCCTTTGGATCCTTATTGGCTTTTTGGCTTTTGTAGGATTGTTAATTGCAATTAAGATTTACCTTAAAGGCTAATTAGCTATCACAACATTGGAAATTATTTCCTAATTAATTTGCTTTCCCATCATTTTGACGCTAGATTTATCGTAGAGACAACAATTAGTCTGTACATTTCCGGTGGCTATCTCTGTACTTTTGAGTTAAATACCCTTTAATGGGTATAAATGCTATTAGAATTTACCACTAATTTTACTGAAACTAAAAAACGTAATTATGAAACTATTTTACCTAGGCATTACATTTTTCAGCATGATCTTACTTTCTAGCTGTTGCGATGATTGTAATCGAGAATTGAGCATCACACAGGAAAAACTCGCGAATTGTGAAACAACATCAGCTGGCTCTCAAGAACCCAATCGTCAATTAGTTGATTTCAATTCTTTCCACGGAGTATTAAAAAAGAAAAATGACTCTGTTCTTTATAGTCGATCTATAAAAGTCCCATTTTACAATTATCCTGATCTTACCGGTGAAACTGGTGAGGCAAGCCCAAAATTGTCGGTCATCAAAAAATTAAATGTGCCCAATAATAATGTCATCTTAGAAATTTTTAAACATAGCAAACAGGCTGAAAATACTAGTAATGGACATTATCGGGTCCTAAGAGATGAAAATAATGCCACTAAGGTTCTAGGTTTAAAAGATTTTGACCAAAACACCACCATCTATTTGATCACAATACATGATGAAGATTATGAACAACGCCAAACAGACATAGACAATATTATAATAGATAAATTAAAATCAAACAAACTACCCAGTAACTTTCAAAAAGCACTAGGAGAAATCCAAGCATCCATTGATGCCCTTCCATCGTTTATTGAACCAAGTACAGTTGGAGGCGGAGTTATTCCACCGAGATAATTAATGAGCGTATTAAACAAATTACTCTTTATACTAATTGTGCTAACAGGATCACACTCTTTTGCACAAGATGATATACTAGATTCCCTTTTAAATAATTATCAATTTGAAAAGGCAAAAATGTATGCCTTAAAATTAGATGCACCAGAAAACACAAAAACACTAGCGCATGTTAAAATATTTTCTGCCTTAAAAGAAATGGATTCGGCTTACAATTATATCAATCGTTTAGATACAACCAACCTTAGCAGTTATGATAAAGCCACCTATTATTTCTTTCTCGCCGAATCTGAAAACGCCAGAAACCATGAGGATGTGGCGCTGCCGTTGTATTCGAAGGCACAATCACTGTTTTATGCTTTAGATGAATTAGAAAAAGCAAACGATATTAATTTTGAGATCTATACCACTACCCGATCTCAAAAACATTACACCTATCCTAAGCAGCACTATTTAGATGTATACGAAACGACAGCAATAGAGAACGGTTTTGCAAAACAAGTAATCACAGCCAGCCTCGCTAGAGCACAACAACATTTTTTAACCGGAAATAAAGATTCTGTCTATTTCTATTTTAATCGAGCAAAAAAATACGCCAAACAAAGTGATGATTTACTAGTGAATGCCCGTATTCCAAGTATTTTAAGTGTCTATCACGCAGAAATAAGCGGGAGGATAGATTCTGCTTCCTATTACATTCAACAGGAAGCAGAGATGCTAAAGAAAGCCCCAGTAAATTATCGATTACCTTATAATTTAATAAATCAGGCAAATGTTGCGCGAAAGAAGGGCGATATTTCAAAAGCTATTACACTCTTACATCAGGCTGATTCCATTCATCATAGCCTTTATCGGAAAAACGTAAAAATAATTATCTACGACCTTTTAATGAGTGATTATGAGGCGATCGGAAATCCTTCTGAAGCACTTCGGTATTCAAAATTAAACATGCGTTATCGCGACAGTGTTAATGTAGCTGCTCAAAATGCTAACATTACAAGATTCCAAGCTGGTGAAAAGGAAAAACAGAATCTCCTTCTTCAGAATGAAGTTGCTAAAAAGAAACAACAACAGCGATTCTTATGGATTGGAAGTATCCTCGCAATCATAATTGGGAGTATCATCGCTATACTTCTTCAGAAAAACACCAAACGTAAACAACGTATTGCTGAGCAACAACGAGAAATCGAAATTCAAAAAACAGAGAAAATCTTACGCGACCAAGAGCTTACCACCATTGACGCTATGTTGGAAGGTCAAGAAAAGGAACGGCAACGCCTGGCTTCCGATCTACATGATAGTGTAGGTGCCACTCTCTCTGCTGCTAAACTCCAATTTGACCATCTCTCAAAAAATAAGACCAAGCTTGAACATTTAGACGAAATGTTTGCGAAAACCGGAGAACTTTTAAACGACGCTTATGCCGAAGTTCGATCTATGGCCCACTTAAAAAACAGTGGTGTATTGGCAAAAAACGGGCTGCTCCCGGCTGTTCAGAAACTCGCTAAAAATGCTTCTACTACAAAAAATTTACAGATAGATGTTCAGGATTTTGGATTGGACGACCGACTTGAAAATTCGTTAGAGATCATGGTTTTTCGCATTATTCAAGAGCTAGTTACTAATATTATTAAGCATGCAAATGCTTCCGAAGCAAGTATTTCGATCACTCAACATGAAGATTCCTTAAATATTATTGTAGAAGATAATGGTGTAGGTTTTGATCCAAAGGAAATAGTAAAAAACAATGACGGGATGGGGCTCGATAGCATTGAAAGACGTGTAGAGCACCTCGAAGGAAGTATGGAAGTAGATTCTTCCAAAGGAAATGGAACTACCATTGTAATTGATATACCCATATGATAACTGTAGCAATCGCCGAAGACCATCAAAGCCTTGTAGATGGTATTGATTTATTACTGAAATACGAAGAGGATATCTCGATCGTAGGCAAAGCCAATGACGGAGAAAAACTAATTGAAATAGTACGGTTAAAACAGCCAAAAGTGATACTAACCGATATTAAAATGCCCAAAATTGACGGTATTGCAGCAGCTAAAATTATTAAAAAGGAGTTTCCGCACATAAAGATCATCGCTTTTAGCATGTTTGATCAGGAAGAGGCTGTTCGGCAGATGCATGCCGCAGGCGCTTCTGGGTATCTTCTCAAAAACTCACCCCTTGAACAAGTACTTACAGCCATTCGCGAAGTAGCTATAGGTAACACGTTTTTCGATAAAGCAATTGATATTTCTTTTCTTTCTGAAGAGGTAAAAACATCAAATAGGAAACTCATCCTGTCTAAAAGCGAACGTGCCATTTTAGCGCTTATTGGCGAAGGAAAAACATCAAGTGAGATAGCTGCTGTAAGGTTTACCTCTGTTTCTACAGTAGAGAAACATCGAAAAAATATGATCCGAAAATTAGGGCTATCTGGCAAAGGCGAATTACTGCGCTATGCCCTCGAAAAAAAGTATGATTTTTAATCACATCTACACTATTACCCCATAAACATGTAGTCGTTTTTAATATACCCTTCATAGGGTATTTCTTTGAGGTGTGACAAAATGTACTTTGGTCGCATGGATTTTCATCAGGAAATTTTACACCTAATTGATCAAGCACAGACCAATCATCTTTGCATTGATAACGCAGAAACCCTAAAGGTTTTACAAGCAATTCAAAAAGTTTCCTCAAGTGCATTATTATTAAAGAAAGCCATTGTTCTGTTTTCAATTGCCGAAAATAAAACCACAACCATACCTTGTTTGAGTGACCGAGAACGCCAAATATTCAATCTAATAGGCTGCGAATTTAAGTCGCGTGAAATAGCTTCCATTTTGAGCATTAGTGAAGCTACTGTTAGCACGCATCGCAAGAATATCATAAGAAAATTAAAAATAACTGGCTCAAGACAACTCCAACTGTTCGCTTTTAGAGAAGTACAGCAAGAATTCCGAAGAATCAAAAACTAAATCGTATGACAAAGTATATATCTCTTATAATTATTCTTAGCTTATTTTCTGTTGAGATCACAGCCCAAGAAGACATCAAACCGTTACGCATTGGCGTGCGCCTTGGAACACCCAACGTTATTACGATGAATGCCGAATATGTAACACCGCTGCTAGACAATCGGGTTTCTGCAGCAATTGATTTTATGCCGCTCTCTTATACCTATGATGATGTTAGCATTGCTTATACCAACTTTGAAATTGGCAGCAACATTTATATGAAACCCACCGGAAAAGGTTTGTACGCGGGTATATCGTACTTTTCTTTTCACGGAGAAGGTGATTATCCCGAAGTCGATTTTGATAATTCAGTGGAAGACGGAACCGGCATCATTGATTTTAACACCATCAATTTAAAAATAGGCGCAAAATTAGGGCGTACTTTTTATTTTAGGATTGAAGTTGGTTATGGCTTCGGAAAATTGCCAGACACAATTCTCATTAAAAGCAATAGTTCTAATGAAACCACCACCGAAGAAATTGGTGAAATACCCGGTATAGGCGATGGTGGCCTGCCAGTATTTAATATTGGCTTTGGTTTCGGGTTTCTCTAAATCTACCCAATACTGGGTATGGTTTAACGCACTTTGAAACAATACATTTGTTTCAATAAAACTTAAACCAAAACACTAACCATTCTTTAGAACAATTATTATGAAACATTTACTCTTACTCCTTGCATTTAGTGTAGCAATTCCAAATTTTGCTGCAGATTCGATTTCAGAAAAATTAGATGCCACATTTGTTGGTAAGAAAAAAGTACAGCTTGGAATCTCTGAAACTGATGCCGAGATCTATATCAATGGAAAACTTATTGGAAAAGGAACCACCGAAGTATTAGTGCCTAAAGACGATTGTGTTACCGTGATTGCCAAGAAAATTGGTTTTTTGGTGGAGAAAATAGAGTTCTGCAATAAGAAAGGAATGACCACTCCTCCTAAAACATACTTCGTTGAGATGAAACGTGATGATGCCTATGACGCTTCAATTCAAACCGATATCGCCAATATTGATATTGAGTTAAAAGTAAACGAAATGGAGAAAGATCGCGCCTGGAAGCTCATCAACCAGATCGTTTTATCCTATATCGATGTTATTGAAATGACCGATAAAGAGACGGGGTATTTACGTACCGCTTGGTCGTTGAAATCGTTTACTCAGAACACCATTAGAACTCGAATAATCATTAAGGAGTCAAATTCAGATCCATTAACGTTTAAGGTAAAACTTGTAAGCGAAGAATCAAATTTACCTCTTACAAGTGTTAAAAGTGACGAACTGTACAAAGAGTGGGATCGTGTGCTTCGATCGTATAGCGACGTCATAGGCGAATTCCAAGCCCGCTTAAAATAGAATTTACACTAACTAACCCTAAAGCCTCAAACCTTAATAGATTTGAGGCTTTTTTATTCCGAAGAAAAACAAGCTATAAATACCCTCCATTGGGTATTTTCTGTAAGAAACTTTCAAAATACTTTTACACCATAACTAAAAACAAATAATACCATGAAAAAAATTATTCTACTTGCTATTGCTTTTAGTACTGTTCTTGTTAGTTGTAAAAAAGACGACAACAGTGACAGTTCAGACGATACCGAGTTCGATGGTTCTATTGAAGACATCGAAGATTTCTACAGCAGCGACATTGTTGATGCATTGAACGATCTCGATTTTGAGATCAACACCGGAAACAACCCGCCAAATATTGAAGGCATCTATTACGTTTCTCCTTCAATTTTGCAAGCGAGCTCTGTTCCTGGCGATACACCTGGCATTCAGTTTCCAGACATCACAATGAACTTCAGCAATCAAGACAGCGAAAATTTGACGATCGATTTTACAGGTGATTCGGGGCCAGAAGAATACGATGGAGACGGTTCTTTTATTTCTGGAGATAATAATCAATTTTCGGTATTCTTAATTATTAATGTTACTAGCGGCGGACAAACAGCGGAAACAACCTTTGCCATCTCTGGTGAACTAGGTGATGATGGTATTGAAAATGTACAAGTTGCTGTTCTTATGCTAGATGACAATGGTGATCCGGGTGGATATTTTATTGAAAACAACACAGGTCGCGTTCTTTATGATGAAGACGGTTTTTCACCAGAGATTTAAAAATTAAACACCCCAAACGGGAATTACTAACCTAGGTTCTCAAATACAGGAACCTCTAATACAAATAATGATTATGAAAAAAGTTATACTAACAATGGCTTTCATTTTTACGGTGTTTCAGTTCGCTCAAGCACAAGAATTAACCTTCGGTGTAAAAGGAGGGGTTAACTTAGCCTCCTTAGGTGGCGATGTAGAATCTGGTGCTAAAGGAAAACTCGGACTTCATCTTGGCGGGCTCGCTGAGTACATGCTTTCAGATGAATTTGGTGTTCAAGGAGAACTACTCTATTCAAGCTTAGGCGGTAAATACGAAGAGAGTGAAGAAGGGTTTTCGGTAGAGGCGGAAACGAGACTTGCTTATTTAAGCCTTCCTATCATGGGAAAATACTATGTTACCGAAGCTATCGCTTTAGAGGCAGGCCCGCAATTTAGTTTTCTCCTTTCTGCGGAAGAAGAGTTTACCGCAGAATTTGATGGCGAAACTGAATCAGACACAGAAGACATTAAAGAATTTACAAATAGTCTCGATCTTGGATTTGGGATCGGTGGTTCGTACAATACAGAAGGCGGACTATTTTTCGGACTGCGTTATGTTTTAGGTCTTTCAAACATCTATAAAGACGCTGATGACTTTTCTGTACAGAACAACGTACTTCAGATTTCTGCAGGATACAAATTCAACTAAGTAACCTTTGTAAGAAGGCTTCTTTTCTCTGCTCTTGAGGAAGAAGCCTTTTTTTAAACTTTTTAAAATTACTGAAAAATGAAGCTTTTTAACTCTTTACCATACCTGGTCCTATTCATGCTAAGCAGCCTTACAGTGGGCGCACAAAATTTTGACGATCTGGTAAATTCTTTAAACGAAGAACTTGAAAAAGTGATCAGTGGCAAGTATGAATACACTCAAACGGCAACCATGACCCAACCAGGTGTTATTCAACTTACTATTATTGAGACTACAATAAAAGACGGTAAAAGCAGTGAAAATAGTTATGAATTTAATCTTGCAGATATAGACGAAAACACTGTCAAAACAATTACCAATAAAGATCTGATACAAGTACAATTACTTTCTGCCAAAAAACAAGATCTACTAAAGTGTACAATAGATCGCGAAAAAATATCATATGGAAATGAAATTTTTGTTTATGCAGCCAACATTGACAATGCTCGCGCTCTAGAAGATCGATTTAAAGCACTAATCCCTGTAGCACAGGAAATTACTGAAAAAAGGCTCTCACTAACTACTTATGAAGACCATATGCAATGGATCATTGCTAATGTGAGTGATGTAAACCTTATAAAAACTCAGTTTGCCCAGAAAGTGTCTCTTATTGAAACTTATCCAGGCAAAATGGCCATTGCAATTACTGAGAACAGTGGAAAAACCTCAAAAAGTGATACTTACGAGTTTAATGTAATGACCATCAATCCAAATTCAATTCTTTTTAAGATTAGCGGGGAAGAATTCAGCATCGCAATGGAAACACGTCGTAAATTGAAAACTGTTAAACATTTTAAAGAAGGGGTACAGGAAAATTATGTCAGTGATTTTGAAATTGCCTGTGAAAGTGTAGAAACAGCCCGTGATCTTCAGAAGGTGCTTAAATCACTGATCCAATTATCACAAGAGGCATTTGATCGAACTGTTAAAAAACCAGCGAACATTTCCGAAGCCATTGAAACTTTAAACATTCATACGAATAAAGTCACGGTAAATGAAACAACTATCAACCAACTATTTAAAGGTGATTGTGTGGTTGCGTTTACACAAAATAATGTGTCTGATAAAGGGATCTCTGGACAAGAATATCTATTCAACTTTAAAGACCTCAACAAAAATGCGGTACAATATGAAACCAAAGGCAAATTTGTGCTCGTAAATATTGTTACAAATGGCGGATCTAATTTTATCAAACATACAGAAGACAATGAACAAAAAAACTACACCGATAGTTTTACCATCTACGTTCCTGAAATTGAAGATGCAATTACAGTTCAAAAAGCGATGGAAACGATCATTGAACTATGTAATTCAGAAAAAGACACTTATACAGAAGGCGATAAAGCGACCTTAGTAACTCGCTTACAGGAACAGATCAAAAAGGTAGATTTAAACGATAAATCCTTTGAACAAGTGTTTACCTCGGAAGATGATAATAACTCCATTGTCTTTAAGCAAATCGAAATCACTACCAAATCAAGCGAAGAGCGCACCTACGACTTCAACTTAAGCGACATCAATCCTGCAAGTATTAAAATGGAAACCTCTGGAAAGAATGTTACCATTGTGGCTAACACCTACTATCTTGAAAAGATCATTCAATATTATGAAGATGGCGAGATCGAAAACTACCAAAATGAGATTGAAATACAAGCTGACGCAATTGAAAATGCTCGTACCATTACAACCCTACTAAAAAAGGTTGCTGGAAAAGAATAAATACCCTACAAAGGGTATGTCAATGCCTTTTGGAAAAGAATACATTGAACCTGTATTCTGAAAAGATACAACAAGGCTATTTGAAGAAGCCAAAAATATTAATTGTTCTTGTTTCGTGTTTTTTTGTTGAAAAAAACCTCCTTACCATACTGGCAAGGAGGTTTTTATCTTTATAGAAATGTGTGTCTCTAGTTTTTAGAAAGATTCCCGTACTTTTTAGAATACTCTAGCATCTGTCCTTCAAAAGTATCTGGCTGCATCACATTGAATCCAGTGATTTCTTCACCATCCATCGTTGGAACGATCATCGGATTTACAAATCCGCTATATGGTGCCGACTTAAACTTGCTATTGCGTTCTAATACTTCAGCATGAAGTTTTTGATCTACTTTTACTCCGTAGTTTTCAACTAAGTTTTTAGCTGCTTCGTAATCTCCTTCCGAAGTAATTCGTTGAGTTTCACGTAATAATTCACCAAAGATGGCACGAAGTTTTCCGTAATCATTAATGTTGTAATACGTTTTTCCGTCACGTGTTATTTTTTCGATCACGTTCTCTGCTTGTCCGCGCTCATACGCCCAAGCACTCACCCACTGGCGATTTACCATGTGTGCTTCTTCAACATCATCACCTAATTCTAATCGCACTAATTGACCGATCAATCCATTACGGATATAGCCATCATACGCAGCGATTCCAGTTTTCTCCCAGTCAGTCACAAGACCTAATTCCTGAAGTTTTGGATCCATTAAATAGTATAAGCCAAATAGATCGGCACGTCCTTCTTCAATGGTAGATTTATATCTTTTTAAGGTTTCTTTTGGTGTACCAACACCTTTGTTGATCTGCCCTGAAGCGTGACCTACAACTTCGTGCAAAGCAGTATGTAACTTGTCACCTAAAGCACCGTATTCTTTTTCAAGAGCAACTTCTTGCTCATCGTTAGCAAATTCTTGTAATCTCCCACTACCACCGGCATTACTGTATGCGTGTATGATATTACCAAGAGAAACCGACTTGCTACCGTGTGCCTGGCGAATCCAGTTGTTGTTAGGTAAATTTACACCAATTGGTGTACTTGGCGAAGCATCACCAGCTTCTCCAGCAACGATCACTGTCTTATATGAAACACCTTTTACCTCTTTCTTTTTGTGTTCTGGCATCAGCGGAGAATTATCTTCAAACCATTGTGCTTCTTTTGAAAGTACCGCCATCTTTTTAGACATGTCGAAATCTTTGATCTGTACAATAGTTTCGTATGAACCTTTATAACCTTTCGGGTCATTATACACTTCAATAAAACCATTGATCCAATCGATGTTTCCTTCTGTTGACTCCACCCATGCAACGGCATAGTCATCCCAAGTATCAAGGCTACCTGTTTTGTAGTATTCAATAAGTAATCCCAATGCCTTTGCTTGCGCATCGCTTTCGGCAACTCCTTTGGCCTTTTCTAACCAATAGATGATTTTGTCGATAGCTTCTCCGTAAAGTCCGCCACTTTTATAAACCTGCTCAACTAATTTACCGTTTTCTTTTACAAGACGAGTATTTAATCCAACTTCGATTGGCTCTGCAGCATCTACTTTAATCGCACCATAGAATTTTTCAACATCTGCCGTGGTTACATCTGGCCCGTAGAAGTTGATCGCACTTTCTAAAACTATGTCTGAATCTTTCGAAAGATTTACCTTTTTAGCATCTTTATCATTAAAGATAACTTCAAGAGCTTCGCCCTTCAGGGTAGAATTTGTTTCTTTTAATAGCAGTTCTAAGTACGCCTTACTAAAATCTGGTTTAATTTTGGCGTTACTGTAGTGGTGGTGAATTCCGTTAGAGAACCAAACACGTTTTAAATATATTTCAAAGTTCTTCCAATCATCAGAAGTCTTATCACCATTGTAATTTGCGTAAATATTTTCTAAAGCAGCACGTATCGCTAAGTTATGACGATAATTTTGCGCCCACATGATGTCACGTCCTTCTAATCCAGCCTGGGTTAAATAATACACGAGCTTTTGCTCATTCAAACTTAACTCTTCAAAGCCAGGGATTTGATATCGTAAAATTTTAAGATCTGCAAATTGACCTACGAGATAATTAAAGTCATCTTCGGTCTGTATTTCCGTTTTCGCCACTTCGGCTTCTGGCATATCCTTCGCCTTGTCGTCTTTACAAGAAAATAAAGTAAGTCCGCTTATAGCAAGCGCCACAAAAAAAGTATTCTTCATTCGTTCTGTTTTTTTGGTTTTGCACAAATGTAGCAAAATATTGGCTCGTTTCTTAGTGGGTTATAATTTTCACTTCGGAAATGAGCTCGCTGTAGATAAATTGCTTCCGAAGTATACAAATTACCATGAGCCAGCGTTTTTTACTATCTTTAACAGCATTAAACAAAGCAACCATGAAAATATTAAAATACCTCTTTTTTCTTCTCCTTATCGTAATTATTGGAGGTGCCATCTATTTTTCAACACAAGATGGATCATTTGATGTAGCAGAATCTAAAATCATCGATGCCCCACCATCTGTTGTATATGACCAAGTAAAAGATTATAAAACGTGGCAAGAATGGGGTCCTTGGATGGCTATTGACCCAAATATTAAGATCAACTATTCTGAAAAAACAGAAGGCGAAGGTGCTTCTTATTCTTGGATTAGTGATGATATAAATGTAGGGGAAGGCTCTATGGAAACCACCAAAGTCATTCCTAATAAAGAAATTGAGCAAAAAATTACCTTTAGCACTCCTATTGGCGATTCCACAAGCGATGTTTATTGGAAGTTTGAAGAAACCGAAACCATGGGTCAAACAAAAGTAACTTGGGGAATGAAAGGCGAACAAACGCTCATGGAAAAAGTTTTTATGGCTTTCCAAGAAGACGATATGGAAACAGGGATTTCTGAAATGTATAAAACTGGATTAAATAGCTTAGAGACAAAGGTCAAAGAAGAACTAGCCAAATACACCGTAAATGTTGATGGTGTCACGCTATATCCTGGGGGATTTTACATGTATAATACTACCGCAGCAAAAATGAGTGATATCGGCACTAAAATGGCCCCCATGATGGGACAAGTGGCCGGTTTTATGGAACAGGGAAATATACAAAGCAGTGGTATGCCTTTTACTATTTATAACAATGTAGATCAAACTACAGGAAATGTTATATTCTCAACGGCCATCCCAGTGCGAGAACGAGTGATCACACCTGAAGGCAGTGATGTACTTTGTGGTTATATGGAACCCGTAAGAACTGTAAAAACAACTTTAAAAGGAGATTATACTAATTTAGACAAAGCGTATGCGGCCGGAGCTGCTTATATGGCTGAAAATCAATTGCCAGCACACCCTAGTGCCAAAATGTTTGAGGTTTATGTAACCGATCCTGGTAACGTGTCCAACCCGGCAGATTGGGTTACGGAAGTTTATATGCCCGTTGCCCCAGAGATGAATGCACCAAACTAAATTATGAAACAATTTTTACTCGTTTTTCTTGGTGGCGGCTTTGGCAGCGCCATGCGATATGGTTTGGGTAAATACATGAATAGTTCAGCTAATGGAGTCCCCTACGGAACCTTTATAGCAAATATTCTTGGGAGTTTAATTATTGGTTTTATCTTAGGCTGGGCATTAAAAAACAATTCTGTCTCTCAAAATACCATCCTCTTTTTAGCAACCGGTTTTTGTGGTGGATTCACAACATTTTCGGCTTTTGCCTATGAAAACCATATCTTTCTAAAAGCGGGTGATCTTACTACATTTGCGCTTTATGCCTTCGGAACTTTTGTCATCGGATTCGCTGCGGTATTTTTCGGAATGTGGCTCGTTAAATTTTTCTAATGGTGTCCGTAATCCTTTACTCCTGCCTCTATACGAACCAATAGATCGTTTTCCTCTGGCGGAATAGGACAACTATACCTTGGATTATAGGCACAATATGGATTATACGCTTTATTAAAATCTAAAATAATGACCTCACCCTTAGGAATATAAACATCTAAGAAGCGGCCGCCACCGTAAGAACCGTCACCACTTGTTAGGTCTGTAAAAGGTAAGAATAAATAATTCTCATAAGCTGGATCTTCGTAACCTGCTGTGTTTTGATATAATGCGAGCACCAAATCTTTACCGTCTAGCGTAAAATGGGCTTCACCATATTTTACATACTCCGGAAGTCTATCTGTAGTAGTCGGCATCAAGAACGGCTTTTCATTAGGTGTTCTTACAAATTTTGCTACCACTCTAAATTTAAGATCTGCAGGATAAAAATCAAGTGCTCTAAACGTCGTTAGGTCCTCTGGTGTTAAAATGCTCTTCTCTGGATCTGCAAATTCAACATTTTTGGAAGTATGGTATTTTTTAATTTCCTTAAGAAGCTTTCGGTTACTTTGGCCTTGACAGATTCCGAAGAAAACCAAAAAGACGATCAATAATACGTTTTTCATAGTGCACAATTTCAGTAAAAATAGAGGAATTTAAAACTGAAAATTAAAAATTCCTTGCATTTCAAAAAAAATTAATACATTTAACCTCTCATTATCAAGACTATGATGCAGTGTAAAACAATTCAATATAGAACAGTCGTGTGGATCTCACACCAGCTGGTCGTACGTTATTGTTGATACATTAATAAGATAAATCAATTCACTTACGTCCCGGCTCTCACCGGGACGTTTTATTTTTATACAAGCATCATGAAAAAATTATTCAACCAATATATAAGTAATTACACCGGACTCTCAAAGGAGATCTGGTTACTCTCACTCGTAACTTTTGTAAATAGAGCTGGCGCTATGGTACTGCCATTTTTATCGCTCTATCTCGTAAATAACAAAGGCTTTTCACTGCCCGAAGTTGGTTTGATCATGACCTGCTACGGACTCGGCTCCCTGTCTGGGACTTGGATTGGCGGACGATTAACAGATACCATCGGATTTTACAAGGTAATAACCACAAGTTTGTTTCTAGGTGGTTTGGGGTTCGTTGCGTTTCAATTTCTAGATGGTTATATCAGTATTTGTATTGGTATGTTTGCCCTTATTTTTATAGCCGACGCCTATCGCCCTGCCATTTTTGTGGCAGTTGAGGCATATAGTAAGCCGAAGAATGTAACGCGTAGTATCGCTCTTATAAGACTCGCCATTAACCTTGGATTCTCAATAGGTCCTGTAATTGGTGGAATTATAATCGCGAATATCGATTATGCATCCCTCTTTTGGATCGATGGTAGTACTTGTGTGATCGCCGCTATCATGTTATTTATATTGCTAAAACCAAAAAAAGTTTCAAAAGACGAACCAAAAGCGATCGTGGTAAAGAATGGAGTGCCTCCACATAAGAATCCATTGTTTATCCTTCTTATCGTAATTATGATATTGAGTAGCGTCATGTTTGTTCAGTATTTTTCGGTAATTCCCATATACTACGAACAAGGCCACGGACTTTCAGAAGACCTTATTGGCTTACTGCTCTTTTTAAATGGTATTATCATTGTGATATTTGAAATGCCTTTGGTAGGCTGGTTAGAACGTATTAACATTTCGAAAACCATGGCAACCTTTTGGGGCACCGTATTATTGGCTCTTAGCTTTATTGTTCTAAACGCAGGAGATTGGGTTGGCATCTTGGTCATTGGTATGATCCTAATGACACTTGGCGAGATGATAGGCTCTCCTTTCTCAAATGCACTTGCCTTAGAAATGGCACCAAAAGGTAGAAAAGGAAGCTATATGGGGCTCTACAGTATGAGTTTTAGCATTTCACATATCTTTGGGCATAATGGAGGCATGAATATGGTAGATAGCTTTGGTTTTGCAACCACCTGGTATGCAATGTTTGCTATTTTAGTTTTAGTTGCATTACTAACCCTTTGGTTGCACAAATGGCATAAAAGGAGTACTTCAACTCCTTTAGAACCATCAATACATATAGAATCATGAGAAAAGTACTGATTATTTTTTTTGGCCTCGGAAGTGTACTCTTCGGAATGCATTCTTGTAAAAATACTTCGGAAGAGTCACAAGCTACTTCCGAAGTAATTTCAGAAAGTGTAATTACTGAAAAGCAATTTCCGAAGTTAGATAGCTCCCGATATAACGTTGCCTTTCTAATTATGGATGGGGTATACAATACAGAACTTACAGCACCTTTTGATATTTTTCAGCATACGGTGTTTAGAGAAAACATTAAGGCAATGAATGTATTTACAGTTGCCCAAAAAGATGAAGCTGTAGTTACATTTGAGGGTCTACGGATTCTCCCTGATTATAATTATACCTCTGATAGTCTCCCATCCATAGATATTTTAGTGATACCCAGCGCAGAGCATCATCTTGACAGCGATCTGGAAAATATAGCTATGTTAGATTTTGTGAGAACTACATCTAAAAACGCACTGTATGTCACTTCACATTGTGACGGCGCTTTTGTTTTGGCGAAAGCAGGACTACTTGATGGCGTTGTTTCAACCACTTTTCCAAGCGATATTGAAACCATGCGAGCAATGTTTCCACACTTAGATGTGCGAAAAGATGTTCTATTTGTGCATGACGGAAAGTACATCACATCGGCTGGTGGTGCCAAAAGTTTTGAAGCAGCACTCTATCTCACTGAGCATTTATACGGAAAAAAAATAGCCCAATCCCTTGCGGGTGGGCTGGTAATAGATTGGAACGTCAATAATGTTCCACATCTTATTGTAAAAGAATAAGGAAACTCTTATTCAATATTGCGCTTTTCTCGTAGTTGTTTTTCTTTTTTGACTTGAATTTTATGCATGCGTTTAGAAATGATCACTGCGTCAAGACAAGACAGCATTAGACCAATTCCAGCAATAAGTGCCAAAAAACGTACAACGACAGCACCGGTAAATTCAATTCCCGAAAAGCCAAGCGCTACAGTAATGATTGTTGCAATTAAAAAGTGACTTGTGTAGTTTTTCATGAGGCTCTATTTTTTATTTAGCACCAAGATACTCTATTAACTTCCGCCTTGATGTTATAAAAAATACAATTACAATTCTTTTAACCTTTCAATTCTTTACTGTTTATAAAGAATTTTGGAGACCGGTTTTATTTCATTGTTAACCATGACATGCGAAAGAACAATTTGCGTTTTGGTTTCTCCGTATACAATCAGTTGATCGATAAACGCCTCAAGATGCTTCTGATTTTTTAAAACTACCTCCATTACAATATTTTCATTACCTGTAATGCGATAGCAATTGAGCACCTCATCATAACTCTTTACCTTTTCTAAAAATGGTTTTAACTTTCCCATAAAGGCTCTTATTGTAATGATCGCCTTTAATTGGTATCCAGCTTCAAAGGGTGATACCAATGTTTTATAACCGTGAATAAGACCTGCGTCTTCCATTTTCCGAATTCGTTCAGAAACAGCCGGTGAACTAATCCCAACAATGCGACCAATTTCGGCATTCGACTGTCGTGCATTTTTCTGCAAACAATCAAGGATTTTCCAATTCAAAGGATCGATGTTCATTTTAATTAAAATTATCTAAAAAAAGTCAATATTTAATGCAAATATAGCTTTTTACTTTAAAATCGATAGTAAGAAATGAAAACTTGTACCTAAATTTGAAAGGCTTTGAAAAGATAAAATGACACCTACAATACCCAAACGCTTCCCGCAATCGCCTATATATAAAAAGGCTATGGATATATTTGCTCTATCGCAAAATATATCAAGTTATATCGTTCACGACCTCGCGCACTTGCAGGAAAACGGAAACGAAGACCCAAATATCTATTTTAGCGGTGATATTGTACAACAATCCATTTCGTTGGCTCCAGAGATCTTTAAGGCTGAAGCTCAAACTTTTTCAGAAGAAAAGCATAAATATGCTGCTTCTGTTAATCATCTTATCAACACCCTACAAAAAAATTGTGAGCGCTTAGAGCATGCAAATACCAATGGTAAGGAGTTCATTCAATTACTTCGAAGAGATTTAAAAAAATTTAGAAAACTTCAACGCAGCTGGATGCTGACACTATAAGCAATAAACATCTTCAGCTTTTAATCACCTTAGCCTTACTTCAGAATAAAAAATTTGTTCATCGGGATACCTAGCTTGCACAATTTTTGCCGAGCTTCGCTTGTATAAATTGGCGATCTGATTACATATTTCTGCGGTACTGACCACCAACCTCAAACAATTTGGCCGTGATCTGACCTAAAGAGCACACTTTAGTTGCCTCCATCAATTGTTCAAACATGTTTTCATTGTGAATTGCCGCGTACTGTACCTTTTTTATTGCTGTTTCAGCAGTATCTCCTTTGGCTTTATGCAAATTATGAAGCGTACGTATTTGCTCTAACTTTTCCTCTTCCGTAGCTCGAATTACCTCGGCAGGTTGCACTGTTGGCGACCCTTTACTACTTAAGAATGTATTAACCCCAATGATCGGAAATTCTCCATTATGCTTTAAGGTTTCATAATAGAGACTTTCTTCCTGAATCTTGCTTCGCTGATACATAGTTTCCATAGCACCTAACACACCGCCACGTTCTGTAATGCGGTCAAATTCGGCCAAAACAGCCTCTTCAACAAGATCGGTTAACTCTTCAATAATAAACGCTCCTTGAATTGGGTTTTCATTTTTTGCGAGTCCTAACTCTTTATTGATGATCAATTGAATTGCCATAGCCCGACGAACACTTTCTTCGGTAGGTGTAGTGATTGCCTCATCATAGGCGTTTGTATGTAACGAATTACAGTTGTCGTTAATAGCGTAAAGAGCTTGTAAGGTTGTACGAATATCGTTAAAGTCGATTTCCTGAGCATGTAGTGATCTTCCTGAAGTCTGTATGTGATATTTCAACATTTGTGCTCTCGGATTAGCACCGTACTTATCTTTAAGTGCTTTAGCCCAAATCTTTCGAGCAACACGACCAATTACCGAATACTCGGGATCAATTCCGTTACTAAAAAAGAAAGATAAATTAGGTCCGAATTTGTTGATATCCATACCTCGTGAAAGATAGTACTCAACATAAGTAAACCCGTTTGAAAGCGTAAATGCTAACTGTGTGATCGGATTTGCGCCTGCTTCGGCAATATGATATCCCGAAATAGATACCGAATAAAAATTTCGCACTTGTTTTTCGATAAAATATTCCTGTACATCGCCCATTAATCTCAGAGCGAATTCCGTAGAAAAAATACAAGTATTTTGAGCCTGGTCTTCTTTTAAAATATCTGCTTGAACCGTACCGCGTACCTGCATTAAAGTATCGGCCTTAATGGTAAGATATACATCCTTTGGCAGTACTTGATCTCCGGTAACACCCAAAAGCATTAGGCCTAGTCCGTTATTACCTTCCGGCAGATCTCCAACATATTTTGGACGATCAACACCGATTTCTTTATATAGTGCGTCAATTTTTTTCTCTACTTCAGCCTCAAGACCATGTTCTTTAATGTATTTCTCGCAATTTTGATCTATCGCCGCGTTCATAAAGAAGCCTAATAACATCGGCGCCGGACCATTAATAGTCATACTTACTGAGGTCATTGGGTGACTTAGGTCGAAACCTGAATACAGTTTCTTGGCATCATCTAAACAACAAATGGAAACCCCTGCATTACCTATCTTTCCGTAGATATCTGGTCTGTGATCGGGGTCATTTCCGTAGAGTGTAACACTATCAAATGCAGTCGATAAGCGTTTTGCTGGCAATCCGTGGCTTACGTAGTGAAAACGGCGGTTGGTACGTTCAGGGCCACCTTCTCCAGCAAACATTCGTGCGGGGTCTTCCCCAGCACGCTTAAACGGATACAATCCTGCCGTGTAGGGAAATTCTCCGGGTACATTTTCCTGTAATGTCCATCGTAAGATATCCCCCCAAGCTCTGTACTTTGGCAAAGCAACCTTTGGAATTTGCGTATGCGACAACGATTCGGTATGTGTATCAATATTGATCTCTTTATCGCGTACCTTAAAGGTATAGACAGGGTTTTTATAACGATTTACTTTTTCATCCCAGCCTGTAATAACTTCCCAATTATAAGGATCGAGATCTAATTTGACGCGATCAAATTCGGCGTGCAAGAGTTTAATAAGGTCTTTCTTTTCTTCGGAAATATCTGAAATAGCATCCAAATTGAGTCCGGCTTTATCTAATTCTGGAATAAAACCTGTAATGGCCTCGATTGATTTATAGATTCCGAAGAGTTTTTGAGCGACTTCTTCTTGGTCTATCGACTTTTTATCGTAGGCTCTATTGCTTTCGGCTATTTCAGAAAGATAACGTGTTCTTGCCGGTGGAATGACAAATATTTTTTCAGACATCTCGTCGGAGATGACATAATCGCTTTTCAGATCGGCTTCGGTCTTTTCTACTAGCTTATCCATGATAGCTTTGTAGAGTTTGTTCATTCCCGGATCATTAAATTGCGACGCTATAGTGCCGAACACAGGAAGGTCATCCTGATGCGTATCCCAAAGTTGGTGATTACGCATGTATTGTTTTTTTACATCGCGTAGGGCATCAAGCGAGCCACGTTTGTCAAACTTATTAATAGCAACTAGATCTGCAAAGTCGAGCATGTCGATCTTTTCCAGTTGTGTAGCTGCACCAAACTCGGGTGTCATTACATATAATGACACATCGCTATGCTCAATAATCTCTGTATCGCTTTGCCCAATACCCGATGTCTCTAATATAATAAGGTCGTATTCCGCAGCTTTGATCACTTCAATGGCTTCAGAAACATATTTTGACAAAGCCAAATTACTTTGCCTAGTTGCTAGACTGCGCATATATACACGTGGCGAATTAATAGCATTCATTCGAATACGATCCCCCAATAAGGCGCCTCCCGTTTTTCTTTTGGAAGGATCTACAGAGACCAAACCAATGGTTTTCTCTGGAAAATCTATTAAAAAGCGACGAACCAATTCATCGACCAAAGATGATTTACCTGCGCCACCAGTACCAGTGATCCCTAATACAGGTGTTTTTACATTTTTGTTTTTCTGATGTATTTTTTGAAGTGTCTCCTCTGCAATTTCCGGAAAATTCTCGGCAGCCGAGATTACACGTGCAATAGCACCAGGTACCTGATTAGAAAGTTGATCAATTTCGCCATTAAGTTTATCACCAATCGGGTAATCGGATGTTTGAACCAGATCGTTGATCATTCCTTGTAATCCGAGTTCGCGTCCGTCGTCTGGAGAATAAATTCGAGTAATTCCGTAATTCATTAGATCTTCAATTTCAGAAGGAAGAATAACGCCACCTCCCCCACCGAAAATCTTTATGTGTTCTGCCCCTCGTTCTTTAAGGAGGTCGTACATATATTTAAAGTATTCATTATGACCTCCTTGATAAGACGTCATTGCAATAGCGTTGGCATCCTCTTGAATGGCAGTGTTTACTACCTCTTCAACACTTCTATCATGACCGAGATGTATTACTTCAACTCCTGTTGATTGTATAATGCGTCGCATTATATTAATTGCGGCATCATGACCGTCAAAAAGAGATGCTGCGGTTACAATTCTTACTTTATTTTTTGGAATATAAGGAGCTGGCTGTTGCATGTAAAAAAGCATTAATAATGAGAGGTCAAAGCTACGAAAAACACGCCAATTTAGTGAGTCTAAGACCCATTTTAAATATTAAAAAAAACTTAAATACTCTTGGGAGTGTTAGATAATTTTGTATATTGGTCGTTCAATATTAAACAATAAAATTTTTAACAAATGAAAAAAATCTACTTTTTAACAATGGCACTTTGTGCTTTCGCATTTACTGCTAACGCACAATTTTTTATCGAAGACGACGCTGAAGCATATGCTTTAGGTGACATGGGAACTCAAAACCCATCTGTATGGTCTGTTTGGTCTGGAACTCCTAACGCTGCAGAAGACATTAACGTTGTTAATGATCAAGCAAATTCTGGATCTCAATCTTTATATGTTGATGATTCTGGTGTAACTGACACTATCCTTCTTTTAGGAAACAGAACTGATGGAGACTACACTTTGGCTTTCAAAATGTACATCCCTGCAGGTAAAGGTGGTTACTTTAACATCCAAGGTGAAACTGAAGCTGGCGGAGCTGGTAATGGTGGAGCTGGTGTATTTAACTCAGGTAACGTAGTATTTAACGATGCTGGTGCAACTCCAGGTGAAGTTGTTGATGACGCTAACGGTGAAATCTTAAGCTACCCTGAAGCTACTTGGTTCGATGTTTCTATCTATGCTGATGTTGACAATACTGAATACACAATTACTATCGACGGATCTTCTGCTTCTCCTACTGTTTTTGGAGATGATGCAGTTCTTGGTGGAATTGACTTTTTCTCTATCGACACAAACAACCAATACTATATCGATGACGTAATCTTTGCTCCTGGTGTATTAGGAACTAATGATTTCGCTGCTGATGTATTTAGCGTATACCCTAACCCAGTAAAAGATGTTTTAAACATTAACTCTAAAGTATCTGTTGATGCTGTTACTGTTTATGATGTTCTTGGTAAAGTTGTATTACAGGCTCAGCCTGATGCAGTTTCTCCAAGCATCGATATGAGCGCTCTTAGTTCTGGTGCTTACTTAGTAAACGTTAAAATTGGAAACGCTTCTAAGACTATCAAAGTGATCAAATAATCACTTTAGTCAAATAATACAAAAAGGCCTTTTCTTCGGAAGAGGTCTTTTTTTATGTTTATATTTGAACTCTTAATATTTTCATTATGCTCAGAAAAATTGCACTCGTTTTTTTATGTTTAACTGTTGTCTCTTGTGCCGAACTTCAAAATGTAGTTAATACATTACCCACGGGTACTGGTGGTGTTGATACAATTAACATTGCTGGAGGACTTCGCCAGGCGCTAGACTTGGGTATCAACAAACAAGTGACTAAGCTCACTCAAAAAGATGGTTTTTATAAGAACAATCTTGTAAAGATCCTACTTCCAGAAGAACTTCAAAAAGTTGATAAAACTTTACGTGACATTGGCTTAAGCAAGTTAGCCGACGAAGGTTTAAAAGTTTTAAACCGCGCTGCCGAAGATGCAGTAAAAGAAGCAACCCCTATATTCGTTTCTGCCGTACAGCAAATTACATTTACTGATGCAAAAAATATCCTATTAGGTGCAGATAACGCTGCTACCTCTTATTTGGAAGCAAAAACTAATCAGGAGCTTTACGCAAAATTTAACCCGGTAATTCAAAATTCATTCGCAAAAGTAGGCGCAGATCAAGTTTGGTCAAATATTATTACTAAATACAATACTATTCCTTTTACGAACAAGGTGAATCCTGATCTAACCGACTATGTTACTCAGCAGGCACTACAAGGTGTTTACAAGATGATCTCTGTTGAAGAAAAAAATATACGGACCAAAGTTAATTCTAGAACAACTACATTGTTAAAACAAGTATTTGCACTACAAGATTAATGTAAGGTTTTAAAATACGAAAAAGCATCTTTTAGTCTGGATCCGTACCAGCTAAAATATTCGCCATCTACTAAACGCACTTCTTTATTGAGTGCGTTTTTTAATATTTGTACATCGCTAGCTTTAAAAGGATATGGCTCAGATGACAAAAGGATCAGTTCTGCCTTATCTAGCTCTTCTAATTGTATTTGGGGATAGCGTTGATTTGATTTGCAATTAAAATTCTGAAAATTATTAAGTTGTAACAACTCATTGATAAATGTATTCTGACCAGCGATCATATAAGGATCTTTCCAAATAAGATAGGCTACCGAACGAGTAGGTTTATCTTGGATAAATTCTACAAAATCTTGACTAGCACTCTTTATAGAGCGATTAATCGCTAAGGCCTTGTCTTGAACGTTAAAAAGCTGTCCAAGTTTCGTGATCATATTCAAACAATCTTGAATAGTGTAGATATCACTAACCCAAACTGAGCAAATATCAGAACAGTTCAAAACAATTTCTTCCGTATTTTCCTCTTTGTTGCAAATAATAATGTCAGGCTTTAATGCCTTTATCTTCTCCAAGTTTACTTTTTTGGTTCCACCAACAACCGTAATCTCATTGCGAAGTGACTTGGGGTGAACGCAAAATTTGGTAATTCCAATTAGGTGATCATGCAAACCTAAGTCTACCAATAACTCCGTTTGTGACGGAACTAAAGACACAATACGTTTGGGCGTATTCTTAAAACTTAATTCTCTTTGAAGTTGATCTTGAATTTCCATGGCATTTTAAAAACGCCCATTGTGAGAGCGTAATAGCGCCTCCATTTCCTTCTGCATTTTTTCTGCTTCGGAAGCAGCCGCTTCGGCAAAATTAATATCGTTAGATGCATAAATAATTCCCCGAGAAGAATTTACAAGCAGACCAACATCTTCTGTCATACCATATTTACAAACTTCCGAAAGACTTCCTCCTTGTGCTCCAACACCAGGAACCAATAAAAAACTCTTAGGAACAATTTTTCTAATATCAGCAAGAAATTCTGCTTTCGTTGCGCCAACTACATACATTAAGTTATGCGCGTTTTCCCAAGATGACGCAGTTCTTAATACTTTTTTATAAAGCTCTTCACCAGCCACATCCTCGGTTTGAAAATCAAACGCACCTTTATTTGAGGTTAAGGCCAATAAAATGGTGTGCTTATCTTTAAATGTCAAAAAGGGCTCTACCGAGTCTTTCCCCATATAAGGTGCAACAGTAACAGAATCAAAACCCAGATCCTCAAAAAAGGCTTTGGCATACATGCGTGACGTATTACCAATATCTCCTCTTTTGGCGTCTGCAATAGTAAAAACTTCTGGATACGCTGTGTTTAAATAGTCTATGGTTTTTTTTAGCGATTTCCAACCAGAGACACCTTGCGCTTCATAAAAAGCGGTGTTGGGTTTATAAGCGACCGCTAAGTGATGTGTTGCATCTATAATAGCCTTATTAAAGGCAAAAGTAGGATCTTCTTCCTTTAACAAATGCTTCGGAATTTTCTCAAGATCTACATCAAGACCGATACAAAGAAAGGTAGCCTTCTTTTTGATTTCAGCTATAAGGTTTTGGGTCGTCATTATATCTTTCCGTAGTTAAAAAGTATCACCAGATTCTTTCAATCGTTCGGTATTATCAACTAGTTGTAATTCGTCTATAATTTTTTGGATATCACCATTAATAATATTCTGTAGATCATATAATGTTAGATTGATACGATGGTCTGTAACGCGTCCTTGAGAATAGTTATACGTTCTAATTTTCGCACTTCGATCACCACTGGTAACCATAGATCCCCGCTTTAGGGCATCTTCTGCCTGCTTTTTGGCTAATTCAAGATCGTATAAGCGTGAGCGAAGCACTTTAAAAGCTTTCTCTTTGTTTTTATGCTGTGATTTCTGATCCTGACATTGAGCGACCAAACCTGTTGGTTCATGGGTTAATCGCACGGCTGAATAGGTTGTATTCACTGATTGTCCACCAGGTCCGGAAGAACAGAAATAATCAACCCGAACATCCTTTGGATCTATTTCTACGTCAAATTCTTCAGCTTCAGGAAAAACCATAACCGTTGCGGCACTGGTGTGTACACGTCCTTGGGTTTCGGTTTGTGGAACACGTTGTACTCGATGTACACCTGCTTCAAACTTTAGAGTACCATAAACATCATCTCCTTCAATTTCAAACTGAATTTCTTTAAATCCGCCGCTGGTTCCTTCGCTAAAATCAACCACACTAGTGCGCCAACCTTTAGATTCACAATATTTAGTGTACATTCTAAAAATATCTCCTGCAAAAATACTAGCTTCATCTCCTCCCGTACCTGCACGAATTTCCATAACGGCATTCTTGGCATCTTCTGGATCCTTCGGAATAAGTAAAACTTTAATTTCATCTTCTAGCTCGGGCATACGTGCTTTTGCTTCATCATACTGCATTTTGGCCATTTCGACCATTTCAGCATCACTTCCATCTGAAATTATCTCTTCAGCTTCTTGTAAGCGTTCGGTTTCAATAATATACTCTTCCCGTTTATCCATGAGAACCCGAAGATCTTTATATTCTTTATTTAGTTGAACATACTGCTTCTGGTCTGAAATAATATCAGGTTGAATGATAAGATCGCTTACTTCGTCGAAGCGATTTTTAACTATTTGAAGTTTCTCTAACATAGGTTTTAATAATCGTTCAAATTTACAATAAAATAAGGAAGCTTTCTAAGCTAGCAGGCGTAAAAGCTTTAGGAATATTTTGTTTAAATGAACAGTACGTTTCGATTTATAAAAGATTAAATATACCCTCTAAAAGATTCTTGGATTGAATTGTTCTTCGCTTTTCTTTTCTGCTCGCTCAAAAGCAACCACTAACAAGACACCCATTATAAGTAACATTCTAGCAATATGCACGGCTACATTTCCGTAGGCAAACTCGTAATAGGCAATTCCGCGAAAAACTTCCGCAAAGATAATCGCGAAAACAAACAACACCAAAAGCAGCGAACTACGCGAACCGTGACGATGATTATATAACAATGATAAAAATCCTGTAACCACCACTGCCATGGCACCTAAGAGCATAAAGAGATAATGCGACTTACTTAGTGTAAAATCACGGATCATTTGAACAAACTCAATTAACAAATACCCGTTAAACAGTATCATTACCAAAAATATCAACAATAGTGACCTACTCATACTGCGAAAACTAACTTTTGGCCATAAGGCTAAAATTAAAAATACAAACGCAATAAAATTAAGCGCCATAGATAATGTTGCTACAAGTGCATTTTCATACCAAACTGTTGTAAAACTTGAGGTTCCGTAGAAAACAAGAAAAAGAAGAATAGATAAAGAAATACTCTTAGATCGAAAAAAGAACAAAAAACCAAGAGCAGAAAAACAAACACCCCCCCGCATGGCCCTAAAGAGCTGCAATTCACCCTTGTAAAAAAAGTAAAAGCTTAGCGCAAAAAAAACAATGGCCAAAATAAAATACAATGGATTATGTTTTCCTAAGAGCCGTTTCACAAGTTATTATTTATACGGAAGTAAATTACTTCACAAAAATCAAGTGTAGGTAAAAATGCCAAACTCACTTTTTATGGAGAGGGTTTTTTCTTCGGAAGCCTCAACACGGCCAACAATTTGAGCATCCACATTGAAAGTTTTAGAAATCTCAATAATTTTTGAGGCCGTTTCTTCTGAAACATACAACTCCATTCGATGCCCCATATTAAATACTTGATACATTTCTTTCCAATCAGTACCACTCTCCTCTTGGATCAATTTAAATAATGGCGGTACTGAGAACAGATTATCTTTTATAATGTGCAGATTCTTGACAAAATGAAGCACTTTGGTTTGAGCCCCACCACTACAGTGAACCATACCATGAATTTGCTTACTATCGATCTTAGAAAGAATCTGTTTAATAATGGGCGCATATGTCCTTGTTGGCGAAAGCACCAATTTCCCAGCATTTAAAGGGCTATTAGCTACTGGATCTGTTAATTTTTTTGTTCCCGAATAGACGAGATCATCAGGGACAGCATGGTCAAAACTTTCTGGAAATTTCTTAGCTAAATATTTATTGAAAACATCATGACGTGCCGATGTAAGTCCGTTACTACCCATTCCCCCGTTATACTCAGATTCATAAGTTGCTTGACCAAATGAAGAAAGACCAACAATCACATCGCCAGCCTGAATATTCGCGTTATCGATAACTTCGCTTCTTTTCATACGAGCTGTTACCGTTGAATCAACGATAATAGTTCGCACCAAATCCCCAACATCGGCTGTTTCACCACCAGTAGCATGGATCTCAACTCCAAATTTTGCAAGATCTTCGATCAGTTCTTCAGTTCCATTAATGATAGCTGAAATAACTTCTCCAGGAATAACGTTCTTATTTCTACCAATAGTTGATGACAATGCTATATGATCAACTGCTCCTACACATAGGAGGTCATCGACATTCATTATAAGCGCGTCCTGAGCGATACCCTTCCATACAGAAAGATCTCCCGTTTCCTTCCAATACATATAAGCCAAAGACGATTTTGTTCCTGCGCCATCGGCATGCATAATAAGGCAGTAGTCATCATCACCAGTTAGGTAATCGGGTACTATCTTACAGAAGGCCTGTGGAAAAAGGCCTTTATCAATATTTTTGATTGCATTGTGCACATCCTCTTTGCCGGCCGAAACACCTCGTTGCGCATAACGTTTTGAAATTTCTTGACTCATGGTATCTAAATTCTAACTACAAAAGTAAGGAATGCAAAAAACGCCTCGAACTATCGAAGCGTTTTTTATTTGTATTTTATTAACTGTTATTCCCAATCGGGCATAGTAGCATTGGTAAAAACCTTTTCTCTCGCACCGGTATCATCGAAACGGACTATATAAATATCTAAGTCTGAAATTTGATCATTTGAACCACTTGTAAAAATAACACCTCCTTCATCTGGAGTATATTTTACATCTAAGTCATTAAACCCAGCAGGCTTGGCTGTATCAATTTCAGTAGGTTCACTGTCACTAATCACATACTCATAAACCCTACTATCCAATCGTCTGTAATTTGGAACTTCATGGCCCGAATCATCATGTACATAGAGCACTTTCGTTCCATCAATTGAAAAGTCTATCCCGCCAATAGCTCCCGGCTTTTCTTCAAAAACAACATGCACTTCACTATCATTATTTGGATTAATAATTACGATACGAGCATCGTATCCAGCAGCGTTATTTGTTTTTATTGCGAGCAGATCGTTAACCTCGTTTACATCCACTTCTGTAATAAACGTTCCAGGTGCCGACTCGTAAATAGGGTCATTTCCTGTTCCTGATGCGTTGATCGAGAATAATTGATTAAAGTATGGATATATAATACGTTGACCGTTACGACTCCATGTGATGTCTATTTCGCTTTGTCTGAACCCAGCCACAGGAATGTCTGTAGTAAGTTGCCTTACATTTGTTCCATCTGGATCCATAACAAATAAATGCGTTTCTGCACCTACATCACGCAAGAAAGCGACTTTTCCTGAAATACTATTTTGTCTTGGACGGAAGCTGTTACTGTTTTCTGAAGTAATTTGAAATTCGTTTTCGTTAAATATCAGCTCATTACCATCACCCTCGTCAGTATCTGTTCCAGAAAAAATCACATTATTTCCACCAATTTTTCTCACGTAGAAAAATCGATTAGTACCTTCACCTGTGGTGCTAAATGTTCGTAAAGCACTTTTTACAGGTTCGTTTACATTATCTGTAGCCTCAACCTGCCAAACATATGTAGTACCTATACGCAGGTTTTCAACAGTAACCATAGTGTCTTGTTCTGTCTCGATAAGTAATATTTCATCGGTTGCCGTATTTCTTACTTCCAGAGTATAAAAAATATCATCATCATCTGGATCTGTAGAAGACCAAATAAAATCAATACTTGATCCTAAATCGGTAGCGCCGTCCTCTGGGGTATCTAAAACAGGTTCCTCTGGAGGTCTGTTGTTAGCTGTTGATTCAACCAATTCAAAAACCACGTTCACTTCGCGACCATCTATTACATTTGCGGCTTCAAAGCTAGTGATATAGCCATCCAAGTCGGCTTGAATAGCATATTCTCCAGCAGGTATATCTCTAAGTAGAAAAAGTCCGCCTTCACTTGTAAAGACAGTATTAGAAACTGGGCTGGTGGTAATTTTAACGTTCGCTAAAGGCGTATTATCTCCAGCGAGTACGACCGTTCCCGTAACATCACCAAATCCGTTTTGGCTAATGGGATCCTCGGAACAAGAATAGCAAAGGGCCAGAATGGCACAAACGCCAAGTATTTTTTTAAAAGTTTTCATTATTCTAAAGTTCTATCAAGTTGTTTGACTATGCTATTATCTTTTTTCTTTTCAAAGTTAAAATGTATTCCCAATCCAAAATTGAAATAGTAATCGTCTC
Source organism: Ulvibacter sp. 2305UL32-6 (assembly GCF_058148545.1). Classification (NCBI taxonomy): domain Bacteria; kingdom Pseudomonadati; phylum Bacteroidota; class Flavobacteriia; order Flavobacteriales; family Flavobacteriaceae; genus Ulvibacter; species Ulvibacter sp. 2305UL32-6. Next base: position 210,615 of record NZ_JBYVKA010000001.1, read on the forward strand.
TTTTACCATTGATCACTTTTTCGATATTATCGGTAAAGGTTAGGTTGTGATCTGCAAAGGCTCTTAAGCCCATTCTTTCAGAAAAATTAAAAAGCACCCCTAATCCGTATTGCAACGTTATTGCAGGTTCTACATTTGGATTCCCATTATTGCGCTCATCAAAATTTATCAACACTCCTGGACCTGCATAAACATAAGGCGAGAAGTCATCATAGGGTAAAATTACACCTTCTAAATTCAGTTTGATATCGGCAAAATTATCTTCAAAGGTTTCCCCACCTTCAAATTGGAGGTAGGTACCTTTAGCTGCAATATGCAGGTGATTGGTTACTTGTCTTGTATAGCCTAATCCTCCACCATAGCCAAATCGTTTCTTTTCCAAATCTCCACTAAAAAGAGGTGTACTGGCAGTTAGAGAAACCGAGTTCTTAAAATTATTGTCGAGTTGTTTTCTATCGTATAAAAGGCGTGATTCTTCCATCTCCTTTTCGTCTAGATAAGCTTTTACAAGTTCATCATCCTTTTCTTTACCCTCTTTTGTTTTCCATAGATTGCCTTGAATCCCTTCAACGATAAGAGATTCAACAGCTTTTTCAATAGCATCTTTCATAGCAAGTTGTACAGGTTCATTTTTAGTGAAGCCTGTTTCTACTTCAAGAAGTCTCTGAAAATTTACATAGCGAAATAGACTTGCATCAACCGCTTGAGACAGAATGGTTTTGGAAACATATACTGTCTTTAAAATTTTACCACTTGAAGTTGAGACTGCTCGTAGGTAAATGGTCAATCGGTCTTGTCTATACTGAGTAGAACCCCCAACACCAAAGTACCTTGCTCCTACTCCTCCAGTTAAAATATTAGAATCATACGAAACAACGCCGCCTTCCAGAAGAATCCCAGCATAGAGTAAAGGTGGTAATGTAGGTTCATTAGGGTTTTGATTTTTCCTGTAGTCATCTCGTGTTTGGCGTATAATATTACGCTCATTTAGTAGATTTTGTAGATTCTCTCTTTCAATGGGAGTAAACCATTTTGAATCCTCTAATGCCTTAATCAGCATGGTTGTTCCACCTTGTGACACAGCCGTACTAAAAGTACTTCCATTTTCAGTTGGCTTAAATTGACCCGTTTGATCCTTAAAATTATAAACCCCTACCACCACAGGTTCTTGCGGTAGTGGAAATTCCTTTAAAACAGTACTTTTAGGCGTTAGTTCTCCAGTTCGCGCATCCTGCTCACTGAGCGGCTGATTGAAATACGCACCACAACCGGCTAATAAAAAAAGTGCCATCGTGGCCGAGAATATTCTATATATAAAATTCATTTGCAACCAATCAATTAGGGACAATAATTTGAGATTGTTCTCCTGTGTTTGTATCTAAAATATTTATGACCAAGCCTTCTGCGGATTCAAAAATTTCAAGTGCTAAATCACCAAAATTAAAAGATCCTGGCTGCAGACCATTTGCCAATTGTGTATTTAATAAGGTACGAGAGATCTGACTTAAAAGTTGTCTGTTAAGATCATCTGCAAAACTTTCTAAACTAGATTCATCTGCATCATTAGCATTGGGATCTGTAAATGAGTTCTGAGAATTAGCCGAATTAAGCAGCCACGTATAGTTAAAAGTGTCTCCCCCAAAAGCTGGGTTTTTAGCTTTATATGTGAGTTGTTGCCCGAAGGCCGTACAACCAATAAAACAAATAAGTATTGTAATTATCGTTTTCATAATGATCAATTAATATCGTACTTGTACCGTCTTTTCTCTTTCCAATTTTTCAAAATGCGCAACCACTCGTTGTAATGAGAAATTTGCCATTTGCTGTAAAAAATCGCTTCTCGGGTTCACATTAAATTCAACAATTATACGTTCGGCAACTAAAACTTCAATTTTAGTATTGCGCCCTAATGAGAGCACCTCTTTTACAGTAACAATTTTGTCGCCATTAATATTATTGTTTCTATAACCATCCGTAAAGGCTTTATAAAAATCTCTTCCTGCTTTGGTCTTGGTGTCTTCGATCACAATTCCACGAAGTACTCCAATATCTTTCGCATCAACATCATTGATAATCTCAGCGAGTTCTTCTTTCTGAATAATACTTACATAATCGTCTCCTTCATCATTAAAAACCAATCGGTCTTTTCCTAAAATAGTATCGTAGAGATCGTAGATAAGCAATAAAATAATTACTTTATCATCTCCTTGAATACTCGCCGTTACTTTGGAAAGGTTCTTTTTTTCCAAAGGATTTAAAACAAACCTACCATTTTGCTCTTCTTTCGATTGATTGCCATCAACATCTGTTCGATTGACAGAAAGCACAAAGCGTAGGGTTTGACTGACATTGGTCTTGTTACGGGCCGATGCAACCACTTCAAGGATTTTATCAGATTCATTAATATTAATTTTCGCTTCAACTTCACTATTAAAACCCTGAGCTGCTGCTGGTATTCCCAAGCACAGCAAAGTAACAAATGTAAAGATCTTAATAAAAGGCATGCTATGAATTAGTTGAAGTTTCGAACGATAACCGTTTGTCCTTCGCCTTGCATATTCACTTTCAATTTTTCTGAAATAGAATTTTGCCCAAATAAGGTGAGATTTTGATTATTACCATTTTGAGACACCTGGACATCGTATTCTTTGGTCATGTAGTAATTTGAACTAGTAAATGTATTGTTGTTCCCATTTTGAACAATATTTTGTTCAAGGGATAATGCTTTTATGCTGGAAAAAATTCCATTATTATCGCCTAATTGCACTAGGCTGATATCTGTATTGGAGGAGTTAACCACTGAAGAAATGGTATTGTTATCACCTATCTGGCTGATAAAGACCGTATTTTGTTGTGCCGAAGATTGCATTGTTTTATTATATATGGCACTATTTTGATTGGAGAGAATATTTAATTGGGTATCTGCGTCTTGAAAACGCAATGCATCGACATTACCTGCGGTAGTTGTTTGAGCAATACTAGCGGTTAAACTTCCTAAAAAAAGTGCTAGCAATAAGAAAATATAATTAAACTTTTTCATGGTTTCAAATTTAATGTAAGATACTACATTCTTGGTAATCTGATTCTTACTTCTTGAAAAAATCCACTACGATTATGGACTTTTTAAAAACAAGTATAAGAGCATCTTTCGATGCCCTTATACTTATTAATTAACTTTACAATCTCTTAGTTACTTTGAGAAACATTCGAGTTGTTACCGTTACCAATTTGAGTTACAACACTTGTTTGGTTGTTACCTGTTTGGCCTACAATACTTCCGTTGTTGTTACCCATTTGCAACACGTCACTATCGTGCTCGAAACCGTTTTGGTTTACTACACTAGAGTTTTGGTTTCCTTGCTGATCTACGATAGACAAGTTACGGTCTCCAAACTGTTGTGTGTTACTATAGTTAGTATTACCTGTTTGATAAACACCTGAAACGTTATCATCTCCAGTTTGTCCAACTTGGCTGTTGTTAGCATTACCATCTTGATCTACATCAGAATAGTTGAAATCTCCAACTTGACCAACACTACTAATGTTAGTGTTACCATTTTGATCAACTTCAGATAAGTTAAGGTCACCTATTTGAGTAGTACCTGAACCGTTGTTGTTTCCAACTTGAGCAACATAAGACTGGTTGTCATCACCGTTTGAGAATAAGCTAGCTGAGTTTGCATTTCCATCCTGTAAAACAGTAGAGATGTTTCTGTCACCTAACTGATTCATAGAAGAACCGTTATAGTTTCCAATCTGATTTGTTTGACTCTGGTTGTCATCACCTGTCTGGTCCTCATCAGAGTTGTTGTGATCTCCAAACTGGTTGTTACGGCTATAGTTGTTATCACCTACTTGGTCAGTTCTTGAGTAGTTGTCATCTCCAGACTGCTGAATAACACCGATGTTATCATCTCCTGTTTGAACAATAGCCCCATCATTATCATCTGCTCCACCACCATCAAATAATTGGAATACAGCAGCTCCGTTACGATCTCCATTTTGAGTAATAGAAGACTTGTTACGGTCATTGTTTGCTGGCGTGTTACCAGTCCAACCTTGCCATGACTGCGCAGAGTTATCATTTCCTGTTTGAGAAACATCAGACTCGTTGTCATCACCTAATTGGTCAGTATCGCTTATGTTAGTATCACCTACTTGGTCAACATCAGAGTCGTTATTGTCTCCGCGAACATCTAAGTCTGCTGAGTTACCATCACCCGTTTGATCAACAGTACTAACGTTTGAATTTCCTCTTTGAACCATTAAGTTCATGTTACTGTCACCATCCTGGTCTGTATCACTCTCGTTATCATCACCTCTTTGGAATTCATCTGAATCGTTCATGTTACCATGTTGTTCTACATCTGAATCGTTATCATCTCCAATTTGACGTTGTGCAGATGTGTTATCATCACCATCTTGCCAGTTGTAAGCAACGTTGTCATCACCTGTTTGGTGAATATCTGAATCGTTTCTGTTTGAAGAACTAACAATATTGTAATGCTGATCTACGTGACCATCGTTACCGTTACCATCTTGTCTGATACGTAGCGTGTTATCATCATTGTTAGCACCACCAACAGTACCTTGGTGCCCTTGAGCATCATTGTTGTTTCCATTCTGAAGAATACGTGCTGCGTTACGGCTACCTGTTTGGATAACTTCACTATCATTCATGTTACCATTTTGGTCAACATCTGAACGGTTGTCATCACCATCTTGCCAAACACTACTTTCGTTTGAATCACCAATTTGATCAACTGCAGAACGGTTAGCGTTCCCTGTTTGGTCTGTATCAGAATCATTCAAGTCACCATCCTGGTTTACAGTAGAACGGTTGTCATCACCATTTTGAGTCATATCAGACTCGTTATTATCACCTGTTTGATCCGTTTCAGAACGGTTACGATCTCCAGTTTGATCTTCGTCAGAGTCATTATTGTCTCCCTCTTGATTTACATCAGAGCTGTTACGATCTCCTGTTTGGTCAATATCAGAATTGTTATCATCACCACGTTGCCCATTGTAAGCATCGTTATGATCACCCGTTTGAGAAACACTTGACGTGTTGTCATCTGAGTCACCACCCGTGGTATACTGATCAATGTGAGAATCGTTACGGTTTCCTGTTTGACGTACCGTAGCGTCGTTACGGTCATCACCAGTACTTAATCCATCAAAACCTTGGTGTACATCACTTTCGTTTCTGTTACCATCTTGAAGAACATCAGATGTGTTATCATCACCTAATTGTTGAACATCTGAATAGTTTCTGTTACCATCTTGTAACATAATAGATCCGTTTGTAGCACCTATCTGTAACACATCACTTTCGTTGTTGTTACCTAGTTGGTCTACATCTGAGTCATTCATCAATCCTATTTGGTCTACATCGGAATCGTTTCCGCTGCCAACCTGATTGACGTTTGAGTTGTTGAATTGCGCGAACATTACTGTTCCACACATCAGCGCAGCTGCGCTTAAAAGCACTTTTTTCATGTTAATATAAATTTAGTTAGTAAAATAAATTTTTAATATGTTATTAGTCAAATTGTTACATTTTTTAATATCCATTTAAGCATGGAATAACAAGTTCATAAGGCAATCATTGGGGTGATTGATAATAACGTAAGGAGAGTAAAATTTAAACTTGGTTAGTTGCTTATTTTCTACACATCAAATTTGCGAATTATTTTAGAAACAGATGTACGTACTTACACGTATAGAGCTGATTTTCAGTAATATTAGTAAGCCGTTTCCTACATTAAAATTGTGATTTTTTCGTCCATTTGCTGTCTCGTATCGATGAAATACACGAATTTAGATAAATTCATTAAATGTTAAAATTATGTTAAAATAAGTTATAGACTTTTGGGTTTCGACGAACGTTAAGCTATGTCCGATATAATGCGTGATGGAAATGACAGACTATTAAACCTAATACAATTTTGAAGTCTGTTTCTTACAAAAAAAGATGACCTAAAAATGGCTATAAATTGACCGTACGTGTTACAGTTAGCTTATAATCAGGAATTTTGCAAATGTCTTGGAAATTTCAAGATCACAAGATGCCTTTTCCTTAGACAAATATCTATTCAATATAATTTAACATATATGGCTCTAAAAATTCCGAGATAAAACCTGGCCTCTTAAACACCACTTTCAACTCGGTCTAAATATCAAAGGTCACCCGCACTATTCTTCTTTTCTTTAATACTTATAAGCATGCGATTTCCGAAGAAAGATGCCGGATCTTGTCTTCGACGACTAAGTAACAAAAGGGATGATGATAGAAAGGAAGACACAGGCCGATAGTTGGAAGCTGGGTGTTAAGTGCTGGGCGCCCCGTCTTCGCTATTTCTAATAACGGCAAGTGGGTGTTGGATGATTGCAGAATATAAAATGTATTATTCTTTAGCGCCTAGCGAGTTTATTTTCTGTACGGAAGCCATGCTACTTTTCGATAAATACAGAAAAAGTAGTATAAACAGTAAATAAAAAAGAGGCGCATCTTGCGACACGCCTCTTACATACTTATTTTACTAATAAGTGCTAACTCCTCTTAGTTGTTTTGTGAAACATTAGAGCCGTTACCGTTACCAATTTGAGTTACAACACTTGTTTGGTTGTTACCAGTTTGGCCTACAATACTTCCGTTGTTGTTACCCACTTGTAGTACATCACTATCGTGCTCGAAACCATTTTGGTTTACTACACTAGAGTTTTGGTTTCCTTGCTGATCTACGATAGAAAAGTTACGGTCACCAAATTGTTGTGTGTTACTAAAGTTAGTATTACCTGTTTGGTATACACCTGAAACGTTATCATCTCCAGTTTGTCCAACTTGGCTGTTGTTAGCGTTACCATCTTGATCTACATCAGAATAGTTAAAATCTCCAACTTGACCAACACTACTAATGTTAGTGTTACCGTTTTGGTCAACTTCAGACAAGTTAAGGTCACCAATTTGAGTAGTACCTGAACCGTTGTTGTTTCCAACTTGAGCAACATAAGACTGGTTGTCATCACCATTTGAGAACAATGTAGCAGTGTTAGCATTACCGTCTTGGTATACAGTAGAGATGTTTCTGTCTCCTAATTGGTTCATAGAGCTACCATTAAAGTTTCCAAATTGTTGTGTATCACTTTCGTTAAAGTCACCTGTTTGGTCCTCATCAGAATTATTGTTGTCACCTACTTGCAGTGTCAAACTAATGTTATCATCACCTACTTGATCTGTAGTTGCTGTGTTATCATCACCCGACTGTTGAATACGAGCTCCGTTTCTGTCTCCAGTTTGTGTTACAGCAGCGTCATTGTCATCTGCTCCACCTGCATCAAATAATTGGAAAATTACACCAATGTTATCATCTCCAGTCTGTGTTACAGAAGCCTCATTACGATCATTATTTAGACTAGTAAGACCTAAAATTCCTTGTGATATTTGAGCATAGTTACGATCACCTGTTTGTAAAACATCAGCTTCGTTATCATCTCCTAACTCTTCTACAAAACTAATGTTATTATCACCAAATTGATCTACATCAGAATCGTTACTTAATCCACGTTGCCCTACTGTAGAATCATTTGAATCACCTACTTGGTTTACGTCACTTTCATTATCATCACCTCTTTGAGACATCACACTTATGTTACCGTCACCTAATTGGTCGGTATCACTGTCGTTATTATCACCTCTTTGATTTTCGTCTGAGTTGTTGTTGTCTCCTGTTTGAGTAACATCAGAATCGTTATCGTCTCCTACTTGATCAAGATCAGAAATGTTAAAATCTCCTCTTTGACGAACATAAGCGCTGTTACTATCACCTACTTGACGTACGTTAGAGTCGTTATCATCAGATCCTGTTACGTCACCATTGATGGTATATTGATCTACGTGAGAATAGTTATCGTCACCTGTTTGAGTTACAACACTAGTGTTGTTATCATGTATTGAAGCTCCACTAAATCCTTGGTGTACCTCAGATTCATTATCGTCTCCTGTTTGAGTAACTCTAGAATCATTAGTATTACCTAACTGACTAACATCGCTTTCATTCTCATTACCTGTTTGAGTAACTCTAGAGCGGTTATCGTCACCTACTTGATCAACATCACTTTCGTTTTCGTCACCTGTTTGGGTTACAGCAGATCGATTCATGTTACCATCTTGATCAACATCACTTTCGTTATCGTCACCATCTTGGTCAACCGTAGAACGGTTGTCGTCACCTGTTTGAGTCATATAAGACTCGTTATCGTCACCTGTTTGATTTGTTTCAGAACGGTTACGATCTCCAGTTTGATCTTCGTCAGAGTGGTTATTATCTCCCTCTTGATTTACATCAGAATCATTACGATCTCCTGTTTGGTCAATATCAGAATTGTTATCATCACCACGTTGCCCATTGTAAGCATTGTTATGATCACCCGTTTGAGAAACACTTGACGTGTTGTCATCTGAGTCACCACCCGTAGTATACTGATCTATGTGAGAATCGTTACGGTTTCCTGTTTGACGTACCGTAGCATCGTTACGGTCATCACCAGTACTTAAACCATCAAAACCTTGGTGTACATCACTTTCGTTTCTGTTACCATCTTGAAGTACATCAGATGCGTTATCATCACCTAATTGTTGAACATCTGAATAGTTTCTGTTACCATCTTGTAACATAATAGATCCGTTTGTAGCACCTATCTGTAAAACATCACTTTCGTTGTTGTTACCCAGTTGGTCTACATCAGAGTCATTCATGAAACCTGATTGGTCTACATCGGAATCATTTCCGTTGCCAACCTGATTGACATTTGAGTTGTTGAATTGCGCGAACATTACTGTTCCACACATCAGCGCAGCTGCGCTTAATAATACTTTTTTCATAAGTAATAAATTTAGTTAGTAAAATTTTCTTATATCTGCACAATCCCTACGCTACCTAAACACGGTTCCGTCTAAAGCTTTGGCATGAATTGTATAAAATGTAGGGGAATTGAAACTTGGTTAGTTATTTTTTCTCCTACTTCAAAGATGCATAACTTTTTTCATGCTTATCTACGTACTTACACGTACCTCACTATTATTCAATGTCTTGCGTGGTATCTTTCCTACAAGGATTTTTAAATTTCGAAGTTAAAATGATCTAAAAATTCGATGAAATACCGAAAAATCGATAAACAGCAAAATGTTAATATTATGTTAATATTATTTACTTCTTTTACACCAAAGATGAAGTGTTTATTACTTCCGATAAACCGTGCTTTTTAAGGAGAAATCCTAACTTATATTAAAGGGCCAAAGCAGATCATGCCTATTTGTTCTTCCGTATGTTACTCTTTTATAATCACTTCGGAAATTTTAAAATGCTCAGGGGTATTTAATAACAAGCTACTCTCTAACTAACATATTCTTGTCGGTTGCATTTCGCCTAAACGTTCCGAAATACCAATCTTATATGACATTGACAATCTTGCTTGGTTTAGATCGCAAAGGTCGCTATCACTTCCTTTATATACTGCAATACCATCGAGCTTGTGATTTCCGAAGCAAATCCAACTAATTTATCTCAAAAAAAAGAGGCGCATCTTACGATACGCCTCCCTCACTAAAATAGTCAACAAATCACTACTAATCTTTAATTAGTTGCTCTGTGAAACATTTGAGTTGTTGTTGTTTCCTATTTGACTAACAACACTTGTTTGGTTGTTTCCTGTTTGACCTACAATACTGTGGTTATTGTTCCCTTGTTGTAACACAAGACTACCGTGCTCAAAACCATTTTGGTTTACAACACTTGAGTTTTGATTACCATCTTGAATTGTAAGCGAAAGGTTACGATCACCAAATTGTTGGGTATTGCTATAGTTTGTATTCCCCAATTGAATAGTCGCTTGAATATTATCATCTCCCGTTTGCCCAACTTGACTGTTGTTAGCATTTCCATCTTGATACACAACAGAGAGGTTGTTATCACCAACTTGACCAACACTACTGATGTTCAAGTTACCAATTTGGTCTACTTGTGAATAGTTCAAGTCACCTATTTGAGTAGTACCTGAACCATTGTTGTTTCCAATTTGACTAACATACGACTGGTTGTCATCTCCACTTTGGAACAAAGTAGCGCTGTTCGCGTTTCCATCTTGTGCAACTGTAGAAATGTTTCTGTCACCTAATTGGTTTACAGAGCTACCGTTATAATCACCAAGTTGTTCAGTATCTGATGAGTTATTATCACCATCCTGATCTACATCGCTATTATTGTTATTTCCACGAGATAATAAAAGTGCGAAGTTGGTATCACCACGTTGAAATACATCACTTCTGTTATCATCACCTCTTTGAGTCATATCATTTACGTTATAGTCACCAATTTGATCGGTATCGCTAAAATTAGAGTCACCCACTTGTAGTTCGGTTGAAGTGTTGAAATCTCCACGTTGAATAACTCCAGAACGGTTTAAATCTCCGTTTTGGCGTGTATCTGAGGCGTTATCGTCTCCTCGTTGATACGCAAACCCAGTATTTCGATCACCTGTTTGACGCATAGTTGCTTCGTTTCTATCAGAACCCATACCGTCTGGATCACCGTACTGCTGAATGAAACCTTTGTTTCTATCACCTGTTTGACGCACTAAAGCCGTGTTATCATCATTGATAGAGGCACCATCTCCTTGGTAAACTTCCGCTCTGTTTCTATTTCCTGTTTGAAATACTCTAGATCTGTTACGGTCACCATCCTGCTCCGTATCGCTTTCATTCATATCTCCTGTTTGTACAGTAAGTGCGTTGTTATCGTCACCAAATTGACGAACATCACTTTCGTTCATGTCGCCGATTTGAGCCACATTGGAACGGTTAGCATTACCATCCTGGTCAACATCACTATTGTTCAAATCTCCATCTTGATCAACAACAGAACGGTTAAAATCTCCATTTTGAGTCATATCAGACTCGTTATCATCACCTGTTTGATCTGTATTAGAAAAGTTATGGTCTCCGGTTTGATCTTCGTCGGCGTCATTGTTATCTCCTAACTGATCTACATCTGAATAGTTTCTATCACCCAATTGATCTTGTGTAGCGTTATTCATATCTCCTTCTTGAAGATTATATGCAGCATTAGAATTACCTGTCTGCGTAATAGCAGAAGTGTTATCATCTGATCCGTCTGCATCTCCATATTGATCAATATGCGCAATGTTTCTATTACCAACCTGCGTTACAGAAGCTGCATTGTTGTCGTTATTTGCTGGACTGAAACCAGTAAGACCCTGGTGTACATCACTTTCGTTTCTGTTACCATCTTGAAGTACATCAGATGTGTTATCATCACCTAATTGCTGAACATCTGAATCGTTTCTGTTACCATCTTGTAACATAATAGATCCGTTTGTAGCACCTAGCTGTAATACATCACTTTCGTTGTTGTTACCTAGTTGGTCTACATCTGAGTCATTCATCAATCCTATTTGGTCTACATCGGAATCATTTCCGTTGCCAACCTGATTGACATTTGAGTTGTTGAATTGCGCAAACATTACTGTTCCACACATCAGCGCAGCTGCGCTTAAAAGCACTTTTTTCATAAGTATAAAATTTAGTTAGTAAAATAATATTATGGAGTTTGAAGTAGCGTTTAACGTCATAGGACCAACACAAGGAGAGCTATCTAAATACGTACGCATCTTATCAAATTTGTTTAAAAAAGATATAGTCAAAGTAAAATTGCAACTTGGTTAATTGAATTATTTACACATCAAATGTCAACTACTTTCCTGTTCTGTAAAATACGTACATACACGTACGCCCCTATTTTTCAAAAATTTATTAGATTTTTTCTTACAACGGTTTTGAATTATTCAGCCAAATGGCAGAGTATGATCGACCAAAAGCACCAAACTCTGTTTATTTTATGAATGTTAATGTTTTGTTAAATAAAAAATTAACAATCGTCGTGACGATAAAACGTTATCTATCACCGCTTAAGGGCATCTTTTGAAAGAGGAATCCTACCCGTAATACCCTATAAAAAACAGATTTCGGCATTTTATCCTAAAATCTGTTCATTGCTAGAATTCTTATGATGAATTCAATAAACTTCAATAAGAGATATAAAATGGCAATTATGCTGTTGGAAATACAAAGCTCCCGTCAGTAATGTGGAGATAAAAAAGAGGCGCACCTTACGGCGCGCCTCTAATCTAATTATTCTACTACTAAATAAAACTGCTCTTAGTTGTTTTGATTAACATTAGAGCCGTTACCATTTCCAAATTTGTTTACATCACTGTGCTTAGTACGAGCGCAGCTGCGCTTAAAAGAATGAGACCCTTTTGAAATGCCGCTATCCATTGTATAAACGGACTAATTAAACCTGCTTAGTTATTCTATACCTTACTCAAAGATGAGAATTTTTTCTGTTTTATTTCTACGTATTTATACGTACATGTCTAAATATGAGTATATTATGTAGCTAAACACTTACTTAATTCGAACGGCTTATAGGTTAATCTCAAAACAAAAGCCGATAAAATACAAGAAAGCGGCATAATTATGAAGTGTTAATCTTATGTTAACATTTTTACCAATCTAAGTCTAAGCACTCATAATTAGGCCTCATTGTTTATGGATTTCTTCGGAAATGGAACCGATCCATAGACAATTAGAGGGTCATAGCGTGTTATTAGCCTACTTTTGCCGGTTGGGTACCGCCAAAATGTTCCGAAATGAAACGGGTGACTGTCACTGCAAATTTTGCATGGCCTAGCTACTAAAGGTCGCTAGCAATATTTACTACTATAGCAATACCACCGAGCTTGTGATTTCCGAAGAAAGAAGAAAAGTTACAGCTTAAAGTTGGGAGCTCGGTATTGAAATCAGTAATCTACTAACAAAAAAAGACCGTCTTTTCAGACAGTCTTTTAAGTTGCATTTCAATTATATTTAACGTGTAAACAATAGCTCGCGATACTTTGTAAGTGGCCAGATCTCGTCGTCTACCAACAATTCTAACTTATCACAGTGGTAACGGATCTCATCAAAAAATGGCTTTACTACATCGCAGTATGCATGTGCACATTCTTCGATATCGGTGAGTTTATTTGCTTTTTTGCGCTCCTCGATCATATTGGTGATCCCTTGATTGATATTTTCAATATGGCCACTAATTTGTTCAATAAGGCGCATTTGCTCACCTGCTAGTTTTTTAAAATCTTTTCCGTAGATATCTTTGATCCCTTGTACGTTTTCGATCAAAATATTTTGATAGCGAATCGCTGTTGGAATCACGTGATTTCTTGCAATATCACCTAACACACGACCTTCAATTTGAATACGTTTTGCGTACTCTTCCATTTCGATCTCATGACGTGCCTCAATTTCAACCTTACTCATAATGCCTAGGTCTTCGTAAAGCGCAATGGTTCTTTTTGAAACCTGTGCTTTTAAAGCAGTTGGCGTTGTTTTGTTGTTACTAAGACCACGCTTTTTTGCTTCTACTTCCCAAGCTTCACCATAACCATCTCCTTCAAAACGAATTCGCTTAGAGTCTTTGATATATTCTCTCAACACATTAAAGATGGCGTCATCTTTCTTCATCTTCTTATCCTTGATAAGCGCGTCAACTTGCTTTTTAAAGTCGATCAACTGTCTTGCAACGATCGTGTTTAAAACAGTCATTGGCTTAGCACAGTTTGCTGTAGACCCTACCGCACGGAATTCAAATTTGTTCCCAGTAAACGCAAATGGTGAAGTACGGTTACGATCTGTATTATCAAGTAAGATCTCTGGGATCTTGCCAACTACGTTCAATTTAAGGTCGGTTTTTTCTTGCGGAGATAATTTTCCGTTAGTGACCTTCTCCAATTCATCCAGCACATTTGTAAGCTGTGAACCAATAAACACTGAAATGATCGCAGGAGGCGCTTCATTTGCTCCTAGACGGTGATCATTACTCGCACTAGCAATTGCAGCACGTAATAATTCTTCATGCTCGTTAACCGCTTTAATGGTATTGATAAAAAAGGTAAGAAACTGAAGATTCTTCATGGGTGTACTACCCGGACCTAATAAATTTACGCCTGTATTGGTAGCTAACGACCAGTTGTTGTGTTTTCCACTTCCATTAATACCTGCGAATGGCTTTTCGTGAAATAACACTTTAAAGAAGTGACGATCTGCTACCTTGCTCATTACATCCATTAGTAAGGAGTTATGATCTACAGCTAAGTTTGTTTCTTCAAAAATAGGCGCCAATTCAAATTGGTTAGGCGCTACTTCGTTATGACGTGTTTTTACTGGAATACCCAATAACATACATTCAGTTTCCAGATCACGCATATAGTTTAAAACACGTGTTGGGATCGAGCCAAAATAATGATCGTCTAATTGTTGTCCTTTAGCCGAAGTGTGACCTAAAAGGGTTCTGCCCGCAAACATAATATCGGGACGTGATTTAGCCAAAGCAGTATCGATCAAAAAATATTCTTGTTCCCAACCTAACGTAGGATTCACCTTCGTCACATTTTTATCGAAGTATTTTGCTACATCTGTGGCAGCTTGATCAACTACCTGCAGCGCACGTAGTAAAGGTGTTTTATTATCTAAAGCTTCTCCTGTATAAGCAACAAACACTGTAGGAATACATAAGGTTGTTCCATAAATAAAGGCAGGTGAAGTAGGATCCCAAGCCGTGTACCCACGTGCTTCGAATGTATTTCGAATACCTCCATTTGGAAAGCTCGATGCATCTGGCTCTTGCTGAACCAGCTCACCACCACCAAATTTTTCAATAGCGCCGCCATCATCTGTGGTTTCAAAAAAGGCATCGTGTTTTTCGGCGGTTGTCCCAGTTAATGGCTGAAACCAGTGTGTATAATGAGTAGCTCCTTTAGAAATAGCCCATTCTTTCATTCCCGTTGAAATATGATCTGCTACAGCACGATCAATTTTAGATCCGTTTTCAACAGCATCTTTGACACTCTTATAGGAATCTTTTGTAAGATATTGACGCATGGCGCCGTCGTTAAAAACGTTCTTTCCGAAGATATCAGAACGTCTTGCAGGTTCTTGTACGTCGATTACCTGACGCTTAAAGGTTTCTTTAATGGCATGAAAACGCAATGTAGACATAAGATGTGCTTTAAATTATTTAGATTAAGAGCGCAAAAATATAATTTTTAAGCATACACCCCCTAATTTTTAGTGTTAAGTTATTAATAAAATGATGATTTTATGAACAGACCCCCTATTTTGCGCTAGAAAAATTACAAATCATATACCTTTAAAAGAAATACCCTTATATAATTAGGAGATACAAGATCATAGACAGAAAACTCCTATCTCGATACGAAGATCATAAGTAAGAAAAATATTAATTTGAGAAAGAAAAATTAGTTGATAAAGGCTAAGCTAATAAAGGCGCAATATGCAATTACAAGTAAAAGTCCCTTATATCGGCCTATTTCAAGCTTAATTGGAAGAAACGCCAGCGGAATAAGAATTCCAGCAAATCCAAGCATCCACCAAATGTCATTGGTTAAAACTTCTTGACTTTTAACAACTATAGGTTGAATCACGGCTGTTAATCCTAATACTGAGGCAATGTTAAAAATATTAGAACCAATTAGATTTCCTAAGGATAATGCTTTCTCTCGTCGCAAGGCAGCAATTACCGAGGCAGCCAACTCTGGTACACTTGTTCCAATTGCGATCATGGTTACTGCAATGACACGTTCGCTAACCCCCATGGCCGTGGCAAGATCTACCGCTCCCGTAACCAAAAGTTCACTACCACCCCAAAGTGCTAAACCCCCAATTAGCAACCAGATAATCATTTTAAAATTAGAGGTTAGAGATAGCTTATCATCTACTTCCTCCACCATATCTTCTTTAGCCGATTTCCGAGCACGGCGAATTAAGAGATACAAATAGACTCCTAATATAAGAAGTAGCGCAATACCTTCCGTACGTGAAATTACATTCCCACTTTGTAAAATAAAGAAGAGTCCAACCGATAAAAGCATCATCACCGGCCAATTAAATTTATAAAAATCTTTATCGATCCCAAGAGGTGCTATCATAGCAGTAATACCTAACACCAAGCCAATATTCGCAATATTTGACCCAATCACATTTCCTAAGGAGATATCACTAAAACCATTAAGAGCAGCTTGTAAACTCACGAGCAATTCGGGAGCCGAAGTAGCAAAAGAAACCACCGTTAAACCAATGACCATTTTTGACAACTTCAACTTAAAAGATAAGGCAACCGAAGCGCGGACTAGAAATTCGCCCCCTACAACCAATAAGATCAACCCCAATAAAACAAATAGTATACTCATGTATTTTTATTTCTGAACGCGAAGATACAAAATCGATGTTCCCGATGAAACAGATCTGTTAGGGTTTCAGAATCAATTCTAACTATACTTGGGAGACGCTAAGGTATTTCCTTAAATGCAAATTGTACAACCCCCTACAATCTATCATATTTGACTCGTAATTACAATAAACAACTAATTTTATCGTTACATAACTAGAAATATAGTTGTATAACTAGAAAAATAGTTTTAAGTTTGACGTATGGAACAATTAACAAATAAAGAGGAAGAGGTAATGCAAGTGCTTTGGTCGCTTGAAAAAGCCTTCGTTAAAGAGATTGTGGCCCTTCTGCCTAATGACAATCATTATAATACGGTATCGACCATTGTTCGCAATCTGGAAGAGAAAGGCTATGTATCGTATCAGGCTTTTGGAAAAACACATCAGTACTACCCTGTGGTCAGCAAAGAAGAATACACCAAACGCTTTATGAACATCGCTATGTCTCGCTACTTTGACAACAGCTATAAGAGTATGGTTTCCTTTTTTGCAAAAGAGGAGAAAATTAGTGCCGACGAACTTCGAGAAATTTTAACACTCATAGAAAAAAACGCGTAACATGGAACTACTAAATTATGTCGCCAAATCGGTTGGTATTTTCTCAGTTTTCTACCTAGTATATTATATCGTACTACGAAAAGACACTTTTTTTACGGCCAATCGTCATTATCTTTTAGGAGGAATACTAGCTGCGCTCGCACTACCATTTTTGACCTTTACTAAAACTACGTATGTTGCGGCACCCGTTAGCACGCTAGAATCTACTCCAATTCCAGACGAACTCCCCATGATATCACACAGCCTAGTACAAACCGAAGCCGCCTGGACACCTAGTTTTTGGGATGTCGCACTTTGGATCTACGTTCTCGGACTCACCATTATGTTTGTTCATTTCGCTGTACAATTAATTTCCTTAGTACGTTTACTTCGGAAATATCCCGGACACGCTAAAAACGGCTATACCTTTATTGCAATTACTGAAACCATCTCACCATTTTCCTTCTTTAAATATATTGTTTACAATCCAAAACTACATTCGGAACACGAGCTTGGTATGATCTTAGAACATGAGCAAGTACATGCAAGACAATGGCACTCAATAGATCTAATCTTAGCACATCTTATGCGTACGATACAATGGTTTAACCCTTTGTCATGGGCGTATAAAAAGAGTATAGAAACCAACCTAGAATATCTCGCAGATCACACAACAGTTCAACAAGTACAATCAAAAAAAGAGTATCAATTAACGCTGGTCAAGGCCTCATCGACCGTTTTTGCGCCAGCGCTTACCAATCAGTTTTATCAATCATTTATCAAAAAACGAATCATTATGTTAAACAAAAGCAATTCAAACAAGTACAGCCAACTTAAATTAAGTTTGGTTATTCCAGCAATCGCAGTGTTCCTGTGGAGTTTTAATGTAAAGGAAGAAATCGCCTTTCTGGAAACGCCCAACGAAGCTGAGCTCAATGAAAGTGTACACGCTATTTCTTCTTCGGAAATGGATAGTGATGTAATGTCTTCTGAAGCAACCGCAAAAGGCGTGCAAGCCAATGCGTTTTCCGTTCAAAACAGTTTAGAAATAGCCCAACCGGAAGTAGATGTTACAGTTTCCGAAGCAACGCAAAAAACGGCAACCACTTCACCCCTGCAATCACAAAGTGTTATTCTTAATAATCCAAAGACGCCCGTAAATGTTCAGCGTTTAACCGGTAATACTATGAAGGATATAAAAATAGACGTCACTAAAAACACCACCAATGCGCAATTTGACGCGATGAAAGCTACACTAAAAAAAGAGCACAAACTCGATATGTCTTATAGTGTTTCTCGCAATACCAAAGGTGAGATCACCGCATTATCAATTACGTATTCGGGTAACGGAAACAGCGGATCCTATAGCGTAAGCGGGGACGATGGAGAACCTATTGAAGATTTTTTCTTCTACGCTAGAGACAATGGCGAAACAGGATTTTGGTCTGAAGCGCATGAAAAGCGTAAAGTAGCTCGTATGGAAGAACGTGTTGAACGAATGGAAGAACGCAAAGAGGAAATGATGGAACGTAAGCAAGAAATGATAGAACGCAAAGAAGAGATGCGCGAACGTATGGAATCTCGACGTTCTGAAATGGCCGAACGCAGTAAAGAAATGCGTAAAAGAAGTAGAGAAATAAGAGAAGAGCAAGAAGAACGTGAAGTTCACGAAGCCCATGAAAACCACAATATTAGCAGCACGATAAGTCACGGTAACGGAAATCGCTCACATGTAAGTCAGTCTTCTCACGGCAACCATAACGAACATGTAATAATTATTGATTCGAATACCTCTGATGCCGACTTGTCTCGTTTAAAAGTCGACCTTGCTTCTCAGGGAATCTCGTTTAATTACAGTAAAGTAAAAAGAAATAGCCAGGGTAAAATTACGCGTATTAAAATTGAAGCCGACAATGGTAAGGGTAGTAAACAACAAATCTATACAAAAACTGATGACGACGCTCCTATTGACAATGTAGTGATTGAACTATAATGGGTGTTAGTAGTTTATAATAAAAAGCCTTTCCAGTTGGAAAGGCTTTTTATTTGTATTTTTATAGTATGAAGAAATCGTTTTTTAAAACCTTAGCTAAGATCAATAAAGCACTCTTACCCAGCTTTACAAAAAAGAAGCTTGATCTGGCAAAAGCATCTAAGTTTCAGTTAGCCCTTTTTGGTTATAAATTATGGGTTACAAAAAACGCATTAGATTAATAGTGTAATACTGAAGCGACATTATACTGTTGTAGTTTGCGCTTTCCGCCAAGAAAATCGAGCGACATAATAAAATTACATTGCACAATAGTTCCTCCGCATTTTTTGATAAGATTACAAGCCGCGCGTGCTGTTCCACCTGTAGCAAGCACGTCATCGTGAAGTAAAACACGCTCTCCTGGTGCTATGGCGTCTTCGTGAATTTCGAGTGAATCCATACCATACTCAAGAGAATACGGTTCAACATAGGTCGTAAACGGCAGTTTCCCTGCTTTTCTTACAGGAACAAAGCCGGCATCCAGTTTTTGAGCAAGCAACATTCCGAAGAAAAATCCGCGTGATTCAATACCCACTACCTTATCGATTTTTAGATCCCCAATAAGATCAAGTAGATTATTAAGACAATCTTCAGATGCTTCTTTATTTCCCAAAAGTGGAGTAATGTCTTTAAACAGTATCCCGGGCTTTGGGTAGTCTTTAATATCGCGAATATAATCCTCTATCTGTAGCATGATTTATCTTTAGTTATACTTGTTAAGTAGTTCGGCTTGTCTCTTAATGGCGTTTTTAAATTCTGTTTTCATTTTTTCGATCAAGTCGGAAACCGAAGAAACATCGTGAATTGACGTTACGCCTTGTCCGGCAGACCAAATAGTTTTCCATGCTTTGGCTTCGGTGTTAAGCTCTTTTCCGAAGTCGATCTTAGCTTTGCTTTCCCACATTTCTGGTGGAATTCCACCGGCCTCGAGGCTCTTCCGAAGAAAATTAGCTGCAACGCCAGAAATAGCTGCTGTATATACCACATCGCTAGTTTCTGAACTTTCTATCATTTCTTGATACTCTTTGGGCGCATTAGCTTCTTTGGTATTAATAAAACGCGTTCCCATATAGGCAAGATCGGCACCCATTTGCATGGCTGAAGCAACATCATTACCCGTACTCATAGCGCCCGCCAACAAAATAAAACCATCGAAGATGCCTTTAATCTCGTTTACAAATGCCATCGGATTTAATGTTCCGGCGTGACCACCTGCTCCCGCTGAAACCAAGATTAGACCATCAACCCCAGCTTCGATCGCTTTTTCTGCATGACGTTTTTTGATCACATCGTGAAAAATAATTCCACCATAACTATGCACCGCTTGAACTACTTGTGATACTGCCCCTAGGGAGGTAATAATTAATGGCACCCGGTGTTTTACACAAATTTTTAGATCTGCTTCTACCCTTGGATTGGTTTGATGAACAATTAAGTTTACGCCAAAAGGTGCTGCTTTTTTGCCTGTTTCATTTTCCCATCGGGAGAGTTCGGTCTTAATTTGAACGACCCATTCTTCGAAGCCTTCGGAGGTTCGTTGGTTGAGTGCTGGAAATGTTCCAACGATTCCTGCCTTACAACATGCAATGACAATTTCTGGTCCGGAGATCAAGAACATGGGCGCTGCTACTATAGGCAATTGAAGATTTTGCGTGAACTGTTGTTTATTTAATGTCATAAAATTTGATAATAAAAGGTGAGCTGATGATTACAAAAATACGCAACTCCTTGCTGTTCTACACGTACTGCGATTATTTTGTATTATTTTTTTAAAGTCTTATAATAAAAAGGAAGGATATTTTTATTTTTTTTCTAAATCTCCTTTGCCATAGCTAGAAAAAGGAATATATTTGCACCCCAATAATGGCCTCGTGGCGCAACTGAATAGCGCACTTGATTACGGCTCAAGAGGTTACTGGTTTGAATCCAGTCGAGGTCACTAAAGAAGGAAAAGTCTGCACAAATGTGCAGACTTTTTTATTTTTCAAAAAGCGAGAAACAAATGTTTCGGAAGCTTAGCGAAAAATGTCGCAAATCTACAATTTGCGACTTTTCATTTAGACTACGGAGATTTTCTGGATCATGAGCGTAGCGAATAATCACGTAAACTGAGTAGAAACTTCTAGAAATTGAACGCTGGTCATAAATACATCAGGGTAATTTTGTAAAATTATTAAACCCTTAATACACTACTTCCACTTTCCAACTCCTCAGCTAAGCTTCTAAGGTTAGTTGTTTTTAACATTTGTTTCAGGTCTCCCCTAACCTGTGTAAATTTGTCATGTAAAGGACATGGGCGTAACTCATTACATTCTGCAAGACCTAAACCACAACCATTATAAATAGTATCGCCGTCAATTGCTTTAACCACGTCTGAAAGGCTAATGGTGTCCATAGATTCTTTGGCAATATGAAACCCGCCATGAGGTCCTTTTACCGACTCCACAATATTATTTTTGACAAGTTTTTGTAGAATTTTCGCTGTAAAGGCAGTCGGTGAATCGATGGCTGTCGAAATATCTACAAGATTAACGCGCTCATTGTGGGATGATTTCATAGTAATATATATCAGGGAACGAATTCCGTATTCGCAAGCTTTCGAAAACATAGACTTAAATTTTTTACAAAGGTAAAAAAGATAAAATTGTCGGTTATATGATAAAAGTCATTAATTCGGATAAATTTGTCCGCTATTTTTGTAATGTCAAAGGGATATTCCACTTTGATCCTATTTAAAACAACATCAACCTAATACAATACACATGAGAGCAACAAAAACATTGGTACTCCTTCTCACAATTACCATCTTAATAAGCTGTGGGGGGAAAGAAGAAAAAAAAGAAAAAAGTTTTAAAATTGGTGAGAAACCTAAAGTTGAGCAAAAAGCCGAAACGCCAGCAACAGATGAAGTGCCAGCATCAAAACGAATCACAACTGACAACAAAGGTGTTGGAAAGATCAAAAATTTAGAGCTCAGTGCAACCATTGATAATGCAATGGCAGAAAGAGGAGCAGGTCTTTTTAAAACTAATTGTACAGCTTGTCATAAGACCAATAAACGCTTTATAGGCCCTAATCCTACTGGTATCTTAGACCGTAGAAGTCCGGAATGGATAATGAACATGATTCTAGATCCAAAATTGATGACTGAAGAAGACCAGTGCGCTAAAGACTTACTTGTTGAGTTTAATGGAGCTGCAATGGCAAATCAGAATTTAACCGAGGCTCAAGCTCGCGATATCTTAGAATATTTCCGAACCTTAAAATAAAATCAGTATGAAAATCAATCATATTTATAAAACAATTTATTTGCTCGTAGTTTTTATTGCATTTTACAGCTGTAAAGACAATGATGCAAAGCAAACAACAACCTCTGTTCAAACCACTCAGGAGGCTGTTTCAGATAGTCAAAAAGGTCAGGCCTTTATTGAAGATGATAGTTCAACCCCTAATGTATTACAAATCGCGATGGGGTCACCAGATCATACTACTTTGGTTGCTGCAGTTCAGGCAGCTGGTTTAGAAAATTCATTAGTAAATGCAGGTCCATTAATGGTGTTCGCCCCTACCAACGAGGCGTTTGCCGCCTTACCTCCTGGAACTGTAGAGGATCTATTAAAACCCGAAAACAAGCAAAAACTAGCGGCCATTCTAAAGCATCACGTAACGGCAGGCAACTACGATAAAGATTTTTTGAAAAAATTCAAAAAACTAGGACAGGCAGATGACACCAATGTTATGGTCGAAGTTAAGGGCGAAGACGTATTTATAGGTGGAGCAAAAATAGTAGCAAGTATTAAAGCTGGTAATGGTATTGTACACGTAGTAGACAAGGTGATTTTACCAGAATAATAGTAAAAACAAATAAGACAACAACTAAAACTCACAACCAATGAAAAATATTAAATTTCAACTATTAACACTGATTGGAGCTATAATGCTCCTTACCAGTTGCGGAGACAATAATGGAAAGGATGCATCTAGCGGCGCATTACGATCTAGTGCAGCCGAAAAGGTTTATGTTGCACCAGGAGAATTAGATGAATTTTACGCATTTATGTCTGGAGGTTATAGTGGTAATATTACTGTATACGGCTTACCTTCTGGTAGAATGTTTAAAGAAATTCCTGTGTTCTCACAATTTCCAACTTCGGGTTATGGGTATTCTGAAGAAACCAAACCTATGCTTGAAACCTCTCATGGGTTTGTACCCTGGGATGACTCGCACCACCCAGACATCTCTCAAACGAAAGGAGTGCTCGACGGACGTTGGATTTTCATCAATGGTAATAACACCCCAAGAATTGCAAGAATTAGCTTAACCACCTTTGAGACCGAAGAGATCATTGAAGTACCTAACAGTGCGGGGAACCACAGTTCTTCTTTTATTACTGAAAACACAGAGTACGTTGTAGCAGGAACCCGTTTTTCTGTTCCTGTACCACAAAGAGATATGCCTATTAGTGAATATAAGAGCAACTTTAAAGGAGCACTTTCTTTTATAAGCGTCGACCCAGAACATGGCCATATGGATATTAAATTTCAGCTGCTAATGCCTGGTTTTAATTATGACCTATCACACCCTGGTCGTGATAAATCACACGGATGGTTCTTCTTTACAACTTACAATACGGAGGAAGCAAATTCATTATTAGAAGTAAATGCTTCTCAAAATGATAAAGATTTTATTGCTGCGGTAAATTGGAAAAAAATTGAAGAATATGTGAATAATGGCGGAGGTACAAAAATGCCAGCAAACTATGCCCACAATGTATATGATGAAGCAACTCACACAGCGACCTCAACAATACGCAAAGAAGTGCTAACGGTAGATCCGCTTAAAGTACCTGGTGCCGTTTATTTCTTACCTACTCCAAAATCACCTCACGGTTGTGATGTAGACCCTACAGGACAATATATTATTGGGAATGGTAAACTTTCAGCAGACTTGACTGTGCACTCATTTGATAAAATGATCGCTGCAATTGAAGGTAAAAAGTTTGACGGAGAAGCTTACGGAATTCCCATTCTAAAGTTTGAAGATGTATTGGCCGGAACCGTTAAGAGTGGTGGTTTAGGACCACTTCATACGGAGTTTGATGGTAAAGGAAATGCGTATACTACATTCTTTATTTCTTCGGAAGTAGTCAAATGGAAACTTGGCACTTGGGAAGTTATTGACAGAAAACCTACCTACTATTCGGTGGGTCACTTAATGATTCCCGGAGGAAATTCAAGAAAACCATTTGGAAAATATGTAGTCGCAATGAATAAGATCACCAAAGACAGATATTTGCCCACAGGTCCGGAAATGGAGCACTCTGCCCAGCTTTACGATATTACGGGTGAAAAGATGGAACTCCTCTATGATTTCCCAACGCACGGTGAACCTCATTATGCTGCAGGAATTCCAGCGAGCATCTTAGCCCCTAAATCAAAAAAGATCTACAGGTTAGATGAAAACAAGCACCCATACGCAGTAACAAGTCCAGATCAGGCAAGAGTAGAAAGAAAAGGGAACGAAGTACATATTTATATGTCTACCATACGTAGCCACTTTACACCAGATAATATTGAAGGTGTCAAAGTAGGTGATAAAGTGTATTTCCATATTACCAATCACGAGCAAGATTTTGATGTGCCTCACGGATTTGCGATGTTAGGACAAAACACTTCAGAATTACTAGTGATGCCAGGACAGACCAAAACTTCTATTTGGGAGCCTAAGCAAGTAGGTGTATGGCCATTTTACTGTACAGATTTCTGTAGTGCATTGCACCAAGAAATGCAGGGTTATGTTAGAGTTTCACCCGCAAATTCTAACATAGAATTGAGTTGGTCTCTAGGAGACTAATTTTGATGGTTGTTTTTAAGCAGGCAGTTTCTAATATACTGCCTGCTTATTAAACTCCCGTATCAATATACACGCTTCGCAAAGCGTAGTTCCAATAAACTTATAAAAATGAAAAAGGCAAGTACTTTAATGATAATTGGTGCTCTATTATTGACAGGGCTGTTTGTATTTCCCCTATGGAATATCATGCTTGGCGCTCCTCAATATCCAGAACCTTTGGGAATGAATATCTATATCAATGGGATTCAGGGAATGAACGAATTTGACATTCAAAATATTGATGGACTCAACCATTATATTGGCATGAAAACCATTCCAAAACCTAAAGATATGTGGGAATTTAGTGTTTTCCCTATTGTAATAGGCACAATGGCAACCTTGGGAGTTATTATAGGTTTACTAGGACTATTCAAAAAAGTAAGCTATCACTGGTTTCTTGGCTGGCTCATTGTGATGACTATATTAGGTATTTTGGGCATGTACGATTTTAATGCTTGGATGATGGACTACGGAACCAATCTCGATCCAAACGCTATAATGAAATTACAAAATCCCGATGGCACCCCTATGAGTTATAAACCTCCGTTGTTAGGACATCAAAAGTTATTAAATTTTGATGCTTACTCCTATCCGCGACTGGGAGGTTATCTAATGGGATTAGGAATGTTATTCACTCTTTTTGCCTATCTTTTGGGGAAACGAGCAAAAAAAGTCAACTCATGAAACACTTAAACAAGACCATATTAATTGTATTGGGATTCGTAATACTTAGCGCCTGTAGCAAAAGTCCGAAAGCCATTGATTACGGAAACGACGGCTGCCACTTTTGTAAAATGACCATTGTCGATAAGATCCATGGCTCTGAACTGATCACCGATAAGGGAAAGGTATTCAAATTTGATGCAACAGAGTGTATGCTGAACTACATGGCAGAAAATAAAGACTTGCCTATCGCAACACTCGTTACGAATTATTATGAAGGTCCAACAGAGTTTATTGAAACAAAAGATGCTGTCTTTTTAATAAGCAATAAACTTCCTAGCCCTATGGGGGCAAATCTAACAGCTTTTAAAACAAGAGAAAGCGCAGAGAAAGTACAAGCAGAAAAAGAAGGAGAATTATATACTTGGGATTCCCTCAAGGCGTATTTAAAGAGATAAACCTATCATTCCTTGAAAACACCCTACAGTCATATTTATATTATAATAGCAGCATTTTTTGCTTCTCACTTGGTCTTCGCAAATACAATTACAGTTTGCAAAACTTGTGACATAAAATCCTTAAAAGTGGCTATTTCGGCCGCACAAACGGGCGATACTATTTTAGTAAAAAAGGGAACATATAAAGAGTATAATATTGTAATTGACAAGCCACTAACCCTTAAAGGTGAAAACTTTCCAGTCATCGACGGAGAGGATCAAGGTGAAATAATAAGAGTTGTTTCTGATGACGTTACCATTGACGGCTTATTTATAATAAACGTAGGAACCAGTTACACTAGTGATCATGCCGCCATACGCGTGGTTAGAAGCAAAAACTTCTTGATCCAAAATGTGGTATTGGAAAAATTGTTCTTCGGAATTTATATTGAAAAATCGAACAATGGAAAGATCTATCACAACAAAATTATTGGAGACGCACAAGACGAATACAACTCGGGTAATGGAATTCAATTATGGTATTCAAAAAATGTGATCGTAGAACACAACATCGTGCAAAAAGTACGCGATGGAATTTATCTGGAATTTTCAGATAATATCACCATCAATGAAAACATAAGCACAAATAACTTACGCTATGGTCTGCACTTTATGTTTTCTAATGATGATCTATACACCAACAACACTTTTGAGAACAATGGAGCTGGAGTTGCCGTAATGTTTTCAAAACGCATAAAAATGCTCAATAACACATTCAAAGAAAACTGGGGATCGGCTGCTTTTGGTTTGTTGTTAAAAGAAATCAATGACGCCGAAATTATGGATAATGTGTTTGAAGAAAATACCGTAGGAATAAATATAGAAGGCTCTAATAGAATAGTGTATTCTAACAATAGCTTTATCAGTAACGGATATGCGATCAAAGTGTTAGGTGCCTGCTACGCTAACACCTTTGAAAAAAATAATTTTTTATATAACTCTTTTGACATTGCATATAACAGCAGAATAAATGATAATGTCTTTCGGGATAATTACTGGAGTAGTTATACGGGATATGACCTCGATAAAGACGGGGTGGGCGACGTACCATATAGACCCGTTAAACTGTTCTCTTATATTGTTAATAAAACGCCCGAAACCATCATCCTCATGCGAAGTCTATTTATCGATATTATCGATTTTTCAGAGAAAGTATCCCCTGTATTTACACCCAGTAATTTGTTAGATATGACTCCAAAAATGAAACGGTACTAATGATCAAAATAGAGCAATTACACAAGCGGTTCGGAAAAAACCATGTGCTTAAAGGCATAGATCTAGAGATTTCCAAGAAAGGGATATTTGCCATCTTAGGGCCTAACGGCTCTGGCAAAACTACCTTGATCAAAACCTTATTAGGAATGGTAGTTCCAGATAAAGGAAGCTTACTTTTAGATGGAGTATCTATCAAGAAAAAGTGGAAATATAGGGATGACATTGATTACCTACCGCAAATAGCTAATTTTCCTGCAAACCTCACGGTAAAAGAACTGATCGCCATGATCAAAGATCTGCGGAACCGCCCAGGAGATGATGAAAAACTAGTATCCCTATTTAAGTTACAACCATTCTTATCTAAAAAACTGAGCAATCTATCTGGTGGAACAAAACAAAAAGTAAATATTGTACTAACATTGATGTTCGACAGTCCGATTATTATACTTGACGAGCCTACTACAGGTCTGGATCCTATAGCCTTGATTCGTTTGAAAGAGCTCATTTCCGAAGAAAAATCAAAGGGGAAAATTATATTGATCACCTCCCACATCATGAGCTTTGTGGAAGAGATGGCAGATGAAATTGTGTTTTTACTCGAAGGTAAAGTATACTTTAAAGGCAACATAGAAGCACTAAAGAAACAGACCAAAGAATCTGATTTTGAACATGCTATCGCAAATCTCTTAACTCAAGACAATGCTTAAAATACTAAAATATAGTTTTTATGATCTGATACGCAGCAGATGGAGTTATGTCTACTTGCTATTTTACCTCTTATTAAGTTCGGTATTACTTTTCTTAAATAATGACCTCTCTAAGGCGGTCATTACCTTGATGAACGTGATCATAATCTTAGTACCACTCATAGGTACCATTTTTGGAATTATGTACTATTATAATTCTAAAGAATTTACAGAACTATTGCTGGCCCAACCTATTAAACGCTCCTCTATTTTTCTAGGACAATATCTTGGCGTAGGGCTTTCGCTATCGATGAGTTTAATTATAGGTTTAGGCATACCTTTCATTCTTTATGGCCTGTTTCAATCTAATGAAATATGGGATTTTGTATTATTACTTGTTACTGGCACTTTTTTAACGCTCATATTTACAGCTTTGGCTTTTAATATTGCGTTGTACAACGAGAATAAAATTAAGGGTTTTAGCTATGCCATACTACTTTGGCTTTTTATGGCTGTGATCTATGATGGGCTCTTTTTACTATGCCTTATTTTACTAGAATCGTACCCGCTAGATACCTTTTCGATCTTTGCCACCATGTTTAACCCTATTGATCTATCCCGTATTCTTATCTTATTGAAGTTAGATATTTCGGCATTATTAGGATATACAGGTGCCGTTTTTCAAAAGTTCTTCGGAACTGGCTTGGGCTTATTGATATCGATCGGAACGCTATCACTTTGGGTCGCTATACCTGTATTCAATATTTATCGAAAAAGTAGAAAAAAAGATTTTTAAATGGTTTCTCTCTGCTGATACTATTCTGAAATATACATTTCTAGAAATTCTGCTTGTTTAGCAAAAAAGTAAGTCTCTGCTATAGTTGCAGCTAATAAGATGGTCTCTCCTTTCGACACTACTTCAGTAATACCATTTACTACAACTGTAGCTATACCCGAAACACACATTAAGATGACAAAAGAATCTAGCTTAGCATAATTTCGCTCAAAGCTATTTTGAACTCGGAAAATATTGGTTGTAAAATAATCACAAGCAACAACATTAGAAGGTCGGTTTGTTTTAACGGGGAACTCTTTTTTACTTTCTTCGGAAGACTCTTTGGATGCCTTTACAGATTGTGAAAGATGAAGTTCTCATGCTGCATCTCCAACTTGGCAATAGCTCTTTTAAATTTTATTACTTCAATAGTATCATCTTCTACGGGGAGTATTTTACACTTTTTTATCCCCGAAACGGTCTTGGTTATTATAAACAAAGATCATGAATTACCAATTAGTGAAGATGAATGGTAATTAGCTTCGTTTTTGAAACCACCGCCTAAAGGTCGGCTACGCGAAGCACTATTTTAAAAATCCATGAATTCATATAGGTTTTAAAATCAATTAGTTACTACATTTACATACTTCGATTCCCCATCACAATTTATTTCATTTTTACGGTAGTTCTCAGGAAAACACTCTTCGTTCCATCTATTCGTAAATTAATTAATAATGTTTTAAACACAATATCATGGGACTATTACGAAAAAAAACAGCTGCTGAAAAGAAGCGGAAACAAGATCAGAAGGAAGCCAAAAAAGAGCTTAAAGACGAAAAAAAGGACATTAAAAAAGACGCTCGGAAAGAAAAGAAAGACATCAGAAAAGATGCTCGCGACGACAAAAAGGAGATCCGTAAATCGGATGCAACGGGCAAGGAAAAACGCGAAGCTAAAAAAGATATCCGTCAAGATAAAAGAAGCGATGTAAAAGACATCAACAAAGACAAAAAAGAAGAGGTAAAAGATGTAAAAAAGGAGATCAAAGAAGTGAAACGTTGGCTCAACATTGAATTGCCTAGCGTGGCAGGAAATGTTGCTATATTACGTGCCGATCTTCGCGATATTTCCTATGCCGAAAAACAAACAGAAAATGGTAATGAAATTCTTGTTGAAAAAGAACTTGTCATTGAAGATGCCTTCGATATACTTGAAAACGCCTATACTATTGCAAAAGATATTTCAGCAAGAGGCCTTCGCCGACTGCAGACCATAATTGATGAACCTAGAGATCAATGGACTTCCATATGGGCAGATAGAGTAAGACTGAACAGATGGTTTGGAGCAGTAGATAAAGCAAGTGATGTTAAGGATGTATATGATCGTTTAAAATCGGTTGATGACCGTCTAAACAAAAAAATCACCATTCGATTTCATCCTCAAAGAGATCAAAACACAAATGCTCAAAATATGGGAACTTTCTTTGAACCCAAAACCTTTAAAGTGTTTCCTAAATTGATTGAAAACTCACTAGATGAAGAAACCAAAGAAATAGGTTACAATTACATTGCAAGTGTTTTAATTCATGAATTGATACACGTCTGGTTTACCGATCAAAAGCTAGATGGAGAAACAGTTTATGGAGATGAGCTCGCACTTAAATTGGCCGAAGACAATCCAAAGAAGGCCAGACGCAGTGCCGAAAACTACGAACATTTTTGTATGAGTTTTGCATAATAGCAATAGAGAATAATAATAAAATGGCAGGTTTAGACCTGCCGTTTTTTATAGATTGACAACTGACAAAAATCATACTATATCCCTTAAACAACGCCTAGTTTTGTACCCTAAATACAGGACATGGCTCAGCAACTTATATCAAAATACAATGTTCCCGGACCTCGTTATACTAGCTACCCAACGGTCCCTTATTGGGACAACGATTTATTCTCGCTAGACGGTTGGGAACTAAGTATTCAAAAGAATCTTTCCCAAAGTAACAAACCTGTAGGGATCTCGCTCTACATTCACCTACCCTTCTGCGAATCAATGTGTACCTTTTGCGGCTGTACCAAACGTATTACAAAGAATCACAGCGTTGAACTCCCATACATTGAAGCATTGCTCAAAGAATTACAGCTTTATCGCGATATTCTAAAAGAAAAACCTTCTATCGAACAATTACACTTTGGTGGCGGCACCCCTACTTTTTTTTCTTCGGAACACCTAGAAAAACTCCTTATCGGAATTTTTAAAATAGCCGATAAAGCACCCAACTGCGAATTTAGTTTTGAAGGTCATCCGAACAATACAACAAAGGAACATCTAAAAACACTCAATCGCTACGGATTTACACGAGTTTGCTACGGTGTTCAAGACTATAACGAAACCGTTCAAAAGGCTATTAATAGAATTCAACCTTTTGAAAATGTACAGCGCGTAACCCTAGAAGCTCGTGAAACTGGTTATAATTCGGTAGGACATGATATTATTTTCGGACTCCCATTTCAAACCTTAGTACATGTTGAGAACACCATTGAAAAAACGATTTCACTTATGCCAGATCGTATTGCTTTTTACAGCTATGCGCATGTGCCGTGGATCAAAGGAAATGGCCAAAGAGGCTATAGCGAAGCCAACCTGCCAAGCCCCGAAGAAAAACGACTTCAATATGAAACAGGGAAACAAAAATTACTCGATGCTGGCTATGTAGAAA
Source organism: Ulvibacter sp. 2305UL32-6 (assembly GCF_058148545.1). Lineage (NCBI taxonomy): Bacteria > Pseudomonadati > Bacteroidota > Flavobacteriia > Flavobacteriales > Flavobacteriaceae > Ulvibacter > Ulvibacter sp. 2305UL32-6. Next base: position 242,016 of record NZ_JBYVKA010000001.1, read on the forward strand.
TAGGCATGGATCACTTCGCATTAAAAACTGATGCCTTACACAAGGCGCAAGAATATGGCTCTTTACACCGAAATTTTATGGGGTATACAACAGCTAAAACCAATATGATGATCGGTCTTGGTGTCTCTGCTATTGGCGATAGCTGGTTTGGCTTTTCACAAAATGTAAAAAGCCTAAAAGAATATTATCAAATTCTAGAAAACAATACTCTTCCTGTTATGCGCGGTCATTTGCTTACTCAAGAAGACCTTATCATTCGGCAACATATTCTAAACCTTATGTGTAAATTTCAAACATCATGGAAACTTCCTTCGGAAGTTTTCCTCGAATTACCACAGGTTTTAGAACAACTTAAGGAATTGGAAAAAGACGAACTCATTATGATTCAAGAACAATCTATTTCAGTTACCGAAAAAGGCAAACCTTATGTTCGAAATATCTGCTTGCCATTTGACCTTCGTCTACAACGTAAAAAGCCAGAAACGCAGTTGTTCTCTATGACTATATAAAAAAGTTGCCCTAATCAGCAATTGCGCGGTTGAATCAAGATGACTTGATCAAACCGCGAAATACAATATGATTATTCCTTCTTTTTGTCACCTTGTGACAGGTTATAAACTACAGCAACTAGGATAACACACACCAAGGCAAAAACGCCAATAAGTACGGTGCCCATTCCCCAGTCTACAAGTGGTAAAAAAAGTGTTTTCATCAGTAGAAATTTAAATTAATAGTACGTTTAGTGACACGAATGATGTGCCGAAATTTTTTGTTGTGATACATGAGAACTTGGTGAGAGATATGGAATTCCCAGACCTAATCCACGAACCACAAACCATAGACCTACAAACACCACAAAAACAGGTATCGCCTTTACAATTTTCTTTTTAACCGTTCCTTTTAAAAAATTCCCTAGGTAGGTAGCTGTAGTCATTAAAGGGACCGTTCCAAGTCCAAAAGCCCACATATACATCGCACCTTCCCAAGGTCCTCCAGCCGCCACCGAACCAAATACAGCCATATAAACCAAGCCACAAGGTAACAATCCGTTTAAAAATCCAATAGTAAAAAAATTGTCGGCCGATTTCCGCTTAAGGGCTTGTCCTAATCCCGACTTCACTTTACCAACCCAACGATACATAAATGAAGAACCATTGTATTTGCTAAAAATGCGTGTGGGTAATAGAATCGCCAAGATCATCAAGATCCCGATCGCAATAGAGACTTGCTGTTGTATTCCGAAGAGATTCAGACGTGTTCCTAAAAAGCCAAAAAGCAAACCTATGATTCCGTAAGTAAAAAGTCTCCCTAAATGATAACTGCCAATCTGAATAATTCGTTTCGCCTTGTTTTCCCGATCTACGGGCAACATAAATGCAATAGGGCCGCACATACCTACGCAGTGAAAACTGCCTAAAAGTCCAAATATGAGCCCGGTTAATAACATAATTAATACACTATTTCTTTTTTAAACTGGTAATTATTGCCTTCGTATACCCAGTTGATGGTAATGTTCCAACGACCATCCAACAAGCGTTTGTCAGGTATGAGCAAATTAGGATCTGTCAAGTCGATAGCGAAGTCAAAATCCAGTTGCTTGTTAGATGGTCTATATAGGAACACATTTCCAGTAATTTTTTTAGGATCGTAACCTTCTGGGAATGTAATTACATAACCTTCTGCCGTTTTCAATCCCTTAATTTGTTCTTCCATGGAAGCTGTATTCTGTTGTGCATAGATCATTTCCTGCAGTTCCATTTCTTTTTGATAATACTTTTCGGTCACCAGATCGTGATCCAGATTGTGATCGGTCATCATTCTAAATACAAAAAACATGATAAACCCAATAAAGAGCAGCATTCCAATAACCAGTCCCGTTCCCCAATTAAATTTCATAATGATACCTCAGCTTAGTGAGTTGGTTTTAATTAATTTTCTACTTTTTAGTTTCTAAAGAGCTCTCATTAGCAAGACCGTCTTGTAGGCGTTCCATCAATAGTTTTGCCTGACATGCCGCATTCGTTCCTGGTTGTCCGTTTTGACATCCTTTGCAGCAATTATCTTTTGTATGCTCTTTCATGTTTTAATATTTTAATCGGGTCCTTTTTCGCTAGCGACCAACATCCTTCGCAATTCTTGCGATGATGTAGCTGCATGTTTAATTATAGCTCCTCGGACCTAAAAATGCGGTTCGTGTAGTTTCAATAAGCTCATCCCCGCTATAAACTCCAATGGTCACTTTATCTTTATCACCACTTAACGCGCTCGCATTAAGTTCAACAAATAATGTTCCTTTTGCCAATCCTCCAGCGGGTACCGAAAACGTGTCATGAGAAACTATCGTTACTGAACCTTTATGTGACATAAGCTCAAAGCGTACATCCTTAATTTCTAAATTAGTTTTATTTACTAGTTTGTAAGTATATACATTACTGATCACACCGTCTGCTTTACGCTCGTATAACTGCCCTGGAAGGCGTAAGATATCAGCTTCAACATCATTCCGAAGAAAAAGCATGCCTGATAATACTGCGATCAAGATCCCTAATACAACAACATATCCTTTTAGACGTGGTGTAAATTCAAACTTGGTCTTCTTTTCAATTTCCTCTTCACTTGCATAACGAATTAGGCCTTTAGGCAGATCGACCGCCTCCATGATCGTATTACAAGCATCAATACACGCCGTACAGTTTACACATTCCAGTTGTGTTCCGTTTCTAATATCAATTCCTGTGGGACATACTTGCACACATTGAAAACAATCTATACAATCACCTTTTCCTGTGGCTTCCCTGTCTTCATTCTTTTTAAATTTCGCGCGTCCTTCTTCCTTTTCACCTCGCTTATGATCATAGGCAACTACGACAGATTTAGTGTCGAGTAGCACGCCCTGGAGTCTTCCATAAGGACAAACAATAATACATACCTGTTCTCTAAACCACGCAAATACAAAGTAAAAGACACCTGTAAAAATAAGGAGAGAGATAAACGTACTCATATGCTCTGAAGGTCCATCTGTTACATAGCGCAACACACGATCACTACCAATTAAATAGGCTAAAAATATGTTAGCTATTAAAAAAGAAATGATAAAAAAGATGATCCATTTTGTAACACGTTTCCTGATCTTTTCAGCATTCCAAGGCATTTTAGCCAAACGGATCTGCTTACCTCGATCCCCGTCGATCCAGTATTCTATTCGTCGAAATACCATTTCCATAAAAATGGTCTGCGGACAAACCCAACCACAGAATAAACGTCCAAAAGCAACTGTAAACAAGATCACAAAGACAACCCCTACCAGCATCATGATCACAAAAATGTAAAAATCTTGAGGCCAAAATGGAAATCCGAAAATATTAAATCGGCGTTCTAAAACATTAAACATCAAAAATTGATGCCCATTGATTTTGACAAAGGGGGCTACAAATAAAAAAAGTAAAAGCACATAGCTTACGTATTTTCTGTACTCATACCATTTACCTACAGGTTTTTTTGGAAATACCCATGCCCGTTTCCCTTCTTCGTTTAACGTTCCTATGGTATCTCTAAAATTATCTTGTCCTTGCTCTGCCATAACTTATTATTCACTATATCCGTTAACCGTACTGTTCTATTTTATGCAACATAAGTCCAGCAATGTTAATCCCTCGCTGTTTAGCCTTGTCAGCCACTACTCCCGCAAAATGAGAGTCAATTGTTTTATTCCACAATGATAACCATGCGTCGAAATGCACCTGTTGCATACTGGTCTTTTTACTTAATTGAATATGCTTATCCATTGGGTTTCCTTTAAATGACATGCTTCCCAAAAGGATCGTTTCCCAAAAGGAATACATCTTCGGAAGATGCTCGTCCCAATTTACCTGAGCCACTTCATTAAATATGTAACCAATAGTTTCGTCTTGCCTTACCAGATCATAAAATTGATTTACCAACAACTCAATATCCTCTCTGGTTTCAATATCGCTCATGATTCCGCAGTAAAAATGATCATAAATATTGCGTCTGTCTCGGCTATAACAGAATGCGGAGTCTCTAATGGGATTTCAAACGTATCGTAACAATTCAATTCATGTACTACTTCTGGAAGGTGAAAATGAACTGTTCCTTGCAAAACATATAAGATTGCTTTTGATGGTGCCACATGTTTTTTTAGCTCCACATTTTTGCCTAAACCAATAGCAATAACTCTAGTACCTCCATGATTCTGAAGTGTGCGCACCACTGGCCGATCACTATTTTTTAATTCTTTGGCAATTTCTTTTAGCATGGCATGGTGTTCTTTAGTACTCTAAGAATCGTGTATTATTTATCTGTCTGACCTTCCAAATTAAGCTCAACCGCTACATCTGGAATTACCACCTCTACCTGAGTAGAATCGATGACTTCCGTTTTTATCACATCATCGACGGGTACATTTTCATCAACCCAAATATCTCCCTCAGGTGCTTTAGGCTCTGCAGGTGTTGTGCCTCGTAAACTCATTACATAACTGGCTACTTGTGCCATTTCAGATGGTTTTAGATCAGTTTTCCATGAAACCATTCCTTTCCCGGCGCGACCTCCTTCAGAAATAGTATTAAAGATATTTTTAATACCTCCACCTAATATCCAGTTATCATCAGTCAGGTTAGGACCAATTCCTCCTCCACCATCTGCTTTATGACAAGCAATACAGTTTTCAGTAAAAACATTTTTACCTGCACTGAGGTCACTTGCATCTGTAAGTAATTCTACTGTGTTAACGTCAATAAGATCTTTGGCCGTTCTTTTGTATTCTTCAATTTCAACTTTGGCCTCGGCGACCGCGATAGCGTATTCTTCATGCTGATTTACGTCGTCAAAAACGTGATAACGAACCATGTACACAACAGCAAAAATGATCGTTGCATAAAAACCGTACACCCACCATGGCGGTAGATTATTATCAAGTTCTTTTATTCCATCATAATTGTGGTCTAACAGGATCTCGTCTTCAGCCTCCATAGGCTTATCACCTAAGAGCTTTTTATAAACCCTTTTAATACCGCTAAACTGATTTTCTTTTGCCAGCACTGTTTCTTGATCATATCGAATGCGCGCATCAGGACTCAAGGTTCGGTATAAAATATTACGCAGCGCTGCTATACAGATTTCTCCGGCAATGTAAATAAGTGTAATAATTCCAAGCACAGCCCACAGCCATGGTTGTTCTACAAATGCCGAGCTATCTCCCGCGCTACCACTCCAGTGAAGCAGTAAAAACCCTATAACAACAAAGGCTAGTATCCTTAAATAAGCTGATCCTTTCATATCGTTTCATTATTTTGGTTGGTATCCTCTAATGGAATATGACTCACTTCATCAATATGTTCCTTCTTAGCCGTAAACACCCATAAAAACAAGGCGACAAAGAAGAAGAAGAAGATAAGTAGTGAGATCATAGGATAGATCTCAACTCCATCTATGTTTTCTAAATTTCCTTTTATAAATTTTAGCATGATTATTCGTTTGAGTTGGTTGTTACTTCTTCGCTGGTTTTGATTTTTATATCAGTACCTAAGCGCTGTAAATAGGCTATAATAGCCACAATTTCACGATCACGCATATCCACAAAATCTTCTCCATTCTCTTCGGCATATTTTTTATCAGCTTCATAGGTTTTAGCAAAGTCAGGATCGTTGTATAAATTCTGCTCTATTTTGGTTCCTTGTTCAGTCATCCAGGTTTGAGCACGTGCTATATCTTCGTCTGTATATGGAACACCTAAAGTTACCATAGCTTCCATTTTTGTTTCCGTATTACTCTTGTCTAAGGTTGCTCCGATAAGCCATTTGTAGGATGGCATGATAGAACCAGAAGAGGTACTCTGAGGATCATAGAAGTGATTTAGGTGCCAGTTGTCACTGTATTTTCCACCTACACGAAGCAGATCAGGTCCTGTACGTTTACTACCCCATAAAAACGGATGATCATATACGTATTCACCAGATTTTGAATATTCACCATAGCGTTCAACCTCACTTCGGAAAGGACGAATCATCTGTGAGTGACAACCCACACAACCCTCGCGTATGTATATATCACGGCCTTCCAACTCTAAGGGTGTATATGGTTTTACAGTTGAAATAACCGGCACATATTCTTCTACCATTAAGGACGGAACGATCTGTACCATTCCTCCAATAAGGATAGCAATAGTAGCATAAATTGTCAATCTTACAGGACGTCTTTCTAACCAAGTGTGATATCCTTCTTTTGCAGTTCGCTTTTTAGTAACGCGCTCTAAAGGTGCTGCTTCGGCAAGATCGTCTGTTACTTTGCTTCCTTGTTGTATTGTTTTTACCACGTTATAAAGCATGATAAAGGCACCCACTATATATAATGAACCACCAATAGCACGCATCCAATACATTGGGATGATCTCATTAAGCGTTTCTAAAAAGTTTCCGTAGGTGAGTGTTCCGTCTGGATTGAATTGCTTCCACATAGATGCTTGTACAAAACCAGCAACATACATAGGAAGTGTATACATAATGATTCCTAATGTTCCTACCCAGAAATGCGCATTCGCGAGTCCTATTGACCAGAGCTTTGTTTTAAACAAGCGAGGAACCAACCAATAGATCATTCCGAAGGTCAAGAAACCATTCCAACCCAAGGCGCCTACGTGTACATGGGCAATGATCCAATCGCTAAAGTGAGCAATAGCGTTTACGTTTTTTAACGAAAGCATAGGACCTTCAAAGGTTGCCATACCATAACAGGTAATGGCCACAACCATAAACTTTAAAACTGGATCGGTTCGTACTTTATCCCACGCACCTCGCAGTGTTAGGAGTCCGTTGATCATCCCACCCCAAGATGGTGCGATCAACATAATAGAAAATGCTACCCCTAGGTTCTGAGCCCATTCGGGCAATGAAGAATACAACAAGTGGTGAGGTCCAGCCCAGATATAAATAAATATCAAAGACCAAAAGTGCACAATAGATAGTCGGTATGAATATACAGGACGATCTGCTGCCTTAGGAACAAAGTAATACATAAGCCCTAAAAACGGCGTTGTTAAGAAAAAGGCAACGGCATTATGACCGTACCACCATTGTACTAATGCATCTTGCACCCCAGCATAGGCCGAATAACTTTTAAAGGCACTTACAGGCAACTCAATACTATTTACAATATGCAAAACCGCAACAGTTACAAAAGTCGCCAAGTAAAACCATATTGCAACATACAGGTGACGTTGTCTCCTTTTAATCATTGTTCCAATGAGGTTTGCCCCAAATGCAACCCAAATGATAGCGATCGCAATATCGAACGGCCATTCTAATTCGGCGTATTCCTTTGAAGTTGTATACCCCAATGGGAGCGTTATTGCTGCTCCAACTATAATGGCCTGCCAACCCCAAAAATTAAGGTTGCTCAACCAGTCTTTCCACATACGAGCCTTTAGTAATCTTTGCGTAGAATAATAAACACCCGCAAAGATGGCATTACCCACAAAGGCAAAAATGACGGCATTGGTATGCAGGGGTCGTAAACGCCCAAAACTTAACCAAGAAATACCATCGGTAACATTTGGAAATAAGAACATAAAGGCGAGTAGCAGTCCGACAGACATACCAATGATACCCCAAAAAATGGTGGCGTAGACAAACTTCTTTACGATCTTGTTATCGTAATAAAACTGTTCTGTTTGCATAATATAACTAGTTATTTGATTGGTTCAAAACGGTTGATTTTTTCTCTTTGGAAGGTGATTTTTCTTTGACAAGTTCGTCTTCAAAAAGCATCCTTACTGAAGGTGTATATGTATCGTCATATTGGCCTTTTCTCACAGAAATGACAAAGGCTATAAAAAACACAACAGCAACAATAACGCTTATTGTAAGAAGCAAATAAATGATACTCATACCTACCTGAATTAAAAATGTAAAATTAGTCTGAAGGTCTTGTAGAAAAGATGACTTTTGTCAGTTCTTCTCTATTTTTTGACCCAAATCTAACTTTTTCTTTATTTATCTGACTTCCTATTAAATAGGTTGCCAAAGTGGTAAAAACCACTATACTAATAGAACTTAATGGCATTAAAATGGCCGCAACAACAGGAGCTAGGTTTCCGCTAACGGCAAAACCCAAGCCTACCAAGTTGTATAACAAGGAAAACACAAAGGCATATTTAATTACACTAATTGCTCTTTTTGATAGTCTCATAAAAGTTGGTAGATCTGAAAAACGCGTGGCATCCATAATACCATCACAAGCTGGCGAGAAGAGAGTAATATCTTCCGAGACCACAATACCAACATCACTCTGTGCAAGTGCACCCGCATCATTTAAACCATCACCAACCATCATAACGCGCTTCCCTTCTTTTTGAAGTGATTCTATAAAAGCTAGCTTGTGATCTGGCTTCATATTAAAATGTAATTGAGCAGAATCGGGTAACAGTTCTTTTAAATATTTTTTTTCACCATCATTATCCCCCGAAAGAATTACAATTTCACAGCTTTGCCCAATCTCCTTAAAAATCCTTTCCATTCCAGTTCTATAGCTGTTAGAAAATACGTAGCACCCTTTATAGGCGTCTGCTGTGGCAATATGAACTTCAGTACGACCCGTATTTAACACCTCTGTTTGTAGATTCATTTGCGTGTACTGCTTAGAAACCGCCGCATCTTTTCCAACAAAGGACGAACTTCCTATTTTGATCTCCGAAACACCATGAACGCCAATAATTCCTTTCCCTGTTTCTTCCGTAAAATCATCGAGTGTAAACACGTCATGCTGTCGTAACATTTTATACAGAGCCCTACTCAACGGATGACTAGAAGCTCTAAGCGTACTGGTAAGGAGCTGTTTTTCTTCTTCGGAAAGCGAGATCCCCTCATAAGCGATCACATTTTTATTATTTGTAGTAAGCGTTCCAGTTTTGTCAAAAACAACCGTATCAATTGCTGCCATTTGTTCAATCACATGGCTTTCTTTTAAATAGAACTTCTCATTTCCGAAGATACGCAACATATTCCCTAAAGTAAAGGGTGCGGCCAATGCGAGGGCACACGGACAAGCAACGATAAGAACCGCTGTAAAAACATTAAAAGCGATGCTAGTATCTACAAATAACCAATATGTTGTTGCCAGAACAGCAATGAGCAAAATACCAATGGTAAATCGTCTACTTATTTGATTGGTGATCGTGTCAAAAGTGCTGGCTTTGTTCTTATTAAACACGGTGTTATTCCACAATTTTGTAAGGTAGCTCTGCGCAACTGGCTTTAAAACATCCATTTCAATAATGCCGGCTTGTTGCCTCCCTCCTGCAAAAATAGTATCGCCAACTTTCTTTAAAACGGGTTCAGCCTCTCCAGTTACAAAACTGTAATCAATAAGAGCTGTTCCCTTTAATAATATTCCGTCGGCAGGAATGAGCTCGGCATTTCTAATCAAGATTCTATCACCCTTTTTAAGATCATACACTTGTACATATTCTTCATCTTGAGTCGATCTGCCAACTAAACGGGTTACCGCCATAGGGAAATACGATTTGTAATCTCGTTCAAAAGATAAAAAAGCATATGTTTTCTGCTGAAATAATTTTCCTAAGAGTAAAAAGAACACCAAACCAGCAAGACTATCAAAAAAACCTGTTCCCCAATGCATAATAATCTCAAGCGTTGAACGTAGAAATAAGACGGTTATCCCAATGGCAATAGGTACATCAATATTGAGCACGTGCGATCGTAAACCTTTATAGGCAGAGATAAAATAATCTTGAGCGGCGTAAAATACAACGGGAACGGAAAAAGCAAACATAAGCCAACGAAACAAGCCCTTAAATTGGTCTAGCCAAAACTCATTGACCTCAAAATATTCGGGGAAAGATAAAAACATGATGTTTCCAAAGGCAAAACCTGCCACGCCCAATTTGTAGATCAAACTTCGATCTACTGACGATCTTTTTTTTGAAAAATCATCTAAAGAAATACTCGGCTCATAGCCAATACGAGATAGTAAAATCACGAGTTCTTTGAGCGAAATTTCTTCGGAAGCAAAGGTGATTCGTACGGTTTTCTTAGGAAAATTCACCTGTGAATGAATAACGCCCGGATGCATCTTTTGTAAATTTTCAAGCACCCAAATACACGAACTACAATGTATATGAGGGATGGTAAAAGAAACGATCTGAGTACCTTGCTCATCGAATTCTAAGAGCTTTTGCACAATGGCTTCGTTCTCTAAATAATCGAATGCGGTCTTTGTTTCGGATGGTGATTTACCCGGATTTGCTTGAAGTTCGTAATAATGAGACAAATCATTTTCTTGAAATATCTCATAGACTGTTTTACAGCCATTACAGCAGAAATTTTTGCCTTGATATTCCAGAACCGAGTCGTAACAATCGTCACCACAATGATAACACGTTTCCATAAATTTGCTTATACCTTGGAACAAATGTCTATAAATATGGCAGTTCTAAATATGATTTTTGTCAGTCGCTATTGAAATCTTCAAAATTCTTAAAATCATTTCTTTGGAAAATAAGCGCTATTGATTAGATTTACAATCTATGGGAGATCACCATCACACTGGAAGGTGCGAAAACTGCATTATTAGACAAATGAATAGTTTTAACGCCTTGAAAAAAGAGGAATTAAAGCGTATCTCTGACAATAAGGTTACCAAATCTATCAAGAAAGGCGAAGTATTATTTAAAGAGGGTGAACGCCTCAATGGTGTCTTCTGTATTCGCGACGGGGCTTCAAAACTTTCTAAATTAAGCAATAATGGGAAAGACCAGATCGTTAAAATTGCCACCAAAGGTGAAGTTATGGGGCAACGTTCTGTAATCACTTCTGAAGCTACCAATTTGAGCGCGGTAGCCCTTAACGACATGGAAGTGTGCTATATTCCGAAGGAACATATAAAACAAAGCCTTCATAAAAATCCAGATTTTACGCAGGCAGTTTTAAAACATATGGCCAACGAACTAAAACTCGCTGATGACAGTATTGTGACCATGGCACAAAAAAATGTAAATCAGCGTTTGGCACAAGTACTGCAATATCTCGAAACCAATTTTGGCACCGACAAAGATGGGTATTTGACCCTAAGCCTGTCTCGTGGCGACATTGCCAATGTGGTTGGCACAGCCACAGAACTGTGTATACGCACATTGGCAAAATTTAAGAAAGAAGGGATTATTTCTACCCAAGGCAAACGCATCAAAATTGAAGACCCAAAAGCCTTGTCGCAAATAATAGGCGGTTTCTAGACGCTCTTACATACGAATGGTAAGAACCGGCACTGTAGCGTGATTTGCGACATCTTCAGAAATACTTCCTCTAAAGAAATGTGCAATTCCTTGTCTACCGTGAGTGGGAATCGTAATTAAATCGGCATTTATCAATTGACTATATGCAAAAACTCCGTCTTCAACTGTATAGTCTGAAACAACTGTTACTTCTTTGATCTTTTCGGCTAACTTAGGTTCATTTGCAGCTTCAAAAAATTCATATAATAACTTATCGATCTCACTAGTGCGTTTAAAAGACGGGCCTGGAGTATTGACATAAAGTAATTTCATTTTAGCTCCAAAACTCTCAAAAAATGTTTTTGCTTTGTGATAGGCTTCCATGGTTTCTTCAGAAAAATTAGAAACATACACTCCTGTTTCCATTTTAAAATCTGATGTAAATTGTTTGATGATTAGCACCGGTATCTTGGCAGAACGAACAACCTTCTCTGTATTTGAACCTACAAGCATCTCTTCAATTCCGCTACTTCCATGCGAACTCATTATTACAAGGTCAACATTGTTTTCAGCAACTACATCGTTCAATTCTGAAAAATTTTTATACTTCTTAATTACTTCTCTTACAGGAATACCCTCTAAATACGGTTTGTCTAAATACTCTGCAAATCGCTTTTCAGTAAGCTTCATATAAAATATAGACTCTAGCGCATTGGAAGATTCTTCTTTTGTAAGGATGCTATCTTTAATACCTGCCATATGCACAATTAGTAATTCGGCTTCTTGCTTTTTAGCAATACTTGCGGCAGCACGAAGTGCATTTTCAGAATGAGTAGAGAAATCTGTTGGTACTAATAAGGTTTTCATGTTTTTTTTACATTTTGGTTAGCCCAAAGATAGCTTCAGAAAACAAAAATTTAACTGACAAAAATCATAGTTTTGGTAAGATTTAGGCAGCATATTTGTCGTAATAATTTAGCCATTATATAATAAAATCAATGGACATAACACTCATTGTACAAAACTTACGGTGTTCTGAGTGTGAACATATTATTCGTAAAAAACTCGCTAGTATCCCAGAAGTTTCAAAGGTTTCGGTGGATATAACTATTGGGGCAGTTTCTTTTGATTATGGCACGCACAATGCTCTGGAAGGCGTAAAGTTAAAGCTACAATCCTTAGGATATCCTTTGGCAAATAGTACCAATAATTTAGGAACCTAAACTCGATAGAAGTTCAATTAATAACACTAAAAGCAAAAAAGCCCATTTTCATGGGCTTTCTTAAATTAGGTTTGTTGATGGATAGTGTTAATACATATTCTGAAGTGCAGTAACATCATTCCCATTAAATTCACCTGTTGCATTTGAACTAAAACATGCTAGCATTATAGACGATGAATCGTATCCGGTTGGAGTTCCCGTTATATGGTTCGCACCATAGCTACCAGTTCCTTCGTTTACATTCTGACCACAACTTTGACGACTAAACCAGTCTGTATGACGGAAGCCCACAGAGTGACCTATTTCATGTGTAAGTACGTGCTCATTAACGTCTGTAGAATAGCCTTCTAAATTGTAAATCTGAACAAATTGGTACGGTAAGCCTCCACTAGGAAACCCAGCTACACCACCAGCGCCATTATTGCTCGAAGAAGTGTCATAGACTACCATATCTTTGCTTTGCCAGTCGGCACCAAATGTAAGTGTAAAACTAATTGAGACTCCGCTTAGGCGGTTGTAGTTATTGACAGCCCACTGTAAAGCTGTTCTAGCTTTAGAAGAAAGCGCTACACCACTACCTGTATATCCAATAATAGAAATATTTCTACCCTGACTTACAAGATTGTTGGTGCGATATTGTCTTGAAGTTATATCTACAGCGCCTAGAGCTCTCAATTGCTCTTCGGTCATTGAAACATCCTCTTCAATAAAAATTCGTTCCTCTACGGTTCCGTTGGGGAGAACGAAATCGCCATAGCGAACGAAATTGCTGTTTAGTTCCAATTTATTGACAATGTCAATTAATTCTTGTGGAACTTGCTTAGTACTGTTTGCTTCTTTCTCAGCTTCTTGAACACTGTCTGTGTCTTTAGAGCAAGAAACTAGAAGCAGGCTAAGGGTGAGGATTCCCAGTAGCCGGTTTGTTAATTTTCTCATAGTTAATGAATTAAAAATTAGTGAATAATAAATTAGGTTAACCAGAGAACAATTTAAGAATAAAAATTAATATTTGTAGGAAATTTCCTAAATAATTATCAATTATACACTTTATCGATAATTACTTTAGGTTTTCGGCAAGGATTTAGTAATTTTTATTGGATTTCCGCACTTAGACCCGCGTCCAATAATAGGCTACAGCGCGGTTTAAGATCATCAAGATCGCCTGTTTTTACGGTACATTTTCCTTTATAATGAACAATAATAGAACATTGTTCGGCTTGTTCGGGAGTATGGTCACAAGCATAAATAAGCGTATCAATCACATGATCAAAGGTATTTACCTCATCATTGAACAATACAATTTGGTTCTGATTTTTAACTTCTTCCTCTACGAGGGTATCTTCCTGATATTTTTCTTGAGTACTCATAACATCATTAAAATTCTGAAAACTAATTGTAAACCCCAAAAATTTAACTAAAATCTGTGATTTCGAGATGCTTCCACCAGTTAAATAAACAATTTGCTTTTAAAAATATTGTATCAATTACGCTAAAATAAACTTAGCTGCAACCCAGTTATTTCGTTCTTTATTTCCCTCAAAAGTAAAACCTAAAGCCTCACAACATTGTATGATCATGGGAAGATCTTCGGTATAGAAACCGCTCAAAAAGAGCCACCCCCCTGGCAATAAGCTTTCGCGATATACATGCATATCATTTAAAAGAATATTTCTGTTTATGTTGGCGATCACTGCATGATAGGTTTGCTTCGGAATTTTTGCTGCATCTCCTAATTGCACCCGAATATTCTTGGCATTATTCCGTTCAATATTTTCTTCGGAATTCTCTACGCACCAAGGGTCAATATCAATAGCGTCTACTAAAGCCGCACCACGCATTTCGGCTAAAATGGCTAAAACCGCTGTACCGCAGCCCATGTCTAATACTGTTTTATTTCCAAAATCATGCTCTAGGATATGCTGAAGCATCATATGCGTGGTTTCGTGATGTCCCGTACCAAACGACATCTTCGGTTCTATAATAATTTCGTAAGTTACCTTCGAAGGCTTGTGAAAGGGCGCTCTTACAGCACATTTCCCATCCACTTCTATAGGTTGGAAATTCTTTTCCCAAGCTTCGTTCCAGTTGATCTGTTCAATTTCCGAAGAAGTAAAACTGATCTGAAATTCGGCAGAAGACAACACCTGAATGTCATTTAATATACTTTCATTCCATTCGGCCTTTTGTATGTAAGCCTCAACACCATCTTCCGTCTCAACAAAACTCTCAAAGCCTGCATAGCCAAGTTCGGCGATTAAGATCTCAGTCCCTGGCTGGAGCGGAGAAACGGTAAAAACATATCCTATATAGATCACAGTTATATTATTTAGTAGTATTAAACGCGTTTACAATAGCCATAAAACTAGTGGCATCCAACGCAGCTCCACCTATGAGTCCGCCGTCAACATCTGCTTTTCCAAATATTTCGGCAGCATTATTGGGTTTTACACTCCCGCCATATAAAATAGAAACTTTCTCTGCAACCTGTTTCGAGTAGTTCTTAGCGATACAATCCCGTATAAAGGCGTGCATTTCTTGGGCCTGCTCCGGACTCGCAGTTTCGCCTGTGCCAATAGCCCAAACCGGCTCATAGGCCAAAATTATATGGCTCCAGCTCTTTTCAGCAACATGAAAAATGCCATTCTGTAATTGTTCTTCAACTACTTTAAAATGGTTGCCTGCTTTGCGATCTGCCAGTTCCTCACCAAAGCAATAGATCACAGTCATATCATGCTTTAAGGCAGTATTTATTTTTTCTGAAAGCAGCTCATTCGTTTCACCAAAATAGGCTCGGCGCTCGCTATGACCCAAAATAACAACCTCAACACCTACGCTTTTAAGCATACTCGCTGAAATTTCTCCTGTAAAGGCTCCACTTTCGGCTTGGTGCATATTTTGTGCCGCCACGGTAATAGGATGATCGGTGAGGGAATTAAATGCATGATTTAAATTCACAAATGATGGCGCCACCATGACGTGAACGTCTTCAGGGATCACTTGCGCTTTTAGATCTTTAAGAAGCAATTCTGTTTGGGCAAGATCGTTGTTCATTTTCCAATTACCGGCTACTATATTCTGTCTCATTTTTGTTTCTTTTATGCTAAACTTTGTACTAAACTATTGTTGACTAATCTTAGGATCAAGCCATCCGTAGATAACATCGACCAGGATATTAATTATTATAAACAAGGTTGCGATCACGATCACAGCACCCATAATGATAGGTAGATCCAAGGTATTGAGCGCATCAACGATTTCCTTACCAAGGCCATTCCAACCAAAAATATATTCTACAAATACTGCGCCTGCAAGCATTGAAGCGAACCAACCAGAAATTGCCGTCACTACGGGATTCAGTGAATTTTTGAGCGCGTGCTTCCTAATGATCGTCCAAAACGACAGGCCTTTTGCTTTTGCAGTTCGAATATAATCTTGATTAAGGACTTCCAAAAGTGAATTACGCATCAACTGGCTTACAACGGCCAGAGGTCTAATCCCCAATACAATCGCGGGTAAGATCAAATTTTTCCACTGAATAAATCGTCCTTCTCCAAAATCATCAACCGCATAGAGGCTACCCGTCATGTTTAAATGGGTATATTCATTTAGTAAAAAGCCGAAGATCCACGCAAATAAAATAGCACTAAAAAAGGACGGAACGCTCATCCCGAATGTACTCACTAATTGGATCAACTTATCAATAAAACCATCTTTAAAAAGCACCGAGACAATTCCCAAAAGTACTCCAATAATGATAGCAATTGTTATGGCAGAAATAGCCAAAATAAAGGTGTTAGGAAGTGTCTCGGCTATTACTGTACTTACCTCTTTACCATTCTTCTGAAATGATTCTCTCAAATAAGGGTACTTGAGTACTACTTCCGTTTTTCCTATTGTAAACAAACGCGTTGCTTCGTATTTTCCTTCCGAAGGAAATGTATAATCTGTCGTATTCGTACTGTGAAAAGACAAAGGTGAGAGATCATTCAGATAGTATAGATATTGCATCCCAATTGGCTTATCAAAGCCATACTTTTTCTTTACCAAGGCCACCTGCTCAGCATTTTCATTTTGTCCAAGCATCATTCTGGCGGGATCACCAGGTAATATATTAAAAAGAAAAAAAATGACAGTCACCACTCCAAAAAGCGTTAACAACGCGTATCCTAATTTTTGAAGTAGATATCGTATCAAGGCTTATTCTTTTATATCATCCATCGTTAGGACTTTGTATTCAAAATCTTCACCAAATAAAATTTTCGCGTATTCTTCGATCGTATTTTTATATCCGGTTTTAGCGCGTAAGGTGTTTACATTTTCAGGATCCTGTATCGGCCAGATAAATTCGCCCATCGATTCTCGATATGCGCCCTGAGTTCCATAGATCTGCGGTTTGTTTTGATCCATCAAATAACGATCTTCCATCATAGCAACCATTCTAAACGGAATTTCACCCGCTTCGCCTGCTTTCTTTATCATAGGAAAATATACAGGAATCTGTTCCATACTGTGTTGAATTACATACCATGCCGCCTCATTTGTTGGTTCTCCAACTATCGATTTTCCAGGATATCCACGTTCTTTTAAGATGGTTTCAACATAGGCTTGGTTAGATTCATCAATCACATGCTGCATATCCCAAAGCGACTTGTCTGAGTAGTCACTATGACCTAAGCCCATTTCAGCACCTTTTGCCGCTCTTTCCTCTAGAGATTCAATCTGCATCAACGTACGATACTGTTGATCTAGCTTCCCGATGCTATCTAGTTTACGTTTTAATTGAAAATCTAAATTTGGAATTGCACTAGGTAGTTCTTTTAAAATTAATTTATCAACATCATTAAAGTGAACCTTTTGTGTGATGGTACCTTTTTGAAGTTCAATGATCCCTGGATTACTACGTACAATCGTTTTTAAGGTTGTTTCATCACAGAAGTAGAAATCGAAATTAAGACCGTATTTTTCGGTGAGATCTTCGGTTAGTTCACGTGAAGAAGCAGACATACCAATAACTGTATACCCTTTCTTTATCGCTTCATTTGTTATATCACGCACTGGAAAAAATCCATCCATTTCGGCATTGCTTAAACTATACGCAATTACAACAATAAGATTCTCGGAGTTTAAGAACTTTTCAGTGAAATCGGTATCATCTCGCTCTATGCTGAAATCGTGCACTGGTGGTTCGTAGCCCGCTTGAAGCTCGGTGGTTTCTACACTTATAAATTCACCATCTACTTGCGGATAGTCTCCACTAGTCTTGATCACCTCTTCGGAACCGTTTATATTAAATTTCCATGCGTATTCAAAAATAGGCTTAGGAGCACCTTCGGGAACTTGCATTCCTTCGGAAATGTTCTTCCCAATGGCATAAGCTCTAAAATCTACTACCGGAAGGTGTTGCAATACATGATATCCTAAAAACAAACAGCCAATTAATGAAACGAATACAAGAATGCTTCGGGCACCTTTACTAAAGAAAGGTTGAATATATTTCCTTCCGAAGAAAAGTATCAGGATCAACACTAGAAGAACAATATCTTTCCAAAATGACTCCCAAGGGGTTAATTTTAGTGCGTCACCAAAGCAACCACAATCGGTTACTTTATTGAAATACGCCGAGTAGAACGTAAGAAATGTAAAGAAAACGATCATGAGCAATAAGCTCCATAGCGTAAACTTTTTAGCATACCCTAAAATGATCATGACACCCAGCATAACTTCAAAGATCACAATGACCACGGCCAAGCCCAATGCGTAAGGAACCAAAAACTCTAGGTTAAGAACATCTGGAGCAAAATAGTCCTTCAGTTTAAAAGAAAAACCAACAGGATCATTCAATTTGATCAATCCACTAATGATAAATAATACACCTACAAATATGCGACTAACGCCTACGAGAACTCTCATACAAATAATTTATTACAAAAATTAAACACATCGCCAAGGCAATGCTACTATAATGTTTTACTGTGCTTCCAAATGGATCATGGCAAAAACCGCGTAATTGATCATGTCTTGATAATTCGCGTCTATACCTTCGCTAACCAAAGTTTTTCCTTGATTATCTTCTATCTGCTTTACCCGAAGCAATTTTTGCAAGATAAGATCGGTTAGAGAACTTACACGCATATCGCGCCAAGCTTCTCCATAATCATGATTTTTGTCTAACATGAGTTGCTTGGTAATCGCTATTTTTTCGTCATAGAGCTGCGTAGCATCTTCCAACGAAAGGTCGGGTTGTTCAACCACCCCTTTGTCCAGTTGGATCAAAGCCATCACCGAATAGTTGACTATACCAATAAACTCGCTTATCTCGCCTTCATCTACTTTGCGTTCGGCATTTTGCTGTAAACCGCGAATACGTTGTGCTTTTATAAAGATCTGATCGGTCAGGGATGGTAATCGTAAGATTCGCCAAGCGCTTCCGTAGTCCTTCATTTTATTGATAAACAAGGCCCTACAGGTTTCAATAACATCATTATACTGCGAGGAAGTGTCTGCCATAGCGATTGTGTAAGATTTTGCGTAAATTTCGCTTAAATTGTTAAGAGTTCAAAGCCGAAAGGCGAAAGTTTAAAGTTGATTTTTGCTGAAAAATAACGAATTTAAATTATACTGTATTATTTATTCCAATAGTATCTTTCATATCCACAGTGTTAAAACCCACTAACTCGTCCATGACTATTAATTGCAAAGGAAATCTCATAGATCTATCAACTCCAAAGGTCATGGGCATCATAAACGTAACTCCAGATTCATTTTATGACGGCGGGAAAAACTATACTCTTGATGATGCCATAACACAGGCGCGCACTCATATTGAAGCTGGAGCGACCTTTCTCGACATAGGCGGATATAGTTCCCGACCCGGTGCTTCGGAAGTTTCGCAAACAGAAGAAATTGCACGTACCATCCCTATTATTGAAGCTATTTCAGCAGTTTTTCCATCAATACCGATTTCAATTGACACCTTCCGAAGTGAGGTTGCAAAAGAAGCTATTGTAAAAGGCGCAGCCTTGGTAAATGATATTTCTGGAGGTCAAGCTGATGAAGCTATGTTTAAAATGGTAGCCGAAGCGGGTGTTCCCTATATTCTTATGCATATGCGTGGCACACCTCAAACCATGACACAATTCACCCAATACAAAGATGTAACACGTGATGTTCTTTATTATTTTTCTGAACAATTAGCTAAGGCGAGAGCAGCAGGTATTAACGATATTATTGCCGACCCAGGTTTTGGTTTTTCAAAAACAAGAGAACAAAGCTTTGAACTTCTCAAGAATCTAGAGTTTTTCAAGACATTAGGAATTCCTTTTTTAGTCGGCCTATCGCGCAAATCACTTATTTATAAAACCTTAGAAACGCAAGCTAGTGAAGCGCTTAATGGAACTTCTGCATTAAATAGTATTGCCCTTTACAAAGGCGCTTCGATCTTACGCGTACACGATGTAAAAGAAGCTGTAGAATGTGTAAAACTGTATGAAATGCTGAGTGGAGTTGCTAAAAATATTTAAATAAAAAAAGTACATTTACAAAAACCTCTTGCCTTTGGATTTATTGGATTTTACAAAATTTAGAGTTATTGACGCCATCGATATTTTATTGGTAGCGGTGCTTCTTTATTATATGTATCGGTTGGTAAAAGGTACCGTGGCCATCAACATTTTTGTTGGAATTGTCATTATTTATGCCATTTGGCGTCTCACCGTGCTCTTGGAAATGGAGCTTCTTAGTAAAATTCTGGGCGGTTTCTTAGGCGTAGGAATGTTTGCATTGATTGTTGTATTCCAGCAGGAGATCCGGAAATTTCTACTCATGTTGGGTTCTACTAATTTTAGTGCTCGAAAACGGGTTTGGAAACGCCTCAAACTTTTTACTGGCACCGATCAAGTTTCATCTACCAATGTTGACGCGATCATAGATGCTTGTCAAAGTATGAGCCTAACCAATACTGGAGCCCTTATTGTCATTAAACGTAACAATAGTCTTGAGTTTGTAAAAAACACTGGAGATAGTATGCATATTGCAGTAAACAAACCAATTATAGAAAGTATTTTCTTTAAAAATAGTCCGCTACATGATGGAGCCATGCTCATTGAAGAAAATTTTATCAAAGCGACCCGAGTGATTCTGCCTGTATCAAACGATAGAAAAATTCCATTGCGGTTTGGACTACGTCACCGCGCAGGAGTTGGTGTTACTGAAAAGTGCGATGCTGTTTGCTTGATCGTTTCGGAGGAAAACGGACAAATATCTTATTTAAAAGATGGCGATTTTGTGCTGTATGAAGATATTGATCAACTACGAGAACTAATTAAAAAAGATTTAGGGTAATGACAACTTGTAAAAATTGCCAACTCACATTGAGTGATAATGATCGCTTTTGCAACGCTTGTGGCGCAAAAGTGATTGATCGTCGCATTACCATGAAATCATTACTAACTGAATTTGCTACCGCATTTTTTAGTATTGATTCCAGTAAACCTGTACGAACTTTTTTTCATCTTTTCAGCAAACCTGAAGTGGTAATTGGCGGCTATATTGATGGAGTTCGTAAAAAGTATATCCATGCTTTCGGATACTTTACCATTGCATTAACGCTGTCTAGTTTTTTCTTTTTTGTCTTTCTAAAATGGTTCCCGGATGCCTTAAACTATCAATCATCAATGTTTAGCGCAAACGCTGAGCAGGCCAAAATGTCGGCCGACATAAACAAATCTATTTTTGAGTATACTTCACTAATATTTTTTCTGACTATTCCTTTTTTAGCAGCCATTTCACGTCTGGTTTTTCTTAAAAACAAAAAATACAATTACGCCGAGCACCTAATTATTGCGTTATATGCGTATTCTCACGTTTCCATTTTAGTTACACTGCTCTATTTGATGACTGTTTGGTATTTTCCTGTTTTCCAAGTAATCACTATTGCAGCACTTCCTATTCAAGTAATTTTCTACGGGTATGTTTTAAAGCGCTTATACGGGTTGAGCGTGCTCCAAATACTACTTAAAACATTGCTATTTGGCCTCATTTTGATCCCCTTACTTTTTATAACCATGTTAATTATAGGGATCATCATGTACACAGGCGGTTATATGGATGGTATGATAGAAGCTCAGAAGGCCGCAGCGCAGCAAAAGATAGGCTATATAGCTTCTTCGGTCATAAATTGGACCTCGTAAAGATTTCTATAGTAACCATTTTTACGCTGAAGCAATTCTTTATGCGTCCCCGTTTCCACAATTTTTCCAGCATCCATTACTAAGATCTTATCTGCTTTTTTGATGGTTGCTAAACGATGCGCGATCACAATAGAAGTTCTATTCTTTGTAATTTTTTCGGTGGCTGTTTGAATCATTTCTTCGGAATAAGTATCTACTGAAGACGTTGCTTCATCTAAGATCAAAATACTAGGCTTACTCACATATGCACGCAAGAAAGCGATAAGTTGACGCTGCCCAGAAGAAAGCATCGAACCGCGTTCCTTAACGTTGTAATGATAGCCATCTGGCAGTGAAGTAATAAATTTATGCACTCCAATTTCTTTAGCAGCCGCTATGACTTCTGCTTCGGAAATAGCTTTATCATTTAAAGTAATATTATTTAATATCGTATCGGCAAAGAGGAAAACATCTTGTAATACGACCGCAATCTCTGAACGTAATGAGTCCAGTGTGTATTCTTTAATGGAAACGCCATCTACCAAAATAACTCCACTATTAATTTCATAAAATCGATTGAGCAAATTAATGATCGTACTCTTTCCTGCTCCAGTAGCTCCTACGATTGCTATTGTTTCACCTGCTTTTACACTGAACGAAATATCTCGTATCACTTCTTCGCCCTCAACATATCCGAAACATACATGCTCAAAATCAATACGTCCTTCCGCTTTGGTCAATACTTTTGTACCTACATCCTCGATATGAGATTGTGTATCTAAAATTCCGAAGACACGATTGGCAGCTACCATTCCCATTTGCAACGAATTAAACTTATCTGCAATTTGACGCAACGGTCTGAATAACATTTGTGAAAGTTCAATAAAGGCTGTGATCAAACCTAAAGTGATGATACCTCCACCAGCAGCATTCAATCCTCCGTACCACACTACGAGTCCGATGGCCACACTTGAAGTCATCTCAGCAATTGGAAAAAAGATCGAATTATACCAAACCGTCTTTACCCATGCCTTTTTATGTTTTTCATTAATTTCTTTAAATCGCTCGTATTCTATGTCTTCACGGTTAAAGATCTGCACGATCTTCATTCCTGTAATTCGTTCTTGAACAAATGAATTTAAATTGGCCACTTGGTTTCTCACTTCTTCAAAGGCTACTTTCATAGCCCGCTGAAAGAGACGAGTTGCATAAATAACAATGGGTAAGATGGCAAAAACTATAAGTGACAAACGCCAACTTTGATAGAGCATAAACCCAGCGATGACAAACATTTTTAGCAAATCGCTAATGATCATAAAAAGACCCTGACTAAAGATAGAAGAAATGGTTTCAATATCGTTAACCGCTCTTGTGGTCAAACGACCCACGGCACTTTTATCAAAATATTTCATTCTGAAACTCAACATTAAGGTGAAGAGTTTTACGCGAAGATCCTTAATAACACTTTGTCCGAGCCAATTCGAATAATAAATAAATGCAAACTGAAACAGCACTTCAAAGACAAGTACTACGAGCATTAAAATTATAAAGTATAAAAAACCTTCGGCATCTTGTGGAACGATAGAAGTATCTATAGCTTCCTTAAGCAAATACGGTCTAAGTACGGCCAATACAGACATGGCCACTGCGGCGAAAGCCACAAAATAAAATACCAATTTGTAGGCGTTTGTAAATTTCAACAAACGTCTGAATAGTTTAAAATCGAATGCTTTTCCGCTTTCCGCCATATCACTCCCTACCTTGGTAGGGCTTTTATTTTATAAATAGATCTTCAGGGTACGCTACTTTGGTCAGATATAATCCATGTGCTGGCGCAGAAGCACCAGCTTTACTGCGTTGTTTATCCTGAATGATTTTATGTAATTGCTCAATAGTTATCCTTTTGTGACCTAGATCTAACAAAGTTCCAACGATCGCTCTAACCATATTCCGAAGAAAACGATCTGCTTCAATGGTAAAAGTAAGCAAATCTTCCTGCTGTGTCCAACTCGCTTTTCTAATATCACAAAGGTAGGTCTTGACATCGGTTTTTGAACGAGAAAAGCATTGAAAATCTTGATAATCCAATAGTAAAGCAGCCCCGTCATTCATCAATTCTACATCAGGCCGATGAAACGTTTGAAAGGCCAAATTTTGCAGAAAAGGATCTTTCCGCAAAGAAACCACATATTTATACTCTCTTGCAACCGCATTAAATCGCGCATGTGCATCGGGAAGTACCTTAACGATAGACCGTATTGAAATATCGGCAGGAAGAAATGAATTCAGTTTAAAAATAGTTTCATCAATATTTTGAAGCCCCTCCAAATCAGTATGCAAGATCAGCTGCTTGGCATGTACGCCAGCATCGGTACGGCCAGCCGCAACAACTTGAACATCCTTTCTAAAAAAGGTACTCATACTTGTCTCCAAAACTTCTTGTACGGTGATTGCATTGGGTTGTTTTTGCCAGCCGCAATAGTTTGTGCCGTTATAAGCGATGTCAATAAAATAACGCATAATTTTTCTTCGGAAAGGCAAAAATACGGAATTGCCGTGATGATTGAATGATTGAATGATTGAATGATTGAATGATTGAATGATTGAATGATTGAATGATTGAATGATTGAATGATTGAATGATTGAATGATTGAATGATTGCTAAGTTTACAAAAAATAGCTATTCCAAAGAGTAAGATTAAAAACGTACTTGTTCAATTTTATTCCTTCTTCTTGATTCATGCTTCCAACACCCAATCAACTATTCAATTAACTTCCGTCTTCGGTCTTCACACTTCGGTCTCAAAAATCAATATCTTCGCAAGACATCTTAAAAATGATCTTTTGACAAAAATTCTTCTCTTAAGCGATACACACAGTTATATTGACGATAAAATCTTAAAATATGCTTCAGAAGCCGATGAAATATGGCATGCAGGTGATATTGGCGATCTAAAAGTGACCGATGCGCTAAAAAAAATAAAACCCCTTAGGGCGGTTTTCGGAAATATTGATGATGCCGAAGCTCGCAGTGAATTTCCACTGCACAATCGGTTTATGTGTGAACAAGTTGATGTATGGATCACCCACATTGGAGGTTACCCAGGACATTATAGTCCTGCTATACGTGATGCCTTATACGCAAACCCGCCACGACTTTTTATTACTGGGCACTCTCATATTTTAAAGGTGATGAATGATAAGAAATTGGGGCTTCTACATATGAATCCGGGTGCCGCAGGTACTCATGGTTTTCACAAAGTACGAACCATGCTTCGCTTTCAAATTGACAAAGAAACCATTAGTAACCTTGAGGTAATTGAATTTAAGCGTTAAGATTTCCGAAGAAAAATAAAAAACCCCCAAAGATGGCATTCTTTGAGGGTTTGCACTAAAATATACTAAGGAGATGTTTTAACGCAACCGGTCTACAGATTTTACGAGATCCTCATCCTTTTTGATGGCTTTATTGGCCATCGCTAAAAAAACGATAGAAATGATAGGAAGTAACACCCCAATACCCTTCTCAGAAACCAATGTTTCTCCGGATAAAGTTAGAGACCTGTACACGAAAACGCCCAGTAATACAAAATTTAATATGATACTTAAACGGTTGAGCACAAATTGTAACTGCCGCTTTTTAAAACTCAAGATCGAAATTATTGACAACGCAATGGAGGCAAACAAAAGACCAAAAACTAATGGCTCACCTCTTTCAATAACTGGAATACCAGCTGCATCCAATATCACAGGAAACCATAAATATAGCGATCCTAATGCAAAGATCGAAATAATTATATAAATGGTTTGAATGCGTTGTAACATAATTGTTCTAAATAATTCTTAGCAAAAATAAGGTTTCTTTTTAAAACGATACAACCCATTTTTTAAATAATTGTTGTATACTTGCAATACTAATCCGTAACCAATTCAATCTCGGTTACTTAGTCTTCAACTATTTTTTTTTCAAAACCACCCCTTTCGGGAATACACTACATAACAATATATTATACCCATTTAAATGTTAGAAATATCAGAATTAAAAGCTAAAAAGCTTCCTGAGCTTCAAGAACTTGCAAAAGCATTAAAAGTTCCTAAATACCGAAGCTTAAAAAAACTAGACTTGGTCTATCAAATTTTAGATTATCAAGCTGCCAATCCTACAGCGGTAAAAGCAGTTGTTGGTTCAGACGAACCAACTTCCAAAAACTCAGAAACGCCTGCCGCGGCCAAAACACCTACTACCACTGAAGCTCCTTCAGAAAACAATAGGCCACAACGCAAACCGCGTCCACCACGAGCGCCTCGCGCCGAACAGAAAAACGATCAGCGCAAGGACCAAAAAAGTGACAATCGTAGCGATCAACGAAATGATAATCGCAAAACGAAAGAAGATAACCAGACTTCAAAAGACGATAACCGAAACACAAAAGACGATAACCGGAACACAAAAGACGGTAATCGGAATCAAAAAGATAACAATCGGAATCAAAAAGACGGAAATCGGAATACGAAAGACGATACTCGAAATTCGAAAGATTCCAAAATCGATCCAAATGACAACAGACAGCATGGATCTAAAGACAATCGCAAAGACAACAATCGTTCATCTAAAGGCGGTAATAATGGTAACAAAGACAATAGAAACCGTTATAAAGAACCTGATTTTGAATTTGACGGAATTATTGAAAGCGAAGGCGTACTGGATATTATGCAGGACGGTTATGGTTTCTTAAGGTCAAGTGATTATAATTATTTATCGTCTCCAGATGATATTTATGTTTCACAATCGCAGATCAGACTTTTTGGTCTAAAAAGTGGTGACACTGTACTTGGTGAAGTGCGCCCTCCTAAAGAAGGCGAGAAGTACTTCCCATTAATTAAGGTCAACAAAATTAATGGCTTGAGTCCTAATGTGGTTCGTGATCGTGTTTCTTTTGAACACCTGACACCTTTATTTCCGGAAGAAAAATTTAATCTTGCCGATAAGCAAAGTACAATCTCAACGCGTATTATAGACTTGTTTGCTCCTATTGGAAAAGGACAGCGTGGTATGATCGTGTCACAGCCAAAAACAGGTAAAACAATGCTTTTAAAGGATATCGCCAATGCAATTGCTGCGAATCATCCTGAAGTATATCAGATCATCTTACTAATTGATGAACGACCTGAAGAAGTTACAGACATGCAACGTAATGTTAGCGGCGAAGTTGTTGCCTCTACTTTTGACAAAGAAGCAACAGAGCACGTTCGTGTTGCAAATCTAGTTTTAGACAAAGCAAAGCGTCTTGTAGAATGTGGTCACGATGTGGTAATTCTTTTAGACTCTATTACACGTTTAGCCAGAGCTTATAACACTGTACAACCTGCAAGTGGAAAAATATTAAGTGGTGGTGTTGATGCCAACGCACTTCATAAGCCTAAACGCTTCTTTGGTGCTGCACGTAACATAGAAAATGGAGGCTCGCTCAGTATTATTGCAACTGCACTGACTGAGACTGGTTCTAAAATGGATGAAGTTATCTTTGAAGAATTTAAGGGTACAGGAAATATGGAGCTACAGTTAGACAGAAAGATCTCTAACCGACGAATATTCCCAGCGATCGATCTTACCTCTTCAAGTACACGTAGAGATGATTTATTACTCGATGAGAACACTATTCAACGTATGTGGGTGATGCGCAAATATCTTGCAGACATGAACCCAGTTGAAGCGATGGAATTTATAAATGATCGTTTTAGACAAACTAGAAATAACGAAGAGTTCCTAATTTCAATGAACGGCTAGTTATCATCTAGATATTTACATTAAAAAAGGCGCTTCCAATGGAAGCGCCTTTTTTAATACCTATTAGTTAAGAATGCTAAAACCGTTCTTCAGAAGAAAAGAAGCGTTTAAATATCCCTTGATCAAGGTTCCTCTTTTAAATATCTCTCAATTATTAAGAAGACAAATTAGATCACGATCTAATAGCAGTCTTGAAATAGCCTTAGTCATCTCTAGCCGAACTGTGGTTCGTACCTAATAAGGGGAAACCATAAACTCTTTCCTTGGCTTTTAAGATCACTAAACCAACCATTCTGTTCTAGGATAAAACCACACAATAAAAAAAGCCTCAACAAATGTTGAGGCCTTTCTTAATATTGTAAAGAAGTTCTAATTACTCCTTAACGATTTTTTGAGTCAATGTACCTGCAGTTGTTTTAACATTCAACAAGTATACACCTCTTGCAAGGTTAGCTGTATTCATTTGACCATTTACTAACTGGATACCAGTGTCTTTTCCTAAGATATCAAAAAGCTGAGCGCTATTTACTTCAACAGAAGTAGGAATAGAAACGTTAAGGATATCTTGAGCAGGGTTAGGATAAACAGACGCCAATTCAGCGATGTTATCGTTAACACCTAAAACAGCCTCACCAATTGCACTCACAACGTGCCATCTGTCAGCAAATCCTAAGTTAGCGTAAGTGTCATAATTAGCAAGACCACAAGGATCAGACTTAATCCATGAATCGTCGTTAGCCATTACATCAGTTCCACCTAAACGGAAACTAGTTTGACCATCATCAACGAAAGCTAATTCTACAACCATAACTTCACCAGCTGGTACAACAGGAGCCGTAGCGAATACTACAGACTTAACAGTTAAGTCATCAGCAGAAGAAACAACCACTGGCTGACTTCCTAATAAAGTTAATGTTCCAGCAGGAGTTCCACTGTCTGTAGTGTAAACGTTTACAGTAACTGTGTAAGCGTCACCAGGAGCACCAATAGTCTCATCAACACCAAAAGTAACTTCATTTACCTGAAATGCATCAGTGATAGCGAAATCACCAGCTAAGTCATAAGCACCACCGTCAAAACCTTCGGTAGTAATACCTCCAGACTGACAAGTTAGACCTAATCCATCAACCATAACTTCAGAGTTGTTGTGGGTTACTGTTGTCTGCGAAAAACCAGCAAACGATACTGCAACTGCAGCAAGTAATAAAGTAATTTTTTTCATAATAGTATGTTTAAAAGTTTAATATTGTGTAACAAATATAGGAAAGCAATTTGAAAATTGATACTAATTGCAAAAAATTTCTTAATATTTTTATAATTATTACAGCACAACAAAATATTGACATACAATTCTTACTATCAATACTATGAGCAAATACCTCTGTTTAATAATCGTATTTTTACTTCTATCTTGTGGTAATTCTGAAGAAAAACAAACTTTCGATGGTACAACCATTTTTGAGCAATCGGAAGGCACTCAAACACCCACCTATTCAGAAGTTATTTCATACTACGAACAACTTGCCGCCCAATTCACCTCTATTTCTATGTATACCATGGAAAAAACTGATAGCGGTAAACCACTACACCTTATAACTTTTAACCCGAATAGATCATTTGAGTCCGAATTTTCAGACGAAAGCGAGAAACTTGTTATCCTAATTAATAACGGTATACATCCTGGAGAAAGCGATGGTATAGATGCTTCCATGCTCTTACTGCGTGACTATGCTACTGGAAAACTAGAAGCTCCCAATAATACTATTATTGCAGTCATCCCTGTCTATAATATAGGGGGAGCATTAAACAGGAATAGTCATACACGAACCAATCAAAACGGACCTGAGAGCTACGGATTTAGAGGCAACGCTCGTAATTATGACCTCAATAGAGACTTTATCAAAGCCGACACAAAAAACGCTCGTGCTTTTATCGATATTTTTCGCACGGTAAAGCCAGACCTATTTATTGATAACCATGTAAGTAACGGTGCAGATTACCAATACACACTTACACACCTATTTACCCAACACAACAAGTTAGGAGGTTCTTTAGGAAACTATCTTCACAAAAACCTAATGCCACAATTGGAAGACTCCTTAAAACAAAAGAACTGGGATATCACACCCTATGTCAATGTGTTTAATAGCACCCCCGAAAAAGGTTTCAGTCAGTTTATGGATGGGCCGCGTTATTCAACCGGTTATACAGCCCTCTACAATACATTAGGAATGATGGTTGAAACACATATGCTTAAACCTTATAAACAGCGTGTAGAAGGAACATATGAGCTAATGAAAAGTTTTATTAACATTGCCGATAATGAGGCAGAGGTTATTAGAGAGCTTCGGAAAAATGCAACAACGCAATACAAGGCTGGTAATACATATCCTATAGCCTGGAAAATAGATAGTAGCAAAACCAGTACCTTACAATTTAAAGGATATGAAGGCGAAATGATCCCCAGTGAGGTTACAGGGAGCAACCGACTTAAATACGACGAGTCAAAGCCATTTACAAGAGATATTAACTACTACAATTATTTCACTCCAACCGAAACTGTTACGATTCCCGAAAAGTATATCATTCCTCAAGGGTACTGGAACATTATTGATCTTATAAAGGCTAATAAGATACATTATGAACGCGCAAAGAAGGATACTAACTTTTTAGCTGAAGTCTATCATATCAAAGACTATAAAACTGTAAAAACTCCGTATGAAGGACATTACCTACACTACAATACTGAGATAGAGAAGCAGCGTTTAGAGGTAAATATAAAGGAAGGAGATTATATTTTTGACACCGATCAAGAAGGCGTTCGCTATCTTTTGGAGACACTAGAACCCACAGCACCCGATTCATTTTTTAATTGGAACTTTTTCGATACCATCTTACAACAAAAGGAAGGATTTTCTCCATATGTCTGGGAAGACAAAGCACTTCAATTCTTGCGCGATAATCCGGATATCAACGAGGTATTTCAGAAGAAAAAAGAAGCAGAGCCTGATTTTGCAAAGAACTGGTACACGCAGTTAGACTGGATCCATAAGCAGTCACCACATTATGAAAAAGCACATTTACGATATCCTGTCATTAGGGTGGGTGGTTAAATATTCCTTCGGAAAAAGCAACTTGATATTCTCGTAGGAATCTTGAAGCGCTCGTTGTGATTTCTCAAAGTTTTTCCATTTAACCTTCTTGATACCTTCGTTTTCTTGAGGCTCTAACGGACCGTCATATGTGGTATACATCTCATACCAATAGGTGATCTTAAGTTTAAACTTTTCATTCCTTTTAAATACGTGATAGGTGGTTTTTAGAAATTTCTTAATTTCTAAACCTTTCACGCCTGTTTCCTCCTCCACCTCTCGTAAGGCGGCTTCCGTGTGTGATTCCCCCTTTTCTATCTTTCCCTTCGGAAGGTCCCACTTCGAGTTACGGCGTATAAATAAGATTTCCCTTTTATTGTTAAGAACCATCCCTCCAGCCGCTTCTACAACGGGTAGTTTCTTCCGAAGAAAACGCTCTAATTTCTCTTCATTTTTATGATAGAGATTAATATAGAGCAGCTCACCATTATTGATGCGTTTAATCAATTTTTTAAAGCGCGCTAACTTTAAAGGAATAGCCAGATATTGCTTGCCAATATTTTTCTGAGTAGAAAGAATAATAGGAATATCTTTTACAAAAACTTTATACATTTGCAGTATGATAAGAAACAATGAGACTGCTCAAAAAACAGCCGAATTACTTTTACAAATAAATGCAATAAAATTGCAACCACAAAACCCTTTTACGTGGGCTTCTGGTTGGAAGTCACCTATTTATTGTGATAATCGGGTAACACTCTCATATCCAGCGATCCGTAATTTTATACGGGAGCATATGGCAAATCAAATTGAAGAATTATACGGTAAACCCGATGCAATTGCCGGTGTTGCTACAGGAGCCATTGGTATTGGTATGTTAGTAGCAGATTATCTAAATATTCCTTTTTGCTATGTGCGCCCTGAAGCTAAAAAGCACGGGCGTCAAAATAAAATTGAAGGTCATATTGAGGCTCATCAAAATGTGGTGGTGGTTGAAGACCTCATTAGTACAGGTAAAAGTAGCCTTGTTGCCGTTGATGCCCTAAAGGAAGCAAATATTAACGTTAAAGGCATGATTGCCATATTTACGTATGGCTTTGATATTGCAAAAGAAAACTTTGAGAAAGCAGATGTTAAACTTCATACCTTAAGTGATTACGAGAATTTATTGGTATTGGCTGAACGATCAAATTACATTACTGCAGACCAAGCATCAACCTTGGCCACTTGGCGTGAAAACCCATCGCAATGGGATCCTTCAGCTGCCAAATAATAGGCATCATTATTGTACTACTCTATTCCTAAATTTTAATTAAAAGATGAATTTAAACAGTAAAAAAGTTACCGTTCAGAAATCGGCTACCGACCTTTGTGATTTTCTTAGTGATGTTAAGAATTTCAAGGTGTTAATGCCTGAGAACATAAGCAAATTTGAAGTGATCAACGAAAAAGCCTTTGTTTTTGCTTTAAAAGGGATGCCTGAAATTGCATTGGAACTGAAAGAAGTTGAGAGTCCGAATAAAGTAGTATTAGGCGCCATGAGTGAGAAACTCCCTTTTACCCTCACCGCCAATATCAATGAGACTTCGGAAGCCACAAGTGAAGCTGAACTTCTCTTTTCCGGAGACTTTAATCCGATGATGGCTATGATGATCAAAAGTCCAATTAGCAAGTTTATCGAGACACTTTCCGAAAATATGAAAGGGCTTTAATAAAGCAGACTTATTTCTTTAAGATTGTACTGTTGTTGCAATTCATCTTCGGTTTGAATGATGAGCTGCCCCATATCACTAACGCCAATTATACAGGCATTGAAACGTTCTCCAGCCGAATTTTCAAAAACGGCGATACTATTCTTTTTAAATAGAAGCGTTTCATAGCGTTGTTTTACTTCGGAAATAGAACTAGCTGTGAGTTTATTTAGCTCAAAAACAATTGCGCTTGCAACTTTCTGAAGTACTTCATCCAGATCATAGGAAGTACCTGTACACATTTTAAGAGAACCTGCACGGGGCAAATTATCAAATTCTGTTTGATTAACATTGACACCAATACCAATGATTGACGAAGCAATTTGGGACCCTTCAATTGTATTTTCAATTAAAATTCCACATATCTTTTTGTTATCTGACAATATGTCGTTAGGCCATTTGACAGTAACACTAGGCACACCCAACCTATTTAGGGCATCTTGAACAGCTAATGACACAGCCATTGAAAGTACAAATTGTTGAGAGACGGCAAGAGAATTAAATCGCTTGAAGACACTAAAGGCAAGGCTTTTACCCGTTTGTGATTGCCACAAAGCACCTTGTTGTCCGCGACCTGCTGTTTGCTCCCGCGCACTAATCACCGTTTCGTCTTCAATTGACACTTCTTTCAGAAGCGATTTCAGATATGAATTGGTAGAAGAAGTGGCACTAAGTTTGATTATCTTCATAGAGAAAAAAATTGCTTTACTATTGCGTTTTAAGCTGTTTCAAGAAACAAAAAAGTAATAACTTTGCACAAATAAATTTTTTTAATGCCAAAAAAAGAAAAAGACACAGATCAACTCATCACCAATATTATTATAGGAATTGAAGATGTAAAAGGACAAGACATTGAAATACTTGACCTTAGAGAGCTTGAAAATACAGTTTGCGACTATTTTATTATCTGCAGTGGTACTTCAAATACGCAGGTAAACGCGATCGTAAATTCCATTCAAAAAACCGTTAGCAAAGAATTACACGAGAAAGCTTGGCATATAGAAGGAAGTGATAATGCCGAGTGGATCCTCATGGACTATGTGCATGTGGTGGTTCATGTTTTCCAAAAACACATTCGAGAATTTTACGATATCGAAGGTCTTTGGGGAGATGCCAAACAAGTTAAAATACAAACAACGCACTAAAAAAACGCCACATGGCCGAAGAAAATAAAAAAAATAACAAACCCGAAATCAAAAAACCAAAATTTAGTCCGTACTGGATCTATGCCGCCATATTTTTGGCGTTTATTGGTATTCAATTTTTTGGAGGAAGTAGCTGGTCACAGCCCAAAGACACGTCTAGGGCCGATTTTGAACAATATTTACGTGACGGCGATGTTGCTAAAATAGAAATCATCAATAGAAAGATCGCTAAGGTATATTTGACAGAAGAAGCCAAAACGAAGGAAATTCACGCCAAAACCAAAGGCGGTGGAATTTTGGAAAATGCTGGCGATGCCGATTATCAATTTGAGTTCGGAGATCTTCAAAATTTCGAAAATAGCATCAATACTATAGAAGAAGAAAGTAATGTTGCACCTACGGTAATGTGGGATACAGAAGAGAACAAGATGATGGATGTCTTGCTTACTCTACTCCCTTTTGTAATTATTATTGGTATTTGGATATTCATCATGAGACGTATGTCGTCTGGAGCTGGCGGTGGCGCCGGAGGTCAGATCTTTAATATAGGAAAATCAAAAGCCAAACTTTTCGATGAAAAGACCGATGTCAAAACTTCGTTTAAAGATGTCGCAGGACTTGAAGGAGCCAAAGAAGAAGTTCAAGAAATTGTAGATTTCCTTAAAAACCCTGAAAAATATACTGCTCTTGGTGGTAAAATTCCGAAGGGAGCCTTATTAGTAGGCCCTCCTGGAACTGGTAAGACTTTATTAGCTAGAGCCGTTGCTGGAGAAGCAAAAGTTCCTTTCTTTTCATTGTCAGGTTCAGATTTTGTTGAAATGTTCGTAGGTGTAGGAGCCTCCCGTGTTCGTGATCTTTTTAAACAAGCCAAAGAAAAATCACCTTCTATCATATTTATTGATGAAATTGATGCCATAGGTCGTGCCCGTGGAAAAAATAACTTTTCAGGTTCTAATGATGAGCGTGAAAACACCCTAAACCAACTTCTAACTGAGATGGATGGTTTTGGAACGAATAGTAACGTTATTGTAATAGCTGCAACAAACCGCGCCGACGTGCTCGATAAAGCGCTTATGCGTGCTGGACGTTTTGACAGACAAATTTATGTTGATCTACCAGATGTACGAGAACGTAAAGAAATTTTTGAAGTTCACCTTAGGCCTATTAAAAAAGAAGAAAACCTCGATACAGATTTCCTTTCTAAACAAACTCCTGGATTCTCAGGTGCAGATATTGCAAATGTTTGTAATGAAGCTGCACTTATTGCAGCCCGTAAAGAAAAGAAAGCGGTAGGAAAACAAGATTTCTTAGATGCCGTAGACCGAATTGTTGGTGGTTTAGAAAAGAAAAATAAAATTATCACTCCTGGCGAAAAGAAAGCCATCGCTTTTCACGAAGCTGGTCATGCAACAGTAAGCTGGATGCTCGAACACGCTGCTCCATTGGTAAAAGTTACTATTGTTCCACGAGGTCAATCATTAGGTGCTGCTTGGTATTTACCAGAAGAACGTCTTATTGTGAGACCAGAGCAAATGCTTGACGAAATGTGTGCCACTATGGGTGGACGTGCTGCTGAAAAGGTTATTTTCAATCAAATTTCTACTGGTGCTCTTAGTGATCTTGAAAAGGTTACAAAACAAGCTCGAGCTATGGTGACCATATATGGTCTTAATGAAAAACTTGGAAACATTACCTATTACGATTCATCTGGACAAACCGAATACGGATTCACAAAGCCGTACAGCGAAAGTACAGCCGAAATGATCGATAAGGAAATCTCAAATATTATTGAAGAGCAATATCAACGTGCTATCAAATTATTGGAGAACAATAAAGATAAATTGACACTTCTAGCTAATGAATTATTAGAAAAAGAAGTCATATTTAAAGAGAGCTTAGAACGAATCTTTGGGGAGAGACCGTTTAATAAGCCTGAAGAACCAACAATTGCTGCTACTTAGCAGCAATTGTTTTTGCCGAAAGGCTAAACTTTAGAATTTACCTAACACAACTTCGCTTTAGTTTTTATATATTTGAAGCTATTGCATACATGAAATCCTCAAAATTCACTAAATGAGTCTGTTCAAAAGACTTTTAAACCCCAAAGGTAAATCAAATCAGAAAGCTGGTATTTCTGATCGAGGTAAATATTATCCAGAAGAAAAATTACCCGTTGATGAAAAATTTACCTATCACTTTAATCGCAACGGTGGAAAGTTTCTTTATTGCGAAAATCTGGAAGAAGTTCTAGAGGCATTTGATAACATCCTACTCGAAAACGATTGGTATGAAAAAGAAGTATTCTGTATCAATGAACAACTAAAAGATAGATTTGAAGGCTTTAATTTAAGCTTCGGAAAAAAGGCTAATGCTACTTTTTTCCTATCCACATGTGAATCTTTGGTGGCAACCAATGGATCAATTCTGCTCTCTTCAAATCAGATTAAAGAAAAAAAATTAAACGAACTTCCTACCAACTTTATCATCTTCGCCACTACTAGCCAATTGGTTGACACTATAAGCGAGGGACTTAGAACCATAAAGAACCAGTGCGAAGGGCATATTCCAAGTAATATCACCACCATTCAGGACTTTGAAACCGAAAAAGAAAAGGACTTTATGAGTTATGGAAGTAGCACAAAAAACTTATATTTGCTGCTATTGGAAGACTTATAATCTATGAAGGAATACATCGTGCGAGGCTTATCGGGAGCTATCTATGTGGCTGTCGTAATTGTATCGATGTTCATTTCGCGTGAGTTATTCTTACTCTTATTCTGCTGCTTGGCAATGATCACCCTAAGCGAATTTCTAAAACTTATTCATTTAAAAAGCTATTTAGCCTACGCCCTTATGGCATTGGCCTTCTACTTTTTTAGTTATAATATCTGGGATAGCAATGCCTTGCTATTGCTCATTATCCTCTGCTGCTTTGTGAATTTATTTCTACTGAAAGATGTTCTTTGGACTTCCAAGATCCCGATGTTTGAAAAGAAGAAATATATCGTGGTTATTTTTTACTTAATTAGCGGCTTTGTATTTCTAACGAATATTCCGGTTCAGAATGGAGTATTCATGCCAGAGATCCTTATGAGCGTATTTATAATCATTTGGAGTAATGATACTTTTGCCTATCTCATTGGAAAAAACTTCGGAAAGTACAAACTGCTCGAGCGCATTTCCCCTAAAAAAACGATCGAAGGGTTTTTGGGCGGATTAGCAGGAGCCATCTTAGCTAGTTTTATTATCTTTAAATACACGAATATTTTCGAACTAAAAACTTGGATAGGCCTTGCCATTATAATCGCCGTTTTTGGCACTATTGGCGACTTAATTCAATCAAAATTTAAAAGACAAGCCGGTGTAAAAGACAGCGGTGTAATTATGCCAGGACACGGAGGCTTGTTTGATAGACTAGATAGCATTATCTATGCGAGTCCGTTTGTTTACGCTTTTCTAGAAATTGTACAATATGTTTCATAAAGAAGGATCAAAAATCATTATCATCGCACTTGCGTTGTGTATAGCCCTGAGCTTAGCAGCCCATTACTTTGTTGAAAATTCAGTCTTCAAAGGAGGAATCATTATCGCTCTAGTGTTATTTCTAATACTAATTCTGCAATTTTTTAGGAATCCGAAGCGTCGCTTTGCCCCTAATTCAAATGAGGTATTATCACCCGTAGATGGAAAAGTAGTTGTAATTGAAGAGGTTTTTGAAAAAGAATACTACAATGAAAAACGACTTCAGATCTCTGTATTCATGTCACCTATAAATGTACACGTGACTCGTTATCCAGTTGGTGGCGAGATTGTTTACAGCAAATATCATCCTGGTAAATTTCTAGTTGCTTGGCACCCCAAATCTTCCGAAGAAAACGAGCGTACAACAGTTGTTGTGCGATCAGAGAAGTTTGGCGACGTACTGCATAGACAAATTGCTGGAGCCTTGGCAAAGCGTATCGTAAATTACGCCAAAGAAGGTAACATAGCCCAACAAACAGACGATAGTGGCTTTATTAAGTTTGGTTCTCGGGTAGATGTATTTCTACCAATAGATTCAAAAGTAGCTGTACAATTAAATCAAAAAGTAAAAGGGGGAATTACTGTATTGGCAAACGCATGACAAAAGATGAGTTACATACTACTTTTTTAGCGGCTGTTGAGCATATTAACGCTCACAAAGAACCCTTTCCAGCAGATGTGCTGTTAAAACTGTACGCATATTATAAGCGGGCTACAAACTCAACCGATATGTATGGCCGTAGTAGCAACCCACTAATAGGAGCTTTTAAAACAAACGCCTTGTTTCAAGCGCGTGAGCTCGATCCTGATGAAGCTAAAAAAATGTACATTGAAACGGTTAACCATTATTTCTTATACAGAAAATAAGGTTATTCAGTATTCTTAAAAAGATCTCATAACAGCCTAGGCGTTATTTTAAACTGGCTAAACTCGCCTTTAAGGTCTCAATTTTCGCCAACGCATCTGCTTCTTTACGCTTTTCAATCGCTACAACAGCTTCTGGAGCACCACTTACAAAACGCTCATTTTTGAGTTTTCCTTGAACACTTTTTAAGAATCCTTCGGTATATTTGAGTTCTTCGGAAAGTTTAGCGATCTCTTCATCTACATCAATGGCTCCTTCAATTGGGATAAAGTATTCATTAGATTTTACCCGGAATGTCAAGGCACCTTCTACAGCCTCATCAACATAATTTAACTGAGAAATGTTCCCCAGTTTACAAATAACAGCATCAAAAGAGGTTGATGCCTTATCATTGTTGATCACCGAAAGCTCTATTGCGTCCTTAAAGGAAATGTTTTTCTGTTTTCTGATAGTTCGAACCCCTGAGATCACTTCCGAAGCAAACTCAAAATCTGATATCACTTCAGCATCAAATGAAGCTATTTCTGGCCACGAACTAACAATCAAGGCATTTTCTGGAGTACGTTTAGAAATATGTTGCCAGATCTCTTCAGAAATAAAAGGAACAAAAGGATGTAGTACCTTTAAGTTATTCTCCAAAATTGCAATCACCTTTGCCTTTGTTTTTGCAGCGATAGGCTGTTGATATCCTGGCTTGACCATTTCGAGAAACCAAGAGCAGAAATCGTCCCAAATCAACTTATAGGTTGACATTAAAGCATCACTAATACGATATTTCCCGTAGTGATCTTCAATTTCGATCAATGTCTTTTGAAATTTTGCTTCATACCAAGAAACTGCGATCTTCGATGTCTCTACTTCTTCAAGTGCTTCGGAAACTTCCCATCCATCAATCAAACGGTAAGCATTCCATATTTTATTTACAAAACCACTTCCCTGCTTACAAAGATCTTCATCAAACATAAGGTCGTTTCCAGCGGGAGAACTCAACAGCATTCCCACACGCACGCCATCAGCACCATGTTTTTTCATCAACTCGATGGGATCTGGAGAATTCCCCAGCGATTTACTCATTTTCCGACGTTGCTTGTCGCGAACAATTCCTGTGAGATATACGTTTGTAAAAGGTTTTTCATTTCTAAATTCGTAGCCCGCAATGATCATTCGTGCTACCCAGAAAAACAAGATCTCGGGAGCTGTTACCAGGTCGTTAGTGGGATAGTAGTAATTTATCTCCTTGTTGTCTGGTTCAAGAATTCCATTAAATACGCTAATAGGCCATAACCATGATGAAAACCACGTATCAAGTGCATCGGGATCTTGTGTCAGGTCTGTACTTGTGAGCGTTGTATTTCCAGATTTTTTCTGAGCTAACACCAAAGCTTCTTCTTTGGTTTCGGCAACAACAAAGTCATCGGCACCATCTCCGAAAAAATAGGCTGGTATTTGTTGTCCCCACCACAACTGACGTGAGATATTCCAATCACGAACATTTTCCATCCAATAACGGTAAGTACTTACAAATTTTTCTGGAACAAGATGAACTTCATTTTCCAAAACAGCGTCAAGTGCAGGTTGCGCAAGGTCTTTCATCTTCAAAAACCATTGATCGCTTAATTTCGGCTCTATAATCGCACCGGTACGCTCACTGGTCCCTACCTTATTGGTGTGTGTTTCAACCTTAGCCAACACACCTAAAGAGTCAAGTTCTTGAACGATCTCTTTTCGAACTACAAACCGATCTTTACCTTTATAATGCATTCCGAAGCTATTCAAAGTGGCGTCATCATTTAAGATATCAATAACCTCCAAACCGTGTTTATCACCTAAATTCTTATCATTTTCGTCATGAGCTGGTGTTACCTTTAAGCATCCGGTTCCAAATTCAATATCGACATATTCATCCTCAATAATAGGAATGACACGATTACAGATAGGTACAATAGCCTTTTTACCTTTTAAATGCTGAAAGCGTTCATCATTAGGGTTAATACAAATAGCTGTATCTCCTAAAATAGTCTCAGGCCTTGTTGTAGCAATAGTTAAGGTAGAATCACTGTCTTCAATTTTATAATTGAGATAGTATAGATTACCTTGACGTTCAACATGGTTAACTTCCTCATCAGATAGTGTCGTTTGCGCTTCAGGATCCCAGTTTACCATGCGATATCCACGATAAATTACTCCTTTGTTATACAAATCAACAAAAACCTTAATTACAGAAGCCGACATCTCGTCATCCATAGTAAATTTGGTTCGTTCCCAATCGCAGGACGCTCCCAGTTTCTTAAGCTGTTCCAAAATAATACCTCCGTGCTTATGAGTCCACTCCCATGCATGTTCTAAAAACTGCTCACGCGTAAGACTTGACTTTTCTATTCCATCGGCTTTCAACTTAGCCACAACCTTTGCCTCTGTTGCTATAGACGCATGGTCTGTTCCTGGAACCCAGCAGGCATTATAACCAAGGAGACGCGCACGACGTATCAATACATCTTGCAATGTATTATTCAGCATATGTCCCATATGCAACACTCCTGTCACATTTGGCGGAGGAATTACTATAGTATATGGCTCTCTCTCATCTACTTCACTATGGAAATAGTTATGTTCCATCCAGTAACTATACCATTTATTTTCAACCTCTTGCGTACTATATTTTGCCTCTAAAGCCATTTTTGGTCTGATTTTTGAACTAAGTAGGCAAAAGTAGGTATATCTTAAAGATTATAAAAGTGAATAACTTATTTTGCACGACGTGTGGAGATTACTTATTTTAGCTTATCCTAAATTATAGAAATTATGAAAAAATTAGTTCTAGTTATGTTAGTTGCTTTAGTTGGCTATGCCGCTAAAGCTCAGGCAAAAATTGAATTTAAATCAGATACTGTAGACTACGGTGAAATCGCTAAAGGCAGCGATGGTGTTCGTGTTTTTGAATTTACAAACACTGGAAATGCACCACTTATCATTAATGACGTAAAGTCAAGTTGCGGCTGTACAGTTCCAAAAAAACCAGATGGACCAATTGCTCCAGGAGCTTCTAGTACTATCCAGGTTAAATATGACACAAATCGCGTTGGACCAATTAGAAAAACGGTAACCGTTTATTCTAACGCTGATGAAGCTATTAAAGCTCTTAAGATCAAAGGAGAAGTAATGGCTGGCGATAAAAGTTTACTTGAGAAAACAAAGTAAATAGAAAAGAGTAAAATGTTAAAAGGCCGGTTTCCAAAGAAGCCGGCTTTTTTTATATCACCTTTTTAAGTTTAAACTTTACGCTAGACTCTACTCCATTTCGTTCTATTTTTAAGGTAATGTTTTTGCCTGCTACGCTTGAAAACATAGAGATCAATTCGTGTAAACGATAGCGCTGTGCTGGCTTTCCATTAACCGTTAATACAATATCACCTATTAAGAGTCCGGCGAGATCTGCAGGAGAACCTTTTCTAACCTCGGCTATAACATATCGAGGTGCCAAAAGCTTGGTGACAATAGTGCCTAAATTAATCGTTACCATACCGTTTGTATCGTGCTCCCGCTTATTAGAAATAACGGCGTTATTTGGATTTTCAAAGTTTTTTATTAAAACCATACCATCATGCTCAATGACCAACCCACTCATATTATAATGAAAAGGGGTCTTATAATTAGCGTTCTTCTTTAAAATCATTTGTTTACCCGCGTAATCCATGGTTACAGTAAATCGTTTTAAAAGGTCACCACCTATGCTTCCATCACGCTCTTTAAATTGCCTTATATTTTCAAGAAATCGAGCATCAGGATAAGCAACCTTCACATTCTTTAATTCAAATTTACCCAATTGAAATGCAGGCAATTTTGATCTTTTTCCGTAGACATTGCCACTAAGACCTAGACCTAAAAAGTCATCAAAATAGTTTTTCTGTATTGTATCAATATGTTTAGCCTCGTCAAACAACCACAGCGCATCACTAGATCCAGAATCTACTAGCAGAACATGTTCAGTGTTTTCTTCCGAAAGTGTGTCGCGTAGCGTAATATAAGGCTTCCTTTGATTAAAAATTAGAGGAAACGTTTGGCACTTTCTGCATTTTTTTGGAACATAAGCAGCTGGCTCATACACCGAAATACTTTTGTTCACATAGTTGGTCTTGACAATAAACTTTTTAAAAAAATCGTATCCAATGATCCCGTTAATGGAAGTTCCCATACGAGATGAAAAATCTAGATCGTCATCAAAGATAACATAGAGGGTACTTTGCTTATTCTTTGTTTGGCCAATCTCCATTAAATTCCCCTCACTCCTTAAAGCATCAACGCTTCCTCCTTCGCCTAAGCCCTTCAACTTAACAGGTTTTACATTTCTTATTTCTACCGAATCTACCTCTTTAAAGGCAAATAAAATGGTTGAATTAACACCACTATCTAAAATAAAATTAAGTGGAGTTCCATTGACTTTTACTGGTATGACCACCAGATTATTGACCAACTCAAATTTTATTTTAGTTCGATCAACTTCATTCGGCAGTTTAAAACCAGCCTGACCCAACATTGTTGAAATACCCAAAAGCAGGATTAATAAACGGCATAAAAATGTAAC
Source organism: Ulvibacter sp. 2305UL32-6 (assembly GCF_058148545.1). Classification (NCBI taxonomy): domain Bacteria; kingdom Pseudomonadati; phylum Bacteroidota; class Flavobacteriia; order Flavobacteriales; family Flavobacteriaceae; genus Ulvibacter; species Ulvibacter sp. 2305UL32-6. Next base: position 284,397 of record NZ_JBYVKA010000001.1, read on the forward strand.
ACTCTTCTTCATATAGACTAATAGTATCAAGATATTAAAAAAAGTTGAATCGGCTGTCTGAGAGGGTATGCTATTATAAATTATTTTCGCAACTTTGTAATTAAATGTAGACAATATGCCAGCTGTTTCAATTAAAGGAAAAAACATGCCGGAATCACCTATTAGAAAGCTGGTTCCATTTGCTGAAAAGGCCTATAAAGCCAACAAAACTGTATTTCACCTCAACATTGGTCAACCCGATATCAAATCGCCTCAAATAGCCATGGATGCAGTGATGAACCATAGTTTAGATATCTTAGCCTATACGCGCTCGGAAGGATCTGAAGGTTACAGAAATAAGATCGCAGATTATTACAATCGAAACAACATTCCAGTTACAGCAGATGACATTATTGTGACTACAGGTGGAAGTGAAGCCTTACTTTTTGCCATGGGAAGTATCGCAGATGCAGGTGATGAAATCATTATACCAGAGCCATTTTATGCTAATTACAACGGTTTTGCTACAGCCTCAGGCGTAAAGATCGTTCCTGTGATCTCAAAAATCGAAGATAACTTTGCTTTACCTCCTATTTCAGAATTTGAAAAACTTATTACACCTAAAACAAAAGCAATTCTTATCTGTAATCCTGGAAATCCAACAGGGTATCTCTATTCTAAAGAAGAAATTCAAAAACTAGCGGCTATAGTAATAGAACACGATCTTTTTTTGGTTGCCGACGAAGTGTATAGAGAATTTGTTTACGATGGCGAAAAACATTATTCAATACTTGAAGAAGCAGGTTTAGCCGAAAATGGTATAATTATCGATTCCGTTTCAAAACGCTACAGTATGTGCGGCGCTCGAATTGGCTGTCTTGTTTCAAAAAATAAGGAAGTCATACGTACTGCCTTAAAATTTGCACAGGCACGTCTTAGTCCGCCAACATTTGCCCAGATCGCAAGTGAAGCGGCTTTACAAACACCACAAAGCTATTTTGACGAGGTGATCTCAGAATATAAAGAACGTCGGGATATATTAATAAAAGGCCTTGAAGGTATTCCTGGAGTTAAGGTAGGACACCCAAAAGGTGCATTTTACTGTATCGCGCAACTCCCAATTAAAGATAGCGACCACTTCGCGCAATGGCTTTTAGAAGATTTTGATGTTGATGGGCAAACCATCATGGTAGCGCCAGCAGCCGGATTTTATTCTTCGGAAGGGGCAGGTCGCAACCAAATCAGGATCGCTTATGTTTTAAACAAAGAGAGTTTAATAAAAGCTGTTTCTATTCTAAAGAAAGCCTTAGAAGTATACCGCGATTGATGCTAAAAATTGAAAAGAACAAATCACTAAAAGCTTTCAATACTTTCGGGATTGATGCAAAAGCTCGATCTTTTGTCGCTGCGGAAAACACCGCGGAAATACTACAAATTCTCAAGGAATATCCCAATGAGCAGCTATTCATATTAGGAGGCGGAAGCAATATGCTTCTAATTAATGATATTAATGCGCTTGTTGTTCATATTAATAGTAAGGGAATCGAGATTGTTTCAGAGAATGAAGAAACTGTTCACCTCAAGGTTATGTCAGGAGAAAACTGGCACGGTCTAGTGCAGTACTGCATTCAACATAACTATGGGGGCGTAGAGAACTTATCACTTATTCCAGGAAACGTAGGTACCGCTCCCATTCAAAATATTGGCGCTTATGGAGTTGAACTCAAGGATGTATTTATTTCTTGTGAAGCCGCCGAAATCGCTACAAACAAAATCAAAACTTTTAGCAATCAAGAGTGTCAATTTGGGTATCGCAATAGTATTTTTAAGAATCAGGAAAAAGGTAAATACATCATTACAAGCGTAACCTTTGAACTAACCAAAAAGAACCATAAAATACAAACAAATTATGGTGCAATTGAAGCAGCTTTAGCGAGCAAAAATATCAATGACCCTTCTATTGCTGATGTTTCTGAAGCCGTAATAGCTATCCGACAATCGAAACTTCCAGACCCAAAAGAATTGGGAAATAGCGGAAGCTTTTTTAAGAATCCTGTGGTGGACGCGTCTAGCTTTCAAAATTTTCGGTTGCGGTTTCCGAAGGCTCCCTTTTACGAAGTTTCTCCAACCCAATTTAAAATTCCAGCTGGTTGGCTCATTGAGCAAACGGGCCTAAAAGGCAAACGCTTCGGAGATGCAGGCGTCCATGCAAAACAAGCACTTGTATTGGTGAATTATGGTAATGCCAGCGGACAAGACATTTGGGATCTCGCACAGTTAATTCAGAAAAAAGTAAAAGATCAATTCGATATTTATATCGAACCCGAAGTAAATATTATTTAGGCGTATTTTCAACCTTTTTAACGGCAAGCACCTTATCTAACACATGAATCACACCGTTTGAACCCGTAATGTCACTCTTCCCAACAACAGCTCGCACCCCTTGAGAATCTTTAATTACGATATCCATTCCACTTTTTAAGGCTGTTAATGTTTCGCCAGAAAGCGTCTTCATAGCAAAGCTACCATTACCCTCACGAATATTTTTGACCAAGGCAACAGAATCCATTCTTCCACTTACAATATGTGATTGAAGCAGGGCTACCAATTCTGATCTACGATCGGCCGTTGTAAGTATACTCGACTCTTCATTCTTTAGTAAATCAAAAGCACTTGATATAGGAGCAAAAACTGTATACGGACCCTCACCTTTAAGTAAGGTATCTGTCAATTCTGCTGTAACCAAAGCACTTGTAAACACAGAAACATCTGGGGTTTGCATTAGTTTCGACATAACACTATTGAGTTGAACTTTCGCCTCAGCTTTCTTAACTTCAAATTCGGCTTCCGCCCTTTTCTTGTTTTCTTCCATGATAATTGCTTCTTGAGCTTCAGCAACTTTTTTAGGATCTTCTTTGCAAGAATACAAGGCAATTGACAAGAACAAAAGAATAGATATACGACGCATCATGGGTATAAGTTTAGTTAAAAATAGAAAGGCTAAAAATAGTCAAAATGCATGCAAATCAACAAGAAAGATTGTACTTTTGTAGCCTAATAATTGTACACATGGGCCTTTTACTTATAACTCTACTCTTATTATTACTTGCCGTTGGAGGCATTGCCATAAAGCTTTGGGCAAAAAAGGATGGAAAATTCGCCGGAACCTGTGCGAGTCAGAGTCCGTTTTTAAATAAAGATGGTGACAATTGTAGTTTCTGCGGAAAAACCCCGGAGCAATTCGGAAATTGTTCCGAAGAAACACATACCAAATAAATTAACGCCTTTTCACTAGCATGATGCTACTCTACGCATTGGCAATCGTGGTTATAATAAATTGCGGTTTTTACCTTTTATTTTCTAAATTTTCGTTTCATAAAACTTCCGAAGAAAAAACGTTAACGTATTTTCCTGTTTCGCTTATTATCTGTGCAAAAAATGAAGCCGAAAACCTTAAGAATAACCTACCCTCCTTTCTTAAACAAGACCATCCAAATTTCGAGATCATCCTTATAAATGATGCCTCTTCCGATGATACTTTAGAGATCATGGAACAATTTCAAGAACAGGACGATCGTATTCAGATCGTCAATGTTGAAAACAATGAAGCGTTTTGGGGCTATAAGAAATATGCGCTAACCCTTGGAATCAAAAGAGCAAAAAACAAATGTATGATTTTTACAGATGCCGATTGCGTACCAGCGTCTTCCCAATGGTTAGCTATTATGGCATCTAAATTTTCTACGGAAAAGCAGCTCGTGTTAGGCTATGGCGGCTATAAAAAACGCAAAGGGCTGCTCAATATGCTTATTCGTTTTGAAACAGTGTTAACCGCAACTCAGTATTTTTCGTATGCAAAAGCTGGTATTCCTTATATGGGTGTTGGACGAAATCTTGCTTATACATCCAACCTATACTATGCCAATAACGGATTTATATCACACATAAAACTAGCAAGTGGTGATGACGACCTATTTGTAAACGAAACGGCAACAGGAACTAACACTGCCATTTGTACAGAAGCAGCCGCCTTTACATATTCAACACCTAAAGAAACCTGGAACGCATGGTTTCATCAAAAACGACGTCATATTAGTACTGCAAAATTCTACAAACCCAAACATAAATTTTTGTTGACGCTTTATTACCTAGCGAACCTCTTATTTTGGGGACTTGCTTTAGCATCTTTATTAATACTCAATTGGCAAATACCCACTCTTATCATTGCTCTGCGTTTGCTTTTACAATGGATCGTTATAGGTAAGAGTTCAAAAAATTTGAAAGAGAAAGATATAATCTATCTACTTCCGCTTCTCGATTTGTTTCTTCTTTTAGTACAATTGAGTATCTTTATTTCTAATACTCGATCAAAACCATCTCGTTGGAAATAAACGAAGACACACTTCTTAAAGAAATTCAAAAGGCAAAACAAGGCGAACAAAGTGCGTTCAATGCCCTAGTCAATCAATTTTGGAATCAAGTTTATGGATTCCAATTAAACCGTGTTCGAAATGAATATGATGCCGAAGACATCACTATCGAGACCTTCGCCAAAGCATTCGACAAAATTGAAACGTTTAATGAAAAATACACCTTCAGTACGTGGTTGATCACTATTTCGAAAAATATCCAAATAGATAAGACTCGTAAAAAAAATGCTTCTATTTATTCGAATACTACAGATACAAGCGACGAACAAATTCAGAAAATACCCGACGACTCTCCAACACCTGAGGATAAACTTATCACCGAGCAGCATTTAGCCAAATTACTACGCCACATCAAACAACTTAAACCTCATTATCAAGAGGTTATTAATTTAAGATATTTTCAGGAAATGAGCTATAATGAAATAGCTGAAACACTCGATGAACCGCTCAATAATGTAAAAGTGCGCTTACTGCGAGCACGTAAGTTACTACTCGAGCTTATTACCCAAAAAAATAACAGGTGATCAAAACGCTTAAAAGGTTCGGACCTGGATTTTTGTTTGCCGGCGCCGCCATAGGTGTCTCACATCTTGTTCAGTCAACACGAGCTGGAGCCGATTTTGGGTTCGGGTTGTTGTGGGCGCTGTTACTTATCAATTTGGTAAAATATCCCTTCTTTGAATACGGCACGCGTTACGCCGCTGCGACTGGCGAGAGTTTACTGGAAGGTTATCGCAAAATGGGAAAAGGTGTACTCATCACCTATTTTATATTATCATTCGCCACAATGTTTACTATTCAAACTGCAGTAACCATTGTAACTGCAGGAATTGCAACTACTTTATTTGGCGGAGGCTCGATCGTTTTCTGGACCGCCATCATTCTTAGTATTTGCTTTACCATTTTGATTATCGGCCGATATGCCTTTCTAGACACCTTAATGAAGGTGATCGTTATTTGCCTGACCATAAGCACTTGTATTGCAGTTGGTTTAGCCATAAAACCCGAAACTAGCATCTCCTTCGCTCAAACACTACCAACAGACCCGATTTCAATCGCGTTCTTGATCGCCTTTATGGGATGGATGCCTGCACCCTTAGACATTTCCATTTGGCAGTCTATCTGGACCGTTGAAAAGAACAAAACCACTGCAGGAATCAATCAAAAAGATGCCTTATTCGACTTTAACGTTGGCTATGTTGCAACAACTGTATTAGCCATCGCATTTTTGGCCTTAGGCGCCCTTGTCATGTTTAAAAGTGGCGAGCGTTTTTCTCCTCAAGGTGGTGAATTTGCCAACCAATTAATAGGTATGTATGCTCACAGCCTTGGCGATGGCGCCAAGGTGGTCATTGGGATAGCAGCTTTGATGACCATGTTTAGCACTACCCTAACTACCTTAGATGCGTCCCCTCGAGTGATGCATATTACTTCGGAAATTTTAACAGGCACAAGATATCAACGCGGATACCTACTTTGGCTCATTATACTGGTCTTAGGAACCCTCGCTATATTTTTCTTTTTACTTTCGGAAATGGGACTCCTTATAAAAATTGCGACAATACTTTCCTTTATGACCGCTCCTTTTTATGCTATTATAAACTATAAACTTCTTAACGGAAAGCATACCCCTCAAACTGCGAGACCCTCAAAAGGTTTAAAAATGTTTAGTCTTTTTGGCATTCTCGTTCTTTCTGGCTTCAGTTTTTGGTACATCACCACACTTTTCAACTAAAAACAGGTTCGAAAACACAATAACACAACCTCTTTTGAGTTTTTACAAATTGGCTTCAGAATTTTAATTATTGTACCTTTGCTTAACAGCATCGACCGTTTACTGAAGAAGGAAAAAAATTTATGAGTACAGAAACTTTAGCACCTAAAAAACACACCCCTAAGCCTAAGTGGCTTCGGGTAAAGTTGCCAACAGGTAAGAAATACACAGAACTCCGCGGACTCGTAGATAAATACAAATTACATACCATTTGTACGTCTGGAAGTTGCCCCAACATGGGCGAATGCTGGACGGAAGGAACCGCTACTTTTATGATTCTAGGTAATATTTGTACACGTTCTTGTGGCTTTTGTGGTGTAAAGACGGGACGACCTGAAACAGTGGATTGGGATGAACCAGAAAAAGTGGCTCGCTCAATAAAATTAATGGAGATCAAACACGCCGTTGTAACTTCGGTAGATCGCGATGATCTTAAAGACATGGGATCTATTATTTGGGCTGAAACGGTAAAAGCCATTCGCAGAATGAACCCCGAAACAACCTTAGAAACTCTTATCCCAGACTTTCAAGGTGATACCCGCAATATTGACCGCATTATAGAAGTAGCTCCAGAAGTTGTTTCACATAACATGGAAACAGTAAAACGATTAACACGTGAAGTGCGTATTCAAGCAAAATATGAACGCAGCTTAGAAGTTTTACGCTATCTGAAAGTACAAGGCATAAAACGCACCAAAAGTGGTATCATGCTCGGATTAGGAGAAACCGAAGACGAAGTCATTCAAACATTAAAAGACCTGCGATCAGTAGATCTCGACATTGTTACTATTGGTCAATATTTACAACCATCAAAAAGACATCTTCCCGTAAAAGAATTTATTACTCCAGAGCAATTCAAGAAATATGAGGAAATCGGACTCGAAATGGGCTTTCGTCATGTAGAAAGTGGTGCTTTGGTTCGTTCTTCTTACAAAGCGCAAAAACACCTTACTTAAGCGATCACTTCCATGGCAGAGAAAATCACGGTTGGTATTAACGGTTTTGGACGTATTGGAAGGAATCTTTTCCGACTGCTTTTTGATCATCCAAGTATTGAGGTCGTTGCCGTTAACGACCTAATGGACACTAAAACGGCAAGCCACCTCCTAAAATACGATAGCATCCACGGAGTTTGGCATAAAGAGATCTCTTATTCAGAAAAACATATCGTTGTTTCTGGAAAATCCTTTCGGTTTACTTCGGAAAAAGACCTGAATGCCTTACAATGGAACAATACCGACATAGTGATTGAATGCACAGGTAAATTCAAATTGAGAAATGAACTTCAAAAACATATCACAAACGGGGCTAAAAAGGTAATTCTTTCGGTTCCGCCTTCCGAAGACGACATTAAAACCGTTGTTCTTGGCGTTAATGAAGGAATTTTGACTCCAGAAGACACCATCGTTTCAAACGCATCCTGCACCACTAATAATGCCGCACCTATGCTAAAAGTGATCAATGATCTCTGTGGTATAGAACAGGCGTATATTACAACAATACATTCATACACCACAGATCAAAGTCTACATGATCAACCACATCGCGATCTGAGACGCGCGCGGGCGGCTGGGCAGTCAATTGTACCTACAACCACAGGCGCAGCAAAGGCATTAACAAAGATCTTTCCTGAGCTTTCTGATGTGATTGGAGGTTGTGGTATTCGCGTTCCGGTACCCAACGGATCGCTTACCGATATTACCTTAAATGTATCTAAAGAGGTTTCGATCGCAGAAGTAAATAATGCATTTAAAAAAGCTTCCGAAAGTAATTTTAAAAACATCATTCAATACACAGAAGATCCTATAGTTTCGATTGACATAAACGGAAATCCGCACTCCTGCATTTTTGACGCAGGCATGACTTCGGTGATTGGTAAAATGGTAAAAATTATTGGTTGGTATGATAATGAGATCGGATATTCTTCAAGAATTGTAGATTTAATCTTACAAATATCGAGGAAATGAGTATATTTATCGCTTAAGTACATCACTGAATGAACTTGTACCCCGAAAGATACAAATATCTAACCCTCGCATTTTTATTGATTTTCGTAGTCTTGAGCGCCTCTGCTCAGAGCACGAAGAGCGATACTATTGCCATGATCAAAGACCTAAAACGTGAGTCGTTGATCGCTACTAAGAGTCAGAATTTTGATGAAGCCATTGGCAAGATTAACAGAGCCGGGAAGCTAGCTTCACGCATAAACGATGAACCGTTAAAGGCTGATATTCAATATGCAACAGCCAATTTAAACTATTATCTTCAAAATTACGAAAAGGCATCTTCCGAAGCCATCAAAGCTATTGCGTTATTAGATAAACTAAATGATACTGCTAAACTTGCTTCTGTAAAGTTGCTATACGGTCTTGTACTAACAAGGACCAAGGAATACGAAAGTTCGGAGCGATATCTAAAAGAAGCAGACAATTATTTCGCGAAGAATGATCTAGAGGCCGAACGCGCTGATGTACTTCTTGGCTTGGGGATTTTGGAATTAAAAAAAGGAAATACAACCATTGCACTCAACTACCTTGACGCTTCAATTCCCTTATTTTCAGTCCACAATAAAAAATATCAAGAGGCCTTCGCATATAGTAACAAAGCCGATGCTTTGTTTAATTTGGAAGACAAAGATCTTGATAACATTGAAGAAGTATTAGCACAAAGTGATTCTCTTTCTAAAGCGAATAACTATACGCGTTTAACAATTGAGAACATCCGAATTGCAGCACAAATAGCCATCGCCCGCAATAATACTGAAGAGGCCAACGCCTTATTGAATAAGTATCTCTCTCGTAAAGATTCTATTGCATCTTCTTATATGCAAGCCATATCTAAAGGAGTTACCTCCGAATCTATTGGAGACCTAAATACGATTATTGCAAATCAGAAAAACGATTTGGACAAACAGCAGAAGTCAATCAATTTTACAAAAATGACCACGGGCTTGAGTATCGCCCTTATTGTTATCTTATCCCTACTAACTCTTTCGCTCTACAAGAACAACAATTTGAGAGCAAAAGCCAATGAACTATTGCAAGACAAAAACAACGAGCTACAATTGGCCAAAGAGAAAGCCGAAAAGGCATCCTTGGCAAAAGCGCAATTCTTATCAACCATTACGCATGAATTAAGAACACCGCTATACGCTGTAACGGGCTTAACACACTTGTTGCTTGAGGAAGATCCAAAACCACATCAGAAGGAACATCTAAATTCATTAAAATTCTCAGGTGATTACCTACTATCACTCATCAACAATATTTTAGATCTAAACAAGCTCGAGGCGAACAAAGTGGAAGTTGAGAAAACTACCTTCAACCTTAAAAAACGTATCAACGACGTACTTATCGCTTTAAAGAAATCTGCCGACGATCGCAAAAATAAATTGACCCTCGAGTTCGACGAAAGTATTCCGGCACGACTGGTAGGCGATCCTCTAAAATTATCTCAGATCCTTATCAATCTAATAGGAAATTCTGTAAAATTTACGCAAAACGGCCATGTAACGGTGCGCGTGCAACATATCGATCAGCATGCTAAAAAAGTAGCTCTTCACTTCGAAATTGAAGATAATGGTGTTGGTATTTCTAAGAAAAAACAGAAGAGTATTTTTGAAACGTTCTCACAAGGGTCATTACAGATCAATCGAAAATTTGGCGGCACAGGTCTCGGATTGTCAATTGTAAAAAACCTATTGGAACTTATGAACAGTAAGATTCACCTTGAGAGTCAGTTAGGCCAAGGATCTAAATTCTGGTTTAATATTAGTTTTGAAGTTTCCGAAGAACATAAAGACGATATCAATGCGAATGGCACCAAATATGAAGTTGATTACCTCGCATTAGAAAATCGCTCGGTTCTTGTTGTTGAAGACAATAAGATCAACCAAATGATCACCAAGAAAATTTTGGAAAAGAACAAGATGAAATGTATGGTGGCAGATAATGGAATGGACGCCATCAAAATGGTTGAAAAACACACCTTCGACGTCATCCTTATGGATATTCATATGCCAGGAATTAGTGGTATTGAGGCAACTCAGAAGATCAGAGAATTCAATAAGGAGATCCCAATTGTTGCCTTAACGGCTGTGACTATCGATGAGAATTTAGATGATTTCTATCGCGCTGGCTTTAACGAGATCATTCCGAAGCCATTTAAAACAGAAGAGTTCTTTGAAAAGATCTACCGTAGCATTGAAGGCACTAAATTTCCAGTTTCCTGATTAGCCTTTTCTAAACTTCGCTATACGAGCGTGAATTGTCTCTTTTAAAAACTCCTCCTGACCTTTTAGAATTTGCGTTCTAATAGGTAGATAATAAAAAGCATATTTAGACAAACGTCCTTGCAAACGCATATAATCTTTTTGAGTAGTCAAGATGATCTGCTTCTGCTCAAGCTTTATAAGATCGGTTTTGCTAAAATTGTGATGATCAGGAAATTTCTCATGATCAAAACTAAAATCTCTTGAGTTCAAGAAAGAAACCAAAGGATCTGGATTGGCAATCCCTGTCACCAGCGTAAACGACTTGTCGGCGAGATACTCAAGTGGAAGCACTTCCGAAACCCCATAAATATTAGTGTCGTATGAAATTCTGGAAAAATATAACTTCTGATGATCGGCAATAGGCAATCGATATTCTAGCTCCTGAAGCTTCGCATACGCTACACGTTCGGGACACTTTGTAACAATCATAATATCTGCGCGCTTATAACCGCTTTTTGGTTCCCGTAAGTTACCCGTCGGCAACATGTGATCATCGATAAAAAGATCATCAAAAGGTGTAAGTAGAATATTTGTAGACGCTTTTACTTTGCGATGCTGAAAGGCATCATCCAATAAGATAACTTCTGCCTTTTGTTCTAAATTTATAATACCTTCACGACGATCAGCACATACAGCTACCGTTACATTTGGAAAGTTCTTTTTAAACTGAAGCGGCTCATCACCAACCTCATTGGCTGTATTTGTCTCTGAAACTTCTAAATACCCCGAAGTCTTTCGCTTATAACCCCTACTCAAAGTTGCCAATTTATAATCGTCCTGAAGTGTTTCTATCAGGAATTCTATCATAGGTGACTTGCCAGTACCTCCCACCGAAAGATTTCCCACACAGATAATAGGGATATCATAGGTAGTGCTTTTAAACCAACCTCTATCGTAAAAAAGGTTTCGTATGCGCATCACCAAGCCATACAGCAATGAAAAAGGAAACAATAACATGCGTAAAACCTTCATAAGACGAAAGTACAAAAATAGCGAGAGTTGAAGCGGCCAATCAAAAAAGAACGAAAAGAAAAATTGGGCGCACAATTAACACATCATCTTTCGACCACCACTCAGCATCAAACAGAAACTACTATCTTTACTTCAAAACTCCTATACATGAAAGTAAGTGAAGTAATTGCCGTACTGGAAGAACTCGCCCCGCAAAAGTATGCTGAGGATTTTGACAATACCGGACTCTTAGTGGGTGATACCCACGCCGAGATCACCAATATTTTGGTTACGCTTGACACTCTTGAAGCTGTGGTTGACGAAGCTATTCAGAAAAATTGCAACCTTATTGTAAGCTTTCACCCAATCATTTTCTCGGGTCTCAAAAAACTCACCGGTCAGAGTTATGTGGAACGCACAGTACAAAAGGCAATTAAACATGATATCAATATTTTTGCTATTCATACAGCATTAGACAATGCCCATAACGGTGTCAATGCCATGATTTGTGAAAAATTAGGATTGAATGATCGCCGTATTCTAATTCCACAAAAAAATACCCTAAAAAAATTAGTTACCTACGCTCCAAAAGATGAAGCTGAAACCCTCCGTAATGCATTGTTTGAAGCAGGAGCTGGACATTTAGGCAATTATAGTCATTGTAGCTTTAATAGCTTCGGAAATGGAACCTATAAAGCAAATTCGCATGCTAAACCTACCAAGGGAAGACCGGGTGAATTACATATCGAAGAAGAAGTAGAAATTGCGGTCATATTTCAGAAGCACCTTGAAAAACCAGTGTTACAGGCCCTTTTTAATACACATAGCTATGAAGAAGTGGCCTATGAGGTGATCACAATTGAGAATTCAAATAAACAAATAGGCATGGGTATGATAGGTACCTTTGAACAGGCTATGTCTGAAAACGAGTTTTTGGCCTTTGTCAAAAAAACCATGAAAACGGGCTGTGTTCGTCATTCAGGTTTACTTCAGAAGGAAATAAAAAAAGTTGCGGTTTTGGGAGGAAGCGGAAGCTTTGCAATTGATGCTGCTAAAGCTGCAGGTGCTGATGCTTTTGTTTCAGCCGATCTAAAATATCACGATTTTTTTAAGGCAGAAAATCAGATCCTTTTGGCAGATATTGGGCATTACGAAAGCGAACAGTATACAAAAGACCTTTTAGTTTCTTTCCTTACGAAAAAAATTAGTAATTTTGCAATCGTTTTAGCGCAAACAAACACAAACCCTATTAGCTATTTTTAACGTATGGCAACAAAAACAGAAATTACTGTAGAAGAAAAATTAAGAGCTTTGTACGATCTGCAATTAATCGATTCGCGAATCGATGAAATCAGAAACGTACGTGGAGAACTTCCTTTGGAAGTTGAAGATCTTGAAGATGAAGTGGCTGGTATGATCACACGCCAAGAAAAGTTGAATACAGATCTAGAAGTAATTGAAGATCAGATTAAGGCTAAGAAGAACTTAATTGAAGAGGCAAAAACATTGATCAAGCGATATGGTACGCAGCAAGAAAATGTGCGTAACAATCGTGAATATAATTCATTGAGCAAAGAGATCGAATTTCAAGAATTAGAAATTCAATTGGCCGAAAAGCACATTAAAGAGCTAAAGGCACAAATTGAGCAGAAGAAGGAAGTTATCGACGAAACAAAGATCCGTGTTGGTGAGCGTGAAGAACACTTAAAGCACAAACAAGGTGAATTAGACGAAATTCTTGCCGAAACTGAGAAAGAAGAAAAATCTTTGATCAAAGAATCTGAGAAATTCGAAAAGAAGATCGAAGAGAGACTAGTAAAAGCTTACAAACGTATTCGTACTAATGTTAAGAATGGTTTAGCAGTTGTAGCTGTAGAACGCGGTGCTTCTGGAGGTTCATTCTTTACAATTCCTCCACAAGTTCAGATGGAAATTGCATCTCGTAAGAAGATCATTACCGATGAGCACAGTGGTCGTATCTTAGTAGATCCTGCACTTGCAGACGAAGAAAAAGAAAAAATGGATACATTATTCAGTAAAATGAAATAATATCTTCCACACAATTATAACAAAGCCTTCACATACCGTGAGGGCTTTTTTTATTACTTTTCATGAAAGGTTTTTACATTTCCCAAGACCAATAGAAAAATTCAATTCTTATGAAAAAGTATCTTGTTATTCTTTCACTAACCGTTTTTGCAGCAGTTCAAGCGTCATGCCAATCATCTAACGAGAAAAACAAAGAAGCTGAAACAATTGCTCAAAAAGAAGTGAATGCCGTTGAGGTTCCACTGCAAAACGGACTTGCACGTGCGTATTTTGCGAGCGGATGTTTTTGGTGCGTTGAAGCAGTCTATGAAAGTGTTAAGGGCGTAAAAGAGTCAATCTCAGGATACAGCGGTGGTCATACCGAAAACCCAACTTATGAAGACAGTAATACTGGAAGAACAGGGCATGCCGAGGCGGTAGAAATTATTTATGACCCTAAGGTCATTAGCTTTAGTCAATTGGTAGATGTTTACTTTGGATCTCAAAACGTCACTCAGGTAAACGGACAAGGACCAGATCATGGCTCACAATATCGTTCTATTATATTTTATCAAAACAAAGAACAGAAACAGATCATCGATGCTAAAATAACCGAATTAGAAAAAGAAGTTGGCAAAGGAAAGGTTGCTGCACAAGTACTTCCTTTTGAAAAGTTTTGGGATGGTGAGAACTATCATCAGGATTTTGAAAAGAACAACCCCAACCACCCGTATATTCGTGCGGTATCAATTCCTAGATTAGAACGATTTCAAGCAAAATTCCCCGAACTTTTAAAAGAAGATTCAGCGCACTAAAGTTTGGTAGCTTTAATTTCGAAAAGTAACGGATAATGCCCATTTGGCAATCGAAACATTCCGTTGGACTGTTTTTCTAGGTCCGGAAAAACGTCATAAGGTGATTCATCATATTCATGCATATAATCGATATGAAGTCCGACTTCAGTCAAACTTGAAATAACCTCGCCCAAGCCGTGATTCCAGCCGTATTCCTTGCTCAATAATTTAGCATCCCCCTCGGCATACGTACCTTCGTATTCATCATAGATCACCTCTTTTTGCTGGTAGCCATACCTCATTACAGGTGGTGATACGTTATAATCGTACATCCAAACTATGGGGTGAAATTCTACTATATAAAAGGTCCCACCAGGGCGTAATCGCTCTGAGATCATTTTAGCCCATGGTTTTAGATCAGGTAGCCACCCAATAGTTCCATAACTCGTGAATACAATATCAAAGGTCTCCTGAACATATTTGCTTGTATCTAAAACATTACAACACACAAATTGCGCATCAAGCTGAAGTTCATCACGTAACTCATTTGCGAGTTTTATGCCTTCTTCGGAAATATCAACTCCCGTAGATTTGGCTCCTAATCTACTCCAACTCAAGGTATCTTGCCCAAAATGGCATTGTAAATGCAGCAATGATTTTCCCGAAACATCACCTAATGCTTTTAATTCAAAATGCTTTAAAGATGTTGCGCCATTTTTAAAATCGTCCATCGCGTAAAAATCGCTTGTAGCGTGAACAGACACCTTTTTATTCCATGTCTCCCGATTTGTCTGAAAAGCCAGCTTATAGTCCATAATTTAAAATTTGATTAACTCAAAAGTAACAAATGCTACCATTATCCAAGTCATTAAATAATATTTAACAAATAAAACTAAACTTTGTTAAATGTTTAAAGATGCAACTTCTTTCTTGTTAATTTTATAGAATATTAACCATAAAACATCAAAAACATGAGAGATTTAGTTTGGCTTATCGTCGTAATATTAATCATTGGATGGCTAGTCGGTTACTTTGGATTCGGAGACGCTGTTGGTAGTCTAATTCACATTTTATTAGTGCTTGCTGTAATTGGAATTCTTTACAGACTTGCAACAGGAAGACGCCCGTGATGATGGCTAAAGAAAAAACAACAATCAAACAATTAACTTAAAACAACAAACATGAAAAAGGTATTTATTTTAGTTTTAGCCCTTGGGCTTTTGTCAACCAGTTTACACAGCTGTAGAGAAAAATCGACCGTTGAACAAATTGCAGATGACGTGGAAGATGCGGTAGATTAAATTTTAGTATTTAAATCAAAATAACCCTTCGAGTTCTCTCGAGGGGTTTATACATTATAGCCAGAAGCAACCAGCTCCCTATAAACTTCATTTCGTTTAATAAATCCTGCTACAAACGGACAAAGCGGCGCCACCTTAGCATCTTCCGCTTTTATTAAATCCAATACATTTTTTACGAGTGCTGTGCCTACGCCCTTTCCTCCTAGTTCTGAAGGAACTTCTGTATGCGTTAAATAGATAACATTTCCCTTGGAACGAATATATTCGACAAAGGCAACATGATTGTCTACCACCACTTCAAATCGTTTTCTTTCTGTATTATCATGTACCGTAAAATCCATCATTTCTTGTGCGTTCCGTCGCAATACGGTTGATTCCTACTTTTGCCACAGCGACAAAAAGCTGTTTGGTTTTCCTTTATCTCCTTACTCCCGTCTGCATGATTCACCGAAAGCGTTCCAAAAACAAGCAACGGTCCGTTGGGCATGACTTCAATTTTGATTTCTTCGGAAGTGGCTAAAGTTTCTTTTTTTGCAACTCCATCATTACGATAATACGTCAAGGCACCGCTCGGGCAACTATGTATCGTATTTACGATATTCTCTATGTCTGAAGACTCCATTTGTACCCAGGGTTTCTCTGATGGTCTAAACACAGTTGGTGCGCCTTTTACACAATTCGTCGAATGAATGCAAAGACCTGGTTTCCAAATAACAGTTATTTCACCGTTACTATATTCTTTCTGTTTTTCCATCACCTAAAATTACAAAAATTATAGTCATAATAATAGTTTCTGTATTTTTGAAAAAAATCTAATGATCATGAAAAGAATTCTGTTCCTATCGCTTATAATTAGCACACTTTTAGCGTGTGATGAAACTCAAAACAAAACAGGGTCAAGAGAATTTATACCTGATCACGATAAAAATCCGGTGCTTACCACAGCCGAAATGATCGCATATAAAAATGGGTTTGAAATATTTCAGGATGTTTCTGAGATCAGTTTTACCTTCAATGTAGATCGTGGAGAAAGCCACTACGAGCGGGCCTGGGTTTGGAAACCAAAAAGCAACGATGTTGTAATGCGCTCGGCAAAAGACACGGTCGCCTATAACCGATCTAAGGTCGATAGCATCACCAAACAATATGACGCTGCGTTCATCAACGATAAATATTGGCTACTCGCTCCCTTTAACCTTCTTTGGGACCAAGGGACCACTATTTCCGAAGAAGAAAACGTACTCGCGCCAATTTCAAAGGACACACTTAATAAACTTACCCTTACCTATGGAAATGAAGGCGGATACACCCCGGGAGACGCTTATGATTTTTTCTACGGAAAAGATCTAATGATCAAAGAATGGATTTTTAGAAAAGGAAATGATAGCGTACCTTCTATGGTTACTACTTGGGAAGATTACCAAAATCATGACGGAATAAAAATTGCTACTATGCACAGGGATTCAACTGCTAACTTTAAGTTGTATTTTACCAATATCTCAGTAAAACAATAAATCAAAATCTCGATGCTATTTTTTGATGAGTTTTTCGGTAAAGAGAAGACGATCACCCTCTAACAAACTCACAAAATACAAGCCTTGATACATTCCAGAGATATCAATAGTGGCTGTATGGTCATCCTTAAAAACAGCAGGCATATTAGCGATTCTCCTACCCGATACATCGTAAAAAGCAACCGTGAGGTCTTTATCACTTTTGTATAAAACTGAAACCGAGTTTTCTGCAGGATTTGGAAACAATAAGCCTTTTTTAGCCAAGCCGAGTGTAAAATAAGTTTCAGCAAAGGCAAAAGCTTCGATCCCAATCTTTTCACCAATGATACGTCCTGGTATATCATCAATAGGAGGATGAATTCCACCCCAAATACGTGACAAACTAGTTTGATCACTAGCATCGCGATACGTAGCCCATTGGAGCTGCATAGGCATACTCGGACCTTTTTCAAATTTTAAAAACGTATCTGCCTCAATATCGAAGGTTCCCATACCACCTGGAAAAAACGGATCCCCGGTTAATAAGGTCATGATCTCAGCAGCAGCCCGTGAATAGGTTGAATGTCCCGATACATACCCTGCAAATGGTGGTGTCACAAAAGATGGGCGTTGATATGGAAACCACTCTTCAGCAAAGATCCAACCCACACCGGCTTCATCATTATTAGGATCTGGGATAAATTCGGGGCCGCGCCATGTTCTTACTTTGATTCGCCCTACATTTTCGTCAAAATTTCCCGCCAACGGATCACCAAGTTCTATGGTTTCAATATGGCCCGGTATAAGAGGTAACCCACTGGGGTGATAATTTGTAGCAGACATATCGGTTGATTGTCCTCTATCTGCCATATAGCGAATAGCACTTATGGGTCTAACAAAATCGTAATAACCTTTTATTCCCCATGCCGAAACAGCAACATCATGCATGGCTCCACCCATGATAAGATACGACTTGACATCCCACTCCAGATCACTTAATACCTTACCAGTTCCTTTAAATTTCTTTTCTAATAACGGATGATCGCTCACATAGTTTAATAACGTAAACCAATGTCCAGGAGGTGTTTCACTATCGGGACCATCTGCCCAAAACTCAGCCAGAACTCTGGTATAATCTCCCCTAAACACCATTTGCGATTCATAAGGCTCACCTGTCACAGGGTTTAAGGAATGACCAGAGCTAGGATCACCGCCATTTTGCAAATCGTAAAAAGCCTGATATTCTTGAAAGTCCTTTGGAAATAGATCTGTACTCATATTTCCCAAGGCCTTGGGAGAAATATCAACCAACACTCCGTCGGTAGGATCAAGATGCGAACTCCAAGCTACAACTGTAGCAAAATTCCATTTATAAGGGTCAGAGATGCCCATACCTTCTTGCAAATAGCAAGGATCACCTGGATCGTGATACACTTGAAAATCATAATTAGGCGTTGTATACGTTGTTCGATCTGCTTCCGTTAGTGAAAATGGAACCACGCTCCCCCACTCCGGACTTAAAAAAGGAGGTTGTCCCCCAGGAATTGTATTCCCGCTTTGATCAACATAATTATCCACTTTAAGAGGCTGCCAATGATTGGGGTGGGTCATCTCAGGATTTCCACTCACATCAGTATTTAAAGGTTCATTAAGTGGTTCATAGGAGATGTTCTCATAATCGTTTGCCTCATTTGCGCCATCCTGCATTCCGAAAGCAATAATTTGTGACGCAATATAATTACCGAGCGCAGCCGGATTTCCACTTTGATAGTCAATACCTGTAAACGATGTATCGTATGCATAGCTTCCCATTAGGGCATTAATGGATTCCAAAATTTCTTCAGCACCCGGCGAATTTGCAAACCGATGCCTCATCAATCTGTACACAGCATAACTGATGGCTTTTTTTCTTGCTTCGGAAATAGGCTCTGAAGTAGTAAAACCGTTAAATTCACACGTATAATCTCCTACTTTCTTTCCGAGAAAAAAGGTATCAGCAGCTTCGTCAAACACCGCCCACATATCGTACATAAGTACCGAGCTATGAAACAAATTCCTCGCATGAACAGTAGGACGCGCAAAGTCATTTCGTATTCCGTGAAGCACCTCCTCATTCCATTGTCGCGCAATCGATTGTGAAAAGGCAGCTACAGAAACTAATAGAAAAAATATGAAAAGTAAAAAACGGTTCACGCTATGATCAATTTCCTCAAAGATAGTTTCTTTCTATGATGATTCACAAATACTATCATACCAAAACTTCAAATTTTAATTCCTATTTTTGTTACAAGCCAAAAAAACCAATCACTCAATATGTTTGAGAATTCCTTAGCATACGCCCAAAAGTGCGATCGTCAAGATCCCTTGGCACGTTTCAGAAATCAATTTTTTCTTCCAAAGGATCCCCAAGGGAATCCGTTGATCTATCTCTGTGGGAATTCGCTCGGATTACAGCCAAAAATTACTTCAGAATATATCTCGAAAGAATTAGAAGATTGGGCAAATTTAGGAGTTGAAGGACATACAGATGCCGAACACCCTTGGCTTCCCTATCACGAATTCTTGTCTGAAAACATGGCCAAAATTGTTGGTGCCAAGCCTAGCGAGGTAGTTATGATGAATACTCTAACGACCAATCTGCATCTTATGATGGTCTCGTTTTATCAGCCAACAAAGACAAAATACAAGATCGTTGTTGAAAGTGATGCTTTTCCTAGCGACAAATACGCTATGGAGAGTCAATTGAAATTTCACGGTTTCGACCCAAAAGATGGCTTAATTTTGTGGAAACCCAGAGCAGGTGAAGAACTCTGTAGGTTTGAAGATCTAGAAACCATATTAGAAAATGATGGTGACAGTATCGCTCTGCTTATGATTGGAAGCACCAATTATTATAGCGGACAGCATTTTCCGCTGAAAAAAATCACCGAATTAGGCCATAAACATGGTTGCATGGTTGGTTTTGATCTTGCACACGGCGCTGGAAACATTATGCCAGACTTGCACGAAACAGGTCCAGATTTTGCCGTTTGGTGCAGCTATAAGTACCTAAATAGTGGCCCGGGAAGTTTGGGTGGATGTTTTGTTCACGAACGCCATGCAAATAATGACAAACTGAATCGGTTTACCGGTTGGTGGGGTCATAACAAAAAGACGCGCTTTAACATGCGACATGAATTTGATGCTTTGCCTGGGGCTGAAGGCTGGCAATTGAGCAATCCTCCTATTTTATCTATGGCTGCCATTAGAGCTTCCTTAGATGTTTTTGCCGAAGCTGGTTTTGAAAATCTTCGCAAAAAAGCGATCAAATTGACAGGATTTCTCGAATTTCTAATCGATTCTCTAGAAAACAAAAATATTAACATAATTACCCCTCGAGATCCACAAGAACGCGGCTCTCAACTTTCTATTCAAGTGAAAAGCGCAGATAAAACGCTACATACAAAACTTACCGAAGCAGGTGTAATAAGCGATTGGCGCGAACCCGATGTGATACGAGTAGCTCCTACTGCTTTGTATAACAGTTTTGAAGACGTTTTTGAATTTGTAGAACGATTAAAAAAAGTGCTTTAAACAAATAAACTCCCTGACGCAGTTAAAGGGTGTTTCTAATATATAATCTAAAAGAGACTATTGCTGTGCTCAACCATAACAATATTTTGAAAAATCAACAACATATACTTATCATTGGCGCCGGACTCTGCGGAAGCCTTCTCGCTTTACGAATGGCACAACGAGGATTCAACATTACCCTTGTTGAAAAACGCCCAGACCTTCGCGATGTTACGCAGGATGCAGGACGTTCAATCAACCTTGCCCTTAGTGACCGCGGACTTAAAGGACTGCGTCTTGCTGGTGTGGAAGAAGATGCAAAAAAACTGTGTATTCCCATGTTGGGCAGGATGATTCACGATAAAGAAAGCAATACATTTTTAAGTAAATATAGCGGAAGACAAGACGAGTATATAAACTCTATATCACGCCCAGGTTTAAACATGCTACTTTTAGATGCTGCGGAAGCCATGCCCAATGTTGAGATCATTTTTAATAAAGGCTGTCAAAGTGTTGATCTAGAAAATGGAAGCGCAAACTTTAAAGATTACAACACTAAAGAAATAGTTACTTACAAAGGCGACATTGTTATTGGAACGGATGGTGCCGGATCGGTCATGCGACGGAATATGTTCACGCATAAAAAATTTCTGTTTAGCTTTTCTCAAGATTGGCTTACACATGGCTACAAGGAAATTACAATTCCTGCGGCCGAAGGAGGAGGCTACCGAACTGAAAAAGGAGCCTTGCATATTTGGCCTCGTGGGGAAGATATGCTCATTGCACTGCCCAACCTAGATGGTAGTTTTACAGTAACCTTGTTCCTGCCTTATTCAAATAGTGATTACTGTTTCGACAATTTAACGACGCCAGAAATGGTTACTGAATACTTTACAAAAGAGTTCCCAGATGCTGTGGCCTTGATGCCTAACCTCATTGAAGAATTTTTCGAAAACCCTACAGGACCTTTAGGCACGATCAAATGCACGCCATGGCATTGCTATGGAAAATCACTGATCATGGGAGATGCAGCGCACGCGATCGTTCCTTTTTACGGACAAGGAATGAATGCTTCCTTTGAAGATGTTGTTGTATTTGACAACATTTTAGATAAGCTAAAAGTGGTTTCAGAAGACACCCAAATCAATTGGAATGAAGTGTTTGCAGCTTATGAAAGCGCTCGCAAGAGAGATACCGATGCTATAGCAGATCTAGCAGTAGATAACTTCCACGAAATGAAAGAGCATACTGCAAGTGCTTTATTTCAGCAAAAAAGAAAACTAGAAACCGCTTTTGAGGCCGAATTTCCAAATGAATATTATTCAAAGTATTCATTAGTTACTTTTAACGAAGACATTTCGTATTTTGAAGCATTACAACGCGGAAGAGCACAAGACAAAGCCATCTTAAATTTAATTGCCGATGGAAATGTGCCAGAGAACATGCCGCTAAAAGACAAGTTAGTATTAGTTAAAAAAGAAACCGAAGCCATACTGCACGATGATGCAGTGGCTGGAAATTTATAAAAACAATGAGCAACAAAAGCCGATTAGTAGAAGGAAAAGCATCGCCAAGAGGAGCCTATCCACATGTAAAACGTGCAGGAGATTTTATTTTTGTAAGCGGAACGAGCTCTCGCCTGGCCGATAATACCTTTGCAGGTGTTCATCAGGTAGATGAAATGGGAACCATGCATTTGGACGTACGAGAACAAACACGCGCCGTATTAGAAAACATTAAAGATTACTTAGCCACCGAAAATGCCACTATGGCAGATGTGGTTGATGTAACAAGTTTTTTAGTCAATATGAACGATTTTGCAGGATACAATGAAGTATATAGTGAGTTCTTTAACAAAGAAAATGGTCCCGCGCGAACTACCGTTGCGGTGCATCAATTACCTCACCCTAATTTAGTTGTTGAAATAAAAGCAATGGCTTATAAGCCGGTATCCTAATTATGATGAGAATACAACCTATTATACTCGTAATTCTCTGCCTGTTTACAATTAAATCGTTTTCTCAGGAAGTAGCATCGGTTCAAACGAAGCCATTTGTTATCGGTGAATCTGTCACGATGTATTCCGAAATACTACACGAAGAGCGAGTTTTAAATATCTACTTACCCTTGGGCTACGACGCTGGTTCGAGTAAAAAATATCCCGTGATCTATCTATTAGACGGCTCGGCAGATGAAGATTTTATACATATTGCAGGATTAGTACAATTTGGTTCCTTTTCTTGGATCAATATGATTCCTGAAACCATTGTGGTTGGGATCGCTAATATTGATAGAAAACACGACTTCACATTTCCTTCAAATAACGCATTAGACCGAAAAGAATTTCCTACTACAGGCGGTTCAGGAAAGTTTATTCAGTTTTTAGAGCAAGAATTACAACCTTTTATCACTTCAAGTTATAAAGTTTCTGAAGAAAAAACGATCATCGGACAGTCGCTAGGCGGATTATTAGCTGCAGAAATCTTACACAAAAAACCTGAGCTGTTTGATAATTACATTATTGTGAGCCCTAGTGTTTGGTGGGATGACGAATCTATTTTAAAACTCGAACCAGCTAAAATCAAGAAACCAACCAATATTTATGTTGCCGTTGGTACAGAAGGCCCCACAATGCAAACCGGCGCAACTAAACTATACTATAAAATGTGGCTTGCCTTAAAGGAAACAGAGAGTACTGTGCTATATAAATTTTTTGAGGCTCAAGACCACGGAGACACCTTACATTTGGCTGTATATGATGCTTTTGAAAAACTATTTTCAGAAAAGAAAGAAGAATGATCAAGATTTTAAACTACATCAACGGAACCTACACCAAACCACAATCTGGTGAATGGATAGACAATTATAATCCGAGTAACGGCGAAGTCTATGCTCAAATTGCAAACAGCAATGAGGTAGATGTGGAAACAGCCTATCAGGCTGCAAAAACAGCTTTTCCTCTATGGTCTAATACCACCATCGAAGAACGTAGCCGTATCATGATCAGAATAGCAGATCTTATCGAAGAAAATCTAGCTTCTCTGGCTGAAGCCGAATCAAAAGACAACGGAAAGCCCATCAGCTTAGCAAAAGCGGTTGATATCCCAAGAGCTTCGAGTAATTTTAGATTCTTCGGAAATGCGATCACTCAATTCTCTAGCGAAGCTCACGAAAGTGTTGGTCTAGAAACCATAAACTTCACCTTGCGCCAACCGTTAGGCGTTGTAGGTTGTATCTCACCATGGAACTTACCGCTCTATTTATTTACATGGAAGATCGCGCCAGCGATCGCAGCAGGAAATTGTGTGGTAGCGAAACCTTCTGAAGTTACGCCAATGACAGCCTATCTGTTAGGGGAAATTTGCACCGAAGCTGGCCTTCCTAAAGGGGTACTTAACATTGTACACGGCACTGGACCGTCTGCCGGGCAAGTCATAGTTGCGCACCCAAACATCAAAGCGATCTCATTTACCGGAGGCACTCAAACCGGCGCACATATTGCCAGAACCGCTGCGCCCATGTTTAAAAAACTATCGTTAGAATTGGGCGGAAAAAACCCCAACCTCATCTTTGCAGATTGCAATTATGATAAAATGATGGCCGTGACTGTTCGCTCTTCCTTTGCAAATCAAGGGCAGATATGTCTCTGCGGAAGTCGGATTTTTGTTGAACAATCTATTTTCGAAAAATTTAAAAAAGATTTTGTTCAAAAAGTGAGTGAGCTTAAAGTGGGAGACCCATCAGATGACAAAACGAATTTAGGGGCGTTGGTATCAAAACCACATCTCGAAAAAGTAGAACAGTATATTGCGCTTGCCGAAGAAGAGGGCGGGAAAATACTATTTGGAGGTAAGCGCGTTAAAGTAGCGGGTCATGAGAATGGCTATTATTTACAGCCTACAGTCATTGAAGTTTTTGACGATCAATGCCGTGTAAATCAAGAAGAAATTTTTGGCCCAGTGGTTACCATTATGCCATTTTCTTCGGAAACAGAAGCTTTAAAGATGGCTAATGGTACGAAATACGGACTTTCAGCTACCTTGTGGACCAATGATCTTAACCGAAGCATGCGGCTGAGCAAACAACTCGAAGCTGGAATTATTTGGGTTAACACCTGGCTAAATCGCGATCTACGCACACCGTTTGGGGGTGTAAAAGATAGTGGCGTAGGGCGTGAAGGCGGTTTTGAAGCCTTGCGTTTTTTCACAGAACCCAAGAACGTCTGTATAAAATATGAGTTAGATTGAAAATAGAGTTAATGAACCTTGAACTTATAAAATGAATTTAGATTTAAAAAATAAAAATGCATTGGTCTGTGGAAGCACCGCAGGAATAGGAAGAGCTTCTGCCATCCTCCTGGCACAGCTTGGCGCTACCGTAACTTTGGTTGCACGTAATGAAGAGAAATTAAAGGAAACCTTGCTTGAACTTCCTTTTCAGGACGGGCAAAAACACAATTACTTTGTAGCCGATTTTAGTAATCCTTCAGAAGTAAAAGAAAAAGTAGAAAAAGCAGTCTCAGAAAAGACCTTTCATATCTTGCTAAACAATACAGGCGGTCCTAAAGGCGGTCCTATATTTTCGGCAGATGTTTCTGAATTCACCAATGCCTTTTCACAACATCTGGTCAATAATCAGATATTGGTACAGGCCGTGGTTCCTGGCATGAAGAAAGCAGACTATGGAAGGATCATAAATATCATTTCAACTTCGGTAAAACAACCTATTGACGGGCTTGGTGTGAGTAACACAATTCGTGGTGCAGTTGCTAGTTGGAGCAAGACATTAGCCAATGAATTAGGGCAGTTTGGCATAACGGTAAACAATGTCTTACCTGGTTTTACCGCCACCGATCGTCTTGAAGATATTGTTGGAAACGCAGCTAAAAAGATGAACAAAACCGAAGCTGAAGCAACTGCCTTTATGCAGAGCTTAGTTCCGGCAAGGAGATTTGCTCAACCAGGAGAAATTGCCAATGCGGTAGCTTTTCTTGCTAGTGAAGCGGCTAGCTATATAAATGGCATTAACTTGCCTGTTGACGGAGGAAGAACGAAAAGCTTGTGATCCCCCCGAGCTCGCGTGAGGGATTGCAGCGGCATCTACTGCCCGAGGGAACAAAGGGCAGTAATACAGCGAAAAGCCCGACCACGCATATGGCGTGGGCACGCCCAAAACAAACCCATTAGAGTCGCATTAAATATAACAAACCATGAAACGAAAACTAAGAATTAACGGACATTCACATTTACTTCCATACCCCGAGGAGATCCCTGACTTTATGAAGGAAAAAGGAATCTTTTGGGTAGATAAGGATCGTAAATTTATGTTGCAAAAAGACTGGAGTCGTCCGGTGACCGATTCTAGTTTTTTTCTTGATGAAAAATTAGCGTGGATGGAGCGCTACAAGCTGGATCATGCGGTCGTTTTAAATTTATCACAACTTTATGGAAATGGGCTGCGGGTGGAAGAAATGAAGCAGGCATTGCGATTTCAAAACGATTTTAACGCGAAAGTACAGCGAGACAATCCGTCTAAATTTACTTGTGGTTTTGTAGTTCACCCTGGTTTTGTGCAAGGTGCTTTATGGGAAATGGAACGTTGTGTTGAAGATCTAGGTTTACAACTACTTTGTCTTCCAACACACTATATGGACACCATTGGAACTTGGCGTTGTATTTTTGATGAAGAAAATGAGCCTATTTTTGAATTGGCTAGCAAATACAACCTAGCCGTTGAAATTCATCCTTATGACGGGGAAAAATTTATTAAACTAGAAAATACAGCTTGGCGTTTTCACCTCATTTGGATGTTAGCCCAATGTGCAGACGCCTACCACTTTTTAACGCTAAATGGCTATGCCGATAAGTATCCAAATATGCGCACCTGCTTTGCACACGGCGGACAATTAGCGCAGATGAACTTAGGTAGAAGAATACAAGGTTTTGATGGTCGGCCAGATCTCTTTGAAGGAAAAACACACCCTAGAAAGGCTGTAGGGCACCGAAATATCTTTTTTGACACCTTAGTTCACGATACGGGATCATTGGAGTTACTAGTTAAAAATCAAGGCTATAAACAAGTAGTAATGGGCTTAGATGATCCTTATCCACTAGGTGAAATGGAGAGTGCAGAACAATCATCATACCCAGGAAAAATTCTTGATTTAGCTAAAGAACGAAATATCTTAACTGAAATGCAATGTGATGCGATTTGGGAAGACAATGTGATTCAATGGTTATGTGGTGATGATACTGATGCAAAACAAAAACTGCGAACTCGGATTCTAAGCTAATGGATTTCCTTCCAAAAAACATAGATGCCTACGCTAGCGATCACTCACAAGCTGAACCCGAATTATTAAGGCAGCTTAACAAAGAAACTTGGCAAACCGTTTTGGCACCACGTATGCTAAGTGGTCATTTTCAGGGCAGAGTTTTAAGTATGCTCTCTAAATTAATTTCACCGAAGTACATTTTAGAGATAGGCACCTATACGGGCTATTCGGCTTTGTGTTTAGCAGAAGGCATGCAAGCTGATGGCGAGCTTCACACTATAGATATTAATGAAGAGTTATTCGATCTACAGCGAAAATATTTTGATAAATCTCCTTGGGGAGAGCAAATAAAGCAACATACAGGCAATGCCCTTGATATTATTCCAGGTCTCGATTTTACCTTTGATCTGGTCTTTATTGATGCTGATAAAAGCAACTACCCTAAATATTTAGAGATCTTACTTCCGAAACTATCGCAGGGTGCTGTTATTTTGAGTGATAATGTACTTTGGAGCGGAAAGGTAGTTCAACCCCTAAAAGAGGGTGACACAGACACCAAGGCCATCTTAGCGTACAACAAACTTCTTAACGAACATCCAAAATTAGAGACCGTACTATTGCCAATTCGGGATGGTTTAACCATTTCGCGTGTACGTTAAAAAAAGCACCCAATACAGATGCATTGGGTGCCATTTCTTAAACTTGATTATATATTTCTGAATATGCTATTGCACTGCCTGCAAGGCGTCAATATTTCCGTAGCCTTTGGTGCTGCTTTTATTTGGATAAAATTCGGCACTCTGACGAAGGCGTGTTAGCACCTGACTACGTGACCAGCTTGAATGACGTGACCAAACAAGTGCTGCAATTCCAGCAGTAGTTGCGGTGGCAACACTAGAACCACCAACATATTTTTTATCACCGTTGTAGAAACCGAGTACGGTTCCTGTACGGTCATTATTGTTATCTCGTTCCATAACAACTGTAAATTCTATCTGGCTTCCGTCGTGACAGGTATCACATTGCTGATAGGTACCGTCATCTGTAATTCCGGTAACGGCAACAGCTTCGCTCATACTTGCTGGAAAAATTACAGGATACCAATTGGTAGCCGCGGTTGACGTCCCTCCTGCGGCAAAAATGAGTTTTCCTTTGTTGTAAGCATACTTAATACCGTCTTTTACATTTCCGATAGACCATGGATACCCAACAGACATCGATATAATTTTTACATCACTGCGGTTTCCAAGTGCTACTAGGGCATCCTTCACCCCTTTTCTTTCGTGATAATCATTCAACAATACATCTTCGGTAGCGCGATACGATACTAAATTACAGTTGTAAGCCACACCAACAGGCATATTGTTATTATTCCGGGGAGAAGCTATGGTTGATCCCATAGAAGTTCCATGTCCGCATTTATCATGTGGCCCATCATAATTATTTGACCATGGCCATGCTGAGTCTATAAAGGTTCCATATTTCTGAATGCTTCTTCCGCTACTGTAACCATCATTAAAGCTACTTCCTAAAAACGGCTGACTCTGAGATACGCCTGTGTCGATAAGACCAACAGTAACTCCTGCGCCAGTGCTAAGTCCCCAAGCCTGAGTAATATTGTGCTCGTCATAGGTCCAGCTAACTAAAGCTCCGGGAGCAACGGTTCTGTAGTCATTGGTGTTTAGTGATTGTCCGTCTTTACTACAACCGCTTGAAGATCGCTGGTTTTGCGGATATGCTTCCGAAGTAAAAAAGGAATACGCATTAGGCTCTAAATAACGAATATCATCGCGTTCGCGTAACATTGTAATTGTTTGAATGCTATTTACTTCCAGATCGATCACATTGAGAACCTGATCATCTTCAACTATGGCTCTCTTCTTTGAAATACCTTCGGAAGAGATCACAGCGTCAATGATCTGGTTTTTAGCTTCGGTTAGGCGTGGGGTTTCCTGTAAGCGAAAGCTTTCATCTTCATTTCCGTAGCCAATAGTTAAAATACCATTTCCGTGTACGGTAGCACTCCATAAAACTTGATCGCTTACTTCGCTCCAGCTGAAGTCGCCATTTGATCGTAATCGCGCATCAATAATATTATTGATCTGGGGAATGGTAAGTAATTCTTGAGAAGTTGTTGCTGTGCGTGATGCTTCGTCGTTGGGGAGAACGTCTAATTTGTCTGTTGAACATGCTGTAAACACTAATAATAGGGCGCTTGCCCATGCAATTGTAGTTGTTTTCATGGTTGATTGTTTTTGTTAGGACAATCAAGATAGTAAAATTTTAAATACGTTTAAGAGCTTTTTTGGAAACCCAATGCATCCCTAAAGCGATGCTCGTCCCCACCAAGGCACCTACAAAGAGATCACTTGGGTAATGAACACCCACAAAGATGCGGCTTAATACAAACAAAATCGGCCAGAGATACGCCAAGACAATCCATTTGTTAAACTGTCGAAGTGAAAGCACTACAAAGGTGGTGATGGCAAAACTAGAGGATGCATGTCCTGAGAAAAAACTAAAGTTATTTGGTGTTTGTAATGTTCTAATGAATTCTGAAAGAACTTCCACATTATTGGGGCGAATCCGTGCTACATACTCTTTGGTAAGGTTTGTAATGGTGATGGTTAAGGTAAAGGTAAGCAGAGTTAAAAAGAAAACCAGCAGGCCTTTTTTAGTTCCGTAGAAATAAAAAATAAGCACAATAAAAAAAACAAAGAGTGGGATCCAGCTTTCAATTTGAGTTACAAAGAGCCAAAAAGAATCGTATTTCTCAATACCTAAATTATTCAAGTAAATGAAAAGCTCTCTGTCCCATTGTTTCAGGGTTTCCAGCATCTAGAAGCGTCTTTTGATGGGTCCGGTGATTTCTTCAACGTCTTCTTTCACCTTGTCGATCTCTTTTCGAACGTCTTTAGTAATGTCAATATCAAGACCTTGTTTCTCGGCGCTTTTGGTGATCTCAGACTTAATATCATTGGTAGCGTCTTTAATTTGTCGCATACCTTTCCCGAGTCCGCGTGCGATTTCAGGGACTTTGTCGGCTCCAAAAACCAACAAAACGATAAAGAGAATAAAGGCAATCTCAGCACCGCTAATAAAAAGAGGAATTGCGATCAAATTCATAGGGCAAAGATACAATTAATAAGATTTCAACAAGCAAAAAACCCTTCCAAGATAACGGAAGGGTTTTGCGAAAAATTTGAGGTAGAATTATTATTCTCCCTTTACTTTATTTTTAAAGTTGTTAAACTCACCCAACTTTTTGCGTTTTGGCCAGGTATTATTTTCAGTATCTATATCGGCTGTTTCTTCATCTGGATCAACAACGATCTTTGTAATTTCTTTTTCTGAAGCAATCACTTTTCCAACTGATTTGTCGTTCTTTCTCCAAATTTGCGCTGGATATGTGATACGCTCTGTGGTACCATCTGAATAGGTATACTCAGCAATAATTGGCATTGGAATACCTCCTGGCTTTTCAAAAGTTACTTCGTAGAAGAACTTCGGCTTTTTCATGTTCGCTCTTTCTGAAGCAGGAACATTATCCATGATATACTCATTTAGTGTAGTAACATCATCTAAAGTTGAAGTACGCATGCTCTCTTCAAAATCTTCACTTCCCTCTTCAACAAGGTATACTAATGGCGGAAGGTCTTCTGCTTTCATTCCTCTAGCTTCCATCATTTCACGCACTTCCTTGTTCATTTTAGAAGTCACGTAGAATTTTTTAACATCCTGAACGCCAATATCGGTGTATTCAGTGCTGTAGAACCAAGCTCTCCAGAACCAGTCTAGATCTACTGCCGAAGCGTCTTCCATTGTTCTAAAGAAATCTTCAGGAGTTGGGTGTTTGAACATCCAACGCTGTGCATAGGTTCTAAAAGAATAGTCGAATAACTCACGTCCCATAATGGTTTCACGCAAAATATTCAATCCTGTCGCTGGTTTTCCGTAGGCATTATTTCCGAAGCTATATGTGTTCAGTCCCTTGGTCATAATAGGAGCCATTTGATCCTGGTCACCTGCCATATAATCAACAATTTTATTTGCAGGGCCACGACGTGATGGGTATGCTTTATTGGGAGCAATTGCTTCTGGATACCACTCACCAAAATCTTGTTCGGCTACATATTGCACAAAAGTATTTAAACCTTCGTCCATCCATGTCCATTGGCGCTCATCACTATTTACAATCATTGGGAAGTAGTTGTGCCCAACTTCGTGAATGATTACACTGATCATACCATATTTAGTACGTTCACTGTATGTACCGTCTTTATCTGGACGACCGTAATTCCAACAAATCATTGGATATTCCATCCCTTGATTTTTAGCATGTACTGAAATTGCCTTGTGGTACGGATAATCGAAAGTCATTCTCGAGTACGACTTCAAAGTAGCTGCAACAGCAAGGGTTGAGTAATCTTCCCATAATGGATTTCCTTCTGGGGGATATACCGAAACAGCCATCACATCTTTTCCGCCGATCTTAACCGCCATCATATCCCAAATATATCGTCTTGAAGTGGCGAATCCGTAATCACGTACATTTTCTGCTCTAAATTTCCATGTTTTTTTCTCTGTTGAAAAACCTTTTGAAGCAGCTTCTGCTTCTGCTTGCGTTACAATGATCACAGGCTTGTCATATGACTTTTTGGCCTGTTCGTAACGCTTCATCATATCTTTTGAAAAGATCTCCTTACGATTTAACAGCTTCCCTGTTGCATCCATGGTGTGATCTGCAGGAACAGTAATGTTCACATCAAAATTTCCGAAGGGAAGAGCAAATTCATCACGACCAAAAAACTGACTATTCTGCCAACCTTCAACGTCGTTATAAACGGCCATTCTTGGATAAAACTGAGCGATCACATAACCGCGGTTTCCATCATCAAACGTTTCATAACCACTACGCGCTCTGTCAATAGTATGCTCTGGAATATTGTACCACCATTTGATCGAGAAAACGAATTTATCTCCAGGCTGTAGATGTTGTGGCATATCTACCCGCATCATCGTCTGGTTGATAGTGTAAGGAAGATTAACTCCTTTTTCATTTTTTACAAAATCAATTTTAAAACCGCCGTCAAATCCAGCACCCATATATTGACTTACAAAAGTTCCGGCCATTTCGGCAGGTGCAGCTCCACTAGGTTCAATTAGTTTAGATTTTGAAGTTTGCGCCCGTACATTTTGATCTAACTGTACCCAAAGATATTCTAGGGCGTCTGGTGAATTGTTTGTATACGTAATTGTTTCTTTTCCGTAGATACGTGCATTCTTATCGTCCAGTTCAATATCCATTACATAATCAGCTTGTTGCTGATAATAATCTGGACCTGGAGCTCCATTAGCGCTACGGTACGTATTTGGAGTAGAAAACTCCTCGTACAATTGCTTAAATCTGTTATTATTGGTATGCCCAGGCTTACGCTCAGGTGTAGTTTCTTCTTGCGCTTGAGCAATTCCTGCAAAGAGAAAAAGAGCAACAAGGGAAAGGCATTTAATTAGCTTCATGGTACTTTGGTTAAAATTAATTTCTAAAAGTAAGGTTATCGCTTTAGTTTATATGACAACCTTTAAAAGTTTAACAATCCTTTAGGATTATCAATATTCAAAACCATACTCTTCCTACTCTCAGGGGTTTTGACATGTATTATATTTTTTTGTTCATCGAACATATCGAAGAGAATTTTGTTATCAACTTCGATCGTTTTAAATTCTGAAACACCCGTAATTTCAAGGTAGCACTTCACAATATCGGTTTCATAATCTATTCCGAGATATTGATACTTAGAATCCTCGCCGTTGATCGATATGCTGAATTTCTGCATTATGTAGTTTTTCAACAATTCTCTGTCGGCTTCAGTTTCTTTTTTTGTTGCCAGAGAAACTTCTTTTCCAGAACGCTTCCGAAGTGCCTTTTCAATATCATCAATAAAGATCTTACTGATAATTTGTACCGATTCACTTTTAGGAACAAACTCAATATTGGTAGTACTCACATAGAACTTATGGTTAGAATTTGCCGCTATCAGAGGGAATAGCATCAATAAAAACAGTAATTTATATAATTTCATAGTAGGGGTAATTCCTGCGATATTACGCGAATGTATTATTTTCTGAGCAATAATTATTCCTTTTTGTTGGTTTGCTCCTCTTTTATTAGGCGATCAACATATTCAGCACTTTTTAGCTTAAATGCCGAAAGTACATTTGCGTAATTTTCATTTAAAAAATCTTGCTGAATCTCGGTGGTTTCTATACAGAAGAGTAAAAAATCATAAAGCCGATTTTCAGGTATGGAATAAGCTTCTTCAAAAAAGCTTGGTGAATAATACTGAATCATTAGTGCTGCCGTCATATTTTGTTTTTCCCATTTTCGTTGGATCTTTAACTTTTTATAATAGCCGGAAAGGTATTTATAGACTGCCTCCAAGTTCACATTGGTCGGGAAAAATGCAACAACTACTGGAACGATCTTCTCTTCGGGTTTTCCTTGAAACCCAGGAATTCCTACATCATCAAAATTAATAGATTCTTCCGTTTTAATATTTTTAAGATCTGTAGCCAAGTTTCCTGAAAGATTAGGCCCTAAGACCACCTCATCCAACTCATTCACCATGGTATTCAAAGTAATTACAACTGTTTTATTTTGAAAGATCTCCTCAGAAATTACCAGTTTATCTGCTACATACCGCACCGAAGAAATCAATAAAGTATCATGCAATTGCGCCCGGATTGAAAAGTGACCGGTTTCATTGGTCACCGCATTAAAATGTGAACTGGTATTTAAGATATGTATTCCTTCAACTTCACTGCTGTTGGTGATCTTTCCTTTAAGGTCAATTTGTTGTGCAATAGAAATAGCACAAAACAACAAACACACCACAAAGAGCCATTCTTTAGTCATCTTCACGCTGCGCCTTGTAAAGTTCGCTTTGCTCAAATAAAAAGGCGAGCAGATCCATTGTATTTTCTTCCTTTAGCATAGACTGAGGAATTCCAGCATCTTCAGCAAAATAGATAAATCTGCCATATTCATCTTCGGGAATACCAAAGGTCTCTAAGACATATTGCTTCGGAAAGCGTTGTTTTAATCCTCCGCGGACCATTGCCATCTCGGTGTACTCCCGACCTAAAGTCAAGGATGTTTTCTTTGGAAAGAACATGCCAATTATACCAATTATACTCGCTTGATCATTTGGTTTTTGTCCGTTGTAAAAGGCTTCTTCTGCTTTATTTCCTCGAATTGAAGTATACTGATCATCTGAAAATTCATATTCAAATTCCATGGTTTCATAAGACATGTCCCATTGCGGTGTCACCACATTGGTTTCTATAGAAGCAACATCGGCTTGAATATTACCTGAAAGATCATACGGACGAACAATAACTTCATCTAATTTATAAACGACAGGGTTGAGATATACGTTCATGCTTCTGTTATCAATGACCCCCTTATCGATAATTACCGTAAACGTTTGATATTGCATTGCTGTAATAAGCACTCTATCATTCTCGGCTACTTCGATAGTAAATGCACCCTTAGCATCTGTTACAGCACCTTTATAAGATGACTTGTTATAAATGGTAATTCCCTCAACATCTTCATTAACTGGAGCCGTTATCGTCCCGTTTACTTCAATACGTTCTACATCATCTTGTGCATTACCTAAAAAAGGTAATAGCAGCAATATTAGAAATAGATATTTCGAGTTCATGACTTAAAGATACGTATTGTTTTTGATGAAATCGAAATCATTCCGAAGTCATTCTATACATTTAGAATTTCAAGAAAAAGACGCATGAAAAATCTAATTGTTGCAAGTACGGCTACAATTTTTAGTCCACAAAAACCGTATATCTATGAAGTTCAGAATCGTATTCAGAGTCAGATTCTCTAACTTCAACCACGTTATAAGTATTAAATTTACAGCATGATCCTTGTTTTCTTTCTACATCAACATAAAAGTCAAAAATAGGCTCTCCCGAAACACTAACTCGCATATTAACAATTTCGGTCTCTAATCCAATTCCGGCTATAGCTAGAATATTGGCATCATCACTATCGATAAATTGAAATTGGATATTTGTAGTCTTAAACGAGATATTATTTGTGACGTTAAGTGTATTAACTACCGTGATTTCCTTCGAGTTGTAGGTTCCGTTTGTAAACAAGTTCTCACCGCTTGCTTTGTCTACGATTTCAAAGTAAAAGGGTATTGCTCCAGTATCGCATTCTCCACAATCGTCGCTAGAACAACCATACAAGGAAACTATTGTAATTAAAATAAGCAGTGTAATTTTCATAATATTTTGTTTATTGATTATTATTAGAAGTAATTTTCAAATATTTGCCTACATTCACTTTTAAGACGCATGAAAAATCTAATTGTTGCAAGTACATCTACCATTTTTGGTGGCAAATACCTCGATTACCTTATTGAATCGTTGGTAGATCTCTATCAAAATTCCGAAGAAATTCTCTTTATACCTTACGCACGTCCGGGTGGAATTTCACATGACGACTACACAAAAAGAGCTTCTGACGCTTTTCAGAAAATAAACAAAAAACTGGTTGGATTACATACTTTTAAAGATCCTGAAGCAGCTATTCGTAGTGCGCAAGGTATTTTTACAGGAGGCGGAAATACGTTTGTACTTGTTGCCCAACTCCATCAAAACAACCAGATGCAGACGCTCCGAGAAGTACTTTTATCTGGCACACCTTACCTCGGAACCAGCGCGGGAAGCAATATTTGCGGCCCCACCATGCAGACCACCAACGATATGCCCATTGTATATCCGCCTTCGTTTAAAACGCTAGGTGTGATTCCTTTTAATTTAAATCCACATTATCTAGATCCTGTAGAGAATAGTGAACACATGGGTGAAACTCGCGAAACGCGTATCAAAGAATTTCACACGCAAAATACCATTCCAGTGGTTGGGTTAAGAGAAGGTAGTTGGCTTCGTGTTATTGGAGAAAAGATTGTATTGAAAGGAACACGGTCTGCACGTATTTTTGAACAAGAAAAAAATGCGCGTGAAGTTGCATCAGAAACAGCGCTTGAAAAACTATTTTAAAGCGTTTTTACGAAGTGATACCCCTTGGCTACAAAACCTTCGTTGTAGTAAAATTTATGTGAAGGAAAATTATGCACATACGTATTAAGCTCTACCCAATTACAACCTTTTTTTGAAGTATAATTATAAACAAAGGCCATTAGTTTTTTACCTATCCCTCTATTTCGATGACTTTCTAAGATGATCACATGGTCTACTTCACAGCTTTTTCCTGCATAATGTCGAGTTTGAAACCACATACCACAAGTGCCGATTAGATGTTCCCCATCGTAAATACCAATACATTCGTAACTTTGTTGGGCCATTTCAAGGAGCCGTTCCTTAATGGTTTCTTCGGAAGTGTTTTCGGAACCTAATACAAGAAGCAAAGGAGCAATAATCAAAATATCTTCGGAAGGAATAATCTCGAAACGTACAGTATTATGATTCAAAATATAGCTATTTTTAAGGATTAACTTTGTCACTAAGATAAAACATGCAAAGAAAAGAATTTATAAAATTGGCGGGAATTGCAGGATTGGGCGTAAGTATTTTTCCGCAGCTGTCTTTTTCCGAAGCACAACAAACCTTTACGAGAAGTCAACTTATTGGTAAGGGAAATCCAGATCTGTTAGAGCGCACATATACCACAACCATGCACAAGGACGCCGCCGCTGCGTTTGCCAAGATGCAAGCCGCCGCCGCCAAAGAAAACATCAAGATCGAATTGGTTTCTGCCTACCGAAGTTTTCAAAGACAAAAAGAGATCTATGAAGGCAAATACACCCGTTTTACGTCGGAAGGGCTCACTCCTACTCAAGCGATTGAAAAAATTATAGAATACTCCACTATACCCGGAACCTCCCGTCATCACTGGGGTACAGACATTGACATCATAGATGGAAATGCGAAGCCAAGACCAAAAAGTGTCTTACAGCCTGCTCTGTTTCATGGTGATGGTCCGTTTTGCCAATTAAAGGAATGGCTAAACAAGCATTCTAACAGCTTCGGTTTTTACGAAGTGTACACAGACGATATAAATAGAAAAGGCTTTAAATATGAACCTTGGCATTTTAGTTATGCGCCTGTTTCAAAACCCATGCTCGAATCGTATAGGAAACTTGATCTGAAACAAATTTTATTGGAAGAAAAGATAAAAGGCGCCGAGCACTTTACAGATGCCTTTATTGAGAAGTATCGATCCGAAAATATTTTAGATATAAATCCAGATTTACTTTAAGGCATTTCGTAAATTTAGGCTATCACAAAACCCACACCATGAGAAATAGTTGGAAAATAAGACTTGCTATCGGGGCTATCATTGTAGTTTTTGCCCTTTTTAAGAAATGCGCCAATACACAAGAAAACCCATATACAGGTACCTCCCAAGTGATATCAATGGATCCTGAACAGGAAATAGCCATTGGTTTACAAAGTGCGCCTCAAATGGCTCAAGAATACGGCGGCCTCCATCAAGATCAGCGAGCGCAAAGCTATGTTGACATGGTTGGAGAAAAATTGGTCAATGCAAGTATGGCAGCCAATTCACCCTATCAATACGACTTCCATTTGTTGGCTGATCCAGAAACCATCAACGCCTTTGCATTACCTGGCGGACAAATATTTATAACCTACGCGCTGTATTCTCGCTTAGAAAACGAAGATCAACTTGCAGGCGTACTCGGACATGAAATTGGCCATGTATTGGGACGTCATTCGGCAGAACGTATCGCTGAAGGTGAATTTTGGCAGACGATCTCTCAAGGAGCTTCGGTGGGTGCCGATGCTGGCGGATTAGTTGCTGGTATTGGTCAAAACGTACTATTGGGTAATGGTCGCGGTGACGAACTGGAGAGCGATGATCTTGGTGTACGCTTTATGATCAAAGCTGGCTATGACCCGTATCAAATGATCGACGTTATGGAAATATTAAAAGCCGCTGCTGGTCCGAGTCGGGTACCCGAGTTTCAAAGCACACATCCAGATCCCGACAACCGAATGGAAAAGATTAGAGAGGCTATCATCAAATATGGCGGATAACCAACATCTTAGTGTCTTTCTATCGCTGTTTTGTTGATTTCTGAAGGGCTTCTCATTACCTTTGTCTTATGAATAAAAAAGTCCTACTCCTTATTTTAGACGGTTGGGGAATTACACAAGACCCTGCTGTTTCTGCTATTGCGCAAGCCAAAACCCCTTTTATAGATTCATTGTATGACAGGTATGCTCATTCACAACTGCGAACCGACGGCATGTACGTTGGCCTACCAGAAGGGCAAATGGGTAATAGCGAAGTTGGCCATATGAACCTAGGTGCTGGCCGTATCGTTTACCAAGATCTGGCCAAGATCAATCTTGCTATTCAGAATAATACCTTACATAACGAACCTGTGTTGAAAAGTGCCTTTCAGTATGCAAAGGAACACAACAAAAAGGTACATTTCTTAGGCTTGGTTTCAGACGGTGGAGTGCATTCTCATATTGATCATTTAAAGGGATTATTAACGGCTGCTTCGGAAGCAAACGTAAACAATGTTTTTGTTCATGCTTTTACCGACGGTCGGGATGTGGACCCTAAATCTGGTGCAAAGCACATTTCCGCATTAGAAGAGCATTTGAAAAAAACAGGTGGAAAATTGGCTTCAATCATTGGACGCTATTATGCTATGGATCGTGATCAGCGCTGGGAACGCGTAAAAAAAACCTATGATCTCTTGGTCTTCGGAAAAGGAACGGCATCTCAAAACGCAGTTGAAAGCATCGAGGCAAGTTATCGCGCTGGCATTACGGATGAGTTTTTAGAACCCATCGTTATGACCGAAAATCAAAAACCGGTCGCAACCATTGAACCCGACGACGTAGTGATCTTTTTTAACTTTAGAACCGATCGTGGAAGGCAACTTACAAGGGCACTTACCCAAGAAAGCTTTGATGCTTACGGAATGAAACCGCTTCCACTCTATTATGTAACGCTCACCAATTACGACGATTCTTATAAAGGAGTACGCGTTGTTTATAATAAAGATAATATTACCGATACTTTGGGTGAAGTTCTGGAACGAAACCATAAAAAACAGATCCGTATTGCGGAAACCGAGAAATACCCTCACGTTACCTTCTTTTTTAACGGCGGAAGAGAAAAACCGTTTGAAGGAGAAACCCGACTTCTTTGTCCATCTCCCAAGGTGACCACTTACGACCTACAACCCGAAATGAGTGCGTTTGATATTCGCGATAAGATCATCCCTGAACTCAATGCAGAATCGGCCGATTTTATCTGTTTAAATCTTGCCAACCCTGACATGGTTGGACATACTGGCGTTTTTGAAGCAGCTATAAAAGCCTGTGAAACGGTAGATCAATGTTCCAGAGATATTGTAGGCGCTGCATTAGCACACGGTTATACTACTTTGGTCATTGCTGACCACGGAAACAGTGAAACCATGAAAAATCCTGATGGTTCACCAAATACTTCGCATACCACGAATCCGGTTCCTCTCATCGTAGTGGATCCAGACATTAAAGCAGTCAAATCTGGAATTTTAGGTGATATCGCCCCAACGATCTTACACCTTATGGGGATCCAAAAACCAGCAGCAATGAGCCGCGAGTCACTTATTTAACAGTATAAAAACATAGAATTAGACAGATTTCTTTGTAATTTTGCCTTTTTTAAGCCAAATGATCACTGATACTATTACCATTGCTGTCGATTTCGACGGAACCATTGTTGAAGACGCTTATCCACAAATTGGAAAACCTATCCTATTCGCTTTTGATACGTTAAAAAAGCTGCAGGAACGCGGTCACCGCTTAGTGCTTTGGACCTATCGCTATGGAAAAGCGCTAGACGAAGCTGTTGCTTTTTGCGAGGAACACGGACTCGTATTCTACGCTGTTAATAAAAGTTTTCCAGAGGAAGAATTCGACCAAAAATACAGTCGGAAAATAAACGCCGACCTATTTATTGACGATAGAAATGCAGGAGGGCTTCGTAGTTGGGGCCTCATTTATCAAGACTTGATTGGCGAAAATGTACCCGAGCCACCAAAACGTAAAAAAGGATGGTTTCCTTTTTAAAACATTGCTATGATCATACCCAAAACACGTGAAGAAATAGAATTAATGCGCGAAGCCGCTCTTGTGGTATCTAAAACCCTTGGTGTGCTAGCTGCCGAAGTAAAACCGGGAGTTACCACCTTACAACTTGATGCGATCGCTGAAGAGTGCATTCGTGATCATGGTGCAATACCGGGTTTTTTAGGTTTATACGACTTTCCAAATACGCTATGTATGAGTCCGAATGCTCAGGTAGTACACGGCATTCCAAACAATACCCCTTTAGAAGAAGGTGATATAATTTCTATTGATTGCGGGGCGATCAAACATGGTTTTTATGGTGATCACGCCTATACTTTTGCTGTTGGTGAAATTGATCCAGAGACTGAAAAATTATTAAAGATCACCAAAGAATCACTATATGAAGGCATTAAAGCCTTTAAAATTGGCAACAGAACAGGTGATGTAGGTTTTGCTATACAGCAGTATTGTGAAGCACATGGTTATGGTGTTGTACGTGAATTGGTAGGCCATGGAATAGGCACAAAAATGCACGAAGATCCTGAAATGCCAAATTATGGCAGACGTGGTCGCGGAAAGAAATTTGTGGAAGGCACAACTGTGGCAATCGAACCCATGATTAACTTAGGGACTCGCCGAATTGAACAATTAAAAGACGGTTGGACTATTTTAACCGCCGACCGAAAGCCTAGTGCTCATTTTGAGCATGATGTGGCACTTGTGAATGGAAAACCTGAATTGTTGTCTACTTTTGGATATATCTATCAAGCCCTCGGCATTGAAAGCGACGAAGAAGACGCTTTTAGAGAAAGAGCACTGGTACTTTAATCATCAAAAAAACATCTAGCAAAAGGTCAGGCCTAAGCACCAATGCAAAAGATCTTTAAATTTTTCCTAAATCTTATCCCAAGACCCATACTCATTCGGTTGAGTTACGTGGTACGACCCATAGTTGCTTTTTTTTTGCGTGGCGAAAAATATACCGACCCTATTGATGGGAAATCTTTTCGGAAATTTTTACCCTACGGCTATGAAACGGTACGTGAGAATGTATTGGCTCCAGGCACACTTTCTTTAGAGCGTCATCGTTTATTTTGGCTGTATTTGACTTCGGAAACAGATTTTTTTTCAGCTCCATTACGCGTACTACATTTTGCACCAGAACAAGCCTTTCTTAAACGTTTCCGGAAATTAAAAAACTTACAATACACAACAACCGACCTCAATTCGCCTATTGCCGACGTAAAAGCAGATATCTGTGAGCTTCCGTTTGAAGATAATAGTTACGACTTTATCATTTGTAATCATGTTTTGGAACATATTCCTGATGATCATAAGGCAATGAAGGAACTCTATCGCGTTTTAGCGCCTGGCGGAACAGCTATTTTACAAGTTCCCTATGAAGCCGATCGAAAGATAACGTTTGAAGATGATAGTATTACGGATGCCAAGGAGCGCGCGAGAATCTTTGGGCAATATGACCATGTACGTGTCTACGGCATGGATTATTTTGACACACTTAGACAAGTTGGTTTTGAAGTAGAAGCAGTAGACTATACGACAAGACTTTCCGAAGAGACTATAAACAAATACCGATTAGCAAAAGGAGAATTATTGCCTGTTTGCACAAAACCTACTGCTGAATAAGCAGCTCAAATCCTTTAGACATATATACTTTTGATTCATTTAAAGTATCGTTATAGGTAAGATAAACCTCAACATCATCGATCTTTGAGATCATCTCTTTAGCTTTTTCAAAACCAATTGCCATGCACGCCGTTGCGTAAGCATCTGCAAGTCCGCAAGTATTTGCAACAACTGTTGCGCTGGTAACGTTACTTTCTTCGGCAGAACCTGTTAAAGGATTAATAGTATGTACATACTTTTTTCCTGAAACAGAATCGACACGAAATTTTCGATAGTTACCAGAACCTGCCATTGCCTTGTTTTTTAAACGAATGATCACGGAGGCATTACGGTGATCTACATCCGAATCTAAGGCTTCAATCCCTACAGCCCATGATTTATGTTTGGCCTTATTAGTACCCTTTGCCAAGATCTCTCCACCTAATTCAATCAAATAATCATGAACTCCTTGCGAATTTAGATAATTGCCAATGCAGTCAATTCCGTAACCTTTTGCAACCGCATTAAAGTCGATATATGTATTTGGGTGCTCCTTTTTTACGGTATTGTTGGCTGTAATAGTGACCTTTCGAAAACCGACTAACGGCATCAAACTATCGAGTGTTTGGGCGTCTATTTCGTTTAATGCCTTAGTATCACCGAAGCCGTATGCATTCCGAAGTACACCAACAGTTGGATCAAAATAACCATTAGAATTGGTATGGACTATTTCTGAAATTCGAAAGACCTCTTTAAAAATAGCGTCAACTATTACCGTGCTATCACCCCGATTGATCTTTGAAATATCACTTTCGGGCATGTAAGTACTCACTGATCTATTTACGGCATTGATCACCGAATCGATCCCTTTTTCAATATCAAATCCCTTGTTAGAAAAATATTGAATTCCGTAGGTGGTTCCGAAGGCATTGCCTTGAATGATCTTAGGTGCTTCTTGCTCATTTTCACAGGAAAAAAGCAGTAACGAAATAATTACAACTAAGCCAAAAGGTAGTGGACGCTTCATAAATGTCTTATTCAATTTCTTGCAATCCGTTATACACCATAGTATAGTCTTCTCCTTTTATAACCGGTTTTGCATAATCACTTCCATGCCCTAAACCAACACCTGCATAATATGTTTTGGCTTCAAAACTTTCGGCGTGTGCCTTAATAGTTTGCATAAAGACTGGGTCATAGGCGTTGGCATCCTGCGGATAGCGAATGGCACGTACAATCACAAAATGTAGATCCTTATTTTTAAGTCCGACGAATTGCGGATCCTTTTTTAATTTAGAATTGACTCCTAAAAATTCAAATCCTTGTGCCTCCATATCTTTTCCTACGATATTCATGGCGAGATTATGGAGTTCCTGCAGGCTTAGTTCTTGACTCATTTTTATTTAAATCGAACGAATTGTGTCTTGTTAAAATAATAGGTGGGAATTTCAAGATACGCTCCCATTTTTAACGAGTACCATGGGTTGATATCTGAAGCATTTAAGTTTTTTAACACATGAACACTTTGTGCTGGTGTGTTTCCCTGCGCTAAAATAAACAATTTTTCGCCAGCCGCATTGGTTGCAAGATCGGCGATCATTACAACATGACCCGGACTTCCAGGATAAATTAGCATATCACCAACTTGCACATCTTCTATATGCTTTACCTTAGGAAGTTCATCGTAGAGAGACTGCGTGCCTGAGTACATATAGATCAGATTGAGATATTTATAAAAATTTGCTTCGGAAGCATCTACGGAAGCAGTTTTATGGAAGGACACTTTACTTCCACTTACCTTTGGTCGATAACCTTCGGCGTATTTTGACCAAGAACAATAGTGCCCTGAAGTGAATTTAAAGCCAATTTCATCCTTTCGGTTTCTCTCCCAAAGGTATTCGGCTCGTAAACGAATGAGTGCATCTGCGCATTGCTGAAGACCATTTGACGGGACGGGAACCTCTAGAATACCAACATGACCGCCCTGATAAATGTATGGGTTTCCGTCGTAATTAATGATCTGGGCATCAAAATCTTTCAGTTTGTAATTCTGAATATATTGTTCAAAAGAACCTTCGGCATACAAAACGCGTGAAAAGCCCTCGGGGAGTTTTACACGATCTGATATGATTGTACCCTCTTTATTAATATTATTAACGGGCATCACGTAGCTCAATGCTACATTTTTGGATACTTTCCCCTTCTTAGTAAAGAAAAAATAACCAACAACAGCTAACAAAACAATTATGAGCAGTGCTCTTTTCATCTTTATTGTAACAGAAAAAGCGTCATTTTATTTTGCAAATACTCAATGAAAAAGCCGTCCGATTATAAATACGGACGGCTTTACAACTTATTAACTAAATTTTCTACTTCTTATTTACTTTCTTACTATTCTTTTGGTGACAGCACCACCTTCTGTATTTACAGTTACAAAATAAACAGCTGCATCTAGTTGAGAGAGATCCACCGAAATATTCTTTTTTGCGGAATAAGCTAATTCACTGATCTTTCTTCCTGCGATATCATGTATAATAACTTTATCGATGCCAGCTGTCAAGGAAGTAATATTTAAGATACTTTCAGTTGGATTTGGATAGAAGGAAACACTACTCGCAAATACATCTTGAACACCCAGAACTTCGGCTTCAAATTGTAGGGCGAATCGTCCTTCATAGGTTTGTTTGTTACTCTTAAAGCTATAATCTGTTTCTGTTAGATTAGTGATCGTACCTAAAAGATTATCTATCAAATAAATGTTGGTCGTTTCAAGTTCAGTTCCTTCGCGTTTCGCAATAGAAATAACATATTCAAGTTCTGCTGGTACTTGAGTAGTAAAGCCTAATGGAATTTTCACATTATTTTCGAAGGCTGGCATTGTTTGTATACCTAATTGTTGGGAGCCATCTTGAAGATGAGAGAAAATTGAAACAATACTGGCTAATCTTTGTGTATCTAAACGATCATCAAAACCTTCTGTTGCCTGTGCATTAAAAGCAATTCCTGTATAACTTCCAACACCATATTCAGTGTTACGCACTTCCAGTGTTAACCTATCAATTTCAGTTTCTTCATTTACATTTCGAAGGGTTGTATTACCACTTGTAAGACGCATATTATTTTCAAAGGTCAGTGTACCTATTCCTTGAGATTTTATAGCAAATCCTTGTCCAGTAGATATTACACCATTTGGAGTTGTACTGATACCTGGGT
The DNA here is from genome assembly GCF_058148545.1 of Ulvibacter sp. 2305UL32-6. Lineage (NCBI taxonomy): Bacteria > Pseudomonadati > Bacteroidota > Flavobacteriia > Flavobacteriales > Flavobacteriaceae > Ulvibacter > Ulvibacter sp. 2305UL32-6. The sequence continues at coordinate 329,237 of NZ_JBYVKA010000001.1, forward strand.
CATTTGGGGCAGGAATTCCCATCGATCCGTTGTAAATAGATAAATCATCCATATCAAAATTCATGGCATTTGACCCCGGAAGACTTGGACTTGGAGGGGTGAGATGTTCCCAAAAATAAACCTCATTTATTAGTGCATTGTTATTGATTAGCGATTGAGCACTGATAGGAGAAGCATATGGATTTGCCATTAAATGAGGTGTCCCGGTAGGATTATTCACTGGACCATTATAGCCTAACGGCATCGTAATATCACCATTATTTAGGGTACCTAAAGCATAGGTCATATCATATGAAGTAACCGCTGGATCATTATAAGCTGTTTGTGGACGAACGATATATCCCTCACCAACGTTAATAGTACTATTATACACAGCAAGCCATTTTCCATTTGTATTCTTATCATCTACAAAATTTGTACCTCCTGAAGGCACTCCCGCTAAGGGATAAAAATTGGCAGGCGTATTATTGAGCACTAAGAACGCATCAGTAAAGACTCCGTTTCTGGTTTCTGCATCCATAGGGCTACCCATGACCATAAAGTCACGATTGCTCAATACTGGTGTGGTTATTTCAACATTAATTGTTGCTGTTGGATCTTTTGTAACTGTAGCGATAGGATCTACCTGAACTATACTACCAGTGTGTTTTACAATTAGAGACCCTGTACCATTTACGCTAATGTTACCATCTAGTTTGGCATATGTATTAGCATCAATGGTTAAAGTAACTCCGTCACTCACCGTTAATGCACATGCATCAATGTTTCCATTTGTTATTGTACTATAGGTGTCTGAAATCACTACATTATTTGCTGCTGTTGGCGTTCCTAAAGGACTCCACGCTCCAGCAACCCATGTTTTTAATGGACCTGAACAAGGCAATATAAAAGAATCGGCATTTCCAAAATAGAAGGTACCGTCGAGGCCTGTAAAGTTACCTGTAAGGGTGATATTATCTCCGAAAGCTCCAATAGTAAGATTAGCAACTTCAGAAACACTTGAAGCATTGCCTCTTCCAGCTACCAGGTCTCCGCGTAATAAACCCGTAGTGGTTTCCCAACCATCGATTTCATCTTCAGAAAAGTAAAACGTAAGTGTCACATCACCCGCGCCATTTGTATTGGCTGGAGCAAGAGTGAAAGTTTTATCCATCACCAGATCCGGTAAGCTACTACCATTGTATGATTGTGCAGTAACCCCCGCTCTTGATAGGCTAACATCAGTACAACCATAATCGAAACTATCGTTATTAACTATAAGAGACATAATATCTCCGCCTGAATCATATTCATAAGCTGAGCCTGTTCCGTTTATATTCACTGAATCATTTGTTGTTCCCGAATTAACAGCAGTTTGTACGGCTGTTTCAATCGTTACATCAATGTTGACCGTATCAATAACGAGTAAGCCATGTGATGAACTTGGTGCCACAGGATTGTCATGTATCATAACAAAATATCCTGTTTGCCCTTCAATATCAGTTAAATTAACAGTTCTTGTGTCTGCTGTACTCGCAGTTGCAAAACGTTCTTCAATTAATTGTCCTGCGTCTATAGCGGCGAAGGAACTTATATCTTCTGTCCATCGTAAGGTATAATACTCTAATGATGACGAAGCACCATATACTGAATATGTGAAAGCAGTATTTGTTGCATTGTCGGGAATAGTAATCGCTTCACTAATAAGATAGTTTTCTGGATCGTATAAGGTACCAAGACCACCAATGGCAGCATCGTTTGTTACAGAACCTATACCTCGACCCACAAAATCTCCTACACCGCCAAGACCAGTAATATAAAGCCACAGCTCATTATCTACAGTACTTTCTGTATTGATCCATCCTGTAATATCTTCAAAATCTTCAGAAAAGAGTGTATATGTTGTTAAGGCTGTAGGGCCAAAATCGTCATCATTGATTGTCAGCGTTAGGCTGTCAGCATTAGTATTAGCCGTTGCATCACCACCATTATTGTTTACAGTAAAATCTACAATTAAGGTTTCATCACCTTCCACAAAATCATCATGATACATTCTAATGATTAAATTTTGTGAATCGGTACCTGTTGTAGGAAAAGTTACAGTTGGTGCCAATATCGAGAAATCGATACCGTTTGTCGCTGTTCCTCCTGCTACAGAAAAAGTTACCTCAGCATCTTGAGATGGAATCTGTGCAATATTTACAGGCACAGATATATCAGTAAAACTACAGTCTGAATTTTCCAATTGCGTCATGGTTGTTTGAGCAAATGAAATTTCTGGCGTTAGAGCCGTAACGATTCCTGTTGTGATCAATGTAAAATTCTGTGGACTGGATAAAGTTCCTTTATGTGTTACGGTTATGGTGTACATTCCGGAAGCACCACTAACGTCAATTCGCTCAAAAGGATCAACATCGTTATCACCAGTCCCGTTTGTTGTAACACCTGTTAATCTCCAAGGTGTGTATGTTGTTGCTGCCTGCGTTACACGAACGTCAAGATCATTTACCAAGCGTGATGAATTGTCATTTGTCACTGTTTGTATTGTTCCCCCCTGATCTGTCCATGAAATTGACGCCATTAGAGGATCTACCGAATTTGACTGAACTGTAATTTGATAGGTTTGCCCATTTGTTAAAGTTAATTCATCTACAATAGCACTTCCACTAGCCGCGGCTGCCGTTGTCAATGTTTCTGCTGCTTTTTTTGCGTTGAGCAATCCCCAGCCGTATTGTGCATCTGGCCCACTCGCACCCGCGTCATCAGCCGTGTGCAATGCCAACCCTTTGAGTGTAGCAGCTCTCATAAAAGAGCCGTTTAAGTTGTTATAATGTTCTTGTAAAATTAACAAGGTACCAGCCACATTGGGAGATGCCATGGAAGTTCCTGAGATAGAATTGTAGGCAGTATCAGATGTTTCATAGGTCGAATACAGACTTGTTCCATTCCCCATCAAATCGGGTTTAATACGATAATCGTCTGTAGGTCCTTCACTACTGGAACTATTTCTAGTTACGGAATTTAAAGATCCATCGCCATTAATAGAAGCATCCTGACCATTTGCGATTACGAGATTGTTTTTGGCGGTTGCATGACCCGATAATTTATCATAAGCCGTTTGCCCATCCAGCGGATCGGTATTACCGCCGTTATCATTTCCGTCGTTACCTGCAGCCACAACCATCAAAAAGTAAGGCGCGTTATACATGATATTATCCCAGTTGCGAGAATCGGAAATATACCCTCCCAACCAAAGTGTTGGTAACTGAGGGTTTCCATTTATATCCCGCATAGCATACCCATATGAGTGATTAGAAATAAGCATACCTCCTGCGGCAGCTGTGGTGGCTTCAGATTCGTCATTATTCCAATCATATCCAACCGCATCTGCTTGCCAAGCCATCCCTTTTGCAGCAGCTTGTACACCTGAAGCCATGATAGTTCCAGTTACGTGTGCCGAATGATAGTGTAAGGCCGATGTGCCATCTCCAATGGAGAATCTATTTACTCCTCCTGTACCGTCATATTCTTGATGGGTTGATCTAGCCAAACCACCATCCCATACGTGGGCCACAAGATCATCTCCATTGAGATCTAAGCCCAAGCCACCTCCAGTATTGAGATAATTGGTCCGAGTTGAAATTGCAGCATCATCATTAAATGTAGTAAAATATATGGGTGTCCCATCAGCGGTAATATGCTGTAATTCGACTAAAGTTCCATCCTCTTTTTCAAAGCGTACCGGAATATTCCGAAGTAAGGCATACGATCTGGTTTCGGATTTAGAAAGCAAGTCGGCTGCCTTAAACTGACGCTGTAACTCTAGGAGTCCTTGTGTATTGGTTGCCTCAATAACCTTTTGATAACTTTTTACATACTTACCATTATATACTGGACTTGTCGTTGTGGGTGAAACATTTGACAATTGCTTAACAGCTGTGGTATTGTTTTTATTTTGGGCTATTGCTGTAATAGATAAAAAAACGGCACAGCATAAAATAAGTAGACGTGTGAAGGGCTTCTTGATGCTCATAATAGGTGCTTTTAAAAACCTTTGGTTAGTTTATAAGAATCTCAAAAATAACTCAATTTAGCTCAAAAGCAAGTTATTTCAGATTAAAAGCATCTTTATCACCTTGTTATGCATAAAAAAAAGCGCTCTAATTGAGCGCTTTTTTTATTAATTCAGATATGTATTATCCTCCAAAATCATCAAATCTTATGTTTTCATCTGGGATACCGAAATCTTCTCCCATTTTCTGAACAGCTTGGTTCATCAATGGTGGACCACAGAAGTACAATTCAATATCTTCTGGTGCTTCGTGATGATTCAAATAGTTATCGATCACAACTTGGTGAATAAACCCTACAAAACCGTCACCAGCTTCATCGTGGATATCTTTTTTAACTTTCCAATTGTCCTCTTCCATAGGCTCCGATAAGGCCAAATAGAACTTAAAGTTTGGAAATTCATCTTCTAATTGCTTAAAGTGATCTAGATAGAACAATTCACGTTTTGAACGACCTCCATACCAATACGTAACTTTACGTCCTGTTCTAAGAGTTTTGAAGAGGTGGTATAAATGCGAACGCATCGGTGCCATTCCTGCTCCTCCTCCTACATAAAGCATTTCAGCTTCCGAAGGATTAATAAAGAATTCACCATAAGGTCCAGAAATAACAACTTTATCACCTTTCTTACAGTTGAAAATATAAGAAGAAGCAATTCCTGGATTCACCTGCATCCATTGATTCTTAGCGCGATCCCATGGCGGTGTAGCAATACGTACATTTAACATGATCTCACGTCCTTCAGCTGGATAAGACGCCATAGAGTAGGCTCTTTCAACTGTTTCGTTATTTTTCATTACCAATGGCCAAAGACCAAACTTGTCCCATTCTGCCTGAAACTTATCTGGTGTTTCATGCTCTTCAGGGTGTGCCGTAATGTCCATCTCATCAAACTTCACTTCGCAAGGTGGAATTTCAATCTGAATATATCCACCAGCCTTGTAATTCATGTCTTCAGGAATTTCTACTACGAATTCTTTGATAAAAGACGCTACGTTGTAATTACGAACAACCACGGCATCCCACTTCTTAATTCCGAAGACCTCTTCAGGAATATGAATATTCATATCCTGCTTTACCTTTACCTGACAAGATAAACGCGCGCCTTCTTTTAGTTCTTTTCTACTGAAATGTGGTGTTTCGGTTGGTAATGCTTCTCCACCACCTTCTAAAACGTGACACTCACATTGGATACAAGTTCCACCACCACCACAGGCAGACGGTAAGAAGATCTTGTTATTACTAAGGGTAGACAGCAGCGTACCGCCACTTTCAACTTCAATCTTTTTTTCGTCATTGATCGTAATAGTTACGGGGCCTGACGGAGACAACTTTTGTTTTGTAAATAACAATAATGCTACCAATAGTAGAGTCAACACTAAAAATGCCACTACGGTTGCTGCGATAACGCCTAAAGTACTTGCTGCTAAAATCATACTATTCTTGTGTTATTTCTGAAACTTCTACCACTTGGGTACTTGCTTCTTCTAAATTTTCTTTTGCTTCGGAAGGACTTAAACCGATTTCAGAATTTTTCCCTTCAAGCGAAGTGTCTTCATCACCTCCTGTTAGCATTCCACCAAAACTCATAAATCCAATGGCCATTAAACCAGTGATGATGAATGTGATCCCTAATCCGCGTAAAGGTGCCGGCACATTAGAATAACGAATCTTTTCACGAATAGCGGCAATGGCAACGATTGCTAAAAACCAACCTATTCCAGAACTGAATCCGTAATTTAACGCTAACAGCGCTGTTTCAATTTCTCTTGATTGCATAAATAATGAACCTCCTAAGATGGCACAGTTCACGGCAATTAAAGGAAGGAAAATACCAAGCGAGTTGTAGAGGGATGGTGAAAATTTTTCTACAATGATCTCTACCAATTGTACCATAGTTGCAATGGTTGCAATAAATAAGATAAATGACAAGAAGCTAAGATCGTAGTCTGCATAAGCACTTAACTCGGGCGTTTTAGTATTTCCATCTAGCCATGCCAATGCGCCCGGCTGAAGAATATACTGATCTAAAAACCAGTTAAGCGGAACGGTCACCGTCAATACAAAGATAACGGCTGCTCCAAGACCAACAGCGGTACTCACTTTTTTTGATACTGCTAGATACGAACACATTCCGAGGAAATATGCAAATACCATGTTATCAACAAAGATCGATTTGAAAAATAATTCTATATGTTCCATATATTTTAGTATTCAGTTGGCAGTGGCAGTTAATAGTGAGCAAAATGGCTCACTGTCACTGCGAACTGCAGGCTTTTTAATTCTCTTCTATTAATGCTTTATTACGTGAGCGTTGTACCCAAATAATAATACCTACAACGATCAATGCCATAGGAGGTAATACCATAAATCCGTTGTTTTCGTATCCAATAGCATACAATCCCGTTTTTGTGATAGGATCTCCTAAAACTTTAAATCCGAATAATGTTCCGCTCCCCAATAATTCTCTAAAGAACCCTACAATAATCAGAATCACACCATATCCTAACGCGTTCCCGACTCCATCAAGGAATGAGCGCCACGGACCATTACCCAAAGCAAAGGCTTCAAAGCGTCCCATAATGATACAGTTGGTAATGATAAGCCCAATAAATACGGAAAGTTCTTTACTTAGTTCGTATGCAAAAGCCTTTAAAACCTGATCTACAATAATTACAAGGGTAGCAACAACAATAAGTTGTACAATGATCCTGATCTTAGACGGAATGATATTCCGCATTAGCGAGATCACTACGTTACCAATACCCAGTACAAAGATTACTGAAATCGCCATAACGATAGACGGCTTCAACTGTGCTGTAATAGCCAGTGCAGAACAGATCCCTAATACCTGAATGGTAATTGGGTTGTCATCCGCTAGGGGATCTAATATTAGTTTTCTATCTTTTTTTGATAATAATCCCATTTCTTATTTATTTAAAGATTGAAAATAAGGCACGTACATTTTGATGTCTTTTCTCAGCATTGCTGAAACCCCATCGCCCGTGATTGTTGCTCCTGCTAAGGCATCAACTTCGTAATCGTCTTTATCCTTGTTTAAAGGATCATTATTTCCTTTAGCGACATTGATTCCTTCAAAGGTATTCCCGTTAAGGAAACTTTCCCCGGTAAAATCATCCATAAAATACCGTTGCTTGATTTCAGCACCCAAACCAGGAGTCTCCCCCTTATGGTCAAAATAAACTCCCTGAATGGTCATTGTTTTATCCATGGCAACAAAGCCCCAGATGGCATCCCAAAGTCCTTTTCCACGAACAGGCACCACATAAATTTCTTTACCGTCCTTTTCACCGACCATAACCGGTAATCTTCTTGTATATTTTGGATCTTTTGCTTTGGTCGCTTCTTTTTTAATATCAATTAAATAAGCCTCAGGATTTTCAGTAACCTTATCGCCTTCAATGACATACTGTTTTTTGATATACTTTGAAAATTCACCGGCAACTTTATCGGTTGGTATAAAGGTTACATCTCCGTCCCCTTCATTGTCATTCACATTCATTGCATAGAGAATATTCTGTTGCTTTTCAGCCTCCATATTCTCTGTGATCAAAGGCTTCAATCCACTCGCAAAGCCTGCAAGTAAAGAGCCTACAACAACGACCATAATAACTGCAAAGATGATCGTATAACTATTTTTATCTGTATTGATCGCCATAACTTATGCTGTTTTAACTTTTAAACGCTTCGCTCTTCGTTTAATATTCCCTTGTAACACGTAGTGATCAATGGTTGGAGCAAACACATTCATTAATAATATTGCTAAAAATACACCTTCAGGATAGGCCGGGTTAAACACCCTGATCATGATGGAAATAAACCCGATCAAGAAACCGTAGATCCATTTACCTTTATTGGTTTGTGAGGCCGTTACTGGGTCTGTTGCCATATAAACTGCTCCAAACAAAATACTACCTATAATAAGGTGTTGCCAGAAAGGAACATTCATCAAGCCGTAAAATTTACTGCTTTCACCTATCCATTCCGCGGCAACAACACCGTTGAAAATTAGCCCCATTGTCAATGCTCCAACAAGCGTACTGAAGATAATACGCCAGCTTCCTATTTTTGAGAATATCAAAATAAGGGCACCAATAATAATTAAAATTTTAGATGTCTCTCCTACAGAACCAGGTATAAAACCTAAAAATTGGTCCATCATACTTAGATCCATATACCCCTTTCCTTGTGCTAAACTCCCTAAAATAGTTTCTCCCGTAATAGCATCTGGTTGACCAACGGTATCTACTGCTCCCGTAACCCATACTTTATCACCACTCATCCATGTAGGATATGCAAAAAAGAGAAAAGCACGAATGGTCAATGCTGGATTCAAAATATTCATTCCAGTACCCCCAAAAACTTCTTTTCCAATTACAACACCAAAGATCACAGCCACACTCAACATCCACAATGGAATATCAACAGGCACGATGAGAGGAACTAACATACCAGTAACCAAATAACCTTCTTCAACTTCGTGACCTTTAATTACAGCGAATAAAAATTCAACCGCAAGACCTACTCCGTAGGAAACAAGCACTAATGGAATCACTTTCCACGCACCAACACTAAAATTGTCTAAATTCCAGAATTCACCACTAAAAAAGCTCATTGCTTTAGTGATTTCTGGCATAGTTTGTAAATTGTGTTGATACCCAGCGTTAAAAATTCCGAAGATCAAACACGGCACTAAGGCCATGATCACCATATTCATGGTACGCTTTAGATCATCTGCTGCACGCACGTGACTTCCCGAATGGGTCGTTTCGTTAGGCAAATACAAAAAAGTATGCAATGCATTGAATGCAGGCGCCATCTTTGTGCCTTTGTACTTCTCTTTTAGCTTATGTAAATTTTGTTTCAATCCCATAGCGTTATCCTATTTCTTTATACATTAAGTCAAGACCCTGACGTATGATCTCTTGGTGCGGCTGTTTAGACACGCAAATAAATTCGGTAAGTGCAAAGTCTTCAGGAGCCACTTCATACATTCCTAGTGCCTCCATAGCATCAAGATCTTGAACCATACACGCTTTTAAAATTTGCAGTGGATAGATATCTAGTGGAAACACTTCTTCGTAATTTCCTGTCACTACAAAGGCTCTGTGTTCGCCATTTGTATTTGTGTCTAGTTCGTATTCTTTCTTCGGAAATAACCAAGAAAAGGTCAAGGCACGTGAAGGTGAAATTTTATTGAAGATCGGTTTATTCCATCCAAAGAACTCATAATCGTCACCTTCAGGAATTACCGTTACCGTATTATCGTAATAACCTAAATGCTGTTTTGGCGAAATTTGCTTCCCCGTTAAAACATTCCCGCTAATCACACGTACATTTTCTTCGTCCATTCCAGAATCGTAAAGAAAAGTAGAAACTTCACTTCCAATTCGTGTTCTGTAGTATTTTGGTGTTTTTACGGAAGAACCTGCCAACGCAATAATACGTTCAGCATTAAACTTTCCAGTTAACAACAATTCTCCAATGATCACTAGATCTTGTGCAGCAACCGTCCAAACAGTCTCTCCTTTATTTATAGGGTCGATCTTAGCGATCTGTGTCCCTACATTTCCTGCCGGATGCGGTCCTTTTATCGTGTGCATCACAACATCTTTCATTTGAGCAAATGGAGACACGCCAGCAGCACCTATAGTTAGATGAACACTTCCGTCGGTCAACTTACTCAAAGCTGTTAAAGCAGCTTGCAATTCTTTTTCTTTCCCTTTTAAGGTAAAATCTAAATCGGCTGCTAAAGGCGCAGTATTGATTCCCGAAATAAAGATCGCCTTAGGCATAGTATCGGGATCTGCGATAACGTCATACGGACGCTGCTTTATAAATGGCCAGCATCCGGAAGCTAATAAATGAGCTCTCAGGTCTTCTGGTCGCATCGAATCTGGATTGATTATTCCAAAATCTTTAAAGCTGTCTTGTTGATCGCCTTCAATTGTGATCTTTGTGATAACGCGCTTTGCGCCACGTTCAATTTCCGAAAGAGTTCCACTTACAGGTGAAACAAACTTAATTGCCTCATTACCTTTACTGTAAAAAATAGTATCTCCTGCTTGAATTTTTTCTCCTTCTTTTACAACCATTTTTGGCGTAATTAGGTGAAAATCGGAAGGTCTGAAAGCGAAGGTTCGAGAGCGCGGTGCGTTTGAAAGTGTTTTATCCGCTTCGCCTTTTAAACGAATGGTAAGACCTTTTTTAATCTTAATGTCTTTGGACATAGGATAGTTGTGTTAAAATTGCCTTTTATCCCTAAGCGTATAATTTAGGGTGTGCAAATTTATAAAATACAAAAGCATCCCACAATTAATCTTTCCTTTTTATTTGAAAAAATGAGCAAAGCCATAAACACAATTTAAAGGCACAAAATTTGTTTATATTTAACCGCACAAATGCCATCACATGATTAAAGAAAAACTTTCCTTATTATTTCTGCTTTTCCTCACGCTGCAACTTATGGCTCAAGTTGAGGAAATTCCGCCACCACCGTATATAAAAACTATTCAATTTAAAGGAAACACAGCTCAAAGTCAGTTGCCAATTATTCGCCTTGGAGACCCATTGCAACTGTCTTTTGACGCGCTCAACGGTGAAGAAGACGACTTTTACTATGTTATTACGCATCATAACTTCGATTGGACTCCAAGCGATCTCGCTAAAAGTGAATACCTCGATGGTTTTGATGAAGTTCGAATAGAAAATTACGAAAACTCATTAAACACTTTACAGATATTTTCAAATTATCAATTGCGCATTCCAAATCGCGAAACCCGAGGCATAACCAAAAGCGGAAATTACCTCATCAGCTTTTACAACGACAATGGCGACCCAATTTTCTCTAGAAAATTTATGGTTATGGAATCTGTAGTTGGCGTTAGTGTTGAAATAAAAAGATCACGCGACCTTCAGTATATTGAAGAAAAACAAGTAGTTCATTTCACCATAGACTCCCCATCCCTATTACTTATCAATCCGAAGCAAAATGTAAAAACAGTTGTTTTACAGAACAGTAATTTAGGTACCGCCATCACCAATCTAAAGCCGCAATACACCATTGGCTCAGAACTTATTTATCGCTATGATCAGGAAGCAGCATTTTGGGGTGGTAATGAATTTTTAGCATTCGACAATAAAGATGTGCGTGTCGCCAATAATGGTATTCGACGCATCGAACTAAACGACATCTACGAAAATTTCCTATATACAGACATCCCAAGACACGATCGCCCATATACTTACAACCCAGATATAAACGGTAATTTTGTGGTGCGAAATCTCTATGCCGAAAATAATGCTATTGAAGCTGAATACGTACGATTGCATTTTAATCTTCAATATTATGATGATATTGGAGATAAAGAAATTCATCTCTACGGAAATTTTAATAACTGGAGTATTGACGGAAGCACATATTTGAGCTACAACGAAAGCACCAACAGCTATCAAAATTCACGATTATTTAAACAAGGGTATTACAATTATAAGTACGTTCTTGTAGATCGAGATGGCTCTATTGACGAAATTCCTGTATCTGGTAGTTTCTGGGAAACCGAAAATGACTATACTGTCATTGCTTATTATCGGGCCCCAGGAGCTCGTTTTGACAAGATCATCGGCATGGGACAAGCCAGTTCTACCAATATCACAAATAATTAGTCACCTTCGAAAGGTTTGCAATTGGCTTACGGCTAACAGCTACAAAACCAATATTATTTCTCCTTGAGAGAATAGACGCTATCAAACATGCAAAAAGATCTCGAATTATTTAAAAGATTAGCGCAAAAACTACTCGACGCCGAAAAAAAACAACCGGTCATTCATCCCGTGCCTGCTTCAAATATGTACGCCGAACTGGATATAACGCTGTCAGACCAGCCTACAAACGCTGCACAATTTGAGGCTGTTCTTGAGAAACTTATCTTACAGACCCCTCGTACTGCCACAAAACTATTCTTTAACCAGCTTTTTGGAGGAAGACAATCAAAAGCAACCTTAGGAGACCTTTTAGCCGTTTTATTAAACAACAGCATGTATACCTACAAAGTTGCCGGACCTCAGGTAGGTATCGAAAAAGAAATTTTACATAAGATCTCGTATCTTATTGGCTACGGAAAAGATAGCGATGGAACCTTTGCTCCTGGTGGCTCAATGACCAATTTTATGGCCATGCTTATGGCACGCGATGCACGTAAAGCAAATGTACGTCAAGAGGGTATCACTCAAAAAATGACACTATACACTTCCGAAGAATCACACTACTCTATTCCTAAAAATGCTGCCTTTATTGGTATTGGAAGAGAACAAGTGCGCTATATCCCAACAGATTCTCAAGGAAAAATGATCGTCTCAAAACTACGGGAAATAGTTGAACAGGACAGTCGTCAAGGCTTTATCCCTTTCTTCGTAAACGCAACAGCAGGAACAACGGTACTTGGCGCCTTTGACCCCATTGAACCTATTGCCGAGATCTGCCAAGAACACCAACTTTGGCTGCATGTTGATGGTGCCTATTGCGGAGGAGTGATCTTTAGCAAAAAACACAGACATTTGGTCAACGGACTCGAATTAACAGATTCGTTTAGTATTAATGCACATAAAATGCTTGGAACACCGCTAAGTTGCTCGATCATTGTTACAAAACATAAAAAGCATCTCTATAATTCCTTTTCAAATGACGCAGCCTATTTGTATCAAACAGATGGCGACGATTACAATTTGGGCAAAACATCCATACAATGCGGGAGACGGAATGACGCTTTAAAGTTTTGGACCCTATGGAAATCGGTTGGAACACGTGGCTTGGAAACCATGGTCAATAAACAATTTACGCTAGCCGATCAGGCACGTGCCTATATTAAAAACCATCCAGATTACACCTTGCACAGTTACGATGATTCCATTTCTGTATGTTTTAATTATAAAAATATTCCTGCACAGCATCTTTGTACGGCTCTATATGAGAGTGGGACTGTCTTGGTAGGCTTCGGAAATTTTAAAGAACTCGAATTTGTTCGTTTGGTCACAATAAATTCTTCGCTAGAAGCTGAAGACATTGAAATATTCTTTAATACATTAGAACGTTTTGTTGCTCAAAATACTCAATTATTTCCTTCCGAAGTACTTCAAAAGTAAATAATAAAAAAAACTACAAATCAACATCACTTAATAAAGGTAAAGCACACAGTGTATTTCAGTGCGGTTAAACACAACAGCATCTATTCTTTTTTATTAAATTTACCTCGTGACTGACCAGAATAAACCCGTTGTAACCGAAAAAAGTGTTTCCGAAAACAGCAGGCGACACTTCAAATATCGCAGTGAGACCTGTCTTAATTGCAATCACCCACTCGATCTTAGCGATCGATTCTGTGCGTATTGCGGACAACTAAACACAACCAAAAGTTTGTCGCTTAAAGACTTTTTTAGCGAATTTCTGGGCAGTATCATTGCCTATGACTCAAGACTTCGCTTTACATTAAGAGATCTCCTCTTTAAACCCGGCGTGATTACTAAAAATTACGTAAACGGACAAAGGTTAAAATACGCCAATCCCTTTCGTTTCTTTTTGAGCGTCTCTATTGTCTATTTTATTGTACAAAGCACAATAATTTGGTATACCGATGATGGCAGCAATTTTTATAAAGAAGTTAAAAAAGAAAGCGGACCAGTAGTGAAACTTTCAACAAACGATGGCTTTAATTACAATCTAATAAACACAGACAGCCTAGAAGAAAACATTGAATCTAATGTAGAACCTATTCCTGAAACAGCAAATACTACCCAATATTTAGCAAGTAACACACCTAGTGATAGCAGCAAAACTAAATACAAAACGCCAACAAAAGACCCCCTACCAAGTTACACCCTTATTGCAGAAGATAGTTTAAACAAATTTTCATGGAGTAAAGAGAACATAGAACGCACCAAGCTTTACTATAACTTTTACAAAACTACAAGCATAGAGAGTTCTGCCCAAGCTTTAGATAGTATGGGGCATAAAAATACCCGCTACCATAGATGGATTTATTCAAAAATTCCCGTTTTTGAACAAGTCAAGAAAAATCCCGGTGATTTTGGTAGGTTTCTATTAGGGAAAATTCCGTTTTTCTTATTCTTTTTTACGCCGTTCTATGCACTATTCTTTTGGCTTATCTATTCCAAAAAAAGGCATACTTATATGGAACATATGGTTTTTATCTTTCATATTTTCAGTTTCGTTTTCTTAGGAATGTTGATCTGCTCAATTCCAGATCTCTTCATTGGAGGCGACCGATTATTTGCTAGTATCTTCCTTACCTTTATAGGTCCATTTTATTTTTATAAAGCCCTTCGGAATTTTTACAAAGAAAAAAGATGGTTAACAATCATAAAATTTATATTTTTAAATAACGTTTTCTTTATCAGCGCATCGTTTAGCGCCGTTTTATTTTTGCTAATTTCAGTAGCTTTATATTAATGGTACAACAAATTACACGCGGAATTAAAGTGTCAGTGATTACACGATTTGAAGGCACCTACCACAGGGGGCTTCAAGCATTTTATACTTTTTCGTATACTGTGAGTATTGAAAACACAAGCGATCAGCCTGTACAATTGGAAGACCGCCATTGGATCATTTCCGACACTTTAAACGCCATTGAAGAAGTTAAAGGTCCGGGTGTTGTTGGCGAAACACCAGTACTCAACTCTGGCCAAAAACACACCTATCAGAGTGGATGCGAGTTACAATCTCCTTTTGGATCAATGAAGGGATATTACGGTATGCGCAATCTCGATACTGGCGAAAAGTTTCAAGTTGGGATCCCGCTTTTTAAACTAACCGCACCTTTTGCAATAAACTAGGCGAAAAGATCGCAATCTTGGCAAGCCTTATTTTTTTATTCTTCTGAAAAACATGACAAAACTGGCAGTGTGAATCATATGTAAATTCATATGGCTTATCTATTTCGAATTCTTCGGAAACATAAACCCCGTCAAAATCTAATTCTTTTTGATCGTTATACCGACGTATCCTAAAATGATTCCTCGGTAAGCCTCTTTCCGAAGTTATATAAAACCAAGCATCACTCCCAGTGCCCGTCAATTGTTGAGCGTAAATAGGCAATTTTCTTTGCACAACAGAATCTACACCTTTGTGGGGGCGCTTTTTATGAAAATAGTTTTTAATATTTTCTGTAAAAGCAGACCCTTTAAAGGATCTAACCTCTCCGTTATACACTTCAAAGATAGGTTGGCTTCCGGCTGCTTTTTCCACATTGCCAACAGTACTTGGTGTAAACTTTTTATTAAAAGACAGTGCTTTAATAATAGATCTGTCCCGGGTTGCAGCGAGAATAGTATCTGTTACAAAACGGGCGCAATTACTGCCATTCTTTTCAAACGCGCCATAAGGAATACTGCCCGCAGTCTGCAATTCACCAATAAAACTACTCGCCTTATTATAATCGATAGCATCACACACCGAAGTGAGCATCCTGCCTTCTCCATGTGTCTTTTGCGGATTAGCAGCTAACCAAAGTGCAATCTCGCTTAGATTTGTCAACTGCCCAAACTCATTTATTTCTGCAGTAAAAGGGATCTCCAACTCGACATCAGTATTAGCGCCGCGCACTCGTCCATAACCATCTGGCGTTACATACCTTCCAAAATCAAAATAACGCGCTTGTCCAGTTTTGTTCTCAATTAACACCAAAGCAGCATGACCCGCTTTAATATAGTCACGGGTTCCCAATCCTACCAACGGTAATAATTTGCAGACCCATTCGGTACTCATTGTTACAAAGGTATCTGGAAAAGCCAACACTATTATTTTTCCGGTATAGTTCAAATGGAATGTAAGCTAACTGTTTGCCTCTCTATGTCTTCATAGCGCATGGAGGTTGATTCTGCGTTTTTTTGAATTTGCGTCACACTTTTAGTCTTAACAAAACCTCGATCCATGATCAAATTAGTTTTTGAATCTCCTTCTCCGGCAGTTTTATGAAAATCTAAAATGTTTTCTTCGGAAGGTCGCATCTTTTTAAAAAGAAACTCCGAAAACCAAGATTCTCTTTTCTTTTTAATTTCTTCAGAATACAAAAGTGAAGATGACCAAATAGTAGGTGCTATGGGTTTTTCTTCTAAATGTGCCTTGGCTCCATCCCAAACCAGTTCGTATAATTTCAGATCTTTTTCCCAATCGACCAAAATGATGGTAAAAGGTTCGATATCATGTAAATCATAGGTGTTAATTGAATCCAAAGCATCTTCCGAAGTAAGAAGATCAGTTACAATAATACCACGACTCATACGGTACTTTTCTTTTCGTTCGTGTGTTGTAAAACCACCATTTAACAAGCATATAAGTCGGTTTTTCTCTGAAAGACCAATCCATGTCCCTCCCGCCACCGTATCTTTCGGAAACAGCAATTGGGTATCATTGATGGTATAAGTAGAGGGTGGTAAAGTTTCTCTATTTGGAGCTTCGTCTCGATTGGAGGTTAAAATAAAATCGTTAAATCCTCGCGGAATAAAAGTTACAGTACACATAGAATAAGTAAGTCTTTTTTTACTTCGGAAACTTACAAAAAACAATTGTATTTAGCTCAAATTGCTTAATTCGAGAGGTCGAATACACGCGTATAAAGACCATGTCTAACGACGTTTTTTTTGTACCTTTGCAATTGCTTAAACGCAGACTGTAAACGAATTAATAATCCCACTTCCAAAGAAACGGAAGTACAAAATAAATATTCATGGGAAAAGGATTTTTTGAAGTACCTATCGCCGTAAATGACCCTATTAAGAGTTATGCGCCAGGTTCTCCAGAACGAAAAGAAGTTAGCGAAACTTATAAAAAAATGTACAACAGCACCATAGATGTACCAATGTACATTAATGGGAAAGATGTGGAAACAGGAGACACCGATACGATGTCACCACCACATGATCATAAGCATATTTTAGGAACGTATCACAGGGCCGAAAAAAAGCATATCACCGAAGCTATTGAAACTGCACTTGAAGCTCGAAAAAAGTGGTCACAAATGCCATGGGAACAACGTGCTGGGATCTTTCTACGTGCAGCAGAGCTAATTGCCGGACCTTACCGTGCAAAGATCAACGCCGCAACCATGTTAGCTCAGTCAAAAACGATACATCAAGCCGAAATTGATGCGGCCTGTGAGTTTATTGACTTTTTGCGTTTTAATGTACAGTATATGACAGAGATCTACGCAGAGCAGCCCGAGTCAACCGCTGGTGCATGGAATCGCTTAGAATATCGCCCTTTAGAAGGTTTTATATACGCAGTAACCCCGTTTAACTTTACAGCAATTGCAGGTAATCTACCCGCTAGCGCTGCACTTATGGGTAATGTAGTGGTTTGGAAGCCGAGTGATAGCCAAGTGTATTCTGCAAAAGTATTACTCGATGTATTTAAGGAAGCTGGTGTTCCAGCAGGTGTTATTAATATGGTTATGGGAGATCCTGTTATGATCACAGATACCGTATTGGCAAGTCCAGATTTTAGTGGAATTCACTTTACGGGTTCAACCCATGTCTTTAAAAACATCTGGCAAAAAATTGGAACCAACATTCATAACTATAAAACCTACCCAAGAATTGTTGGAGAAACAGGTGGAAAAGATTTTATTGTTGCACACAAGACCGCAAACCCAGCCCAGGTAGCTACAGCTATTGCTCGTGGTGCTTTTGAGTTTCAAGGACAGAAGTGTAGTGCTGCAAGTCGCGTATATGTTTCTAAAAGCATTTGGAGTGATGTAAAAGAGAATTTACTGGCAGACCTTCGAACCTTTAAAATGGGATCGCCAGAAGATATGAGCAATTTTATCACAGCGGTTATTCATGAAGGTTCTTTTGATAAATTGGCTAAATATATAGATCAGGCTAAGAAAGACGATACAGCAGAGATCATTGCCGGAGGAAACTACGACAAGAGCAAAGGTTACTTTATTGAGCCAACTGTTATTCTAACCCATGATCCAAAGTATACTACCATGTGTGAAGAATTATTTGGACCTGTAGTAACTATCTACGTCTTTGATGATGAAAAATGGGAAGAGACTTTGCATTTGGTTGATGAAACGAGCCAATATGCCCTAACCGGAGCGGTTATTAGTGAAGATCGTTATGCGCTTGAAAAGGCCGTGAAAATCTTGGAAAATGCCGCTGGAAACTTCTATATCAATGACAAGCCTACTGGCGCTGTTGTTGGGCAGCAACCTTTTGGTGGTGCTCGTAATAGTGGAACAAATGATAAAGCAGGTAGCAAATTAAACTTGTATCGTTGGGTCTCTCCACGTATGATCAAGGAGACCTTTGTAACACCAACAGATTATCGTTATCCGTTTTTAGGATAGTAAGAAAATTGACAAATAAAAAACCCGAAGCAAGTTGCTTCGGGTTTTTTGTTTATATGAGTTTATATTTATTCGAAGATTTTGTTTTCTAATACACTAGCAAACTGTGCATTTACAGCAGCTCCATTACTATCTAATACAACTACTACTAGCTTTAAGTTTTGCGGATTCATTTCGGAAGAAATACTAGTTGTATAGGTGTATTTCATAGGATTGAGTGCCGCCAAAGTTGATATTTCATCACCAAGTGGATCTGTTAAAATCTCCCGAAGCACATCGCTATGTTCAAAGTCAACTATAGGGTCACCCAATTGATAAAAAGGGCTGTCGGGATTGGTATTATAATAATTTACTTGATCTAAAAGGATTCCATCCTCGGTCAAATACACCACTATCTTATAGCCGCTAAGCGTTACTTCAGAAAGTAAGGTCGTCTCTACACTTAAATCTGATCCAAGCAAATTCGAATTAATAGCAATTGTCATGGGGACTTCATTTCCCGCGTATTCAATAAAAGGTTCCGTGGCTGCCGAGCCATCTGCAAAATCCCAGAAATCGCCACGATCCATTACACCCGTTGGGTATCCAGGAACTTCATAATGATCCTTGAGAAACATACCCTCTGGAATAGTTAATGGGTCTATACCTGTATAAATACTATTTCCATGAATTGAAACAACGGCAACGTGCTGGGTAAGTCTTCTTAGATCTTTAACAGCGGTCGTTTTTCGTGGGCAAAATCCACACCAAACACCCGTAAACGCCTCAAGTAAAATTTTTCTACGTGGTATGATGATGGCTATTTCCTGAGGTGGAGTAGTTATCAAATTGCCATTAAGCGTATAGGTTGCGTAAAGCGTGTAACTACCTTCGGTGTCAGCAGAAAAGCTAGTTGTCTCAATGGGTTCGTCATTGATATAAAAGGTGGCCGCAGCAGATTGATCTATTTCATTCGCATCAATCAAACTAAAGTTTATTTCCTGATTCCGAAGACCTATATTTGAATCTACAATTAAGAAAGCTTCAGCTTCGAGTCCGTTGTCTACGATTTTATCATCGCTATTACAACTAGATAGAATTGACGCCACAAAAACAAAACACAATATATATAAGTTATTGATTCTCATTGTTTTTTGTTCTAATGTAACGATTTGTACAGTTAAAAACAAAAAAATCCCAAAGTATAAACTTTGGGATTTAAATATTAATATTTAAAAGTCATTATTCGTATCCTTTCTCTTCATTTACGCTAGCATACTGCGCATTTCTCGCTCCATTATCATCACTAACAACCATGGCAACTAAGTGTAGGTTTGCCGGATTATAATCATCAGGTAGTGTCGCTGAAAAGTTCTTGGTAAAAGTTCCAAAACTAGCGGTAGCATCGATCGCATCGCCAAATAGACCGCTTAAAGAAAGACGCAACACATCGTTGTGCTCAAAATTAGGGATTGGATCTCCTAATTGGTAATACGGACTAGTTGGGTCATCATTATAATAATTTACTTGGTCATAAATAAGACCACTTTCTGTTAAATAAAGGACAATTTTATCTCCTGGATTTGAACCATTTTCAAAAAGGACGTTTACCTCTACATTCAAATTAGTTCCTGAAAGTTGCGACTTAATAGCAACTGCAACATCACTATCCTCTCCCGCAATAGATGTCACATCGCTAAGTGGATATGGCTGATTCCAATTGGTAGTTCTGTTTATACGAGCTGCTGGTAACCCATTCACGCCAAAAGCGTCCTTAAGCATTTGTACTTCCGGGAAGTGATATGGATCTGGAAAACTAGCCGCGGTCTCGTGAATAGCAACTACAGCCAAATGCGGAGTTGCATCATGGGCCTCTTCTGCTGCCGCTGCTACTGCAGGACAATATCCACACCATGTTCCTGTATAATCTTCTAAAACTACTTTTCTTTTTGCTATAAAAACCTCAAAGTTTTTAGTTGCTGTAACCTGCGTGTCACCACCTAATAAATATTCTGCATAGACTTCATGTAAAGCAACTGTCCCTGAGCTAAACACATTTCCTGTTATTGCCGAACCATCAACATAAAAAGTTGCATCGCCCGTAGCGTCAGTTCCATCTGAATTAATTAAGGTAAATGTAATTGGCTGATTAGGGAATGCCTGTTTGCGATCCAACAATAGAGTCTTTTCGTCAGCGCTAACTACATCAAAGGTTAAGTTATTACTGTTAATCCCTGCATAAGCTGCATATACTTCAAAAGAACCTTCAGAATCAAAAGCATAAGAATTACCCGTGATCTCTGTGCCGTTTACAAAAAAGGTGGCTTGATTATTGTAATTTTCTTGATCATCACCAGTTGCCGTAAATGTTACAGTTTCATTGACAACCAAAATAGCATCTGCAGAATCACTTGTTAAAACTAAACTAGCAATATTAACAAGAGGGACATTTTCTTCTGTTTTGCTACACGCGAAGACGGTGAAGAGCATTAAAATTAATGAACTCTTTAAAATGATTGAAAATTTCATAGAAGGTGGATTTATTATTGAACGCAAAATTAAACGATTTCTATCATAGTATTTCTATAGGATAATAGAAATTTAAATATACCATTATTAATTTATTTTTTGAATAATATTACCTAATATTGCTTAACCCTTTAAACTTTTAAACATGAAAAAAATCTTATTTTTCCTTGCTTTAACGCTTACATTCACTGGCTTTTCTCAAAGTGAACTTCCTAATGTCGATCTTACAACTACCGACGGGCAAACAATAACTATTAAAGAAGCTGCCGATAAAGAAGGTGTTGTTATTGTTTCATTATGGGCAACTTGGTGTGTACCTTGTTTAAAAGAACTTGACGCAATCAGCGAAGTTTGGGATGAATGGCAAGAAGAAACAAACGTATCTCTTATCGCCGTTTCTGTAGATGATAGTCGTACGGTAAAAAGAGTTAAACCACTTATTAATGGTAAAGGTTGGGATTATGAGATCCTATTAGACACTAACAATGATCTAAAACGTGCCTTAGGTGCTGCAACTGTGCCACTAACCCTTTTGATCAAAGACAATAAAATTGTTTATAAGCATTCTGGTTATAGCAGTGGTGCTGAATACGAATTATATGAAAAGGTAAAGGAATACTCTAAATAAGTCTTTTACTACCCCCTAACACAACCAAAACGAATGAAAAAATTTATTCTAGCAGCCGCTATACTCTGTAGTGGTATCTCAATCGCACAAGAAAACGGAACATTTTTTGGAGGTTTTGAATCCAATTCACAATGGCTTTTAAACGACACAGGCATCAATTTTGACGCACCAAACGATCCCTTTAGCCCAGAAGATACCTTTAGAGCAAACAATTATTTTCAACTAAATTATAATTACAACAAGTTTACTGTTGGAGCACAATACGAATCGTATTTACCATCGGCTATTCTAGGTTTTGCACCAGATTTCTATGGCCAAAACGGTATTGCAACCTATTACTTAAACTATAAAGATGAAATACTGGATGTTACCGGTGGTTATTTTTACGAGCAATTTGGTAGCGGACTCATACTTCGTTCTTGGGAAGACAGACAATTAGGTATCAATAACGCGCTTCACGGGGTACGCGTTAAGTTTTCGCCTTTAGATTACTTAGATATTACAGCAGTTTACGGACAACAACGTGTGGGCTTTGAACTTTCAGACGGAACCATTCAAGGTGCCGATGTAAACGCAAATGTAAGCCAAGCCTTAAATATTGAAAACGTTGACATTAGAATGGGAGCGAGTTATGTTGCCCGATTCCAAAACACCGGCAGCAATGATACTATTCCTAGTACAGTGAACGCTTACGGAGGAAGACTAGATGTTGTAGCAGGTAATTTCTTTGGTGGTATCGAAGCCATTACCAAAGATCCTGATGTGGTCGCTAATGAAGGCCGTTTAGTTTCAAATAAGTTATACGACGGTACCGCCATGCTTGTCAATGCTGGCTATACTCAAAAGGGTCTAGGTGTGAACGCCACTTTTAGACGCTTAGAAAACTTTAGCTTTTACAGTGACCGACTTGCAGAAGGAAACCTATATAATCAGCAGGTCTTAAATTATGTGCCTGCACTAACAAAACAACAAGATTACTTACTAACCAACATCTATGTATACAACCCGCAACCTCGATTGGTTATTGAAACATTCGACAAACACGTAGGTGAAGTTGGTACACAAGTAGATATGTATTACAGTTTCCCTAAAGATTCTCCTTTGGGAAAATATGGAACAAAATTAGCTGCAAACTTCTCGTACTGGGCAGGCTTAGACGCAGAATACAACATCCCAAACCGCTGGTATGAAGCCAAATTTATTGGGTCTGGACCACGATTCTTTAGAGATTTTAGTTTTGAAGCCAAAAACACCTGGTCAAAGAAATTCAAGTCGGTTATTACCTTTCAAGACGTGATCATCGATAAAGGAGTATCATTGGGTGGTCCGCTAGGAACACAAGGCGATATTCATGCAACTATCGGAGTTCTTGAAGGAACTTACCGAATCAAAGGAGCGAAATCAGTTCGTGTGGTTGCACAACATTTATGGACAGAAAAAGACCGTAAAAACTGGGCTGCAGGAGTTGTTGAATATAATTTTAATTCAAAACTCGGACTTTATATTGCCGATTCCTGGAACTACGGTGGGGAAGGTGAAATTCACTATTACAATATTGGTGGTAGCTATTCTAAAGGTAATACGCGCTTTGGAATGAACTACGGACGTCAACGTGGCGGATTGATATGTGTAGGTGGTGTTTGCCGCTTTGTACCTGAAAACACAGGCTTAAGTGCCAATTTGGTGGTTTCCTTTTAAGAAACAACTCAACAATATAAAAAAAGCTCGCATTAGCGGGCTTTTTTTATACCCAAGAAATGAAACTGCTTTGCTATTTTTAGCATGGTTAAATTCGCTAGAATACATCTCATTATACAAGGTTCTTCGGGTTTCTTCGGAAATCACAAACTCGTAGGTAATGCATTAAAGAAACTTCGCGCTAGCGACCTTTGCTACCTAGGTCTCGCAAAAATTGCATTGACAAGCATTATAGTTATTTCGGAAGGTTTTGGCGGTAAGCTAACCACAAGAGTTCGCCTTCTCATAGGTAGATTGCTTTAAAGCGCTCCAAGCATTCAAATTTCCGAAGAGAACAATATAAAAAAAACCAGCTACTCGCACTAGCTTACGATGTAGCCATTAAAATGGTTCAAAAAAAAGACCGCCCAAAAAGGCGGCCTTTATAATTTATGAGTGAAATGAATTACTTCACGATCACTTTTGTTACTTGTGAAACACCTTTATTGTTAGTAAAGTGTAGCATATACATCTGAGCACTTAGGTCAGACATATTAATTGAGCGTTGTCCTGCTTCCAATTTAATGTTTTTAACCACACGACCGTTTAAGTCGTATACTGCCAAATTAAGATCTTCTTGAACATCAATAGCTAATTCTCCCGAAATAACGGTAGAAGCAACAGCGATGTTTAATTGATTATCGTTTACACCTAAAACTGGGTCATATCGATATGTAAAGGTCAAGCTGTTTCCTATATCGGTTCCGCCACCGTCTGTTTCGTAAAAACGAAAAACGTAGTCGATGATCTGTGTTCCATCACCAGCATCAGCATTGTAGAAGTGATTCCCTTGTCCTGTAGACATTCCTGGTTCGATTACGATAAAATCTGATCCAGGAGGATAAGACTCACCAATAGTTAAACCAGTATAACAAAGACCATAGCAAAGTTCAAACTGCGAGCCATCTGCATTTTGTGCACTTACAAATTCAATACGCGTATTGATTGCTGTTGCTCCTTGGTTTGTTACTTTAAACTTAATAAAGGCATCTGGAGCTACTACAGTTCCGAAAGAGATCACATCGCCATCCTCAATTGGGTTCCCATCAAGATCCTGAACAATATATTGAGCACTTAGGCTAAAACTAGCCATTACAAGCATTAAAAAAAGTAGTGTATGTTTCATAGTAATGAAATTTTTAAAATTAGGTAAGTTCAAAAATATAAAATCTAAATTAAAGAACATTAGGTTTTTACGAGAAATACAATATTCTTTTTCCGAGACATTAATTTGGCCCGTAAGCCATTTATCTATCGGATTTATAGGGTATTAAAAAAAGATAAAAATATTTTTTTTAGCAAAAAAATGGTTATATTTAACATTCATTTAATATCAACTAAAACTAAAAAAAATGTCTAAAAAATTACCTATTGGCTTATTACTCATGCTATTCGGGGTTGCTGCATTTGCACAAACCATCGTGAGTACTACGCCTGAAAACAAGAAAGTGGTTCTAGAAGAATTCACAGGAATAAAATGTGTTTTTTGTCCTGACGGTCATGCTATTGCACAGGCCATCAAGGATGCCAATCCTGGAAATGTGTTTTTAGTTAATATTCACGCTGGTGGATTTGCGAACCCAAGTCCGGGTCAGCCAGACTTTAGAACTGTTGAAGGAGAAGGTATTCGTGCTTTTTTTGGCGCTAACAGTTTTCCTTCTGGAATGATCAATCGTCACACATTTTCTGGAAGTTCTCCAGTTATTGGTCGTGGAGAGTGGACATCAAGAGCAAACCAAACACTTGCAGAATCTTCTTATGTAAATGTTGCTGTTGAAGCGACTATTGACGTTCAAACAAGTGAAATGATCGTACATGTTGAAGGTTACTATACTGCTAACGGTGCGGTTGCTACAAACAGATTGAATGTAGCTTTACTTCAAAATAACACCTTAGGACCACAAACTGGTGGAAATATGGGTAACGAGTATGTTCACCAACACAGATTGGTTGACATGATCACTGGCCAATGGGGTTTAACACTTCCTACAACAACGGCTAATACTTTTGTTGATGAGACATTTACTTTTACACTTCCTGCAGACTACAATGGCGTACCTATGGAAGTTGCAGATATGGAAGTAGTAGCTTTTATTTCTCAAGACGAAACAGAGATTGTTAGTGGTGCTGGTGCAATTCCTTCGTATACAGGTATCGATAACGCAAATGACGGTAGTTTAAAATCAATTACTGCAATTCGCACGCAGTGTGAGCAAAACACTGAAATTACTCCTGAAATCCAAATTCAAAACTTAGGTCAGGATCCTATCACATCTTTGGCTATTTCTTATGATGTAAATGGTGGAACACCAGCTGTATTCAATTGGACTGGTAACATCCCTTCTTTACAGTCAGAGACAGTTGACTTACCTGCTATTACTTACACCTCACAACCAACAAATACTCTTACGGTAACACTGCCAGGTGATGATGAAAACTCAAACAACTCAGGTACTACCTCATTTGATTCATCTCCAACTACAGATAATGACCTTATTCTTACTTTGAACACCGATGGTTTTGGTGGAGAAGTACGTTGGAATATTAGAAACAGCGCACAACTTTTAATTGAGACGGGCGGACCTTTCGGCAACAACATGACAATCATTGAGAACATTACGCTTCCAGACCCATTAGATTGTTACACTTTCACAATTGTTGATACTGCTGGTGACGGTGGTGGAGCAGTTCATTTGGAAGACATTAACGGTGTTGTGATCATGGATACTGATGGTAACTACGGTTCTGGTTTCCCAACAGACTTCGGTGCTGAAGGAGATCTTGGAATCAATGACAGTAACCTTGATACAGTAGGTATCTATCCAAATCCTGCTAGCAGTATTTTAAATATTGTAAATGCTGAAAATGCTTCTGTTGAAGTTTTCAATATTGTAGGACAATCTGTATTTGCTAAGAAAAACATCTCTGCAGATGAGCAGATCAATGTTGAAAACCTTAATACTGGTGCATACTTCGTAAAGATTACAGACGGAGCAGCTATTAAAGTAGAAAAGATCCTTATCAATAAATAAGATTAGATTCTAATAAATTAAAAACCTCCGAAGAAAACACTTCGGAGGTTTTTTTATGCAATTCAATTAAGACTTAAGTTTACTATTTCCCCTTGTATTTTAAAGGCAAATGAACCACCGTCTTAGTTTCATAAAAATCTTCTACAAAATAATCTTTTAACGGAAATAAGGTCGCTTTAGGAAAGGCTGATAATTCTTCTGTAAGATCTCCTCCTTTTAAATAAAGAATACCGTTTTTAAGTTCGTGCTCACTTTTCTTCGCAACTCTCCCTTGAACCCAACGTACAAATGTTTCCATTTGAGCTACAGCTCTACTTACAATAAATTCATATTGATCATCAACCGTTTCAACACGCCCATGTGTCACACGAACATTTTCCAAACCTAAACCTTCTGAAACCTCTTCTACTACTTTGATCTTTTTTCCAATACTATCAACCAAGTGAAAATTAACTTCAGGAAAAAGAATCGCCAAAGGAATTCCTGGAAAGCCACCACCGGTGCCCACATCTAAAATACGTGTTCCAGGATGAAATGTTAAAACTTTCGCTATTCCAAGAGAATGAAGTACATGACGTAAATACAATTCATCAATATCCTTCCTTGAGACCACGTTGATCTTTAAATTCCAGTCCTTATACAGCGCTGCCAACTTGGCAAACTGTTCTAACTGTCTCTCAGTAAGTTGCGGAAAATAAGTCTGAATAAGTTCCATAGGCTATAATTCGGTGCAAAAGTAGAACAACTTTTAGAAATTTATACTTTTGTAAGGCTTCATTTAGACGAAGATGCGTATTTTTACGTTTTCTAAAAAACTAGAATCCCCTTTAAATTTAATCCTGTGAGTACAAACCAAGTAACTTTCTCCCGCGTTGACTCCGCAAAGTTCTTTAGAACGCTCAATAAGCGTGTCAATGGCTATTTCAAAGAAAATAATATTTCCCGTAATGGCAACTGGAAACTACACCTTAAAACGGTGGTCATGTTCTCCATATATTTAACTCCATATTTTTTACTTCTTTCACTAGAATTACCTTGGTGGGCACAATTACTTTGTGCACTTGTAATGGGTGTTGGTATGGCTGGCGTAGGCATGAATGTCATGCACGATGCCAACCACGGCGCCTATTCTTCTAAGAAATGGATCAATAAGCTAATGGGAAGCAGCATGTATATTCTTGCTGGAAATGTATATAACTGGCAAGTACAACACAACGTTTTACATCATACTTATACCAATATTCACGGACACGACGAAGACCTCGAAGCAGGACGAGTGCTGCGTTTTTCGAAATATGCAAAATGGTTTAAGCTACATAAATTTCAACACTACTATGGCGTTTTTCTCTATGGGCTTCTTACATTTAATTGGGCAATTACAACCGATTTTCAACAAACCAGACGCTATTTAGGACGGAAGCTTTCCTTCGGAAAATTCCCTAAACCTTCCACCCAATGGAGCATCCTGATCATTACCAAGATCATCTATTTTGGTATTTGGATCGTTATTCCGTTGCTTTTCTTCGGAATTGCTTGGTGGAAAGTACTTATAGGCTTCTTTATCATGCATTACGTGGCAGGAATGATACTAAGTATCGTTTTCCAATTAGCACACGTTGTAGAAGAAGCAAACATTGTGCTTCCAGACGAAAGTGGAAACGTAAAGAACACTTGGGCCATTCACCAATTATTTACCACGGTAAACTTTTCAACAAAGAACCCTATTGTTAATTGGTTTACTGGCGGACTCAACCATCAGGTAGAGCACCACATCTTTCCAAATATTAGTCATATTCATTATACCAAGATCTCCAACATCGTTAAACAAACAGCAAAAGAGTTTAATCTTCCGTATAAAGAATACGAAACAACCCGTAAGGCGATCATCGCCCATTTTAAGTACTTAAAACAAATGGGGCTCAATCCAGCTCCGCATGCATAAACTATGAACTCAAAATTATCTGATCGCGTTAACCAAATGGCAACGTCAGCGACCCTAGCTATGGCAGCAAAGGCGCGTGAATTGAGAAGTGAAGGCAAAGATATCATTGGACTAAGCCTGGGAGAACCAGACTTTACAATTCCAGAATTTGTAAAAGATGCGGCAATAAAAGCCGTACAAGATAATTTTCATGCCTATACCCCGGTTGATGGTTATGTTGATTTGAAAAAAGCCATTATCACGAAGTTTAAACGCGATAACAATCTCACGTATTCGCCAGCACAGATCGTTGTTTCAACAGGAGCCAAACAATCATTGGCCAATCTTGCACAAGTATTGCTAAACGAAGGCGACGAAGTACTACTGCCTGCACCCTACTGGGTAAGCTATGCAGATATTAGCAAAGTGGCTGGTGGCATTCCTGTAGAGATCAAAACGTCTATCGATAATGATTTTAAAGTAACAGCTGCCGAACTTGAAGCAGCCATCACACCAAAATCAAAATTACTTATCTATAGCTCCCCTTGTAATCCAAGTGGTTCAGTATACAGCAAAGCCGAATTACGCGAACTTGCAGACGTTTTGGTAAAATATCCAAACATTATCGTAATTAGCGACGAGATCTACGAGCATATCAACTTTGTTGGAGAACATGTGTCTATGGCTCAGTTTGAAGACATGTACGACCGCACAGTGACCGTAAACGGTGTTTCTAAAGCATTCTCAATGACCGGATGGCGTATTGGATATATGGGCGGACCCGAATGGATCGCAAAAGCGTGCACCAAAATGCAAGGTCAAGTAACTAGTGGAGCCAATTGTATAGCGCAAATGGCAACCATCACAGCACTTGAAGCACCCCCGAGCAAGATTCAATATATGGTTGATGCCTTTAAGAAAAGACGCCAGTTGATCTTAGGCTTACTTGCTGAAATTCCAGGCTTTAAATGTAACGAGCCTGAAGGTGCTTTCTATGTTTTTCCAGATATTTCGTATTACTTCGGAAAGACACTTCGCGGAAAGACCATCCAGAATGCATCCGATCTTTCATTATACCTTCTTGAAGAAGCCAATGTAGCGACGGTAACCGGAGAAGCCTTTGGCGATGATAATTGCATACGTATTTCTTATGCCGCTTCCGAAGAAGACATTAAAGAAGCTATGAAACGTATTAAAGCAGCAGTTTCGTAAATCAAAATCTCATTAACACGAAAAAGTCCGTAGCATTACACTACGGACTTTTTACATTACTAACAAAATAAACTACTTAACAATGAGCTGGTTGGTAGCAACTCCTATTTCAGTGCGTACTTGCACCAAATAAGAGCCACTAGTGAGTTGTTGATTAATTTGAATATTGTTTTCTGAATAAGTTTCTTGATAAATCACCTGTCCTAATACAGAATAAATAGTAACCACGGCATCTTCAACAGCTTGGTTTAATTCAATTGTAATTCCAGAACCATCACTTGGGTTGGGGAATAACTGAAAATTTACTGCTAATTCGTTTTCATCCACACCTAATGGCGTGCAATAAGCTACAGGTGGCTCAAATCCGCTTGGGAACGTTGACTCAAACAAGGCAACCGAAACACTTCCTTCCCAAATATCCTTTTCAAGAAGAATATTACCAGGACCTATGAGTACAAAAGTTGGAAAAGCCCCTACACCAAAATCGGTTGTAACTGCTGCGCTATTTCCTTCATTACTTGCAGCTGGCGGATGCGCCCATGGACCTCCAAAGGCGTCTTTATACGCTTCAACTTCCTGATTGTTATCAGTACCGTCATTAATTGACAGCCCATAAACATCACCAGTATTACATCCATATTTGTCGTAAAACTCATTAAAAGCGGGCTGATTTATTTGGCAAGGACCACAAGTATCGAAAAAGAAATCTAAGTACACGTATTTACCTTGTGCGGTAATTGTATACAAATTGTGTTCAATTCCGTCTGTATCAGTAACCGTAAAGTCGTTTACAACATCACCTACGTTATAATTATTTGCCTGCGAAAACGCCGCAGTAGAAAACGCCACAAGAGCGACTAAAAGTAAAGTTTTTTTCATGGATTGGTTGTTTAAATGAATTAGTGTCCTCCTAATGTAAACACTAAACATCTGTAAAACAACTATTTATGATAATTTTTAAAAAAATACAGCTTAACCTATTGTAAATCAATAAACCCCATATAAACGCTAGACTTTAAGTTATTCGAATATATTTTGTAGGAAATTTACATTTCTCTAATTTCTTCGGAAATGTAACTGCAACGAAATAATATTACCAAAACTACATCATGGCTAGACCTTGCTTGTATTTTTATACTTCCGAAGAAAACAGCGCCAGACGAATGGTATTGATATCGGAACCAATACCTTAGTGACATCATATTTGTATACTTTCTAAATAAAATCATACATTTAGGGCTATGAAGCGTTTTCTACATAACTGTTTTTTGATAAGTATTGTGCTTTGTAGTGCTTGCGCAATGAGTCAACAGGGAGAACAAAAATTCTCCCTCTACTTCAACAACGACGTGTATGAACTAAACAGTATGCAATTAGCACGCATTGACAGTCTTAAACGTATAGAATATAAAGATTCACTGGATGTACACATTAAAGGCTATACCAATAGTGTTGGAACCGAAGCATATAATTTAGAACTTTCCCGCAAACGAGCAGAAAATGTAAAAGATCAACTACGAGATTTTACCATTATATCATCTAATGGTTACGGTGAATTAGGAAGCGAAGCAGCCAACAATCGCCGAGTCGATGTTTTGGTTCATTATAAAAAAGATCATATCCCAGAAACAGGCGAAATACGAGAGGAGCCCGTCAAGCTAGACAGCATTCCGCCACCTACTATCGCCAGTATGGTAATTCCTAAAAAAGGTGATAAGATCATTTTGGAAGGTATTCGTTTTTATGTAGATCGCGATGTGATCATGGATGAGAGTCGTGCTGCCTTAGACGAATTAGTTACTTTCCTGACGGAAAACCCTTCTGTGCGATTCAAACTTATTGGTCATATTTGTTGTGGTGATAAAGACAACCCCGCTGTGGATGTTTTGAATGTTCGCACGGGAAAAAGAAACCTCTCTGAAGCGCGTGCTCGTGCACTGCACAATTATTTAGCAAAAAAGGGAATCGACACCAAACGTATGCAATATATAGGTATGGCTTTTCGCTATCCGTTAGGTATGGGCGACTCCTTTGATCGTCGCGTTGAGATTGAAATTACTTCAGTAGATTAATAGCTATCTATTTCGCCAGAAGAAAGGTGTAAGTAAGATTAAAACAGTAAACAATTCTAGACGCCCAATAAGCATCAAGAAACAAGCCCACCACTTTGCAGGAGAAACAAGTCCACCATAATTATCAACAGGCCCTAGATCTCCTAATGCTGGTCCAACATTCCCTAAAGTAGAAGCAGCACCTCCTAAGGCAGTTCTAAAGTCGAGCCCTAGCCACGAAAAGACCAATACTCCAACAATAAAGGAAAGCATATATAAAATAAAGAAACCTAATATGTTAAATACAATGGGTTGTGGCACCGCCTTATTATTATATCGCATGGGTAATATGGCACGAGGATGCAAACTCCTTTTAAATTCTAGCATACCATTTTTTATCATGATCAAATGACGCACCACCTTGACCCCTCCAGAAGTTGAACCGGAAGAACCTCCAAGAAACATAAGTCCGAAGAAGAAAATAGTTAGAAAAGGTGTCCATGTAGTATAATCGGCCGTCACAAATCCTGTAGTGGTAACAATGGCTAAGATCTGAAAAAGACCATGCCTGAATCCACTTTCAAACCTACCCCAAACCATCGGGTGTTCTATAGTTGAAACGGACATATCGGCTTGAAAATAAATAAGTAGCGCAGCAATACCTGTTAGAACGATAATAAGAATGGCGTACCATTTAAATTCTTCATCTTTAAATATTCGGCTGAATTTTGTTTTAAAAGCAAAATAACTCAACACAAAGTTGGTTCCTGCCAAAAACATAAATACAATAATGATATACTGTATTACAGGGTTGTCATTCCAATAGGCAACACTACTGTTTTTTGTAGAAAACCCTCCAGTGCTCAACGTACTCAAAGAGTGATTGATCGCGTCAAAAAAGCTCATTCCCGCAATTTGAAGCAAGATCGTTTCAGCAACTGTATAGCCAACATAGATCAACCAAAGTCGTTTGGCGGTATCTGTAATTCTTGGATGAAGTTTATCTCCTCCAGGACCAGGCGCTTCCGCAGCAAAAAGTTGCATCCCTCCTATTCCGAGTAAAGGTAAAATGGCAATGGCTAAAACAATGATCCCCATCCCGCCTATCCAATGCGTAATACTTCGCCAAAAAAGCACTCCTTTAGGAATCACCTCTATGTCACTTAAAATAGTAGCTCCCGTAGTAGTGTAGCCGCTCATCGTTTCAAAGAAGGCATTGGTAAAATTAGGGATCGCGCCAGTCATAATATACGGTATTGAACCTGCCAACGACATAAAAACCCATCCTAGGGTTACAATAAGATATCCTTCTCGTTTTAAAATTTCTTTTCTATGCTTTAATGTCACTAGCATAACAAGCCCTCCAAAGGCTGTTACCATCAATCCCGACATCAACATTTCCGTAAAAACGCCATCGTTGTAAGCAAAACTTACAATACTTGACAGCAACATAAAAATACCATTTACCCCAAGGAGAAGTCCCATAAGGTGGCATATTAACTTTACGTTTAGTTTCGATGAAATGGAACCCATTATATAAAGAGCTTTTCAACCTTGGCAATAGATTGAGGCAAACAGCAAACTACAATTTTATCGCCATTTTCAATTCTGAAATTTCCAAGACCAATAATTCCTTCAGTGCCCCGAATAATTCCACCGATTATTGCTGAGCGTGGAATATCAATATCACGGATCAGCTTATTGCAAACACGTGAAGAAGACGAAACCTGGAATTCTAGCAGTTCGGCATTCATATTGTTTAGTTTGGTCATTGCAACAACCTCCCCTTTTCTAATGTAGCGGAAAATATTATTGGCAGCCAATAATTTCTTATTGATCAGCGTATCAATACCAATTGAATGTGACAACTGAAAATAATCCATATTTTCAACCAAAGCAATCGCTTTTTTCACTCCCTTAGACTTGGCTACCAAACAAGACATGATATTAGTTTCACTATTTCCGGTCACCGAAATAAAAGCATCCATATCTTCAATCGATTCTTCTTGAAGTAATTCAACATTTCTACCATCTCCATTGATCACCAAACAACTAGGAATATCATCGGCAATTTCAAACGCTTTTTCTTTGTTGCTCTCTATAAGTTTGACATTAAAACTGGCCTTACAAAGGTCTCTAGCCGTCTTATAACCAATTTTACTACCTCCCAAGATCATCACGTTCCTGATCTCCTGTTTTATCTTTCCTGTTAATTTATAGATTTCATCTACCCCAGATTTGGTTGTTGTAAAATAAACCTGGTCCCCTTCCTTAAAGGTAGTATCTCCCCGCGGAATAATTGTATACTGCGTTCCAAAACGCTGTATAGCAATAGGTACATAAGTTAAATCGGGAAATATCTGCGCCGCTTCTTTCACTGTTTTACCTACAAATGCAGCTGTTCGTGATAAACTCAAACCAATCATGGTAAGCGCTCCGTTTTCAAACTCATACGAGTCATTAAAGGCACTTTGCTGCAATAACAACTCAATTTCATTTGCTGCCAAAGATTCGGGAGAAATAAGCTCATCGATCCCAAATTTGGTAAAACCAACTTCTTCTTTATTGTCTATAAATTCTGTGTTGGAAATACGTGCTATCGTTCTTTTTGCGCCAAGCTGTTTGGCCAATACACATACTGTAATATTGGTTGTTTCGCTCGATGTTACGGCAATAACCAGATCTGTACCTTGAACTTTACTGTCTTTAAGTACCGAAATAGAAGTCGCATCGCCTCTTACAACACGAATATCCAAATGAGTATCTGCATACGCTAAGGATTCTCTACTTGTATCAATCAATGTGATATCTTGCGATTCGAAAGAGAGGAGCTTGGCCAAATGAAATCCTACTTCACCAGCTCCGGCAATAATAATTTTCATACTATATACTGCATAAGTGGCGCAAAGGTACAAAATTGATTTCCGATATAATGTGCTAGCAGCAGCAATAATAAAGCGATCATTCTAGCCCCTTTCCCAAAATGAACTTTGCATTTTACATTGATGGGTTTTCTTTGAAAAAGTACGTAGCTTTGCAACCCTCTCATTTATGAGGATTTTGACAGTAAAAAATGGACAAAAAAATTACGCCATATAAAGATTCTAAAGCCGAGAAGAAGGAGCAAGTTGAACAAATGTTCGATACGATCTCTGAAAACTACGACGGCTTAAACCGGGTTATTTCTTTAGGTACCGATGTAAAATGGCGTAAAAAAGTGATTGCAATGATCGCTGCAAAAAAACCGCAGCATATCTTAGATATTGCAACAGGAACAGGCGATCTGGCGATCAAGTTTGCTGAAACTATTCCAGCAAAATCGATAGTTGGTTTAGACCTGAGTGAAGGAATGCTCTCCATGGCACGTAAAAAAGTAGATAACACGCCATTGGCAGATAAGATCACCTTTGTAAAGGGTGATTCGGAAGCATTGCCTTTTAATGACAACTCTTTTGACGCCATTACTGTTTCCTTCGGAGTACGCAACTTTCAAAACCTAGAAACAGGCTTAGCTGAGATCTATCGCGTACTAAAAAAGGATGGGATTTTTGTAATCCTTGAAACTTCAGTACCCACAAAATTTCCTTTTAAACAAGGCTATAATTTATATTCAAAGGCCATTTTACCAACAATTGGCAGAATGTTCTCTAAAGACAAGGTAGCCTATCGTTATTTAAGCGAAAGCGCCTCTGTTTTCCCTTTTGGCGAAGAACTCAACAATATTTTACGTAAAATCGGGTTTATAGATGTGAAAAATAAACCGCAGACCTTTGGCGTAGCAACCATATATACGGCAACTAAATGATGATGAAGAAACTATTTTTTGTATTGGCTTTACTCATTTTCGCACAAAGTGCGAAAGCACAGCTATTTAGCAAAGAAAGACTGGCTAATCTTGAAACTTTTGACAATCGCTTCTTAACTTGGGGGTATTACCTCGGTTTCAATAGTTACGATTTTAAGATTGATTATAAAGAAGATTTTGGTGATGACATAACAGATGTGATCGTTCAAGGCGAAACTGGCTTTAACGTAGGGCTTGTTGGTGATTTACGTGTAAGTAAACACATTAACCTCAGACTCGAACCCGGACTCTATTTTACAAAGCGAGATCTTATGTTTCCTCAGTTTGACGAACCTGCAGATAGACTTAGAGAAACCAAATCAACATACATTCACGTACCATTATTGGTTAAATTATCAACCAAACGCCTTAATAATATCAAGCCATTTATTGTTGCTGGAATATCGCGTTCTCACAACCTTTCTAGTAGCCAAAACAATCCAGAAGACAACGAGCAGGGCACCTTTAGGATGACCGCAGGCACGAGTTATTACGAACTTGGTTTTGGAATCGACTTTTATCTATTCTACTTCAAATTTACGCCGTCAATTCGCGGAGTTTTTGCCACAAGCGACGAATTGGTTCGAGACGAAGATCCAGCTAGCCCATACACTGGAAATATTGAAAAATTTGCTTCGCGCGGAGTTTTTATCAATTTTACGTTTCAGTAGATCGCTTAAATTCACTCAGCAAAATAGCCGTGGCCGTAGCCACATTCAAACTCTCAGTTTCCTTAATTTTTCCAAACTGAGGAATAGTCACGTGATGTGTTAATTGTTTCTGAACGGCTTCGGAAATACCATTGGCTTCATTTCCCAATACAATGATTGCATCCTGCGGAAGTGACGCCTTGTAAATACTAACCCCTTTCATGACTCCTCCATAAATAGGCAATTTGGTTTCCCTGAGAAATTCGGAAAGATCCATATAAGCAACATCTACCCTAGCAATTGAACCCATGGTAGCTTGTACAACCTTCGGATTATAGCAGTCTGCCGTATCTATTGAACAAATTAGCTGAGAAACTCCAAACCAGTCACAAAGCCTAATAATAGTTCCTAAATTACCCGGATCGCGAATAGCATCAAGCGCAACGATCAATCCTTCGGAAGTAGAACTGTTTTTCTTTGGAATTTCAAAAACAGCGAGCGCTTTATTCGCTGTTTTTAAACAACTTAGTTTTTGAAGTTCTTTTTCAGTCACCTTTTCAAAAGGTGCCGAAATTCCAATATCTTCCGAAGCAAATAAACTGTGCAACTTTAAACCCGAAGCTATAAATTCGGCAATGACCTTAGGACCTTCTGCAATAAAAAGACCCGTTTTATCACGGTACTTTTTTTGCTGTAAACTCGTTATTAATTTTAATTGACTTTTACTTACCAAAATTATCCTATTTTTGACTTTGCATAAACCGCAACCCTTGATTCATACCCTCACAAAAATATCACTTATTTTAGGATTAGTCATACTTCTTGGCTCTTGTAATGCGGTAAAACGTGTTCCAGAAGATAAATTTTTACTCACTAAAAACAGCGTGATTGTTGATAGTGTAGAGACTACAGACTACGGTGTGATTAGCCAACTAAGCCAAAAACCAAATCCAAAGTTTCCAGTATTAGGGATTCCTTTCGGCCTACATATTTACAATATGGCAGATCCAAAACCCGATAGCACTTTTAATGCCTGGATCAATAAAAAAGAACAACGGAAAGAACGCCTTGTAAAATTTCTCTCCAAAAAGCAAGTGAATGCCCTCGATAGCAGCTACGTAGGTTTTAATAAATGGTTGCAAAAATCTGGCGATGCACCCGTCATCATTACCGACGATAAAGCACGAAAATCTGTTGATCGCCTCAAGCGGTATTACGCTAGTTATGGTTGGTTTAACGCCAAGGCAGATTACGCGATCACGCAACATAAGAACAAAAAAAAGCGTGCCGAGATAACCTACTATGTGCAGCGATATAAACCTTATTTTGTCGATTCAATAACAAGAGATTTAAGTTCACCCGTCGTTGAAGAACTCTTTAAAAAATCGCAACGGAAATCATTTATTAAAGAAGGAAAACAATATGATGCAAACGACTTTAACAACGAACGAGATCGTTTAACTCTACAATTTAGGAATTCGGGGCTCTACTATTTTGATCAAGATTATGTTGGTTTTGAGGCAGACACCGTAAACACCAATCACAAGGCACATATAAAGTATATTATTCCCGACCGAAAGATCACCGTTGGAGATAGCACTTATACTGAACCTTTTAAAGTCCACACCGTAAACGAAGTGCGGGTAGTAGCAGATTATTCATATAGCAATCAAACCAAAAAATGGGCAGATTCGGCCAATTTTAAAGGATATTCTATTTACAGCTACGAACCCTTAGCCTTTAGACCAAAGGCCATCACCGATGCCATTTCTATTGTACCCGGTGAGATATTTAGAGATATTGATCGTACGTTAACATATAACCAAATAAGCGATCTGCGCATCTTTAAATACCCAAACATTACTTATCAAAATGATCCACGCGATAGCACAAATACGGGTCTCATTGCTACTGTACTACTAACTCCACGTAAAAAATATACATTAGGAATTGATTTTGACGCTTATACCTCAACAATTCAGCAGTTTGGCATAGGTTTTAGCTCAACATTTTTAATCCGAAATATTTTTAGAGGCGCCGAAACCTTAGAAGTATCGGGGCGTGGAAGTGTTGGTTCTTCAAAAGATCAAGCCGATAATGAAAACTTTTTTAATATTTCAGAAGTTGGTGCCGACGTTAAGCTGTCCTTTCCACGAATTTTATTCCCCATAAAAACAGATAGCATCATTAAAAAATATATGTCGCCATCTACCAGCGTTAGTGTTGGCTTCGGAAGTCAGACTAACATTGGCCTAGACCGACAAACAGTTAATAGCATTTTCAATTACCGCTGGAAACCTTCTAAGATTAGAACCTACCGATTTGATCTGCTAAATATTCAGTTTGTCAGAAATTTAAATACCGACAATTATTTTAATGTCTATAAAACAACCTACGCCCGCCTTAATGAAATTGCCAGCGAGGTAAACTATGACTTTATCGATGATGCATCAGAAGAATTACTGCTTCCAACTGATGGAGACATTAACGAAGCAGATCAATTTATTTCGGACGTACTTCTTGATAATTTACCGGATCTGGATATTTCAGAAGAATTACAAAAAGAGGTTTTAAGCATTGCCGAAAGAAAAGTGCGCCTAACTGAAAACAACCTGATCATTGCATCCAATTTTACCTGGCTCCGTGATTCGAGAGAAAATATTTTTGACCCCGATTTTGATCGGCTTCGTATTAAAGTTGAAGGCGCCGGAAATATTTTAGCGTCACTTGCGCAAGTTGCAGGACTAGAGAAAAACGAAAATGATCAATATGAAGCACTTGGTGTGGCTTTTTCTCAATATGTAAAAACTGAAGCAGAATATATTAAACACTGGCAATTATTTGACGACAATGTTTTAGCTGTTCGTGCATTTGGTGGAATCGCCATTCCCTATGGCAATAGTACGAGCATCCCCTTTACACGAAGTTATTTTGCCGGTGGTGCCAATGACAATCGTGGGTGGCGAGCCTATGATCTTGGGCCTGGTAGTAGTGGAGGAATCTTCGACTTTAACGAGGCTAATTTTAAACTGGCATTTAATGCCGAATATAGATTTACCATTTTAGGAGCATTTAAGGGAGCATTTTTTGTAGACGCAGGTAATATATGGAATGTACTTGACGATGTTGAAGATGAAGCGTTCCGCTTTGACGGAGTGCAGGACCTAAAAGAAATTGCCGTTGCTTCCGGTATCGGACTGAGATATGACTTTGGTTTCTTTGTGATCCGCTTTGATCTAGGATTTAAAACACATGACCCAGGCCAAGCTGTTGGAGAACGCTGGTTCAGAGATTACAATTTTAATAATTCAGTGTTCAACATAGGAATTAACTATCCGTTTTAAACGATTAAAATTTGTTATTTTTGCCAGAAGAAACTTTATCCTCAAATGGCATTACCCCTTTGAAGTAATAAAGCACTTAGTAAGTTAACTAATAAAAGCAACGATCGTATTAATGCGTTCACGCTAAACAAAATTAATTATGAGTCATTCTATTCGTCCCGGAGTAGCCACAGGGAGAGACGTTCAAAAAATACACGCATACGCCAAAGAAAAAGGCTTTGCTATGCCAGCGGTAAACGTAGTTGGGTCCAGCAGCGTGAATGCTGTAATGGAAACCGCCGCAGCATTGAATGCTCCTGTTATTATTCAGTTCTCAAACGGGGGAGCACACTTTAATGCAGGAAAAGGTTTGTCTAATGAAGATCAAAGAGCCGCTATTGCTGGAGCTGTTGCAGGAGCCAAACATATTCACGAACTAGCTGAATTATATGGCGCTACAGTGATTTTACACACAGACCATTGCGCTAAAAAACTACTTCCATGGATCGACGGACTCTTGGATGCCGGTGAGATCTTTTTTAAAGAGACCGGAAAATCGCTTTATAGCTCACATATGATCGATCTATCAGAAGAGCCAATCGAAGAAAATATTGAGATCTCAAAACGTTACTTAGAACGGATGAGCAAAATGGGAATGACCCTAGAAATTGAATTAGGAATCACGGGAGGCGAAGAAGATGGCGTTGATAATACCGATGTTGATTCGTCAAAATTATATACGCAGCCAGACGAAGTTGCTTACGCTTATGAAGAATTGATGAAGGTAAGTGATCAATTTACTATAGCAGCTGCCTTCGGAAATGTTCACGGCGTTTATAAGCCCGGGAATGTTAAATTAACACCTGTTATTTTGAAAAACTCCCAAGAGTACGTTCAGA
Organism: Ulvibacter sp. 2305UL32-6; assembly: GCF_058148545.1. Lineage (NCBI taxonomy): Bacteria > Pseudomonadati > Bacteroidota > Flavobacteriia > Flavobacteriales > Flavobacteriaceae > Ulvibacter > Ulvibacter sp. 2305UL32-6. The sequence continues at coordinate 369,482 of NZ_JBYVKA010000001.1, forward strand.
AAAAATTCAACACCGAACCTCAACCTATTGACTTCGTTTTTCACGGTGGAAGCGGTTCTAGCGTTGCCGAAATTAGAGAAGCAATTGGCTATGGAGTAATCAAAATGAATATCGATACCGATATGCAATTTGCCTATACCGAAGGTGTTCGTGATTATGTTATCGGGAATGAAGCATATCTTAAAACACAAATCGGAAATCCAGAAGGTGATGACCTTCCGAATAAAAAATATTACGACCCAAGAAAGTGGGTACGAGAAGGTGAGCTTACATTTATAAAACGTTTAAAGCAGGCTTTTGAAGACCTCAATAACGTAAACACATTATAACGCTGGTTTTTCAGAATCACTGAAACTCCCTCCTAACCTTATAACAAAAAGCAATGTCTTGGTTTAAAAGAACAAAAAAAGGAATTCAAACGGCTACGGAAGACAAAAAAGATGTCCCTAAAGGACTCTGGTATAAATCTCCTACCGGAAAAATTGTTGATTCAGAAGAACTGGAAAGCAACTATTACGTGAGTCCGGAAGACGGATATCACGTGCGCATTGGAAGTAAAGAATATTTTGAAATTCTTTTTGACGACAATAAGTTTAAAGAACTCGACAAAAACTTAACTTCAAAAGACCCATTAAAATTTGAAGACAAAAAGAAATATATAGATCGCTTAAAAGAAGCTCAAGAGAAGACTGGCTTAAAAGATGCTGTACGTACTGGTGTTGGCAAGTCTATGGGAGAAGACATCGTAATTGCGTGTATGGACTTTAGTTTTATTGGTGGTTCAATGGGAAGTGTAGTAGGCGAGAAAATTGCCCGCGCTGCAGATTATGCACTTGAAAAGAAATTACCTTTCTTACTGATATCAAAAAGTGGAGGTGCTCGTATGATGGAAGCTGCGCTATCACTTATGCAACTAGCTAAAACGAGTGCGAAATTAGCTCAATTAGCCGATGCAGGTATTCCTTACATCTCATTGTGTACAGATCCAACTACAGGAGGAACAACAGCATCGTTTGCCATGTTAGGAGATATCAACATTAGTGAACCAGGAGCCCTTATTGGTTTTGCTGGACCACGTGTAGTTCGTGACACAACGGGGAAAGAACTTCCAGAAGGTTTTCAAACAGCAGAATTTGTACTAGAACACGGTTTCTTAGATTTTATCACACATCGTAAAGATCTTAAGCGCAAAGTAAACCTCTATTTAGACCTTGTTTTAAATAGACCCCTTCGCGAGAAAACTGCCTAAGAAAAACACAAAAGCACCGCGAAAGGTTAAAATTCGCGGTGTTTTTCATTTTATATCAATTCAATTTACTATTTTTGCAGCCTGATTGCCAAAGTGGTAGTCGTACATAAAAATCATTTAAATAATATTGGCATGTATTTAGCACCAGAAGAAAAAGAAAAAATCTTTGCAAAGCACGGTAAGTCTGGAAAAGACACGGGTTCTGCAGAAGGACAAATTGCGTTATTCACTTACCGCATCGAGCATTTAACAAAACACCTTAAAGCTAACCACAAGGACTACAACACAGAGCGTTCTTTGGTAAAACTAGTAGGTAAGCGTCGTTCGTTACTTGATTATCTTATGAAAAAAGATATCTTGAGATATCGTGCGATCGTAAAAGAATTAGGATTACGAAAGTAAACTATTATAAAGGAGCGCTCATAGGCGCTCCTTTGTTTTTCCCCAAACGTGTTTGGGAATCGTTTAAGACATTAAACATATTTATTCTGAGATTTTTTATTCAGAATTACAGAAAAGCTACCCTTAGGTTTTTCATTGGTCAACCACAACAACACAACACTACAATCGATCATCGATTGTTGACCAATTTTAACAGCTTCCTAAATTTTCGCTTGCGCGGAAACAGGAAGAGACTCCCAATTTCAAGGGAGAAAATTAATTTAATTTTATGATACCTAAAGTATTTAAAGAGGTCATTGACCTAGGTGACGGTAGAGAAATCTCTATTGAAACTGGAAAATTAGCAAAACAGGCCCATGGTTCTGTTGTTGTTCAATCAGGTAAGTGTATGTTACTTTGTACAGTAGTTTCTAACTACGAACAAAAAGACCTAGACTTCTTACCTTTAACGGTAGACTACCGTGAAAAATTTGCTGCATCAGGGCGTTATCCTGGTGGTTTCTTTAAAAGAGAAGCACGTCCTAGTGACGGAGAAGTGTTAACCATGCGTTTAGTAGACCGTGTACTGCGTCCATTATTCCCAAAAGATTACCACTCTGAAACTCAAGTGATGATTCAATTAATGTCTCATGATGATGATGTTATGCCAGATGCTATGGCAGGATTAGCTGCTTCTGCAGCGATTCAACTTTCAGACTTTCCGTTTGAATGTGCTATTTCTGAAGCACGCGTTGGTCGTATTGATGGAAAATTCATCATCAACCCAACCCGAGCACAGCTTGAAGAATCTGACATCGATATGATGATCGGTGCCTCTGCAGATTCTGTGATGATGGTTGAAGGTGAAATGAAGGAGATTTCAGAAGAAGAAATGACCGAAGCAATTAAATTTGCACATGAACACATTAAAGTACAATGTGCCGCACAGTTGCGTTTAGCTGAAGCCTTTGGGAAAAAAGAAGTACGTGAATATCCTAACGAAAGAGAGGATGCCGACTTAGAGAAAAAAGTGCATGACATGGCGTATGATAAAGTCTACGCTATTGCTAAAGCAGGATCTGCAAAGCATGAAAGAAGCGCTGCCTTTTCAGAAATCAAAGAAGAAATTAAAGCTACCTTTTCTGAAGAAGAATTAGAAGATTACGGTGGACTTGTTTCAAAATATTACCGCAAAGCCGAAAAAGCTGCTATTCGCGATCTTACCTTAAATGAAGGTTCTCGATTAGACGGTCGTAAGACCAATGAAATTAGACCAATTTGGTGTGAAGTAGATTACTTACCATCAACACACGGTTCTTCTATTTTTACTAGAGGAGAAACTCAAGCATTGGCTACAGTAACTTTGGGAACTTCAAGAGAAGCTAACAAAATTGACATGCCAAGTTATGAAGGCGAAGAGAAATTTTACCTTCACTATAACTTCCCTCCTTTCTGTACAGGTGAGGCGCGACCTATTCGTGGAACTTCACGAAGAGAAGTAGGTCACGGTAACCTTGCCCAACGTGCATTAAAAGGTATGATTCCAGCAGATTGTCCTTATACTGTACGTGTTGTTTCTGAAGTATTAGAATCTAATGGTTCTTCTTCTATGGCAACTGTTTGTAGTGGAACAATGGCATTGATGGACGCTGGAGTGCAAATGATCAAGCCTGTTTCTGGTATTGCCATGGGATTAATTTCTGATGGAGATTCTGGAAAATACGCTGTTTTATCTGACATCTTAGGTGATGAAGATCACTTAGGAGACATGGACTTTAAAGTAACCGGTACTGCTGATGGAATTACAGCTTGCCAAATGGACATTAAAGTAAAAGGACTTAGCTATGAAATTCTAGTTAGCGCTTTAAAACAAGCTCGTGACGGACGTCTTCATATTTTGGAGAAATTAACCGATACTATTGCTAAACCAAACGCAGATGTAAAAGCACACGCACCTAAAATGGTAACTGCTGTAATTGCAAATGAATTTATTGGCGCCTTAATCGGACCAGGAGGAAAAGTGATTCAAGAACTTCAAAAAGAAACGGGATGTACGATCGTAATTAACGAAGATCCAATAACTGAAGAAGGTATTGTTGAAATTCTTGGCACAAACCAAGAAGGAATCGACGCTGTACTTGCAAAGATCGACTCTATCACATTTAAACCTGTTGTGGGAAGTGTTTATGAAGTAAAAGTGATCAAAATGTTAGATTTTGGAGCTGTTGTGGAATATATGGATGCTCCAGGAAATGAAGTTCTTTTGCACGTTTCTGAATTAGCATGGGAACGCACAGAAAATGTAAGCGATGTTGTAAACATGGGCGATGTATTTGATGTGAAGTATTTTGGATTAGACCCAAGAACTCGAAAGGACAAAGTTTCACGAAAAGCGTTGTTGCCAAAACCTGAAGGTTATGTAGAACGTCCAAAACGTGATGATAGCCGTAGCAAAGACAATCGTGGCCGTGACAATCGTAGCCGTGATAGAAAAAGAGACTAGTTTGTTTCTATTTTAGTATAAAAGCCTTCCAAGTTTGGAAGGCTTTTTTTATGTCCAGATCCCAACTTGTTTTAAAGACAGTTTAATCGCTAAGTAGATTTCAGTAAGAATCTGCCTAAAAAACATCCTATTTCACAAAATAAAATACTTTGTTACGCAACTTTTTGAGATTTCACATACTATAGGAAAAGAACAGTTATCAAATAAGAATTGCTATGAATAAGATTATTCAACTCACCTCCCTAACCCTGCTGTTAGTTTTCGCTTCATGTGAAAAGGACCCAGAAAACAAAACGATTCCGTTAAATGTTGATCCCTTAGAAACTGATTCCGATCTTTACTTATTGTTAGAAAGAGTTTCTGAAGAAGATCCAGAATACGCGATTAACTGCATCGATTTTAATTATGATTTTACCCTTTTTGTATTTGAATCCAACGGAGAGTTTATTGAAGCATTAAATATTACAGACGATCGAAAATTTAGTGATGTTTTGGGCGCTCTACTTCCTGGACAAACAATCAGTGTCAATTACCCCATTCAGGGCACTTTAGACAATGGAGATATTTTAGATATTAATACAAATGAAGAATTAAAGACCGCTATTGATTCTTGCTATAGACTGGAACAAAAAGGCAAATGCAACAATGCCCTAGCCACTTGCCATTGGGTTGTGGGCGATGCTGCTGGTCCGCCAAATGGTTTTGAAGGCGACAATTTTACCATCAATGAGAACGGCGTCGTGCAATACCATATTGCCGATGAGGTCTACTTCGGAACTTGGATCTCCTTCTTTATTGGTGAAGAATTACATCTTAACATGGATTTTACAGCCAATGGCCCAATTGCCGAACAATGGAATTACGATTGGAAAGTAGTTTCACTTGCGTTAGACAACATAGAACTTGAAACCGCAACCAAGAATGTTGTTCTCGAGCAAGACTGTGCAATCGATTGCAGTATTGGGGCGTTTGAAGTGTGTGAAGACAGCAATACAATAGGATCTGCAACTTTTGACTTAGAAGCATATACGGTGTGCTTACCGCTACCTGCAAATCATGATACTGTATCGCCTGTAGTCTTTTCATTCTACGAAAGTGAAATGGACGCAACAAATGACATCAACCCAGTGAGTTCAAATGCATATCAAAATATAGTAAATCCGCAGACCATATTCAGTAGAATTGAATATAAAGAAAGTGGAGAAATCTTAGTAATTTCCAATCTTGTAATTGAAGCAATCAATTGCAACTAAACACCCACATTATGAAAAAAGTAATTTTTATTTTAATGTCAATTTCCATCGCTTATTCATGTAGCAATGATGATGACACAACAACAAATGCGGCGCTTACTTTTGAAATTGGTGATAGCCATGAAGGTGGAATTATATTTTATCTGGATGCCACTGGGGAACATGGATTAATTGCTTCAGAAGCAGACCTGGGAGAAGCTGGCTGGGGCTGTAAAGGAAACACCACACCTATCGCGCAAGATTTAAGTATAGGCTCGGGAAGCTCAAACACTGTGGCCATAGTTACTGCCTGTTCAGAACCCGATATCGCCGCGAAGATTTGTGCAGATTTAAACCTAAATGGATTTGACGATTGGTTTTTACCTTCATCAGATGAGTTAGAGCAATTATACTTACAGCGCGATGTAATAGGAGGATTTGACGAAGCGGAAGGATCTATTTATGTAAGCTCTTCAGAATTCTATCCAGTAGAAACTGGTCAACATTTAAATTGTTGGGTACATGATTTTGGCACCGTACAAATTATACCCGGAAGCCGGAAGCTCAATTCTAACAAAGATAATTCTTTTAGAGTACGTGCAATAAGAGCATTCTAAAGATATTTCATCACTTAATCATCTTATTCTTTTGACCCTTAACGAATTAATAACAGGCTGTAAAAAAAAAAATCGGGAAGCACAAAGTGAGCTTTTCCGACAGTATAAGGACACGCTATTTCTTACTTCGCTAAAATATTGCAGGAATGAAGTAGAAGCTGAAGACAATTTACACGATGCCTTTTTGTCGATATTTGAAGGTATAGGCAACTATAAAGACAAAGGTTCCTTTGAAGGATGGATGCGGCGTATTGTTATTCACAAAGCTATTGCCAAATACAAAAAGAATAAACTTATTGCAACAGAGATCAATGACGATCTCTTAAAAGAAGATACTCATGTATCAGAAGAAACTCACTTCGATTTAGATCAAATTTTAGAAAGCATTCAAAGCCTTCCCGATCAATATCGTCTGGTATTCAACATGTTTCAAATGGATGGTTATTCGCATAAAGAAATAGCTCTTCATTTAGGAATTTCTGAGAGCACATCTAAGTCAAATTATCACAGAGCCAAAGCACTTCTTAGAAAAATGCTCACCCCAAAAAAGACCACAACAATCAACACAACAAGCCATGAGCACTAAAAAAGATATTGGAGACATCATCGAAGACACGTTAAACATGGCGCAAAAGACCCCTAGCGATGCTTTATGGGCCCGTGTTGACGCATCTTTAGAGAAAAAAAGAAAGCGCCGCGGCTTGTTGTTTTTATGGCTGGGCATAGGAACAATAGGTTTACTTACAGTTATCGGACTTATTTGGCCAACTACTGAATCAAATCTGAATAACAAACTGGAAGTGACTTTAGATCCGGAAATGAAAAATTGTAGCACAGAAGAAATTACGATGGCTCCTAATGCTTCGGAAATAGAAAAAGCCTCTAAAGATTTAGAAGATGATTCTTTAGTAGACCCTTCAGTTTCCGAAGAAAACCTATCGAATACTGAAGAAATTTCCGAAGAAAAAATGACAACAGACCCTATAAACGACCAACGGTCACTTAAGTATTCAAAATCTACTTCATCTAATGACCATAAATCAACCCATCTTGAAAGCCCGTTTGACTCTGCAACCACGGTAAGCCAAACCTATTACTACTATGACGGCGAGAAGGAGATACAAACTGAAATAACAGATAAAAGCATATTAGACAGTATTATAGAACAGAAAAATGTCTCTGAGAAGGTTATAAAAAAGACTGTTTCTGATAGCGTTTATCAAAAAAAAGATAAATAAATATTATTTTTTTGTAACATTTATTAGTGTTTCTACGTATAACCTATGCACAACAGAATTAAACACTCAAATCTTACATGAGACAACTTAAAATTACCAAGCAGGTTACTAATAGAGAAACCGCTTCCCTTGACAAGTACCTACAAGAAATTGGAAAAGTAGATTTAATCACCGCAGACGAAGAAGTTGAGTTGGCACAACGCATTAAAGCGGGTGATCAACGCGCGCTAGAGAAATTGACAAAAGCGAATTTACGTTTCGTTGTTTCGGTTGCAAAACAATACCAAAATCAAGGTTTAACACTTCCTGATCTTATCAACGAAGGAAATCTTGGATTGATCAAAGCTGCACAGCGTTTTGACGAAACTCGTGGTTTTAAATTTATTTCTTATGCCGTATGGTGGATCAGACAATCTATCTTACAAGCCCTTGCTGAGCAATCACGTATTGTACGTTTACCATTAAATAAAATTGGTAGCATCAACAAGATTAATAAAATGTATGCTTTTCTTGAGCAAGCAAATGAGCGTCCACCTTCAGCTGAAGAGATCGCGAAAGAGCTTGACATGACGATCAATGATGTAAAAGAGTCCATGAAAAATAGTGGGCGTCACGTATCTATGGATGCTCCGTTAGTGGAAGGTGAAGATTCTAACCTTTACGATGTATTGCGTAGTGGGGAATCTCCAAATCCAGATCGTGCACTATTACATGAGTCATTGCGTACTGAAATTGAACGTGCACTAGAAACATTGACACCTCGGGAAGCAGATGTAATTCGTTTATACTTCGGCTTGGGAGATCAACACCCAATGACCTTAGAAGAAATTGGCGAAACATTTGATCTTACACGTGAGCGTGTTCGCCAGATCAAGGAAAAGGCAATTCGCCGATTGAAACACACCTCTAGAAGTAAAATTTTAATGACATACTTAGGATAATTCCTAATAAACCCAAACAACAGGATTAAGTAGTTGCTCGCAACTGCAAAAACTGTTCGTTTTTTGATTGATGAATGACCTCCGGCTGATTACCGGAGGTTTTTCATTATATATAAAGCATACTTTAAATTATTGAGAAAGTCGTTTGCCGAGAAATAAAATCAAATTCTATAATATCGATGTTCCAAATAACTAAATCTTCGTACTTTTATGCCATAACTTTACCCAACACGAATGAAATACACTATCTGCTATATTAGCAAGTCAGCAGAAAAACTTGACTCCAAAGGTGTTGAAGATATTTTTGCCAAAACAGTGCACAACAATAATAAAAGCGGCATTAACGGAATTCTAGTCTACGGAATGGGTAATTTTTTACAAGTACTAGAAGGAGAGCAATCTCTAATTCAACCATTATTCGAAGACATTATTAAGGAAGACACAAGACATCATGATATCTTTGAGGTAATTAACAGACCCTCCGAACAGGCTATTTTTTCGTCTTACAACTCTACCTTTAACGTGATCAAAACACCACAAGAACTAGAGAATATCAAAAATTATTTAAGCTTACACCGCATTTATTCAACAGCCGATAAATACCAACGATTATTAACTCCTTTCCTTATAGAATTATGAGCCAAACACTTTTAGCACCTTCCATTTTAGCCGCAGATTTTGCCAACTTACAGCGCGATATTGAAATGGTGAACGCCAGTCAAGCAGATTGGTTTCATATCGATATTATGGATGGCGTTTTTGTTCCTAATATCTCCTTCGGAATGCCCGTTTTAAAGGCTATTTCAAAACATGCAAACAAAACGATCGATGTGCATTTAATGATTATTGACCCCGATAGATATATCCAAACATTTGCAGATCTAGGCGCAAATATTCTTACTGTCCACCTTGAAGCATGCACACATTTACATCGAACATTACAAGCCATTAAAGCTGCGGGGATGCAGGCGGGAGTGGCTCTAAATCCACATACAAACGTTTCCCTATTAGAAGACACCATTCAAGATATTGATCTTGTTTGTGTCATGAGCGTTAACCCAGGCTTTGGTGGTCAAAGCTTTATAGAGAATACCTATGATAAGGTAAAGCAACTAAAAGCCTTAATAAAAAAGAAAGGCGCATCGACCAAAATTGAGATCGATGGTGGGGTGACCAATAAAAATGCAAAGCAGTTGGTTGAAGCTGGAGCCGACGTACTTGTTGCCGGAAGCTATGTTTTTAGCGCCGACAACCCTACTGAAACTATTGCCGCTCTTAAGGCGCTACTCTCAAAATAGCAGCTAACTCCTATTTCACATAAAAACAGTTTGAACCCGAAGTACCTAAGTCCTTCGGGCTTTTTCTATCTTTGTAACTATGATTAAAAAACAGGTAGTAATTATAGGTGCAGGTCCCATTGGCATTGCTTGCGCATTGGCTTGCAAACGAAAAAATCTAGATTACGTAGTGGTGGAAAAAGGTGCCTTAACGAACTCCCTTTTCAACTATCCATTAAATATGTCTTTCTTTTCCACTTCGGAAAAACTTGAAATCGAAGAAATCCCATTTATCAGTGCAAACCCTAAGCCCAATAGAAATGAAGCATTAGAATACTATCGGCGAGTTGCCACTTCAAACCAGCTTCAAATTAGACTGCACGAAAAAGTGCTTTCCGTAGAAAAACAAAAAGATTCTTTTATAGTCACTTCGGAAAAAGAAACCTACCAAGCACAACATATGGTCTTAGCCACCGGTTTTTACGATATCCCAGCATATTTAAATGTTGAGGGTGAGCAACTTCCGAAGGTGACCCACTACTATAAAGAAGCACATCCATATATCATGCAAAAAGTTATTGTGGTTGGCGCCAGCAATAGCGCTGTAGATGCTGCTTTGGAAATTTGGCGTAAAGGCGGCGAAGTCACCATGGTTGTAAGAGGCTCTCAAATTGGTGAACGCGTTAAATATTGGGTACGTCCCGATATGATAAATCGTATTGAAGAAGGAAGTATAAAAGTTTATTTTAACAGCGAAATAAGCAAGATCGATGCACACGAGGTTACACTAAAGACTGAAGAAGGTGAAAAGACAATTGCCAACGATTTTGTTATAGCTCTTACTGGATATCGCCCCGACTTCGATTTTCTTCGGAAATTAGGCATGCAACTTTCAGAAGAAACCATGGCGCCTAAATACAATGAAGAAACTATGGAAAGTTCGGTTGAAAACCTCTACCTCGCCGGCGTTATTTGCGGTGGTACAGAAACACATAAATGGTTTATTGAAAACTCTAGAATTCACGCTAAACGCATTGCTAATGCGATTTCAGAAAAAATTAATACCCCTTAAAATTAAAATTGAGCAGCTTTCTGGTATGATCGTAAACAACAGGGAAGTGGGTTCTAAATTCTACAGGGGATTCTATAAAATATTCGGCTAAAACCGCTAAAAACTCATACTGATTGGTAAACGCATAGGCTCTAAAGAACCGGGTTTCATCTAACTTATCTTTTACCTCTTGATTGGTGAGTTGTTGCAATATATTTTGAAACTGAGTAATAAGGCGGGAAGAATCTAAATCGCGACTCTGTTTGGCTTCTAGTTGCATTGCGTGCATAAATTCGTGAATACCCAAATTCAAATTATCATCGGTAATTTTATAACCTCTTTCGAAGGCCTCCCACGATAAGACCAGTGCCTTTTCCCTTGGATTGAATTCTCCTTTATGATAGTGATCATTGACTGCGCTATAAAAGTTTTCAGGAAAAATAAGGACAAAATTTATGAGTCCGTAGTTGTAATTTTTCCTTCCGAAACTCAACATACACCCTACCGCGGCAATAAGAACCCGCATGCGATCTGTAATCTCTAGTTGATCACGACCCACAAATTTTTTCTCAGTAATAAAAGAAGCTACTCGATGCTCAAATTGACGTTTGTGTTTCTTCGACAACTTCGTGTAAAAGGCAAATTCAGTTTGTAAGATCGTCTTTTGTGCTGGAGACAGTTTTTTATAAACCAAGTAATGTCTAAAAAGAGGGCGGTGGTACCGACTTCCGTAGAAATTCTCAAAAACTCGAAATAAAAACAACAGAAATCCCAACAGCACGATGGCATAGGCATAGGGAGCCAGCCACGGAACGTACTCGCCGGGTTGTTGTTGTAGCATCATAAAATTTGGGATCGACAATATACCATTATTTTTGACATCGATCTTTTCTGTTGAATACTAACGTCTTACACCCTCAACTTATTACTTCTTTGAACTATCTCCTTTAAAATTTTGCGAAGATGACTTAAAAAGGACATTAAAGGTTGTTAAACTTCCATAGCAACGCGTTATGTACTGCTGAAGGTCAATTTTTTCTTGTTCATCCAAATTCTTACTGGCATTTATCTTTTGCTCCATGACTCGTAAACGATCACGTAGCATAACGATTTTATGAAAAAAGGTGTCAATGGGTATTTCTTTGTTTGAAAGCGAAACATCTTTAGGGTTTAGAATCATGTTTCCTCCCTTCCACTTGTCGGCTATAGGTACAATTTCACTCACATCACTCCATTTCTTTAAAATACTTCTCAGCGATTTCTCAACCTCATAAAAACTTACCGTATCAACTTCGTCCTCAGCGGCTTCAATTATTTCAAAATCTGCGTCCACCGCAATAGTTTCTAAGCCATTTTCAATAAAAGTAACCCAATACATGGTGGATGTCACGTTGGTTACAACCCCTTTGCCATATTCTGGGTGATCTATTCTTGAACCAATTCCTAAAATTTTAGTCATAATCTTTTTTTTTTATGGTGAATTTACAGCTTTTTTCATTTTCTTGACATGACTTGAAATATTATTGTAATTTGTAATTTAAAGCCGTTTTCGTGATAAAAATTAATGTACAATCGCTACCCCTTTTTGAAGTAATAAAAGACATAGCTTCGGCTTTCAATACCACTTTTGAAGAGCATTGTGGAGAATATCATCTTACAATCCCTCAAGCTATTGGAGAAGGTTACATAAAAGGAATTAATTTTGATGGTGGCTTCGGCATTATCATTTATCAATGCACTTTTAATGAAGACGTAGAAATACAATTTATCGTCAACAAAGTGCATCCTTTAAAATTTCTCTACTGTCTTAAAGGTGGCGTGCATCATCGGTTTCAAGATGCTAAAGAAACTAACATCATTGAGCAGTACCAAAGCGCAATTGTAGCCAGTGAAAGTTATAATGGCCATATTCTCCACTTTCGAGCGAAAGTAGAAACACAAATTGGGAGCCTTGAAATTGATAGAGAAAAATTTCAGGATAAAGTAAATTGTGAACTCAATGATCTCGATCCGCAATTGCGATCATTATTTACAGACCACACCGCAAAAAGTCAGTTTTATCATAACGGATATTACAGTCTTCATACGGCAGATCTATTTTCGCAGATCGAAACCTTTGAAAACAACGATTTTGTACGACGCATCTTCTTGGAAGGTCAAGCCTATGAGATCTTAACACATCAAATTCTTCAGTATCATGATGATCTTAACGAAGACACCAATAGATCTGTGCTGCGTCAAAGTGAAATGGTTCTAGTTCGGGATGCCGCCAATAGAATTAAATACGATCTTTCTGAATTAGATACGGTTGAAGGAATCGCTTCCGAAATTGGCATCAATCCTAACAAACTTCAAATTGGCTTTAAACATCTGTATGGAATGACAGTGAATAGTTTTATTCAACAAACGCGATTAGAACTAGCAAAAAGCTTGCTTCGGAATACGGATTACAATATCTCAGAAATTGTAGAGAAGGTCGGACTCTCAAGTAAAAGCTACTTCTCAAAGATCTTTAAAGAGACTTATAATATCACGCCTTCAGAATTTAAGAAAAGAAATAAGCGAAAAATATCGGGGAATTGAATAAGCCTACTGTATTTTATTTTTTTGCTCTTCGCGATTTATAAGACCATAGATAAATAATGTCGCTGCTAAGATAAGAATTCCGTGAAGTTCATATCCAAGGTTGAAAATGAAAAAACCTGCCCCCCAACATGATAAAGCGACCACAGCTAAAATTGAAAAGACAGGAATTTTCATAAATTTTCAAAGTGTAAGGATGCAGCAAATTTCAGTATTCTCTTTGATACCTTTTGACAATATCCATAAAATAATGAACACTTTTCCTTGTGTAAAAAACACCCTTAATTGGTTATTAATGCATCTCCAAGAAATTTTAACAATAAAGCTTTTTACTTCCTAATTATTCCTTAATCAAGCCTTATGCAGCTCACCTTCTGTGTACATTTAAATCTAATTTTAAAAAAAACGATGAAAGATATTATTTGGTTGATTGTAGTTCTTATGATAATTGGGTGGCTAGTAGGCTATTTTGCATTTCCAGATTTAGGTGGCGTAATACACATCTTATTGGTTATTGCAGTGATCATGATTGTATTTAAGTTGGTCACAGGACGTAAAATCTAGTTGTATTGTTAGATTAATAAATATAGCTTCTAAGTTGTTTTAGAGGCTATATTTATATTATATTGTTTTGAATATCACCAAATAAAAACCTTCTTATAAAGAACGTTATGAACTTATCCTTTTTCCGGAATTTTACCTGTTTGTTACTTTTTATCTTTGGCTCCCTCTTATCTACAAAAGCTCAAGATCTGCCAACGCAAAAGATCATACAGCAAATTGAGTCTTATAAAAAAGATGCTCGTGGCCCATACAACAGAATTCGCTGGTTTTGTGAAGACGGAACCATGCGGGAACCTAAAGATCCTTGCCCAGATAAAATTGGCGGGGTTCAACATGCCAGTTATAAAGAAGACGTGATTAAACTTGGGAGAGAGCATCATATTTTTTTAGGAGAAATATTAGCCAATACAGATAAGGCCGACTTCTGGGACGAGGCTAATAACCACAGTCGTCTCAAACAATATCAATTAGGCAAATACCTTGAAAGTATAGACGACGGATGGATCCAGCGCAAGTCGCAGTTTTATCGTGGCGCTGTGCAAAGCGAAGACGAACAAGCTTGGGGAATCGATTTTTACGAAACCTATCTTCGGAAGGACACCCGAGTTGAAAACAATTATTTCTTACTAAGACAATCACTTCGCGATATTCCTCATGATGGCGATAGCAATCTCGCACAGCAAATGCGAAGTCAGTCGAAGATCGTAGCAGATGAATTTCCGAAGTTTATGGATGCCCGTATAAAAATTCATGGCAATCCATCGGTTGAAGATGTTGAAATGGTTAAAAACTTTCAGCAGAAAAACGAGAAAGAACTACCTGCAAAACTCAAAACAGAACTAGCCAATTTGTTGGAAACCATGTATCAGTTTTATGCTCCAATGAATACTGAAAGTTTAAAAACACAAGCAAATCGCATTTCAAAAAACAATAAAACAAGAAACCGAATATTATCTTTTCTAGAGAATTATAGTGATCTAGAAGCCCCCGAGCGCATCGTTCCTGCCTTAGCCGATATCTTGTGCGTGATCAGGACAGAAATCACAGAAGACAGTTCGGCAAAAGACCGCTTGCTTCTTCTCGATCTTTCAAATGCTTTGGAAGATGCCCTTTTAAAGAAAACACAAGAATGGCAACCCGATACAATCTTGGGGTTAATGGAAAAAATTCGTCACTTAAGTTTAGCTAGCGCCGGAACGGGTTTAATTGAACTTTGGGAATGGCAAAAAATTGAAGCGCAACTAGAAGTGCATCTTGGAAAGCCACAACTTTCTCTAGCACAAATGAACGACTTCCTTGAAACCTCCCGTGGTGTGGTTGAATGGAGTGCGGCAATGGTAAAAGCTAATTATCAAGATATTGTTGATAAATACACCACATTCGAGCCGCTTACCTATGGCTTTATTGACGACCGCGTTCGTTCGTCGGTTGCGTTAAACCTCGGCGAGAGTGTTAGTGAACTCGGCGCTCGTATCGCCAAGATCTCTAATATTTCAAATAATGTAATGGACATTGGTGGGCAAAGTAGTTTCCGTGGACTCAATCCTGGTTATGCATTCGGAGAGTTAGTGGTGGTTGCGGGAAGTCCAGAAAATGTTCCCATCGATACTAAAAAGATATACATCTTTCAAAAACCTCCAAGCGATCTAAAGCCTGTTGCTGGAATTATGACTGTTTCTGAAGGAAATTTAGTCTCACACGTACAGCTACTGGCTCGTAATCTAGGGATTCCTAATGCGGCTTTATCTGGAGATAACTTAAAAGCATTGTCGAAATATGATGGACAAAAGGTAATGTTTGCAGTTTCTGAAAAAGGAAATGTTCTACTCAAGACTGAAAAAGAAATGACTCAAATTGAACAAGACCTTTTTAGTCAGAAAGAACGCAATCAAGAAAAGATTGCCGTTCCTGTTGAGCAAATACGACTGGATGTCAAAAAAGTACTCAACATGCGCGAAGTTGATGCTTCAGATTCTGGTAAATTGTGCGGCCCAAAAGCAGCAAATCTAGGGCAACTCAAGAAAATGTTCCCTGAAAATGTTGTGGAAGGCCTTGTTATTCCCTTCGGAATTTTTAGAGAACACATGGATCAATCAATGCCTGGCGAGGGCGTTAGCTATTGGGAATATTTAAACACTACTTTTCAGGAAGCCGACGGGATGCGTGCATCTAAAGTTTCCGAAGAACAAGTAGAAACCTACCAGTTGGGACGCTTATCAAAACTTAAAACAGCGATTGAAGCCATGCCTTTAAATCCAGCTTTTGTTTCAGAAATGGAGCGAGGCTTTAAGGATGTCTTCGGAAATAATATTGGCAATGTTCCTGTTTTTTTACGAAGCGATACCAATATGGAAGATCTTAAAGAATTTACTGGCGCTGGATTAAATCTCACCCTATTTAATATTCTTTCAAAGGATAAGATAACCGAAGGTATAAAAAAAGTGTGGGCGTCGCCTTACACCGAACGCAGTTTTAAATGGCGCCAAAAATATCTTTCAAATCCGGAAAATGTCTTTCCCTCTATTTTGATCATTCCTAGCGTTGACGTTGAGTATTCTGGCGTACTAATTACAAAAGGCATAAATAGCGGAAATGATGAAGACCTTACAGTTGCCTTTAGTTGGGGAGCTGGCGGGGCGGTTGACGGTCAAAATGCAGAAACCCGCTTAATCACAAAAACAACCACTACGCTTTTAGCTCCTGCTCGCGAAGAAGGTTATTTGCGTTTGCCATCTACTGGGGGAACCACAAAGAGCACTACCACTTTTGAAAAAGCAATTTTAAACGAAAAAAACATAACGTCTATTCGCGATATAGCCAGCGAGATCAGAAATAAGATCAACAAGGAGACCGGTTCCGATTACAAAGGCGCTTGGGATGTTGAATTAGGCTTTGCCAACGACAAGTTATGGTTGTTTCAGATTCGTCCGTTTGTTGAGAATAAGCGCGCTAAGAGTTCAGAATACCTTCAATCGATCACCCCTAAAGTTGATTATTCCAAAAAGATTTATCTCGATACAAAATTATAATTATGAAAAAAATAGCAATTGCCTCATTATTGCTTGTATGCACTTTCCTTTCCTTCGGGTTTTACCCTATCGACGGGTATGAACGTTCTAAAATTGTTCGTTTATTAGACATTCAACGCGCTCTGGATAAAGGTGAAAAATATACGCGTATTCCTCCTGGAGCGTTTGCAAGCATTAACGACATCAAACTAAATTTAGCGAGCATTTCAGAAAAAAGTATCGATGAGCTTTTAGTAGAAGATGATGCTTTTGCTAAAAAGATCAATCGTTTATTTCCTGGCGGAGGCTATTCGGCTGCCGTAATGGACATAACAAATCCAGATAGCCTTAGGTATGCTTCGTATCGTGAAGATGTAGGATACCAACCAGGAAGCGTTGGAAAGATCGCTGTGCTGAATGCTTTGTTTACTGAAATGAGGAAGATCTATCCAAATGATTTTGAAGCGCGTATAGCATTACTCTGCAACAAAAGGGTAAAATCTGGTATTTGGGGTGTTGGTGATCACCACACCATTCCTATTTATGATGTGGAAAAAGAGAGATTGACTAAAAGAACCGTGATCGCCAGTGATGAATTTACACTTTTTGAATGGGCTGATCATATGGTGTCTGTTAGTAACAACGGTGCTGCCAGTGTGGTGTATAGAGAAGCGATGTTGATGTCTGCCTTCGGAAAAGACTATCCACGTCTCACCGAAGAAGAGGCTGAAAATTATTTTAAGGAAACACCGAGAGATTCATTAACACGTTATGCAAATCGTGTAGTAAATGACCCTTTACGAGCCATTGGTATTACCGAAGACGACTGGCGCTTGGGAGGTGTTTTCACAAATGGACCCGATCGTTATGTTGGACGCATGGGCGGTAGCATTGGAACTCCAAAAGGCTTGATGAAGTTTTTAGTACAATTAGAACAAGGAAAAGTAGTAGATTCTGCTTCTAGCCTTGAAATGAAGCGATTACTATATATTACGGATCGTAGAATTCGCTATGCAAATTCTAGAAGATTAGACAGCGCACGAGTTTATTTTAAGTCGGGTAGTTTCTATAGTTGTGATCGTTCTAAACCAACTTACTGTGCCGATTACGCTGGTAATAAGTTTAATTATATGAATTCGGTTATTACGGTAGAACATCCTAATGGAAAGAAATACATTGTTTGTTTAATGAGCAATGTGTTGAGTAAGAATTCTGCGGGAGCGCATATGGGTCTAGCATCTCAGATAGATGATATTATTACGGCACAGTAGTTTCATCTGGAGCCTTAAGCATGGCGATGGTATGAGCTAAAGAACGCCGCACTTGTTTGTTTTTGTGCCTTTTTAATTTATGAATTAACTTGATATAGCTTGGATCTTCGGTTTCCTTGATCACGTTTAGCACGGCTAGCTTCATTTTTGACCCGCGATTTTTCAGCAGCATTAATAAAGCTTGTTTTTCAGTAAGACTTGTAAGATCAAAAGATGACAGCCCCACTTGATTATTGTCAATGATATGATATTCAATAAGCGGAAGGATCTCAGTTTTTAGCCTAGATTTCAATAAATTATCAAGAAACTCAACCGCATTGATCTTTGTATCTCGCACATCACTTTTGAGTCCGAAGTATGCTGTGTCAATATCTACCTGATCATATTTAAGACTGAGTAATTTAAACACACATTCTAAACTCTGATCCTGCTGTTTATGAAGAATTTCCAGAAGGCTTTCTCGAGCAATTAGCAATTCAGTTTCATAATCTGTTTGCGTTTCGGAAATATCAGCTTCTGAAACTAATTTAGTGACAATTGCTATTGCATTGATCGTGTTTCGGTAGTAAGAGCTTTCCTTGAGAATGATCTTAGTTAGCAGACCTTGATCAACCGTAATATGAGGAGATTCGCTTTTTAATTTATTAAGTGATTTTGCTGCTTCCAAACGAATAATAAAGTCTTTACTACTCAATAATCGAAACAATATTTTGACAGAATCTCTACTTTTGAACGATTCGATCACCTTTGGGATATATGGCTTTACATCATCCTTAAGGCTTTCAGAAATATCTAGTGAGAGTATGGTCTTTGTAATTCCTATACCATAGGATCTTAAGGCAATTCTTGCGGTTTTTCTTAGATCACCTTCAGCTAAAAAATCTATTAAATTCTCCACAAATGGCTCATGAGCTGTGATTCCTGCTGCGCGAATCGCGTGTTTTACAACATATTGGTCTTTATTGTTAAAATGTGCTGAAACAAAGCTATAAAAACGTGACTGTTTAGCATAGGCTACTGTAATAAGTAGTTGGGCGATTTCTTGTTTCCGAAGCTCATTATCACCATTAGACAATTCTCTTATTTTATCTGAAATTCGAGTATTTAAGTTGTAGTGAATGCCTAGCTTATTATTTTCTGAATTTTCCTTCGCCAGACATAGTAAAGCAGCATTCGAAATATAATCTACTTTATGATCGAGATAAGAGTTGAAAATTGCTTGATCTTGAAGTTGTGTATGATTTAAAAGGTACTCAACAGCCTTATAAACCAAAACATCATCTTCAACCTGAATAAGCTCTTTGATCTTTGCAATGGCAGTGCCTTTTCGGTAACTATACATTTGATCAATGGCTGCAGCTTTAACTTTGTTTGAAGGATGACTCAGTAATTTAGTTATAAATGGTTCTAAGGTCTTTAATCGATAATCTTGCAACCGATCTAAAAGTTTAATAATCTCTACTTCCGATCCGTGAGTTAAGATTTGTATGGTAGATTTTGAAGTACGTTCGGTAGCCAGCTGCTTCTTGCTTCTTTTTTGGTGTACAAGTGAATTTTGAATATTAGTTCTAAATGATTCAAAATATGCCTCCCGCAATTTATAGATCAATAAGATCCATATAAATAGAAAAAGTAAAATGATCACCGTGATATAAGATGTACTCAAATCTAGGCGACGGACAACGAAAATTAACATCAACCCCGCTAATCCTGTTGCTATACTATCAACTACAACATCAATAAAGGCCTTGGCTTCGTTCTTTATATGATATGGAATAGGCAAAATAGAAAGTTCTATTCCCGCCTTATTCAGTGATTGCTTAAAACTGCCGTCCATGCCTTTTATTATAACCAACACCCAAAGTTCAGGAAAGGTCAAGAATAACAAACATCCTAAGGCTATTCCCAATGGCAAAATGAGCAAATTGGAAGTTACACCCAACCATGAAACCATTCGGTTCGTTAAAAATAACTGGATTAATAATGCAATTACATTAAAAGTTGAAAACCAAAAACCGAAGAATGAGGCAAGTTCATCACTATCTGGAATTGCGCGATTTGCAAAATCACTAAATTGAAAATCTACGAGTTTTGCAATAACGACACCTACTCCAACAATGGCAGCCAGGTATGTGAGATGCCTAGATTTAATGATAAGCTTAAAGGGTGAATCATATGACTGCTGGTCGGAAATCTTTCTTTGACTACGAATAAAACTGTTCATTTTCCGTATTCGCTGTTTCCAAACTGCCTGTAAAATTGGGATACAACATAGAATTAATAAGGCAGCGATAAGTATAACAATCCTATTTCCGAAGGAAGAGGCCAAGGCTGTGGTCAAATAACCTCCAAATATACCCCCGGCAATCGCACCAGCACCAATAAAACCAAAAAGTCGTTTTGCCTCTCGTGCATTATAGACCATATTGGCTAAGATCCAAAACTGAGAGGTTGCCAAAACCGCGAAAAGAGAAACACTGAGATAGTAAACATAAAGTACCCAATCGTTAAGCAATTGGGCCAACATAAGTATGCTCAATAGGCCAAAAATTAAACTAAATGTAATTAGGGTAAATATGGCAATATGGCGTAATGAATATTTCTTTACAGCTCGGTTGTATAACATCGAAGTGATAACTGCCACTATTGCAACTAAGACGTAACCGTATGGTAAATGATCTGCACCAAGTTTAGAGAGAAAAAGTGCATTAATTGTGGGCTTTACCATTAAAAGCGCCGTGATTAGCAGAAAGATATATATCTGCATAAAAAAAGAGATGCGGATTTCCCCATCTCTTATATCAAATGTTTTTTTAAATAATTCTCTAAGCATTATAAAATAGCGTTGTGGCTATTCTATAAAGAACGTGATTTTTTCATTACTTTTTCTAAAGGAACTACTAAATCTCTGATAATTTGTTCACCCAAATTGTTATCAATTAAGGCTACCATAATATACTTGCGGTTAGGTCCCCAAACTAATACTGAATCTGAGTGATAATTTTTCCAAGAACCTGATTTTCTAAATAAACGCGCTTTAGGAGCAACTCGATCCAAGGTATTTACAAACTTGTGATGTAGCGCTGGATTCTCCATAATATCTAACATCTCTTTTGAACGCTCCTCATTAATTAGATTTCCCATGGCCAACTGATAGTAAAAGCTACATACCTGTTTTGTTGTTGCTGCGTGACTTAAACCTTTTAAAGGATCTGGATGACGCTTTCCGCCTGCGGCATAACGTTTCCCAACCCAAAGACCACCACCTACCGCTTCGTCATATAGCTGGTGCTGAGGCATACGCAATACGGCTTCGATCTTGTCATATCCAACTCGATCAATCATTCTAGTTGTAGCCTGATTATTAGACTTACTAATCATCAAGCGCATATCAGTTTGGATCTCTTTAGAATCCTTAAGTTCTCCTTTGTCAATAGCATCCATAGCAGCCAATAATACGGCAATCTTTGGCAAACTAGCGGCATACATCATATTTTCATCATTGATACCAGCATACTGAATATCATTCAAATCACTAAGATCAACAATACCAATAGACATCATCTTGTTGTCTATAAGTGATTTCCAAGTCTTGTTGGTGTACAACTCCGTCTCAAGAACAGCTTGTAACTCAGGGCATTGTAATTCCCCAATACGATCTACCTCACCAGTTGATATTGGTAAATCTTGAGCCTTCAAAACAGACCCAAATATGCATGTAAAAATAAATAACAGGGATAAAAATTGTTTGTTGTTCATTGAATTAAAATACAGATTTAAGTTATTAGTATCTAGTGATTTATCACAAAATCAAGCAAATGTATGTTAAAAAAAGATAGCTTTAACTTACTAAACGTTAAATTGTTAGAAGATAGTATTTCAAAGTATACATTTAATTTACATTGAATAAATAAACCTTGTAATACAGCTATTTAGACCTTAAAAATATCGTGATTTCTACAGAAAAATCATGAATGACACCCCTTGTATATAAAGGGTAAATCCCTACAAAATCGCAATCTTTTCATCTAGTTTGAATTTGTACTCTTCGAATACAATAATTCATAAATACAATTTTAAAGAGGCGTAAGCGATAAGCTTGATACGACCTCACATTTAATGAAGTTCCGTGCATAATCGGCCCTGAAAATAAAAGTTAATCATCTTCAATCGATGAGCTCATGATATCATGATTCATTCTCGCTTATCCTAAGCTTTTCGAAGGCACAATAAATTGATTACCTCACCATGTTCGGTGATCCCTCAGAGCTCCGCTCTGAAAACAAAGGATTACCTCACCATGTTCGGTGATCCCTCAGAGCTCCGCTCTGAAAATAAAGGATTACCTCACCATGTTCGGTGATCCCTCAGAGCTCCGCTCCGAAAATAAAGGATTACCTCACCATGTTCGGTGATCCCTCAGAGCTCCGCTCTGAAAATAGAAAACTCGCACTTTTAAATTCAAGCAAGCTTGATTTAACGTGCGAGTTTTCTATTTATTCGTGACCGCGGAGGGATTCAAACCCCCAACCCTCAGAGCCGAAATCTGATGCGCTATTCAGTTGCGCCACGCGGCCAATTATTATTCCGTACTATTCACGGAATCAATATATTTTATGATAATAATTTTTTGACAATGGTAGATATTGTTTTACCATCAGCCTTTCCTGCTAACTTCCCATTTACCATTCCCATTACCTTGCCCATATCTGCCATAGAACTTGCTCCTGTTTGTGCAATTACGCCAACTACAACCTTCTCTACTTCCTCAACACTCATCTGTTCCGGCAAAAATTGCTCAATGACCGCCGCCTCAGCTATTTCAGGATCTGCAAGATCTGCTCTACCTTGTTCCTTGTAAATAGCAGCACTATCTTTACGTTGTTTTACTAGCTTCTGAAGCAACTTCAATTCAGCTTCTTCGGTCAATTCTTCTTTAGCACCTGTTTCGGTTTGCGCCAATAAAATAGCCGACTTAACAGCTCGTAACGCTTGAAGCGTCTGTGCATCTTTCGCTTTCATTGCTACTTTCATAGCAGTCATGACTTCCGTAGATAAACTCATTGTTATGTGTATTATTGGAAGGCGAAGATACCAATAATTAAGGTACTTAAAAACAGAAGTCGGACGAAAATGCTCGTCCGACTTGAAAAAATATAATACAAACTAAACTTAATCTACATTGTCGTGTAAAAATGAATTGTTGCTTCTCAGATCAATATCATCATCATCCGTATTGACAGATGTTCTTGAAATATTAGTATCCCCTGGCTTCTCATCATCTAGCGAAATACCCATACGCTTGTACGCTGGTTGCTTTTCAATATCTTCAATTTTTGATGCGCTATTTCGAAACTTATAATTAAAGTCTTTCATTTTTCTTTTACGCTCCTCAGTACGATCGCGCAATAGCTTAGAAATAGGAGCATTCATAGGGTCCTGAGCATCATTCTCATCAGACTCAGGTGCTTCAGGAGCTTCAATTGTCTTCTTTTCAAAAACAATCTCTTCTTCAGCAACTTCTTTTTTAGCTCCCGGTTTTGCGTTCATAAGAGTGTCTTCCATCTCCTGATAATCATCAAGGCTATAACGTTTAACACCTTCTTTTGACACCTCACTCACGGGTACAACCTCAATGGGGTCATGTACCTCAATTTCTTCCACTGAAGAAGTAATTACTTCGTCAATTTCATCCTCCATTTGTAATTCGTGCCGTGTTGGCTCTTGTTTTTCTGATACCACTTCGGAAGCAGGACTTGTCATATTAACAGGCATGTCAAACATCAACATTTGATCATCGGTATCAGCTGTTTCCTTTATCACTTCTTCTTCCGAAGAAACATCTATAGTGTTTGTACGCTGCACATCAATAACCTCTGTCATGGGTTCTTTCTTCGAGTCAACGATTACAAAATCATTAACATCGATCTCATTAATGATCAATTGCTCGAATTCGGCAAGATGATGAATATTGATCTCTTCATAACTCACATCTATATTTTTTAGCAATTCTGAAGTTTCAACAAAGCCCTCAAAAGGCAAGGTTGTTTGACTTTTTGGTACTGACTTCTCAACAACCGGACGAACTGGCTCAATTTCCTCTTCAAACAAGGTATGGCGAATTACCGGAGCTGGTTTTTCAACTACAGGTTGCTTTTCTGAAGGAATCACGACTTTCCCAGCAGTAGGCTTTGGAGACAAGTCTTGTTCGGCGCGTTGCTCCTCCTCGAGAGTATGAATAATCTTTTTGCTTTCTGTATTGGTGATCTCATGTTGCTGCTCGGCATCAAAACCTGTTGCAATAACCGTTATGCTAATTGCTCCGTCTAAACTTTCGTCTTCACCAACACCCATGATGATGTTTGCGCTATGACCCGCTTCCACTTGAATGTGATCACTGATCTCCCCAATTTCATCAATAGTGATTTCTTCGCTACCACTTACAATTAATAACAGCACGTTTTTAGCGCCGGTAATTTTATTGTCGTTTAACAACGGTGAATCTAGCGCCTTAGTAATAGCATCTTTTGCTCTGTTTCCACCCGTAGCACTTGCACTACCCATAATGGCCGTACCGCTATTTGACAACACTGTCTTAGCATCACGCAAGTCAATGTTTTGCGTGTAGTGATGCGTAATAACTTCTGCGATTCCTCTTGCGGCAGTGGCTAAAACTTCATCTGCCTTTGAGAATCCAGCTTTAAAACCAAGATTTCCGTATACCTCACGAAGCTTGTTATTATTAATAACAACTAACGAATCCACATTTTGACGCAATTTTTCAACCCCGATCTGCGCTTGTTCATTCCTAATTTTACCTTCAAACTGAAACGGAATGGTCACAATTCCAACAGTTAAAATATCCATGTCTTTTGCCATCTTAGCAATGATAGGAGCCGCACCCGTACCTGTACCTCCACCCATTCCAGCGGTGATAAAGATCATTTTGGTATTGCTCGTTAGCATGTTTTTGATCTCTTCCATGCTTTCCACGGCAGATTGCTCACCAACCATAGGATTGGCACCAGCGCCCAAGCCTTCGGTCAAGGACATTCCCAATTGAATTTTATTGGGCACCGAGCTATTTTCAAGCGCCTGTGCATCGGTATTGCAAATAACAAAGTCAACACCTTTGATTCCTTGATTAAACATGTGATTAATGGCATTACTTCCGCCCCCTCCAACACCAATGACCTTGATGACGTTAGATTGGTTCTTTGGCAGATCGAATGCAATATTTTCAAATTCTGAGTTACTGCTCATAGTATTACTTTTGTGAGGTTTCCCCGCTAAAACGGGACATTATATAATTATTTTTATCGGTAACGAATGCCTTATTAGCATTAATTATCTACTTATTTTATTCTGCGTTGTCCAAAAATTCTTTAAACTTTTCAGCCCATTTATCAAAAAATCGTGGTCTAGGTTTAATGTCTTTTTCTTCTTCCTCTTCTTCGGAAATTTGAACCTCCGATGCTTCTGTCGTTCCCACCGTTTCTTGACTAGCGACCTCTTGTTGTGAAGCTACCGCAGATGGTACGCGGTGTTTATTTTCAAGACTGTTCATAACCAATCCTACTGCCGTGGCGTATAGCGGACTCGTAGTTTCACTATCGCTATCACCAGCAAGATGCTCATTGGGATATCCAATTCGTGTATCCATGCCTGTGATATATTCAACCAACTGCTTTAGATGTTGCAATTGTGCACCACCACCCGTTAAAACAATTCCAGCAATAAGCTTTTTCTTTTGTTCTTCGTGACCGTAATTTTTAATCTCAAGATATACTTGCTCGACGATCTCAACAACGCGAGCATGAATGATCTTTGAAAGATTCTTAAGGGTAATCTCTTTGGGTTCACGTCCGCGTAAACCCGGAATTGAAACGATCTCGTTGTCTTTGTTCTCTCCTGGCCAAGCCGATCCAAATTTGATCTTTAATAATTCGGCTTGCTTTTCAATTATTGAACAACCTTCTTTGATGTCTTCGGTGATCACATTTCCACCGAAAGGAATTACTGCAGTATGCCGTATGATACCGTCTTTAAAAATAGCCAGATCTGTGGTCCCACCACCTATATCGATCAATGCTACACCAGCTTCCTTTTCTTCCTGACTAAGAACCGCATTAGCACTTGCCAATGGCTCTAGGGTTATTCCGCTAAGCTCTAGACCCGCGCTTTTAACACAACGCCCAATATTTTTGATCGACGCAACCTGCCCAACCACTACGTGGAAATTAGCTTCCAATCGGCCGCCATACATCCCAACAGGTTCTTTTATTTCTGCTTGTCCATCAACTTTGAAATCTTGAGGAAGCACATGAATAATTTCTTCTCCGGGTAACATAACCAACTTATGAACCTGATTGCAAAGACGATCTATATCGTCAACGTCAATCACTTCATCACTGTTGTTTCGCGTAATGTAGTCACTATGCTGCAAACTTCTAATATGTTGTCCTGCGATCCCTACAACCACATCCTTGATCTTCATCCCAGATGAGGTTTCAGCGTCTTGTACAGCCTGTTGAATAGACTGAATGGTCTGTGTAATGTTATTTACAACGCCACGGTGCACCCCTAGACTTTTAGATTTCCCAATGCCTAAGATCTCTACCTTTCCATATTCATTCTTCTTTCCGATCATGGCAACAATCTTGGTCGTCCCAATGTCCAATCCTACCGCTATATTTTCATTTTCCATGGCTTGTTACTTTTTTGTGGCTACCACTTGGTTTCCAAATTTTAAATCAACCACCTTATAGCCTGTCAAGGTGTTGTCTTGTTTTGTCTTTTGATAAAACGCTTTAAAGTTTTGAAACTTCTTAGCAATGGCCGTTGGTTTACCAAAAAGCACTTTAAAATCGTGCTTTCGCATCTGAAGTGTTACATTTCCTTCAGAAGAAACAACTAAACCTACCACCGTATTTTTCATAAATTGGTCTTCGCGTATCTGCAATAATAACGGTGTTATTGCTGCAAATTGTGTTTCCTTCACACCGGTAACGATAGGCACCCTTGCCGAGTAAACTGATGACAATGGCATTTTTTTTCCATCGGCATCAAGGTAAAAATCTGGCGATGCGGCAACCCTAGCAACAGGATCCCGCTGTTCAATTTTTGCACCCAAAACCCCGTCAACCGTTACAAACACTTCTGCGCCGCGAATCATTGGATCTAACAACAAACGAGACTCCATCTCTTTCAAAACTAAAGTTTCTTTATCGATGCTCGTAACACTATCGATATTTTGTATTAACAATTTATTAACCGCGCTAAGTGTGATAAAAGGATCATTTTCATCCATAAATTTCACATCTATTTTACTCAACTTGCGCACTTCATTTCGCTGTTTTGTAAAGCCGAATAGCAGGATAATAAATCCTGTTAATGCCAAAAATTTTATGATGCCCCAATTAATCTTCATTGCTCAAAATTTTGACTACTTGTTCTACTTCAGCTCCAATGTCTCCAGCTCCAACCATTAATTTAATTTTGGAAGAAGAGGCTTTTAAAACCGAAGCCAGTTTTTCTTTTTGCACTAAACTTTTTTCTTCCGAAGAAATCATCTCTAACAACCATGCAGATGTAATGCCTGCAATAGGCGCTTCACGAGCTGGATAGATATCTAACAAGATTACTTCGTCAAATTGCGACAAACTTTCAGCAAAGCCAGCGGCAAAATCACGGGTTCTACTAAACAAATGTGGTTGAAAAACAATTTGTTTTTTATCTGAAGGATACATTTCAGAGACCGCTTGATATAGCGCATTTAACTCTGTTGGATGATGCGCATAGTCATCAATGAGAACTAGATCATCTCTTCTAATTCGATACGAAAATCTGCGCTGAACCCCTTTAAATGTTTTAAGTGCACTAGGCAGGCCATCTAGCGGTGCTCCCACTAAAATGGCCATTCCTAATGCTGTGACAGCATTATGTAGGTTATGATGTCCGGGCAGATAAAATTGTAAATCGGTTAAGGTGTGTTTGGGTGTTTTTAAGTCGAATAGATAAGCGCCATTTTCAATACGCACATTCCGTGCTTCAAAATCGGCTTCATCTTCAATCGCCACGGTTTGTCCATTTAAAGGCAACCCTTTTCTATGCAATAGATGCTTTTTGTTTTTTACTAATGCAGCAAATTCAATAAAAGCATTTTCTAATGTATCAGCATCTCCGTAGATATCTAAATGGTCAGCATCCATAGAAGTAACACTTGCGATATTTGGTTGTAAACTGAGGAAAGAGCGATCAAATTCATCTGCTTCAACTACTGTTATCTCGGTTCCTTTGCTAATGAAATTAGAATGATAGTTTTCTGCAATTCCACCTAAAAAAGCAGTTACAGGCATGTTGCAAGCAGCCAACAAATGACCTAAGATCGCAGAAGTAGTTGTTTTACCATGTGTTCCAGCCACCGCGAGGCAAGTAGAGTTTTTAGTTACTTCGCCTAGCAAACCTGCGCGTTTTACAACAAGGTACATATTAGTCAAAAAGTAGGACAGCAAGGTATTCGAACTTGGAATGGCTGGTGTGTACACTATCAACACATTTTCTTCGCTTAAAGCCCATTTTGGCAATACCTTTATGTTGTCTTCAAAAGTCACAGCAATTCCTTCTGTGAGCAGTGCATTTGTCACAGCACTTGGCGTTTTATCGTAACCTGCAACTTCTTTACCCAAAAGTTTCATATATCGAGCCAACGCACTCATGCCTATTCCGCCGATACCAACGAAGTAACAATATTGTATTTTGTCCATCTCAATCATTTCTTTTGAATCAATAAGGTTTCTATTTCATTTACGATATCACGTGTAGCATTTGGTTTAGCAAGTTTTTTTATGTTTTCTGAAAAGCGACGTTTCAGATCATCATCTTGCAATAACCGTTGTAACTCGCTTTTAAATTTTATATCGGCATCAACTTCAGGGAGCAAAATAGCAGCATCTTTTTCTGCGATACTTTTAGCATTCTTTGTTTGATGGTCTTCAGTAACGTTGGGTGATGGAATAAAGATCACAGGTTTACCAACTAAACACAGCTCAGAAACCGAAAGGGCTCCTGCTCGCGAAATGATCACATCTGCAGCGGCATAAGCTAGATCCATTCTATTTATAAAAGCATGTACCTGAATGTTTCCTCCATTACGATCTGCGTACTGTTCTTGGTAGAATTTTCCGCATTGCCAGATCACTTGCACCTCATGATCCCTAAAAAATGGAAGCGTTTCATCAACCAATTGATTAATCTTTCGGGCACCTAAACTTCCCCCTAAGACTAAAATTGTTTTTTTTGAAGCATCCAGCTTAAAAAAACGATTTGCTTCTTCTCTTTTTTCCGATACGTCGAGTAAATCTTGACGCACAGGATTACCTGTCATTACAATCTTTTCCGACGGAAAAAATCTGCTCATTCCTTCATAGGCAACACAAATCTTTTGAACCGTCTTACTAAGCCATTTATTAGTAATTCCTGCATGACTGTTTTGTTCTTGTATTAAACAAGGAATTTTTTTCATAGAGGCAACACGTAATAAAGGCGCGCTTGCATAACCACCAGTTCCAATAGCCACATCAGGTTTAAATTGTTTAATAATTTTTCTTGAACGCGATAAACTCGACATTAACTTTAATGGAAACGCTAAATTTTTTAAAGTTAGATTTCTTTGCAAACCGGCGATCCACAGACCTTTTATGTCATAACCAGCCTGCGGCACCTTTTGCATTTCCATGCGATCTTGAGCTCCCACAAATAAAAACTCAGCCTCTGGATACCTTACTTTAAGCTCATTGGCAATAGCAATAGCCGGGTAGATATGACCACCGGTTCCTCCTCCACTTATTATGAATTTATAATGCTTCACTTAATATATCTAACGGGTTTTCTTCCTGTTCTTCTTTTATAATAGGTTCGCGTTTTGCACTAACACTTAATACCATTCCCAATGCCAAACACGTCATCCAGATCGAAGTTCCTCCACTACTAATTAGAGGCAATGTTTGCCCAGTAACGGGAAATAATTCTACAGCAACCGCCATATTGATAAGCGCCTGAAATACAATGGGTATTCCAACACCAATTACCAGCAGTTTCCCGAACATACTTTCTGTCTTATGCGCCACAACCAATAGTCTAAATAGCAACATGAGATATAAAAACATCAAGAATAGTCCTCCTAAAAGCCCGAACTCTTCAACGATGATGGCGTAAATAAAATCTGATGATGACTGTGGCAAAAAGTTTTTCTGAATACTCTTTCCTGGGCCTAAACCTGAAATTCCACCCGAGGCAATAGCTATTTTAGCCTTTTCAATTTGATAATCGGCTTCCGTATCTTCACTGTCAACAAAACTATCTATTCTGCTTATCCAGGTATCTACACGATTAGGAAAAACACCGGGAAACGCTTTTGCAGTAAGCACAAATAAGGTTAACATCAAAAGACCGGCACCCAATATAATTCCTAAATACTTTAAGGGATAGCCTCCAACAAAAACTAACAAGGTCACCATGGCAAAAATGATAGCCGCGGTTGAAAAGTTCGCTGGAAGAATAAGCGCTAGTACTGCAAATACAGGTAACCAAAGAGGCAATAATGTCTCCTTAAACGAAACCTCCTTGTCTTTAATTCTAGATAAATAACGTGCAACATAAGCCATTAAAACCACTGCCGCCAAGGTAGAGGTTTGAAACGTCACGCCCACAAATGGCACACGAATCCAACGACTCGCATTTGCGCCATCGATTGTAGTTCCTTGTGCCATGGTAACCAACAATAAAACCACCACTACAGGTAAAGCAATTATAGATAAGCCACGGAAATAGTGATATGGGATCTTATGCACCCCATATAAAATTGAAAAGCCCAACAGCAAATGGGCCAAATGCTTCAATAGAAATTTAAAGGTACTTCCATCTCCATAGAGGTACGCCAAGTTGCTACTTGCGCTATAAACGGGCAAAAAAGAAAATAACGCCAATAGGCCCGCAACTGCCCAAATAACGCGATCTCCCTGTATGTTACCGAATATACTTTTCATTTTCCTTGATTGTTTTTATCGTATTTTATAGATTTCTAACAGCTTCTTTAAACTGTCTTCCACGATCCTCATAGTTCTCAAATAAGTCAAAACTGGCACATGCTGGGCTTAAAAGCACAGTATTATTTCGTTGGGCGAGTTTATAAGCAACCTTGATTGCTTCTTGCATTCCAGCGGTTTCAACGATGATATCTACTACATTCCCAAACTGATTCTTGATCTTTTCGTTATCAAGTCCGAGGCAAATAATGGCAGTTACTTTTTCTCGTACAAGTGGAAGCAGCTCTGTATAATCATTCCCTTTATCAACTCCTCCAACAATCCAAACAGTAGGTGTTTCCATGCTGTCTAAAGCATAGAATGTCGCATTTACGTTTGTGGCTTTAGAATCGTTGATGTACATCACGTTATTGATCTTCAAGACCTTTTCTAGGCGATGCTCTACTCCGTGAAAACTTTCTAAACATTCACGAATGGTTGTCTTCCTAATTTTCAATAATGTCGCTATGGTGGAAGCAGCCATGGCATTTTTCTGATTGTGCTGTCCTTGAATTCCTAGTGTTGCGATTGGCATAGTAAATGGGTTGTTATCAATTATTATTGTTATTTGTTTGTTGTTTATAAATGCGCCTTTTTCTAATTTTCTTTTTACAGAAAAAGGCAGTAATTGTGCTTTAACTGGGTTGGCTTCGAGCCAGGTATTTATTTCCTCATCGTCGGCATCATAGATGAAATAATCATCTGCCGTTTGGTTCATCGCAATTCTAAATTTTGAAGCGATATAGTTATTATATTTTCCATCGTATCGATCCAAATGATCCGGACTTAAATTGGTGAGCACTGCAATATGCGGTGCAAACGTTTCAATTCCATCTAATTGGAAACTGCTTAATTCAAGCACAAAGCTGTCGTAGGTTTCTTCAGCCACTTGCTCAGCAAAACTCTTTCCTATATTTCCTCCAAGCGCCACATTCAATCCGCCTTGCTTTAATATTTCATATGCTAGGGTTGCTGTTGTTGTTTTACCGTTACTACCTGTAATACCAATCAGCGTCGCTTTTGTAAATTCTGAAGCAAACTCTATTTCAGAAATAACACGAATACCCTTTTCCTTAAGTTTTTTAACTATTGGCGCTGTATCTGGAATGCCGGGACTTTTCATTACCACATCTGCCATTAGTATTTTTTCTTCGGAATGACCTTTTTCTTCCCAATCAAAACCGTTATGTATAAGAACTTGTTTGTACGTTTCCTTTATATTTCCGAAGTCAGATACAAAAACATTGTAGTCTTTCTTCTTTGCCAAAATTGCCGTTCCAACGCCACTCTCTCCTGCTCCTAAAATGACACATAGCTTCTTCATATCTCAACTCTTTTCAACGCATATGCGTCAAATACCTTATCTAATTTTTAAGGTTACAACAGTTAGGATGGCCAGAAAAATTCCGACAATCCAAAACCGTGTTACTATTTTACTTTCGTGAAAACCCGATTTCTGATAATGATGATGCAATGGCGACATTTTAAATATGCGTCGTCCCGTTCCATACTTTTTTCGCGTGTATTTAAACCAAGTCACCTGCATCATAACCGATAATATTTCTATAAAGAAAATTCCGCAGAGAATAGGAATCAACAATTCTTTCCTGATTATAATGGCTATTACCGCAATGATCCCACCAATAGTAAGACTTCCGGTGTCTCCCATAAAGACTTGTGCGGGATAGGTGTTGTACCATAAAAAACCAATAAGTGCACCGACAAAAGCCGTGATAAAAATGGTCACTTCCCCGGTATTTGGGATATACATTACGTTCAAATAATCTGAGAAAACCACATTCCCGGAAACCCACGCAAATAGCGCGAGCGTAATAGCAATGATGGCAGAAGTCCCCGCCGCCAAGCCATCAATACCGTCAGTGAGATTAGCACCATTGGAAACCGCTGTAATAATAAAGATGACAATAGGGATAAATATTAACCAGATATAATCTTTATATCCGTCGCCTGCCCATGAAATGAGGGTTTCGTAATTGAATTCGTTTGCTTTAACAAAAGGTATGGTTGTTAGTAAGGCTTTTTCTTCGGGATAAAACTCTCGTGGCGAATTTTGTGTGATCAACTCGGTTGAATTCACCGGATTCACCTTTTCTCGTTTTACCGTGACATCGGGATGGAAATACATCACAGCACCCACAAAAACACCCAGACCTACCTGACCAATTACCTTGAATTTTCCTGGCAATCCTGCCTTGTCATTTTTAAATTTCTTGAGATAATCATCAATAAAGCCAATGATCCCCATCCAAATAGTGGTTACAATCAACATGATGACGTAAATGTTTTCCAACTTTGCGAATAACAAAACAGGAATCAAAGTTGCTAGAATAATAATGATACCACCCATGGTTGGAGTACCTGCTTTTTCAATTTGCCCCGCTAATCCAAGATCGCGAATGGTTTCACCCATCTGTTTGCGCTGTAATATGCGAATGATCTTTTTACCGAAAATAGTAGCAATGAATAAGGATAGAATAATGGCCAAAGCCGCGCGAAATGTTATAAACTGAAACAAACTCGCTCCCGGCAATTGATATTCTTTCTCTAAAAATTCAAACAAATAGTATAGCATCTTACTTATTTAGGGCTGTTAATATTTGAGTTACCGTTTTAAAATCATCAAAATCGAAGCGTTCTCCATTGATCTCTTGGTAAGTTTCATGACCCTTACCAGCTATCAGAATAATATCTTTATCACTTGCTAATTGACAAGCAGTTTTTATAGCTTGCCTCCTGTCGGTAATAGACATTGTTTTTTTGTAATCGGTAGGCGAAACGCCAGCTTCGATCTGTTCAATAATAGACTCCGGATTTTCTGTACGTGGATTGTCACTGGTAAATATGACCTTGGTGCTCAGTTGTGCGGCTATATTCCCCATTTTTGGACGCTTAGCATTGTCACGATCGCCTCCACAACCAACTACTGTGATCAATTCTTCGTTTCCAGTTCGAATGGCATTAATAGTTTCCAATACATTTTTTAAAGCATCTGGCGTATGTGCGTAATCAACGATAGCCGTAATATTTTTAGGAGAAACGATATATTGAAATCTTCCGTCAACACTTTCCAACGTGCTCAATAACCGAAGGATCTCTATCTGCTCTAAACCTAAAAGATCTGCAGTAGCGTAAATCGCTAACACATTATAAGCGTTAAAATTTCCGATTAGTTTAACCCAAATTTCATGATTGTTTAAATTTAATAGCAATCCGCCAAATTGATTCTCCAAAATCCTCGCTTTGTAATCGGCTACTGTTTTTAATGCATAGGTGTATTGTTTTGCTTTTGTATTTTGTAGCATCACCTCGCCATTCTTATCGTCTATATTCACCAAGGCAAATGCTTGCTTCGGAAGCTGATCGAAAAACAACTTCTTTACATCTCGATATTCCTTGAAATCTTTGTGATAATCGAGATGATCATGTGATAAATTTGTAAATATCCCTCCCCGAAATTGAAGCCCTTCTGTTCTTTTTTGATGAATTCCATGCGAACTAACCTCCATAAAACAAAATTCAACACCCGTATCAACCATTTGACGTAAATACCTGTTGATGGTTAATGAATCTGGCGTCGTATGCGTTGACGGATATGTATTTTTACCAACCCGAATTCGAACGGTAGAAAGCAATCCTACTTCGTAACCAGCATCTGTAAAAAGATTAAATAATAAGGTTGCTATGGTTGTCTTCCCATTAGTTCCCGTGACCCCAATGAGTTGTAATTCTTCCGAAGGATTTCCGTAGAAATTAGCAGCCATCATTGCCAAGGCTTGCTGACTGTTAGCCACTTGCACATAGGTAATTCCGTTTACCAATTCATCTGGCAATTCTTCACAAACAATTGCAAGTGCACCTTGATCTACAGCTTTCTTTATAAATGAATGCCCGTCACTTTGCGTGCCTCGAATAGCAACAAACACATCATCTAAACCTACCAATCTGCTGTCGAAATGAATTTCGCGTATGGACGCTGCTGTGCTGCCTACGATCTTTTCGAGGGTTACCTTATACAGTATGTCTTTTAGTAGCGTCACGATAATTGTAATGTTATTTCTTGTCCTTTTTTATAACTTTCTCCGGAAGGGATCGACTGACTCGTAACACTTCCATTTCCAACTATACGTACTTTAAGACCTAGGTTTTCAAGAAGCGAAACTGCGTCCATTCCGGCCATTCCTTTTAAATTGGGTAATTTCTGAAAGTGCTTCCGGGCATTTTCATAATATTTATCATAATCTGATACCATTGCGGGATCCTCAGCCTCAATATTATTCAACTCGGTTTTCAATGGCGAATCTGTAAATATTTTTTGCGCAATTCTCTTAAACACCGGACCGGTAACGTCTGCGCCGTAATAGCCCTTTTTAGTGCTTGGCTTATGAATGACAACAATGCAAGAATACTTCGGATTCTCAGCAGGAAAATATCCAGCGAAAGAAGACACATACTTTCTGTCCTTTATCCATTGATCAAAGTTGGCATATTCTGTTCGTGCTGTCCCTGTTTTACCTGCCATCGAAAAATTTTCAGAATACAAACTCTTTCCCGTACCTCGTTTTACGATATTTTTCAGAATATCTTGCACTTGACTAATTGTACCTTCGGAAGCAATTTGATCTTCTATCACCTCTACGTCCATTTTCTCAATAGTCTGGTTCCACGCACGGATTTCCTTAATAAATTGAGGCTTAACCATGGTACCGTCATTAGCGATCGCATTGTAAAATGTGAGAATCTGCAAGGGCGTTAGCCGAAGATTATAACCATAAGCCATTGACGGCAGTGCATTTCTACTCCAGTTATCGTCACCATCCTGAGGAATATTAGGCTTCCCTTCTCCCTTAATAGGTATCCCTATTTTTTCATTTAGATGCCAACTTCTCACCTTATCGGTAAATTGCTTTGGATTGTCTTTATAGGCTTCATTGATCAAACGCGCCATACCTATATTGGAAGAAACTTCCAAGGCACGCGCCGCAGATATTTCACCATAACCACGCCCCGAATCATTAATATTTCGTCCGTATAAACGAAAAGTTCCGTTTTGGGTATCCACAACGGTCGATGTGTCGATCTTTTTAGCCTCCAGCGCAACTGTCATGGCAACGGTTTTAAACGTTGAGCCAGGTTCAGACGACTCGCCTACGGCATAATTAAGTCGTTCGTAATAACCACCACGCTTGCCTTTTCCTAGGTTTGAAACGGCCTTAATCTCACCTGTAGCAACCTCCATCACTATCACGCAACCGTGATCTGCCTCATAGTATTCTAATTGTTTTAATAATGCGTGATGCGCGATATCCTGCATATTTACATTAATGGTAGAGATCACATCATAACCATCCTGCGGCTCAATTTCGTTATCGTCGTAAACTGGTTTCCACTGACCTTTAGCAATTTTTTGCTTTAAGCGATGCCCTTCCTTGCCATTCAATTGTTTGTGAAATGCACCTTCGAGCCCTACCGCATAGTAACCTGGGTTTTCGCGGTCTTCATTACCCACCAAACGTTCGGCAATTTTACCCAAAGGATGTTCGCGTACAGTTCGTTGTTCAACAATAATTCCACCCATATAAGGACCTTTTCTGAAGAGCGGCATATTCTTCACCTGAATATAATCTGAATAACCTAAATTTTTCGCTACCAACAAATACCGGTTTTTATTAGCACGGGCCTTTCTAAGGATATTTTGATAGTAGGAGTTAGATTTTCCAAACTTTTTGCTGAGTGCTTTTGATAAAGGAACGAGCTGTTCTTTAAAATCTTCGGAAGAAACTGTTACGGCATCGAAACGGATATCGTATTTAGGCACTGAACTCGCCAAAAGGCTTCCATCATCTGAATAAATATTACCTCGATTCGCAGGAATGGTAAAATTTTTGGTCGTGTTTTTAAGTGCGAGTTCACGGTAGGCGTCGCCCTCAATAAACTGGATATTGCCCAACTTTACTGCAATAGCAATGGCAAAGATGAACATGCATCCAGCCACAATATACAAACGGTTCAATATGTTTTTCTCTCCTACTGCCAAAGCTTACTTCTTTGCTATAATTTTTATTTTCTGCGGAGGTGTTTCCGAAGGCATCAATCCGCGTTTTGCCATCGCTATGGAAATTCGGCTTTCCATTTTAAGTTGCATTAATTGCTTCCTCACATCCAAATATTCACTTTTTAACTCTTTTACATCATTACTCAATTTAGCGATGCGATGTACTTTTTTATCAGCCGTATGTGAACTTCCGATCATCACAAGAGCTAAAACCGAAAGAAAAATGATAAAGCGCCAATTCTTTAGTGCGTCGTCGCTCACTAAAAACTTTCCCTTGATGATATTGTAAAACCCTTGTTTCAATATTACTTCTTAATTTTTTCAGCAACTCTAAGCTTGGCACTGCGAGCCCTGTTATTCGCTTTTATTTCTTCTTCGGAAGGGATAATAAACTTCCCAACCGGCTTTAATGGCACTTCCACTCTTCCGAAGACATCTTTCTCCGGCTCACCTTCAAATAGACCATTCTTCATAAATCTTTTAACCAGACGGTCTTCTAATGAATGGTAACTTATCAAGCTCAAGCGACCACCAGGTTTTAAAACTTCAATGGTTTGCAACAAAAACTCTTTGAGCGCATCAAGCTCTTGGTTCACTTCAATACGAATGGCTTGATAGATCTGCGCCAG
Source organism: Ulvibacter sp. 2305UL32-6 (assembly GCF_058148545.1). Lineage (NCBI taxonomy): Bacteria > Pseudomonadati > Bacteroidota > Flavobacteriia > Flavobacteriales > Flavobacteriaceae > Ulvibacter > Ulvibacter sp. 2305UL32-6. The sequence goes on from NZ_JBYVKA010000001.1 coordinate 407,184, forward strand.
TATTTTGTTTTCTCGATGCTTCGGAAGAAAGCGACCTAATGCTTTTTTAAGTTGTTCACTCGATTTTATAGGTCCGTCTTTTCGAGCCTCCATGATCACGCGAGCCATCCCTGCTGCTGCTCGTAACTCACCATATTGAAAAAGCACAGACCGTAATTGTGATTCTTCGTATTTATTGATTACATCATAAGCCGAAAATGGGCTTGTCTGATCCATTCTCATATCAAGATCGGCTTCGAAACGTGTTGAAAATCCACGTTCAGCAACATCAAATTGGTGAGACGACACTCCAAAATCACCTAAAATACCGTCTACTTCATTAATTCCGTGGAAACGCAAAAAGCGTTTAAGAAATCTAAAATTTTCATTGATCAGCAAAAACCTAGGATCGTCAATAGCATTATCTAAGGCATCTGTATCCTGATCAAAAGCTATTAGCCTCCCCTTTTCCCCCAACCTGCTGAGGATTTCTCTTGAATGTCCGCCGCCGCCAAAAGTGACATCCACGTAGATCCCATCAGGATGGATGTTTAAACCTTCAACTGTTTCGGCTAAAAGAACCGGATTATGATATTTCATTTGTAGCGTCTGCATCGCCCATTACCTCTTCTGCCAAATTTGCGAAGTCGCTGGCAGCATCATCAATGGCCTGTTCATACTTTTCTTTATCCCAAACCTCCACAATATTGATAGCTGTGGAGATCACAATTTCTTTGCTGATCCCAGCAAAAGCCGCAAGATCTTTAGGAATATTGAGGCGTCCGGTACCGTCTAGCTCAACTGTTTTTACGCCAGCAGTAAACCTGCGGATAAAGTCGTTGTTCTTCCTATTGAAACGGTTCAACTGACCCATCTTAGCCATAAGCTCATTCCACTCCTCCATTGGATACAATTCAAGACATGGTTGAAACACAGCACGCTTGATCACGAAGCCAGAACTAGCAACTGGCGCTAATTGCTTTTTTAAAGCAGTAGGCACCATGACCCGCCCTTTGACGTCAGCTTTGCATTCGTATGTCCCTATTAGATTGAGCATGAGGATCTTCCTAATTCATCTTGATTGATTCAAATATAGCTACTTTTTACCACTTTTTACCACATTTTACCACAATGTTGATAAGTTTTACCACTCCTTAGTCATTCAGCAATAAGTAATCAGTGTATATTATTGATTTTCAATAAGCTACTATCTTGTCAACAAGACCAAATTTGAGTTAAAACAAGTGATAGAAATAGCTGAGTTGTTTCATGAAAAAAAGTGTATTTTTGTTTTCGGTAATTCTAACACCTGTAATGATTAATCAACTAAAGAAGGAAGGTAAATTCAGTTATCTCGAAATAGGCGAAGGCACACCTATCATCATTCTACATGGATTGATGGGAGGCTTAAGCAACTTTGACGGTGTCGCTAACTTTTTCCCTGAAAGAGGCTATAAAGTACTCATCCCAGAGCTGCCTATTTACAATATGCCGATCCTAAAAACCAACGTGAAAAACTTTGCGAAATACGTAAATGATTTCATCAATCATACGGGATATAAGGACGTTATTTTACTAGGAAATTCGCTGGGCGGTCACATTGGCTTGCTATGCACGAAACTTTATCCCGAAAAGATCAAAGCACTAGTAATAACGGGTAGTTCAGGCTTGTACGAAAGCGCCATGGGCGAGAGTTACCCCAAACGTGGAGATCGAGATTATATTCAAAAGAAAGCCGAGAACGTTTTTTACGATCCAAAGATCGCTACCAAAGAACTTGTTGATGAAGTCTACGATACGGTTAACGATCGAAATAAATTAATTCGAACTCTTGCAATTGCCAAAAGTGCAATTCGCCATAATATGGGTAAGGACCTACCAAACATGGATACTCCCACCTGTATTATTTGGGGTAAAGACGATAATGTTACACCACCTAAAGTGGCAGAGGAATTTCATGAAAAGCTACCTGATTCAGATTTATACTGGATCGAAAAATGCGGTCATGCAGCCATGATGGAACATCCAGACAAATTCAACGAATTACTTTACGCTTGGTTACAGAAACGAGATTTTTAGGCTTTAAAAGCGAAGATCTCCCTATATTTTTCTCACTAAAAGAATACGATTTTGAAAATTAAGTCGGCCGAATTTGTCATGAGCAACAGCGAAGTTGACAAATGCCCAAAAAATAAAATTCCAGAATACGCCTTTATTGGGCGTTCAAACGTTGGGAAATCGTCGCTCATCAATATGCTCATGGAGCGTAAAAGCCTTGCTAAAACGAGCGGTCGCCCTGGGAAAACTCAACTTATCAATCATTTTTTGATCAATCATGAATGGCATTTGGTCGATCTTCCAGGCTATGGTTACGCTAGAGTTTCAAAAAAAGCAAAAAAGACCTTTCAGAAATTTATCACCAACTATTTTGAAAAAAGACTGCAATTGGTTTTAGCCTTTGTTTTGGTTGACTGCCGGCACGAACCGCAACCGATCGATCTTGATTTTATGCAATATTTAGGAGAAAATCAAATTCCGTTTTCTATTATTTTTACGAAATCAGACAAGTTAAAGCCCAACGCTTTAAAACGCAATATTGAGGCCTACCAACAAAAAATGCTGGAGACTTGGGAAGAAATGCCACAATACTTTGTTACCTCTGCCAGCAATAGTGATGGGCGCGATGAAGTACTCAATTATATTGAAGAGATCAATAACGATCTAGCCAACAATACGGCGGAATAGGAATTTTACTTTAACTTTAGTTTTACTTGCCGAATAAATTCTGATAAATTTTCCATCTGTCCTATTTCTTCGGAATTCATAAAGATCTCGAGTTTGCCGTCTTCTTCAGAAAGGATCACAGGAAAATCATACTTCCGAAGCCACTTAGATCGATATTGTTTTAAAAATTCGTCTTTATGAAGAAAGACCATAGCCACTTCCGAAGTATTTCTAAAATGCTTCCACGCTTTTTTTTCAGCTAAAAACCCATATGTTAAAGCGCACAAGTCACACGCATAGGTTTGAGGTGAAACAACTTTATGAAGGGTGTCTCGCAAACCTGAAAACTGACCAGAATTGGCATTATAAATAAAAATGAGTCGTGTAGGCAAAGACACCTACTCTTGTTTTAGCTCTAGTTTTTCTGCAAAGTAATCACAGAAATCACGCATGGTAGCGCTCATTTTATCATCGTTGGTAGCACGTTCAAAGGTATCTGCCATAGCCGTGAGTGTTTGATGAAAAAATATTTTCATCTCGTCTAAGGGCATTTCTTTAGTCCAAAGATCAATACGTAGTGATTCTTTCGTTTTATGGTCCCAAACTGAAAGGAAGATAGCCTTCGCTTCTTCATTACTTACACCACCGTCTTCGGCTGTCCAGTGAAGTTTTTCAGGTACTTTGTTTTCGTCTAGTAATACGTCTATTGCTATTTTAGATTTGTGCTGTGTTGCCATTAGTTTTTCTTCGGTTTATAATTTGATCCTTTAAAAATGGTTTCGGCATCAGTGATCATCAATTGCTTTACACTTACTGGATTCTTTTCCATATAAGCTCGTACAATTTGCCATCCTAAATAACGCCCAACCATGCCTGGTGATTCGTTGTCTATTTCTAAGTAAAATTTTGAAAAGGGTGCTGGAACGATAAAGCGTGAAGGTAGCTTAGCATCGGTACTATACAATAGTTCACGTTCCACAAAATAGCGCCACATATACTCTTCGTTTTCTTTAGCCCAATTCATTTGCGCTTCAGTATACCCAATTTTTTCGGCATCGCTTGTTGTTGGCAACCAAAGATCTTTTAGATAAAGCTCTTTTCCGAAGTAAACCATCTGAGCTAAAAGCGTTCTGGAGCGCGGCCTAGTAATAAGCTGTCTGGCATATGCCTGTGCCACATCTTGCGGGAGCTGAGAAGCCTTTAGATTTGCTGCAATATAGCGCTGAATACCATCATAAAAAGGATGTTCGGCACCCAAATAGGTGTCAAGTGACAACACTAATAGAGTGTCTGCTACAATCGCTTTATTTTGATAATCTACATCACTTGTAGTTGTTACAACTGTTGGTGCCTTAAATTCGGGAAAATAATATTTAATATGCTGAAAAAGACCCAAAAGTTCTGTCTCCATTCCTTCTTCGGAAGGAAACTGAGCTGCCACTGCTCCGTCTAATTCTTGCTGTAGGGAGTCGGTCATCCTTCCTACCCAAATACTATCATGAAATTGTTTTGGAAAAAACAGCGGATACTTTGCCTTTAAGGATGCCAAATTTTCGGGTGATGCCTGCCCAAATTCACGGTCAAAACGCATGATCTTTACCTCCATAGGAATTTCAGCGATCTCACTTTCAATTTTACTATCGTTGTCACAAGCCAAAAGCATTGCGGCAAACACGATTAAAACAATTCTTTTTATCATACTAATTTTCAAAGCTGTTTAATGTAAAATGGTTTTACTAATTATCGGTTTTCACTTACATTTGTTGTGCAAAGGTACAGTTATCCTTTCTTTTTTAACACAATCAAAGCGCTGTTATTACACAGCAATAACCTTCAAACAGAACAGCATGCAAACCGAAAAAGTCACTCAACACATTGTAAATTGGTTAAAAGACTATGCAACTACGGCCAAAATGGATGGCTTCGTAATAGGCGTGAGTGGCGGAATTGATTCGGCAGTTACCTCAACTTTATGCGCTATGACAGGCTTGCGAACGCTTTGTGTTGAAATGCCCATTCATCAAGCAGTAAGTCAAGTGACCCGTGCACAAGACCATATTTCACAATTAAAAAAACGTTTTGCCAATGTAAGTGACGTACGTGTAGACCTTACACCAGTTTTTGAATCGTTCAAAACGGCGGCTCCCTTTACCGAAGATGACACCTATCTTGATCTTTCTCTTGCCAATACCCGCGCACGATTGCGAATGACAACCTTATATTATTTTGCAGGGCTTCATCGCTATTTGGTCTGCGGAACGGGTAACAAAGTGGAAGATTTTGGAGTTGGTTTCTATACCAAATACGGCGATGGCGGCGTTGATCTAAGCCCCATAGCAGATCTTATGAAAAGTGAAGTTTACAAAGTAGGTGCCTTTATTGATGTTCCTGACGAGATCATGAATGCTGCGCCCACAGATGGTCTTTTTGGTGACAGTCGAACGGATGAAGATCAAATTGGCGCCAGTTACGATGAACTAGAATGGGCTATGCATAAGAAAAATGAAGGAAGTCAAGCAAACGACTTTACCGGCAGAGAAAAAATTGTTTTTGAACTCTATTCGCTTTTAAATCGTGCCAATCAACATAAAATGAACCCAATACCGGTGTGTGAAATCCCTCTAAAACTAAAAGTTTAGGTGCTTTAACGAGTATTCTAGGATTTGGACGAAATTTCTCCTACAGCACCTTTCTTTTTTATAGTTTTGATTTGTAGTATTTATATTACAAAACCTCACAGTTTTATCAGGATGTACTTTCATCCTATGAATGAAATAACGAAGAATGAAGAAATTAGTCATTGCAGACCACCACCCTGTTACGCGCAAAGGCGTTGCTTGTATGTTAAAGAAGAACACTAATTTTTCTATTGTTGGAAAAGCAAGCAATAAAGAAGAATTATATGAAAGCCTTCGTAACGACAAGCCAGATATATTGATCATGGAAATAGATATGCCCAACATAAACGGCATAAATGCTCTTAGAAGTATAAAAACAGAATTTCCTGAAACAAGAGTGCTTATCTTTTCAACACATCCTGAAGAGATCTATGCGCTTCGCTCTATAAAGTCTGGAGCAGCAGGATATGTTCCAAAAACAGCATCAACCAAAATGTTCTTAAAAGCATTAAAACAAATTGCTAAAGGGGGTATTTTCTTAAACGAAGAATTGACTTCTACGTTTACCAGTAGAAATGTGGGCGAATCGAGTGCGATTAGTCGCTACAAAAAATTATCGTCAAGAGAAATAGAAGTACTTAATTTGTTGTCAAGTGGAAAACGCAATAAAGACATTGCAAACGCACTTGATATTAATGAAAAAACGGTAAGTACCTACAAAACGCGTCTATTGAAAAAACTAAAAGTGGATAACCTTGCCGATCTGATTCATCAGTCGCGCATGTTCCAATTTAGCTAAAGTACACGCCTTAGTTTTTCCGACAGCACCTTCTTTAAAGTTATATAGTCTACAATATTTTGTAGGCTATTTTCTTTTTCTGAAGAATCTAATGTCTTCATTGCGTCCGAAAGCTCACCAATTTTTTGAGAGACCAATTGACGCCGCAGGTTTAATATAGTTTCACTCACTACTTGAGAAACAGACACTTCTTTGGCTTTTACAAAGATCTCATTACGCTCCCAATCATGCAGCGTGTATCGTTCCTCATCCATTAAGATGTCGGTTACTGCTGAAGCTTTTTCCGGTTGAAGTTCATTGATAAAAGTGTCTAACTGAAACTGTTGTTCTTGATTCAGCTTTGTGATGATATCAAAATAAAGTGCTTTAAACGCTTCATTTGCAAACTCAATTTCGTCATCCTGAAGATCCAGGTAGATCTTCTCAAATACCTTCGAGGTTACGATCTCTGGCTTAAAAGCAATTTCACCAGCTTCATTGGTTTCTAATATTAGATCCTCAAATTCAACTTCCTTACTTCCATAGAGCAATAACAATTCGATGATCTTGCGCTCCAATTCAAACTGAACGTCAATCTTTTTCGTGGTTTCCTGTTGCTGCGGAACCACCTCCATAGGTTTTGTAGCCGAGGTCTTTTTTGTCGTTTCTCTTTGTTCTTTTTGAAGTATTTGCGCAAGTGTATTAAACAAAACTTGTTCGCTAATATCCATGATCCGTGAACACTCTTTGATATATACTTCACGTTTTATAACATCAGGTATTTTAGAAATACTCACCACCATATCACGTATGGTATCGGCTTTCTTAATAGGATCGTCTTTCGCTTCCGAAGCCAACAAAGAAGCTTTGAATGAAATAAAATCTTGCGATTGCTCTTCCAGATATAAGGTAAGATCTTCAAGCGAGTTATTACGCGCAAAACTATCTGGATCTTCACCCTGCGGAAATGTACAGATCTTTACATTCATCCCTTGTTCCAGAATAAGGTCAACACCGCGTAAAGAAGCACGAAGTCCGGCGGCATCTCCATCAAAAAGTACGGTTATATTTTGTGTAAGCCTATTGATCAATCGTATTTGATCTGGTGTAAGTGCTGTTCCTGATGAAGAAACCACGTTGTGGATCCCAGCCTGATACATTTGGATCACATCGGTGTAACCTTCTACTAAATAGCAATTGTCTTCCTTAGCAATGCTCTGCTTAGCTGTATAGATCCCGTAGAGTACTTTACTCTTATGGTAAATATCACTTTCGGGCGAATTAAGGTACTTCGCCGCTTTCTTATCGCTTGTCAAGATACGACCGCCAAAACCTAGTGTTCTGCCACTCATGCTCAAAATAGGAAACATGACCCTTCCTTTAAAACGATCGAACTGCTTTTCCTCTTTGACTATAGTAAGCCCGGTTTTTTCTAAAAATTCGAGCTTATATCCTTTTTTGATGGCTTCACTGGTAAATGCATCCCATTGGTCGGGTGAATAACCCAGTTCAAACTTTTTAATGGTCTCGTCAGTAAATCCGCGTTCTTTAAAGTAAGAAAGACCGATAGCTTTCCCCTGCTCGGTTTTCAGTAAAGTATTATGAAAATATGTTTTCGCATATTCACTAACCAAATACAAGCTTTCACGCTCGTCGGCCGCGGCCTTCTCTTCATTGCTCTGTTCGGTTTCCTCGATCTCAATACCGTACTTTTTTGCTAAGTATTTGATTGCTTCGGGATACGTAAAATGTTCGTGCTCCATTAAGAAAGCCACTACATTTCCTCCCTTTCCACTAGAGAAATCTTTCCAGATCTGTTTTACCGGAGAAACCATAAAGCTAGGGGTGCGTTCGTCAGAAAACGGACTCAACCCTTTAAAGTTACTTCCAGATTTTCGCAATTGCACAAAATCACCGATCACCTCTTCAACACGGGCGGTTTCAAATACATTATCTATGGTGGTTCTTGCTATCAAGGCTATAAATTCAGAAGAAAAAGATACACAAATATACTTATTTGAGATCGCTCTACAGACTTTGAAACAACATTCCATAAAAAAAGACCTTCCGAAGAAGGCCTTAAATAATTTACGGTAGTATCGCGCTTAATCCCAATCCCAACGAACTCCTAAAGAAACGTTTCTTTGCTCGATCGGATTGTCCTTAAACATCGTGTTTAAATCGTATTTAGCATAGAGCGAAATGTCGCTAAAGCCTATAAAACCACTAAGTCCGTAGACAAAATTATTGGTGTTATAACCCGCCTTCAACTTTTCTTTCACGTCTTCTCCATCATCACTGTACTTCAGCTTTTGCCGCGATCCTAAGTTAAAACCTGCGTATCCCCCCAAGCCTATGCGTAGTTGCTTATGAGTGCTGTATCTAAAATAATCCTCTTTTTCAATTTTCTTAGACGGACCAAACTCAAAATGTACTGGAAAAACTAAATTGTCCATTCTAAATTTCGACTTGTCCAACTTCACTGGAAATTCCTGCAATTCGGTTTGTGATCCCGTATCTACAAAGTAATTATTATCAATTGGTTTTAGACCGTTCCATTGAAATGAAACCCCATACATAAGACGTAACCAATTGCTTTCCTTAAACACACGCGTTTTCCATGTAAGACCCAATTCGGCAAAACGGCTGCCTCCTATTTTATAAGGAGAATCATCCAATGACTGCCCGTCAATGAGCGTATTGTTCAACCCTACAGCAAAGGTAAGATGGCTCGATGTTCTTCGATCATATTTTCGCTTGTGATCGCTGTCATTAAACGTAAAATTGACAATTTCACCTTTACTAAAGAGATTGATCTTAACACTGTCATCCTCATCTTCTTCTCCTCCATTTCGCTCACGCAAGGCTATTTTGTTATCAATGATCGCCAGTTTATTTTCAATATTTAAGGCGTGCTTTTCAGCAACTTCCATTTTAAGCTTGTCGGCTTCACCTTCGGTAATCGTTCCCGCCTCCAATTGATCATTAATGTTCTCTACGGCTCGTTTAAGCGCCTGTTTTTCGCTTTCAACAACAACTTGCCTGGCTTCTTCCAAACCTTGCTTTTGTTCAGTTTCTTGGGCATTCCCTAGGGCTACAGCGAGTGCCCACATGACTAGTGCAGTACAAAAAGTAATTGTTTTCATAATTTGTTTTTTTTGATTTTAACCCACACCCCATCCTCCTCAATAAAAGGAGGAAGGCGTAGATTAGATTGATGAATGATTATTTAATTATTCCGTTCTACCACGGCGGTTCTAATAGTCGAGAATCCATCTCCGAGTGCATAGAAAACTCTATCTCTAAAACTACGTTCCAGATCAAATTCAACATCCATTAGTAGCGCTGCAGCATCTACCTTGGTTGAATTTAGGATTCTTTCGGTCTGAATTTCTCGTTGTGCTTGTGCTAATAAAAGATCAATTTCTGTAGCTGTCACCGCACTATTCGCTTCCTGCATCGCCTTTACTCGCGCCACTACTTCATCTACTTTATTGGAAACCACCGCATCTTTCTTAAAAAGATCGTTGATCTGTATTTTGTCTTCTGGTTTTACCGTTTTATTTTCTTCGGAAACTTTAGCTATCGCAGTTTTTGCGTTTGCATTATTCTCTGTTATGTCTCTTTTCTGTTGTGCTAACCTTGAGTTTTGAACTTTTTTAGTCTTTTTAGGGACTTCGGACTCATCTTGTGATATTTCCGCGATCGTGCTATTCACAGTTGGAACTATCTCCTCTTGCTTAGGCGTTACGATCTCATTGTTGGTATCTTCTTCTTGAGGAAGCGTTGTTGGTTCTTCTATGACGATTTCCGTAGTTGTAACACCAGTCTTATCATTAAAGAACATCGAACCAATAACGAGCAACCCTACAAAACTGGCTGCAATCGCATACCAAAAAAATTTATTTGTTCCTTTATCTTGCTGCTTAGGCAACGTACTTTCCAGCTTATCCCAAGCCGTCTGGCTAGGAGCTAGCTCCCGCTCTTGCAGCTTTTCGCGAATATTATCTTCTAATTTAATGGGTGCCATAACTAATATTATTTTCTTTGATCATTTTACTCTGAAGCAATTTGCGTGCTTTAAACAACTGACTTTTAGATGTACTTTCACTGATATTTAGCAGCTCAGCGATCTCACTATGTTTGTAACCTTCCACCGCATACAACACAAAAACAGTTTTGTAACCGTCTGGCATGGCATCTATCAACTTTTGAATTTCCGCCACCTCAAGTTCTGTTTCAATATAGGCCACATGATCAATTGAGTTTTCAATTTCTGTCTCTGCCGTAAAACCAAGCTTCTTGTCCTTTCTAAGTTGTGTGATTGATTCATTAACCATGATCCTTCGAATCCAACCTTCAAAACTTCCTTGTCCGCTAAACGAATCTAAATGTGTAAAGACTTTCATAAATCCTATCAGCATTACCTCTTCAGCCATATCGTTACTCTTAAGATATTGCCTACACACACTCTTCATCTTAGGAGCGAACAATTCAAACAGCTCGTGTTGTGCTCTTCGCTGACCTTTCTTTGCCTTTTTTATAAGGACAGTGTAATTTTTATGTAGTGATACAACTTTCAAAATATGCTTTGCGTTTGCTTCTTATTTACTAGACGTTCAAATAAAACAAATAGTTGCCTGAAGGTAGATTTTTTTTTTGAGTGAAGAACTTAGGTGTTGAGAGCGTGATGTTGGGTGCGAGATGTTGGTCTTTTTTGGGGAAACCATTTTCTCATTAATTAGAGGATAGATCCTACTAATGATGAAATATAAAATTATTTCTTTCTGTCAATTACATAGTTCACCATTAATTCTAAGGAGTCTTTAAAAGGTGTTTTTGGATAAGACATTAAAAGTTGTAGTGCTTCCTGCTGGTAGGCTTTCATTTTGTCAATCGCGTATTCGAGTCCGCCGTTGCTCTTTACAAAATTGATGACTTCGCGCACGCGTTTGCTGTCTTTATTATGGTTTTTAACCGAATTGATCAACCATTTTTTATCTTTCGGAGTAGCTTGGTTGAGCACATGAATCAAGGGAAGCGTCATTTTTTGCTCTTTAATATCGATCCCCGTAGGCTTACCGATCTTGTCCTCTCCATAATCAAACAGGTCGTCTTTAATTTGAAAGGCCATTCCTATCAATTCTCCAAACTTACGCATGGTTTCTACTTCTTGTGCGCTGGCATTCACAGATTGGGCGCCCATAGCACAACAAGCTGCAATCAATGTGGCCGTTTTTTGCCGAATGATCTCAAAATAAACTTCTTCTGTGATATCAAGTTTTCTAGCTTTTTCAATTTGAAGTAGCTCCCCTTCGCTCATTTCCCGAACGGCTACCGAAATGATCTTTAAAAGATCAAAATCGTTATTATCAATAGAAAGCAGCAAGCCTTTACTCAATAGGAAGTCGCCCACCAATACCGCAATTTTATTTTTCCAAAGCGCATTAACACTAAAAAAGCCACGCCTTCGGTTACTATCATCAACCACGTCGTCGTGAACCAGAGTCGCGGTATGGATCAATTCAATGACAGAAGCACCCCGATACGTTCTATCGTTTACTTCGCCTTTATTGGTCATTTTTGCAATAAGGAACACAAACATAGGGCGCATTTGTTTTCCCTTTCGGTTTACAACATAATGTGTGATCTTATTCAGCAAAGAAACTTTAGAAGACATGGAAAGGGAAAATTTCTTTTCGAAAAGTTCCATTTCGTATTCGATAGGCAGCTTTATTTGTGAGACGATCTTCATCGGTTTTCAAGGATATACATTTGCGTTAACTCTTATTTGCGAGCTGTCCGCAGGCCGCATCAATATCTTTGCCTCTACTTCTTCTTACTGTCACAGGAATATGAGAGCGCTCTAAGGCTTGTATATAAGCATCGACCGCTTGATTGGGAGCTTGTTGAAACTGCCCATCATCAATAGGGTTATATTCAATAATATTAACCTTACAAGGCACATAATGACAAAATTGAACTAAAGCTTGAATATCTTCATCACCATCATTAATATCTTTCCAAACTACATATTCATAGGTAATACGACGCTCGGTTTTTTCATACCAATATTCCAATGATTCTTTAAGATCTACAAGTGTGAATGATTTAGCAAAAGGCATAATTTGCTCACGAGTTTCTTGAATTGCCGAGTGCAGCGATACCGCCAAATTGAACTTCACCTCGTCATCGGCTAGTTTCCGGATCATTTTAGGAACGCCCGAAGTTGAAAGAGTAATGCGTTTTGGAGACATGCCAAGGCCTTCTTCGGAAGTGATCTTATCAATACTTAATAGTACATTTTTATAATTCATTAATGGCTCACCCATACCCATAAATACAATATTGGATAATGGGCGGTTGTGATATAATCTACTCTCCCGATCTATCGCCACCACCTGATCATAGATCTCATCTGGATTGAGATTTCGCATACGCTTAAGTCTTGCCGTTGCACAGAATAGACAGTCTAAGCTGCAACCTACTTGTGAAGAAACGCAAGCTGTAGTTCTGCTTCCTGTAGGAATCAAAACCGATTCAACCACCAAACCATCATGTAATTTGACACCATTTTTAATGGTTCCGTCATTACTTTTTTGAATACTATCAACCTGAATATGGTTGATAACAAAATTTTCTTCTAGATGCTGGCGGGTCTCTTTCGAGATATTGGTCATATCCTCAAAACTATGCGTGCCTTTGCTCCAAAGCCATTCATATACCTGATTACCTCGGAAGGCTTTATCGCCTATACTGACAAAGAAGTCACGAAGTTCTTCTTTAGACAATGCTCTAATATCTTTCTTTTCTAAAATACTCACCGTGCAAAAATACCAATTTTAAAGACCATAGTCATAAAAAAAGCCCTGTTTCGGTAGAAACAGGGCATCCCTTCTATTTATGTTCGTTATCTGCGTATAATAATCTTCTTTGTACTATTTTGATCACTGTCTTCATCAACTAAATGTAGAAAGTAAATTCCGTCTTCAAACGCCTGAATATTGATACTGCTTTCAGAAGCACTTAATGAACCAGCTAATAATTGTTGCCCAGTTACATTGTAGAATTGAAATTGTAAGTTAGGATATTTTCCATTCATTACGATTAAATAATCTGAAGCAGGATTTGGATAGATATCTAAAGAACCCTCTAATTCTACATCGGGTATACTCAAAAGATTCTGCATGGTATCTGCTGAAGTCTGACCAGAACCACTCGGATCTAACCAATCGCTTAAACGCGTTTCAGAAGTTTGCCCATGGTCCCACGAAACTGCGAATCTTCCGTAAATATCGTAGTCGTTATTATTTTCATTATCAACACAAAAAGATTGCCCAGCATACAATTGCCCAATAATCCTTCCGTCTTGATTAAACAATGGAGATCCCGATGAACCACTTTCGGTAGTGCCAATCTCCCAGCCGTTTCCTGTTCCAACAGAAACGCCGCCAATTAGCCATACCTCAGTGCCATTTGCAGTATCTTTTACAGCACCACTATCATCTCTACATATCTTCATGATATCACCATTAGGATGGTGTATTCCAACTTCAAATTGTGGCAGCGCATCTGTTGCATCCCAACCTGCAAAGGCCACGTCCCAAGAATTTGGAATTTGACTATATAATTCAACAAGTGCAAAATCACTGGCTGTATTTGTTGCGCGTAACTGTGCGCCACTCATGGTAAAATTGGTCGAAATATCCTGACTTTCCTCTGAATCTGCACAAATAGGATTTGGACTCATCCAATTGAAACGGATAGACCATAAATTTGGATCACTATTTTGCAAACAATGGTTTGCTGTCAATAAATAAGGTGTTTTATCGTTTGCGGAATTATTGATAAGCGATGCTGAACAAAGAAATCCATTACCCAAATTTAGCAAGGCAACCGTTTTCTTTACGAGGTCTTTAATATCATCAAAATCGGAACCGATTGGGCAGTTTACATCGTAATTACAATCTCCCGAATCATTTAGCCCACGTGCATTTTCAACAAATTGATTGACTTTCCCTAAGCGATATCCGTGAATTACACTACCTATTTCAAGCTTGAAATTTTCAGATACCTGATATGGCTCGTAATATTCGATCCAGATAAGGTCTCCCGCAACAAACCATGAGCCTAATTTATTTGTTGGTGTATTTTGTCCTTTGTAATACGGGATTGAATAATCACTTCCATCGCCATTGTAAAGTTGAAGTCGGCCTCCTTCAGGAAGATAAAAATTGTTAAAATTTACGCTCATGTTAATCGCATGAGGGGAGCGAATAGAAACTCTCCAGATACGATCGCCATTTGGCAATACAGTCCATTCACCACTAGTTTCAGTATCAATAGCTATTGGCCTTGAGATACCGTAGCGCCAGGGCATGGTCTTATCAAGATCATTGATGCTATCTTCACGCTGTACTGCGCTCAGGTCTAAAGGAGGCAGCTCAATACCGTTCATGCTACGTGCTAGATCAAGCGACCAACTAAGTGGTTGTGCGTCTTGGCTCTCTTGCGAGAAGCAAAACGTCACACTCAAAAATAGCGCTATAAATAACAGACTGCGTTGCATAAAACTATTGGTTAGTCATTAATCTAATATACTAATTTAGTTGATTCTTACGACATTAGGAAAGAGAATTGCTATAAAATAAAAAAAGCCCAACAAATTGTTGAGCTTTCTAAGTTATATAGGCGATTGTTTAGATAATCAGCATCGCGTCACCATAGGTGTAAAAACGATATTTTTCTTTGATCGCTTCGGCGTAGGCTTCTTTAATGAATTCGTGTCCTGCAAAGGCCGACACCATCATCAACAAGGTAGATTTTGGCGTGTGAAAATTAGTCACCATTGCATTGGCAATACTAAAATCATGTGGTGGAAACACAAACTTATTTGTCCATCCAGTATAGGCATTTAGCCTATAGTCTGAAGACACAGAGCTTTCTAGGGCTCGCATTACTGTAGTACCCACGGCACAAACTCTTCTTTTTTCTGAAATCCCTCTATTGATAATATCGGCAGCTTCCTGTCCAACACTCATCTCTTCGCTATCCATTTTGTGCTTCGAAAGATCTTCTACTTCAACAGCACTGAAAGTTCCGAGTCCAACGTGCAAGGTTACCTCAGCAAAATTAACTCCTTTGATCTCGAGACGCTTAAGCAAATGTTTTGAAAAGTGCAATCCTGCTGTAGGAGCAGCTACTGCACCTTCTTCACGCGCATAGATCGTTTGGTAGCGCTCGGCATCTTCAGGCTCTACTTCTCTTTTGATATATTTTGGAAGTGGTGTTTCACCAAGCTCAGTTAATTTACTTCTAAATTCTTCATAAGAACCATCAAACAAAAAACGTAATGTTCTTCCTCTAGAAGTTGTATTGTCAATTACTTCAGCGACCAAAGACTCATCGTCGCCGAAATATAATTTATTTCCAATTCTAATTTTTCTTGCAGGATCAACTAAAACATCCCAAAGTCTAGTTTCACTGTTAAGCTCTCGTAATAAAAATACTTCAATACGCGCTCCGGTCTTTTCTTTATTACCGAATAAACGTGCAGGAAAAACCTTCGTATTATTTAGCACCAACACATCATCTTCCTTGAAATAATCAATGAGATCTTTAAACATTTTGTGCTCAATGGTCTTTTCCTTTCTGTTAAGAACCATTAAGCGCGACTCGTCGCGATTAGGCGAAGGGTATTCCGCTAATAATTCTTCAGGAAGTTCAAAGCTAAAATTTGAGAGTTTCATCCCCATAGGTAAGTGGTTTTATTGTGAAAAGCTGCAAATATACAACCTCAGCATAGGGGATGTCAAGTAAATGACCATTTATTATTTTAAATCGATCGCAATCCCCAGCTTCTCTAGAGCATCATAAAATTGTGGAAATGATTTAGTAACCACCATGGCATCTTCAATGACGATTGGAAATAGCAACGACAAAGGCGCAAAAGCCATAGCCATACGATGATCTTGATAGGTTTTGATAGTAACACCCGAAACAGGATTAGAACACGGTTCTAGCTGCAGTGAATCATTGGAAATTCTAACTACTGCACCTAATTTTTCTAATTCAGTTTTTAAGGCTTCCAATCGATCGGTCTCTTTGATCTTTAAAGTGTGTAGCCCTGTCAAATCACACCCAATGCCAAGTCCGAAGCAAGTAACCGCGATCGTTTGAGCAATATCGGGCGTGTTTACAAGATCAAGGGTGACTTTCTTTGAAACATCAATAGGAATTCTTGACAGTGTGATACGCTCTTCGGAAGGATCAAAAACAGTAGAAACTCCTAGGTTTTTATATATATCAACAAGTGCACGATCCCCTTGAAGGCTTTCCTTTTTATAACTAGTTAACGTGATCTGAAGATCATCTGATAAAGCTACCAAACTAAAAAAGTAAGATGCCGAACTCCAGTCAGATTCAATCGTTAGAGTCTTTTTGGGTATTTCAGTAATAGCATTAATAGAAATCTCACTGGTTGCGTTTTCGTCTTCCGAAGAAAAAAAATGGCAACGAACTCCCAAAACTTCAAGTAATTGAAGTGTCATATTGATATACGGAACGGAGGTTACCGCTCCCTCAAGAATGATCTTTAATCCTTTTGGCAATGATGGCGCAATTAACATCAGCGCAGAAATATACTGACTGCTTACATTGGCTTTCATTGTTACTGTAGCTTGCGATAGGCCTTTCCCCTTAATTTGAAGCGGCGGATATCCTTCTTTATTTAAATAGGTTATGTCTGCACCGAGATCTCGCAGCGCATTGACTAAAATTGCAATAGGTCGTTGCTGCATTCGCTCACTACCAGTAAGCACTACTTCTCTATTCTCTTGACAAGCGAAATAGGCGGTTAAAAAACGCATGGCAGTACCTGCGTGATGTACATCGATGGTTTTATCTGTTGAACACAATGCCTTTTTAAGCACCTGAGTATCATCACTATTTGAGATGTTCTCAATGGTTATAGAATCAAAAAGGGCTTGTAATATCAACAGCCTATTTGATTCGCTTTTTGAACCTGTGACTAAAATTTCAGTTGCTTGAGAAGATCGTTCGGTAAAAGATAAATGCGCATTCATTTTCTTTGATCTTCTCGTTTAAGTTTGGCCCAATACTTTCCGAAGGTCACAAAAACACTCGCCACAAAACCGCATAGAAGAAACACCAAATAGCTTGAAGCGGACAGGTTTTTTACTTCAGAAGTAAAACCTGAAAACCCCCATCGCAAAAGAAAAAGCACAATAGCATATACAAAGCTCAATACGATGACCGACTTCCAAAATCCTTTATACGTGACGACTCTTTTGAGCATTATTTTAATTTTTCGTTGCCGTGATGACGATCGTGATCACGTTTGGTTTTTAGGTCCAACTTTTTATCGAAAGCCTCTTGTAAATTAACACCCGTTTGATTTGCTAAACACAGCACCACAAAAACAACATCAGCAAGTTCTTCACCTAAGTCCTTATTCTTATCACTTTCCTTTTCACTTTGCTCACCGTAACGTCGTGCAATAATACGCGCAACTTCACCTACTTCTTCGGTGAGTTGTGCCATGTTGGTCAACTCATTGAAATAACGAACACCGTGTTCTTTGATCCAATGATCAACGGCTAGTTGGGCGTCTTGAATATTCATGTTTTATGTTTTAGAAAGTACGATCTTTTCGTTTTGTTTATCAATTATCAATTGGTAGAATTTTTTAAGGTCTCCATATTTTTCCGAAGAAATAAGCGCCTGGCTAATTGTAAACTCGGTCGACACCTGAATAATTGCACCTCTTTGATTAGCAACATACTTAAAGCTTCCTTCGTTTTCTCCTAAACTGTATGCAATCGCCTCTGGAATGGTTTCCACTACATATCCTTCTGGGATGGTTATATTGATAATGTACCTATCTTTCATTGGATATTGAAAATCTACAGGATATTGTCTTTCTTCCATTTGAAAGGGACTTTCTTTTAACGCAAGAAAAAGCATTGGACTTAAATACAGTTTATCACCTATTTCTTCTACCGCGTCCGTAGTTTTGAATGAATAAGAAAGATTAACAGGGATGTATAGTTTTTTTAAATTTTCAAAGGCTATTTCTGATAATTCCGTTTCACCTTTATCTTTTTCCAAAAGCATTCGCTTTGACTCATCATCAAGGTTATGATATATCTCGCGATGCCTCATAGCATAGTGTCCCGAAAAACGACATTGTAAATCTCCCTCCAATGACTGATCAGAATTTAACGTTGCATTTAACATTACACTTTCAGTGGCCGGCTTTGTAGGAACTAGTGGTACCCAAGCAGAGCTTCCTTCTTCTCGAATAATACGACCCTGCCAATTGAGTAGTTTTTCAGATAAAATACCAACCTCACTAAACTTATCTGATGCATCCAACAATAAAACACCGTTAGGAATTTCTACACCAGCGATCACATAATTAAAGCCATTTCTGGTGGGGAAAATAGGGACTCCATGATTTTTTGTGCTTATTAATATAGGGTTGGCATTAAGTCCTGCATAACGAAGCATGGCAGTGAGCATCAAATTAATGTCACCAACATTTCCAGTCCCTTTTTTATAAGCATCTTTAACGCCTTCATTTGCATAAAAACTTGTATACCCATTCCAAGCCATTTTAGCTTTAACAAATTCGAAAATCTTGATCATTTTGGTTTCGGGATTGCTAATACCGCTTAATAACGCATCAATATCTTTCTTAAAAAAGTTTTTAGTACTTAATTGATCTCCAAAAGAAGGACTGTCATATATAGATTTCGAAACGGCTTCCCAATTAGTTGTATAGCTATTTATATTTGAACTAGGAAATTTGGTATAAGAAAGCTCAAACTTAAGAGATGACATGAAGTTATCTATGTTTCCCGCATACTTTTCTTCCTTTACTCCTGGTACGTTTTCCATACTCACTGTATAGACATCCTCTTTAAATGTAACGTCGGTTGTTTGTGTTGATGGAACAGCTCTCCCGCCGCGAATACCTGGGTTGGCTGGAACCGTATAACGATATGTCATCGTTCGTGTCTTTCCTTCTGTTAGAATATTAAAAGGGATCCAACCACGACTGTGCGTTTTGAATGAAAAATATTCTGGACTCACAAATCGCATTTCTGATTTCTCAACTGGAATGCTTTCTTGGAAACGAAAGGCATCAATATTGCTATAGAAGGGTGACTTGATTGTGTACTGATATTCAATAACACAACCTTCACTTACATTAGGCATGGTAAACTTTTTCAGTTCCATGTACTTACTTACTTCCTCATCAAAAATACCATCTCTTTTCAATTTGGTTTCTTCCAATTGTCCATTGGAATCTAGTGAATAGGTATATCCTTTCAGCCCCGTTAGTTCTTCGTCTTGACTTCCTGCAGTTTGATATAGCTCTACCGCTTTATTTGCCCAATCGAAGCCTTCCTTATCATATATTTTTACACGTTCAAATACTTCCGTCATTAAATAAAAACCATCATCTTCGGCATATTGAAAATCAGTTTTATACTCTCTATAGAGGATAGCTGCATGCGCATCAGGATCGACAGGATGCTGTTTTTGGGCAACTTCTTCAACACTCACTTTTCCGAAGCGATAGTCTTGCGCATTTACATATATGCCAGTAAACATAAAGGCAAGAAGGATTATTTTAAATTTCATACTCTTGGTTTATAGTTAGTTGTTATTTGTAAGTAATATTTTCACTTTATCGTGTCTCGCGATCTCCTTGCGGAAATTACGATATTTTGCATAATCTTCTTTTGGATAAACTCCTTTGTTGATCATTAATGTACGCTCATAGCGATAGGTCTTATCGTCGATCTTTTCAACTTTGGAAGTATATAAACCAAATTTATTTTCAACACGCACAGGTTCTGGGATCGAAGCGACCTCAAGGTTGTCTGCAAGCGTTATATCAACAGTATCTGTATCTAAATAAGATTGCGAGAGATAAAGCTTTCTTTTTCTACTCGGAATACGCGGTGGAATGTAATCACTTCTATTAAACACGTTTAAAGCCAACAAATAGTCATTTCCAACTTTCGCACAATATCCAGGAATATCTATTGTCAGGTTTTCTTTAAATACAATGGCCTCCCGGTCATTCTCGAACTGTATGCTGGTTAGTTTAAAACCATTAATATAATCCCAAAAATCCTTGTAATACTCTTTTTGTTCACTTTCGGTTCTACGATCAAGCCAATACTTGTTCTCATATTGAAGCCCTGTAGAAATGGTACTCACTTTAGCTTTTAGTCCGCCCTTAACCCCAACTGTAGCCTCAACATTATTAACTTGTTTACTTTCTTCTGAAGTATAAGCCTTAGTACGTACAATCTTACCGCCGTCTTCTGTAATAATTAAGACATCACGGTCATCACTAAAGCTTCCGTTATAACCAAAAGGTGTACTCTGACTCGTACACTCTAACCACCAAATTTTTTCGCCATCGGGAACACCAAGTAAAACGTGATTGCCCTCCATGGTAGAAAATTCGGGATCCATGCTCTTCTGTGAATCTCCTGCGTGAAGCACCGTATAATAAGATGGAACACCAATAGCGTCTAACATCGCTTTGGTATAATTGGTTAATGCTTTACAATCTCCATAAGCAAGTTTATCAACATCTTCAGCCAGCATAGGTTTCCAGCCTCCAATACCTACTTGCACACTGATGTATCGCACCTTACTTTGCAGATAATCGTATATTTTTTTTGCCTTACCAATGTTGGTCGTCTCATTTGCGGTAAGTGCTTTTGCTTGTTCAACTGCACTTACGGGCAACTCACTTACATCGTGCAGTAACTTATTTTGCATCCAATCCCCAAATTCTTTCCAGTTTTTAGCTGTAGCTGAAACGCCCTTCAAATAAAACTCATTTAAAGCAAATTTGACATTTGGAGTAAATTTATCTAATGAAAGACTGTGCTCTTCATATCGAATGGCTTCAAGATTTGTTGCTGTATATTTTATTTCGCTAGGGCCTTCCGAAATCTCCACGTTAAACTCATTTAGATGTTGAGATTTCATTCGAGGTTTATTCTCTGGATTATATTTTAAAATATATTCATCCTTTAAAGTGGTCACATAATAGGAATCAATAGGCTCCCAAGGCGGAATAAAGGCCGTAGTACGGCTTTCAGTAGTATATTCTATGACCGAAGTATACGGATATGATGCAGGAGTATACCCCATGACCAATAGCCGATTATCATTATAAATGGATACTCCGTCAAAAATACTTCGATCAACAAAATCGCTTTTTCGACACCGCTTAATTCGTTCTCCTGAAGCGTCATAAATGGTAGCTTCTAAGTTTTTGATCTTAACGTCGTCATCATATGCAACATAGTCTATGACCTCTTTATCGCCTTTTTTATTAAGTACGGTTATGACCTGACGGAAGGTGGTGAGCATCCTGTCATTTTTGGTGACGTCTATTTCTGTAATTTGTTCAACTATAACGCTATTGGCGTTATTAGTAATTTTTTTGTCTAGTTGTAATACGGCATAATCTCTTTTTTGAGCATGTCCAAGAACAACCATAAAAAGTAGCAAGTAGCGAATATTTTTAATCATGTCTATGTATTGGGGCGAAATTTAGGAAAGCTTAAACTATTCCCGGTTTTTCGAATCTATAATGATTGTAACCGGTCCATCATTGACAAGCGAAACATCCATCATTGCACCAAATGTACCCGTTTGAACTTTTTTATTCAAATCTTTTTGCAATTGTTGCACAAATTGTTGGTATAACGGTATTGCAACGTCAGGTCGAGCAGCCTTTATAAATGATGGTCGATTACCTTTTTTTGTACTTGCATGCAGTGTAAACTGACTAACCACTATAATATCACCATCGACATCGACGATGGATCGATTCATAGCTCCTTCTTCATCTGAAAACACACGTAACTTGCACACCTTTCCGCAGAGCCAGGCAATATCCTCATCGTTATCTTCGGTTTCTATGCCTAATAAAATAAGGAAACCGCATCCAATTTTTGAAACGATTTTCTCATCAACTGTAACCGATGCTTCTCGAACTCTTTGAATTACAATGCGCATAAAAAATTAGCTTTCGTCGTTGTAAATATCTTTTCGGTAATGCTCTTCTTCCCCTTCCAAAATTTGCAAGTAACTTTTATATCGTGACCAGGCAATTTCTCCAGTTTCCAAAGCCTCTTTTACAGCGCACTTTGGTTCTTCAATATGCATACAATTATTAAATTTACAATGCTTTTTACGTTCAAAAAATTCTGGAAAATATCCTCCTAATTCTTCTTTCTCAATCTCAACCACACCAAAACCCTTAATTCCAGGAGTGTCAATAATTTGAGCGTCAAATGACAGATCATACATCTCTGCAAAAGTTGTGGTGTGCTGCCCCTGCATATGTTGTTCTGATATTTCCGAAGTCTTTAATCCTAAACTTGGCTCTAAAGCATTTACTAAGGTTGATTTACCAACACCACTATGCCCAGAAAACATACTTACCTTATGTTTCATCAACGCTTTTACCTTGTCCATGTTTTTGCCCGTCACAGCCGAAATCCCAATACACTCATACCCTATCTTTCGATACATGGCTGCCATATATTTTATCTCGAGCAGCTCGTCCTCATTATAGGTGTCAATTTTGTTAAAAAGCAATACCGCCTTGATATCGTAGGCTTCGGCAGTTACCAGAAAACGATCTATAAAGGTGGTAAATGTAGGCGGATTGTTGAGTGTAACCAGTAAAAATGCAATATCAATATTGGCAGCAATAATGTGCGTTTGCTTTGAAAGATTAACCGACTTACGAATGATGTAATTATCGCGAGGCTCAATTTTTTTGATCACGCCAACCGTTTCATCACCTTTTTTTTCCACATCAAATTCTACATGGTCGCCCACAGACACAGGGTTTGTGCTTTTGATACCTTCCATACGGAACTTACCCTTAATTCGGCATTCAAAAAAAATACCTTGTTCAGATTTTACTGTATACCAACTTCCCGTAGATTTATAAACCGTTCCTTTCATCTGCTGCAAAATTCAGAAAATAAAAGCAGATAGCACCCATTTTTGATTTACTTTTAAATGTAATTTGCTAACACATAAACCTATTGATATGAAAAAAGTATTTTTTGCTCTGCTGCTAACTCTTGTTTTTGCTTCGGAAATGTACGCACAACAATATGAAATGAAGGTGATCACCAGCGTTGAATCTATTGTGGCCAACGGCTTGGGGAGATCCCGCCTTATTTCTGCAAATGCCGATCGCGACTACAAAGAATTTACAACAACCCAGTCTGAAGACGACAACGGCCGAAACAAATCGGATCGCTCAGACATTCGTGTAAAAGATTTTGACGAAACAAAATTGTTGAATTTTTACAACTTAGGCGGAATTAGATTTCAAAACATTGCAGCTAATGACGCTTTGATGACTTCAAAAATAAATGATATGCTCATGCAAGGCTGGGATCTTGCCTTTGTGTCTTCTGCAGTAGAAAGTGATTCGGGGAAAGACGACGGACAAGGAATTTTTATTACCCGATATATTTTTAAACGCATAAAACAATAGTTAATAAAATTCCATAAAAAAGCCCGTAAATACGGGCTTTTTTAATACTATTTTGTGATGATTTGTTTTTGATGATTTATAGATTCTTGATGAATCGCTTTATAAATCTTCAGAATAAATTCTTCACTTAAATGATACTCTTCACCTTCCAGGATCATCTTGCCTAGAATTTCGTTCCAACGTTTTGTTTGCAAAATGGCCACATTATTCTTCTTTTTTAAAGCTCCTATTTCATCTGAAATCATCATACGCTTACCTAAAACCTCTAAAAGCTGATGATCCATTACATCAATCTTCGTTCGTAACGTATTTAATTTGTTTTTAAACTCAATGGCATCGCCTTCTTCTTTTCGTATTCGTAGATCAACTGTCATTTGATCAAGTGTTGCCGGTGTAATTTGCTGTTTAGCATCACTCCAGGCATTGTCTGGATCAAAATGTGTTTCAACCATTAGCCCGTCATAATTGAGATCTAAAGCTGTTTGGCATAAATCGAAAATAAGATCTCGCCTACCCGCAATATGTGAAGGATCTAAAATTAGAGGCAGATCAGGAAAACGATTTTGCAGATCTATAGGTATTTGCCATTCGGGATTATTACGATAGGTATTTTTCTCATAGGTTGAAAACCCACGGTGAATAACCCCTAGATTTCTAACATCTGCTTCATAAAATCGCTCAACCGCCCCCAGCCATAGCGCTAGATCTGGATTGACAGGATTCTTAATAAGCACCACCTTATCGGTTCCTTTAAGGGCATCCGCAATTTCTTGTACAATAAATGGTGAAACTGTGGTTCGAGCGCCTATCCAAAGGATATCGACATCATGCTTTAATGCTAGATCAACGTGATTCGCATTAGCCACTTCGGTAGTAGTAAGCATTCCCGTTTCTGCTTTTGCCTTCTGAAGCCATTTTAATCCTAAGGCACCAACTCCTTCAAAATTACCCGGGCGGGTTCGAGGCTTCCAAATACCTGCGCGCAACACTGTAGCATCGGTGTCCTTTAATTGATGTGCTATCTTAAGTACTTGTTCTTCGGTTTCAGCACTACACGGACCGGCAATTACTAATGGATGTGCAAGTTCCATCTTATTTAGCCAGTTGCGTAAGTTTTTATTATTTTCCATGTATCAAAATATTATTCAATTCGCTTGGTGTATTTTCTAAATTATGCTTGTAAACACCTAATACTTTTAATTCTTTAACAGCTTTTTCAAGAATATTTGTAACTTCCTGAAAGAGGCTGTAATCTTCAAAAAGTACGTCTATAAAAAAGGCATACTGCCAGGGTTTTCCTATGATCGGTAAGGATTGTATTTTGGTCAAATTGATGTCAAAGGTACTTAACAATTGTAATACATTTGACAAACTTCCTATAGAATGGTCCAATTCAAATTTTAGAGACGCCTTATTGACAATTTTGCTTATTTCTGCCGATTCCCGGCCAATAACAACAAAACGTGTCTTATTTTCCTTAATATTCTGAACACTGCCTTCCAAAATGGTAAGTCCGAATTTTTCTGCAACTTGCTTTCCTGCGATAGCGGCAACACCCTTAAGTTGCAATTCTTTAATTCTTCTTGCTTCACTGGCGGTATCTTTTCCTTCAATGATCTTGCAATGAGGTTGCAGACGCATTAAGTAATTCTTACACTGCTGTAATGCTACTGGATGAGAATGGATCTCGTCAATGGTATGAATTGTCTCGCCTTCTAAGGCCATTACATACATATCTATGGTTAAAAACGTTTCATCAAGAATTTTAAAATCACCAGCGTCTATCAGGTTATAGTTAGGTAAAATAGAACCCGCGATCGAATTTTCTAGAGCAATCACACCTACATCTGCTTTAAAACGAGCTACGTTTTGGGTTACATTTTCAAAAGAATCACAGGTAACCAGTTCAATTGTATTGTTTGGAAATAACTTTATTGCAGCTTGATGATGAAATGAGCTTTCAATTCCTTGGATAGCGATTTTTATAGACATAGTTTTGATTTTTAGGCATAAAAAAAGTCCCGAAGATAACTCCGAGACTTTACTACTAATTAATATTTTGAATTAATCACATATCAAGCTCGGATCTTTCCGTAAAATAGAAAAACCAAAAATTGAAATATGTAATTAAATTGTACATTATACGTTTCTGAATAGCTAATGTAGCTAAAACTAAATAAAATTAAACTGTTTTTTACGCTTTTATAATTATGTAATTTTGTTTCACTGAAAGTATATGTCAATAGAGGTTAAAAATATATCTAAAGTCTACGGAACGCAACTTGCGTTAAAAAATGTGTCTTTCTCTATCAACAAGGGTGAGATCGTTGGTTTTCTTGGCCCAAATGGCGCTGGAAAATCGACTTTAATGAAGATACTCACTACCTATTTAATTCCTTCGGAAGGTGGTGCCGTGGTAAACGGATTTGATATTTCCGAAGAAAAGAAAGACGTTCAAAAAAGCATTGGTTACCTGCCCGAACACAATCCGTTATATTTAGACATGTATGTTCGGGAATATTTGGCTTTTAGTGCAGCTGTTTACAGATGCTCCAAAAATGCCGTGACTCAAGCGATCGAAAAAACAGGATTAACACCGGAAGCGCACAAAAAGATCGGTCAACTTTCAAAGGGGTATCGGCAGCGCGTAGGTTTGGCTAATTCACTGCTCCACGATCCAGAGGTATTAATTCTTGATGAACCCACAACTGGTTTAGACCCTAATCAATTGGTAGAAATAAGAGAACTCATTAAAAGTGTTGGTAGCACAAAAACGGTGTTACTGTCTACCCACATCATGCAAGAGGTTGAAGCCATTTGCGACCGTGTTATCATAATTAATAAAGGTGAAATCGTTCTCGATAAAAAACTTGCAGAACTAACTCAAGGTAAGGCTCAAATTGTTGAAGTAGAATTTGACTATAGAGTGGAAGAAGTGGCTCTCAATAAGCTTCCTAATGTTTCAAAAGTGGAAAACAGCGCCGGATTTGTATATCAAATTTATTTTGACACTGAAAGAGATATGCGAGCACAAGTGTTTGATTTTGCTCATGACAACGGACTCAAAATCCTACAATTACATCAAAAAAACACAACCTTAGAAAAGCTTTTTATAGAGCTAACTACTCAAAAATAAGTCGGCCACGGTATAGAGCCTCCACCTCTACCACAGGCGGACGATTTTTAGAGATCACATCTCCAGAGTTTACAATTCTACCCGTCAATCGTTCCTGCGGGTTTACAATGATCTTATTTGTTCCGCGGTGATAAATAGCGACGTCGTTTACAATCAAATTAGCTGCTTCTATACGAACATCCCCAGAAAAAACAGCAAAATATGCCCTATCTGCGGTTCCCGTCAAGAAGAAATTTGAGAGTCCTGTAGCAACCAATTCTAGGTTCTCACATTCAACAGTAAGGATAAAATCACCATCAATATGAAATTGATCTTCATTTTCACGATCTTCAGAGGTCAAAACTAAGTTTGGAAATTTTAGCACGCCTCTACTTTCAACTGGCAATCCAGAGCTATTTCGAATTTCAGTAAGGTTAGGCACGGTGATAAAAACTTTTGTAATGCCATAATCACGTGCCAAATTACATCCATTATTGTTGATGATTTCTAGCTGTTGGTTCTTGACCTTTACCTCAACATCATTAAATAAATTGGCTCCGGTTTCAACAACGACCTTTTGTGTTTCCCCTTGGCTTATGATCAATTGCGTTCGTTCCCAAACAATTACTTTGTCAAAAAACGGAAGGCTCATCTCTTCTTGAATAATTTCTCCAGAAGCTTGAAAACAGTTCAGTCCTTTTTCCGAATCACATCCTAAAAGAAGAGTCAAAACAACTACTATAAGTGAAAATTTCCCGATTCTTTTCATAGCTATAATTTGTAACCAATACCAAATTCCACACCTTCGGCCTTAGCATAATGGGCCTTAACAGTCACAGATGCCGAAAATTTATCATTAAAAAAATATCTTTTTAAACCGAGTCTATTGTATACACGGTTCTCAAATTCGTACGGCCAATAAATATAGTACCCTAGCTGAGATACAAAAGCAACTTTATTAAATCTTAATTCATGACCTAGAAAAATTCCTACGCGTTTCCAATCTTCGTCACCAGTTACTCCAGAATCTGGATAGGCTATAGATTGAAACAGAATTTCTTCTTCTAAGAATTTAGCCAGAAAAAGATCTACCCCTGCCGTAAAGGTACTTTTATAATTGATTCTTTTACTTGCAAAAACTGAAGCTACATAGAACGGAAACTGCCCATGACCTACTTCATCACTTTCATTTGAGCCAATTCGGAACACAAAATTATACCTAATAGGCTCTGCAAATCTATTTTTGCCGTCCTCGTTTTTATCTTCGGAAGTATCTAGTGGAATATAATCTGGAAAATTTTCATGATCTACCTGATAACTTAAACCTAAGTTGAACTCCCAGGTATTTGTGCTATTGTTGGGAGCGCGAATGTTTGCATTTGAATAGTGAATAATCCCAAATCCAGCATGAAATCCGAAGCCATTCCATATATTCTCTCGTACAAAGTTTGCCTTTAAATAGGTAGAACTCAAGAATTGCGTACCATATGCATTATTGATGTAATTGGTTTCGGAATCGTAAGGGTTTGTAGTATAGGAAATACCCTGTGCAAGACGTATTACAAGATGTCTATTATAGAAATACCAATTATAATGACCGTATAACGAATAGTTCTCTCCTAGGTATTCATTTTTCATATCCTGAAAAATAAATGTAAACCCCCAGTCTGGATAGCGATAACGACGCTCCCATTCATTAAAACCAAAGGTCTTGCGGTTATAGGATATAGATATTCCTTGCGGATGATCTGTAATTAAATGTGCGATATCAGGATTATGCTCTAGGATACTTCCATAGTAATAATCAAGCTCGAGAGAATATGGTTTTAATTCTGTTTCTGAATCTTGGGCGACTACCGAAATACTACATAATATAATGAGGAGAACAGAATAAAAGTGCTTCATATTTTTTTTGGCTGCGCTAATATACACTAATCTTGAAAAACGAGACGCCCTGTAAAAAATTCTTCCACATCTACCACTAGTGGCCGGTTTACTGAAATAATATCACCTGTTGCAAAAATTTTTCCTGTGATTGATTCTTGTGGGTTAACGATCATTTTATTTGCACTGCGTTGAAAAACAACCAACTCATTTACCTTCAAGTTCTCGCCTTCAAAACGCGGCGCTTCATCCTCAAAAGCAAGGGTTGCTTTTATGGCAAATCCATCTATATAAAATGCGCTTTGGCCATTTGCCTGAACATCAAACTTTTCACAAGCAATAGTGAGCCTAAAATCACCACTTTTCTTGGGATTATCGACCCCTGCGGTGGTATTACTAACCAAAACCAAACGCGGATATGACAGTACTCCATCGCCAAAAACATCAAAAGCACTACTGTTTCTAATTCGCGTGATATTAGGGGATGTCACGATAACACGTGTAATACCGTACCCTCGAACCAACTCACAACTCGCATTATTGCGAACACGAAGTGTTTCGCCCTCAACTATTGCCGAAACATCGTCAATTAAATTCTCCCCGCTTTCAATAAAAACACGCTGGGTTTCACCTTGCCTGATAACTAAAGATATATCGTCTTCTATGGTGATTTTAGTAAACACAGGAAGCTCTATTTCTTCTTGTATAATGTTCCCTGCTTTGCGAAAACAATCGGGTGTACTCGGACTGTCACATCCAAAGTGCAACAACAGTAAGATAATAAAAGGTATTTTCTTGATCATAATCGTACTCCTAAACCTAAAGCAATAGCTTCGGCATTTGCGGCATGTGTTTTAACCGTTCCTACCACAAATAGCTTATCGGTTATATAGTGTTTTGCGCCAATACGTGTATAGAAGCGCGTTTCATATTCGTAGGGATAATATATATAGTAGCCAAATTGTGAAACTAAAGCCATTGTTCCTAAGCGAAACTCATGCCCAACAAATAAACTCGCTCGTTTCCAATCCTCATCGCCTGTTACACTTCCATTCGGAAAAGCCTTAGAAAGATAATCTATCTCGGCTTCTAGAAATTTTGCTAAAACCAGATCAACCCCAAACTGTATCGTATTTTTATAACTTAAGCGTTTATCGGCAAATGCCGAAATAACTAAATATGGATGTTGCCCAAGATTGTAATAGTCGCCCTCATTGTAACTTCCTCGCAATACAAAATTATATTTTATTTTTTCGGAATACGGGGTATCAACGATCAACTCTTCAGGAGCGGTATGTATTCCTTTTTCCAAAGAATACAACACACCCAAATTAAAGGATAACACATTGGTTCCAGAATTGGGGGCCTTAATACTTCCGTTTGAATGATGAATAAATCCGAAACCACCCTGAACTCCAATTCCCTTATAAATATCAGGGTTATGATAGTTGAGCATCAAATAAGTTGATGCTAAGAGCTCGCTTCCGTAGGCAATATTCTTAAAGTTGGTTTCTATGTCGAAAGGGTTGGTTGTATAGGCTACACCCTGTCCAAAACGAAGCTGCAGGTTCCTGTTGAGAAAGTAAAAATTGTAATGAAAAAACAGACCGTAATTTTCACCAAGAACATCGTACTTAAAATCCTGATAGAGAAAAGAAACACCCCAATCTGGATCATTATATTCCCGCTGCCAACGTTTTTCACCAAAAGTTTCGCGATTGTAGCTCAAGATAAAACCAGAAGGATGTTCTCTAACTAAATTGGCAATGTTTTTGTTGTGGCGTAAAAGCGTTCCGTAGAAATATTGAGCATCCACAAATGAACCCGACTGCTCCTGTGAAAAGAGTGTCGTGGAGATGAATAATAGGACATAAACAATACTTCGGGACATGCCGCAAATAAACGGAAAGTTTACGAAATTAAAAAGGCAAATTACCAAGGTCTACATTTCCACCAGAAAGAATAATTCCTACT
Source organism: Ulvibacter sp. 2305UL32-6 (assembly GCF_058148545.1). Classification (NCBI taxonomy): domain Bacteria; kingdom Pseudomonadati; phylum Bacteroidota; class Flavobacteriia; order Flavobacteriales; family Flavobacteriaceae; genus Ulvibacter; species Ulvibacter sp. 2305UL32-6. Next base: position 437,840 of record NZ_JBYVKA010000001.1, read on the forward strand.
TTCTTTCTACTGAAGAGCCGCTGTGAGCGCAACACGGCCGCAAGAGGAACCGCTCCAGATGGTTCAACAACAATTTTCATACGTTCCCAAATTAGTTTCATGGCCGAAACTATTTCGTCTTCTTCTACGCGAATGATCTCTGAAACACACTTTTGAATGATCGGAAAATTGATGTCTCCAAGATGCGTCCGTAACCCGTCAGCCACCGTTTCTGTAGTAGTATTAAACTCAATTTTCCCAGACTGCATTGAACGATAGGCATCGTCAACAGCAAAAGGTTCAGCACCAATAGTTTTACAATTTCTGCCACTATGATGTACTGCCAATGCCGTACCAGCTAACAGTCCGCCACCACCCACAGGACACAATATATAATCGAGGTCCGGTTTTTTTGCGAGTAATTCCATCGCTGCCGTAGCATTGCCAAGAATCACGTCTAACTGATTGGAAGGATGTAAAAAAGTAGCTCCTTTTGATAGTACAATATTTTGAGCCGCTTGCTCTCTGGCTACCAAAGTAGATTCGCATTCTGAGATAAGACCACCATAACTAATGACTCCGTTTTTTTTAACCTCTGGGGCATTTTTTGGCATAACAATATAGGCTGTAACGCCAAGGGTTTTTGCTGCCTTAGCAACCGCCTGCCCAAAATTACCCGATGAATGCGTTACCACACCAGCTTTTTTTTGTTCTTCGGAAAGGTTTAAGATCGCATTAATAGCGCCCCGCATTTTAAAAGCACCCATCTTCTGAAAGTTTTCACACTTAAAGAATAATTCGGCTTCTGCCAGATCATTGATCAAAACTGATGTTAGAATCGGGGTTTGATGCACATGCGGTTTCACCCTAGCATAGGTCTCTTGTAAATTTGTTATGGTTGGAAAGTTCATTGGTATAAAAATAGTAAACTTCCGAAGAAATTATACTACCATTAATTGGCTAGCTGTATCCCGCATTCTCTATTACTCATCGCCTTTATTGGATCGTAATAATCTAACTCAACAGGTAAATTATGGTCTTTTAAATATCTATCCATTGCTGCATCTGAAAAATGATAAAACGGACTCACACGTAAAACCCCGTCTTTTGTGATGCTCAAAATATCTAAAGTATCGCGATACGCCGTTTGATTCTTTCTAATCGTGGTAAACCAAACATCAGGTTGATACTTTTTCATTGCCCGGGCAAAAGGTTCTAGCTTAACTATTTCAGACAGAGCTTCATGTTTGGGATTGTCTAAAGAAGGCTGCCCCAACGAAGCATTTAAATAAGCAGTGGTGCGTTTGGGAACAAAAACATCTAGGTTTAACTGCAAGCGATCTGTCAACTTTTGTGCGTGCTCATAGGTTGCAGCCGTATTGTAACCTGTATCACACCAAATCACCGGAATCGCAGGCTCAACCCTAGTAGTAGCATACAATATAGCTGCGGCATTAGTGCCAAAACTAGTGGTTACAATTGGGGTTTTAGAAAGTTCAAGCACAAAAGAAATGATGGTCTGCGGATCTTCATATCTGAGATTTTGATTAAATAGGTCAATATTCTGAGGGGTAATTTCATTATTCAACATATAATCCTATAGATTTACTAGAGTATGCAAAAGTACGTTTTTATTTAAGTTCTAAAAAGAAGAAGATTATTCTTTATCCACTAAATCTTGCAGCGAGGTATTTTCGAAGATGTCAAGCATATTATCTCGCACCTCTATCATGAGGTTGTGAACGCTGCAAGTATCCTCATTCGGGCAGTCGTCGCATTTTTCATAAAAATTAAGACTTACACATGGTACCATAGCGATAGGACCTTCCAGTATGCGAAAAACGCTTGCAATACTCACATCTTTTGGTTCCTTAAGAAGATAATAACCGCCGCCTTTACCCTTTTTGGAGCCTAAGTAACCTGCCTTCCGAAGTGACAATAAAATACTCTCTAAGAATTTCTGTGAAATATTTTCGGCCTCAGAAATAGCATGTATCTGAATAGGACGTTGCTCCTCTTGCCTTACCAAATAGGCAAGAGCTTTAAGACCATATTTTGTTTTTTTGGAGATCATAGCGCGAATATACGTTGATAAATATACTTTAAATAATTGTTATGGAACGTTAAAATAATTGTTGAGCAACCGCATAAACGTTATCACTTCGGCCCATAGAGTAATAATGTAAAAACGGTACTTCCCTTGTCATGAGCTCCTTACTTTGAGCCACACACCATGCAATTCCTACTTGTTGGACCTCAGTATTACTTTTACATTGTGCCACTTCACGCCGCAGTTCCTCAGGTAATTCTGCATTAAACCGTTGTGGAATAATACTCAATTGCTTTTTGGTTGAAATAGGTTTCAAACCAGGAATGATAGGAATTGTGATTCCTGCTTCTCTACATGCATCCACAAAACGGAAATACTTTTTATTGTCGTAAAATAATTGAGTGACCACATATGACGCGCCTTGCTCGATCTTTTGTTTTAAATAAAAGATGTCGCTTTCTAAATTAGCAGCCTCTGCGTGTTTTTCTGGATAACCCGCCACCCCAATACTAAAATGAGTCTTTGCGTGATTTTGTAATGCTGGATCTAAATATTCCCCATTATTTAAGGCTGAAATTTGCTTTACTAGTCCCTCGGCATAAAGGTGCCCATTTTTTTCTGGAACAAAATAGGTCTCATTTTTTACCGCGTCTCCGCGCAGGGCCATCACATTATCAATCCCCAAAAAATCTAAGTCGATCAAAAAGTTTTCAGTATCTTCTTTTGTAAACCCTCCGCACAACACGTGTGGGATGGCATCTACTTGATATTTATTCTGAATAGCCGCACAAATACCAACAGTTCCCGGGCGTTTTCTTACGATCTTCTTTTCCAATAAACCATTTCCGGCGTCTTCATAAACATATTCTTCACGATGATAGGTAACATCTATAAATGGTGGTTTAAACTCCATCAACGGGTCAATATTATCAAAGATCGATTGCATGTTCTGCCCCTTTAAAGGCGGAAGGATCTCAAATGAAAACTGCGTCTTTCCTTTACTGGCTTCTATGTGCTCTTGTACTTTCATAAAACATTAATCGGCTATAATTGGTTTTAACCACTGAGTGGCTTTTGCTAAGGAAATTTCCTTTCTGCGAGCAAAATCGGCTACTTGATCTTCCTTGATTTTTCCTACGCCAAAATATCGAGCATCGGGATGTCCAAAATAATATCCAGAAACAGACGCTGCCGGCCACATGGCAAGACTTTCTGTTAAAACAACACCAATCTTATTTTCAACATCCAAAATCTCCCAAATGGTTTGTTTTTCCAGATGATCCGGACAAGCGGGATACCCTGGCGCCGGACGAATACCGCGGTACGATTCTTTGATCAAATCATCATTCGTCAAGCCTTCATTCGTTGCATACCCCCAATGTTTTATACGTACCTGTTTGTGCAAATATTCGGCAAACGCTTCTGCGAGTCGGTCTGCCAATGCCTTTACCATAATTGAATTATAATCGTCTAACCCTACTTCAAACGCTTTCGCATGTTCTGCCGTTCCAAAACCTGTGCTAACACAAAAACAGCCCATATAATCTTGCTTTTTAGTAGTTTTTGGCGCAATAAAATCGGCTAGCGCTATATTCGGTTTTCCAGCTGCTTTTTTACTTTGTTGTCGCAGCGTTCTAAAGTGTGTTTTTTCTTCGGAATTGATCGTGATCTCGATATCGTCATCGCTGATAGAATTTGCCTCGAACAAGCCGAAAACCGCTTTTGCTGTGAGCCACTTTTCAGAAATGATCCGTTTTAACATGTTTTGAGCATCGCGGAACAGTTCGTTGGCCTGTTCCCCAACTACTTTATCATTGAGAATTTCAGGATACTTTCCGTGTAGATCCCAACTTCTAAAAAACGGACTCCAGTCTATATATTCAACCAAAAGAGATAAATCGAAATCATGCAGCACTTTAATCCCCAATTCTTTCGGAATAGAAATTTCCGAAGCACTCCAATCTAACAGTAATTTATTTTTTCGAGCAGCTTCAATGGTGAGATATTGTTTTTCGGTTTGTCTATTTAAAAAGCGTTCTCTAAATACCGAATACTCGGTTTTTAGCGCCTTCACAAAATCTTTTGACTGTTCCTTCTGAAGCAGTTCTCCAACAATGGTAACCGCCCGCGAAGCATCGTTTACGTGTACCACAGCCTGTTGGTAATGCGGATCGATCTTTACTGCAGTATGTGCTTTACTGGTGGTAGCTCCGCCAATTAGCAACGGAATATGAAGGTTTTGACGCTGTAATTCTTCCGCCAAATAAACCATTTCATCTAAAGAAGGAGTGATCAAACCACTCAATCCAATGACGTCTACATTGTGTTCTATTGCCGCAGCAATAATTTTTTCTGGAGGTACCATAACACCCAGATCGATGATCTCATAATTATTGCAGGCCAATACCACGCTCACAATATTTTTACCAATATCGTGTACATCTCCTTTAACGGTAGCCATTAAAATTTTGCCGTTAGCCTGAATATGACCGTCCTTTTCTTCCTCAATAAAAGGCAATAAATGCGCGACTGCTTTTTTCATAACCCGTGCCGATTTCACCACTTGTGGTAAAAACATTTTTCCGCTCCCAAAAAGATCACCCACGACATTCATCCCGATCATTAAGTGACCTTCGATCACCTCAATGGGCCGTGCTGCCAATAATCGCGCCTCTTCCACATCATTAACAATATGAGCATCGATGCCCTTTACCAAGGCATGTGTGATCTTTTCCTGCAGTGTACCTTCCCGCCAAGCGGCATCAACAATACGTTCTTTTGAAGTTTGCTTTACTGTTTCCGCGAAAGTGAGTAAACGTTCGGTAGCATCTTCTCTTCTATCGAGCATCACATCTTCTACGTATTCGAGAAGCTCTTTAGGTATGGTATCGTACACTTCCAGCATAGCCGGATTTACAATCCCGATATTCATTCCCGCTTGAATAGCGTGATACAAAAAAACAGAATGCATGGCTTCCCGTACAGTGTCATTTCCGCGGAAGCTAAAAGAAACATTACTCACACCACCACTAACGCTGGCGTATGGCAGATTTTGTCTTACCCATCGCGTAGCTTTAATAAAATGAATCGCGTTCTTTCGGTGTTCTTCCATTCCTGTTGCGACTGGAAAAATATTGAGATCGAAGATGATATCTTCAGACGAGAATTGAACTTTTTCTACCAAAATATCATAGCTCCGTTTCGCTATTTCAATTCTGCGTTCATAAGTATCTGCCTGACCTGTCTCATCAAAAGCCATCACGATCACTGCCGCACCGTATCGTTTAATTTTTTTAGCCTGTTCAATGAATGTCGCTTCTCCTTCCTTCAAACTAATAGAATTCACAACACATTTACCTTGCACAACTTGCAAACCAGCTTCAATAATGTCCCATTTTGAACTATCGATCATAATAGGAACACGGGCGATATCCGGCTCTGCAACAAGCAGTTGTAAAAACCGAACCATAGCAGTTTTACCATCGAGCAAACCATCATCCATGTTGATGTCTATAATTTGCGCTCCGCCGTCTACTTGATGCCTAGCCACTTCCAATGCCGCTTCAAAATCTCCTTCCTTTATAAGTCGAAGAAATTTACGAGAACCCGCAACATTAGTCCGCTCACCTACATTAATAAAGTTGCTTTCAGGTGTTACCACCAAAGGTTCGAGTCCGGAAAGCGTTAAATAGCGCGGTGATTTTGTATGTATGGCTGTTGCTCCCATTAATAATGTACGTTTTCTTTTAGCTGAAATTTTCTTGGCTGATAGCCCTTCGTTATGTTGGCGATCGCTTTGATATGTTCGGGTGTTGTTCCGCAGCAACCACCAATAATATTAATAAGACTTTTATCTAAATACTCTTTAATTTGAGCTGCCATCTGCTTAGCACTTTCATCATATTCTCCAAAGGCATTCGGCAAACCAGCATTCGGATGTGCAGAAACCGCGACCTCCGATTGTCTTGCTAATACTTCCAAATGCGGTGTCAATTGTTTTGCACCTAAGGCACAATTAAAGCCCACACTCAACAACGGTATGTGTGAAACGGAAATCAAAAAGGCTTCAGCGGTTTGCCCGGAAAGTGTTCTTCCTGAAGCGTCGGTGATCGTTCCGCTGATCATTACAGGTATGTCAATATTGCGTTCTTCTTTAATTTCTTCAATAGCAAACAAAGCTGCTTTCGCATTGAGCGTATCAAAAACGGTTTCAACCAAAAGCATATCCACGCCTCCATCGATAAGAGCTTCTGCTTGTTGTTTATAGGCAACACGTAAATCCTCAAACGAGATTGCCCGAAATCCCGGGTCATTCACATCTGGTGACATACTTGCAGTTTTGTTGGTGGGTCCCATAGCACCCGCTACAAATCGTGGTTTATGCGGTTCTGCTTTGGTAAAGCGCTGGGCAACTTCTTTTGCGATCTTAGCAGATGTGTAATTCAATTCATACACTAGATCTTCCATGCCATAATCTGCCATAGCAATGGTGGTTCCTGAAAAGGTATTCGTTTCCACAATATCGGCACCTGCCTCAAAATATTGTTCGTGCACCTTTGCAATGGCCTGCGGCTGTGTTATAGATAATAAGTCGTAATTACCTTTAACAGAAGTAGAGATATCTTTAAATCGTTCTCCTCTAAAATCGGTTTCAGAAAAGCCATAGCGCTGCAACATAGTTCCCATGGCTCCATCCAAAATTAAAATACGTTCGTGCAGTGCTTCTTTTATGTTGCTCATACTTCTTTTCCGTTAACAAATACTTGATAGGTTATTGTTACAGAACCTTCTAAAGTGATAGACACAGAACAATATTTTTCAAAACTTAAAGCTGCCGCTCGCTTCGCTTTTGCTGGCACGACATCGCCTTCCAGATAAACTTCCACATGAATTGATTCAAAAGGCCTAGCTTCACGCACTTCTTTTCTTTTCCCCGTAACAATTATGGAGTAAGCGTTTACTGGCTGTCTTTGTTTTTTTAATATCGAAATTATATCGATGGCATTACAGCCTCCAACAGCCATTAAAATAAGTTCCATGGGCCCTGCGCCTTGAACCGTATTGCCTGTTTTATTATCGATCAGCACCGAAACCTCATTTGGGCCTTTCGCATCGAACAAATAATCATCATTAATTCTCTCAAGTGTTACTTTCATACTTTTTAGTTTAGTGTGTTGCTGAGTCGCAAAACATCTCCAAAGACACCACGTGCAGTTACTGAGGCACCCGCGCCTGCGCCTTGAATGACAATTGGATTTTCACCATAACTTTCGGTGTAAATCTCAAAAATAGAGTCGCTTCCCTTTAATTGACCTAACATACTATTTTTAGGAACTGAAACCAATTTTACATCGAGTAGCGCGCCTTTTTCTTTGGAAAGATCACCGTGCAAATCACCTATGTAACGCAGCACATGCTCTTTAGCCTGATTGGATCTTTTTATATGAAAAGGCACATCAAAGTCGGTAATCTGCGCAAAAAATTCTTCTTTAGAAACCTTCCGAAGTTCTTTCGGAATTAAATTCTGAATAGTTACATCACTCAGCTCACAATGAAGATCTAATTCCCTTGCTAAAATGAGCAACTTTCTACCTACATCATTTCCGCAGAGATCTTCCCGCGGATCAGGTTCAGTATAACCCAACCGAATGGCAGCGCTAAGCACCTCGCTAAAGGCCTGTTCCTTTTCAGAAAAATGATTAAAAAGATAACTGAGTGATCCCGAAAACACCCCTTTGATACGGGTAATATTCTCGCCAGATTGGTGAAGTAATTTAATGGTATCAACAAGTGGCAAACCAGCGCCAACATTGGTTTCATACAGATAACTCTTGTTGTTTTCAGTGAGTAAGTTTCGCACGTCTTGATAAAAATCTAAAGATAATGTGTTGGCTATCTTATTCGATGACACCAAGTTAAAACCAGCAGTAACTAGATCTTTATATTTCGCTACAAAATTGCTGTCTGCGGTATTATCTACGGCAATCAAATTCTCTAAGCCATAGGTTGAAGTATACGCTAAAAACGTTTCAATGGTATATGAAGACCCTTGCTTTTTTTTACGTTCTCTCCAGTTTTCGTCAAGGCCATTTTTGTCTAATAGAATACTAGAAGAATTAGCCACAGCTACGATTCTTAAGTCTAACAAGCGGCGTTGAGAAAGCTCTTTTGAAGCTTTTAAAATCTGATCTATTAAAATACTGCCTACATTTCCGTGTCCGAAAACGGCAATATTTACGCGCTTTCGCTTGATCTGTTCTAAGTCAATTTTTGCTTTCGACTGTTCAATTGTTTGTAAACTCATGATTCTTTTAGATTATGCAAGTACTGTGTTCTTGTTTTTTGTCGCTTCTGAAAAAGCACGATCTAAATCTCTTACCAGATCTTCTGCTTCTTCAATTCCACAGGAAAGTCGGATGAGCGAATCTTTAATTCCAGCCTTTAAACGAACTTCTCTTGGCACCGAAGCGTGTGTCATTTGTGGTGGATGACACAACAAGCTTTTTACACCGCCTAAACTTTCGGCAAGTTTAAAATACTGCGTGCTTGTTACAAAAGCATTCGCGGCTGCTACGGTATCATCTTTTAGTGTAAACGATATAATTCCGCCAAACAAACCATTTTGTTGTTGCTTGGCGATCGCATGGTTTTTATGCTTTTCCAGACCTGGAAAAAACACTTGATCTACGGCTTCATGCTGCAATAAAAATTGAGCGACCTTTTCGGCATTTTGGCATTGTTTTCTATACCGAATATCAAGGGTTTCGATACCGCGAATAGTTAAAAAGCAGTCCCACGGACCTAATATCCCGCCTGAAGCATTTTGAATAAATTTGATCTTTTCTGAAAGACTTTCAGTTTTGGTTACCACCAAACCAGCCACCAGATCACTATGACCACCAATGTATTTTGTTCCGCTATGAATCACGAGATCTGCTCCCAAAGACAAAGGTTGTTGCGCAATAGGGCTGGCAAAAGTATTATCAACCACCAATAAAGCATCGACGCTTTTTGCAATAGCTGAGATCGCTTTAATATCTGAAATTTTAAGCGTTGGATTTGTAGGGGATTCGATCCAGATTAGTTTGGTTTTACTACTAATAGCACGAGCAATATTTTCTGCATCGGTAGTATCAACATAAGTCACTTGAATCCCTAATTTTTGGTAAACGTGTGTAAAAAGACGGTACGCACCGCCGTAGATGTCGTCGACCGCAATAATTTCATCGCCTGCTGAAAGTAGTTTTACAACAGCGTCAATTGCTGCAAGGCCTGTTCCGAAGGCAAAAGCGCCATGACCTCCTTCGAGATTGGCAACAATGTCTTCTAAAACCTTACGTGTTGGATTGTTACTTCGGGCATAATCAAAGCCTTTATTTACGCCAGGAGCGTCTTGAATAAAAGTAGATGTTTGATACACTGGCACAGAAATAGCGCCTGTAAGTGGATCACTTGGGATTGAATGGATAATGTTTGTTGCACTCATTTTTCTAGTTTTTGAGTTAAAAAATAAATCAAAAGTCGGCGTACACCTCAGGGCGTACTTCAATAGAAAAATGTTATAAGAATATATACAGCAATGCCGAAAGCATTGTGTGTTGGTTATCTATCTCCAGCAAAATTTGCTGTTGTAGAATGTAGCACCTTCTTGGTCTTTTTACAGAGCACAAGGGTTGCTAAGGTTTCAAAGGGTCTAATCCCTCCACCTTTCTTGATAACATTTCAATAAAGTTCTGAACTTTGTGAGTACAAAGGTTGCGAAAAAGCTTTGTAACCACCAAAAAATAATTCGTATTTTTAATAAATTTAAAAATCAAATGAACTTCAAAACCCTGATTTATAAGCGCTTAAAGCTTGTAATTATTTTATTAATTGTTACAAGCAGTAATGCACAAACTGACACATCAGCTTCCTTTCCGCAGGATTTCTTCGGAAAATATACTGGAATATTACATATTTCTTCTGAAAAAGGCATGAGTGAAGTCCCGATGGAATTTCATCTTGCTCCAACAGATTCCATTGGTAAATTTGACCATATTTTGATCTATGGCGAGGGCGAAACAAGACAAGAAAGAAGGTATACAATTCGCACAAAAGATGCCGCTAAGGGGCAATTTGTGATTGATGAAAATAATGGAATTTTACTCGATACGCAGGTGGTTGAAAATCGATTGTACACGCTTTTTGAAGTTGGAGGAAACCTACTAACCAACTTCATCACCTTCCATGAAGATCACCTTATTTTCGAGATCATCTTTGCAAATACTTCAGAAAAAATCAAAAGTGGAAAAAGCACCGAGGAGATTCCTGAAGTAATATCATACCCGATCAAAGTCGTTCAACGCGCCGTACTTAACAAAGTTAAATCGTAAGGTAGAATTAAAAATATATGTACCTTTGCCCCGAGGAAAGATTTGACCGATTGCAACCTCCATTCCGAAATTATTTCAGAATTAAAAATGCTAAATTAATTTAGGTATTCTTTGTAAAGTAAGCAGCTAGCTTTCGTCAAATCCCCTTCATTGTTACATTATTAAAACCTGTTTATGGCGTATTTATTTACTTCAGAAAGCGTTTCTGAAGGACACCCAGATAAAGTTTCAGATCAAATTAGCGATGCGCTACTTGATAATTTTTTAGCTTTCGACCCTGAATCGAAAGTAGCTTGTGAAACCCTTGTGACCACCGGACAAGTAGTTCTTGCCGGCGAGGTTAAAAGCGACACCTATTTAGATGTTCAAACTATTGCCAGAGAGGTAATAAACAATATTGGTTACACAAAAGGAGCCTACCAGTTTAGTGGTGATTCTTGTGGGGTTATTTCGTTAATTCATGAGCAATCTCAAGACATCAATCAAGGTGTTGATCGTGCTGATAAAGAAGAACAAGGTGCCGGAGATCAAGGAATGATGTTTGGCTATGCAACTAAAGAGACCGAAAATTACATGCCTTTGGCATTAGACATTTCGCATAAGATCCTTATTGAACTAGCTAAACTTCGTCGTGAAAACGACGAGATATCGTATTTAAGACCCGATTCTAAAAGTCAGGTGACCATTGAATACAGCGATGATAATATTCCGCAGAAAATAGTAGCGATCGTAGTTTCTACGCAGCATGACGAATTTGATGCCGATGAGCCTATGTTAGCTAAAATTAAAAAAGACATTCTTGAGATCTTAATGCCTCGCGTAAAGGCTTTGTTGCCTAAATATGTGCAAGATCTTTTTAATGATGAAATTACCTATCACATAAACCCAACCGGTAAATTTGTAATTGGCGGTCCGCATGGTGATACTGGTCTTACAGGGCGTAAGATCATTGTTGATACCTACGGTGGAAAAGGAGCTCACGGTGGTGGAGCTTTTAGCGGAAAAGATCCTAGTAAAGTAGACAGAAGCGCGGCATATGCGGCGCGACATATTGCTAAAAACTTGGTTGCTGCTGGAGTGGCCGATGAGATCTTAGTACAAGTTTCCTACGCTATTGGCGTTGTTGAACCTACTTCTATTTTGGTCAATACTCATGGCTCGGGACACATAGAAATGACCGATGGCGAGATCGCTAAGATCGTTGCGAAGGTATTTGATATGCGCCCATCGGCTATTGAATCACGACTAAAATTACGCAATCCGATCTATCTTGAAACGGCAGCCTATGGCCACATGGGACGTGAGCCAAGAACCATCACCAAAGTGTTTGAAAGCCCTTACAACGGACGTGTGACTAAAGAAGTAGAACTATTTACTTGGGAAAAGCTTGATTATATTGACAAGGTTAAAGAGGCCTTCGGACTTTAATAAAATTTGAAAAGTATCTTTTTTTGAAAGCCATCTCACCACGAGATGGTTTTCTTATCTTTAGGAAAAAATATGCTATGCGATTTGTACTAAAGACTTGTTTTCTGTTTTTTTTGTGCTTCGGAAGTTGTAAAAACAGTGAGACCAAAATCTCCCAAAAAACCAAACTCGACTCCTTAATTTCTTCTGGTATTGCTGGAAAAATGTCTTCCGAAGAAAAACTGCTTCAGAAGCAGCAAGCGCATCCCTTAGATCGAATGCAATTCAAGCTTATTGAATCTAAGATCATCGATAAGACCGAAATATTTTCCGAAGTAAAAACGGAAATTGACAACTTTCCGATAGCGCGATATAACAGTTTAAAACCGCTAATTCTCGAGCAAGACATCCCTACCCTGCAACAGCACATTGCGGATGGCACCTTTACGTATACAGAATTAACGCTTTTTTATCTAAAACGAATTGCCAATATCGAGCTTGATTCGTCACGATCATTGCATAGCATCATTGCGCTAAACCCCAATGCGATTGCTGAAGCCAAGAAGCGCGATGCAAATAAAACTGGCCAACATCATTCAATTTACGGAATGCCCATTCTGCTAAAGGATAACATCAATACCAAAGACATGAAAACTACGGCCGGAGCTGCCGCCTTAAAAGAGAATCAGCCGCTGGAAGACGCTTTTATTGTAAGTAGACTTAAAGCAAATGGCGCTATTATTCTTGGGAAAGCGAACCTCAGCGAATGGGCATATTACTTTTGCCAACGTTGTCCGTTGGGATATAGTGCCGTTGGCGGACAAACCTTGAATCCGTATGGCATTCGTGAATTTGAAACGGGTGGAAGCAGCGCCGGAAGCGGAACAGCAACTGCAGCAAACTATGCTGTTGCGGCTATTGGAACCGAAACTGCTGGTTCTATTATTTCTCCTTCGAGTCAGAATGCACTTGTGGGCCTAAAACCCACTCCCGGAGTGTTGAGCAGAACGGGCATCGTTCCCATCTCACACACCCTAGACACGCCAGGACCTATGACGAAGAGCGTTGTGGATGCTAGTATTCTAATGGACGCCATGCGTGGTGAAGATGTTAATGATCATAAAAGTGTACGCTCGAATGAAACATACCTACTAAAAGAAAAAAATGATTCTTTTATGTTTCGTTTTGGTGTGATCAAGGATCTTTTGGAAGAACCACTTTATGCAGCTGCGGTTGCAAAATTAAAAGCTTCGGGCATTGAGGTGATCGAAATTGATCCAGAACGCAAACCACTCGACGGGTTTTCAACACTTTTAAATTTGGAAATGAAAGAGGAGCTTCCGAAGTACTTAAAAACACACGCCTCAAAAAATATTTCTCTAAAAAACTTAGCAGAGATTATGACTTTTAACCGTAAAGACAGTATTGTTAACATGCCTTACAGTCAAGGAATATTTGACGGAATTATGGCCGATACAACAAGTGTAGCCGGATTTGAATTGCTTCGGAAGGAATTGCTCATAAACGGAAATGCCTTTTTTGAAGAAACCATGAAAACAAATCAATTAGACGCCATTCTTTCCATTAACAACTATCATTCTGCCTATGCTGCTGTTGGTTTACGACCATGTCTTGCCATTCCTATGGGACTTAAAACAACGGGTGAACCCATGGCTATTACACTAATCGCAAATTCGTATGAAGAAGCGAAGCTTTTAAAGATGGGTCTAGAGATAGAGCAGGTATTACAGGCGCGAGTGCCGCCAGCAGATTATCGCTAGATTATATTATGGTTTTTCGCCTTTTGAACCGCCTCGATCTTGCTGTGTACCTGTAACTTTTTATAGATATTTTCAATATGCTTTCTCACCGTACTTGGTGAAAGAAATAAATTATCGGCAATTGCTGTATAGCTCAATCCTTTGCTTAGTTGTTCTAAAACTTCAACCTCCCTTGGGGAAAGCGAAATTTCTTCTTGATCGCTTTTGTTTTGAATGCTACTAGGGTTTCGCAACAATTTCAGCGTTTTCAACGCTATCGAAGGGTTCATGGCAGCACCGCCATTAAGGGTTTCATGAATGCCATTATAAAGATCTGTAGGATTGATCTCTTTTAATAGATACCCATCGGCTCCTGCTTTTATAGCATTAAAAATATGCTCATCATTATCGAAAGCGGTAAGCATGATGATCTTGATCTGTGGGTATTTTTGCTTTACCACCTGGGTGGTTTCTATTCCGTTAAGCACGGGCATTTCAATATCCATAAGGATAAGGTCAACATTGTGATTTTCTTCCAACTTGACCAACAATTCACTACCATTAAGTGAAGTATGTTTTACTGTAATGTCATCAAAAAAGGATAATTTTTCCCGAACGGCATTGATAAGAAATGAATTATCGTCTACGATAGCAATTTTAAGTTTCATACAGAAGGTGTTAGTTGCTTAAAGATAGAAAAAAAACAAGGCACCGGTGTATAGGGCAATTGCCGTATACGTATTTTTAATTTTTGTGTGTTTTAGGGATAATCACTTTAACTACAGTCCCCCTGTTAGACTCACTTAAAATTTCGATCTCACCACCCGCATCTCTGGCTCGCTTTTTTATATTGTTGAGTCCGTTTCCTAGTATTACTTCGGAAGTAGCAAATCCAATTCCATCGTCAATTATAGAAATATTCAGGGTCTTGTTCTCTTCGGAAATCATTACAGATATACTCGTAGCTTCGGCGTATTTAAGCGCGTTGTTGACCGCCTCTTGAATGATGCGATAGCTATTCATTCCTTGAACCGATGTAAAGGTATACGCCATGTCCACTTCCGAAGAAATTTGAAAAGAAAAAGCCGTATTCTGAGAAGCATCGCGAGCCTTTTCAATAAAGTTACTAATGCGCGCCTGAAGATCCTCAAAGGTTATTTCGTTTTTATTCATCGCCCAGATCGTGTCGCGTAATTCATAGATCGTCTGACTCGTAAATCCACTAATACCGCTTAATTTTGCAGCGAGCTTTTCGCTCATATCGGTAAATCCATATTTCAAATTATCAATGCTTGAAATAATAAAAGTGAGTTGCGCGCCAATATTATCGTGAAGATCTCTAGAAATTCGGAGGCGCTGTTCTTGCAACCTATTTTGAGTTTCTATTCTTGCTAAAGCTGTTTCTAGTTCGGCCTCCTTTTTGATCTGTCTATTTTTTAGCTTTTGCTGTTGGTACAGCAAATAACTCACTAATCCTACCAACACCAAAGCGGATAAACTACCAAATAGCATCGTATTTTTTCGATCAACTTCCGCTTCTCTTTCAACAAGAGTGGCGCGTTGTTTAAGGATCTCTTTCTCTTTCTTTTCAGTTTCAAACTCAATTGACAATTTGGCAATTGTTTCGTTTACCGAAATATTATGCATACTGTCTTTTATAGTGGCGTACTGTTCAAAATAGTAAAGGGCAGAATCTGCATTGTTTTGAGTTTTATAAATATCGGAAAGTAGTTTATAATTGTATTGTGTGAGATTCCGATATTGTTTTGCTTGTGCCATGGGAAGTGACTGATGCACATAAGAAATTGCCTGCTGCCATTTTTCTTCTGCCATATACACCTCAGCGATTTGTGTATAGTTTTCTGCCACACCTGTAGAATCCTGATAACGAAGTCTGGTTTGCAAGGAGGTATTGAAATACATCTTAGCTTCCTTAAATTTTTTCTGAAGCCCGTAAACGCCCGCGATATTGCTTAAACTATATGGAATCCCAACAGTATCCCGCTCTTCTTTTTTGATGCTAAGACTACGGTTGTAATAGTAAAGCGCACTATCGAGATCCTGTTGAATTTCCTTTAAGACACCGTAATTATTATAAATATCTTTTAAAACCGTTGTTATAGAATCTCTTTCGGCAACCTTCTTTCCTAATTGCATATATTCTAAGGCCTTATCAAGCTTTGAATATTTCATACTATAGCCCAATTGAGCATAGCTATAGGCAATTACATCTTGCATCCCTAAGGAATCGTATAGTTTTATGGCGCGCAAACCGTATTTTGTACTTTCATCATAGACGCCTTGATAGCCGTAAATGAGTGATAATTTTGCTAAGGCATCGGCAACTCCTTTTTGGTAATTAATATGTTGCGCTTGTTTTATATTATCATTGAAAAGAGCAATGATCTTTTCCTGCGGAATATTAAGCCCTTGTACATACAAATTGT
This sequence comes from Ulvibacter sp. 2305UL32-6, assembly GCF_058148545.1. Taxonomy (NCBI): domain Bacteria; kingdom Pseudomonadati; phylum Bacteroidota; class Flavobacteriia; order Flavobacteriales; family Flavobacteriaceae; genus Ulvibacter; species Ulvibacter sp. 2305UL32-6. The sequence goes on from NZ_JBYVKA010000001.1 coordinate 453,855, forward strand.
TGATCGAATCAATCTGCTTTTCATTTTGAGAAACAACAAGGACTGGTAAAAACATCAAAAGGACACATAGTGAAAACGGTGCTTTAACATAAAATATCCTTAGAAACATATGGTGAATTGTTAAAACTAGAGCACTATTTCTTTTTGAATTCGCAATGATTCATCCAAGTTATACTTTAGAAAATGATAGGTATCAAGTTTGCGTTGTCTATACGCCAACTGTTTATTATGAATATCTAATTGATTTTGATAGTTAGAAACTAGGTCTAGATGTTTCTGCTGCAGTTGATGTCTACTTCGCGCGAAGACAGCCGTGATTGCAGCTATAGTAGTAATAGTTATAATGGTGATCAATAAAAGCATACCCCAAATATGAATACTAAAAGTAGTTCATATCACAGTTGATTGCCATAGGGCATTTGCCTTATATCGATGTTTTGGGAAGGGAGACGATCACCGTGGTTCCTTTGTCTATTTCAGAGGTTAATTTGATAGAACCTCCTAGGTCTCGAACCCTTTTTTCTATATTTAGTAATCCATTTCCTTTAGGTGTGGTTTTAATATCAAAACCATTACCATCATCAGAAATGGTCACTATTAGTTGCTCTTTATCTTCGGAAATACGAACATCAATATGCTTCGGGTTAGCATACTTTAGCGCATTATTTACACTTTCCTGAATGATGCGATAGAGATTCATTCCTTCCGTAGAAGAAAATGTCTTATTTATAGATAAGCTCGAATCTATTTCAAAATTAAACAATACCGCTGACGCAGCAGATCGGGCTCTATCAATAAAATTTGCAATCCGAACCTGCATATCTTCCAGGGTGATGTCATTTTTATTCATAGCCCAAATGGTATCGCGAAGTTCATAGATGGTTTGTGTGGTAAAGGCGCTTATGGTTTCTAATTTCTCCCCTACCTCCTTCTGTTTATCTTTTAAACCGTATTTCAGATTATCTACTGAAGACGTCACAAAGGTGAGTTGCGCTCCAATATTATCATGGAGATCTCGAGAAATACGCAAACGCTGTTCTTGCAATCGATTTTGCGTTTCAATTCTGGCAAGTGCTTCCCGAAGTTCACTTTCTTTTTGCAGTTGCCTATTCTTCATTTTTTGTCTACTAAAAAACAAATACCCAATAAGCGCGAAGATTGCTACAAGCGCAACACCACCGTAGATCATCACATTTCGTTGTTCCACTTCCAATTCTGTTTCGGCCAAATAGGCGCGGGTCTCAGCAAGTTGTTTTTCGTTTTCGGCAACATTATACTTTGTCTCCAAGTTTGCAATCGTAGCTGCATTCTTTTCAGAAAAAACAGCATCCTTTGTTTCCAAGGCTTTCACGAAATACGCATTTCCCAGAGTCGGATTGTTATTCATGAAATGCGCGCGAGACAAGCAGTAATACAACTCAAAGGAAGTCACCTTTTCATCGGGAAATTCTTCCAGAAGTTCCTCTCCCAAAGCTAAATACGTTAAAGCCTGTTTTACATTCCCCGTATCGAGATAGGCTTCGGCTATATTATTGACAGAAGCAATGGTGCCTACTTTATCTACACCTGATGAAAGTCTACCTTCAATAGCTTTTTTTAATATAGGAATAGCTTTCTCATTCTGACCTAATTCTTGATACAGTCGCGCCAAACTATGTGACGACTCAAAGTAAGTCGCCAGGTCGTTATTATTTTCTGAAATTGAAATAGCCTCTTTTAATATTTTTTCAGCTTCCTTAAAATCACCCTTATCTTGTAAGTTGATCGCAATGTTGTTTAATGACTTCGGAATGTCGCGTAATACATTGTACTGTTTCCGAAGTGCCAATGCTTTATAGTGATATTCTAATGCCTTATCTACAAGGTTGAGTTCCTGATAAATGAGGCCGATATTGTTGTAATACTTCGCATCATTTACCGGCTCACCATTTTCGCGATTGAGAGCCAAGGCTTTAAAAAAGTAATCTAAGGCCTCCTGATATTTCCCTTGGTTCCAATGTGACATCCCCAAGCTATTGGTCGCACGCGCCTCTATACTTTTAATGCCCTTTGTTTTACTCAGATCAAGAGCTTTTCTAAAATAAAATTGTGCAGAATCAAATTTCCCCGATACATCATAGTAGATTCCGTAGGTATTGGTTAACCGAGCTATACTATACTGATCTGAGGTGTTTTGGGCATCAGTAAGTGCTCTATTGAGTAATTCTTTCGCCTTTTCTGGCTTATTAAATATGTAATAAAAACCAGCATCATTTAAAATAGCGAATCTTGTTGAATCATCTGCGGTTTTGGCAACTTGTAGCAGGCTGTCTATTTTACGCTCTTGATTTTGGGCATAAACAACGAAGGAAAACATAAAAAATAGGAAGCAAAATTGAATCTTCATCGATTGGTTTTAGTTCATCAAAATACGAAAAATAGATTACGCAATGAACCAAACGTAAATTCCGTAACACATGCATATTAAGCTTAGCAACAATAGAAGAAAAATTCCTTTATTTTTTTTGGTAAAACCATGTTTACGAATGCTCTCTATGGTAAATAACAGCGCTAAGATCCACGCAGGAAAAGTGGAAATTATCCCAAAATAATAAAACCACATCCAGCTCGTGATCAAACTTAGCACACTAAACAGTATAGCAAAAAACTGATAAGTACTGATCCGTTTATTTAGATCTCGGATTCTCCATCGCGTTAAGGTTAGCAACAGAAAGTAAACGGCAAAAGATGCTATGGTACTCATACTAACCCATACCCAAACGTGCTCATACCAAGCTGGGGTGTTTTTAATAAATATCATTTGTCTTGGAACATTTAACTATTATTCGCTGAACTCTTGCAATTTTTGTTTTGCTTCTTCATATTGCTCTGTCGTTTTTGACACTTTTTGCGCAACACGGTCTAAAAAATTTGAATCTCGCTTTATATTCATCATCAGGCTACTGACCAAAAAGCGCAGTAATAAAATTAAGAGAGCCGCTGCAATATGTGCTCCCATTACAAAGAAGAATCCACCTAAAATAACCGCGAACTGTTGAATAAAAATGCGCACATAGGGTTTAAAGAGCAATTGGTCTGCACTGTAGTTCTTGTATTGCTTTGGAACTAAAAAATTAGTAATAAAGTAGCTTAGGTTGGTTAAAACAATAGGTACTATTACGAAAAGCATATCGGGTCGTGACAAAACATATTCATAATTTGCTAGTAGATTAAAGCCACTTTTAATCTCAGGAATCTCTGTTTCAAAAAAACTAAACGCAAAAATAGATTGGATAGCAACAAAGAAACCATAATGAAAAGCAAAAAAAATAGGTAAACCTATACCTGGCGGTGTCTTTCCGTCATTTTTAACAGGAATACCATATTTTTGGGTAAGTCTCAGTTTAACAACGTGAAAGATCCCGATTACAATCGTTTCCAGAAAATAGCCAAAAACAACACTTAAGGGGCTCACAAGCTGAAAACCGACCATGATGCACAGGAAAATGGTGGTTAGCCAAATAGGGGTATTCTCTCTTGTTGGGGTAAATATAATTTTAAGCATAATTTTATTTATTAAAACCCCATACATTACATATGGGGTCTTAGTGTGTTCGTAGACTCTCCTCAATGCCTACAACCCACATCAACTTGGTTAGTTAGCTGATTACTTATTAAGATCGTATGCGAAAATCGAGTTGTTATCGGCTTTATAATAAAGTATCCCGCCAAAATCATCTACTTGATACTCCGGATTTTTATCTTTTAAAACGATCTCCTTTTCCTTTGTTCCTGTGTCTTTATTAATTTTTACTAAACCTACGCCCTCGTCTAATTTAGTAAGAATAAATTGTGCGTTTTCGGTTGCAGCAGTAGCCTTAAAGCGCTTGAGCATTTCTGCTACGGAAGCGCCACTCGCAGCAGCCATCCCATCGCCAAAATCTGCATATCGTTGTCCGCGATCTGTATATGAACCTAATTTATTTCTATTTTGATTGGCGGCATTATATGAAGCCATTGCCGTTGTTGCAGTGGCTACAGCCGCTACTCCTGCAATTATCGCCCCAAGCGCGCTTTTACCAGGAGCACGATAATACTCGTGCCAATTCTGCTTACCCTCACCATTTAACAACATCAAGTTCTGATCGCTCGTTAGGAGAATTCCGCCCTCGCGCATTTCAACGCCTGTAGGATCTTCTTTACCGTCAAACTTAGACTCCGCTAAGGTTGAAACGGCTCCCGAGTTAGCGTCTACGGCAAACAGCTCGTCGTCTGCACTTATTAAATAACGACTATCCTTACTGTCGTATGTAGAACTTACAGCATTGGCGCGTTTGTATTTTAAGGGCTTATTCCAAACCTGTTCCCCTGTCTCTAAGTTTACAATGTTAGCATCTTCGGAAGTGATATAAATAAGGCCTTGCGGGGTTTCGGCCATTGTTAAAATATTTTCACCTGTCTTAAGCGGCTTTTTAAATAAGGTATTTCCGTCAAACGATATTTTATTGATACCGCCCTCATGAATTCCGAAGAGAATACCATCTTCCATGATATAGAAATGCTGTACATACCCTTTTGTTTTTGGGGCTTTCTCCCAAAGATCTTCACCATTAGCCGCATTGAGCATCGCAATTTTTGATTCCGAACGGCCAGCAAGTATACTTTTTCCCTCATTGTATGTATTACTTACCACGGCCAAACCTTGGGGTAATATTTCAAAATTGGTAACTACACCTTTAACTTTAGCCTCATCTTTCCAAAGTTCTTCGCCATTGGTTCCTATTTTATAGATCTTAGTATTGCTATAGCTGTCGTTGGTATCAAAAGCATAAATGTCGGTTTCCGAAGCATTTGCTGTTAACCATTCTACATTTTTAATTTTAGTATCCCAAAGGGTTTCCCCCGTTTGCGCTTTTTTAGCTACCAAACCTTGTGCTGTTGGGATAACAAGTGAATTTTTTAATAAAAGGGGTTTTCCAGTCACACTGTAGTCTTTTGCGATTCCAACCCGCCCTGGTTCGTCGAGATTAAAACGATAGTCTTCATTTCCTGTGTTTAAATCGTATACAGCCACCTGCATGGCGTATTTTTCCTCAGAACGTCGCTGTCCGCTGACCACTAATTTGTTTTGCGGCATCATGACATCACAGGTCATAACAGCTTTCCAGCCATTATCTTCGGTACTAAAAAGTTTTTTTCCAGAGAGATAGTCGATCACGGCTTTCTTGGCTGTCAAATTTGCGAATCCAACTTGTCCTACAATTACGTACGGCGCTCCAGGTGTAAAGAAAAGTTCTTCTGGTTTTACTCTTCCGTAGTCGGTAAAATTAAAAAGCAATTCATTGCTTCCTGGCTTGATCCCCACCAAACCATCATTAGTGGCAACAACCATTGTACCACCTTGGGTTAGGGTCATTTCGTTGATCTTAGCTCCAGTATCATATCTAAAATCTGGTGTTTCCGCGCGCTGCCCAAAAACAGTGATAGCTTGCAGAAGCACAGCTGCTAGAAACAGTATTTGTGATAATGTTGTTTTCATAATTATGGTTTTAGTATTTGATATGGTAAAGATGCATTAGTAATCAAAGTCTTTCAATAGGGCAATTGACGTATAATGATGCTTGGTGATTAATGATGGGTAAAAGATTGAAGTGCAATACGCGTATTTGCTACTTTGGGCATTACGCTTTACATAAAAAAAATCGGAAACAAAACAGCTGTCTTGCTCCCGATCCACATAAAAATCCCAACATGAGATTTTCGTTATATGCGTTCAATTAGTTATTGGTAACCGCCAAGTTAAACTGCCCGTCGGTTACAGTTACCGAATCAGATTGATTATTTACGTCATAACCTGTAAAACTGAAAGTGCCTTTAATATTGTCACCGTCAAAACTTGAAACATTGACTTCTCCAGTTGATTGTGTACCGTTGATGCTGATATAAATCTTTACCGTATTTGGGTCTGGGTTATTAGGATCTGGCAGATAGCTATACGTTCCAATATTTGTAAAATTAAGGTCATAGGTTCCTACACCATCAAAACCTTGAATGATCATTTGTAAGTTTTCAGATTGTGAGGTACCTCCTGAAATGGCAAGAACATCGGTCTGTCCAGCATCTGAGATCTGCGCTTGAACCGCAATATCTGCACTAAAAGATTGTCCGTCAATTTTAGCTGTTAGTGTTCCTTCGCCTCCTTGTGGATCGTCTCCACCCTCGTCGTCTTTTTTACAGGCTGTTACTGCCAAGCTTACAAAAAGCGCAAGTAATACTTGTTTGAAAATTTTCATAATGTTGAGTTTAAATGATTAATTACACGGCAAAGATGCTGTGAAACTCAACGCAATTCAATAAGGCAATTGCCCTATACTGTGAACTTTATGTGCGGAAAACGCTCTGTAATGACTTTTATTTTTTTCTGAAGACCTTCGGAAAATACCTTATGCGACTCACTTTCGGGGAAAAACGGACGATGTTGTAAGCCGCGTTGAATCAAAGCAATTTCCTTTTGTGTTTCTTTCGTTTCCGAAGAGATCCACACCCCTTTAAACTTTTCCCAGATAATTCTAATCGCGGTATTATTTGGATGAATAAGATCTTCGTCATAAAAACGATAGTCGCGTAATTGGTCCATCATGATCTCAAACGAAGGAAAATATTGAAGTGCCGCTGTGTCAACAACATGGTGAATTCCTGCCAAGAGATGCGCCTTGCTTCGTGCATTTTCAGTAAATCCATCCTTGAGATGACGCACTGGCGAAAGGGTGGCAATGATCGTTGCATTTGCATTCAACTCTTTTATATACTGAATAGAATTTGTGATGCTTTCTGAAATTTGCTCCACCGAAAGTAATTCTTTTAAAAAGGCCGCTTGCGGCACCTTATGACAGTTCGCAACAACCGAAGCCGTCTCTGTTTGCCTATAAACCCAAGCAGTTCCGAAGGTCAATACAATATGACTCGCCGTTTCCAACGAATTCCGCAGCACCGATAATTGGGTATTTAAAGTATCTAAAAAGTTTTGCTTGTCTGGCCGACTTAAAGCCGAATGCACGTCAAAACAATGCCATTGTTCATTATAAAAGAAAATATCCTTTTCCGAAAAAAAAGCGCCATGAACAGCACGTTCAAGTAGTTTTTCGATGGCAACAGGATGAAAAATGACTCCAAACGGATTGGTCGTTTGCTGAAACTTAAAATACGCGAGTTTATCCCCAATATTTTGAGAAAAACAAGAACCTAGCAATACTAGTTTTGAGGCGTAATCTATCGACGGCTGCTTTGGTGGTAACGCTATGCTTGTTTGTAGCTTCATCTTGCAAGACTGTCGATTATTTTAATTGAACTATTCTAAATATCCTTTTGCCGCTTCAAGGGCTGCTGGAATGCCATCAGGATTCTTACCTCCGGCTGTGGCAAAAAATGGTTGTCCGCCGCCGCCACCTTGAATATGTTTTCCAAGTTCGCGAACGATCGCACCTGCATTAAGGTCTTTTGAAACTGCAAGATCTTTCGAAATATAACAGGTTAGCAGAGCTTTCCCGTCAATACGACTTCCGAAGAGAATAAAAAGATTATCTATTTCACCCCCTAATTCAAAAGCAAGATCTTTTAATCCACTAGCGTCCAAATCGAGTTCTTTTGCCAAGAAATTGACTCCATTTATCTGACTAACTTCAGTTTTTAATTCTCCTTTTATGTTTTTAGCTTTATCCTTTAAAAGCTGCTCTACTTGCTTTTTAAGATCATTGTTTTCGTGCTGTAACTTTTCAATAGCAACAACAGGTTCTTGCGAATTGTGAAGCAGTGCTTTTACTTCGGAAAACGCTTTGTCATTATCGGCAAAATAGTCTTTTACCGCATCATTGGTGATCGCTTCTATACGACGAATTCCCGCGGCGACAGCTCCTTCCGAAACGATCTTAAAATGCCAGATGTCGGCAGTATTCTTAACATGTGTTCCCCCACAAAGTTCAATAGATTGCCCGAAACGAATTGTACGTACAGCATCACCATATTTTTCGCCGAAAAGCGCCATGGCACCTTCATTGATAGCTTGTTCCATTGGTACACTTCGATTTTCCTCTAAAGGCAATCTTCCAGCAATTCTAGAATTTACAAAAGACTCTACCTCCCGGAGTTGTTCATCAGTGACTTTTGAAAAGTGCGAAAAGTCAAATCGTAAATATTTTGAATGCACTGCGCTTCCTTTTTGCTCTACATGTGTACCCAAAATGTCACGTAAAGCTTGATGTAGCAAATGGGTTGCTGTATGATTACATTCGGTTCTAAACCGTTGCTTTCCATCTACAACGGCTTTCATGGTATCCGTTAAATTAGCCGGAATATTCTTTGCAAGATGAATAATCACGTTATTCTCCTTCTTGGTATCTAAAATGTAAATTACATTCCCATTCGGCATCCTTAAATATCCTTTATCACCAACTTGCCCACCACCTTCGGGATAAAACGGCGTAAGATTAAAAACCAGTTGATACATGGTACCATCTTTCTTGGAGGTGACTTTACGGTAACGGGTTAATTTGACTTGTGTTTCTAAGGTGTCATAACCCACAAATTCTTCTTCAGTATCATCAAGAAGGATCTGCCAGTCATCAGATTTCGACTCAGACGCCTGCTTACCACGTTCACGTTGTTCTCTTAATTTCTCTTCAAATTCGGATTTAGAATAGGTAAAACCACGTTCTCTCAGGATTAGATCGGTAAGATCTTCAGGAAAACCATAAGTGTCTTTTAGTTCGAAGACCTTTGCGCCCGAAATCTCCTTTTTCTCTTCACTAGAGATCATTCGATCTAAAAGAAGTAATCCCTGATCTAAGGTTCTTAAAAAGGAAGCTTCTTCTTCTTTGATTACATTCTCAATAAGTTGTTTTTGAGTTTTAAGCTCAGGAAAGGCCTTTCCCATTTGTGCGCTTAGCACACCAACCAATCGATAAATAAAAGGCTCTTTTTTATTGAGAAAAGTAAACCCATATCGTACGGCACGACGTAAAATTCGTCGAATTACATACCCGGCACCTGTATTACTTGGCAACTGTCCGTCAGCTATAGAAAAAGCAACAGCGCGAACGTGATCACTAATAACGCGAATGGCGATATCAGTTTTTTCGTCCTTCCCATATTCGGTATCTGTAATGGTCTCGATCTCGCGAATGATGGGTGTAAAGACGTCTGTATCATAATTTGAAGTCACCCCTTGTAATACCATACATAGGCGTTCAAAGCCCATTCCTGTATCGATGTGTTTGTTTGGCAAGTTTTCTAACGATCCATCTGCCTTTCGGTTGAATTGCATAAAAACCAAGTTCCAGATCTCTACAACTTGAGGATGGTCTTCATTTACCAACGATTTGCCATCAACTTGTGCTTTTTCTTCCGCAGAGCGAATATCAACATGTATTTCTGAACACGGGCCACAGGGACCTTGATCGCCCATTTCCCAAAAATTATCCTTTTTATTCCCTTTCAGAATACGATCTTCTGAGATATATTTTTTCCAGATATCGTATGCTTCTGTATCCATTGCGAGATTATCGGCATCGTCACTTCCTTCAAAAACAGTGACATATAATATGTCTTTATCTACTTTAAAGACTTCGGTGAGCAATTCCCATGCCCATGCAATAGCTTCCTCCTTAAAATAATCGCCAAAACTCCAGTTACCCAACATTTCGAATAAGGTATGGTGGTAGGTATCATACCCAACTTCTTCCAAATCGTTGTGCTTTCCACTAACACGTAAACATTTCTGAGTGTCGGCAATACGATTGTTTTTAGGTATGGCATTTCCGAGGAAATACTCTTTAAATGGTGCCATTCCACTATTCACAAACATGAGTGTGGGATCATTTTTCAAAACCATAGGGGCCGAGGGCACTATATCGTGAGATTTTGATTTAAAAAACTCTAAAAACTGGGAGCGTATTTCGCGCGATTTCATTGAAATAATTTTAAGTGTAAAGGTGTACTACTGAAATGCAGAAAACAATTTCTATATTTGTGTTTCGTTACTATATATAGCACAACCTATCAACGAGCAAAAATAAGTTTTTTTAACGTATGTCTAAGGTTAAATATTACTACGATAGCGAAACCCTCTCGTATCGCAAAATTGAAAAGAAAAAAGGGCGCAAACTAGGCATCTTTATGCTTAGCTTGGTGGGTATGGTCCTTAGTGGATTTCTTCTGCTATTGGTTTACCTAAACCTTCCGTATGTAGAAACGCCCAAAGAAAAAACTTTAAAGCGTGAGCTTGCTTTTATGAGTTTACAATATGATATCCTCAATAAAAAAATGGCTCAGGCAGAACGTGTTCTCACGGAAGTTGCCGAACGTGACAATAATTTATACCGCGTCTATTTTGAGGCGAATCCCATTCCAGATGAACAAAGAAAAGCTGGTTTTGGTGGTGTAAATCGATATTCAGATCTTGAAGGATTTGACAACTCAAAACTTATAATTGCCTCAAATAAACGGCTAGATATTCTAACCAAGCAGATCGTGGTTCAATCAAAATCATTGGATGATATTGCTGTTCTTGCGGAAGAAAAAGAAAAATTATTAGAGGCAATTCCTGCTATCCAGCCCGTAAATAACGAAGACCTCACCCGTATGGCATCTGGATTTGGCTATAGAACCGATCCTTTTACAAAGGTGTCTAAGTTTCACTTCGGAATGGATTTTACAGCACCTAGAGGAACACCTGTATATGCAAGTGGTGATGGTCGTGTGACGCGGGCAGATAATACGGCTTCGGGTTATGGAAATCACATTCGCATTGATCACGGCTATGGTTATGAAAGTTTATACGCCCATTTATATAAGTACAATGTGCGCAGCGGACAAAAAGTAAAGCGCGGTGATCTGATCGGTTTTGTAGGAAGTACTGGCCGGAGTGAAGCCCCTCATTTACACTATGAGATCTTTAAAGATGGTGAACGTATTAATCCTATTAACTTTTACTACGGAAACCTCTCTCCCGAAGAATTTGCGCGTATCTTACGTTTATCGCAACAAGAAAACCAGTCGCTGGATTAGGTTGGTAGTAACCAAGTTCTGAATTCAGATATAATATTAAGTTTTAATACATGCACGTTGAACTTCCAGAAAAAAGATACTATGCCATAGGCGAAGTTGCCAAGGCCTTTGACGTCAACACCTCGTTGATTCGCTTTTGGGAAAAAGAGTTTGATGTACTGCAACCCAAGAAAAATGCTAAAGGAAACAGAAAATTTACTCCAGAGGATATTAAAAATCTTGAATTGATCTATCACTTGGTAAAAGAACGCGGTTTTACCCTAGATGGCGCTAAAATTCATCTAAAAGAGAACAAACAAAAAACACTAAATAACTTCGAGCTTATTAGAAAACTGGAAACGGTAAAAGCCGAATTGCTTAAAATTAAAGACCAACTATAAAAATCATCAGATGAAAAAAGTAATTATTATTGTTGTTGCCATAGTTGCGCTGCTAACCATTTTTAGTTTGGCTATGGGGCCAAAATTTTATAATACAGGTATCAGCCTCCAAGAAAATGCAACCGCTCAATGGGCCAATGTAGAGAGTTCTTATCAGCGACGTGCTGACCTTATTCCAAATATTGTCAATACAGCTAAAGGCTATGCAGAATTTGAACAAGAAACTTTGATCAAGGTTACGGAAGCTCGATCAAAAGCTACCTCTATTCAAATTGATCCATCCAATATTACGCCCGCACAGCTTGAACAGTTTCAACAAGCACAACAAGGTCTTACCTCAGCATTGTCAAGACTTTTGGCTGTTTTTGAACGCTACCCAGACCTAAAAGCGAACGAAAACTTTAAAGAATTGATCAACGAATTAGAACGTACTGAAAACCGGATCAATGTTGAAAGAAATCGTTTTAACGAAAGTGTAAAGCCATTTAACAAGCATATTAAAACCTTCCCAAATAACTTTATCAATAATTTTATTGGGAAATTTTCAGAAATGGCTTATTTCGAAGCAGATGAAGGTACAGAAAAAGCGCCTACGGTTGAATTTGACTTCGGAAAATAATGACAGCCTCTAAAGTAGAAGATTTTTTAACCAAAATCGAAGAACAAGAGATCGTTGAAGCGATCCGACTTGCAGAAAAAAACACTTCAGGTGAAATACGAGTCCATCTTGAAGCACATACCGATCTAGATGCGTTTGATCGTGCTGCGGAAGTGTTTGAATTTCTTCACATGAGCAACACCAAGCAAAGTAATGGTGTGTTGATCTACATTGCCGTTGAGGACCGTACGCTGGTTATTATGGGCGATAAAGGAATTAATGATGTGGTTGCCCCAGATTTCTGGGAAAGCACTAAAAACTTGATCATCGATCATTTTAAGGCTGGCGACATGAAACAAGGTCTTGTTGATGGAGTTCTTAAAGCGGGAGAACAGTTAAAAAAATATTTTCCTTATAATAATAAAGACCTTAATGAACTTCCCGACGATATTTCGGTAGGCTAAATAAGCTATGCTAAACCACTAGATCTATGAATATTACCCTTCAGAAATACATATTGGCTTGTTTCCTCGGAATAACCATGCTCTTTTCTGAAAAAAGTATTGCTCAATATGATATTCCGGAAGTTCCACAAAAACAAACATCCCTATACGATTATATTGATCTACTAAATGCCTCGCAAAAGACAGCATTAGAAAATAAGTTGATTCGTTATGCGGACTCAACCTCCACGCAAATCGTAATGGTTGTGATAAGCACCACAAAAGGTGAGGATATTTCATTACTCGGTGCCCAGTGGGGACAAAAATGGGGTATTGGCCAAGCCGATAAGGACAATGGTATATTGATCATCTTAGCTAAAGATGATCGCCAAGTCGATATTAATACGGGTTATGGTATTGAATATCGCGTATCAGACCGAGATGCCGAACGCATTATTAATAGGGTAATGATCCCAGAATTTAAAGTGGGAAATTTTTACGCCGGACTCGATCAAGGCGCAGATGCAATTTTTGCCGCATTAAATGGAGAATTTACAGAAGATCGAGATTTTGATAGCGAACAGTCCCCTAATTACAATTTCCTTATAATAATTTCTATTTTCGTCATTATTCTCATCATTCTTCGTGCTAAAAAAAATGGTAGAGGTGGTGGAAATAGTGGTGGCTATGGAAATGGCTCCAGCTTACTAGACATCATCATTCTTTCCAATATGGGGCGTACTGGCGGCTTCGGCGGCGGGGGCGGCTCAAGCGGTGGTGGCTTCGGTGGCGGCTTCGGCGGAGGTGGCTTTGGAGGTGGAGGTGCTTCTGGAGGATGGTAATGTTTTAAAAGCTGTAAATATATCAAAAGTATAAAGCCACCGCTTATGGTGGTGGTTCTTGGTTATTATTTTGTAATTTTTTTTGACACAAAATAATAATCAGTTTCCGTAGAAAATGAATGTGGAGGTGCTTCTGGAGGATGGTAATAATTGCTATTCTGTAGACAACGAACAAAACGCCTGACATATCTTCAATTTAATCTAGGTACTAGATAACTCACTTAACTTTGTTACATTGCTAATAAGAAAGAGGCTAACCTTTCGGCAGCCTCTTCTAAACTTAAAACAATATTCAAAAAATTAATCTAAAGTTTTTTTACAAAAGTCAGACTTATTGGGTTTGCCTTATCACATCTATTTTTTATTCGAAGAGGTCTATGTTGAAATTGGATCTTTAAACCATCTTTCATATAACTAGTTTCTAAGTTTATAGGATCAAAAAAATACACCTTCTGATTCTCAAATACTTTGATAGTATATGCACAATCACGCTCCAAAATAGAATGTACAATTACACCAGATAGAGAATTATCGCCAACATTTTTTGGTGAACCAGAACAAGAAAGCAGTATAACTAAAGACAATACTAAAATTAAAAATTTCATAAGTATTACTTAACTATTATCTTCTTGTTCAATTTAGTCTTGGCATTTCCTATTTCAATGATATACGTGCCAGTGCTTACTGAAGACATATCTATGCTAGTAGTGTATACCCCTGTTTTTCCTTTTGATATTTGGTCGTTGTACACCGTTTTCCCGGTAATATCATAGACTGAAAGTCTAAGTATATCACTCGTTGTAGCTGAATCTAGTTGAAGGTTAAAGATGGTATTATCAACTGAAGAAACAATTAAATTGGAAGTGTTTAGATCCAATTCATCTACAGAAAGTGTTTCTGAAATTTTAAATGAAGTAATCCTTGTTTTTCTTGGCTCTCCAGAATATTCGGCCGTAAACCAAAATGTTAGATCGTCTTGTGGATCTCTTACTAATTGTGAGTAATCACCATATCTCGAGTTAGAAGTTATTGAACTATTTCCCTCAACAATTAGGGTTTCTGCAATTGTCATTTGGCCTAGGGCATCACCGTCAAATCTTCCTGTATAATATAGAGAAGGGAATGTTGTTGCGCCGGTTTTTGTATATCCAAGTCCAATATTACCTTCTTGATCCATTGCAATAGCCGATAGAAATACACTTTCTCCACCAGCATCTTGATAAGTCCCTTCTTGATACAAAGTCCAAGGGTCTGAAGATGTAGGGCGTCTTAGCTCTACCCATCTAATTCCTGATATTCTTGAACCATCAGTAACTTCAACTGGAAAATTAAATAACATAGATTCGTGCGTTCCAAAATTGTATCTATGAGCTTGAAAATACATAGCAAATACAATAGGGTCAATACGTTGTGAAGTCCCGGGCTGTTGTAAAACAGCAAAGCTATCACCTCCAACGCCTTCTAAGAAAGAATCGAAAGCGGCCAATGGAATCTCAAGGGGAGCAGATACAGTTGCTCCTCCTGGTGAACTCCAATCGATAGTTAAGTCCCAAATTTTAACATGGTCTTCTGTAATTCCAGGCCATGCATCATCTTGAAACCAAACAATTGAGGCTGGGCCGCTCGCAATTCCTGCACCTTCTGAGTGTACCGGCTGAGGCGCTTGAAACCCTCCAGTACCCACATAGCCAGGTAATGTTAAGGTAGCAATTTCTGCAGACGGATCACCGTTTAACATTTTTTGTCTGTTAAAAGCATAGAATCTACCAGATTCACTAGGATTAAAATTTCCCGTTACCACATAATTATTTCCATAGATACCGTAATGCGGATAATCATTTTCTGGCACATTATAACTATAAACTGCGTAAGAACCTGTTGGATCTGAAGTTGTTGACACAGCAATTTTAAATTGATTTGCAGCGGGTAATTGGAACTGTGTAATCAACCATCGATCTGCCTCTCGGTCATATAAGACAACAGGATCCCCAGAGATCACACCTCCCAAAGGGTCATTAATATCTTTTGGAAAACCTGCAGCTTCATTTCCATTTTTATCCCAAACACTCCATAAACCGTTGGTCATTTGTACAATGTGATTAGGACCAACTGCTGCTGTTGGATCTGGCGGACTAATATCTAGATTGATTCCATCGAAGTTAACAATTGGTAATTTCCCAGCTATAGCCCCAAATTCTACTTGGGCCAATGGGTCTTGACTTGAGCGGCTTTTAGAAAGGTTACTTATAAACTCTCCCTTCTGTATATTCTTTGCGCTTAACCCTCCTCTTATCACCTCTCTCTTTTTAACTGTTTGAGGATCGACTCTTGGATAACTTGTCATAGGTGCCGTTATAAAAAAATCATCTGGGGAATTGATTTCGGTACCAGTAGAAGTATTTTGTGCTTGCGAAAACGCAAAAAATGCGCAACTTAAAGCAACACATAAAATGTACTTTTTAAATCTCATTTTTCTAGTAATTATTGATTAATCATCATGTTGTTTATCTTAAAACAAATATGCATAATGCAATCAACAATTGCTGTATTAAGGACTACTCACCTACTACTCACTTCTTTTTTTACTGAAATTTTAATGCATTTAAAAAAAGCTCATTTTTCTAGTCTGAATAATCAATCTAGAGAATGTGTTTTTCTGCCTATCATTGTGTAATTTCCATTTTATATAAGAAGCGATATCTGCTATTATCCTAATAGACAGCTCATAAATGGTAGCATTCCTATATATACACGTCTTGAGTTAAATAAAGAGCCACTCTAAGATATGCGGCCGTTAATCTGGAAAACAATATTTTTATTCAAAATGCGTACTCTTTGCGTAGCTCAATTTTTGCTGGTGTTCATATGATTCTGGATTTTCGCACTGTATTAGTCTTTAAATAAATATAACTGTTAAAGCCTAGACGTTCCCCTAATAGTAAATCTCCAAAGTCATTGTTTGAGAATGATGAGAATAAAATGAATTAACGTATATGAATATAATATATAAAGAAATAGTAAACAGAGCAAATGATTCTAGCTGGATCACTTTAGCATCAAATAAATCTAAAAAATACTATATCAACCCAAGTCATATCAACATTGTACAGAAATGGAGAAATACTGACTTTATTAGTCCGATGACAGATGAGAGCAGTCCGAAGTTCCCTTACAGACTTGTAAATCGTACAGCATCAACCTATGTTTACGCTAAGTTAGAAGAAAAAAGTTAGGTTTATTCACAGGTAAAATTTCTCGTTTTTTAATGAATGGGCGATGTGCTTCGCTTTTCGAATAAACCCTGTGTAAGTCCTTGTTTTGCAACAGGTACTTCTTCGGAATATTATTCTTTGAAAGTTCTGTCTAAAAATTGTTTTAGCGTTTCCTTACTAGTGTCGATATTGAGTTTTTTTGTTATTCTATATCGTTTACTTTCTAATGCCCTAACCGACCGATCAACAAAGGTAGCGATCTCCTTGTTTTTAAAATCTGTAAACAAATAATAACATATTAAAACTTCCAGATCATCCAACTGTGGAAAATCCTTTTCAGCCTTAAAGAAAAAGGCTTCATTAATAGAACTTAGTACCTTTAGATGATCGTCACTATTGATAAAATTACTGTGATTAAGATGGATCTTCTTATAGAGATCATTAATACGGATCTTTTGTTCTGACAAAGAATTCATTGTAGAAATTTCTTTGATCTCTTTCCGTAATGAAATCAAGAAATCTTCCAATTCTATATTTTTAACAGTCAACTTTTCTTGTTTGGCTTTAAAACTAGAGACATTTGCTTCTAAATCGGAAACAATAAATGTTTTTTTCTTTAATTTTTTGAGATAGCGTAAAAGCAATACAAGAAGCAAAACAATTCCTATGATTAAAACATAAATATATATCCTGTTTTTTTCTTTTACGCCTCGTTCTTTGTCTAATTCTAACTGTGTTTTTGACAACGTCTCTACGCCTTCCATGGAAGAATTGATGGTGTTCTCCATCACTTTATCATTGAATAGCCTTAATGAATCTAGATATATCTTCTCCTTTTCAACATCTCCTCGTAAACGGTAGTACTTTACATAATAATCGTAGACGTTTTTCTGAATATTGAAATCTTTGCTTCCCCTTTTAATATGTACATTATCCAAATAATGCTTTACCGAATCAAGATTTTCATTTTCAAAATAGTACTCGGCAAAACACGTGTTTATGGAATTCTCATATGTGGTGTAATAAGACGGCTCAACATATTCATTGTCTTCCAAAGATCTGTAGATCGAATTATACTTATATGCCTCTTTTATTTCCCCAAGATGCAAATAGTTTGAAGTTAAAAGGAAAATAGCAAAGGAATAATATGCTTGATCGTCTTCAACATTTTTATAGGTTTCAAGATCCTCCAAAACCAGATCGATACTCTCTTGCATTTCAAAATTAACATACTTCGCATACGCCGGAAATTGCATCAGGTCCAAAAGACCGTATTGATCTCCGTTTTGTGTATGATACTTTTTAGCCTTTTCAAAATAGACATCGGCTAGAGAATCTTTTTTTAATAGGTATAATTTAGACGCAATTTCTCCAGAAGCGTTAGCCGCTGTTTTATAATCTTCAAACTGTTCAGCATACTTTACTGCTTTAAAAAAATTATGTGTTGAACTGGCAGGATCAAAATCATCAGCTTCTATTAATGCTCGCAGATAAAAATATCTCCCTATTTCCTTTCCTAAATTCTTTTCTGAAGGATGAGCTATAGAATCTAAATAGGTAGTGGCAAGTTCAGGGTCTGTTTCTATATGTTTTGAAGTAGAATCTAAATATTGTACAAAAGCAATTTCACTATCTTGGGCACGCCCTATTTGAAGGGCAACAAGGCAGACCAATAAGTGTAAAAACTTGTATTTCATTGAATATAAAATATTCGCTATTTACTTCTTTCGTATATAGATCGTAATAGGGACTCCATGAAAATCAAATTCCTGTCGTAACTTATTTTCTATAAAACGCTTGTACGGATCTTTTATGTACTGCGGAAGGTTAGCAAAAAAAGCAAAACTAGGATAAGGCGTTGGCAATTGCGTACAATACTTTATTTTAACGTGCTTCCCTTTGTGTTGAGGTGGTGAAGTTGCTTCAATGATAGGTAACATTACTTCATTCAGCTCGCTTGTCTTGATGCGTTTGCTTCGGTTTTTGAAAACCTCAACTGCGGTCTCAATTGCCTTAAAAATTCGTTGTTTTGTGAGCACCGACATAAAAACGATAGGTACGTCAACAAAAGGCTCACACTGTTGCTTTATATATTTTTCAAATTCTTTGACACTCTGATTGTCTTTTTCAACAAGATCCCATTTGTTTGCCAAAATGACGATTCCTTTATTATTTCGCTGTGCCAGCCAAAAGATATTTTGTACTTGTCCGTCGAAACCACGGGTGGCATCAAAAACCAAAATAACCACATCGCAATGCTCGATAGCACGCACCGAACGCATTACCGAGTAAAACTCAAGGTCTTCTTTTACTTTACTTTTCTTTCGAATTCCAGCGGTATCAATCAGATTAAATTCGAAACCAAAACGATTGTATTTTGTGTCAATACTATCACGTGTCGTTCCGGCAATATCGGTCACTACAAATCTATCTTTACCAATGAGTGCGTTGATAAACGAAGATTTCCCTGCATTTGGCCGTCCCACAACAGCAAATCGCGGAAGACTTTCTTCTTCGCGTTCTTCTTTTTCCGGAAGCACCTTTACAAGGTCATCCAAAAGATCTCCAGAACCGCTTCCGTTGATTGCCGAAATAGTATAGTATTTATCAAAACCAAGACTATAAAATTCAACCGCATCATTTTCGCGTTTTGAACTATCAACTTTATTAACGACCAAAAATACTGGCTTTCTACTTTTCCGAAGTAATAAGGCAACTTCTTCATCCATTCCAGTGACACCACCTTCAACATCAACAATAAAAATTATTGCATCTGCTTCGTCAATTGCAAGTTCAACTTGTTTATCAATTTCGGCTTCAAAGACATCATCACTCCCTACAATATATCCTCCGGTATCAATGAGCGAGAATTCTTTACCATTCCAATCACTTTTACCATAGTGGCGGTCACGCGTTACACCACTCACTGCATCTACAATGGCTTCTCTACGTTGAATTAATCGATTGAAAAACGTGCTCTTCCCTACATTAGGTCGTCCTACGATAGCAACTATGCTCATGATTTTAAATTTTGTGCAAAAGTACTATATAGTTGTTAGTTAGCGTCAAGACTTGCTTCTTTTTTGCAAAGTCTGACATAAATCAGCTCATATACTCAAGAAAATTAATATTTTGATCCCTTCAAATTGATATCATATGGAATTTCCGCAGGAAATCGCACTTAGACCTCGCTTTTCATTTCCAATAAACATTGATAGTGAACATGCCTTAGATGCCTTTGTAGCAGCCAAAGAATCACAATCAGATTTCCTAATATCTCGTGTAGATCATCATGTGTTTATACGTATTCCGAAGCAAAAACAACACTTTTGGTCACCACAACTTCATCTTGAAATTATCGCTGTAGCCAATCGATCTAGTTTGTTAAAAGGCCTATTCGGGCCAAATCCTGCAGTTTGGACACTTTTTATGTTTTTCCATTTTGTAGTGGCCATATTATTTATTGGATTTGCCGTATGGACCTATACCAATATTAGTCTCGGGAACAGTTATGCACTGCAACTTGGGTTGATCATAGCGATGATCATCATTTGGTTTGTGCTCTACTTTGCCGGACGAACCGGAAAAGCCAAAGGCAGACCAGAAATGGAAGCCATGAATGAATTTATGCGCAATACACTAACGAGTGTTTCGGCTTAGGAATTATTATATCCAAATCGGCGTAATTGCCTTGAATCGCTACGCCAGTTTTTGTTCACCTTTACGTATAATTCTAGATGAACTTGTTTTCCGAAGAACTTTTCAAGATCCTTTCGAGCCTCCATACCAACACGTTTCAGTGCTGCGCCTTTATGACCAATAATGATCCCCTTTTGAGTTTCACGTTCTACCATGATCACCGATCGCATACGAATGATATGATCTTCTTCAAAAAATTCTTCGGTATCGATCTCTACGGAATACGGAATTTCTTTTTTATAATGTATTAATATTTTCTCCCGTATGGCCTCGTTGACAAAGAAACGTTCGGGCTTGTCGGTTAGTTGATCTTTTGGGTAAAAAGCGGGTGATTCGGGAAGCATCTCAATAATTCTTGTAAAAACTTCAGCCACACCAAAGTTTTTTAGCGCCGAGATCGCAAAGATTTCGGCATTTGGCACTTTTTCTTGCCACATCGCTAATGCTTCCTTAAGCAAAGCTTCATTTCCCGTATCAATTTTATTGATCAACAATAGAACAGGGATCTTAGCGCTTTTTATTTTATTGAAAAACGCCTCGTCTTTTAAGTCTTTCTCTCCTAATTCAACTAAATAGAGTAAGATATCTGCATCTTCAAAAGCAGATTTTACAAAGTCCATCATACTTTCCTGCAACTGATACGCAGGTTTAATGATTCCTGGGGTGTCGCTCAACAGTACTTGAAAATTATCCCCATTTACGATACCTAGAATACGGTGACGTGTGGTTTGTGCTTTACTTGTAATGATCGATAAACGTTCACCAACAAAAGCATTCATCAACGTACTTTTTCCTACGTTAGGGTTCCCTATAATATTTACAAATCCGGCTTTGTGTTTGCTTTCCTCCATATGGCAAAGATAGGCTGAAATGTTGGAAGCTGGAAGTTTTGATGATCTGCGTTCACTGGAAACTTTTATTTGTATCTTTATCCGTCATCCCCATAACCCAATTGTACATCCTGTTATGGACCAAAAAGATAAACTTCCACCTCAGGTTCCTAAAGATCCGCTACAACGCATCGCGCTCTGCATGTCTGGCGGTGGGTATCGTGCGGCAACCTTTCAATTAGGAATGATGTCGTATTTAAATTCAAAAAAATTTGAAAGTGAAACTTTGCTGCAAAAGGTCAAGGCTATTTCTACTGTTTCGGGAGGAACTATCATTGGAGTTTACTATGCTGCGATGACCCAAGAAGGCAGGACCTTTGAAGAAATTTACAGCAAATTCGTAGCCTGGATCACTACCACCGATCTCGTAAAAGCAGCCCTTGAAAAATTAAGTCCGAATGGCCACTGGCGTTATCCATACAAGCGTAAAAACATTATCAATGCCTTTGCTGAATTGTATGACGATTCTTTATTAGATCATCAAACAATGCAAGTTTTTAATGATATGAATAAATCGCATTTGGAGTTTGTTTGTTTTAATGCAACTGAATTTCTTAAGGGTTATAGATTTCGATTTCAAGCATATTCAGGGAGGCGTTTTGTTGGATCAAATGATTTAAAATTAAAAAAAGCGGAATACGAAAAATTACGCCTGGGAGATATAATGGCGGCTTCCTCTGGTTTTAGCGGCGGATTTGAACCAATTTCAATGCCTAATGATTTCTTCTCGCCAGACAGCGAAGAGCATCATTCTGTATCGAAAAAGATTGGCGATCTTGGTACTATTGGCCTTATGGATGGGGGAATTCATGATAACCAAGGTATAAGCAGTATTGAAACGTATCAAGAATATGAAAAGACGACGCCCTTTGACCTTATTCTATTCTCAGATGTTTCTTCACCTTACTTGGATGCATTTAAATTTCATACAGAAAAAAAAGGGGCCTTTAGAGAAAATACGATTGCGTCCTATTTTCGGAAAGCGAAATGGGTTCAATGGATCGGATACCTGCTAAATCTACTCGTTATTATTGCAGGAGTTTTAGTAATTCACAAAAGCAATTATGAGCCTTCAACCCAATTTGGCGTAGGTTTATCCATAGTAGCTTTTGGTGTGCTGGGTGCCTTTATCTGGCTAGTCATCACACAAGTACTCAAAAGCAAATGGAAATCGCTATTGACAAATATTGTCAATAAAATGCCTGAATACTTTTTAAAACGACTTCCTTCGTTTGATTTTAAAAACATGAAGATCAAAACGCTGGAAACGCTTTTATTAGATCGATACAATTCGCTTAAGCTATTGCTTCCAGATATTTTTCTAAAGCAAGTTCGAAGACTACACTACAATAGGATCTTTGAAGATGACAGCTACTATTATAGAAGATCTGCCTGCTTGATCAAAGAACTTACCGAAATCGACTATGAAAAGCGTGATTGGAAAAATACTAGTACGGGGGAAATGGGAGATTACACCTTTATGCGTGAACACAATTTAGGTTTTAAGGGAAACAATCAAAAAGAGGTAATTGGCGAAAAAATGCTGGAATATACTACCAATGCTGCCAGCTTCGGAACTACTTTGTGGTTTTCAGAAAAAGACGATCTTGATGATAAGTTGAAAGCATTAATTATTAGCGGTCAAGTAAGTTGTTGCCAAGATTTACTTATTTATCTTTCGCGAATTATTTATACAAAAAACAATGGCTTTAACGAATTAGATGCTGAAACCAAGACAAGCATTGTAGCCTTGCATAAATCAATTATGGAAGACTGGGAACGCTTTAAGGATACTCCCGAATTCCTCTACCAATCCCTCAAATAATGGCAAAAAAAGGCAAGGAAAAGAATACCAAAAACAAAGCAAAACACGCTAAACTTATGGAGCGTAAAAAAGCAAGAGAGCGCAGAGAAAAGGAGGCGACCAAAGCTCGTTTAAAGGAGATCGTGGCGCAATCTAAGAAAGACGAATAGTAAACAACAAAAGGTCTTTGCTTATTTCTTCTCCCATTTTTTCAGTTTATGGTTACTTCCGAAGAAAAACTATTCTTTAGCAACACGTTTTACCAATGCACCTACGGTTAAACCCTGCACTAGAATAGAAAAAACCACCACCACATACGTGATTACCAAGAACAGATCACGATGCATGGCTTCTGTTAGTCCGAGCGCTAAGGCAATTGAAATACCACCTCGAAGACCACCCCACGTCATGATCAAATTAGTTTTTGGCACAAAGTCCAAACGTTTTGAAAAGAACTTTATCGGCACCAACAAAGATGTATAGCGACAAGCCAACACCAAAGGAATAGCTAGTAAACCTGCAATAATATAGCTGCCATCAAAAGCTAGAACAAGCATTTCCATACCAATAAGAACAAATAAAATGGTATTTAGAAGTATGTCTATCAGTTCCCAAAATTTATCAACATAACTCTCCGTAATTTCACTCATTGCAGATTCTCTAATAGTATCATTACCAACCATGAGTCCAGCGGTCACCATAGCTAAAGGCGCTGAAAGGTGTAGTTTTTGCGCAATAACGGTCCCCACCATGACAGCAGCGAGCGTAATAATAACTTCAATATCATAATCGTCTATAGACCGCATAAGACGATAGGTGATCCATCCTATAAGAAGCCCCAATACAATTCCTCCAATAACCTCTTGCGAAAACAAAACAACTACGTCCATCGGGTTAATAGTATCCCCTCCGCTCATACTGGCAATTTGAAAAATAGTTAGAAAAACTACCACTCCTACACCATCGTTAAAGAGTGATTCTCCTACAATTTTAGTTTCTAGTTTTTTAGGAGCTCCAGCTTGTTTTAATATTCCTAAAACAGCAATAGGATCGGTAGGTGAGATCAACGCCCCAAACAGTAGACAATAAATATATGCTATATCTAATCCTAAAACCGCTAACAAATAATACATACTTGTTCCAACCAAAAAAGTAGAAACCAGCACACCTACGGTTGAGAATACAAAAACCGGCCAACGTTGCACTTTTAATTGATCAAAATTGGTGTGGAGCGCACCTGCGAATAATAAAAAGCTAAGCATGATATCTAGCAAAACACTTTTAAAATCTATTTGAGCAATGATGTAGCGTTCGGCATCGATCAAAGTACTATCAAAATAGCCTATTGCTAAAACTGCCAAGGTGAACACGATCGTGATCAACATTAAACCAATGGTATTGGGCAATTTTAAGAAGCGTACATTAATATAACCAAAGCCTGCGGCCAAAGCTACCAAGACGGTAATGATCAAAAAGTAATTCATTCTATTTGTTGAAGTTGGTTGTAAGTAAAGATACATTATTAACTTTACTCAAAATATTATTGAACATGCCTTCCGAAGAAAAAATAGAAACACGGGTTTATGATCTTATTTGCGTTGGTGGTGGTATCATGAGTGCTACACTTGCATTACTAACAAAAATACTTGACCCCAATTTACAAATCTTGATTCTTGAACGTCTTGACGAAGTTGCTCAAGAAAGTTCGGCAGCCTGGAATAATGCTGGCACGGGTCATTCGGCACTTTGTGAGCTAAATTATTGCCCAGAGAATGATGGCGGAGTTGATATTAGCAAAGCGATTTCTATTTGTAATCAGTTTGAGATCTCAAAGCAATTCTGGTCTTATTTGGTTGGAAAAAATTACATCAAAGATCCACAATCGTTTATAAACTCGGTACCGCACCATAGTTGGGTACATGGTAAAGACAATGTAAACTATCTCAAAAAGCGATATGAGGTGATGAAAGAACACTTTATGTTCAACACCATTCAGTACACCGAAGAAATCGCCACCATGAAAAATTGGTTTCCGTTGATCATGAATGATCGAGAACCTAGTGAAAATATAGCTGCCTCCCGTATCGACAGAGGCACCGAAGTAAATTATGGTGCGCTTACAAAGCAGCTATTCGAAATTCTTGAAAACGACTATAACACGCCTGTTCATTGCAACATGGAAGTAGTTGATATTGATCCCGATGAAAAAGTTGAATGGTTCGCCGAGGTCAAAAACACAAAAACAGATAAAATATATCATTTTGATGCAAAACATGTTTTTATTGGCGCCGGTGGCGGAAGTTTACTTTTGCTACAAAAAGTAGAGATCGATGAAAAGGAAGGTTATGGCGGATTTCCGGTAAGCGGACAATGGCTTGTCTGTAAAAATGAAGCGATCATCCAACAACACAACGCCAAGGTATACAGTAAAGCTGGCCCTAATGATCCACCCATGTCAACACCTCACCTTGACACGCGATATATCAATGGAAAGCGCGAATTATTATTTGGTCCTTTTGCAGGTTTTAGTCCAAAATTTTTAAAAGAAGGCTCTAACTTCGATTTATTTAAATCGGTTACGGTTGACAATATTTCTCCTATGCTTGGTGCCTTCTGGAAGAACCTCCCGCTCACTCAATATCTTATCGAGCAGGTTTCTATGTCGTTTGAAGATCGCATGGACGAGCTACGGAAATTTGTAAAAGATGCAAAAGATGAAGATTGGGAAATTGTACACGCGGGTCAACGCGTTCAGATCATTAAAGAAGATGCCTATACAGGTGGTGAACTTCAATTTGGCACAGAAGTAGTTAGCAGTAAAGACGGAAGTATCACATGCCTTCTAGGAGCATCACCAGGCGCATCAACTGCAACAAATATCATGTTGGAAGTGCTCGAAAAAGCCTTCCCAGAAATACTTTCTACGGAAAAGGGAAAGGCATTGTTGGAAGAAATTGTTCCTACTTGGAAAAAAGAGGTCACTCAAGACCGGTTTGAAAGCGCTTTAGCCAATGCCAAAAATATTTTAAAACTATAGCTACTGGAATTGCTTATCACGAGTTCGATCATACATCACAATACTCCCAGCTACCGCAACATTTAGACTGTATTCAGAAGGAAATTGAACTAAAAAATGTGCTTTTGATATAGCTTCTTTTGTCAAGCCGTGATCTTCGGCACCTAGCAAATACACGCATCGTTTTGGATGATTAAACTCTTCTAAAGAAGAAGCATCTTCTGTTTTCTCGACACCAACAATCCGCACACCCTTGGGAAGATGCTCATAGAAATCTTCAAAACTCTTGTAATGGTAGTACGGCATCGATTTTACCGCGTTGTGTGTATCGGCAGCCTGATTTGCATAACGTTTTCCAATGGTGAATATAAAACTAGCTCCCAAATTCTGAGCCGTACGCCATAAAACACCTAAATTTTCGGGAGTCTTCCCATGGAGAATCCCAATTCCGAAGAAATCGGTAGTAAAGTTATTCGGTTTCATCCTGCAAAAATAAAAAAAGCATTCCAAAACGTTAATTTTTGTTTAACTTATATTGAATATCTTTAAACAACTAGTATTTTTATAAAAATACCTAAAATGAAGACAAACATAATCATTGGAGGCAGTAAAGGCATAGGAGAGGCGATTGTTGCACAATTACTTTCTCAAGATGAGGCTGTTATTAATATCAGTAGGTCGCAACCCAAAACTAATCATGCAAATTTAACCCACTATTCTTGTGATGTTTTAAATGATGAACTTCCTGAAGTTGATCAAGTGGATGCCCTAATTTACTGTCCGGGTAGCATCAATTTAAAACCGTTTCCAAGACTCGCTGTTTCCGACTTTAAAGATGATTTTGAGATCAATGTTATTGGCGCGGTAAAAGTTATTCAGCACTTTTTGCCGCAACTCAAAAAGAGTGAAAGCCCAGCGATCTTATTATTTAGTACAGTTGCAGTAAAACTTGGGATGCCTTATCACGCAAGTATTGCAACCGCTAAAGCAGGCGTTGAAGGTCTTGTAAAATCACTTGGTGCCGAATTCGCCCCAAAATTACGCATCAACGCTATAGCGCCTACGGTGACAAATACTGAGTTAGCTTCAAAATTACTTCGGAATAAAAAAATGATAGAAAATATTACCGAAAGACATCCCTTAAAAAAATTCTTAGAGCCAGAAGAGGTAGCCAATATGGCTGCGTTCTTAATTTCGGATAAAGCCGCTGCCCTCTCTGGGCAAGTGTTTGAAATGGATTGTGGCATTGTAACATTTAAAATATAACTCATGTTCGGATTATTTAAAAAGAAAAACCCAAAAGATAAGCTCTACGCCCAATACCTTAAGTTGATGGAGGAGGCAAAAAATACGTCGATATCCAACCGAAAATTAAGTGATCAAAAATATGCAGAAGCTGAAGAAGTCATGAAAAAAATTGAAGCGCTAGGCGTTTAAAACTTTTATCATGCAAAAAGAGACATTTACCGAGCGCCAACTTGACCGCATCATAGAAATGGCCTGGGAAGACCGAACACCCTTTGAAGCCATCGAATATCAATTCGGCCTTCCCGAAAAGGAGGTCATTAAAACCATGCGCAGACATTTAAAGGAAAGCAGCTTTAAGTTGTGGCGAAAACGAGTTAATAGTGGTGTAAGTACCAAACACGCAAAAAAAAGAAACACAGCTATTAATCGCTTTAAATCAACACGACAGCGAGTAATCACGGGAAACCAAATAAGCAAACGATAAGTTCTCTTATATTTTTTAAAACACTTCAAAGTTGTACGTAAAGTTACTAGCCACTACTATGGTACCGTTTATAGTAAGCTTATAAAATGGGTCAGATGAAAAAACCGTTACCCGAAAAAATCTGCCTCGTGTGTAAAAAATCATTTCATTGGCGAAAAAAGTGGGCGCGTGATTGGAACGAAGTTCGGTATTGTAGTGAACGTTGCAGACGAAATAAGCCATGAGTGAATGACTTAATTAAGAGCTTCTGTCGTTGCAATACCCAAAGCATTAAATAAACGCGTTGGAGCCGAATTTGTTTATAATAGACTTTTAATTGGTGCGAAATACACCCTTCCTCTAAAGCAAGATCTTTTCGTCGAAATGTAAAAGCAAAAAACAACATGGCCCTATATCTCAATTATGCGCTATAAATGGTGTATTGAGCGTATGGTCTCTTTTGAAGCAATACTGCACGAATCAAAGAAAACGCAAGAACTTTAGTTATTGACAATCCCTTTTTAATTTGTGTAACGCTTCAGAATAATTGCAATTGCACACTCTTTTGCTCATGCCATTCGGAAAGAAGAAATAGTCAAAACACAAAATTTTATTGCTAATTTACTATATTTATGCTAAATAACTATATCTAATGAGAACTTGCCCTAATTGTAATTCAGAAAATCATATTAAAAGCGGCATTATTAATAACAGACAACGCTTTAAATGCAAAGATTGCAATTACTTTTTTACGGTAGATAAATTGGGTAAAAAGATTGATGATTACTACGTTAATAAAGCTTTACAACTGTACTTAGAAGGTCTCACCTATCGTGAAATAGAACGTATTCTTGGAATCTCTCACGTTAGCATAATGAACTGGGTGAAAAAATATAACATCAAACGCCCCTACAACTCAAAATATCACCCAACATATAAAATTTTAAATACTACCGAACTCGGTGTTTACTTCAGTAATCCAGAAAACATAAAAGGTGCAGGCGTTGTTGTTACTGAATTGGGAGATAAATTCATGCTGATCAAATGGGAGCGATTCAAAGAGTAAGATATACTATTAGCAAATAAGTATATTAATTTTTAGTTAACAAATTGTTTTTTAGAGCTTAGCGGTGCACACAGAATCAATTATTCACCACTTAATTCTAAAACAATGAAAAGACATTTTATTATATTGATTGGACTATTAATTGTGTCTTTTCAATGTATTATCGCCCAAGGATCTCCTGATTACTCAGGAGGTCTCAAGGTGACATTTAATGAGGAAGGTTCTAAATACCTTCGAATAATTTCTTGGGCACAGGTTCAAGCCAATTATAATCTCGATGACACTTTTGATGCAAACGGCAACGAAAACAGTCCGTTAGATTTCAATTTAAGACGAGCTCGTGTTCTAATGTTCGCACAGATCAATGAGAAATTTTTAATCTTAACCCACTTCGGATTAAACAGCCTTAACAGCTCGCAATTGAGTCCTACCGGCAAAGGAGATGGATCCCAGTTATTTTTTCATGACGTATGGGCACAGTACAATTTATCTGCCAATCATACTCTAGGTGGCGGGTTACACTATTTTAATGGAATTTCCAGATTGAATAATCAAAGCACTCTAAATATGATGACGCTTGATAACAACCGTCAGTCTTGGGCTACAATTGGTCTTTCAGACCAGTTTGCGAGACATCTAGGAGTATTTGCAAAAGGTAAATTTGAAAAATTACAATATCGCGTCGCAATCAATGATGCTTCTGTATCTACTTTAGATGGTCGTACCGCTTTAGCCAGTGAGGCTGTTTATAACGGTCGTGCCACATTGGGATCTAAGGCCGCAAGTAAAACATATTCGGGATATTTCGATTATAATTTATTAGATCAAGAATCTAACTTTTTGCCCTATAAGGTAGGAACCTATCTTGGCGGTAAAAAAGTTTTTAATGTTGGAGCTGGTTTCTTTTTACACCCTAGTGGTTCAGTAATCGACACAGGCACTGAATTAGAACCAAATTTACAAGGCGAAGATGTATCAATTTTTGCAGTAGATGCATTCTATGATACACCTCTTGGAGAAAACGGAAGCGCCATTACAGCATACGCCGTTTATCAAAACAGCAATTATGGTAAAAATTACTTATTTAGTGCATACGGAACGGGTAGTATGGTGTATGGGCATGTGGGCTACGTATTTAAAGGCGAAAGTACTAAAACTAGGTATCAACCTTATCTAAGCTATGGAACACACAGCTACGACGCCGTAGATGATAGCAGAAATACGCTCGGAATTGGTCTCAACGCCTATATGAGCGGTCACAATTCTAAACTTACTTTAGAATATAAGAAGCAAGAGTTTGGAGCATTAGATTCAAATATAATTACTCTTCAAGCAATGATCTACCTATAAAATTTTCAACAATGAATAATGAGAAACAAAAACACGCGACAGCCTATTGGAAAGAGAACATCAAGTATTTGACCATCTTACTCTCCATATGGTTTATTGTATCCTATGGATGCGGCATTTTCTTTAGAGAAGAACTCAACCAAATAAGACTTGGAGGCTTTAAACTCGGGTTTTGGTTTGCCCAACAAGGCTCTATTTATGTATTCGTAATACTGATTTTCGTTTACGTACGATTAATGAACAAACTAGATAAAAAATACGGTTTCGACGAGTAACCACTAACCAAAAAATGATAACATTATGAGCGTACAAACGTGGACTTGGATATTAGTAGGGGTTACTTTTGCCCTTTATTTCGGAATTGCACTATGGGCCCGTGCGGGGTCAACAAAAGAATTTTATGTAGCTAGTGGCGGTGTTTCACCACTTGCAAATGGTATGGCCACAGCCGCAGATTGGATGAGTGCAGCCTCTTTTATAAGTATGGCGGGATTAATTTCCTTTATGGGATATGATGGATCTGTTTATTTGATGGGCTGGACCGGAGGATATGTACTTCTTGCCTTGCTATTGGCTCCATATCTCCGAAAGTTTGGAAAATTTACAGTCCCAGATTTTATTGGAGATAGATATTATTCAAACACAGCGAGAACGGTAGCAGTTATTTGTGCCCTTATCGTCTCTTTTACCTATGTCGCGGGTCAAATGCGCGGTGTTGGAATTGTGTTTTCTCAATTCTTACAAGTTGACATTACTTTAGGAGTTATTATAGGAATGACCGTAGTTCTCATTTTTGCTTTATTAGGTGGAATGAAAGGTATTACCTATACGCAAGTTGCACAATACTGTGTGCTCATCTTTGCTTTTATGGTACCCGCAATTTTCATTTCTCTGCAAATGACCGGCAACGTTATTCCACAAATTGGCATGGGTGGCACTTTAGAAGATGGAACTTTTCTTTTAGATAAACTCGACACACTTCATACCGAACTAGGCTTTAAAGAATATACCAGTGGTTCTAAATCTACCTGGGATGTTTTTGCCATTACACTAGCATTAATGGTTGGTACGGCAGGATTACCGCATGTAATTGTACGGTTCTTTACGGTTCCGAAGGTTAAAGACGCACGGAAATCTGCAGGGTTGGCTTTATTATTTATTGCTATTCTATACACTACGGCGCCAGCCATTGCAGTATTTTCAAGAACTAATCTTATTGAAACGGTAAGTAATCAAGAATATACTGAGATCCCGGCATGGTTTAAGAACTGGGAAGACACTGGATTGATCGCATGGGCCGATAAAAATGGTGATGGAAAGATACAATATGTAGAAGGTAGCGCTTTAGATGGTAAAAAGCCCATATACACTGAACTTAGAGGTTCTAGTGGTCAACGGTTAATTTCAAATCCAAGTACGGAAATTAACGAACTTTATGTTGACCGTGATATTATGGTACTTGCAAATCCTGAGATCGCCAACCTTCCAAATTGGGTAATTGCACTCGTTGCGGCAGGTGGTTTGGCAGCAGCGTTATCTACCGCAGCCGGACTTTTACTCGTAATTTCAACTTCAATTTCTCACGATCTAATCAAAAAACAAATAAAGCCGAACATTTCAGATAAAGGAGAATTACTTGCAGCTCGTATTGCGATCATAGTAGCGATCATTATTGCTGGTTTATTCGGAATTTATCCACCAGGCTTCGTGGCCGCCGTCGTCGCATTAGCCTTTGGCCTTGCCGCAGCTTCGTTCTTTCCCGCTATAATTCTAGGGATATTCGACAAGCGTATGAATAAAGAAGGTGCTATTGCCGGAATGGTGGTCGGTATTATACTAATGTTATTTTATATGATACGTTATAAAACGGGACTTATAGGAATCATGGACGCAAGACCCGCAAGCGAATGGTGGTTTGGCACATCACCCGAAGGTTTTGGAACGATCGCAATGATAGTAAACGTGATAATTTCCATCACCGTGTCACGAATGACTCCCGCTCCACCCAAAGATGTTCAAGAAATGGTTGAAAGCATTAGAATCCCTTCAGGAGCTGGTGAAGCATCAAATCATTAAAACAAAAATGAGGCTTTCTTATTAATTTGGTTAGTTTGAAATCAGCATTATCTTTGGTAATGCTGATTTCTTATTTGTAAAAACTACTTACTTTTAAGCATTCCAGAATGAAAGAAAGAAAAAAATGAAAAAACGGCACGAACAAAAACTAATCGTTCTCTCGATAGCACTCTTTTTAGCCTTCAACATCCCATTCATTTTTATCTTTAATTTTGAAGGGGCCGTATTTGGGATTCCTTCATTATACTTCTCTATTTTTTCAATATGGCTGGTTTCAATAATTATTTCATATATCGTACTAAAACGTCATTATGAGTAATTACGCTCTGGTTGCTATAATAATTGGTTATCTAACAGTACTATTTTGTATTGCTTTTCTTGCTGAAAAAAAAGGCAGAAGTAAGTGGGTTAATAATCCGTATGTCTATACTTTATCATTGGCTGTTTACTGTTCTGCGTGGACCTATTACGGTAGCATTGGCATAGCTGCCAATTCTGGAATAAATTTTTTACCCATATACCTAGGTCCGGTAATAGCAGCACCGCTATGGATACTCGTACTTAGAAAAGTCATTAGAATTTCTAAACAACACAAGATCTCCTCTATAGCAGATTTTATGTCGTTACGCTACGGAAACAATAGGTTTCTGGGTGCATTGGTAACCTTGGTCTGTTTATTCGGAACCTTGCCTTACATTTCACTACAACTCAAAGCCGTTTCAGAAACTTTTGAGATCATGACCGATGAGACTAGCTATATTTCTACGTCGATCATAGATGACTCAACATTTTATGTGGCGCTGATGTTAGCCATATTTGCCGCTTTCTTCGGAACTCAAAATACCGATGCTTCCGAAAAACACAAAGGTATCATTGCGTCGATTGCATTTGAATCAATCATAAAGCTGGTTTTCTTTTTGCTAATTGGTAGCTATGTAACTTTCTATCTTTTTGGTGGCACAACTGATATTTACAATAAAATGTCGGTCACCGAAAACTTTAGTAAGCTGGTCACATTTAATGGTTTGGAAGAAGGCTTTAATTGGTTTTTTATGATCGCTTTATCCTTTATGGCAATATTTCTACTACCGAGACAATTTCAGGTTTCGGTTGTAGAAAATAACAGAGAAAAACATTTAAAAAAGGCCATTTGGCTGTTTCCTCTCTATCTTTTGTTGTTTAATGTCTTTGTTATTTTTATTGCTTGGGCAGGTAATCTAACTTTTGGTGACACACAAAAAAATGAATACTTCGCGCTGTTACTTCCTTTAGAATCA
Source organism: Ulvibacter sp. 2305UL32-6 (assembly GCF_058148545.1). Taxonomy (NCBI): domain Bacteria; kingdom Pseudomonadati; phylum Bacteroidota; class Flavobacteriia; order Flavobacteriales; family Flavobacteriaceae; genus Ulvibacter; species Ulvibacter sp. 2305UL32-6. The sequence goes on from NZ_JBYVKA010000001.1 coordinate 487,259, forward strand.
GGGAATACTTTCTTAGCTACCTTGGTGTTTTTAGGTGGTTTTTCAGCAGTAATGTCTATGGTAATTGTTTCAACCCTCGCCCTCTCAACCATGGTGAGTAACAACCTAATAATTCCGTATGGATTCCTAGATAAATTCATTAAAAACAAACCTGAACGCAATGCTAAATATATTAAGAACATACGACGGATCTCAATTTTCATCATTATAATTACCGCCTATTTCTTTTATGTTTCCTTTTCGAAAGAACTTTCGCTTTATTCAATTGGCTTGATTTCTTTTGTTATTATTTCACAATTAGGACCATCTTTTTTTATTGGTCTATTTTGGAATCGGGGGTCATCAAAAGGCGCCGTAATAGGTATCCTAGCAGGTTTCTTTGTTTCTTTCTATACACTCATTTTGCCATTTACGGTAGCAGCGTACACCGGGAGTAATGATTTTACACAATACGGACTTGCAGGCATTTCTGGCTTAAGACCACATGCACTATTTGGAATAGATTTTTTAAGCCCCCCAGCCCATGCTTTCTTTTGGAGTATGACATTTAATATTTTATGTTATCTCGTGTTTTCTTTAACAGAAAAAGGAAACTATAGAGAACGTAATTATGCCGAAATGTTTGTGGATAGTAGAAATTTCTCGTCATTACAAGACAATGCACTAGTCTGGCGAGGTGAAGCCTATGTAGCAGATATCAAAAATGTTCTTGTTCGTTTTTTAGGAGAAAATCGAGCTACACGTGCCCTGAGGATATTTTTTACAAAATACAAATTACCCCAAGATACGCAACTAGCGGATGCTCGTCTAATCAATTTTTCTGAAAAATTACTAACGGGTAGTATTGGAAGCGCTTCTGCGAAAATTTTAATCGCCAGCGTTGTAAAGGAAGAACAGATCAGTCTGCCTGAAGTACTCAAAATTTTAGAAGAATCTAAAGAACATATCGTAAGTAATAAAGTGCTTAAGGAAAAATCAGACGAACTTTCTCAACTCTCTACCAAATTAAAAGAAGCTAATCAAGAATTAATTAGTAAAGACAAACAAAAAGATGCGTTTTTAGACACCGTAGCGCATGAACTCAAAACACCTATAACAGGAATTCGAGCCGCCACCGAATTATTAATGGATGACGGCGATGACATGCCTAAAGACATAAAAGAACAATTTTTAAAAAACATAGTTCAGGATTCTGATCGCTTAGGGCGATTGATCAATAATATATTAGATTTTGAAAAACTAGAAACTGGGCGTTTAAATTTAGATCTCTCCTACAATGACCTTCAGAAAACAATAAAAAAAGCGATTGCCAGCGTATCTCAAATTGCCGCTAAAAAGAAAATTGAAATAGTTAATGAAAATGTGCACTCGTTTAAGATCGACTATGACGAAGATCGTATTTTACAGGTACTTACTAATCTATTATCAAACGCCATTAAATTTTGCGCACCTGAGACAGGCAGGATCACAGTCGATTATAAACTCGGAAATAATGTAGTAGAAGTTTCTGTAACCGACAATGGAAAAGGTGTTTCCGAAGAAGATCACGAATTCATTTTTGACAAATTTTATCAATCAAAATATCAAAACACTATAAAACCACAAGGCAGTGGTCTCGGACTAGCAATAACAAAGCAGATTGTAGAAAAACACAACGGAAAAATATGGGCAAAAAAACACGTAAAAAACGGGGCTATCCTTGTTTTCACAATACCTTTTAAGTAACTTGTACTGTGGTATGAAAAACAAAATTTTAATCGTAGATGATGAGCCGAATATTGTAATGTCTCTTGAATATGCTTTTAAAAAACAAGATTTCGAAGTTTATATCGCAAGAGATGGAGTTGAGGCCATAGATATATTAAAACATCAAGTACCAAATATTATATTGTTAGATGTAATGATGCCCAATGTAGATGGCTATCAAACATTAAAATATATTAAAAGTTCAGATAGTTTAAAAGACACTAAGGTTGTCTTTTTAACAGCAAAAAATAAAGCTTCAGATATTGAAAAGGGTTTAAAACTTGGAGCTGATAAATATTTAACTAAACCTTTTTCCGTAAAAAAAATAGTTTCTGAAATATTAGAACTATTGACCTAGAACTGTTCTTTTGTCTTTTACTTAGATATTGATTTTGTGTGCAAACAAACAATGTTTAATTAAAAAGAAAAGATATGAAATTTCGTATAAACCCTTTAGCATCAGATATTTTTATAAGTATCTACGCTGTCGTGTCGCTGTTTGTCAGATTCAAGTATGAGAATCAAATAAACGTTAGCGCCATGCATTCTTTGGTTATTGGAATTAGCTTTGCATTAATACTTTATGCTCTCATTAAACTAAAAGTACTAAATCCAAATTGGTTTGGTTTGTTTAATCGTCAAAAATCATAACCGTGAAGTATCAGGAATTTTACCAACGAAGTATTATAGATCCGCAAGGTTTTTGGAATGAACAAGCCAATCAATTAGACTGGCATAAAAGACCAACAACTATAGTTTCAAAAGACAGTTATAACTATCCACAATGGTTTGAAGACGGGAGGCTTAACTTGAGTTATCTCTGTATTGACAAACACATTCAAGATGGTTATGGAGATCAAGTCGCTGTGATTTACGATTCTCCCGTAACCAACACAAAAACACATATAACTTTTAATGAATTACATCTACAAGTTTCAAAGCTTGCAGGTGGCTTACAGCGCTTAGGACTTGAGAAAGGCGACACGTGCATTATCTATATGCCAATGATTCCTCAGGCTTTATATGCTATGTTAGCCTGTGTTAGAATTGGCGTGATTCATTCAGTTGTGTTTGGCGGTTTTGCACCCCATGAGTTAGCCATTCGTATTGACGACTGTAAACCGAAGGCTATTATCACCGCTTCCAATGGAATAGAGATAGAACGGATTATTCCGTACAAACCATTTGTAGATGAAGCTATTTCCAAAGCGATAAATAAACCTGAAAAGGTCATCGTGTTTGACAGAGAGCTGGGCGTGGAAATTCCGATGAAAGAATACGATATTGACTATAAAACCTTAGTTAATCAATCTCCGTCGATTGATGCCATTGCAGTAGAATCAACACATCCTTCATATATTTTATATACCTCCGGAACAACAGGAAAACCAAAAGGTATAATTCGTGATACCGGTGGCTATGCAACTGCCTTAAAATTTTCTATGAAAAATGTATATGGTGTTACCGAAGGAGATGTTTTTTGGGCTGCAAGTGATGTAGGCTGGGTTGTAGGCCACAGTTTTATTGTTTATGGTCCGCTATTGAACCGAAACACCACAGTTTTATTTGAAGGAAAACCAATAAAAACGCCCGACGCGTCTACTTTTTGGCGCGTAATTAGTGAGCACAACGTCAAGGCAATGTTTACCGCTCCCACCGCAATTAGAGCCATAAGAAAAGAAGATCCGGAGGCTGCATTATTAAAGCAATTTGATATTTCCTGTTTAAAATATCAATTCTTAGCGGGAGAGCGATGTGATGTCTCTACCCTAAATTGGACACAGGAGAAATTGAAAGTCCCAGTAATTGATCATTGGTGGCAAACCGAAAGTGGCTGGCCAATGGTGGCGAACATGGTGGGAATTGATTTACAAGAAGTAAAACCTGGCTCTGCCGGATTACCCGTTTGTGGTTATGACATTGATATTTTAAACGAAGAAGGCGAGCAAGTACCGTCTAGTGTAGAAGGATATGTAGCGGTGAAACTACCATTGCCACCAGGAACATTAACCAATTTATGGAATAATCCAGAACGCTTTAAATCTGGATATCTGGAACGCTTTCCGGGATATTATTTCTCGGGAGATGGAGGCTATAAAGATGAAGACGGTTATATTTTTATAACTGGCCGTGTTGACGATATTATAAATGTAGCAGGTCACCGACTCTCTACGGCCGAGATGGAAGAAATTGTTTCCTCACACAAAGATGTGGCCGAATGTGCTGTTTTTGGTGTGCACTGTGAGATCAAAGGTCAAAAACCTTTAGGTTTGGTCGTTTTAAAATTTGCTGAAACGATTGATCCTGCTCAGGTTCAGAAAGAGATCATACAAGATGTAAGAAGAGAAATTGGTGCTGTTGCATCTTTTAGAGACGTCTTGGTGGTAGAACGTTTGCCGAAGACACGTAGTGGAAAAACCCTTCGTAAATTGCTTCGGAATATCGCAGATGAGCAACAATATAACATACCATCTACCATTGATGATAGTACTATTATCGATGAAATAAAATTAATATATCAAATCAATAAAATTGGGATCCATAAATAATCTTAAAGCTAAAAAATCATGAGTAATTATCATATAAAACACCTAGAGGAGTATTATCAAGTGTATCGTAAATCGATTGCTAATCCAGAAAATTTCTGGGAAGAAATTGCTGGCGAACATTTCCTATGGAGAAAAAAATGGAACAAGGTTTTAAGCTGGGATTTTACAAAACCCCAAGTGAAATGGTTTGAAGGAGCAAAACTGAATATCACCGAAAACTGTATTGACAGACATTTATATACAAAAGGCGACAAAACTGCCATTATTTTTGAGCCTAACAATCCCGACGAAGAAGCGCTGCATATTTCATATCACGAGCTACACGAAAGAGTATGCAAATTTGCCAATGTATTGAAAGAAAACGGTATAAAAAAAGGAGATCGTGTTTGTATCTACCTTCCCATGATCCCAGAACTGGCAGTTTCTGTCCTTGCCTGTGCTCGTATTGGGGCAATTCATTCGGTTGTTTTTGCTGGCTTTTCTTCCACGGCCTTATCTACACGAATTAACGATAGTGACTGTAAATTGGTTGTTACCAGCGATGGTTCATATAGAGGCGCAAAAACTATAGATCTAAAAGGAATTGTTGATGAAGCTTTAGAAGAATGTAGCTGCGTCAAAACCGTTTTGGTTGCAAAGCGAATTCATTCTGAAGTCAATATGGTAAAAGATCGCGACAAATGGCTACAGCCCTTACTGGATGAAGCTTATAAAGACTGCGTTCCAGAGATAATGGATGCCGAAGACCCTCTCTTCATTCTCTACACCTCAGGTTCAACTGGAAAACCTAAAGGCATGGTACACAGCACGGCTGGATATATGGTATATACCGCCTATACCTTTAAAAATGTATTCCAATATATCGATGATGATGTATATTGGTGTACCGCAGATATAGGTTGGATCACAGGGCATAGCTATATTGTCTACGGACCTTTATGTAATGGAGCCACTACAGTGATGTTCGAAGGAGTGCCAAGCTATCCCGATTTTGGACGATTTTGGGAGATTGTTGAAAAACACAAAGTAAATCAGTTTTATACAGCACCAACTGCTATCCGAGCGTTAGCCAAAGAGGGAGTAGAACATCTTGAAAAGTATGACTTATCATCTCTGAAAGTGCTAGGAACTGTTGGTGAACCCATAAATGAAGAAGCATGGCATTGGTATGACGACAACGTTGGTAAGAAAAAATCACCCATAGTTGATACTTGGTGGCAAACCGAAACGGGTGGAATTATGATAACCCCCATCGCCTTTTGCACACCAACGAAGCCCACTTACGCCACACTTCCTTTTATAGGAATTCAACCTGCTCTAATGGATGAGCATGGCGAAGAAATTAAAGGGAATCAAGTTGATGGACGTTTGTGTATTAAATTTCCCTGGCCAAGTATGGCGAGAACTATCTGGGGTGATCATCAACGTTATAAAGACACGTATTTTTCAGCATATGAAAACAAGTATTTTACCGGAGATGGCGCATTAAGAGACGAAGTTGGCTATTATCGTATCACAGGTCGCGTAGATGATGTAATTATTGTATCAGGTCATAACTTAGGTACAGCACCCATTGAAGATGCTATTAATGAACACCCTGCCGTTGCAGAAAGCGCCATTGTAGGTTTTCCACACGATATTAAAGGTAATGCGCTCTACGGATATGTAACTTTAAAGGAAACAGGAGAAAGTAGAAATCACGACAACTTAAGAAAAGAGATCAACCAAGTCATAACGGAACAAATTGGACCCATTGCAAAACTTGATAAAATCCAATTTACAGATGGACTACCTAAAACGCGTAGCGGTAAGATCATGCGTCGTATTCTTCGGAAAATTGCTTCGAAGGATACTAGTAATTTAGGTGATACAAGCACGCTTTTAAATCCTGAAGTGGTTCAGGAGATTATGGACAATAGTCTTTAAATAATTTCTATTTCAGAAATAAAAAGCAGCTATATCATTACTTATAGCTGCTTTTTACTTTAGTATATTTTTTAGGAGAAAGCTTGATATTTTTAAAGCATTAAGCTTTAAAAGAGGAATCTCTGATCACAATATTACAGTTAATTTCAACTAATTTACTTGCAATGTCGTCGTTTTCTCTTTCTATTTCTTCGATAAGAAATTTCACGGCGGTTTTTCCTATTTTTTCACCTGGCTGATCTACAGTGGTCAGGTTAGGTTCAATGATCAACGAATGGATAGAATTACTAAATCCGACAACCGCGATCTCCTCTGGAATTTTAATATTGTGCTTTTTTAGCGTTTGAATAACACCAATGGCCGCACTATCTGTAATGGCAAAAATGGCATCCGGCCTATTTTTAATACTCAACAGCGTTTTCGCCATTCTCTTGCCTTCAGCTAAAGATATATCATCGACACTAATAACAATTTTAGGATCTACTTCAATCCCATTTTCATTAAGCGCCCTTAAATACCCGGCATATCTTTTTTCTGAAGTGTATGAAAACTCTCTTTCTTTAATTATTGCAATGCGCTTCTTTCCTATTCCTATTAAGTGTTCAATTAGGTTAAAGGTTGCTTCCTCATCATTAATTGTAATTTGAGTACAAGGTATCTTGTCAGATCCTTTATCAAATAAAATTAAGGGAAGAGTATTAAGAGTTGGTAATATATTGTCAATATCGCGAGTCATTTTTGTAAGTGACGCGAGAATTCCATCTACCCCAAAATGAATCATGGTATTGAGCATTTCCTTTTGTTTTATCACATCGTTATTGGTTTCCGAAATAATAACACGATACCCTCTAACAGAGGACTCTTCTATTATCCCACGTATAATAGTAGTTGTAAAATAATGGGTCACATTAGGGACAATAACCCCAATGATATTGGTCTTATGATTTCTAAATCCTTTGGCAAATACGTTAGGCACATAATTGAGGTCAGACGCTAATTGTTTTACTCTAGCTTTTGTCTTTGCACTAATATCTGAATGATCATTTAGTGCTCTTGAAACCGTTGAAATAGATAAATCTAGTTCTAAAGCAAGTTTTTTTAAGGTCGTTATTTCTTTTTTCAAAACAAATTCTTTATATCAAACGTTCCCGCAAACGTTTGCGTACAAATATGATAAATTTTTAGCACTAATATTACGAATCTGATTATAAATTTGGTAACAATCAATTAATCTCTATGTAACATGAATAAAATTATCTTAACAGTGCTATGCGTTTTTTGCGTTTCTAGTGTTTTTTCACAAACAGAGATCTCTGGAACCGTAAAAGACAAAGCAGGCCTACCGATTAGTGGTGCAAATATTCTTTTAGTTGGTACTACTGCAGGTACTCTAGCAGATTTTGATGGTAACTTCAGTTTTACCACAGACCTTATGGGTGACCAAACCCTTCAATTTTCCTATTTGGGATATCAATCGAAAATACAACCTATCAACCTTAGTGGTACTCCGCTTAAATTTGATATTGTTTTACAGGAAGGAAGTTCTTTAGATGAAATTGTACTAACTGCGTCCTCAACTTTCAGATCACAAAAGGAGACGCCTATGTCTATTAGTTCAATAAAGGAAGAAAAGATTACCAAATTATCAGCAAATAGTCAGGCCGATATATTACGAAATGTACCTGGTATTACAGCGGAAGGTGGTGGTGGTGAAACTGCCACAAATTTATTTGTAAGAGGACTACCCTCTGGAGGTCAATATGTTTTTAATCCGTTGCAATATGACGGGATGCCTTTGATGAGCACTTTTGGTCTCAACTCTTCAGCACATGATGTCTACGCTCGACCTGATATAGGCTTTAAAGGAGTTGAATTTGTTAGAGGTGGTGCCGCAGTTTTATACGGCGCAGGATCTGTTGCAGGTATTATTAATTATACTAGCAAAACTGGAGATGTAAATGATGAAACTTTAATTCATGTTGAATGGGCTGATCAAGGCAGATTAAAAACAGATTTTTATTCAGGAGGAAAACTTGGAGGAGAAGATTCAAACACATTTTATGCCTTTACAGGATTTGTTAGAAAAGATGACGGTCCAATTGATGTTGGTTTAGCTACAAGAGGAGTTCAATTTAGAGGAAATATCAAAAAGAAGTTCGATAAAGGTTCTTTTACTGTTCACGGACAATTTATAAATGACAGAGCACAGTTCTACCTTCCTATTCCATTAGATGGTTCAAGTCGAGAGCGATTAAATGGTAACGATGGTGAACCAGTTCAACAACTCCTTACCGGAGAATTGGCAAACACGTCCTTTCTCACCCCAGGTGGTGTTTATGAAAGTCCTATAGAGGATGGTGTATTCACAAAAGGTGGCTATGTTATGGCCGATTTCAACTATAACCTTGACGAAAATTTAAAATTCAAGTCGAAAGTTAAATATGCAAACTATCAGCACAATTTTGCATTGTATGTTGGTGGAAACGGAGACTACGGAACGCCAATAACATTAAACGACTATGTGGCCGCTGTTGCACCAGGAAACACAGCGTATAGTGCGGTATATCAAGGAGGTGCTGGAGGAGAAATAAACGGCAATGATCTAGTGGTAGAAAACCTCCATGTAGATCGTTTACGACCAATGACAGATTATTCTGGAGAAGCCAATTTCATTCTAAAGTCTAAAGACGGAATACATACATACACAGCAGGAACTTTTCTTGCTAGAACTGAAGCTGAAGATGTAAATTATCAGTACCGAGTTCTTTCAGAATTCAACAATAACCCTCGCTTAGTAAATTTAACGTATACCGATTCAACTGGAAGCAATGTGGTCTATTCTACGGGAGGTCTCTATAATAGAATAGGAATGACATCTAATAATCATTTATCTCAAAGCCGAACAGCCTTCTATTTAACTGATGAAATGGTTTTAGACAGATGGCGTTTTGACGTTGGTTTCCGTATTGAATCAACAAAGGGAACGTTCAGAAAAGGCGGTTTATCAGAAACACAGGTATACGAAGATCCTGAACTTACAAGTAACTTACAAAATGTAAGTTTCGAAGACGGTTCATTTATCACAGGAGAAATAAAGGATACAGATTGGGCCGTATCACTTGCAGGGCTTTATAACTTAACAGATGCCACAAATTTATATGCCAACTTTTCAAGAGGGTTCTTCTTTCCACAGCAACGTGGCTTTGCTCCCACTCCTGGTATTCGAGAAACAGATTACAATGCAGAGACCATTCTTCAAGGAGAATTAGGCGCAAAATTTGGCACTCCTAAATTTTCAGGATCTGTTGCCGCATATTATGTGGGTTTAAGTGATCGTATTAAAATTACTCAGGCTATTTCTGGGGGCCAGTTAGTAGATGAAGCAAGAAGCGAACAATCAACAAGAACCATAGGTCTGGAAGCTAATGGAAATTACAAACTTGTAGAATCATTGAACCTTTTCGGTACATTAACTTATCAGGATCATGAAATAACAACAAATCAAAATGAAGATCTGATTAACGGAGGCATCACAACAGTAAATGAAGGAAATGAAATAGGAAGACAGCCAAACGTCTTGGGAAGTTTAGGTCTGGACTATGATGATACCATTATTGATACCAATGTAACTATAAATCATACCGGTAAAAAATTTGCCGATGACGCCAACCTTGTTGAATTGGACGCAATCACAATGGTACGAGTTGGAGCAGGTTACACGTTTGAAACACAAGAAGATAATTCATTGCGCTTCGGGATAAGTGTTTTTAACCTATTTGATAACTCCGGACTCACAGAAGGTAATCCTCGTGCCGGAAGTGCGGGTCAATCTGGCGACGGTGATTTCTTTGTTGGAAGACCTATTTTACCTAGAAGACTATTCTTAACCGCAACATTTAGTTTCTAAGTGTTAAATTGTTAATTAGCTTGTTTAACCACTCATCACTTGTAGTAACCTCGGGTGATGAGTTTTTTTATTTATTTGAAAAAAAATTATGAATTTACTGAAGAAAAAAGCCGAAGAAGTACTTATTAAAAACTGGAAAGACGGATTTAGCATCCCCTGTGCAAATTTATATCCATTTCAATGGTTTTGGGATTCTGGTTTAATAGCGATTGGTTTTGCTCATTTTGATATGGAAAAAGCCGAATCTGAATTGAAAACATTGTTGGATGCGCAGTGGAGCAACGGTTTTATCCCACATATTATTTTCCATACAGAAACAGACACTTACTTTCCAGGAGCCGATTATCACCGATCAGACTTGCATCCTGAATCTTCTAAAAAATATAGATCTACAGGAATGACACAACCCCCAGTTACAGGTTTTGTGTTAAAAGAGCTTTATAAAATCAGTAAAAATAAGCCCGAAACACTCAATTTTATTGCTGGTGTGATCGACAAAGTTTATAACAACCACGCATACTTCTACAAGCACAGAGATCCGCAAAACGAAGGCTTGGTCTATATTTATCACAACTGGGAATCTGGCACCGATAACTCTCCAATCTGGGATGATATTTGGGACACCATGAATCCTCCAGAATATACTTTTGAAAGGCGAGACACCACACATGTTGATGCTTCAGAAAGACCATCTAATAGAGAATACGATCATTATTTACATATCATAGAAATTGCTAAAGAACATCGATATGATGATGCGAAAATAGCCGAACTATCTCCTTTCTTAGTACAAGACCCCCTATTCAATGCGATGTTAATAAAATCAAACGAAGGTCTAATTGAACTCTATGAGCTATTAGGGGGAAATAAAACGAAAATATCACAGCTAAAAACATGGCAAGAAAAGGCTAAAAAAACTTTTAATAATAAACTGTATGACGAAGATCTAGGCGCATATATACATTATGACCTTCGTAACGAACGGCCTTTAAGACATGTGTCATCTTCCTCTTTCGCTCCTTTATTTGCAAATATTCCAACTGCCGAAAGAGCAGAAAAAATGGTTGAGACCATGATGAAAAAATTTGGCGGAGAACATCAATATTTGTGTGCTTCTTTTGATCCTGAGAGCGATAGGTTTAATCCCAAAAAATATTGGAGAGGACCTGTTTGGGTCAATCTTAATTGGATGGTTTACAATGGGCTAAAACAATATAAATTCTACGATATAGCAAAACGTGTAAAGCAGGATACTATTGAAATGATAGAAAAAAGTGAGTTTCATGAATATTTCGATTCGAGAAAAGAATTTCATAAAAATGGTGATGGAGGATACGGCGGAAATAATTTCTCATGGACTGCTGCCTTAGTAATCGATTTGCTAAATACTAACGATTAGATCGTTTCCTATTATTCAAACGCTGTTAAATGAGGACAACTTCGGAAGGTAAAACATATTGACTGTAGGGAGGTTTTAAAACATAGCGCTAAACAAAAAATGTCAATAAATATTATCTTATTAAACATTTAACGAATGAGTGGTATAATACTTAAATTCTGAATTAAAAGGTAAATTTGAGAATTAACCCATCTCACTAAAACACATATATTATGAATTGGCTGGATTACAGTATAATAGTATTCTACATCATTTTCTTTTTGGGGATGGGTTTTTTCTTTAAAGATAATAAGGGTTCGAAAGACTACTTTTTAGGCGGTAAAAATATGAGCTGGTTTCCTCTAAGCCTTTCAACCATGGCAACACAATTGTCTGCAATAAGTTTCATATCTGCCCCTGCGTTTGTTGGGTTAAAATTAGGAGGTGGTATGAAATGGTTAACATTTGAGTTCGCCGTTCCACTTGCGATGATTTTTATTATGATAGTAATTATCCCTCCTCTGTTCAGGTCTGGTGTAGTTAGTATTTATGAGTTTGTCGAAAAACGATTTAGTGTATCAACTCGACTAATTTTGAGTATTGTTTTTCAAATTAGCCGAGCCTTAGGAACGGGAGTAATGGTCTATACCATAGCTATTATTTTACAGGCCGTATTAGATATAGATTTTGTTTATACCATTCTAATTATAAGCGTTATTACCATTATTTATTCATGGCAAGGCGGTATGAAAGCTGTAGTTTGGGGAGATGCTATACAGATGATCATCTTGTTTGGAAGCTTAATTATTTGCCTGTACTTTGGGTGGAATCTGCTACAAGAACACGGGGGACTAGAAACTGGGTTTGATCCAGAAAGATTACAAGTAATAAACTATAATCTAGGTATAGGCGAAGGGAACGAATACGGATTGTTACCAATGATTATAGGTGGGTTCTTCCTCTACGCATCATATTACGGCTGCGACCAAACACAAGCCCAACGGTTACTTTCAGCCAAAGATGAAAAAACCATTCGAACTCTTTTAATGGCAAACGGCCTTCTGCGGTTTCCTGTCGTTTTGGTGTATTGTATAATGGGATTGGTTATTGGTGGCTTAATTACATTAGCACCTGATTTTCTAGCCGATATAACCTTAGCAACTCAAAAACACTTCCCGGAACAATATGCCCAGAATGGCATTAAAGCAGACTTAATGATACCTGTTTTTATTATGAAATACTTACCCCACGGTCTTATTGGTATCTTAATGGTTGGTATTTTATCAGCTGCAATGTCTTCTTTAAGCTCTACCGTTAATTCTTTATCGGCGGTAACAGTTGAAGATTTTTTTAATCGAGGAAAAGTAAAGTTAAGCCCGAAAAAATACATGTTTATTTCTAAAAGCTCTGTAGTATTTTGGGGAATGATATGTATTGCAAGCGCCTTCCTTTTTGGAGGTAGTAAAAGTGCAGTAATAGAAATAATAAATGCAATAGGTTCTGTTTTTTACGGTCCCGTATTAGTAACCTTCTTTTTAGCATTCTTCTCAAAAAAAGTAAATCATATTGGTATGAATGCTGGTATTATTTCAGCAGTACTTATCAATCTAATATTTTCAAAAACAATTCAAGAGTTATTTCACATCGACTTAGGAATTAATATCTTTTGGATTTGGCTTAACTTTACAGGTGTTATTATTGCGTTAGCAGTAGCCTATGGAGTGAGCGCTTTTACCAAAAAAGTTGAAATTAAACGTATTTCTAACTTTAACATAGCCATTAAAAAAGAAGATTTTATGATAAGAGAAGTTTATATACTTCTCGGCTTTTTTGCGTTTATTTTGATACTTAGTTATTTCCTACCATCCATATTAAGTTAAACTTTACACATGAAAATTGTTGTAGCACCAGATAAGTTTAAAAACTCCTTAACGGGCATGGAATTTTGCAATATCGTGGAAGAAGGTATCCAAAAGATTCATCCAAATATTGAAGTTATTAAACTTCCGTTAGCAGACGGCGGCGATGGTACGATTGAGGTTGTAAATTTTTATTTAAATGGTGAGATAGTCACTATAACGGTCAACAATCCCTTTTTTCAACCCATCAAGGCTAGTTATTTATATTCTAAATCCTTAAAAACAGCATTTATTGAAATGACTGAAGCCTCGGGTATAAAACTATTGAAACAAAATGAACTAGATTGTAAAAGCGCCACAACATTAGGTACAGGAGAACTGATTATTGACGCCATAGATAAAGGAGCAACAAAGATTATCCTAGGAATTGGAGGCAGTGCAACTAATGATTGTGGAATTGGTATGGCGACTGCTTTAGGATATCAATTTTTAGACAGTAACAATCGAGAAGTAAAACCCATTGGTGCGAATTTATCGAAAATCACTTCCATCAATGATTTAAATGTGCATCCAAATTTGAAAGAGATTGAATTTGAAATTGCTTGCGATGTCACTAATCCGTTATACGGTATAGATGGAGCAGCCTATGTCTATGCCGCTCAAAAAGGAGCATCACAGAATGATATAGAAATGCTAAATATTGGACTAAAAGACTTTTCGAAGATCCTCAATAAAACTTTTAACATAGATGCGCAATCTGTTAGTGGCGCCGGCGCAGCTGGCGGGATGGGAATAGCTTCAAAGGTGTTTTTACATGGAAAATTGCTTCCCGGTATTGAACTAATCAAAAATCTTGCACGGTTTGATGAAAAAATTGAAGGTGCAGATTGGATCATTACAGGTGAAGGAAAACTTGATATTCAAACACTATCAGGAAAAACAATTCAAGGCGTTATACATTCAGCAAAATCTCAAAAAATAAAGGTTGCGACATTCTGTGGCTCCAATGAATTGGACGAAAAAGACATTAAAGGACTAGGGATATCATATTCCGATTCAATTATGAATAAAGCTCGCAATCTGGATGATGCACTAAAAAATGCAAATACCTACTTAAAAGATATTTCGATCAAGTTCTCAGTTGAGCAACTAAATCAGAACATTCCGCCCCTATATCCATTAAAATTTAATCCTGTTTATAGCTATCGTATTTGGGGTGGAGACAAATTAAAAACAGTACTAAATAAAAATTACACCCAAGAAAGTATCGGTGAATCATGGGAAATTTCTGATGTAAAAGACAACGAAACTTATGTAAGCGAGGGAGCACTAAAAGGGAGCTCATTAAAAGATCTTATTAAAACCTATAAAGGAAATTTTGTGGGAGATCATGTCTATAAAACTTATGGAATTGATTTTCCTCTTTTAATAAAATTTATCGATGCCAAAACACCTTTGTCCATTCAAGTGCATCCTAGCAATCAATTGGCCCAAGAACGGCATGATTCATTTGGAAAGAATGAAATGTGGTATGTTATGCAAGCCGAAAAAGATGCCGAATTAATCCTAGGATTTAATCAAGAAGTTGAAAAAGAAAACTATAAACATCATCTAAAAAACAATTCTTTAAAAGATCTTTTGAATATTGAAAAGGTTACTGAAGGTGACACATTTTACATTCCAACCGGGCGTGTTCATGCCATTGGAGGCGGGGTATTATTAGCAGAAATACAACAGACATCCAATATAACATATCGCATTTACGATTATGATCGAGTAGATAAAAAAACTGGCAAAAAAAGAGAACTCCATACCGAATTGGCATTAGGCGCCATTGATTTTAACCATTATGAAAATTATAAAACCAGCTATAAAAAAGACCGCAATACTTTAAACACATTAGTAAATTCGCCTTACTTTAAAACCAATTTTATTCATATCGAAAAGGAAATATTAAGAGAATTGACAACCTTAGATTCATTTGTTATCTACATTTGTTTAAACGGTTTCTTAACAATGAACTACAACAATCAGAACTTTACACTCAAACAAGGAGAAACCATTTTAATACCAGCAAGTATTGATCATCTCAGTTTTCAATCTGAAAATGCTAAAATATTAGAGGTTTTTCTTTAATTCTAATATCTGAACCTACAATCCAAAAAATTTAGAGCTTTCCAACACATAGGTAAGACCTGTTTATTATCCAAATTTGGCATTTATTTTGGTCAGTTCTATCAAATTGAACACGACAAGGTAACAGTAGACACTTACATACTTTTAGTGCAAGGCCGCTGCGAAAACTTGAATAGAGTTTTTCACGAGAAAAGCCGTCAATTGAATGAGATGGAATATCTTTTTTTAATCACAATCCGTTTTATACCTTATTCAATCTGAACAATGTGCCAAAATAAAGATTAATTTTGCGGAAATAGTATAATTTTAGCCGGATGGTTTATTAAAAAAATAGTGTCTGAATGCCAAAAAATGATTTAATAAAAAATTACGCACTCAGGGTCTTCGATATTAAAGAAGAAGAGATCAAAAAAACATTATTGCTTCAAGCAACTATCTTCCTAATAATTACCACGCTTTTAATTGTTAAACCAACCGTAAATTCTTTATTTCTCTCTGAATTAGGTTCCGAAGCACTACCATTAGGCTATGTATTTACTGCTATTGCAGCAATTATAGGTTCATTTTTTTACAGTAAGGCACTGGAAAAATTTCCCCTAAACAAAATTATAGTCAGCACTTTTTACGGCTCTATTATCTCGTTAATTGTATTTGGAATTGCATTCAAGTTTAACATCGCTACAGGGCTATTACTTTATATTCCTTACATCTGGGTAGCCATCTTTGGCTTGCTCGCAGCCTCGCAGTTCTGGATTCTTGCAAACTTGGTTTACAACATTCGAGAAGCAAAACGAATTTTTGGTTTTATAGGAGCTGGAGCAATTGCAGGAGGGATCTCGGGGGGTTATATCACTTCAATTTTAGCTAAGGTCAT
Organism: Ulvibacter sp. 2305UL32-6; assembly: GCF_058148545.1. Classification (NCBI taxonomy): domain Bacteria; kingdom Pseudomonadati; phylum Bacteroidota; class Flavobacteriia; order Flavobacteriales; family Flavobacteriaceae; genus Ulvibacter; species Ulvibacter sp. 2305UL32-6. The sequence continues at coordinate 503,634 of NZ_JBYVKA010000001.1, forward strand.
GGCAGCCGAAGATTTACTCTTTGTAGCAGCATTTCTATTATTGCTCTGCATCCCTATGATTCGCTATATCTGGAAAAATGAAGTATTAAAGCTCAATGCTTTTCAGGTAAACAAACGCTCTGAAACCCGGAGTGAAAATTCTTTCAAATTAATAAGAAATTCAAAATTACTTTCTCTTATTGCTATTGTTATAGGACTCAGTGTACTGGTAGCAAAATTAATAGATTATCAATACAGTGACTATGCCTCTACGCTCATCGAAGATCCCGAAGAATTAGCGTCATTCTTTGGTTTTTGGCTTTCAACCTTAAGTGTGGTCTCCTTGATAGTTCAATTGATCTTTACAAAAAAGATCGTAGGAATATTTGGTGTTGGAAACTCACTTTTATGGTTGCCTACAGGTATATTATTAGGTTCGGTGTTACTATTAATAATTCCACAGCTTTGGGTGGTTGTTTTTATTAAGATTGTAGATGGTAGTTTAAAACAATCGGTTAACAGAGCGGCTACAGAACTCCTTTCAATCCCCATCCCTATTGAAACCAAAAAGAAGACGAAAACATTTATAGATGTGGTGGTTGATAGCGTTGCTACCGGGATTGCTGGATTTATCTTGATCTTTTTAATAAATGGCTTAGATATTCCTTCAAAATATGTGAGTTTATTAATAATAGTATTAATATCAGTATGGATCTATTTAATTGTTCTTTTAAAAAGAGAATACATAAATGCGTTTAAGAGTTTGTTTCTAGACCTACACGAAAAGAAGAAAAACAACAAACAAGAGGTTCCAATTACTTCTATAATTTCTTCAGTAAAAAGGGTTCTAAGTACTGGTACAGAGAACCAAATTCTTTATATGCTGAAAAAAACCTTGGAAATAAAGGACAACAGGTTTTTTGATAGTATTCAACCCCTTCTGAAACATCCGTCATCAGATGTTCGAGCACTGGCCATAGAAAATCTATATTTTTTAACCAACAAGAATCTGTGTTCACAAATTGAACCTTTGGTTTATGACCACGACCAATTAGTGACCACCGCCGCCTTTCGATATTTATTAAAACATTACGAAAATGATACTATTCAACTCTTTGATAAATATGGTAAGAGTAAAGATCTTACCATTCGCAATGCTTCATTACTCGGACTATCACTTGAACTACGGAATCATGAAAAGCTGCAACTAAAATTTAATTTGGAGTCTAAAATAGCCAACGCTATAGAAGAAATTAACCAGCTAAAAGATGCTACAGACATTAAAAACAAAATACTTATTGTATTAGCATCCATAGGAAATGGAAAAATTTCTAAATATTATTCTTTTATCGAACTATATCTTGTAAACCCGGACCAAGAAGTGGTGAGAATGGCACTTAGAAGCGCATCAAAAACACTTGACCCGCAATTTATTAATGCCATAGTGCAAAATATTTCTAAAAAAGAAAACAGAGAGGTGGCCTTTGATGCACTTGTAAATTACGGCGAATCAATAATAGATATACTCACCAACAACACGGTCAATGGTATTTACGATTTTGCAGATGCAAGATTAATTCCATCTGTAATTGGATCGTTTAATTCAAAAAAAGCAGTCAAAGCTTTATTATTACTAACGGAAGGAACCCAACATGGAATTAAAATTGAAGCCATTGAAGCCCTTCGTTTAATTAAATGGAGCAATAACCAGATTGAGATAAAAGATCAACTTATTGTAGATAAGATTTTGGATGAATGCAATCTATATCAAGATACTCTTGCAGCTCTCCATACGCAGATCATTGCCAAATACAAGATGAAGGAGGCAGGTCTAGAGCTAAATCAAGAAAAAAAGGCAAGAACCATTCTTATTGAACTCCTGGAAAATCGATTAGACCGACAGCTTAAGCGTATTTTTAAGTTTTTGGGAATGAAATATCCTCCAAACGAAATAGACCCAGTATTAAAAGTAGTTTTAGACGGCAAGGAAGAACAGCGTATACATGCCATTGAATTTTTGGATAACATTCTGGATTCAAAATTAAAGCGAGAACTTATTCCAATAGCTGAATCAACACTTGTAGATCTCGCTTCCGAAGAGAAAATTCAAAAGTTTAATATGAAAGTCCCCAGCGAGTTAGAATCTTTCTCAAAATTACTCCAGCGAAATGACCTTAAACTAAAATTAGCTGTTCTTAGGCTCATAGACAAAACTCCCGATATAAAATTTTTGCCATTAGCGAGTTTATACAAAAATGACCAGAATCCAATTGTTAGCAAACTGGCTACTTCAGTAGCTAAAAAAATAAAGCAATTATAACTTTGGTGATCTTGTATTTTAATTAATAGTCTCCATAAACCGTTTTGACAAATTTGCCCCTTAAAAATCGATCGGCATCCAACTGTCCTTGCAAAATGACGCCCTGTTGCGGAAAATCTAACAAATGTTGTGCGGCTTGAAGCAAAGGTGCTGCTGTGGTTAACTGTATTGCACGTAACCTGTGTCTTCCTACCAATTGAGGTCTGACATGTTTAACAACCTCTCTTCTCCTTAAAACACCATCTGCATCTTTCCCCTCGATTGCCGTATATATAATTACAACATCGTTTTCAATATGGGGAATAGTCGCTTCCATCTTTTTTTGTAAATCTCCAATTAGATTCGAACTTGTTTTAAAACTTGCAATTTGTTGTTGCACCCAGGCGTAATGCCCTGGATATCTTAAGGTTTTATAATCGAGAGAACGCACTTTACCCTCAAATAGATCTGGTAGGTCTGCAGCGCCGCCAGAGGTAAGATCATCTTCATAAGCAATACCATCTATGATGATGGTAGATCTTTCAGACAATGCGGGAAGAATAGTTTTCTTATAATCTCTCAGTCCAATTGTATCTTTTATATATTCTGTGGCCACACCAGTTGGATTCCAAGTATATCCATAATAATGTGGCGTTACGGCATGATCGGTCAACGCTCCTACTTTTAATTCCACTTTATCAACCTTCTCTACCTCAAAATCATCGCAAAATCTCTGAAACAAACCATGCGCGAGCACATCAATATAACCTGGAGCAAGGCCTGTTTGTAAGATAAACCCCGTACTTGCATTTTTTGCCAGTTTAATGATTTGGTTTGTTTCGTCAACATACTCAGTTAAATTAGCATAATGCAATTTAAAATCTTTTGCTAACTGGGCCATTTTAGGAGCTAGGCTACCAGGCAGACAATCGAGAAGAATATCGCCATGGGTAAAAATATCTTTCATTTTATTCGGAATACCATCTTCTGGAAGATGGAATGCTGATACCGAACAGCTTTTGATCGTTCCGTTTTTAATCCATTGCACTGTCTCTTCGGCTTTCCTGAGTGTTCGGTTACCAATAAAGATCTTTTGCTCTGTATCGCTCCATTCTGCAAGCATCAATACCGCAGCACTTGCGATACCACCTGCCCCAGCTATTATGATGTTATAACTTTTTTTCACACTAAACGATTTTTAATACTTATTAGCTCATTCCCAATGGGTCGTGCTAAACTATCTTTTCAACTAATTTTTCTAAAGCCTTATCATTTTTTCTTTTATACCATTTTACCAATTCGTACCAAATTACTGACACAAGCCCCATCCCAACACTTATAAATATTAACGAAACCCGTAAAATTTCAAATTGAAAAAATTGATTAAATGGCTTAACAAATAGCAATAAGGCGGTAATAACAACGGTGATTCCAATTACTAAAGGCATCAATTGGTTTTTATATTTAATCGTAGTGAATACCGAATAATAAAACGAACGGTTTACAAAGGTTAAAAATATATTTGCAGACATAAGTGTAGTAAACACCATTGTTCTCGTTATTGCTTCGTTATATCCTTGTGCCACTGCATATTGATATATTAGAAGCACTCCTAAAGTAATTATCAAGCCCTGAATAACGCTGGTTGTAAGTTCCCTCCCATTAAAAAAATTCTCTGTAAACGGACGTGGTTTTTGCTGCATAGTATTTTTTTCCATGGGCTCATTTTCATAAACAATGGAACAAGTTGGTCCCATTATCAATTCCAACAAAATAATATGAACAGGAGATAAAATATTGGGGAATACCCACCCCAAAACCAAGGGAATAAAGACAGTTAATATGATTGGGATGTGTATTGATATTATATACTGAATGGCCTTTTTTAGATTACTATAAATCTTTCTTCCCATAGCCACAGCATCCACCATTTTTGACAGGTCATCATCTACTAATATTAATGAAGCCGCATTTTTTGCTATTTCAGTCCCTTTCTTACCCATGGCTATGCCAATATGAGCCGTTTTAAGTGCCGGACCATCGTTTACCCCATCACCTACCATTGCTACAATTTCTCCATTAGCTTTTAATGCATTGACTATTTTAAGTTTGGCGTCAGGAAACATACGCGTAAAAATTTGAGTTTCTGAAACCGTCTTTGATAATTCTGACGACGGTATTTTCATAAATTCATCGCCAGAGATACTTTTTTCATATCCAATGAAATCAATCTGTTTGGCAATAGCCTGAGTCGTTGCAGCATTATCCCCTGTAATGATCTTTACATCTATTCCTGCCTTATTAAAATCTTCAAAAACAGTTCGAATATTTTGTTTTGGAGGGTCGTAAAAAGCTACCAATCCCTTAAATGTAAATTGAAAATCTTGCTGTTTCGCAGGAAAATCATTACCCTCAAAAATAGTTTGCCCGACCCCTAAAACACGGTAACCTTCTTTAGACAGTGCCAATAGTGCAGCATTCACTTCATTTATTTTAGCAGGGGAGAGTTTAGATACTTTTAGCAAAGCTTCTGGCGCCCCTTTGGCCGCAATTATTCGGTTTCCTAAAGCATCTTGAAAAATATGTGTCATCATGGGGGGGGTTCCCACCTAATGGATACTCGTGAAACATTTTATAATTTGGTCTTTCATCTATAGGAAAATTTTCTTTATAACTTTCATGTAACGCTATTTCCATAGGATCAAAAGGAATCGGTTCACTTGCCCACATGGCTATTCGAATCAGCTCCTTGTCATCATTTTTTAATTCGTCTTCAGTTGACGTTATCTTTTCACTCGAGAAGGTATAAAGTTTAGCAAGACTCATTTTATTCTCTGTGATAGTCCCTGTTTTATCTACACAGATAATGGTGGCACTACCAAGTGTTTCAACAGTTTTCATTTGTTTGACCACAACCCCCATTTTCATAAGTCTCCAGGCACCCATTGCCATAAATGTTGTAAATGCAACTGGAATTTCTTCGGGTAGAATACTCATAGCTAGGGTCAACGCCTTGAGTAAACTGTCAAAAATATTATAAGATCTGAAATAATTTATTGCCCAAACAAGTATAAAGACGGCAACACCCGCTACTACCATTTTCTTTACAAAATTGTTGATCTGTATCTCTAGAGGCGTTTTCTCTTCTAAAACATCTTCTATACTCTTTCCTATTTTTCCTAATTTAGTATCGTTCCCAATATTGGTTACCGTTGCAATAGCCAATCCGCTAGCTATCATTGTACCCATATAGATTTGGTTATTTTCTGAAGTTTGATTTTTATATACCGAAAAGGATTCTCCTGTGAGAATGGACTCGTTCACCGAAAAATCGTTAGCTTGAACAATGATGCCATCTGCGGGAATTGTAGTGCCCTCCTCTACCATCATACTATCACCAATAACCAGTGCTGTACTTTTAATTTCGATCACCTTCCCTTCTCTAATTACTTTACAATTAGGTTGAGTGTAGATTTTTAACTTTTCTAAAGCATTCCGACTTCTAGAATCTTGATATAAGGAAATTGCTGAAACCAAAACAATAGCAACCGCTAAAAAAATACCATCACCACTATTGCCGGTTATAAAATAGATTGAAGAGGTAATCAATAGTAGAATAACCATTGGCTCTTTCATAAGATTCTTTAGCGCGTAGAAAAATCCATTTTCTCTTTTAAAATCTAATATGTTTTGACCGTATTTCTTGCGCGCCTCAAGTACCTGATTATTTGTGAGCCCTTGTATTTCTTTATTTTCTATAGACATTGTTACTACTCGTTCTTAAAACCAATTAATTTGCGATACTTGAGCTCTGTCTTTTTTAATTTCTCTTCCATTTTTTTGTATTTGCCAATATCGGTAATGGTTATTACAGCAGCTATTACATTGCTTTTATTATCTATAATAGGTCTTCCACTCAATAAAACTCTTCGCTTTTTATGGGTCACTAAATTTTCCAATATCACCTCAACGTCTTCTGCGATTTCTCCGTCTAATGCACGTTCTGACGGAAGATCTTGAACAGGAAATGTTTCTTTTCCATTCGGAAATAAAATATTGAAATGATCCGAAAAATCTGCAGACATATTAGCTTCATCTTCTGTTCCGAAGAGTTCATGAACCATATAATTGGCTAAAACGACTTTCTTTTCTGGATTAGCCACTAAAACACCATCGCTAACGTTTTCAAGAATTGTGTGTAACTTTTGTTGACTTTCAAACAATTCATTTATAGCTCTTTGCTGTTCGTTCTCTAATTTTAATATTTCAGTAATATCCCTGGCAATGGCATAAAGATGACCTGTACTTTTGTCGATGGTAGCATTCCAAGAAAGCCATTTTATACTCCCGTCTTTACATACCCATCGGTTTCTGAAATTTACTAGATTACCTCCTTCCTTGAGGCTGACAATATGCTGTTGGGTCATTGCTACATCTTCAGCATATATAAACGTACTAAATGGTTTGCTTAAAAGTTCGTCATCAGTATACCCTAAAATTTTACCTAAAGAGGCGTTTATTTTTAAAAAGGTATGTTCTGAAGCGACTATCAAACTATCAATTGATAAATTAAAGAAGGTGTCGGCAGCTCGTAAAGATTCCGTAATTTTTTTTCGTTCCGTAATATCCGTTGAAATATTTCCAATCGCATATACCCTATTGAGCGAATCAAATAGTGGAAATTTAACCGACAAATAAGTGTGTGGACCTTCAGGAGTATTCAAAATCTCTTCTACCTGAATTTCTTTCTGAGCTTTGATAGCTTCCAAATCTCCATGGTGATAAGTGTCTGCAATTTCTTTAGCTAAGAACTCGTAATTTGTTTTACCGATGAGATTTTTTTCTTTTGAATCAAATAAAGACTGGTACTGTTTGTTTACTAAAATATATTCTCCGTTAATTTTTTTTACCGAAATAGCATTAGAAGTATTATTAATGATCGATTGTAGTAATTTCTCATTTTTTATCAGGGCTTCACCCGATTGCTTTCGAGCCTTTAGTTGAGTCTTTAATACAAAGAACACAACAGTTAGCATCCCCAATGAAAGAATGATCAAAGCCATTGAAACCCAATACCACAACGTATTATAGGCAAAAGGCATTTGTTGCCAGTAGATAAGCCCAAGAGCTATGATCACTATCATATTTATGATATAGCCAAGTAAAATTTTTCTTTCTAAAGAGACTTTCATAGTATTTATTTGAATTCTTTAATAGCAAATCATTCGTCACAGCGAATCCTTACAATAATTGTTTTTAATTTAATTTTAAAACCCTTCTTGTGAATCTTCTTCTCATTAAAACCACAAAAATTCTAGTACATCAAAGTATTTGCTACGATTACATATTGACTAAAACCAACTACTAATTATACAGTATGAAATGGTTGAAAAGGATTATTTAATAAAAGCTATAATTCTTTCTTCTAAACACTATATAATTTGAAAACACATTGATCTATACTCCTAAAAGTATTAAACTTTTTAAGCAAAACAAATACATTATTTCGTCTAAACTATTATGAGCCATATTCACTCATTGAAAACTGCTTTCCTATGACGTTTTCAAATGACCAAATAAGTCAAGCTTGTCTTAGCTCATTTGTTTATAGTTGTAACTATATTTTTTTCTGCTTTATTGATGTTCTCGATTCCCTGAAATAATGCATCAGGATTAAATGAAATGCTATCAATTCCCTCATTTATTAAGAAGGTTGCAAAATCGGGGAAATCACTAGGTGCTTGTCCACACAAACCTATTTTAGTCCTTGTCTTTTTTGCCGAACGGATTGCCATCGCGATCATTTCTTTGGCTGCGGGATCATTCTCGTCATAAAGTCGCCCCATTAATTCTGAATCCCGATCGATTCCCAATGTAAGTTGTGTTAGATCGTTAGAACCAATCGAGAATCCATCGAAGATCTCAGCGAACTGCTCCGCTAAGATCACATTACTAGGTATTTCAACCATTGTATATATCTCAAGTCCATTTTCACCTTGATTCAACCCATTATCTTTCATAGCAGCAATTACTTTTTTTCCTTCGTTTACAGTTCGACAAAAAGGAACCATTACCTTTAAGTTGATCAACCCCATAGTTTCGCGCACTCTTTTTATCGCTTTGCATTCCAATGCAAACCCATCTCGGTACAAATCGTTGTAATAGCGTGAAGCCCCTCTAAAACCAAGCATTGGGTTATCTTCTTTTGGCTCAAAATCTTTACCTCCCAATAAATTGGCGTATTCATTTGTTTTAAAATCACTCAATCTTATGATCACCTCTTTAGGATAGAAGGCTGCCGCTATGGTTGCAATACCCTGAGAGAGTTTATCAATAAAATAATCTGCCTTTTCTGGATAGGAATCTGTGATTCTTGAAATCTCTTTTTTGACAAGATCATCTTTAATGCTATCAAAATGGAGCAAGGCCATGGGATGTACTTTTACAAGATGTGTAATAATAAATTCCATACGCAACAATCCAATGCCATTGTTTGGATAAAATGAAAGTTGAAAGGCATTTTCTGGATCGGCAAGTATCATCTTCACCTCTGTTTTGGGCATTTTGATGGTTGAGAAATCTATTTTGTCTTGTTCAAAATCACAGCTCCCGTCATATACATATCCTGTTTTCCCTTCGGCACAAGAAATGGTAATCGTTGCTCCATTGGCAATAACTAAAGTTGCGTTTCCACAACCAACGATAGCAGGAATCCCCAATTCACGCGCTACAATTGCTGCATGACTTGTTCTACCTCCTTTGTTTGTTATAATTCCAGCTACCTGTTTTAATAGTGGATCCCAGTCTGGGGTTATTGTATCTGTAATAATGATGGAATTTGGCGCTAGTATACCGACATCTTTAGGTGATTTTATTAGTACAGATTCACCCACAGCTATTTGAGAGCCTACTGCATTTCCTTGGGTCAAAGGCTTTCCTTTCTCCAACAGTTTATATACTATATGTATGCTTTTATTTTTAGTGTTGTGCACTGTTTCAGGTCGCGCTTGGGTAATAAATAGCTCGCCAGACAGACCATCTTTCGCCCATTCAATATCCATTGCTTTTTGATAGTGTTCTTCAATACGTTGCGCCCACCCAGCCAAAGTGATAATTTCTTCGTCATTCAAAACGTATTCATTTTGCATTCTTAAAGGCGTGTGTACGTTTTTTACTCGCTCCCCACTAGTAGCTTCAGAATAAATCATTGTTAGCTTTTTATCCCCTAATGTTTTCTGAATAATTGGATAATTACCTTGCTTAAGCGTTGGCTTAAAAACATAAAACTCGTCTGGACTTACGGTTCCTTGCACAATATTTTCACCTAATCCCCAAACACCAGACAATACAATTACATTTTCAAAACCAGACTCGGGCTCTATTGTAAACCCAACTCCCGAACATCCCTTATCTGCCCGTACCATCAATTGAACACCTACCGAAAGCGCAATGGTATGATGTACAAAGCCTTTATCTTCGCGATATTTTATTGCTCGATCTGTGTAAAGTGATGCAAAACATTTTTTTACTGCATTAAGCAATTGTGTATCGCCACTGATGTTTAAAAATGTATCGTGCTGACCAGCAAAACTGGCATTGGGTAGATCTTCGGCCGTGGCACTACTCCGAACGGCTACAGCACCATCATGATTTTCACATAGCGCATGATAGGCTTGTTTGATCTCTTCGGAAAAAGAGGTTGACATATTTCCGTTTAAAATAAGATCCCGGGCTTGCTTCCCAATAGTTTCCAAATTGGAATAGTGTTTCCTATCGAGTTGCGTTAAGAGGTCTTGTAAACGATCTTGAATATTGTTTTCCTTCAGAAATGCCCAAAAGGCAGCCGATGTAGTTGCAAATCCGTTTGGAATACGAACCCCCTTAGAAGTAAGCTGATTGTACATTTCTCCTAAGGAAGCATTCTTACCGCCAACGATGGCTAGGTCTTGAATGCCTATATCATTGAATTTTTTAAGTTTTGAGATCATCGATTTTTTATTTTACTGAATAATAAAAATAGCGTCTCGAATTGACTTCACACATGATCTTCGTCAACGAGGTGCAGATATGAATTAAACGCTTCTAAGCTGTTAAGCTAATTGATATAATCAATTACTTTGTGCTCTATAAATCTTAAGAGAAGAGCTTTGTTAAAAGAATAAGAAGACACTTAGTTCATACAATAAGCTACTAGAAGTACGGATTGTAAATATTACATATTTTCGGATAAAAATCGGAAAAAGTCCTTTTTTAGATCAGCATATATTTCTCTTTGAGTTTCCATGCGGTCTCTAAATTCAATATGTTTTTTGCTCATTATTGTATCGAGCGCATTGGTACCCGATTCAAACTGACCAGCAATACGAATTTCATGTTCTTCGATAGACTCCTGTAAATCTTCAATGACATTTCCGTGTAAAACAAATTCATTTTGATAATGCTCTAATTTTGCCAATACGTCCTTATTTGTCCATCGGGTTACAAGCTCATTCAACCTATTATTGAACGACTTTAACTCATCTTTCCAAAAGGCCAGTTCTGCGTTCCATTGTTGATGTTCAAAATGCATATTTTCCTGATATAAAACTTCTTTCTCCATAGTATAATTTTTGATTATATTATTTTATAAAGATTATGTTTCAGAAACACATTCAAAATGATTTATATCATCTTTTAGGGAAGACTATCAATAGGATCTTAGCTTAACATGCCGAATAGAGTCCTTTTGAAAATAAGTCCAATTGTATTTTCCTTCCAGTATACCCTTAGTTTCCCAATCACCATAGATAGGATTTGGCAATACAATAAACTTTTTTCCAAAATTCGTTTTTAAGCTGTCTACGCTTCTATTTCTTTCAATAGTAGTGCGCCCATCAAACACAGAAGAAAAATCGGATAAATTATCACCAATAAGTAAAACAATTTCGTGAGATTTCATCACTAGATCTCTCCTGGATTTCTTTTCACTTAAAATATTTTTTAACAAAACGTGTTTCTCATCAGCAAAAGGAAATCCGACTTTAAGCATATTTTCAATAGTCTCTTTTTTTTGATTTATTGATCGGTTTGAAATATAAAAAACCTCAACTCCCTGACTTTTAGCATAATTAAAAAAATCTAAAGATCCAGGTACTGCTTCGGCCTTTTTCTCTTACAACCATTCTTTCCATCTTAAGCTAGAATACTCTTCATCTAATGCAATTTGCTTGCCTGCATACGGACTATTATCCAGTATTGTTTCATCAATGTCGGTGACAATAGCAATAGGTTTTCTATGTTGAATTCTCTTTTCCAAGATGTTATCTAGTTGGAATCGAGCTGTATTGAAGGCTTGATAGGTTAGTGCGCGATATTCTGCTGCCTGTTGCTGCCATAAAACAGCTTGAATAGTATATTCACGATGCGGAATACCTTTGGCTTCTGTCTTAGGAAATTGTTTGCTATTCTGATCTATTGATGATTGATTTGACTTGCAGTTAACAAATAACACAAGTACAAGCAAAATGACTAACCTATAATTTTTCATAACGACTATTCATTTTTTTCTGCAATCATAAATTGTTCTAATGCCTCCATGGCCTCACAACCATACACCAGTGCGGGACCTCCTCCCATACAAATTGCAACACCAATAGTTTCTAAAATTTCTTCTGGCTTAGCACCACCTTTAAGTGCATCATGTACATGAAAAGCAATACAGCCATCACAGTGTACCGCAATGGCAATACCTAAAGAAATGAGTTCTTTAACTACAGACGTTAATGCGCCATCCGCTACGCTCGCTTTATGCAATTCTGAAAAACCCTTCATGGTTTCAGGAATTTTACCCCCAAGTTTTTCCATCTGAGTTGAAACTTCTTCGAACTTCTTAATATAATTTTTCATACCTTTTTTTGTTGAATTCATTAATAATAAATGGATTTCATGTTCCGAAATTATACTAATGACTTCCCTTTTGAAATGATATTCGTCATTTAAGTATTGATTGATCACATTGCTTATTAAAATATAAATAGATGGCTAAAAAGTGATTTGTAAAAACCTGACCTAAAATATTAACAACCCAACAAGACAGATTCGATTTATAGGTATTGTTGACGGAACACATATCTTTCTTTAGCAAAGGCAGATCTGTACCTATTCGTGATTCTGTTTATTACACCTTTATCCACGAACAAATTATACCGTTCAAAATTGCTTAGGTGGTACGCTTTTAGTTACAAAAAAGAACTAATTAAGATAACAATTGAAACGTTTGCTTGGCGATCTCCAATTCTTCATTTGTTGGGATCACGAGTATTTTTACTTCGGAAATTGTAGCGTGGTTGATCTCTCGTAATACATTTGATTTCTGATTGTTTTTAGTATCGTCCAGAACAATTCCGAAGAAATCCATATTTGTACATACCATTTCTCTAAGAACGCTCGAATTCTCTCCAATTCCGCCAGTAAAGATGATAACATCCAGTCCATTCATAGTAGTAATATACGCCCCAATATATTTTTTAATACGATAGGCGTTCATTTCTAAAGCTAATATGCAGTCTTTATTGCCTTCTGCAGCTTCTCTTTGAACATCTCTTAGATCAGTAAACCCTGTTAGCCCTAACATCCCACTATCTCTAATAAGTAGGCGTTCAACATCTTTTAGATCATATCCTAATTCGTTCACAAAATAAAAAATAATCGCGTGGTCAATGTCACCACTTCGAGAACCCATGATCAACCCGTTAGAAGGTGCAAAACCCAAGCTATGATCAATACTTTTACCGTTCAATACTGCTGTGATACTGCAACCATTTCCTAAATGAATGGAAATTATTTTAGAGGTTTTTAATCTTAAATAGTTAATGGCCTTTTCAGAAACATATTTATGACTCGTTCCGTGAAAACCATATACCTGTATCCCTTCATCCTCATAAAACTTATTTGGAATAGCATACCTTTTGGCTTTTTCGGGGAGAGTTTGATGAAAAGCTGTGTCAAAAACTGCTACTTGCTTTGCCGCAGGGAAAAGCTTTTCTGCTATCTTGATTCCTTCGAGATTGTGCGGATTGTGCAATGGCGCTAGGGAAATGAACGATCTAATTTTATCTTTAACTTCTGAAGTAATAAGAGTTGTATGCAGAAATAACTTCCCTCCGTGTACCACACGATGGGCAACAGCGTCGATCTTACCAATACTTGAAACAATTCCTTTTTCCTCATCCAATAGTAGCGCCGCGATCTTTTCTAACCCCTGCATATGATTGGCAATTCTTTCAGTGATTATAACCTCAGCAGTTTTTGTATTATACATAAAAACCGCATCCTCATGTCCTATACGTTCTACGATTCCGCTACAAATAATTTCTTCGGAAGGCATTTCTAATAATCTAAATTTTATAGAAGAACTTCCCGTGTTGATCACCAATACATTCATATTTCTTTTATTTTTTAAAACCCCTGCGCCTGAATTGCCGTAACGATCACCGTATTAAAGATATCGTCAACCGTGCAACCACGACTGAGATCGTTTACTGGTTTATTAAGCCCCTGAATGATTGGACCAATAGCCAATGCTTTTGTTTCTCGCTGTACCGCTTTATAGGTGTTATTTCCGGTGTTTAGATCTGGAAATATAAATACGTTCGCTTGTCCGGCGACTTCAGAATTTGGCATTTTTGATTTACCTACTTTCATATCTACCGCCGCATCGTATTGAATGGGTCCTTCAACTTTTAAATCGGGGCGCTTTTGTTTTATTAAAGCTGTTGCTTCACGCACCCGTTCAACATCTTCGCCCGTTCCCGAAGTACCTGATGAATAAGAAAGCATTGCAATTTTTGGCTCAATGCCAAATGCACGGCTCGTTTCCGAAGAAGAAATTGCTATTTCCGCCAATTGCGCTGCTGTAGGATTTGGATTGATGGCACAGTCACCATATACTGATACTCGATCTTCCAAACACATAAAGAAGATAGAGGAAACGATGGAAGCGCCTGGTTTGGTCTTAATAAACTGAAGCGCCGGACGAATGGTATGCTGTGTGGTATGTACAGCCCCAGAAACCATCCCGTCTGCCGTGCCCTGATAGACCATCATAGTCCCAAAATAAGAGACGTCTTCCATGAGATCCCTTGCCATGGCAAGGTTGACATTTTTGTGTTTTCTCAATTCGTATAAGGTTTGGGCAAATGTTTCAAAATAGGGGCTTTCCACAGGATTGATCACAGCTACTTTTTCTAAATCCAGCTCAATATCTAGCGATATAATCTTTTCAGCAATCTCTTTTTTATCACCTAATAATGTAATGTTTACAGCATCAATATCAATAAGTTGTTTTGTAGCTCTTAAGATACGTTCATCCAATCCTTCTGGCAAAACGATATGTTTTTTATGAGCAGTTGCTCTTCTCAATAAGTTATATTGAAACATTCTGGGCGTGATATCATCGCTTTGAAAAGTAATAAGTCGCCCAAGCAATGCATCTACATTAACGTAATGTTCAAAATCCTTTATGGAGGTTTCGATCTTTTGGGTATTTTCGGCATAGATCTGTGATTTTACATTCCCAATACTATTAGTAACTGAATACGTTCCTCCTTGCACTGAAATTATTGGAACCACATCAGAAAGACCCTCAATAAGTTTATTTATTGAATCTTCGGGTAACAACCCACCTGTCAACACAATACCCGAGATAGAAGGATAGTTTGCTGAAATATTTGCCTGTAATGCGCCCAATATTATATCGGCTCTATCGCCTGGTGTAATCACCAGACCATTTTCTTTTAAATGAATGAGATAGTTGCGCAATTGCATCGCGCCAACGCTAAAATATCCTGCCTGATTATTTAGATACGCCTCTCCAAAAAGCACCTTTGCATCCAGGGCATCTACGATCTCCTTGATTGAAGGATTTGCCAAAATAGGATTTAACGGAATCGCATTAACTATTATCTGGGAGGGCAATTTATTTCGTAAATCATTAATGATCTTTTCTCTATTTTCACTCGCTACTTTATTAGCAATGACAGATAAAACTTCAACGTTCTTATCTCTAAATGAATCAAAGGCAATTTGCAGATTCCCTACCAGTTCTTCTAATGATTTCCCTACGCCGCTTGCCAATATTATTGCAGGCACACCCAAGTTTTTTGCAATGAGTACATTGATGTCAAACTCGATCAGGGAACCTTCACCAGCAAAACTAGTACCTTCTATTAATACATAATCATGGCTCTCCTCAATTGCCTTGTACTTAGTAATGATCCTGCCAATGATCTCGTCCTCTTTGTTTTCATTTTTCATACGAATTACCTCACTTCTACTAAAAGCATAGGCATCTTCAAACTTTAAATCAAGCTTAAAATAAGAGGAAATGGTATTGATATGGTTATCGACTTCTCCAGGAAGAAAGTCGTCAATAATAGGTCTAAAATAGCCCACTTTAGCCGTTTTACCTAGCAAAGATTGCATCAAACCCAAGGAGACAATAGACTTGCCGCTGTTAGATTCTATGGTAGTAATGTATATGGCCTTGTTAATTGGTTTATTCGTCATATTCTTACGCACTATATTTAAATTATATCTGAAGGAGTTTCAACTAAGATAGTAGTATCTCGTCTTAATACAATGGGGTTTTCATCTAAATAACTTTTGCCAATCGGCTTTAAAAATATAATTGTCTTTCGGTCTTTTTCTGAAATCGCTCATACCATTGATTTTCAAAATTCTTATAGATAGAAGAATTAAGGCATAAAAGTAATAATGTGTGCCGTTGAAAGAAATGACATAAGTCAGCACTTAAACAACACAAACTGATAGAAGTCATTTATTTCTAATTAAATAGAACATAATTTAGCGGTTCACAAGAAATAATTTAGGACGAAATGAAAACCATTCTATACGCAACCGACTATTCTGAAAATTCAGTTCCTGCATTAAAATATGCCTACTCATTAAGCAGCGCTATGCAAGCTTCATTAAAAGTGATTCATGTTTTTGACTTACCAACGATGCTGGATAATCTAAGTTTAAAAGCTGAAGAAGCATTTCCAGATATTGAAGGCGATGCTTATAAAAAGCATATATCAAAACTTACTGCTTTTTGTCAAGAGCATTTAGGAACAGCTATAGACAAGACAACTATCACAGTAGAAGCCATTGAAAACAAGTCGGCGGTTAATGGAATCGTTTCTAAGGCTAAAGAAATTGATGCTTTTTTAATTATTTCTGGGATGCGAGGAGGTAGTGCTCTTCGAGAGATCATCATTGGTAGTACGGCAAAACATCTTATTGAAAATTCACCATGCCCAGTACTTTCAATCCCCAAAAACTTAAGTCATACCCAAATTAAAACCATTGTATATGCTACCGACTTTGAGGAGGAAGACCTAGGTGCTATCAACAAACTAATAGAAATTGCCGAACCACTAAATGCCAAGATAAAGATTATTCACGTCTCACCCTTAAAAGAAACTGTAGGAAAAGAGCCTATGAAAATTATAGTCAACAAAATCAACAAATATATTGATTACCCTCATGTAGAGATAGATATTCTGTATTCTGATGATGTCTTTACGGATCTAAAAATATACTTAGGAAAAGCAAATGCCGACCTAATTGCAATGCTTGAAAGAAATGATAAAAGTTTAATATCCCTGGTATTTCATAGAGACCAGGTAAAAAAGATGGAGTCATATGGCAAGATCCCCTTATTAAGTTTTAATGCTAAAAATTATGGCATATTTCATTTATAATAATCGAACAATTTAAACCTTTAGATAATGTCCAGAAGAATATTTAGAATAGTCATTACAGTAGCCATTGCGATCGGATTTATTCTTTTCTTTTCAAAAGAATCTTTCTCGAAGAGTTTATTAGTCATTCTATCAAGTCTAAATTTTTTGCTTTTTAGCTTTGGTATTCAAGGATTGATTGCACATTCAGCAGTTCCAAAATCGAAGGGAGAATTAATAGCTTTTCCACTTTTTATGTGGATACTCTGGGCCATCCTATTTTTGATCTTTGTTTTTTTAATTCTTCCAATTTACTGCCCAGATTTTCTAATGGACTTGTAATTCCGCAGCATAGCAGAACTATCTTACTAACTCGATTAATGTAATCTCCGGTCGCATTCCTATGCGACCTGGGAAACCCATCCATCCAAGACCTCGATTGACGTATAACTGCTGTAGATTCTTTTTATACAATCCAGACCACTGTTTGTATTTCAATTGAATAGGGCTCCATTGCTTATTTCCTATCGCTACGGCAGCTTGCATCCCATGTGTATGACCAGAAAGTGTTAGGGCAATATCAGTCTTGCCAACCACATCTGCGTCCCAATGCGAGGGGTCATGGGTAAGTAAGATCTTAAAGGGAATCTTCTCCACATGCTGCATTGCTTTGTCTAGATTTCCATACTGTTTAAAAGGTGGCTTTCCCCAATTCTCAACACCTACTATGGCGATAGTTTGGTCTCCAATAGTAAATTTAGCAGACTCATTTAATAACAACTTAAACCCAACATTTTTGTGAAATTTTTTGATACTCTCAAAATTTTCTTGCTTTTCTGTTTCGGTCTCCCACTCTGAATAATCCCCGTAATCATGATTTCCCAAAATAGAAAATTTACCTCTTTTGGCTTTCATTTTTTTAAGGACAGGTTCCCAACCCCTCAATTCCCATGCATAATTATTGACCAGATCTCCTGTAAAGAAGATAAGATCAGGATCTAGATCATTGATCATATCAACCGCCTTCTTAAAAATATGATATCGAAACCCGAAACTCCCCAAATGAAGATCTGAAATATGAACTACTTGTAAGCCGTTAAAACTTTCGGGAAGCCTTTCGCATTTAACTTTAATCCGATGAACCTTAAAGCGATATCGCGCGCCAAAAATGGCATATAAAATTGTAAAGAAGGGAAGGAATCCTGCTACTAGACCAAAGATTGGAACAATAACAAGGGATTCCGTTTTAGAGAAATAATAATTACTAAAATAAAGAATGCTAATAATTATAACGAAAATGATCTTTGGGATAAAAGAAGATATTGTGAGTCCGTATAAGGAAGATATAAGTAACTGCTTCCGTTCTACGGGAATGGAATCCATTTTTAATTTAAGCGTCAATATTGCTGTAACGAGACCAATTGTAAATGTCCAAAATAGAATATTGATAACCAATCTCAATTCTTGAGAATCTAGAAATTGAATAAGCGATTGTAACCAGTAGAAAGCAAGAGCATCTATCCCTACTATGGCCAAACACAAAAGAAAAACTGCAAAAATGGAGTATGAGCGCATTAAATAATGTTTGTTTTTACAGTTAGTTCAATCTTCTTTTATCCCGCAATGCCCAATAGATTCCTTTTACTCCTTCTACCCATTTATCATATAAAAATATCAAGATTATTTCTTCTATGGTTTCCAAGACACCTATTCCGATCATAAAATAGAACAGCCAATAGACAGGGTCAAAAAAGAGAACCCACAATATAAATACGCCTTGAATAAGAGCTGATGTTTTTGCCAAATACGTATGAAACGCTGTTGCCTTTCCATATTTTAAAAAAGCGATGATCATTTGTATACCATATGGGATGAGAACAAGAAGTATTAATTTAAAATTCTTAACGATAAAGTCATTTTCAAAGAAATACAATCCAATTATACCAATGACAAAGGTAATTTGATCCCCTAAGGAATCTAATTGAGAGCCTCGCGCACTGGTGATCTTTAATTTTCTAGCTAAAAAACCATCAATAGCATCGGTTAAAAAACTAAACAATAAAAACCATGTAAAAAGTGTTCTTACATCTAGCCAAATAAAAAATAATAAAAACGGAGCAGCTAATATCCTATAAAAAGAAAACCAATCTGCAATGTTAAAATTTTTAAATGTGAACATATAAAACTAATCATTATTTAGCGATTTGTAATGACATTTTCTTTTTCTAATTGCTTCATTAAAACACTTACATATTCGTTTACGGTGCGACTAATAGATTCTGGATTATACAGATCGATGGCACCTACCCATAGAAGTGATTTATCACTTTTTTCGTTGATGTTGTAGAGAGAGGTTTCTACATGATACACACTGTATGCGCTGTAATAACCTGGCGTATAATAAATATCTTGATTTCTATAGTAATAGCGCCCAAAACGCGTCCAATTATACCCTACAGTATAATAGCCCTGCGTATAATTACGTTTATCATCTACACCTTTTACAACCGAAATTATGACTGCGTCAAAACCTTTTTCTGAAAGTCCATCGATCATTTCCTGAATTTTAGATTCAGTTTGTTGAGAATCTGTAAATGTAGCATCGAAAACCTCTGCACTTTCAACCGCATTAATATTTCGGTTTTCAAATTCAGTTTTAAGTTTAGACTCAAAAATTTTTCGTGCAGTTAAGTTATCTGTAACCCCAACAATTAATAACTTTTGCGGTTTAAAAAATAGCACCTCACTGTTTTTCCAACTATCTACCACACGCATAGATCCACAACTTGAAAGCAATATGGCGAGAGAAATCAATAATATCTTTTTCATCTTTTAAAAGTTTACATTAATAAGGAACAAATTACTGTCTTACTACCACTACTGAAATGATCAATATCATGTTGCAAATTAATCGTTATTAGCGTTTTAACTGACGTATATCATTTTATAGGACTGAAAATCATCATAATTTTATTATTAAATAAATATGAACGATTAAAAACATTTATTATGGACTCAAATAAAAAAAATGTGCTTTTAGCATTAGTAGCAGGGACAGCCATAGGCGGAATATTAGGTATTCTATATGCGCCGGATAGCGGTTTAAAAACACGGCAAAATATCAAGTCAAAAACTTTAGAAACTTCACATGAAATTGCTGAAAAACTCAGACATGCAAAGGAAGATCTCGCAACTGCAGCTCATAGTAAAAAATTAGAATTTGAAAAAAAGATGGATGTAGTCATCACAAAAGCGAGCCTCAAAGCCGATGACTTAATTGTTGATTTGGAACAAAAGCTGGAAGCTCTTAGAAAGCAAAATGCTAGGTTACAAAAAAGCTAAATAGCACTAAATAATATATAGAAAGGGCTAGAAACACTTTATCCTGCGCTCTACACAGAGAATTAGGCTTCCTATTTTTGGGCATAAACACCTCTTTATTTCTCAAGAGGTTTTATTTGCAGCTGAAACTAGATTCACTCCGTTCCCAAAATGGAATGGTCTGAGGGGAAAACTTTGAAACGAAAATCTGCTGTGCAGGCATAACTTGTTTTTGGCATTTTTTATAGCCTAATTATGTTTGCCTATTCCAAAACGCAAAAAACCAGCTACTAAAGCAGCTGGTTTTCGTTGTAGCGGGAACTGGACTCGAACCAGTGACCTTCGGGTTATGAGTTTTTGATACTGCTATATTAAAAACACTCAAACACCTTTAAAAACAATACTTTAAAGCCTCGTTAATTAATTTTGATATCATCTAATATCAATCAATACCACTATTTGTTGTACCTATGTTGTACCTAAAAATGTTATCTTTGTAGTCCAAAGGTAATGATATGGCAACAGTTAGAGTAGTTTTAAGAAAGAAAAAGAATAAGGCAGGATTATATCCTATTGCTGTGCGTATTACAAAAGACCGTAAAAGTTCTTACTTAAATATCGGACAATACATTGATGAAAAGTTTTGGGATGAAAGAAATCGTAACGTACGAAAATCTCACCCTAATTCTAAAGTCCTAAATAATTTCATCATAACCAAAGTTGCGGAAGCGAATGATAAGCTTCTTAAATCTGAAATGAAAACAGAATATGAAACTGTTTCTGAAATAAAGGATAAAATTGTAGTTTCAAAAAAACTTGACTTTTTTGACGTTGCCAATATGCATCTTCAAAATCTAAAAAACAGAAATAAGCATCATCAATACGATACTGAGTTTGGAAGATTGAAAAAGTTTAAAGAATTTCTTGATAAAGATGTTCTTCCTTTCAATCAACTTGATGTTGCTTTGCTGAAAAAATTCGAAACGTACCTATTGCACAATAAAAATCTCTCCCCCAGAACCGTTGTTAACTATTTAATACTTATAAGAACCATTTTTAATTTGGCTATATCTGAATCTATTACAGATAGAGGATTATACCCATTTGGAAAAGGTAAAATAACAATTAGAATCCCTGAATCTCAAAAAATAGGTTTTACCACAGACGAAATTCAAATATTGGAAAATGCTAAAGGTATAACTGAATCTCAGCAAAAGGCTATTCATATTTGGCTAATCAGTTTTTATTTTGCTGGTATTCGTGTAGGTGATGTTCTAAAATTAAAATGGTCGGACTTTAATGATGGTCGATTGCTTTATCGAATGAATAAAAACAGTAAACTTGTTTCACTTAAAATCCCAGAAAAAGCAATTGAAATATTTAAGTATTATAAAGAACAATTGGCTAATGACGAACTTGTATTTCCGCAATTAAAAGATGTAAATCTTAGTGATACAGAAGAGGTCTCAAAAAGAACACAGTCTATAACACGGAATTTGAACAGAAGATTAAAAATTGCTGCCAAGCAACTAGGAATTAAGAAAAATATAAGTATGCACATTGCTAGGCATAGTTTTGGAAATATTTCAGGGGATAAAATCCCAATTCAAATGCTTCAAAAATTATATCGCCATTCGTCGGTTACTACCACAATTCGATATCAAGCTAACTTCATCCACAAAGATGCCGATGATGCTTTGGATAGTGTTATAAACTTTTAACTTTTAGCAGCCCTAAACATTTTCGGTGTAACACCTTTATGCTTTTTAAAGGTCTTCGTAAAATGACTAGAATCGGTAAAACTCATTTTCTGTGCTATTTCAGAAAAACTCAAATTGAATGATTGAAGAATGTCTAAACTTAGTAGGATTCTTTAAATGTTAAAATATAAAATTACCTTTGAGAACAAACTAACCCCAATAAAAACTATTAACTAACAAATGGATGTATCGTATAATTTTTTAAGTTTAGTAGATACATTGGGTGTTGTACAAGGACTTTTATTCGGGTTAATGCTTATTTTATTGCACTCTAAAAGTAACAAGCCTACGCTCTTTTTAGGACTGTTTATTATCCTCTTTGCGTTAGAACCTATCCCTAATATTTTAGAAGACTTAGGGATTTTAAGCCAAAAACCATTTTGGGAATTATTTCCTGTGAATTTTCACTTTTTAGCATATCCGCTGTTTTACATTTATATTCAGAAAATCTCAATATTTAAAACTGAAAAAAGTAGTTACTGGACACTTATCCCTGGTGCAATAGAAGTTATTGCTGCCTTTGTGGTATTCTTTTTACCTGTTTCGACCAAGCTTCAAATAAAAGAGTCCTCTTTTGCCACGCTTTATTTTGTTGTCGGCTTGTGCTACACCTTATACATTTGCTTTTTAATTTTAAAATGGATTCGCTTACACGTTAAAGAAGTCGCAGAGCAATACAGTTCGACAAATCATAAGACGTTAGAATGGTCAAGATGGTTCATTTATATAAGCATCATTTTTCACCTTCTCTTATTATCAAGTTTTTTTATTGACAGTTTTTCTTTATATGTATTTGTTTCCATAATAAATGTGATTTTAATTTATTGGGTTTCTTTCAAAGGTATTGCTCAACAGAATGTTATTGCTCTTATTTGGGCCTCGCCACCTTCAAATATAAATGATGAAGGTGTACATACTCCTTTTAAGCAAAAACTCAAAGAACAACTTAATATAACCTCTAATTCAAATAATAGCTTATTAACGGTTGAAGAAGCAAGTGATATTCTTGAAACGGTAAACGATTATATGATAAGTTCTGAATGCTACATTAATGATAAACTTACCATAATTGATATTGCTGAAGCAACAAATATTCATCCGAAGAGAATATCACACGCTATTAATTCAATCAAAAAAATAAACTTCAATCACTATATCAATAGTTATCGCGTGGCATATTCTAAAACACTTTTAAAAAGTGATTTGTCAGACAGTCTATCTATTGAAGGTATTGGTCTTGAGTGCGGTTTTCATTCTAAAACAACCTTTTACAGTTACTTTAAAAAGATAGAAGGAATGACACCTGCTCAATATAAATCGTCATAAACTCGGTTTTTAAACTTTCTTAGTTCAAATTTCGGATATCTGCACCTGTGGACGGTCTAAATTCTTGATTTTACGACTAATACTTCGGAAATTTGTATAGGCAAAAAACAAGTAATTCTTGGTTAACATTTAGTCACTCAGAATTTAGTTTTTTTCATAATGGTTGGTTAGTAAAAAGCCCTACTCAAACATTCAATTATCATTTATTAGTTAATTGATTAATGGTTTTCTGTTTTTCAGATAATTGAATATTAGGGCTTTTTTTTCAAAATTAAATACACAAATAATATACTATGAACACGATACTAGTACCCACAGATTTTTCGGAAACAGCAAATTACGCATTAGAAGTTGCAGCACAATTGGCTAAAAAAAACAACAGCAAACTCATTATGTTGCATATGCTGGAAATTCCAGAGCATATTATGCCAAGCGTAAAGGGAACGAACGATGTTCACGAAACGCATAATACACATCAAGACGATATTCCTGAGGCAATTTTTTATATGAAATTAGCACACAAGCGTTTTGAAGAAGTCAAAGCACAACCCTTTTTAGAAGGTGTCAATTACGAAGAAGCGGTGCAAAATCATTTGAATTTTAAAGGCATCATAGATTCCGCACACAAGCACAATGCAGATTTAATTGTAATGGGTTCGCACGGTGCAACTGGCTTTAAGGATGCCTTTGTCGGTTCGCATACAGAAAAAGTAGTTAGAACCGCAGATGTGCCTGTTTTGGTTATTAAAGACAAAGACACCAATTTTAAAGTTGATAACTTTGCTTTTGCTTCAAATTTAGATGAAGAAAATACAGCCTCTTTAATAGATGCTTACAAACTTTCGCAACAGCTCAATTCAAAATTTCACGTTGTCTATATTAATACTGCTGGAAGTGAATTTTTAACCACCAAGCAAATTGATGATAAGTTCGACACTTTGCTTAAAAAGTCAGGATTAGACATAGAAACCATAAATACTTCGGTCTATAATGACATAAGTATTGAGCAAGGTATTTTAAACTTCGGGGAAAAAGTGAATGCAGACTTAATAGGCATTCCAACACACGGTCGAAAAGGACTAGCACATTTTTTTAACCACAGTTTGGCTGAAGATGTTGTTAATCATTCTAAAACACCCATCGTTACTTTTAAGATAAAATAGTGCCATATACGCTTTCGCGGAAGCGTACTCTAATAAATTAAAATCATAGTAAAATGAAAACAAAATCTAACATCATATATCCCATACTAAAAGGTTTAGTATTTATCGCATTAGGCATTTTAACGGTTGTAAAACCGACTGAAACCTTAGAACTTCTAACCCTATATTTTGCAATTGCCATAGGTTTTAGAGGATTTTATTTACTGTTCTCAGGATTTCGGTTAAAGCGACATCAAAACCTAAAAACTTGGGTTATACTTAATGGTATTCTAGATATCATATTTTGCTTAATTGTCTGGTTACATCCATCAATAACTTTAGAAATTTTACCATTCATTATCGGTTTTTGGGCAATAATGGCTGGGTTAATAGAGTCTTCAATTGCCACAATCCAACCTTTAAAAGAATCTTGGCCAAAATTTCTGTTTGGTATAATTATTTTAATTTTTGGATGGACTATCATCTTACACCCATTATACGCCAGCCTTCTACTCTCTAACTTGTTAGGTGGTCTTTTAATTTTTATGGGACTAGGTTATATTTTTATAAGTATCACAATTAAAAAATTACTTAACTAAAACTATCATATTATGAAAAACATTCTTATACCCACAGACTTTTCAGACAACGCTTGGAACGCCATAAAATATGCCATCCATTTGTACGAACAAGAAACTTGTACGTTTCATTTTTTACACACATACACACCAACTGCTTATGCCTATAATATGAATGCAGGCTTGGGTTACACAAGTGTAGCCTCATTAAAAACCGAATACGATTTGGTGTATCAAGCCTCACAAGATGGATTGCGTGAGACTTTAGAAAAAATTGCCAAACACTATCCTAATAACAACCACGATTACGATGTTATTTCAGCATACAATATTCTTACAGATGAAATTAATGATGTAGTCGAAGAACGAAACATAGATTTGGTAATAATGGGCACGCAAGGTGCAACGGGTGCTAAAGAAGTGCTATTTGGAACTAATACCGTTTATGTGCTTAAAAAAGCCAATTGTCCGGTGTTGGCAATTCCAAATAGGTTTCACTTTAAGTATATAGACGACATTCTTTTTCCTAGTGATTATAAACATCATTATACAAAAGAAAACCTTGCAACAGTTATAGAAATGGCTGATTTAAATGAAGGAACGGTTCACGCATTACATATTTCAAATGAAGTAGAACTTTCATCAGAACAGCAGAAAAATAGAGATGCTATTGATGATTATTTCAAAACCATCAAGCACGACTTTAAAGAAGTAGCAGATGCAGATGTACCAGATGCAATCTCACAATATATCAACGATAATAACATTGACTTATTAGCAATGACACGAAGAAAGCATTCGTTCTTAGAGCGTTTGCTATTCAAACAAAATATCTCGGTAATTGGTATGCACCTTAAAATTCCATTTTTGGTGTTGCCTGTAAAATAAGTTGTTATGATTTCTGTAGAACATATAGACCATCTAGTTTTAACAGTCGCTTCCATAAAAAGAGCTTGTAAATTTTACAGCGAAAATTTGGGTATGGACGTGATTACATTTGGCGATAATCGCAAAGCCTTAAAATTTGGTCAGCACAAAATAAATTTACATCAGTTAGGTAATGAAAGTGAACCAAAGGCGAGAAACCCACATCCTGGAAGTGCCGATATCTGTTTAATTACTAAAACACCTATTGAGGAAGTACGACAGGAACTCGTGAAAAACAATGTTATTATAATCTCAGATATTGTGAAACGAACTGGTGCTAATGGTAGTATTAAATCTATCTATTTCTATGACCCAGATGGAAATTTATTAGAAGTTTCAAACTACACAAACAATGATTAAAAAAATTTTGATAGCCATAGATGATACACCTTCTGCAATGCACGCTTCAAACTATGGCGTAACATTAGCCAAAGCATTAAAAGCAGAGGTTGGGATTATTTATGTAACCCATTTTAATATAGGTAACATTGATGCAGGTATTTTACCAGTAGATGCAGAAAAAGCAATTCAACAAAAACACGATGTTTTGCTTAATGAAATTAATAGCATTCATCCAAATGTAACTATCAAAAAGTTTGACCCGATTGGAAGACCTGAAACCGAAATTAAAAATACAATCGAATTATGGAAGCCCAATCTTTTAATCATTGGGCATCATACACACGATTTCTTTCAGAAAATGTTTGGGCATCATACCGAACATCATTTGGTTAAACACATTAAAATACCGTTACTAATAGTACCGAAAGAATATAAATTCAATATTAATTAAATCAAAAAATTATGGCTTCATTATTAAAAATTTTAGCAGGTTCCACAGGAAACCCAAATGACAAAAAACTAGCATCTTATCTCAATTTTTTAGCAGGTAAATTACCTGTGGAAAAAGTAACCCATTTACACGTTATTAAGAAGTTATATGATGAAGGTGGTAGTAATAATTTATTCAACGATGCTTTTTCTTCGATGGAAAAAGTGATTAAGGATGAAGGTATAAATCCGTTACTAGAAACCTACACAAATGTAAATAACCTTAAAGCGATTGTAAACTCTGGCAAAGTTTTATCGAAACTAGAAGAAGTGCTGAACGAAGAAAAATCAGATATTGTAGCTGTAGGGAAAAAGCAAAATGGCTCTAGCGCACTAGCAAAAAATATTGTTAGAAAATTAGACTGTAACACGCTCATCGTTCCAGAAAATTCTGAACATACGTTTGTAAATATTTTAGTGCCTGTAGATTTATCTGCACATTCTTCAAAGCTTTTAACAAATGCGATTGCACTACAAGAAAATTCATCTGAAGTGGTTTTTATAACCTGTCTGCACGCTTATGAAGATTCAATGCTTCCTGCCTATAAAACGTTACGTACAGATGACCAAGTGCGTAGGGAAACCAAAGAGCGTGTTAATGAAGCATTCCACAAATTTATTGAGAAGAACCAAACAGAAAAGAGTAACATCAAGCCTGTACTTTTAGAAGAAACTAATAGCAAGCCAAGTCATTATATTCTCAAATATATTGAAGAAAACGATGTTGATTTTGTCCTAATGGGTACGCAAAGCCACAGTAAATTTGATAGTATTATGGGTAGTACTGTAGAAAAAGTAATCACTAAAAATAACAAATGTCCTATTTTAATAATCAAATAAGATGAAAGCAATTATCGAACACGGAAATGTTATCGCCATTGAGTTTACACATCGTGTCATCAATAAAGATGACGTTGAAGAATTAGAAGAACTGATACGTATTGTAAAAACAGACTATACTTATGCTAATGTTCTCATTCTAATAACACAATTAGAATCTGTAACCTTTAAAGCATGTGTAGAAAGCTTAAAAATGCTAGTTAAAAACAGGAAAGATATTAAAAAAGTGGCGATAATTTCAGAAAAGGAAGTTTATAATATAGGTACTAAAATAGATAATTTCTTTATGCCTTGGAAAGAACACTACTTTGATATTAGTGAAATTGATGATGCTTGGGAATGGGTAAAAAAATAGATTTTTTATCTTTCAGAATGTAAACAACCTGTCACTTAATATTTTTAAAATGAAACACCTATTATATATTCTATTCATTGTGATGTGCTTTACCCAAAGTAAAGCACAAAACCTTACTGCTACACAAATTGTACAAAAATCTGAAGACCATCGTCAAGGCGATTACAGCCAAGGCGAAATGAAAATGACCATCGTACGTCCAGATTGGCAACGTGAAATGCAGTTAAAAATGTGGTCTATAGGAACAGAAAACACCTTGATACTGGTTACAGGTCCTGCCAGAGATAAAGGCACCGCCTTTTTAAAGCGTGATACAGAAATGTGGAATTGGCAACCCAAAATAGACCGTGTTATAAAAATGCCACCTTCAATGATGTCACAGAGTTGGATGGGATCTGATTTTACCAATGATGACCTCGCCAAACAATCTTCCATAGTGATAGATTACACCCATAAAATTGTAAGCGAAGAAACCATTAAAGACAGAACCTGCTGGAAAATAGAACTGACACCGAAAGAAAATGCTGCGGTAGTTTGGGGCAAAATTATGATGTGGATAGACCAGAAAGATTTTATACAAATGAAAGCTGAATATTATGATGAAGACAACTATCTCATCAACACAATGACAGGTAAGAATATTAAAAAAATAGGTGGCAAAATGCTACCAAACACCTTAGAAATAGTACCTGCCGAAGAAGAAGGTCAACTAACAAGACTTGAATATCTCTCGCTAAAATTTGATGAACCTATTAAAGATGGTTTCTTTTCAATACAAAATATGAAACGAATTAAATAAACAAAACCCAATGCTTTTAAAACTGGCTTTTAGAAATATTTGGCGTAACAAACGACAAAGTTTACTAACCATTCTTGCGGTGGCTTTTGCGGTGTTTTTGGCGTGCTTTCTGCGTTCGTTTCAAAAAGGGGCTTGGGATAATGTGGTAGATAGTTCGGTAAATATGTATTATGGATATCTTCAAGTGCATAAAAAAGGCTATGATGATGACCAAACTATCGATAATTCTTTTGAGTTAAATCCAGAGCTTAATGTCAAATTACAGCACATTTCCGAAGTAAAAAATATCATTCCAAGATTAGAGTCTTTCGCCTTAGCTTCTGCCAAAAACACGACAAGTGGCATTATGACTTTGGGCATTGACCCTAAAAAAGAGGACGAACTTACCCAACTTTCTAAAAAAGTAATTTCTGGAACATATCTAACGCCCAATGACAAAGGTATCTTATTAGCTGAAGGGCTTTCCGAAAAACTAAAACTAACGGTTAATGATACGCTTGTATTGATTTCGCAAGGCTATCACGGTGTCAATGCAGCAGGAAAGTATCCCGTTCGTGGTATTGTAAAATTTCCGTTGCCAGAACTTAATAAAAGTATGGTGTTTTTGTCTTTATCTGCGGAACAGGAATTTTTAGGGGCTACCAATCGAGCGACTTCATTGGCATTTTTACTACCTAAAGAAAGTGTGGTTGCCAAAACCAAACAACAAGTTAGTACTCTTTTAGACACCGAACAGTACGAAGTATTAGATTATAAAGAACTAATGCCAGATTTGTTGCAAGCCAGACGTTTGGACGAAATGGGTGCCTATCTTATTATTGCGGTGTTGTACATTCTCATTGCGTTTACCATTTTTGGCACCATATTGATGATGACAAAAAAAAGGGCATACGAATTTGGGGTTTTACTCGCCATTGGGATGCAACGTTGGAAACTTTTTGCTACCATAGCGATTGAAATATTTTTACAATCTGTCATCGGAATACTCATAGGAATTGCTGCGGTGTTGCCAGTATCCTACTATTTTCATACACACCCTGTTAATATAGAAGTGATTGCAAAAGACGCAGCTGGTGCTTTCGAAAAGTTTGGTGTTGCACCTGTTTTTGGGTTTTCCATAACACCAGATATTTATATCAACCAAAGTATGGTCATTTTTATCATCACAGTCATCATAAGTATTTATCCATTGTTAACACTCTTCAAACTGAAGCCTGTGGAAGCAATGCGAGAATAATTTAAAAATTAATAGTATAACAAATGATTCCTAAAATAGCTTGGAAAAATATTTGGCGGTCACGTTCTCGCTCACTAATTGTGATTGGGTCTGTTGTGGCTGGCGTTTGGGCATTTATTTATATGATGGCTTTTGTGCGGTCTATGTCTGAGGGTTATGTGGATACTGCGGTACGTTTTCAGACGTCGCATCTTCAAATACACAACCCTAAATTTGTGGACGATAAAGACGTAAAGTTCACACTCGACCCATCTATTACTAATGATGTGGAACAGCTTCCCGAAGTCAAAGAAAGTAGTGTGCATTCGCTTGCTAACGGGATGATTCGTTCCAGTCGTGCCACACGAGGCATTACTATTAAAGGGATTTCGCCTCAAAAAGAATTAAGCATCAGCCCTATTGACGAAAAAATTGTGGAAGGCAATTATTTTTCCGAAGACAAGAAACACGAAATAATAATTAGTCAAGAATTGACTAAAAAATTAGAGGTAAAACTTCGGAAAAAAATCGTGCTGTATTTTCAAGACCTCAATGGCGAAGTGGTTACAGGCTCTTTTAGAATTAGCGGAATTTACAAAACCAGTAACAAACAATACGATGAAGCCAATGTCTATGTAAAACGCAGCGTATTGAACACCTATTTGGGCAATCCTAACGCTGCACACGAAATATCGATTTTATTGCAAAACAAAGACGAAATCCCAAAAGTACAACAGGAATTGACTGCAAAATATCCTGATTTATCGGTTCAGAATTATACCGAAATCGCACCAGACGTCAATCTTTTTGAATCGCAAATTTATATGGTATCTATCGTGATGCTGTTCATTTTTATGTTGGCCTTGGTCTTCGGAATTGTAAATACAATGCTAATGGCAATTTTAGAGCGTACCCACGAACTCGGTATGTTAATGGCGATTGGGATGGCACGTGCAAAAATTTTCTGGATGATTGTTTTGGAAACCCTCTTTTTAAGTGTAATCGGTGCACCTATTGGAATGCTTTTGGGATGGCTTTCGGTTACGTATTCAAAAACGAAAGGTATTGATTTGGCAAGTTTTTCAAAAGGTGCCGAACAATTTGGGATGGACACGGTTATTTATCCGCAACTGGAATTTAACGTCATTGTGCAATTGACCATTGCCGTTTTTCTTACCGCCATTGTTGCAGCCATTTATCCTGCCTTAAAAGCGGTGCGATTACAACCATTAGAAGCTATCAGAAAAAAATAAAACAAGATTATGCCAATTATAGAAACAAAGGGAATCACAAGAACGTACAATGCCGACAAAGTGCCTGTGTACGCCTTACGAGGTGTGGATTTAAAAGTTGAAAAAGGCGAGTTTACCGCCATTATTGGCCCTTCGGGATGTGGAAAAACCACCTTGCTCAACGCTATTGGCGGATTGGACAAACCCACTTCTGGCGAAGTCATTATTGATGGTACAAATATTACGGAATTGTCTGATGCAAAGATGATTCAATTCAGAAAAGAAAATATTGGTTTTGTGTTTCAATCCTATAATTTGATTCCGGTGCTTACCGCAGCCGAAAATGTAGAATTTATTATGCTTTTACAACATAAAAGCAAAGAAGAACGACGTGCGAGAGTACAAGATTTGTTAGAAAAAATTGGCATTGGCGACGAGATTGATAAGTTTCCTTCAGAAATGTCTGGCGGACAACAACAGCGTGTTGCAGTAGCACGAGCCTTGGCATCTAAACCTTCCTTTATTTTGGCCGATGAACCTACCGCAAATTTAGATTCTATTGCCACGAACGAGTTGTTGGACGAAATGGCAAAACTCAACAAAGAAGAAGGCACAACCTTTATCTTTTCTACCCACGACCAACGTGTTATCGATAGAGCAAAACGTGTGATAACCCTTGTAGATGGACAAATTACCAAGGATGAACTACAGTAAATTTCACATCGTATTCTTGACATTTTTTTTATGTACTTCTGTGGTTTGGGGACAAAAAGAAAAGCCAAAAAACTGGGAACTTTCTGGCTATCAAAAATCATTACAAGGCTTAATTTCTTTTGAAAATCCATTAACACAAAAAGATACGGTTTTAACCGATATTTTTTTACACAATCGCTTAAATTTTAAATGGTTTCTTACGGAAAATTTAACGGTAAAAGTCGAATTAAGAACACGACTTTTCTTTGGTCAATTTCATCAAAGTGCGTTTTCGCCAAATTTTAAGCAACAATTAAAAAATGATAGCAACGATTATTTGAATCTGCAAATCGTTTCCACCGGAAACCAAACCGTGTTGCATAGCGTTTTTGACCGTTTGTATGTAGAATACTCAAAAGAGGACTGGGAAGTTTCGGTAGGACGACAACGCATTAATTGGGGCATTAGCACCATCTGGAATCCGCACGATATATTTAATGCTTTTTCGTTTACAGATTTTGATTATGAAGAACGCCCTGGTGTGGATGCTATTAGAATTAAAAAATACATTGGTTATTCAGGCGGAATTGAATTTGCTATAAAAGCTTACGATAATCCCGACGATTTAATAGCAGGTTTGGTCTATAAAGTAAACAAATGGAATTACGATTTTCAGTTTTTGGGTGGTTATGCAAAACGCGATGTTGTAATGGGCATCGGTTGGGTTGGTGCTATTAAAGACATCGGTTTTAAAGGCGAAATGAGTTATTTTAAAGCGACTATAAATGAGAAAGAAGATACATTTACAGGAACCATTGGTGTCGATTATGGTTTTAAAAATGGCACATATTTAAACGTAAATGCGTTATATAATGCCACCGATAATGACAATGCCAATTTGTTTGATTTTAAACTGGAAGCACGAAATTTATATCCGTATCAATGGGCAAGTGCGGTAACTATTTCGCATCCATTTACACCTCTACTTACAGGAAATTTAAATGTTATTTATTCGCCTGTTGATGGGCAGCCACTCTTTTTAAATCCGAACCTCTCGTACTCTATTTCACAAAATGTAGATGTGGATATTATTGGGCAATTTTTGGTAAAAGATACTTCAAATAGCTACCAGTTTATAACCAGTTTGGGTTTTTTACGGATGAAGTATAGTTTTTAAAGATATTATTTACAAAAACCAAAGCGACACCATTACTGATATCGCTCTAATCCATTATAGTAATTTTTCTTATTTCTCTAAAGTTGGGAATATACCTTTTGGGATGCAATGTAATCCTATGTGATTAACTGCATCTTCAACATTTTTTACAGATACTAATTTTGAAGTGTGTACAATAAATTCTTTAGGATATACTTCTTTTATTAAAACTACATCATTGACGCCATCTACGTTTTCAATTGCTAATTTAATTTTACCCATTTGTTCGTCAGAACTTGCGTTAGTTCCAAATATTCTTCCGTGATTTCCTGGTATTACATTTTCTGTTAGTAAGCTCATTATATATTTTGATTTTTTATTTTATATCTCTGACAAAGTTAAAAAAAATACGTCCTTATCTCTCTTAAAAGAAAATAATGGTGTTCACATTTCTGAAATTCACACGATTTTATCTATTGGTCATTACAGTTTAGTTAGATAGCACGTTGTTATAGAGAGGTGCAATATTGCACTATTCAACGCACCATTTTTATAGGTGTATTCTGCTTCCTTTTCGCCATTAGCACCTAATAGTTTATACGTATGTTTTCCTGTTTTTCTAATTGTTTTTTCAACGCCATCAGCTTCAGAAAACACAATAGTTCCTTCCTTTGGTTCATTGTAGTATAACATTGTCCCGGTAAATAAAATCGGTTCTTTATGCTGTAACTTGTTTCCATTCAATGCAAGTTTATAACCATCAGGTGTTTCGCTAACCGCATTATGTGAGTGGACTTTATCATTAACATAGGTAATTGCAGTACTGCTAACTAACGTATCGTTTTTAAAAGTACTATTAATAGTGTAACTGAAATTTACTTTTATAATTGCCTTAAAAGTAGCATTGCTTGTTACTTTAATCGTTGTTTCATCTTTTTCCTGAATTTTTGAAACCGTCAATTTCCCTAAGTCTCTTTTTTTTGTACTTATATTAAAAATTGACTCTTGCGAATAACAGAAGTATGCACTTAATAATATTATAAGGATGAATGTATTTTTCATATATCGTGTCTTAGTCTCATTTAGGATGTTGATGAAAGCAATCCGCTAACATTTTATAAAGTTCGGGATGTTTCTTTTGAAGTAAATCTGGGCGTTCAAAAAAGTATTCAGATGCTACAGCAAAAAATTCAGCTTCATTGGTACCACCATAATGTCTTATATCTGAATGATTATCATTTATCGCTTCCATTTCACTATGAATCAATTTTAACCAAGGAATAGCATATTGATGTTGTATTAATCTTTCAGGAACACCATCGGTTACACCATCTATTTTGTCTATAAGATGCACAAACTCGTGAATTGCTGTATTATTTTTATCTGTATTATTCTGAAACCCTTGATATAATGCTTTTTTAGATAAAATCATATGTTTCTCATATCTTCCAGTACCGACTAAACCTGCAATGACTCGTGATTTTGCACCTTTTTCAAAATCTAAATCTTCATTAAAGTGGTCTGGATACAGTATTATCCCACTTAAATTGGTATAATGCCATTCTTCAAAGCCAAATACAGGAATAACTGCACTTGCAGCAATTAATAGTTCATCCAAATCTTGTATTTCTAAATCTACACTATCTATATAAACTTCACTTAAAAATTGCATCGTTCTCTTTTGAAATATGAGTTGCCTCTCATAAGATAATTCTTTATAAAAATGGACATTTTTAAGTAATAGTGGGTGCCAATTTTCAGGAAATAATTTTGCCTTTTTTCGGCTATTTTTATAGAGTGCGTAAATAATGAAAAGGATTAATAATCCAAAAATAATATTTAATATCATAGGGCTAAAAATACAAAAACTGGGTGCGTTTGAGCACTTATGCGAATATCAAATTAGTTCAAAATGCGGATATTAAAACTCATTGTAGTACCTGTATATTTAACAACGGTATTATTATTTTAACTTTATCATCTAATAATCTATAGGTATGTAATGGACATAATACAGAATTTATTTAGCTCGCTATTTGGTATGATTTGGGAACTTTTTTGGGGTCTCTCTTTGGGTTTTATGCTATCCTCATTAATACGTGCTTTCGTTTCAACCGAAACCATTAGCAACTCAATAGGTAAAACCACACCAAAATCCATTGGAATTTCAACATTCTTTGGGGCAATATCTTCCTCTTGTTCTTATGCAGCAGCTAGTATGTCAAGAACACTTATGATTAAAGGTGCGAGCTTACCTAATGCAGTTGCTTTTTTAATCTCAAGCACAAACTTGGTGTTTGAAATATTCATCATCATATTGAGTTTGTTAGGTTGGGCTTTTTTTATGGGCGAATTAATAGGTGGCCTGTTTTTTATATTGGTTACTGCTTTATTAATCGCCAAACTATTTCCGAAGAAAGTTATTAATGAGGCTCGGAATCATTTAACTGCTTCTGATACCCATAGCACAACAATGGAACATACGCATTCTGAAATGGATATGTCTTCCCACGACCATTGTCACGATATGCCAATGACTAAAAAAGACACGAGTTTTAAGGATAAAATTATTATAGGAAGCCAACACTTTGTAGTGGATGTTACTATGGTGGGAAAAGATATACTCATAGGTGTTGTTATTTCTGCTTTTTTAATGGTGTTAGTACCCAAAGAATTTTGGGAAGCATTATTTCTTCAAAACAATGCTGATTATCCAGAATTCACCATCTTACTTTGGAATGCAGTTATAGGTGCTTCAATCGCGGTATTAAGTTTTGTGTGCTCTGTTGGAAATATAGTTCTAGCTTCCGTTTTATGGTATGGTGGCATTTCGTTTGGTGGCGTTATTGCGTTTGTACTTTCAGACTTAATTACATTGCCTATGCTTCAAGTGTATCGTAAATATTTTGGGTGGAAACCAATGCTTTATCTATTCCTGTTTTTGTTTATTGGAATTGTATTAACAGCCTCGTTTTTAGATTATTCTTTTGATTTTTTGGGTTGGATTCCTGAAAGTCCAAAAGAAGCACTTCAGCTTGAAAAAAATCCATTTCAATGGAATTACAAGACCATACTTAACCTCATTTTTATACCGATAACAATTGGTTATTTTTGGTTAGGTAAGAAAAATAGCAAAGGGATGACAATGCATCATTAATAATATATCAACTAAATGACACTACTAATTCTAGGGATTATTCTCGTACTCATTTACGATTTTACCAACGGTTTTCATGATGCAGCCGATATGGTGGCAACCGCTATTGCTTCACGAAGTATGTCGCCTGGAATCGCAATTCTTATTGTAACCATTTTTACATTTATTGGACCTTTTGTTGGTGGTGTGGCAGTTGCAAATACCATTGGCGAATTTGTTAATATTACTGAAGCAAACACTTTTGTGGCACAAAGTGTGGCTCTTTCTGCGGTATGTGCAGCTATACTTTATAATATTTTAACTTGGAAATTAGGCTTGCCCACATCCTCTTCCAACTCGTTAACGAGTGGTTTGGTAGGTGCAGGATTATTTGCGTTAAGTGGCAATAGTATTCATTGGGGAATTTCAGAATTAATGCAAGGCGAATTAGTAGGTTTTATGAAAATTGTAGCGGGAATTATTATCTCGCCATTAGCTGGTTTTATTGTCGGTTTTATCGTGGTAAAATTATTATTGAAGCTATTTTCTCGACTCACAATGAAATCTAAACCATTGTTGAAATATAGCCAATATGTTTCGGTGTCGTTATTGGCATTTAGTCACGGTACTAACGATGCCCAAAAGGGAATGGGTGTTATTGCAATGTTATTAGTAGCAAGTGGTACACATACAGAATTTACAGTTCCAATCTGGGTTATTTTAATCTGTGCTTCGGCAATTACTATTGGGACAATGTTTGGCGGTTGGACTATTATAAAAACAGTAGGTTTTGGTATTTACAAAGTAAAATTAGTGCATAGTATGGCAGACCAATTGGGTGCATCGCTTATTATATTTGGTTCTTCACTTATTGGTGCACCAACTTCTACAACGCAAGTGGTTACTACAACCTTAATGGGTGTAGGTGCTGGCGAACGTCCTAAACACGTACGATGGAATGTAACTAAAAATATATTTACAGGTTGGTTATTAAATATCCCTACGTGTATTGGTTTGGGTTATGGTATTTGTTATTTATTTAACCTGTTTAATTAAAACTAAAAAAAATGAATCTTTTAAAAAAATTTCAAAAATATATTCTACCAGAAAAAATAGATTTTTTCACAAAAATGGAATTACAATCGCAACATTGTTTGAACCTTGTGCAGCGTGTTTGCGACTTTTATAAGAATGATAAAACAACCCTTCCGGAAGATTTTAATAACGCTTTCGCGAAAGCGGAAACCAATAGACAGACTGCATTAATAGACCTCAATAAAACCTTTATCACACCTGTAGATAAAGAGGCTATAAGTCGAGTCTATTTTCAATTGAATAGAATCGTACGAAAAATTAAACACCTACTTACCGAAGTTGAAATCTATGAAATTTACTCGTTAAAAAGCTACGAATCTCTATTGCAGCTTTTGCAAAAGGAAGCTACATTATTAGACAATGGATTGAAATTACTAACTACCAAAAACTATGTAGAAATTCATCAAAACACCGACACGTTGATTCAAGTATCTAACGACTTTTCCAAAAATTATGCTCAATTAATGAATGACTTATTTAAAGGGTCTGACCAACGAAAAATATTAGAACACAAAGAAATTTTGTTTCAATTAAAAGACATCAATCACACTATTGTTAATGCTAATTACGCTCTGGAAGATATTGTTTTTAAGATGAATTAATACTTCACGTTCATTTAAAGGTTAACAAAAAAGATAAAGCTGTAATGTTTCATTTGAAGTTTTACCCTAATAACGGGAAGCCTTGCTGTATTCTACCTATTAATCCATAGAGTAGACCCAATAACGCAATTATCAAAAAGAAAAGCAGCATCATTGCAATACCATTTAGCCATTTAAAATCTTTAGAAAGTGACGGTATTTGATTAAAGATTTTAGCAGCATTTAGTTTTTCGTAGATTTTAAATAGTGCTTTCCTAATAAATAAAAACAAATTCCTGTAGCTATGAAAATGATAGTCAATACTAGAGCAATAAATAAAAATTGAAACGCTAAACCAGCAAATAGACTATCAAAAAGGATAATAATACCAATAAGCACACAAATTATAGCGACACTCAATGTCATTGATTTCACTATAAATACTGTCTTTTTCGTAAGATTTTCCGAAGGTCTTTTTAAAATGATACATTAAAACGATTTGATTAACTAAGCACTATAATCTAGGTATAATCTTTCTCTTATGTATTTTCTGAAAAAAGACTTCTAATAGAAATGCAACCACAACAAATGCAACCAAAATAATCGCAACGTTATCAGAGTTTTTGCTCACATAAATTAATGCTAATACAATAGAAGCAAAACAGAGAATAACAGCTGATACCACTAGAATAACAGATGCGCCAGTTTTAGAAATAATCTTAAGATGTCCTATATGAGTAATGGCGTGAACAAATAATATAGAAATTGAACCAATTGTGGCAATCTCGCCTAAATCGAAGGATAACGCAAGAATAACGATTAAGATACCGCTTATCAATAAGCCTTCTCTACTGTGTTTAATAGGTTTTCCAAAAGCTTCTGGCAAATCGCCATTTTTAACCAATTGATACGTCACATTAGTAACCGCATATAAGTTTGCATTGATGGCTGAAGATGTGGCTATCAAAGCTGTAATGGTAATTATGGTAAACCCAATTTGCCCAAAAACGGGAAACGCTGCTTGTGCCAATGCAAAATCTTTGGCTTCAATCACTTTATCAACTGATAGGTTGCCAAATACTGCAAACGAAATGGCAACATAAAGCAACATTACTATAAAAACCGAAGCTACCATTGCCTTGGGTAATGTTTTGGATGGATTGGGCATATCCTCGGCAGTATTGGTTATTACTCTAAATCCTTCAAAAGCAAAAAATGTGATGGCTAGACAGTAAAATATATTACTGGTAGGTGGATAATTTTCTGGTGCAAGCAAATCGGCCTTTAAGTAATAAACACCTGCGATTGAAAAACCGCACAAAACGATAAACTTAATCGCGACAGTTAATTTTTCCCATTTAGCGACATCTTTAGCCCCTTTTAGATTAATTAAAACAAATAGCGTAACAATACCAACCGTAAACAATGGTCTTAGCCAACTAGTGCCTTCAACCCCGAACAATGCAATAGCATAATTTGAAAACGCTTTTGCAATCAATGCAATCGATAAAATAGCCGTAAGATATAATAGAATACTAATGGTTCCCGTAAAATAGCCAATACCATACGATTGGGTTAAATATTCAATAATTCCGCCCGAAGAGGGAAATCTAGCCCCTAATTTACCAAAAGAGTAGGCACTTGCTAAAGCAACTATACCACCAATAATAAACGAAATATACACCGCACTTCCTGCTATGGCACTTGCTTCTCCTAGCAACGCAAATATTCCAGCGCCAACCATCGCACCAATTCCCATAGAAGTTGCAGCCCAGAAACCAATGGGTTTATCTGTTTTATGCATTAGTTAAAAAAGTCAAGGATTTAGTATTACAATTTTCTATCATAAATATGTTACTCTTCATAAATGGTTAAGCGATTGCGTAGTTGATTCATCTCTACATTCATTTTCTCAACACGGTCTAACAGATTTAAAATAACCTCAATGCCTTCCAAATTAATATCCATTTCGCGATGGAAACGCATAATTTTTTCGAGTTTAGGCAAGGTAGTTTCTTCAATAAATTTTTCTTCGGAAATTTTAATAAATCCGAAACTTTCTAAGGTTGTGATATAGGTTGTTTCTACACCGTGACTATCACAAAATTCTTCAATGGAAATATATTGTAGTGTTGCCATAATTATGAATTAAGTGCTTTAAGTTTTTCGAATAATTCTTTCTGTTCTTTGCTAAGATTTTTTGGCATTTCTATGGTGTAAGTGATATATAAATCTCCAAAAGAATCTTGTTTTTTATATACAGGAAATCCTTTGCCTTTTAACTTCACTTTTGTGCCATTTTGGGTTTCGGGCTTTACGTTCAGTTTTACTTTACCGTTAAAAGTGGCCACAGTTACTTCGCCACCAAGAATAGCAGTATATAAATCTATTGTGACGTTTTTGTATAAATTAGATTGGTCGCGCTTAAAGGCTGTACTGTTATTAATCACAAACGTGATAAGTAAATCGCCTTTAGGACCATTATTTACTCCCGGACCACCGTGCCCTTTTATTTTGATGGTTTGCCCATTTTCTACACCAGCAGGAATAGTGATGCGAATATTTTTTCCGTTTACAGTTAAGGTTTTCTTGTGTGATTCGTAAACCTCTTTTAAGTCCAGATGCAACTCTGCATTAAAATCTTGTCCTCTAAATTTAGTTTGTCGTGAGCGCTGTCCACCAGCTTGACCACCAAACATAGAACTAAAGAAATCTGAAAAATCCCCGCCTTCAAAATCTTCTTGTGTAAAACCACCACCTTGATATTGTTGTCCACCTGCGTATTGTCGTTGTCCTTGCGATTGTTTTGCCTTTTCAAATTCTTCGGCGTGTTTCCAGTCTTTACCATATTCGTCGTATTTTTTACGATTTTCTGGATGACTCAACACTTCATTTGCCTCATTTATTTCCTTAAATTTGGTTTCGGCTGCTTTATCATTTGGGTTAACGTCTGGATGGTATTTTCGTGCAAGCTTTCTGTAGGCTTTTTTTATATCCTTTTCTATAGCGTCTTTTGAAACACCTAATATTTTGTAGTAATCTATAAAATTCATTGATTATTTGTGCCGATTAGTTTTTCTTTGGTTAAACTTCTTACGAGTTTTCTGGTGTATTTTTTAATCCCTTTTTCTGCTATTTCATCAATAGATTTATTGGGCTCTATTAAGTCTATATTTGACCTCCAAAGCATATTGCCTTCATCTGTTTCTAAACAGAAGCAGTAAAGATAAGAAGCTACGTGGTAAATGTCATATTCTAAGTCTTCTCTTTCTGGTTCTTCGTAATTATTGTTTTGCATATCAATTTGAAACTCCGTGATATTATCACTAAATGTTTGATACATTTTGGTCAAATTTTTTATGGTCTCTCTGGTTGTTATTGTTTCATCTTTACCCACTACTTTCGTAATGAGAACACCATCATAATCTTCTCTTATGAGCTCTCTTTCCAAATTTTCTAATTCAGAAACAGTTTTTGGCAATGTAGTGTAAGAGCCTTCTAAAACATCAAAACTCCTAGATGCGTCAATGCCTTTTGCCTCCATTGCTGCTACAACTTCGGTTTCAAAAGATTTTCGGACATCGGGATATTGTGTGAGACCAATAACCAACACACGACTTATTTGGTTGTCTTGAGAATCTGGACGTCGCCATTCGTGTGTTGATTTGCTACTGGAACAACTTACAAAAAGCAGGGTGCACATAAATAGGGTGCTAAAAAATAGTGTGTTTCTGCACCTCATAACTTACCGTTTTATCCGTGTATAATTTTACTATTAAGTTTTTCTAAATATTGATTAAACTTAAATAGCCAATCCTTAATCTTTTTTGCCTCTTTAGGGTGCGATTGCGAAGACAAATATTTTCCATCTTTTGTCTGAATCCAAATAGTTAATAGCACACCTGTTTCGGTACTATTTGGGGTAACTCTGGTATGGATTGTTACTTTCTCATTATTAAGCAATGGAAACTTTACTTGCTCTGAACGCATTTCAATGTTTCCCTTTTCAGAAGACACTAAATAGGTTTTTCCATTATGCTCTTCTATAAATTTTTCCCAATTGTATAATACAAAATCTTCGCTTAATCCAATGATATCAGCAGTAAAACTTGTTGCCAAATGGTTATATGGTAATTTTTCTTCTACGACCTCAAAAGGCGTTTGTGCTGTTCCTTGTTTGATTATTGCAAGCAATAAAAACATAAACAAAATTGACTTTTTCATAATTACTTAATTTGTAAGAGCCACCTTTGAGATGGCTCTTTGTTGCTAATTTTCTTCGGTTTTCTATGGTACTGCCGGAATAAGTGGTTGCGTATTTTGTTGCATAAATTGCTGTTGCATTGCTTCCATACGTTTACGCATTTCTTGTACCATCTCATTAGAGTTTCCTAGTTTATTTCCGAAGAAATCATCATCAAAAAATTTTGACATATCTTTTGATATTCCGCTTGAAAAATGCTGACTAAATGTTGATTGAAACGCTTTCATAATACTGTCGGCTTGCTTTTTGTCAAAACCTTTTATATTATCTGAAGAGGACCAAGAATAAATAGAATCATATTTAATGATATTTCCATTTTCATCGACCTCTTTATTTACCGTCCAATTCCCTTTTGGAACCTCAATAGTCGATTTTTCTGTATCATTTTGTGCAATGTCTTTTTTACTATCGTCTTGTGCATTGCAACTGGTAGCTAAAATTGCTACCAATGAAAGGATTGCTAATTTTTTCATTTTTAAACAATTTAAATTAAACTTTAACTCTTGTGTTTTTTTTCAAAAAAGATACCAAATATTTTGTATCTAACAATTTGTCAGTCTATTGGTTTTGTTACCTATTGTGGTTTCCAATATGTTTAACTCCCACTAAATCATCTGCTTTTGCAAGCAGTTGTTTTTCAGTTTCGTGATTATCGGTTTTAAGAATACCTTCAATTTTATTGTAACACGATTTGTTATGTGTTTCCAGATACTTTGAAAAATTTGAAGCTTCATTTGCATTTCCTTTTCCGTGACCTGCGAGTACAATGCCTTTATATTTTGAAATTTGTTTTATGATGTCCTTATAATAATGAATGGTGTTACCATTATCGAGCTGTATATCTGTTTCTCGCTTTTCATCAACACCACCTAAAGTGAATATTGAAGCTTGACTTTGTTCTATTTTGATTAAACCGAATTTAGTTTTCATAGATGTATATTTTAAATTTGTTAAACAATTTATTGTACTACAAATTTCTGAAGAATCTAATAAAAACAATCGGAATTGATAGTTGTTTAAGTTCAGAATTCTGAAATATGGACTTAAAATTTAGGACGACTTATATAATCAAACGTACACCACCAAGCTCTGAAAC
Source organism: Ulvibacter sp. 2305UL32-6 (assembly GCF_058148545.1). Classification (NCBI taxonomy): domain Bacteria; kingdom Pseudomonadati; phylum Bacteroidota; class Flavobacteriia; order Flavobacteriales; family Flavobacteriaceae; genus Ulvibacter; species Ulvibacter sp. 2305UL32-6. Next base: position 546,983 of record NZ_JBYVKA010000001.1, read on the forward strand.
TTCATACGGGAACTCATTATCTGGCGAGCCTATAAACATAAAATTAATTGGAATGTCCCAATCTTTGGAAAGTTTATGGATGATATTAGGACCAAATTCTCCATCCATTTTAATGTATTCAATTTTGATTTTTGGGTATTCTCTGTCCAAAACTTCAAGGTCACTTTCTAAACGTTTTGGTGGATGTTCTCCTTCTTTTAAAACCGTAACCACTTTTAACTTTTTTGTATGTTCATTTTTAGTAATGTAGAGCATCACTTTATTTAATGTCTCAACATCATCTTCGTGTGTAAAAAAGACAAATTCCTGTGAATTTATATCGTCAATAGTAGCCATTATTTTCTTATTAGATTGCTGGACAAAATGTTCAATAGGACTGAATATATATTTGATGGCTCGTAATAAAAATTTTAAGATTACGGTGCGGTTCAGCATAAAAATCACAACAAGAATAGTAGGTATTAAGTACTCCAAAAACACTTGAAGATACGAGGGATTCATTATTACATTTCCTACTAAAGCAGCAATAACAGCACCTACCGCGAGAAAAAGTGATAGCCAAGATGATTTTTCTGGTCTTGGTAAATTTTTCCGACGGATTTTTAAAAGGAAATTACCTAATCCAAATAGAGTCATTACAGATAAAAAAGCAATAGTATAGACACCTGCTAAAGCTCCTAACTCTCCTTTGGTAATTAATAAAATAGAAATACATAACAGAAAAAACATAATGGGAATTCTATACGAATTGCCTCTTTTGTTCTTTTTGAGTAAAAATTGTGGTAAAATTCTATCTAAGGTCATTCGCTCTACTAATCCTGTAACACCAACAAAGGATGTTAATACTGCTCCACTTAACACCAATGCTGCATCAATAGAAATGATAGTAGATAACCATCCACCTCCAGAAAGCTCGCCCATATAAGAGAGCAAGGTTTCTTTGTGACCTTCAACTTCTGGAATAGGTATTAATGCTAAGGCTAAAAATGCCATTAATGGATTAAACACACTCACAACAATCCACATATTGCGCAATGTTTTTTTAAACACGCCTTTTTCCTGTTCCTCCACAAAATTCGCCGAACTTTCGAAACCACTTATCCCTAACATTGCAGCACAAAAGCCAAAAAAGAGCGCCATTGTGAGTCCGCCTTCTAAAGGACGATTAAAATTTTCGGTTAGAATTGACAGACCATTTGTATAAATATAATGCCCACAGAATGCTGACAATGCAACTAATGACACCATATGAAATATAAAAATGGCAGATGCGACTTTTGAAGACTCTCCAATACCAATAATGGTCAATATCATAAAAATTGCTAATAATAATATGGTCGCCACAGTAATTGGCCACGCATCGTATAAATTATGTACATAATGCATTCCTTCACTTGCAGAGATTACTGCGGTTGCCATATAGGATAATAGTGTAAGTGTTGCTGCTAAAGATGCAGTTGATTTGCTTGTTGTGTTCAATAAGGCATTATAAGCACCACCATTTAAAGGCATTGCACCGACGACTTCGCCGTAAATTTTCCGAAAAAGAAAAAGTACAACAGCCACAATTAATAGAGAGACCCAAGCATATTGACCTGCATAAGCTATGGCTAAGGCAGATACATAAAGGCAAGAAGAACTAATATCGTTACCACAAATGGCGGTTGCTGGGAATTGGCTTAACTTTTTTTTCATTATTTAATGACTAAATATTATGATAGCAAGGTAGTAATTTTGAGGTTTTGCATTTATTTAGTTCTTTTTTATACCTGCAAGAAATGATGCACATATTCCAGACACTACAGTTCCTGCAACAATCTCGATAGCTGTAAAAAACGCAATTTCCATAGGGGTATCTGGACTCCCAAAGGTTTCTTTTGCTTGTATAATTGACACCTCACTTTGATTCATAGCAAGGTATATTAAAATAATTGGGACAAGTACTATGATTAATCTTACGCCTGTGCGAGCACAAAGCAAAAAGGCTTCTACAAAAGTGGTATTGGGATGTTTTTTACTATACGTCCAAATCATTACCATAAACCCTATTAATAGCATTGGCACAAAAACCAATCTAAATCCTGCGCCTTCATAAATATGGAAGAAGTGTAAAATAGCAGAGAATAATACAATGCCAATTGCAATTCTTGTGGCATAGAACCGAGCAACAGCATTTTTTGACCAGTTTTGAATATTGAATAACATAATTTTGGTTTTTAATGGTTAGAAAAGACCGAACAATAGTTATATCATTCGGTCTTTAAAATCTACTCTTTTGAATGAAGCTCTTTTTTTAAATCTTCCAGTTCCTTTTCAGTTGTTTTTAGATTTTTCTTTGCTTCAGCTAATTTATCGTGTTCATTATTGGTATGATGGTCATACACCTCTAATGAAAACCTCTTGTGGCGATCGTGAAGTCGCTCTAATTGTGTGCGTGTATTGAATGATTTTAAATGTGACATAATTTCTCTTTTTTAATTACTATTCTCCAAATGGATAATAGGTTGGTGCGTGATGTTTAGGATGATGCGTTTTTATATGCTCATTTGCACGTTTGTTGTGGTCTTTCATTTTTGCCATAATTTCAGAAAGTTGTTTTTCTAAATCTTTACCTTCATCATATAGTTTTTGTCCAGAACCATCTTTATCCTTTGCTTTATTACCTACTTCATTTTTTAAAGTAGCCTCTAAAGTTCTTAGGTTTTTTCTAAACTCCTTTTGAATGATATGGTCATTGACTTTTTCTGGCTCTGTAAAGAGATATATATCATCTGTAATAAGATATTCGTGACCAACTGCTAATTCTGCATTAACCATAGCTTCTTGAAGATCAGTAACATTAATTTTCTTGTTACCTTTTAGTGCTTCTTCTAGCTTGTTAAGTTGAGAAATAGACTTATCTAAAGTACTTTTTGAACTTCCTTTTAAGTCCTTACCTTCCATTTTTAAGGATTCGATTCCCTTGTTTAAGTGCATCGCTGCATTATTATGGTCGTTACTTTCTAGTGCTGTAATCGCTTGGTCAAAATGTACGTCTGACTCGTTTGGTAATCCGATTTCATTTACTTCTTCGACTATTGTGTCTTTAGGTTTTTTTTCGTTGTTACAAGAAACTAAGGATACTAGACCTAAACATAGTATTACTAATTTTAATTGCGTTTTCATCTTATTGTGTTTTAATTATATTAATTGTAGACTTTAGTTCTTTTTATAAAAACTTTCCGTTTTCGTCTGTGTAGATTTTAATTTTATTTCTATCTTTTTTTAGATATAGTTTATAACGGATGTTTTCTTTTTCTCCTGATTTGTGTTTCATTTTATACACATCTTTTGTAATCGTCCAACCTTGATATTCTTTTGCAACTGCATTTCTAACTGCTGCTGGTAATGGTACGTTAACGCCTTTTTCCATAGAATAAATTAACGTTCCGTCTTTATCGTAGTATGCTGTTAATTCATCATTACCTCTTTTCATTCTTACTTCATAGCTTCCATAATTACCCGTACCCATTTTATCAGTCTCGATAATAATATCTTCTTCAATGAAGCTTACAGGTATTTCATAAAACTCGTCTATTTCATAATCTGGAAAGTCCTCAATTACTTCATCAATAACCACTACAGGAACTTCCTGTTTTAAAATTTTTGCCTTAAATATCACATCTTGTGCGAATATTTGTGTTGTACTTCCAATCATTAGTAAACCTACTAATGCCATTTTTGCTGATAATAATTTTTTAGTTTTCATCTTTTAAAAATTTATTGTTCTTGATTCCTTTAATTATTCAACAAAGTTCCATAAGCGTATTGTTCATTCAAAAAAAATCAGCCATTGTGAGGTTCAGATTTCAGATATTTGCACCATATTGGTCAAATTTGGTAAAGAAAGAAGGAAAGAGTTCAAAACTATTGGTAAGTGAGAAGAAAGCGGATTATCGGTTTTGAAACATTTTTACGGTTTCCTCGAACCCGATATTGAAAATAAGATCTGCTTGCTGAGCGTCAAATAGGCTGTAGTATGCTAACTGTTCTGGATTAATGACCCTATTGCACAATGAAAATTTTTCAATCGAAGTTTGGTGCATTTTTATATGGAATGCTCTATTTGCTACTTGGTACGAATGCTTAAAATCTGATTTTGAAACCGTTCGCAAAGCACAAACATATACACCATATCTTGTTGAACAACTTTCAATAAGCGGTTCAACAGGAAAATTATTAAGAATACCGCCGTCTGAATATAAAACCCCATCAATTTGAATAGGTGTAAAAACACCAGGAACGGCTGCCGAAGCCAAAATTGCAGAAATCAAGTCTCCTTTTTCAAAGACCTTAGTTTTAGCATTGATAATATCCGTCGTTGTGATGTATAGTTTTTTCTGTAAAGATTCAAATGTGTTCTTCGGAAAATACTGCAATAGAAAATTATAAAAGTGGTCAGAATTAATGAAACCTGCTTTTTTTCGGGCAAAATTTGAAAAGGCAAACAGTTTTACCTCCTTAAACATTTGAAGTGTCTCTTCAGGTGTATATCCTGCGGAATACATTGCTCCCACGAGAGCTCCCGCACTTGTGCCTGAAACCTCGTCGGGTATAACTCCCATTTCACACAAAGCTTTTATAGCTCCAGCTTGTGCCACACCTCGTTGCCCTCCTCCAGACAACACGAGTCCTATTTTTTTTACATTATCTGATTCCATTTTTTAAATAGCAATTGAGGCTTCGATATATGAAGTTTTGTGGTACAAAATTACAATAATGAATTTTAGCCAATTATTTATGACATAATTTACTGTGTTTAATGTACTGTAAGTTTATTTTAGTGTACCATATCTTTTATAAACAATACAGTTGTTAGGCTTTACTAATTAAATCAGCAAATAGTACCGAGAAAGTCGAGTACAATTTTAACTTTACAGATATATCATCAATTGGGTAACGTTTAATACGAATGTGTCTAATAGCATCTAAGAAAATGTAAGTTGGATGTTTAAAAAGGAAATTAGTGACTATAAATTAATTTTGTGAATAGCTTTGAGAAAAACAAAAAACAGAAAACTGAATGGTAAAATAGGATTAAAAGAGGCCATATCCATTGGAATTGGCGGTATGGTTGGTGGCGGAATTTTTGCTGTACTGGGTCTAGCTATTGCGCTTGCAAAAGGTGGTACTCCAATTTCTTTTTTATTTGCTGGACTTATTGCACTAATAACCTCTTATAGTTATGTGAAATTATCGCTTAAATATCCAGATAGAGGTGGTACTGTAAAGTTTGTTAATCAAGGATTTGGGAATGGAATATTTAGTGGTGGCATAAATAATTTACTTTGGGTAAGTTACATCATTATGCTAGCGTTGTATGCCTCAGCTTTTGGCTCGTATGCTCCAAATTTAGTTAAACTTACCCATAACAAAACTATAGATTCTCATATTTATGCTTCTGCAATTGTGATACTAGCAACTGCAATTAATTACTACAGTATTTCTGTTGTTGGGAAAATAGAATCTTATGCTGTAATCATTAAATTAATCATTCTATTATCTTTTGTTGGGTTTGGTATTTATGGTCTAGTTGGAAATCCACATTTAGAACAATTATCGCCAGAAAACTGGGAATCCTCTTTTAAAATTGTGACTGCTGGAATGGTCATTTTTGTGGCTTATGAGGGGTTTGAGCTTATAGCAAATGCTGCACCTGATATTGAAAATCCAGAAAAAAATATTCCTCGTGCCTATTACTCGTCTGTCATTTTTGTAATATTTCTATATATCATTATCGCTATAATTACTGTTGGCTCTTTAGAGTTTAGTACCATCTTAACTGCACAGGATTATGTTTTGGCAGAAGCTGCTAAACCAATGTTAGGTAAAGTTGGATTTACCATAATTACCATTGCTGCTTTAATATCTACATTTTCAGCAATAAATGCATCGCTTTATGGTGGTAGTAGAGTGAATTATGAAATTGCAGAAGATGATGAGTTACCCACAACATTTACTCATAAATTATGGAATCAACCTATTGGGTTGTTCATAACTGCGATTGCTACACTTATACTGGTAAACACCTTGGAATTAGAGGGTATTTCAACTGCTGGAAGTGTTGGGTTTTTATTAATATTTGCGGTTGTAAATTGTGCTGGTTTTAAATTATCTTCTGAAACTAGTGCAAATAAAATCATTCCACTTTTTGGTGCTATAAGCTGCTTCATTGCAATGATTGCATTATTAGTTCAGCACTATTCAGACAGTAAATTTGATGTTTTCATTGCTCTAGGAATAATTGTTTTTTGTTTTGTGATGGAATATTTCTACAAAAAAACTGAAGTCTAAGACATTAGAATAGTTACGAGGTTTTCTTTAAATCTCATCCCCAAAATTTTACTGGATTCCAAATTCAATTGGTAACTATATACATTCCATTATTCTTGAATGAGTTTACATTTCAGATACTTGAACACATAAACACCTCATATTTAGACTTTAAATTCAATAAAGACCCAACTTTGTTGTGAGGTTTTATTTGTAGTAAAAAGATAAATAATGGTACATATAATTACGACAGGCGGAACTATTGAAGGATTGGAATATGCCACACCCAACAACAAGCAGCAAACAACTATAACCATCGAAGATTTTTTATTAAACGCGAATGTGATGTTTGATTATCAAATAGACAATTTGATGCATAAGGACAGCAGGTTTATCACTAAAGAAGACCGACAAATTATTGCTTCGAGAATCAGAAACTCAAGTGCTAATAAAGTTCTTGTAACACACGGAACTTTAACAATGATTAAAACCGCTCAATTTTTTAACAATTTAAACTTAGATAAAATTGTGGTATTGGTTGGTGCTTTTATGTTGGGTACTGAGAAACACACCGATGCACCTTTTAATTTGGGCTTTGCTTTTTCTTCTCTTCAAAATGGTGTTTTCATTGCAATGAATGGCAAAATTTTTAATCCAGAAAATACCATTAAAAATGAAACTCAAAACAGATTTGAAGAAACCAAAATTTAACTATGCAGAATGTTTGGGACAGCAATACATTGGACAACTTTTTTCTACCTTTTATTAGATACGGTCATTGTATTATTTACTCTCTACTTTTCAGGAAAGAAAACACAAAGTAGCTTTAAACGTTTTCTAATTTTAGGTTTGCTTTTTATCGCTTACAATGTTACTGGTGGTTTTCTTCCTACTGACAATTTCCCTGGTCCAATAATACTTCAATATATTATAACTTACAGCGTGGCAATTGCACTTTGTGTATTCATTGTCTATTATCTATATAAAGAATACGATATTGTTGTTCTGAAGTTTAATTCTTCAATTCGAAATCTTGCCATATTCACAAGCGTTAATTATATCGTTTTATTTTTACTACCATATTTTATTACAGAATCTTTAAACTACGCCAGACTACTTTTTACTATACCAATATCAGTAGCCGCAGTTGTTTTTCTATTCATTTTCTACAGGCGAATTTCTAATCCAAGTAATCCAAATGCTTTTATTCTAAGACGGAATAGATTATCTATTGTAAGTGTAGGAAGTATAGCATTGTTGCCAATTTGTACTGTCATTGGGGATTACCAATGGATAACCTTTACCGTAATGAATTTGGCTTTCTATGCTATATCCACGATTGAAGTAGATAGGCACTTATATTTCATAGAGAATAATAACAGAATGTACGAGGTTTTTGCTTTAAAGAAAAAACAACGAGACGAATCCATAGAACGTAAAATCATTTACGAGGATTTGACCCGAAGGGAAATCGAGGTTGCTCTTTCTATTTTAAGTAATTTAAGCTACCGAAACATAGCAAAAGATTTATTCATTGCCGAAAGTACCGTATCAAAACACGCTTCCAATATCTTTAAAAAAACAGGTGTAAAGAATAGGCGTGAATTTTTAAAGCGGTTCCGAAAGAAAAAAAGCTAGTTACCTTGATTTCTAAAAGGTAGTGTTTTCAATATTTTAAAGTACTTCCGTAGAAAAATACGGTATAATCCGTAAATATATACGGTACATTTTCTTCGTTAAATTATGTGATAAATTTAACTTCCCTTCAATTCTACAAAATGAACTAAAAAGCCTCAAATTTTATGAATTAACGGCTATTATCTAGTGAGTTTTGCGGATTATAAAAACAATATTTTAACCCTATTTTCTAAACCCCTTCTTTATGGTTTCTAAATTCAAAATGCCTGCTTATGAACCCTCAAATACTATCAACAAAATTATTACAGGATCTGGATAAGATAAAATTTCAAAATGAAAATATTTTAAATTGGGCTGCCAGCTCAATAAGAGCTTGTCGTGAATTACTAACAATCTATAAAAAAGAAATTCTAACTAAAAAATTCGATACTATAAAAGAAGAAATAGTATTCTTCAAAGAGACTAAACAGATTCCATTAATCAAACTCATTTACTTTTCAGAAATCCATTCTTTTGAAATTCAATTTCCAAAAGGCGACAAAGATTCTCAGTTGAAATCCATAAAAAAGAAAATCAGTAAGTTAAATAGGTTTTTCCTGTACAATATGGATTTTGGTCAATATGTTAATTCTGGGGCTACTCATTTTGATAAAGAATATTACACAAGAGATTATCTGGAAACATTTCACATTACAACTTCAAAATTTTACTTTCAAGACCCCGAATTTTGTACACCTAGAGATATGCTTCTTGGTAAATACAGGGCTTATAATTCATTGGCAGTTTATCTAGATGAGAAAAAGTATAAAATCTGTAACGATTTAAATTTCAATTTGAAAACCATTAAACCAATTGAAAAGATTCATTGGCCATTTTCAAATACGGATTATGTAGAAATGCTATATGCACTCTGTGCAAAAGGTTTAGGAAGTCAAGACAACCAAAGCATAATAGAACTTTCTAGAAAACTTCAACAAATATTTGACTTCACGCCAAAGGACATCTATAAAACCTATCACGACATTAAAAACAGGAAAAATAGTAGAACGCTATTTCTTGACGAACTCTCTACATCACTACTCATAGAAATGGACAAAAGCGAGGAATAAACCCTAAATTCTTTAATTCAATCTTCCTTTTTTAGATGTTAAAAAAAGACCGTAGTACGATTGACCTACGGTAATTTAATTTCGCAGCTACTTTCCATAGAATTTATGCTTTTTTAGTGTTTCATTTTTACGAAATCGTACTTAGAACACTTCAAAACCCACTAAGTTTTAAAATGTTAAATTTTGACCATAGTACGGTCGTAATAGGGAATAAAATTCAATAAAGCTATTCAAATTTGTAGAACGAAAGTCAAATCAGGTTAAGGGCTATCAAATTAAAAAGAATAAATATTGATAGTCCTATTCTTTAAAAACCGTTTTATTATGCCAGCAAGTATTATTACCACAGACGACCTTCGAGACTTCAAAATGGAATTGCTCGATGACATCAAGAAACTGCTTACCAATCAATCCAAAGGAAAGCTTAAAAAATATCTCAAATCTTCAGAGGTTATGAACTTGCTACAAGTAAGTCCAGGCACTTTGCAAAATCTTCGCATTAATGGCACTTTGCCCTATACTAAAGTAGGTGGTATCATCTACTATGATGCCGAAGAAATACAAAGTATAATGACCGCCAACCGTGTAGAGCACGGTTTAAAATCTTAGATGATGAACTATATTAAGCTACTTAATGCAGCTTTTGAAAAGTTCTATTTTGATGACCGCCTAAATCCTACCCATATTAGTTTGTATATGGCCTTGTTCCAAGAATGGAACAGCAGCCGCTTTGCAGATGAGTTTTATGTAAACCGTAGAGATTTAATGCGTTGTGCCAAAATAGGCTCAAAATCTACGTACCACAGATGCATCACAGATTTAGACTCGTGGCTTTATCTCTGTTATTTTCCTTCAAACAATCCGTATAAAGGCAGCAAAATCAAGATGTCCATTATTGGTACAAGTGATGAACCAGTTGTGGGACGGTACAATCCCATATTAGAACAACTTGCGGAACAGTACCATCCCATACGTGAACCAGTTATGGGACAGCACCATCCCACAAACGGACAAGTAGTGTACCAACACCGTCCCATAGGTGGACAAGCATTGGTATCTACTATAAACAATAACAAACAAGAAAACAATATAAAACAACCAAAGGGCTGGCAGGTCGTTTTGATTTTTTTTGAAGAAAAAGGTTTTGATGCTGATGAAGCAAAAAAATTCTACGAGCATTATGAAACTTGTAATTGGCAAACAAGCGATGGAAAAGACATTCGAGATTGGCGAGCCATAGCCAAAAATTGGATGGACAGAACCGAATTATTTGACGAAGAAAACAAAACAAACAAAAAACAAGCGTCTCAAATCAAGGACAACTTGCGAACCACTAAAAACAAAGATTATGGACAACCCCTCTAAAATTTCCGAAGGTGGCGTGGAATATTCGCTCGGAAAATTTGATGGCAAAAGCGTTCTTTACGATTTTGACAAAATCTTGATTTATCTAAATGCAAAGGGAATGAAACTCTTTGGTCAGCAATTTAGAATCTATGATGAAGACACCGTTATCATTCGTAATCTCTGCCATTATTTCATCAAGGACAAAGAAAATTGTAAAAAGAACGGAATTGATATCGACAAAGGTATTTTACTTTCTGGCCCAGTAGGATGCGGAAAAACAACCTTGATGAAACTACTGCGTCATATCGTACCAATGCAAAGACCTTATGAAATGATTCCGTGCAGGAATGTAGCCTTCAGTTTTAACCACCTTGGTTTTAAAACTATTGAAGACTATGGCAATACCAGATTTTATTGCTTTGATGATTTAGGCATTGAACCTGCGGGAAGATTCTATGGCAAAGACTTGAACGTAATGGGCGAAGTATTGCTTTCCCGATATGAACTTTATCTTCAGACCAAACATAAAATCAAGACACACGCTACCACAAATCTCAATGCTGAAGAACTGGAAGAACGCTACGGCAATCGGGTTCGTAGCCGAATGCGAGAACTGTTTAATTTAATTGCTTTTGATACGAAAGCTGGGGATAAGCGGAAGTGAATAGCAGTATTAAACTTTGGCAAATATTTGGTTTTTTGCCAAAACTTAATAACGCTTACCACATTATCTAGACTGAATTTATCAGTCCAATAATGGGATATAATTCAATTTCTTCGAAATGACTTATATAGTATAACCACTTCTGAAATAAATTGTACTACAATCATTTTTAAACTCTTTGTTAATTCTATAAATAGGTCTTTCATAATAATATCAATTTTGTATGGATAATAAGATAGTGCTGGCAATGAATTGGATATTTACAGCATCTGAAATATAACTTCCTTCATCTTTATTACTCAAAAACCCCAATTCCAAAAGCACAGAAGTACAATAATCGACTGTTTCCCGAAGTACTTGAAAGTTGGCAAACTTTACACCTCTACCCTCGTATCCTATCTCTTTGCAAAGCGTTCTTTCAATTTGATAGGCAACAAAAACAGATTCTTTAGAATATTCCGCTTGCTTTTTTGAAGCATAAACTTCAATTCCTCTTGCATTCGGATTATCCGAATGATTGCAATGCAAGGACAAAAACAAATCAGCTTTTAAGACTTTGGCCAGCTTCGTTCTATCCGATAATGAAATAAGTGTGTCCTTATACCTGGTTAAATAAATATCTAAAGGTTTTTCTAATTCATTATTTAGGTCTAAAATGGCATTCGTAATTTCCAATACGATGTCCTTTTCTTGGATTTTATTTATACCAATTGCGCCAGCATCTTTTCCACCGTGTCCAACGTCTATAATTATTCTTTTTTGAGCACTTATTTCTTGTCCAAAAATGACGCACATTTTTAGAAGTAGAAAGACAAAACTGACGTTTTTGAACACTTTTTTCATTTTCAATTTTCAGGTTATCAACAACTTCCCTTCAAAAATTCATAGAATTTGATGCTAAATAATGGCAATTAAATTCAATTGATTTCAAATAATATTTTATTCACAAATTACTGATTTACAGTATTTTATATTCAAATATATGTAAATTTCTACTAACGAAAACAACATAAAAATCTAAACAGTTTTATTATGAAAAAATCACTCTATTTAGCATCATTTCTTTCGCTCTTATCCACTTCTCTTTTTGCTCAAATTGGTGGTATTGAAGATTCAGTTAATGATGTTGGCGACACTATCAGAACTATTTTTCCAATTTTATTAGGTGTCATTTTCCTAGTTGGCTTCCTGTTTAATGCAGGACATTTCTTTGGGGAAAATGCAGACCTTAAAAAAGGGATTACTAGAGTACTTGTATTTGTTTTGATAGCTGGCGCAGTAGTCGGCATCTTCACATACTTAATCGGAATCGTAGTGTAACGATGAAGAAATTCGAGGTCTATAAAAACATAAGAAAAAGGGCGGTCATTTTTGGGCTGCCTATTTCCCTGTTTGCCCTAATGATGGTTTCCATTCTTGCATCACTATTGGTCATTATATTCTCATTCAGCTTTATAATGATTATAGGTATACTGGTTTTTAACGCTGCTCTATATGTTGCCTTGACAAGAATTACACACAACCCACAGCTGTTCCAAATGGCAAAAGCATTTCCAAGAATATTAAGTAACAAAAGAAACTCTGGCTTCAATTATGAATAAGATTAACCTTTCAGAATATAGACCTATCACAGATATTCAAGACAATATCATTTTTGCCAATAATGGTAATGTGGTCTTATGCTATGAAGGGACACTACCAGAAATTTATTCGCTGTCCGAAAAGGATTTTGAGGATATACACGGTGCTTGGTTTCAGGCTTTAAAATCCTTGCCTATTGGTACAGTAGTGCATAAGCAAGATGTGTACCTCAAAAAATCATATACTTCAGAAAAACTAGCAAACAATACATTTTTAGAGAAAGCCACACACGAGCATTTTAAAGGTCGTGAGTATATGGAACATCGCTGCTTTCTATATTTTATTCTAACCAAGAATAAAGCATTAAACAATCCGAAATATGTCAATCCCTTCAGAAAGATTTCCAAAGATATTGTTCAGAAACTCGATGACAACGTAAATAGTTTTATCGGTTCGGTTAGTGATTCGGTTTCTTTCATAAATAATAGCCGAAAAATGAAATTCGTTTCGCTTAAAGCAAAAGAAATTCAGCAAATCACATCTAGTTATTTCAATGGTTTCAATGATAGGTTTGACACAGATATCATATTAGACAAAAAAAGCGTCAATATTGGCGAAAACCATTTTGATGTCCTAGCCATTAATAGCGAATTGTGCTTTGGCGAAAGTGTACAGAGTAGCAAAACCAATGAGAAATTCACTTCTGACGATTTTGTGTTTTATCAAGGGTTTATTGATGGCTTAGGGCTTACGCTAAACGAAAATCATATTGTTAATCAAATCTTGTATTTAGATGACAAACAGAAGTGGCGAAAACTACTTGATAAAAAAGTCGAAGAACTCAACAAAAGTTCAAATTTCGGTTCACAGAACAAAGTAGTTCTTGGCAAAATTCAACACATTCTCGACCAAATCAATGCCGATGATAATGCTCGGATTATTCGAGGTCATTTAAACATCGTTTATTGGGACAAAAACCCAGAAAATTTAAGTCGAATTGGTTCAAAAATAAAAACCGAGTTTAAGGAATTGGATATCATCCCATACTATCCTAGAGGCGAAGAACGAAAAAATTATATACTAAACAGTTACTGTTGTTTTTCTTCAAACTTCTCAAATAACGATTTATATGTAACTGATTTAAAACACGCTTTATGCCTGTTCATTAATAGTACCAATTACAATTCAGATGCTACCGGAATCATCTTTAATGATAGAGAACATAATGTTCCCGTTTTAAAAGATGTTTGGGACGAACGTAAGAAACGTATCAAGGCAAGAAACTTTGCCATTTTCGCACCTACTGGCGAAGGTAAATCGTTTTTAGCAAATAATATTCTACGCCAATATTTTGAAAGTGGTGTTCGCTTGGTCATCATCGATTTGGGTGGTTCTTACACTAAATTCGCAAAACTATATCCTGAGAAATATACGGTGCTTCGTTATGAAAGCGGTAAGAACTTAGGTATTAATCCTTTTTACATCAGCGATGTAAAAGATTTGACACCTGAACGGTTGGAAGATTTATCCGTTTTTCTGTTTGAATTGTTCGCTTCAGATTTAAAAGTAACTAAAGCACAGTCGGTTTCGGTAAAAAAAATATTACGGCATTATTACGATAGTATACCAGAAAATCACTCGTTAGATGGTTTTTATAGTTTTATAGAAAGGAATCAGAAAGACCTTCTGGACACCTTGAAAATCCATCCCGACTACTTCAATGTTATCAGCTTCTTGCACGTAATGTCCGAATATGTCGGCGATGGTCTATACAGTTTTTTATTTGAAGTTAGCGAAGACCAAACTTATAAAATAGAGGATAAACGCTTGATTGTTTTTGAACTGGATGAAGTCAAGGACAATAAGGAAATCTTATCCGTAATGCTGAAACTGATTAAGTCTGCCATCCAAAGAACCATATGGAAAAACAGAGCCGAAAAGGGCATCATCCTATTCGATGAGTTTGCCAAACAATTGAAGTTTGACAACGTACTGGAAAGTGTGGAATTCTACTATCAAGCCATTCGTAAACAAAACGGTGCTATTGGTATTATTCTGCAATCCATAAATCAGTTACCCAATAATTCAACATCAGCAAGTATATTGGAAAACACACAAGTCATTTATAGCTTGAATAATGAAAAGGGTTATGACGAATTGGTCAAGCGACTCAATTTATCCAGCCACGACCTGAACCAATTAAAATCAATTAAAAATAATCTATCTGGACCACGCAAGTACACCGAGATGTTTATCAAAATTGGAAAGGAAAGCAACATTTTTCGTCTTGAAGTTCCGAAGGAAGTGTATGCCGCATACTTAACCGATGGGCAGGAAAATGAAGAAATAATGAAGCTCTACGATGAGCATAACGATATGGAAAAAGCAATAATTCAATTCACATCTAAAACATAATATTATGAAATCGAAGATTCACGAATACCAAAACAAATATTTAGCAATGAGTAAAACAAAAATCTTAGTACTCGCAATCGCATTACTGTTCAGCTTGAATATAAAAGCTCAGGGAATGCCCACTTATGACAACACCAATTTTATCAGTTTGGTAAAACAACTTGTAGAATCTGGTAAACAAACAGCTCAAATGATTAAGTCTGTAAAATTCTTGAAGGATGCTAAGGAAAGTATCGAGAAAGTATCAAGTGTGGTACAACAACTCAGAGCGGTTCAGGAAATTGCACAAAACAATCAACGCTTAATCAATGTAATGCAAAACGATTTGCAAGATATTTTAAACTCGCCTTATATCAAACCAGAGGAAGTTACACGGGTTGCGGAATCATTTGATGCTATTGTGCAAAACTCATTGGACACGGTAGATTTTATGAGCGAAATCTTATCTAGCGACAATCTAAAAATGTCCGATGCCGAACGTGCTGAAGTCCTAAAACAAAAGGAACTGGAATCTAAACAAATGGTTTCCAATATCAACACAAAAACTAAACGCTACAGGGATATTATTTCCTTCAGAAAAATGCAGGATAAAGTAAATAACCGGGAAACAGAATATTAAAGATGACCGCAGCCATTATTTTAGGGATTGGACTGGAATACATCGACGCGGTGTTTCAAACGATACAGAACAGCAGCTTCTCGCAATACACTATTGCAGGAATGAAAACGCTCGCCGTTCTGTTTTTTCTAATTAACATCCTTAAAAAATACAACGAAGGTATTGCGGACAAAGACGGTTACACTTGGGGATTGAGTCCTGGGGAACTCACGAAGAATTTTGCAGTTGTCCTTCTGGTCATATTTTCGACACAGGTACTAGGTTTCTTCGATAGCATCTTGGTTTCAATAGAAGCGCAATATCGTGGTACAGCACCTGCGTTATTGCCTTTACAGATGCAGGACATTCCCATAGAGGAAGATGTTAGTATCATAGAGGTAGCGCAAGCTGCTATGACGCTCTTATACGAAGCCTTAGTAACACCACTATACGGATTCAAAATATTTGCATTTATCATTAGTATTTTTCTTTGGATTTTAGATTTGTTCATCTACCCGCTATTCCTTGCAGAACGCTATTTTCTATTGGGCATAATGCAAGCCTTCTTTCCCTTGGTCATAAGCCTAGCCGTTTTTGAAAAATTCCGTTCGCTTGCTTATACATTTTTCAAATTGTACGCTGCGGTCTATATGTTGGTGCCAGCCTTCTTTTTGGTCAATGTATTTGTGAATGCCCTCTATACTGAAATCAATACTAATTTCTGGACAAACCTCTTTGGAACAGACGTTGGTCAAGGCTTTTTCGCACCTGTGGTGCAGCTTGGGTCAGTTGGTTTCATTGTTTTCCTGAAATTCAAATTATATAAACGCGCTACATCTTTCACGCTCAGATTGTTTACTAGCTAATTCCAATGAAAATGAAAACACCTTATAAAAATATCTATGCCATCTTAAAACTGAACCGATTTATCGTACTGGCAGTTGTCATTTTTGCAATGCTATCTAGCATCTTTTCACTTTGGATGGCATTCAACACAAATCAAAATGCACTCAATAGTGCCTTTGCCATTAATACGGATGGCAGTATTATTCCGCTGAAACTCGTTACCCAAAAAGAAAACTTTAGGGTTGAAGCTTTGGCACATTTAGAGCTGTTCCACAAGTATTTCTATAACATTGATGCCAGTAATTATGAGCGGAATCTTGAAAAGGCTCTATGGCTAGGTAACAGCTCTGTGGATAATTTATATCGTCAGAAAAAAGCCGATGGTGTCTATAACCGATTACTACAATATTCACTAGTTCAAAAAGTCCTGAGCATTGATTCGCAAATCGAAGAACAAAATGGAACGTATGTCTTTAGAACGGTTACCATTTTTGAAATCAATCGTGGTTCAATAATAGACACCTACGAACTTATTTCTAGTGGAAACTTAATATCAGTTGATAGAAATTTTCCAAACAATCCACACGGATTATTGATTACAAACTATTTCGAGAACACCTTAAAAAAATTAAACGATGAAAATTGAGCCGATAATCGGCAATTAAAAAAACCACGATTATGAAATGAGCCACATCAATTTTGAAAACTATTTTCAATGTTAAATGGCGAATTACATCTGACAAATAAAAACAAATAAATATCTACAGATGAAAATAGAAAAAAATAAAATTGTCTTTGCAGCTGTACTGGCTGTGATTTTCATATTCCTAATTTCCTATTCTATGATGGTTATGGGCGATGATAAAAGTGAAAATAAAAATCTTGAACAGACTTTAGTGCCAGATTTAGATGAAAACCAAAAAGAGTATGATTCTAAACTGGATGCTATCAATGATTTAAAAGAAGTGCGCGAAAATAATGCGCCTAGCATCTACGACGAAAAATTTTTGGATTCAACAGGTCTTTACAATCCTGATTTACCAGAACAGGAAAAAGAACGCATTGTAGATAGTATTTATGAGGCTGGCAAAATTCAATATTCCGAAAAGCGATACCAGAGCTTTGGGCAAAAGAAAATTACTCAAAATACTACACAGCAAATTGACTCTGCCGATATCAAAAGAGAACAAAAAATAGAAGCTAAAGAATTGGGCTTGGAACATCAACTGTTCTTTGCTGCTTCGCCAAAACCAAATGAAGTTTCGATTATTGGTAATACAGATGAAACCATTTATGTGGTTGTCGATGGCGACCAAATTGTGAAAGCAAATACCCGATTACGAATGCGTCTTATTAAAGCTGCAACAATTAATAATAAATTAATGCCAAAGAACACGCCAGTTTTTGGATTTATAAGCTTTCAGCCCAATCGTGCCTTAATTGAGATTGAAAATATAAAGCATCATCCTACCAAACTAAAAGCCTTCGATTTATCTGATGGTAGTGAGGGCATCTATGTACAAAACAATTTTCGAGCAGAAGCTACCACCGAAGTTATAGACGATATAGTCAGCGACATCAATATTCCTACTGTTCCACAAGTAGGTGGAATTACAAAGGTGTTTAGGCGTAACAATCGAAACATAAAAGTAACCGTACTTAATAATTACAGATTAATTTTAAAACCAAAATTATGAGCCCATAATGGGCATTTAAAAACGCACACTTATGAAAAAGCATATCATTATTTCAGCTCTTATAATTATGTCAGCTATCTCACCTCGATTATGTTGGGCACAGGCTGCAACACAAACAAACACAGTCCTCGACACTATTTATGCAAACGACACTAAAAATGTTGCGCTATTTTTCCCAGAACCTATAAGGCAAGGCATAACTGGTTCGGATAATTTTGTCTTTACCTACAATCGTGAAAAAGAACAATATTTTGGATTGCTTCAGGCAAAGCCAGGGAATGAAAGTAATCTGCTGGTAGTCAATAGAAATGGTTCAATTTTTTCGTATATTGTAAGGTATAAAAAGCAGCTGTCAAAGCTCAATTATTTCATTCCATTATCAAATAGTATAGGGAATGAAAAGCCATTAGTAAGTGATTCTATTCAGACTGTAACTGTTAAAGATAGTATAGATAACAGAACTTATTATTACCAAAAATTCTGTTCTTACCTTCTTGACATAAAACAACACTTTGGTTACTTTACAAAGAGAAAACAAGGTGTTATTTTGAGTGTTGAAAATATAGTTTTTGATAAAGAAGAACTCTATTTCGTTATTCAAATTAGGAATAATTCCACCTTGGATTACGATTTGAATTTCTTGAACCTTTCAATCGAGACTCGACAAAAAGGAAAAAAGAAATCTTTACAGGGTTTGTATCAAGAACCGATTTACAAGCACCATTTACCTTCAAAAATTGCAGAGGGAAAGATGATACGATTCGTTTATGTGTTGTCCAAATTCTCATTATCTAATGACCGTAGGGCAATTTTGGAATTGAATGAAAAAGATGGCGAACGAAATATTGAACTAAAAATATCACATAGATATATCAATAACCCAAATTAATAATATTATGAAAAATTTAGTCATTTGCTCACTCGTACTTTTATTCATTTCTTGTTCAGGAAATAAGAATATGTCCCACACAGAAACCGCAGAAATTGTTGCGAAAAGCTTTTTCTCAAAAGATGAATCAGCTCTAAAGAAGCATACTACATCTGAAGGATATGCCAGTTTGATTACGGTTCAAAATATGCTTCCAGATTCCGATAAAGAAATCGAGGTAGAAATCTTAGATGAAGCCATTGATGGTGAAATTGCCTGGGTAAGATACAAAACGTCCTATGATGGAAAGACGGGTATCTTTAAATTGGTCAAAGAGAATAATCAGTGGAAAGTAACTAATAAAGGACCGAGGGAAAAAGGGTCATTTTGATAGTTAATCTTTCAATTCAACGTTAACATAATCAAAATCAATTTTTAATTTTTTCTTTACAAAATTCAAATAATCAACTTCATCTTGGTTTGGTGCATACTGTCCTGCAATAAATAATACTTTTTTTCTGTCATCATCGTCTTTTTGCATATAGGATATAATTTGACCTAAACCTTCTCTAATACAATCAGCGGCAAAAGCTGAGGATTTCACTTCATAAAAATGAATTTCCTTTTCCAACTTGACTTTTATATCTACATAGTTTTCTTCAAGAACTACATTGACTTTACCATATTGTTTTTCAAGCCTATTTTGAAGTGCTTCTTGTATCTTGTTGTGCTTTTGCTCAGCAATGTAACTTGTGCTTCCTTTTCTGTTTTGTTTTGATGAATTTCGAGACTTAGTACCTTTCCTTTTTGTTTTTCTCTTTTTTCCAGTATTAGTCGTTTTACCGTTTTCTCTACCAAATTTCTCATATAATAAATCGGCAAATTGGTAAATGGATAAATGAGATGGTTTATTAGCAATAATTAAGTTCTGAATTTCAGAAGTTTTGGTTTTTCTGGTAACAGTCAAGCCATAATACTCAGCAATCTTATGTAGTACAGCTTTCTTAAAAATTGGAATCAATCTTTCATTTGAATAGAGATAAGCAATCTTCCACTTTACAAAAAGGGTTAAGTGCAAATCATCAATTTTTTCAAAATCTCCTTTTTCTGAATAATCTATAATTTTTAAAATTTCAGTTTTTACATTTTGAAACGCTTCTTTTCTATTTTCTCCATAATACCGCTGCCAAGAATAAATATTGTCATTGACTAAATTTTTTGGTTTTGCATTTGGGTCACTACGCTTATAAATTCCAAACTTGCTAGAATTTATACCTTTAATACTTCCTAAAGCTCTTGTTTTGGTTTCCAACCATTGACAGAATGTGTCTTTGTCTCCAACCGAAACATATTGTTCCAATTTCATTGACTTGATTGCTTGAATATCCCATCTGTCAAGAAATTCGTTTAATATTTCCCTTGATAATTCTGTGTTATTTTCCAAATGATTTTTTGGTATTGGTTAATGCAAATCCAGAGGATAAATATATAATTATCTCAGCAGTTTATTGTCAATAAATAAGGTATGCTTATGATAAAAAAATACAATTGTGTAGCAGAAAAACTAAACTTCAGCCTTATACACAAAAACATTTTCGCGAATTAAATAAGCTTCAGTAGAGCCTGAATCAATCATTAAACCTAAAATATGTAAAAATGCATTTACTAAATCCTGTCTATTCTTTATGATATTTATATGGTTAAAAAATAGTTTTTTAATCAAGGCTTTACCATTTTTTTCCATTAAATCAGATGTATTGCCGGGATGCTCATCAATCATTTTTTTTAAGAGCAAAAGTCCTTCTGGCAAGAACACTTTTTCTCCAAATGTTGAAAAAACAGATATAACAGAAGATAGTTTCTTAGTACCAAAATAATCTACCATATTTAGGTATAATTCCTTGTAACCAAGAAAGCCTTTCCAATCTTCTAATGATTTCAAAAACCTATTGTCTAGCAATAATTTGTCGCTAAAGTAATAACTCTCATTCTCCTTTAACTTATTAAATAAATGGTCCCATATCTGCCAGAATCTTGTACCATATACCTGCAATTCTTCTTCGGTTTTGTCCCGTACAATATCATACATTATGGTAATGCAAAAACTCAACGTTGAGGAAACAAATTCATATAAATCATTAATACCAGTATCTCTACCGAAAGTATTGGCTAAAAATGGTAAGACTAAAGCATTTAATATTTTTTTTCCAAACTCTATGTCACTACTGTACAAACAAAATTCTGCAAGAAATAACTGCATATCCGTTTGAATTGTGTAATCAAATTCGCGATTACTTTTTTTCCAAGTATCACCTTCTACTGCCGTGTACAAGCTAACAAATTCTTGCATAACTTTAATGACATAATCAGCTTCAACTCGATTACACTCCTTAGTGGATATCATTAACATAGCTCTAATGAGAAAGTGCTTTTCGTGCGAGAGGTAATCAATAACTTCCGAGTCAATTTCATTTGGGGCATCCATAGATGCTTTAATGAAATATTTAAAGCTCTTTTCATATGCCACTAACTCTTCTTTTGTCGCTCTATAGTAAGGCCTTGGACTGTCTTTCTCAAATTTTGCAAAGGATATAACCATCTTGGTTAAGTCCTTGGCAGTATCCGGGCAATTCTTAATAAATTCATCTCTAAAATACATTAGGAATTGTCTTAAATCGAAATCGTCTAATGGACATAAGATGAGTCTTCCAAGTAGCACTCGATAATCCGTTTTCGTTTCATCTGTAGCAGCATATTTGGGTAGTAAATGAATAGCGTGAAGAATTGTCTTTTTCTCCAGCAAACTATAGTTCATACTTAGATTATAGTCATTTTTATATTTGTCGGTTATCAGTGCATCAACGGCGTTAGATATAGTATCGAGACACCAAAAAGTTTGCTGCTCACTTAATTGAGTAGAGAATGAATCAAGCCCAATCTTAGCCAATGATACTGGCATATCAAATATACCGTGCTGAAAATCTGCTGCTGTGTAGTAATTGTAGATTTCTAGCCATTGCTCAAAAGTTATTTCTACTTCATTTTCTATCGCTTTACGCAGCATATTACTGTAAGAAGCATCAAAGTGATTATCCTTAAAATCTTCTTCAATAGCTGTAAGTGTCTCAGAAATTTCTTCTGGATAAGATGGCACTAATTCTACTGTGCCAGCTTCTTTATTTACCTTCCCTGGTTTTAGTTTACGGACATCTATTTCTGTAACCGTTTTTATCCATAAATGATCATCCGTAAAGTCATTGTAAAATTTATCAAAAATCTTAAAAAGTTCTTCGTTAAGCTTACCATAGTTAATTTGGTAAGGAATCAAAAAAGCTCTTAATCCTTGATGATATTTTCTGCGGTGAGGTAAAGCATTAGACTCCATCCTCTCTTTTTGTGCATATGATATTTGTCTATCTTCTGGCGCCATACTATGATACTCACTTATAGACCTCTGCAAATCCCAATCATAGAATTGTCTTAGACTAAAAATTGGCAATATGGATTCTGTAAACGCTTTTGGGTTTGCCATAAAAACACTCGCAACAACAGAAGTTAAAGCCACATTATTGGAAAACTGAAGTATATACTTGCAATGTTCTTCTAGTAGCTTTTTAGCCGAATCACTATCTATCGCTGCTAATTGAAGCAAATAACGCTCTAAAGACATCAATAAGGATTCAATCAGTGTGTGCACTCTAGTTGCTGAACCTCTGTAAGCAATCCATAAATCTAAATCTCCATATTGGATTCTTTCCTTTCCATCTTGGAATTGCAATGTCAACTTTTCCAGAGGGTGTTCTTTTCCATAATCCGACTGTACAAAGAAATCAACAGTATAGTTAACAAAGTTCTTTACAAACGAAATCGCTTTAACTGGATGGGTTGAAAATAAACCAGCCACAAATGTTTTATAAATTCCTGAAGGGTAATAGTCAAACTTTGAATCTTCTATTCCCCAAGATTCTTCTTTTTCGGGTCTTGGTTTAGGCAAAAAACTTGATATGCTTCTGTGACCATCGATTTTCACTTCTTCGACTTTTTCCTTTGGTTGTACTTTCCAATTTTTATCAGTTAAAGAAATAAGCAATTCTGGAAATTCTTTTATAAGGCTTTGGTTTCGTATACCACCAAGTGCTATTTTAATAGCTATCTCATAGAATTGTTGTACTCTCCAAGCCACGCCTTCTTTAGAGTTTGCTCTATTAAGAAAATCTTTAAGTTCAGGTTTAGCAAAAGGTGCTAGACCAAAGAATAGGTATACCAACTCTTGTATCGTATATTTTTCACGAGAAAGCTTATTTAACCAGAAATCATCTTCAGACTCAATCTGCTGAATAAACTGGGTAACAATACTTTTACAAGCCTCAATTTCCTCAGAGGATGAATTATCAGAATCCAGTAAAAATCTTAGCTCCCAATCTAATAATAACATAAAAATTGACTCACGTAAACTTGACAATGCCGTTATATTTTCTGCTATAAACACAAGTAAATCTCTCCAAACACTACCAATAGGAAATAGTATAGATTTATTCTTTTCAGAACCAAAACCATATTCTTTACAAGCAGTTCTGGTCAACATAATGCAACGCGCTAAAAAAGAAGCATTATTAGCTAGTAAATCAGCTTTAAAACTCTCGAAAAAGGGTGACGCATCTTTAGAACGAAAAACGGCAATCAAAATCTCGTCTATCCAGTATTTCTCAATTGTATCGTTATTAATTGTACTTGTGATTATTCGCACAATAGCATCAGTATCTTCAATCAGATAATCTTCTACCCATAACCTAAAGGCTCTTCTAAAAGCAGGTTGGTTGCCTATTTGATTAAAAAAGCTTTCTACAGTCGGTGCGTCGGCTTTTAGTTTTGATAGGTGCTTTACAAGCGCCCAATCTTCAAGAATATCGTGTGAAGGTGAAAATTGATATTCATTTCTACTTTTGTACAAAATATGGTCATCAAGTAAAGCTTCTACAGTTGCTTCATCAACTCCCTCGTCTGGTTCAACAAAAAGTCGCATAGACTGTGCTCTTTTAATGGCTATATTTGAAAATGCTTTTCCTCGCTTTCTAGCCATACCACTGCCAGTAATGGTTGATTTTTCAATTATATGATTCCAGAGTTTTGTTTTGAAATCGATTAGAGATAAATCCTCTACTTGAAATCCGCTTACTCCAATTGTATTTACGGCAAACTGAAGATATTTAGGGCTTCGTAATATTTCTTTTATTCCGGGGTTTTCAAAATATGGTTTTAAACTGGGGAAATGTTGTTGTGCTAAATCTAGTTCATCATTCGACATAAGTTTTACCTCTATAACTTCTACATCTGTAAAGTGATATTTTTGAAGAATTAGGTTAACAGCATAAGCTCTTGAAGTAAAAATCACTTTTACATCTTTAAAGGATTTTATCTTAGCCAAAAATTGTTGAAAGGCGTTTTCAGCATTCGCTTCTAGCAATTTCTCCAAACTATCAATTACAATCAGTTTTTCTTTTAGATACCCTATGGAATTGACAATATTACTAATGGAATGTGTGACACCAAGTTTAGTAAATACGTGTGATAGTGTACTTTCATTAAATTGTTCAGCCTTGAAAACAAAAACATTTGTATTGTTGTGATATATTTCTATAAAGTCTTTTAATAATGCAGACTTACCAGCACCAGCACTTCCTGTTACTACTGTAAATTGATGTCTCTTTGATACCTCCAAAAGCTCTTCTAACGTATCCGAACGGTCCAAGTGGAAATCTTCAATAGAGCTAGTGAAAGGCTCTATTATGATATTGCTATCTTCTTTAAGTTTAGATACAGAAGTAAAAGTACTATCAAATACAGATGGGTTAAAGCATTTGTACATATCTAATTTGATGCAGTCGTCATAAGATAGTGTTCCTCCATTAAGATTATAATGAGCAGCTAAAGACAATAAGTTATTCCATATTTGACTGCCTGTTAGTTCACAATCTGTAGCTTTAGTTAATGTAATAATATTTAAAACATTACTATACGCAGTACTGGTCTCGGTTGTAAAGTCGTATCCAAGAAGAGCCATACACCTGAGAAACATCCAAATGTCTTTTTTGGGTACATCCTTATCATCGTTAGCCTTTTTGAGTAAATTTTCAAAGATGTTAAGATGCTTTTTCTTTATAGCGATTCTTTCCACTTCTTTATAAAAGTCAACTTCATTATTATGTGTCGATGCCCAATCTAGAAGTACGTTAAAGTGTTTTTTATCGTTGTTGGTCAAATTAGATTTTATCAATAGAAGCCTATCGGTACTTTTATCAAATTTGGTGTTATTGAAATCTTTCCAAAAGGCTGTTATTACTTCGTTAAAGGTTTCATTAGCTTCTGTAAGAGCTATATTATATTTGATTTGACCTAAAATTTTCTTCTTTGCCCCAGAACCTAAATCTACCTCTACCAACAAATCATCTGTTGCATAACCTTTACTAGTTGTCTGAAAAGCGACTTCTGATATTTTGCCTTTAGTAACCAGAGGTATCTCAATCTGTAATAACATAGCAAGTAAATAAGCTGCTTGTACATTATGTTCATAGGTAGCTCCTCCACTTCCCATTGAAAATACACTTCCGGTTTTAATCATACTTATTGTTTTTTAATTCTGTTCTAAAAGCACTAGACATCAATTCCGCTTCACTTCTTTTTATTCCTATTTCTTCTGCTATATGTTTCCAATTTTTGACCACAGCCAATACTTCAGAAAGTATAGTTTCCATTTCACTTTCGCTTAACCTAAAATATTCGCCAACACTTTTAGCTAAATCAAAATCGAGGGCGTTATCATCCATATCTATATTTAGAGACAAACCATCTTTTTCTATCGAGGGATTTAAATCATAGGCGGGCGATAAAATCCAACCTTTTTCTGTTAATATAAATCCGTGATTTCGTAAATGGTCATCTGTGTTAGAAATCGCTATGTTAAATACGATACGTCGCCAAAGTTGATGTAAATTAGCTTCTACATCTGCTCCATAATTCTCTATAAATTCTACAATTTCAAGATAACTGGGCTCAAATTCCTTTATAATGTCTTCTGTATTTCCAGTCATCGTCATAGCCGAGGCAAAGTGAATGCGCTTTCCATTATCTCTATCAAATCGTCTTGTGAGGAAGGTATGGTACTCACCACTAATCTTTTCTATTTTTGAATCTGCCATATCTATTCCTGCTGCAGTAGCTAATTGATAGGCTAAAAATTCCCAAGCAGCTTTATCAATAGTATCTGTCTTTGATGGAAATTTTGCAATCCAAAGATTCTTCTTTGGGTCAAAAATATTTGCCTTGGGTCTCGCACCTCCTAAAGAAGAACCTGGTGCTATCAATACAGCAATCCATTTTCTTACGGCTTCACTTTGGTCATCACTTTCTAGTTGTTTAGCGGCTTCCTGTAAATCGCCTAGCGAAGACCACGGCGGTGTTGGACTATGCGCATCATTATCTAAAAAAGGACCTTCCAATTCAGTTTTAAAACGCAAAGCACCCATTCTACTTTCATCAAAAACCCCAAGCAGATAATCTATTTCATAGAGTGTGCGAGCCTTTTCATTCTTTGCCCTAGCATCTTGGGCAGCTCTACGTTTCATTAAAGTCTTACCCCAAGTGTCTGGCATACTATCTAAAAAGATTCCAAAATTCTCTTTGTTAGCAGGGTATTGTGGACCTGAATAAAATTCTATATCCGGGTCTAACAATCGTTGTGCATCAGTCTTCAACCAATCTTTGTTATATTCAAAACTGAACGCCTTTTTACCCTTGGCAAAATGCGCAGAAAGAACACCAACGAGAGTAGAAGATTCTAAACCGTCCCAGTCTGCAAATACGTATATGTCAAATTTCCCTCCAGCCATCTTATTTATAGTAAATCAAGGTCTTGAAGTTTTCGGCCAAATTCATCATCCACTGCTAACTTTAGAAAATCATCTTGAAGATTGAGTACCCTAAATACATTAAAGTACAATCCAATAGCCACAGCTGGGTCTCCTTTTTCAATACGATAAAGGGTAGCTCTATGAATACCAGCACGTTCAGAAACTTGCTCGGCAGTAAGCTTCCTTCTCTTACGAGCAAGCTTTACATTTTCCCCTATTTGCTCAAAAATCTTGAGATATTTGGGAAGAACTATGGCTTTCTTAGAATTCATTTTGTTGTTTATTTACGACAAATATATATATTTTGATGTAAATAAGCGACAAAAAAAGAATAGAACTTTATATGCTATTTGAATATCGACTTAACTTCTCTATAAACTTGCTCAAAATTTTCTTCTAAATCTGCCTTAGAAAACTGTTTCAATTCCTTTGGCAAAGCTCTTTGGATATTAGACAATTTAAACTGCACCTTTTTATCTTTTCCATCTGCATACGTGATAAATTCGCCTTGTTTCAATCGAAAAAATACGTCTGCCCTTATTTTTGGAATTTCCTTTTCACCTGTTGTGATGCGTGTATCAAAATCCAAGTTATGTCCACGACTTATACTCTTGGTCGGGTCTTTAATAATTTCAAAAAAGCGTTCGTAATATTTGGCGGTGTCCGGGTCATTTACCTTACCAAAAAACTGGTAGGACAAATTGCTTAAAATGGCTTTGCTTGCCTTGTCGCCATACATCATATCGTTCTGAATTTTGTCTTGAATAACGTAAATGGTCGCAATATCATAACTACGCAAAGTTGCAGGAATGCGGTGCATATTCAATAATCGGATGGTTGGCGCTTCTTCCATCAACAAAAAAGAGGGTTTTGAATTCCGTATACTCATTTGCTTGGTAATGGTGTGAATGATGGTAGCTATTACAGGTGAATACGACGTTTCAAATTTTGGATTGTTTACTACGGAAATTATGGCAGGATTATCTTCGCTATTAATATTTAAAGGCACTTCGTCTGCGGATAAAGCCATAAAAATTCGCTGTGTGCTAATTCGTTTCAGGGCATTTGCCAATGTACTTTTGACACCAGCTGTCTGCCTATCCGAATCCTTACCACTAATAAAAGCATCTGCCATTGCTCTTGATGTAGTATTGGTTTCCAAAAACTGGATAAGGCTATCTGTGTCTAATAATTGATAAATCGCTATCAAATGTGGTAGCGTGCAGTATTTAGGATAATCTGTTTTCAGTTTCCATATCAAACCCCCTATCAAACCTTCAGCAGCATCGTTAAAGAATTTTGTTGTTCCTGTTGTTCCACTTTCCCTTTGTTCCAAAAGGTTTTCAATTAATACCCTCGACACCTCGTTTACGCTTTCCTCGTTTTCTAAATAACGTGGTGCAATTGGATTTACCCGATGGATAATTTTATCGAAGGATATAACCTTAAACGGAATATCGCTATCCTTAAAAAGTGGATATGCCATTTCGGTTAGTTCAAAATCCTTGTAGTCGTGAATAATTCCGCAAAAGCTCTCTTTCTGGAAATGTTTTAGAAATCCATAAACTACACTTTCGGTTTTTCCGCTTCCGGCGGATCCGATGACGGATACGCCTCGTTTAATATTATCTAATTTAAAGTTTCCCTTATTCGTAACAAAATTGACCAGATATTTCGTATTTCCATTTTGTGCATTTTCAGTTTTATGCAGAAAAACGTACAGCCCTATATTAATTAGCATTAGCGGACAAACTAAATAAAGTAATATTGTTACCACTTCATTTTCTTTAGCTACATAGAATGCAAAAAATGAAAGCATTATGATATTCAAAAGAAAGGCATATCTGCTTACACGAAACATCGCATAGAAAACCGTACTGGTCAAACCAATAATTGTAAGTGTTGTTATAAGATTGTCTATCTGCATATTAATTTATATTCCGATGGAACTTGACTTAATTGCTATTTCTGCTCCACGACGTAATCTCTTAAAAACCCGAAGTGCAATTTGTGCTTTGCTCAAAGGGATATTTGGTGGTAAGGGCAATCCGGTTTTGTTTATCATTTTAAAAGCCAATGCCTTTTCGTTAGCAGGTAATTTCATCAAAGCAGCAAAGTAGAGCTTGGGATTTTTTACAAATTCTTTTCGACCCTTATAGGTTTCGGCATAATTACGTTTATAGTCAAAAGTGCTGTCAAAAGTTTTTTCCGCTTTTTCAAAGAATTTATCACGGTCAAAACCTCGTTTTACATTCTTGCCGTGCATTTCAACTTCCGAAGCTTTGTGTTTACTTCCTGGGGAAAGACTTACAGAATTTGAAGCATCCTTTCTGCTTACGATAATATGAATGTGACTTTGGTTGCCATCTTTTGCCATTCCTTGGACTATCCTTTTTCCGTTTTTTTGATGTGGTGCTTGGCGTTCTAGTTTGGCAATTTCCTTTTTCATCCTTTTAATATTCCCTTCAGCTCGTCCTTCCTGAATATTTCGGATATCCGTTTTGAGCTGAAGTATTTTTGTGGCAAAAGGTTGGTTTTCTTTTATCTGTTTATCTGTACCCTTAAAGGTTCGTTGGTGTTCAATTTTGGCGTAGTATTTTATATCGTTAACTGTAATTGGTCGTCCATTAATTTCCCGATTGAAGCTCGCAGCATAATCCTTCATCAGCTCACGAGTGTAGGTTTTTAAATCTTGGCTATTGTTCTGAAGTTTGCGTAATTCATATTTTGAAGGACTGACCGTAATCGAATAAAATTTGGGTTCTTTCTTTTTTAATTTTGCCGTGTTTCCATCAATTTCTTTGACCACTTCTTCAGCGGAAATTTCATCGCCATATTGATTAAAAAAGTGTTCTATATCCCGTTGTTCTAAACCTTCATTTTCTTTCTCTAAATAGCCCACAAAATCTGCTGAACTTTGTGAATAATTATTTCCCAATTTTTGGGCTGTTATTGTAATATACATAGCTCAAAAATTTATAGTTGATTACTTGGTTTTTGCTTTTCGCGAAAGCGTACTTCTTTCTTTTCTTCAGCATATTTCTTTTCTACGATTAGCGGTTTTTTAGTTGGCTCTTCAGTTTGAAAAAGAGATTGAATCATCGCCACCGTAGGTTTGGTCTGTGTCTTCTCCACATCCCTCATTATAGCAATAACCGCATTGATTCTTTTGAGTAATTTAGCTTCAATGGTGCGTCCCGTTGGTCCTAATTTTTCCTTTGGCGAAATTTCATTGTAGAAGAAAAAATCGAGCATCGTGGACATTGCCTCTGTGTGTGATTTGAAGTAAGTGCGTGAGAATGTTTGGAAACGTTTTGCTGTTTCCTTTTTAAATCTAATGCCAGTAAATGAGTCCATATTTCGCCGATTTGTCGCAAAATCGTCCCTAAAAATGGGCGTTTCCAGCCCGTTTGTCGCAAATCGTTGATTGTCAGGAAATTAAAATATATTCAAATTGTTGGTAATCAGCTATTTGAAAACGAAAAGGAATCAGAAACATCGCGCAGCGTGTTACCCTCTTGCTATTCCTTTTCGTCACGCGTAAGCGTGACAAAAATCCATACAATCCAGCTAAAAAGCCGATTGCCATTTTCAAGGAAAATGATTTTCCGATATGTTATTTTCGATGTGTAAGGGTATCGGCGAAAGTCAAAAAGTGGATAACCTTACTTTAATTTGTGTGCTGAATTTCAGCGAAATAAAGATACGGTTTTTTATTGACTTGAAATTGATTGAATACAAAAACACCTCTAAAAATATAGAGGTGTATCAATTAGCTTTTCAAATTTCAAGGATTGAAAACATAGGTGTACGAATACAAATTTCGCATCGCTTCTGCTTCAATCATCGTTTCAAAACAGGTATGATTTTTATTTACGTATTTGCGAATACTATCGCCAAATTTTCGTTTCACATCTTCTTTGGAATTTTCCAATAATCGGTTTTGAGTCTCTTCACTCAAGTCTGTAAAATTGAGATATACCATAGCTATTTGTTTTACAAGATTCCATTATCAGAAAAACTATAGTAATCGCCATCGGGTGCAAATATCAAATGGTCAAGAATGGTGATATCAAAAAGCTGAGATGCTTTTTTAATCTTGTTCGTTAACCTTTTATCCGCATCACTAGGTTGCAATTTTCCACTTGGATGATTGTGTACTAAAATGACGGCTACCGATAAGGATTTTAAAATAACTGCAAACAATATTCGTAGGTCTATCAATGTTCCAGTAATTCCACCCTGCGAAAGTTGATATACACCTTTTACTTTATTGCTGTTATTTAGCAAGACTACTTTAAAAGTTTCTTGAATACCAATCGTATCTTTATCCCAATCCTCAAAAAGCAATTCTGCTGCATCTTGCGAATTTCCTATTTTATGCCACATTGAGGATTTCAATTCCCCTTTATAACTAATTTTTATTTCATTAACTTGTGCTTTCATTGTTCATATATTTACAGTGTGAATGATGAAAAAGAGGGCGCAACTTTCGAGAGGAACGCCCTCTTTTAATTTAGATTTACTTATCGCCCTTACTTCCAAGTAAAAGGATTTCATCGGCTACCACTTCGGTAACATAGCGTTGGTTTCCGTCGTCCGTGGTATAGGTTCGGGTCTTTAGCTTTCCCGTGATTCCTACTTCTTTGCCTTTTTCAACAAATTTCTCAACGATTTCAGCGGTCTTGCCCCAGGCTACAATTGTATGCCAATTCGTGTCTGTTTGCTTTTCGCCTTTGCTGTCTTTATAATACTCATTTGTGGCTAATGAAAAACGGGCAACTTTCTTCCCGCTTTCAAGGTTCGTAATGGTTGGTTCTTGTCCAACGTTTCCAATTAACTGTACGTGATTTTTAATAGTACTCATAATAAAATATTTAAGTGATTTATATTTCCCCTATTGATTTAAAACAGATTAAATTTTAAGGGGTGTTTGTTCTTTTCTTTCGTGCATCGCACAATGGATAGAGTGGGTTTTGTCAAGACTTTTAAGGTAAAATCAGGTGTGTTTGCGACGTAGTAAAATCCTTGGATTTTCAAGGAAGTAGAAACCTTATTTTTCACTAAAACTCGTATAGTCTTGACAAGTTCCATAAGGGCATTAGCAATTCTTTTAAACGCAGCTGCGTTTGAGCGTACCGATAGTTAAGCGAAATAAGCAGCTGTGGTTAAATTAGAATTGGTTATGTCCTGCCAGTTTTTCGCTGTACCGAAAAACGACAAAGGCTTTATCCATTATAAACCCCTTAAAAACTGCAAGACAGCGGTTCGGTTTTTAGGCATTTTCCAGTAAGGTCTCTAGAAGACCGCACCGAAAATTCTGTTAAGAAAACCGAAGTGATGGCTTTCCGATGAAAAGCGGACTTAATTCACAATTTCGGCTAAGGAATGAAGTGTTTCTTTCCAGTAAAGCGGAAAGGGTTAACGGAATGGAAAGCTAAAATTGGGGATTGTGTCCAAGACTTGTGTAGTGAAGCTCTTTTCCCGAAATGTAGCTTTTCGCGAAATTTAGGGAAATGGGCTTATTAGACTCTAAAGCATAATCATTTCACTAAGAGGCGAATAGGATTAGCGTATTTGCGTATGGTTACATTGCGTTGAGACTAAGATAGCAAAATAGGAAGAATCCATTGTTCAGCAGCAAGGATTTTCCGAAAGGAAAATCAGACGCAATGAACTATACACGTCTTTGTTGGGCGTTAGTTTTACTCTTCTTTGAATGTAAAAATGCCACTATACCAAGTAGAATGTATATGTTTATTATGTACGGAAACTGCTCTTTATTTTCGTGAATTCAAAATAAATTATTCAAACCATTGAAAGAAAATTTTTTAATATTGTATGTCCATTATTTCCATCTTGCAGTTCTTCAGGGTGAAACTGAGAACCATAAATCAATTTATTTCTATGTCTCATCACTTCAATTCCATCCTCCGAAACAGCTAGTGAAATTAACTCATCACTAAGATGTTCAATTGCTATATGATGATATTCAAACACACGTAGTTCTAACTTTTTTAAACCCCGAAAAATAGGGTCATCAACTAATATCCGGACATTATTAACCCCTTGTCTGTAAAATTGTAAGATTTGGAAATCAGAATTATACGCTGCCCCAATGACTTGGAACCCTTCACAAATACCAAAAATAGGTAACCTTGATTCACGGACTATTTTGATTTCATTTTTGTACAATCGCTTGCTATCCAATACCTCACCCTTAGTGCCACCACCCGACAAAATAACACAATCAAATCCCTCAACGTCTGCGGGTTGGACCATCTGGAAATCAATTATTTTTATTTTATGTTGACTCAAAGTAGTTATCAAATCATCAATAAAATGAGTCTCATTATTTATGAGTAAAATTTTCTTTTGCATTTTTAGAATAATATTAAATCTTTTATCTATGACATTTTTATAAACAAAATTCACTTTCGATAAGGATGTCATATTCTAATTGTCTAGTCCTGAAATATGGCTACAGGTTAATAATTGATTTTAAGCTGATAATTTGTATACCATATTTGGTGTTTTATAATCTAAAGATAAATGTAATCTTATTTTGTTGTATAAATTAATTGCATTTTTTGCAGCTTTTATTCCGAAAGTTCATCAATCATTTTCTGCGAATGGTCTGATGCCCATTTTTCTTTTTCGGTACTGTTTATTATTGTTTTCTTGTAATATTCAATTGCCTTTTTAATATTTTTTTCTTGCTGGTAAATTACCGCACTTCCATAATATCCACCAAAATAGTCTGGATAATCACTTTCTAAAGCCGAAAATAGTTTTAAAGCATCATTGTTTTTGTCAGCATTAATATAACTTATTCCAAAATTAAAAAGAGCACCTTTAGTCACAGAATAGTTTACGGTGTCTCTTTTAATTTGGTTATATAAATCTATTCCGTTATCTATTCCATTAAAGTCAATTTCTTTTTCTAAAACTATCTCAAAAGGCATTTGAAATTTTCCGTTTGTGAAATGACTTATTAAAGCTTTTGCTCTATTGGGCAATTCTTGACCTCTTTTATTTCTGTTGGTAAAAATTGCAACAGAAATATTTTCACTTGGTATTCTTATTACGTGACTACCAAACCCTGTAGAAGAACCTCCGTGTTGTAATATTTTTATTCCATTGAAATAATTGACAATCCAACCATATCCATAACCATCTTCAGTAGATTTTCCTTTTTCATTGTAATTATAAAACGCATCATCTAATTTAGTTAGTGGTATCATTTTATCTGAATACAATGCCTTGTCCCATTTGTAATAATCTGAAACAGAAGCATAAACACCTCCATCTCCTTGAATTGCACTTGTTAAACTTTGGTCTTTAGCAGAAATTGAAGTGTCCTTTACAATGTAACCGTAGGCTCTATTTTTGATTTCTTTGTTTTTTTCAAGAATAGTAGAATTAGTCATTCCTAAAGGAAGGAATATTTCCTTTTCCATAAAATCTGCAAATGACATTCCTGTTCTTTTTTCAATTACTTGTGCTAATACTGCATAACCGGTATTACTGTAAGCATATTTTGTATTAGGGCGAAAATAGGTGCTGTCAGTTTTTAAAAGTCCATTTAAAACGTCTTTATCCAACATTTGTTCTGTTTGGTCTTTCTCAATAAAACGATTGTATTTTACTAAACCTGAACGATGTGTTAAGAGTTGTCTTATAGTAATGTCTTTTCCGTATTTAGGGAATTTGGGAAATATTTCTGTAAGATTTGTTTCGTATGATAGTTTGTCTTGGTTTACTAAAATCATTATAGCCATTGCAGTAAACTGTTTGGTAACAGAAGCAATTCGATAGTTTGTTTTAGGTGTTGCAAGTTCGTTTTTTTCTAAATTCGCATAACCATAACTTTTTGTAAAATCAATTTGATTGTCTTTAATTACAATGACACTTGCACTTGGTCTATTCCCATCATAATCTTTAAATAAATAGTCGATAAATTCAATGTCGTAATTTAATTTTGGCGTGTTCTGAGTACTATTTTTTGATGAGTCACATCCTAAAAATAGAATAGAAAATACTAAAGTTAATTGTATGTACTTCATTTTTATTAAATTGTGGGTAACGTGTTTGTGTATGATTTCGTTGCGTGTTTCAGTAACTAATTTAGCAAATACAAACCGAATAGAAAATCCGCGAGGATTTTCGTAAATAGGCAGGTACTAGCAATGAATTATAGCATCGATGAAAAAGCAGTAAGTCGAGTATCTTTAAAGTAAATAAAAACGATTAAGATATGGAAGCTCAAATTACTGCCTTACCAAAGTTATATATAGGGATTGACATACACAAGCGAAGTTGGAAAGTTCATTGTTCTACAGACTTGTTTTCAGGCAAGTCTTTTAGTATGGCACCTGAGCCAGAGCAATTAAAGGTATATGTAGATAAACATTTTAGAAATCATGAAGTCAGTGTAGCTTATGAAGCAGGTTGTTGCGGTTATTATGCCCATCGCAGTTTCGAGAGTTACGGGTGGTGGTCATTAGTTGTAAATCCAGCGGATATTCATCGCAGAGGCAAGGAACGTTACACCAAGACAGACCGTATTGATGCACAGTTGATAAGTAGAGAGTTAAAAGATGATCGATTAACCAGTATCCATGTTCCCGACACGCATCGAGAAGCCTTACGTAGTTTGTTTAGAAGGCGAAATGATTTGGTTAAGGACTTTAGGCGTATTAAGAGCTATATCAAGATGCAATTGTTGTATTTCGGTATCAAGATACCAGAGCAGTATGATAATGACCATTGGAGTCATAATTTCCGTAATTGGTTAGACGCTATGGAGTTCCAGTATCTTATAGCCAAGTCAAGCTTAGAGAGTCGGATGCGTTATTTTCGATTTGTAGATTCAGATTTACGATTGGTAAGTAATGAGTTAAGAGCTTATTGTCGAAAGCATTTTAAGAAGGATTATTATTTACTTCGGAGTATCCCAGGAATAGGCGGTATAGTGGCCTGTGGGATATTAAGTGAATTGGGAGATTTGCGACGGTTTAATAACTTAAAACATTTATCAGGCTATGTAGGGTTGGCACCAGGAGTTTATCAGAGTGGAGCTAATAGTAAGACTATGGGAATAACTCCAAGAGCACACCGCTTGATACGTTCCTATTTTATAGAAGCCTCATGGCAAGCCATACGCACAGACCCTGTCATGCAGGCTTATTACCGTAAGCATCATGGGAAGAATGTCAAGAGTATAATTGTTAAAGTAGCAAGAAAACTACTTAGCAGAACCTTAGCAGTAATAAAAACAGAGACACCTTACACCATTGGTGTTGTAGAATAATAAAATAAACCATAACGAAGCTCACAAGAGACGTATTAAAAGCCTATATCACAAAACACCGCGGGTGAACTAAAGATTTAGTATCACACTTTTATAGCAAGTGACTAGGTTTATTATAGCTTATAATCATACAGATGCTGGTGACGACCAAATGAGGGGTTGAACACAAATAGGATGCGGAGCAAGTTATATAAGGTATTGAAGTATTGATAATCCTATCGGAATTATCAACAATTCAACACCCCAAAATCATCAATATGAGATAATTAAAATAATAAATAGTAACTTTGAAGAACTGGGCTAGTGCTTTTCATAGGACACGGTGTTGTAAGTAGTATTTATAGCGTTAAATCTAACCGTATTTAATTCCACCATTCATCATTAATTTTTGTTGAATTGTATTCTAACCAGCCGTTGTCATAATACTTTTTATTTGGTGAAAATTCACCAGCTCCAATATCAAAATCATGATTAGCATTTGGTACTCTATAATCTGCCCAATTACAAATTTTTTCTTTTCCAGTAGCGTGGCTTTTCCATATTCCGACAAAGGCATTGTTTGAATATCTATCTGAATTTAATTCTATATTATCGTATTCAATTTGATTTTTTGAATTCAAATACCATTTTGAATAGAGTTTTCCTTTAAAAATACCACTATGTTTCTGTCCTTTATTTTCTTTAAATTCATAATCTGCGATTAAGATACCTTGAGATTTAATTCCTTTACCAACATATTCATCATCAACTCCAAAATGTAATTCATTAAGTTCTCTTATTTCAGTTAAAGTTATATTTCCATTAAAATCACAAATTATCCCATTAACACAGGACTTTCCATACACCGAATATTCATTGTCGTTTTTTGGATTCTTTTTGATTGAAATTAGTTTGATTTGAATTCTTTGATGTTCTTTTCCAATAATTCCTAAAACAGAATTATTTTCTGTTAAAGTCCAGACATCAGAAAAATTATGTTGATTGTAATTAGCTAATACGTTTTCTGAATTCAGTTCTTTTTCAAGTAAAAATTCTGTTACAAAAAGGTCATTTGATTGAGCTAATGAAATAGCTGTAAACACAAGATATACGATTATTGTTTTAATCATTTTTTATTCGGTTTTAATAAATTCGAATACTTTTTCGTCGTTTATTTTTATCGTAATCGTATCGTTTTCAATCTTTTTGAGTATTTTTCGTTCACTTCCTGAATCAATTGGGATTTTGAATGTAAAATCAGAATCAAAGTCAGAAGCTAAAGGTTTTGTTAATTCATTTTCATATGCTAAAACTCCATAGGTTGAAGAACTAACAGAAATGTCAGATTTGTTTATATCGTTCAGTTTTTTGTCAAATTGAATAAAAGCGGAAAGTCCTTTTACGTTATCTACTGCTGATACATAAAATCCACATTTAATTTTAATATCTGTATTTTTATTAAATTCAATTCGAGAAAATCCATATTTTTCTTTTATAGAATTTCCGTTATAATCATAATCGTAAAAATGAGCAGCAGGACAACCCATTAACGTAAAACAAGTAATAATCAAAAGTGTTATTTTAAGTTTTGAATTCATTTTTTTGTAGTTAGTTTTTATCGCTTAATATTCATTCCGACATTTCGATTTAGACTTCTTCCTTTTTCAGTTTTGTTGCTTGCTATTGGTCTTTCATCTTTAAAATCTACTATATTAATACGTTCATCAGGAATCCCAAAATAAATAAAAATGTCTTTTACTGTTTTAGCACGCTCAATATGTTGATTCGGATTTAGTTTATAACTTTTTTTGTCTGTGTTAGCTTCTAAAATCAGAACACTATTTGGGTCAACAAATAGCACGCCTAACCAAAAATTTATATCGCGATATTTGTTCGGAAAGGTACAATTGTCTTTAAAATATAACGCTTTTGGCGGGCAATATATTGTGTTGATTACACCATTTTCATCATTTTCTGTATTTATTATTTTAGAAATTTCTTTCATTAAATCATCCTTTTCTTTTACAGTTAAAGGTTTTAATTCAGATAAACTTGGACAGTCTATATTTCCTGATTGTGAGTAAACAGAAGTCAATCCAAAGAGTAGGATTATGATAATTAATGAAATTACTGTTTTTCTCATATTACTTACAAAGGTTATATATACGTTTTGCCATCTATTTTATTCGCATTGTCTTTTCTAAAGCACTATAAGTAAATACTTTTCCAATCATGTCATTAACTCCATATATTCCAATTACACCTAATGGTTCTAATTCAGAAACATCATTATTTTCCATATTTAAAGTGATTACTTGGTTTGAAGATTTAACATCTAAATTTTTACTTGGAAATTCTGTATTTTGAAAATCTACGGTTGAATCTTTTAAATCCAAAGGAAAGGTGTTAAGGTCAATTTTTGAAATAGGTGTTCCTGTATCAAATAAAAGATTTATACTGTCATTTTTGCTTGATTTAAAGTTACCAATTAGATAACCATAATCATTACTTATAGAAATAATAAAATCTGTTTCATTATTTTTAGGTTTTAAAAACTCGATATTGTTTTCAACAAAATTTAATTTGAAGTCTTTTGATTTAAAATAACCAAAACCAACAACTACTTGAAAATCTGTGCCTACTTCTTTACTAACAGCATCAATTTCATTATTTGCAGAAAAGAAAGTAACATTCTTTTCGGTTTTGCCATCCACTTTTAATTCTTCAATTGTTCCTTTTTCCAAAGCATATTGATTTCCATTAATATCAGACATAACTATGTTCGACTTTTCTGTTTTTAGTTTTAATTCAGCGATAAGTTTTGTAGAAAGTTGAAAATCCGCAAAATCTCCAAAGTCAATCAAAGCTGTGTATTCTTTTTCATTAATCTCTACTTTAGTAAACAGCAAATTATAGTCAGAAATCTCAAATTGAATTATATCAGATTTAACTTCGTTTGTTTTGTCTTTACAACTTAAGATTATCATAAAGATTGCAATAGTAAAAATGTACTTCTTGTCTATCATAGGTTTTCTCATATTACTTACAACTCGTTATATATTCAATAAATATAATGTTATCCCTGTAATTCCAAACAATAATAGCAAATATCATTAAACTTCAAATCTACTTTGTTAGAGTGAAATAGAATTAATTCACATTTTTGACTCGGTAATGTAGTGTTCCTTCCCAGAGCATCGGGAAGGGGTAACGGAATGGGAAGCTAAAATTGGGGATTGTGCCCAAGACTTATGTAGTGAAACTCTTTTCCCGAAATGTAGCTTTCTGCGAAATGTAGGGAAATGTACTGCGTGGTTTGCTATAACTATCTTTTTAATTTAGATTAAACAATTCGTAAGAGTAAATAGTAGTACTGTGGGTGTTTTTCTCTATAGTAAGCCAAATGACTCTCTCCACTTTCAATGGTGTAATTTTCTCTGCTTGATTTATAATGCTCATCTGCTTCTTGGAATGAAACCTCGGGTTTTGTTGATACTTTTTTCATAATGATAGATTTTTGTGATTAAACAATATTTGAGCAATACCCAAATGGAAGCTAAAATCTCAGCTCAAAAGGAAACGGAATAAATAAGCGAAGGAAGAAGCGAGGGCTTTATGCCGTAGTCTTTTGATGGGTGTATTTTACGAGTTTAACTTTGTACTAATATTGATTGAATCCTCTCCTTATTAATAGCATCAACTTTTCTTAAAAAGTAGTTTGAATAAAAAAAGGGAAGCCAACACGATGTTGACTCCCCCTTTCACAACAAAAGCTAAGCGCTCAATGCTTCCACCTCTTTTTCAAGACTTGCAATACGCTCCTTTAAGCGTTTTTCACGCTTATCCCTTTTCTCTGCATATTCAGATTCAATGCTGGTAATTTTGCTTTTATAATAGCCTTGCATTGCTGTATAAAATGATATGTTTACTAAATTATTTGTGTGATTTTGTTCTCCAAAATGTACTTGTTTTGTGAGTATAAATCGTATCAGCTTATAAAAGATTTCCTTTTTGAATTTCTTCTTAAAATTCTCAACGATTTCAATTCGGGTCATTTTGGAAGTATCGCCTAACAATCCTGAAAAGTAATTTTGTCGGCTCATATAGTCTACATTATTTTCATATAGTGATAATGAGAATGCCACCATTTCATCTACCGAAAGTGTTTTCTTGGTCTCAATATATTTCGTTTCTCGAATCATTTGAACAACTTCTTCAAATTGCTTGTTATTCTCAATCTGCTTTTTGCGAATTTCACGTTCATTGATTTTCTCGATTTGTTCATCAGGCAAACAATCGGCCATTTTTCTATCGGCCAACGGCACAGAACGTACTTCCGAAACATTGTCCGATTCCTCATTAATCTTTACAAATACTTCTTTGTGCAAGTAAGATTCTGGATGCAATACGATACCCTTTACGAATCCATTTTCTTCAGCTGAGTCATACTTCTCAAATTCTTCTTTATAGGTCTCGATGGCTTCGTCCAGCTCTTCCTTTAATTCATCTTCGGTATAGTCATAATTACGATATTCTTCCTTGATTACTTCTAAAGTAGGTTCAATTGGTTTTTTTATAAGTTCTACATCATCCAAAAGATATACTTTTAAACCGTTCTTCTCCAATTGCGAAATCACTAGCTGATTACCTTCGTCTTCTACCCAATACTTTCGTATTTCAGGAATCAATAGCATATTCTGCTTTTTCGATTCCTCAATCAAATTCATAAACAATTTGTTTTTCTTGGATTCGTAACAAGCTGATTTTGTACAAACCATCTTTCCATCCCCAAACAAATTGCCTTGATTCGCCGCATTGAATGGACATACATTACACGCCCCAGCTTTTATAACTAATGTTGAATCTTCAACATCAAAAGGCGCTTTCTCTAAGTCAAAAGTCTGGTCTTTAATCATTCTATTTATTTGATGGGCACTAAAATCTTCGCCCATCGTTTCCAATATCATTTGTTGTTCTTCTGGCTCGAAAAGTGCAACACCAACACCCAATGAAATGGTCATTTCGCCATTACGCACATAATGCTTGAAACCGTCTATCAATCCAGCTAATTTTAAACGCTGTCTAATATAATTATCACTTCGTCCTAATCGTTTTGCTATTTCAGATGGTACATATTTTTCATTCAAAAAGGCAATTGCTTCTGCCTCTTCGGTAGGTTCAACATCCTGTCTTTGTAAATTTTCGATGAGTTGAACTTCTAGAACATCATTGTTCTTATACGTTCTCACCATACAGGGTATCGTTTTCTTATTTGCCAATTTACTAGCGCGAAACCTTCGCTCTCCCATTACGATGATATACTGTTTCCCAGATTTACGTACAGTAATAGGTTGAAGTACACCGTACTTTTTAATACTATCGGAAAGCTGCTTTAGTAACACTTCATTAAATGTCTTTCTTGGTTGCATTGGGTCTGGAATAACCTTATCAATGCTCAGATTTTGAATTTGAAGTCCAATTGCTTTTTGAGTCAACCTTTCTTTGACTTCCTTTTTAACGGCTGTTCTTGCTTTACCGTTTCTACTCGTAGTACTTGCTTTTGTTGTCATAATACTTAAATTTTAGATTAAACAATATTTGAGCAAGAACCAAACGGAAGATAAAATCTTAGCTCAAAAGGAAACGGAATAAATAAGCAAGGGAAAGAGCAATGGCTTTATGCCGTAGTCTTTTGATGGAAGTATTTTACGGGTTTAAATTGCGGTTATATTGTATGATAATAAACCCTCTTAACGAAGAAGTAGGGTTGTAGTTTGACAAAAATTATTTTCCAAGCAGGAAATTTACAATAAAAACTTATCGAAATATACGAGCCGAATATGAATTTCACCATCAAAATAGAAGAGTGATGTATATAAAATAATGAAATTCAAAATATCTTCAAACCATTGACTTATGGTCTACTGAATCGTATCAATCACACTCCCACAAGTCATCATCGCATCTCCGTAATAAGGGTTTTTAATTTCCTTTTCTGTACTTAACCAAATAGCTCCTTTATTACTGTTGGCCATAGGACACTTTTGAACATATAGTGTTTCTGTAAGCGATTGTATATTCATCGCAAGAGCTACCATATTTTCATTTAAAACTACCAAATATGCTCTTTGTTTTTCTAAATCTGGATTAGTAGAAATTGCATCTAACATTTCGATACTTTTTGAAAAATGAGAGGTTTCCATTTTACCTAAATCACTTACTCCAATGCCTTTTAGCTTATCTGCAGTAGTTTTAGCAAAAGCTGAAACTTGACTCGCATCACTTGATACAAAGGCATCTTTCATTTTAAGATATGGTTGAAGAGCTGATTGAAATCCTGATTGAAACGCTTGGGGTAATTTCATTTCCATCATTGAAACTGAATTAGGTTTGCTTTCAGTAGAAGTTTCTTGCATACCTAAATGTCCTTCGTGTCCTGTTGTTGTACGTCCGCCAGATTTATTCATCATAGATTTTTTGCCTTGCAACTGCGCAGCTGCATCTACAGTAAAAGTGCCATTAGTGACTATTTCATCTCCATTTTGCAAACCTGAAACAATGGTGTAATTGTCTCCATTGCGCGAACCAATAGTAACCTCTCGCATTTCAAAAATAGCCTCGTTTGGATTTGTTTTTATATATACCAAAGAGCGTTCTCCTGTCCACAAAACAGCACTGGCAGGAATACTTAATGATTCTTCCATAATAGCTGTTTCACCCTTTATTTTTCCTGTGACAAACATCCCTGGCTTGAATAAGTTTTCTTTATTCTTAAGAGTAGTTCTAACAGTTACAGTTCTAGTGCTATTGTTAAGAACAGGGTCTATAAATGAAATGACAGCATCAAATCCCTTATTGGGGTATGCTTTTGTGGT
Source organism: Ulvibacter sp. 2305UL32-6 (assembly GCF_058148545.1). Lineage (NCBI taxonomy): Bacteria > Pseudomonadati > Bacteroidota > Flavobacteriia > Flavobacteriales > Flavobacteriaceae > Ulvibacter > Ulvibacter sp. 2305UL32-6. Next base: position 590,132 of record NZ_JBYVKA010000001.1, read on the forward strand.
CACTTTGATTTTTTGCCCTTTTTTAAATTGGGAAATTTGATTTTCATAAGCATCAAATTCTGCCCAAACCGAATTAAGGTTACTCACTTTTAGAATAGGCTGTCCTTGTTTTAAATAGTCACCTTCTGTTGCCATTACCATAGCAACCGTTCCTGAAACGGTTACGTATATTGGAAAGTTCTCACGTACTTTTCCTGAAGTTTCAATACTACTGATTTGTTTTTCTGAAAGCTTCCATAGTTTTAGCTTATTGCGAACTGCTTTATATAAAGCTGGTTGCGATTCTTTTAACGACGCTGCTGTAATTAGCTCTTGTTGTGCAGCTACTAGATTGGGCGCATAAATAGTGGCTAATAATTGTCCTTTATTTACTTTTTGACCTTGATAGTTTACGTTCAATCGCTCCAAGCGACCCTCAAAATAACTTGCTTGAACAGCATTGTTTTCTTCGTTTTCAGCAATCTTTCCCGAGAGTGAAATCATTCCATCTTCATCGGAAGCCGCTACGCTACCCACAACACTGGTCTGAATATTAGCCAAAGCCATTGCGTTTTCGGTCATTTTAATTTCATTGGTAGACAGACCTTCCGCTCCAGTTTCCGCAGGAATTAATTCCATTCCGCAAATAGGGCAATCACCAGGTTCAGATTTCATAATCTGTGGATGCATCGAGCACGTCCACATTTGAGCAGCAGATGCTTGTGAATGGTCGTGGGCATCTACCATTTGATTAGCGCTATCCGAGCTATTTCCGAATAACAAATAACCACCAAGTAATCCTATGATTACTGCAATACCGAGAAATAAGATGTTCTTTTTCATAATTAGTTAATTGATTTAGTTCTAAGTCTAAGTGCATTTACGATTACCGAAACAGAGCTAAAACTCATTGCTAAGGCTGCAATCATAGGCGATAAAAGAATTCCGAAAAAAGGAAATAAAACACCTGCCGCAATAGGTACACCAAGTGTGTTGTACACCAAAGCAAAAAATAAATTTTGCTTTATATTTCGCATTACTTTATCACTTAAATTTCTTGCTTTTACAATACCGTGTAAATCTCCTTTTACCAGCGTAATCATTGCACTCTCAATGGCAACATCTGTTCCTGTTCCCATTGCGATACCTACATCACTTTTTGCCAAGGCAGGTGCATCGTTAATACCATCGCCTGCCATTGCTACTACGTGACCTTGTTCTTGTAATTTTTTGACTTCTTCTAATTTGTTTTCAGGCAACATTCCTGCTTTAAAATCGGTTAGGTTGAGCTCGCTCGCTACCGCTTGTGCAGTATCGTGATTATCACCAGTAAGCATTATTACTGCAATACCTTTGTCTTGAAGTTCTTTGATGGCTTTAGCACTTGTAGTCTTGATTTTATCACGGATAACTACATAACCAGCAACTTCGCCATTTACCGCTAAATAGGAAACCGTTTTTCCTTGTTTCTGAAAGGATTGTGCTTCTTTTTCCATTTTTGATGAAATCAATGCATTTGCATATTCCATCATTCTAGCATTTCCTAAGTCTAACTTTTTACCAGCTACTTTTCCTTTAACTCCTTTTCCCGTTACAGCACTAAAATCTTCAATTTTTAAAATTTCTGTTTTTAGTTCTTTCGCATAATTTATAGTGGCTTCCGCAAGTGGATGTTCACTAGAACTATTCAAAGAAGCTATAAGTTGCGTTATTTCGATTTCGCGAAAGCAGTCTACAAATGAACCCATCTTTTCTACCGTTGGTTTTCCTTCGGTAATCGTTCCTGTTTTATCAACGATTAAGGTATCTACCTTGTCCATTTTCTCTAAGGCTTCGGCATTTTTAATTAATACACCATTCTGAGCACCTTTGCCAACACCTACCATTACAGACATTGGTGTCGCTAACCCTAAAGCACAAGGACAAGCAATAATCAATACAGCAATAGCATTTACAAGCGCATATACATAAGCAGGTTCTGGACCCCAAATTGCCCAAACAGCGAATGTTATCAAAGCTATAATTACAACTACAGGTACAAAATATCCTGAAACTGTATCTGCTAGTTTCTGAATAGGTGCACGACTACGACTCGCATCGTTTACCATATGTATGATTTGAGAAAGCAGCGTGTCGCTACCTACTTTTTCGGCTTTCATTAAGAAAGATTGATTACCATTGATGGCACCGCTACTTACTTTATCATCTTCCGCCTTATTTACTGGAATAGGTTCTCCCGAAATCATAGATTCGTTTACCGTAGTGTTTCCTTCTGTGATGATGCCATCAACAGGAATTTTATCACCAGGTTTTACACGAAGTATATCTCCCACTTTAATTTGGTCAATAGCAACTTCTTCATCATTTCCATCAACCACGCGCACAGCTTTATTAGGTGCAAGTTTCAGCAGTTCTTTTACTGCGGAATTTGTCTTACTATGCGCTCTGGCTTCTAAAACCTGACCCATTAATACCAATGTGAGTATGACGCTTGCAGCTTCAAAATAAACGTGAACAGCACCAGATTCTGTTTTGAATTGTGCCGGAAAAAAATCTGGAAATAACATTCCAAACACACTAAATAGCCAAGAGACACCAGCACCAATGCCAATGAGTGTGAACATATTGAGTTTCCACGTTTTGATGCTTCGGTAAGCACGTTCAAAGAACATCCACGTTGCATAGAATACAACAGGAATGGACAATATAAACTGAACCCAATTCCACCATTTTTGTTCCATCACGTCATATAAAGGATTGTTAGGAACCATTTCACTCATTGCAATTAAGAAAATAGGCAATGTAAAAGCTACGGCTATCCAAAATTTCTTTAGTAACTTTTTATAGGTCTTCTCTTCTGCAGAAAGGTCTGGTTGCAGTGGCACTAAATCCATTCCGCAAATAGGACAAGAACCTGCTTCGTCTTTTATAATCTCTGGATGCATTGGGCACGTCCATTGTAATGAAGTCGTTGCAGATAGGTTTTGTTCCTCGACCAAATCCATTCCACAAACAGGACAATCGCCAGCTTTGTCATACGTTTTATCGCCTTCGCAATGCATAGGACAATAAAATGTACCTATGCCTTTTCCTTTGGGTTGCTTTTCTTTTTCTACTTTGGGATGATGATGTTCATCTTGATTATGAATGCTATAGCTACCACCATCATTCTTTAAGGCTTCTTGAAAGGTTTCTAGCGGAATATGAGGTTCCATTTCAATAGTTGCTTCGGCTTTCTCTAAATTTACGGAAGCACTCGTCACACCTTCCACTTTAGAAAGTGCTTGTTCTACGTGACTACGACAACCGTTGCAGGTCATTCCGTGTATGTGAAAGGTATGTTTCATTTTCTATTCTTTTAAAATTATTTATTCGTGTTTATGACCATTTGCTTTATGGTCTTCATTCTTTACGAGCGTCATTCCACACATATTACATTTACCTTCTTTATCACTACCACTATCTTTACAGTGCATTGGGCATACATAAGCAGAGGTATATTCCTTTCCTTGTTTTTCAGTAGTCGTTTCAGCTTTTGTTTCAGTTTTATTGTCTTTACAAGAAACCATTGTTACTGATGCAATGAGTATCATTACTACAAAAGTTGATTTGAAATATTTACTCATTGTATAAAATTTGTTTTGGTATTCGTGAATCGTTGATTTCATTGTTTTGAGTTTATTGAGTTATTAAATAATTGACTACCGCACTTTGCATATAGTATGTTGTTATGGCACTTATTTGATTGATTTGAAACTTTAATTGTAGTTCTTGTATATCAAGCACATCATTGAAATCGATAGTTCCCGTTTCGTAATTCTTGATAAGGATTTCTTCCGCATCATTTGCCTGTTTTAAGTTCTTCTCTTGTGTGTTGTATTTAATTCGAGCCTGATTGCGTTGTGATATCGCTTTTGCGAAAGCGGACTCTAAAACATTCAAACGAGTGTCTTTTTGAGCTGTTATTTCTAATTGCTTCAACTCGTTTTGCTTACTTTTTGAATCATACTTTTTATTAAAAATTGGAATAGAAAGGGAAACCATCGGCATAAAAATATCTTTTCCATTGTCACTAAAATTCAAATCAGGACGCTCAGAAACTGGCACATAATCCAGTCCAAAACCAATCATAGGATTACGTTCTGCTTTATTCAATAATTCTGATTGTGCTATCGATTCATAGAGTTTATCATATTTAAGCAACTCTGGATTTAGTGTTAAAGTATTCTCTGCATAAACGATATCTTCACTAGGCAACAAAAGCTCTTCAATTACAGTTACTATGGTAGCTTTATCTCGATTAAGTAATTTATTAAAAGTGGTCTGCTCTCCTAAATAGGCTTCGGTCAGTATTTCTTTTTGCTGTTGTAATTCATTTTGTCTAATCTGTAATCGCAACACATCTACTGCAGATGCTTTTCCAGCTTCTACAGAAGTAAGTGCCAGTTTTTTATAGGTTTTTAATAATTGAATATTCTCGTCAAGCACTTTTTGTTTTGAGGTAATATCATACAGTATGTAATACGATTGAGAAACAGAAAGTGCTAGTTTACGTTTTGCAATAACGATTTCTACATATTCTGCATCTGCCATTGAGCTAGCATAATTTTCTCTAGCCGTAATTGTACCAAACCAAGGCAACATTTGTCTTGCCGAAAACCGCGCGCGTTGTGCTCCCGTTCTCGTTTCAGGCGTACTCACAAAATAACCCGCGCTGAATTCAGTATTCGGAATCCAGTTGGCTTCGTTTACTTTTTCTTCGGCGATATTATGACGAAGATTATACGCTTGAATCTCTGGACTATTACTTTCGGCTTCCTGAATATAGGATTGTAATTGTTGCGCTTTCGCGAAAGCTGAAACAAACAAAACACAGATGATAATTTTTATATTTTTCATTTGCTTGCTCTTTTTAATTTGATTTCTTCTCTCCAACTGTACAATACTGGTACAATAAAATAGGATGTAATGTCAATCACCATTCCTCCAAAAATTGGTATAGCCATTGGTATCATAATATCACTTCCTTTTCCTGTGGATGTCAATACAGGAAGTAAGGCGAGAATTGTGGTTACTGTTGTCATTAAACAAGGACGTATTCTTTTTCCAGCAGCTTCTAATGCGGAATCTCTAATACTTTTTCTATCTGTAGGTTTGTCACGGTCAAAAGTTTGCGTGAGATAGGTTGCCATTACCACACCATCATCGGTAGCAATACCAAATAGTGCGATGAAACCAACCCAAACTGCCACACTCAAATTGATAGTTTTCATATTGAATAGGTCTCGCATATTCTCTCCAAAAAAACTAAAGTTGAAGAACCAATCTTGGCCATACAGCCAAATCATAATGAAACCACCCGCAAAAGCGACTGTGATTCCTGTAAATACCATTAGTGAAGTAGAGACAGATTTAAACTGGAAGTACAAAATCAAGAAGATGATTACGAGTGCCAATGGAACAACAACTGAAAGTGTTTTTTCTGCTCGCAATTGATTTTCGTATGTTCCCGTAAATTGATAACTAATTCCTTTAGGAACAGTTAATTCGCCAGCTTCTATTTTTTGTTTAAATAAAGCCTGTGCATTTTCTACCACATCTACTTCCGCGAAACCATCGAGCTTATCAAATAGTACATAGCCAATCAAAAATGTATCTTCACTTTTAATGACTTGCGGACCTTGCTCGTAACGAATATCAACTAACTCGTCTAATGGAACAGGACTGCCTTTTTCTACTGGAACATAAATCTTTTTAAGGTCATCTTCGTTACCACGTAATTCTCTTGGGTAGCGCACACGAATACCATAGCGTTCACGACCTTCCACCGTTTGGGTAAGTGGCATTCCACCAACCGCAACTTGTAATATTTGCTGAACATCCATAATCGATATTCCATAGCGTACTAACTGCTCACGTTTAATATCGATTAATAAATACGGTTTTCCCACAATACGGTCTGCAAAAACCGCTTGTTCTTTTACACCTTCGGCTTGTTTTAGTATAGTTTCAAGCTGCAAACCAAACGCTTCTATTTGCGCTAAATCTTGACCTTTTACTTTTATTCCCATAGGTGCTCGCATTCCCGTTTGTAACATCACGAGTCTGGTTTCAATGGGTTGTAATTTTGGCGCAGAAGTCACTCCTGGCAACTTAGTAACCTTCACAATTTCGTTCCAAATGTCATCTGGACTTTCAATTTTTGGTCGCCAGTTTCTGTAATATTCGCCATCATTATCTTCAATCAAATCGTTAGAACTAATAGCAAAGGGGTCTCTTAATTTTGACGTGTCATAGGACGTATTTTCACTATCGATATCCGTATTAGGGTTGATAACAAGGTTACCGCCTTTAGTAATGAAAAGTCCATCTTCATTTACTTTATAGCGTTGCTTTTTACCTTTTGCATTGTGCATATATTCAGATTTATACTGAATCATATTCTCATACATTGAAAGTGGTGCAGGGTCAAGCGCAGATTCTGTTCTACCAGATTTACCTACTACAGTTTCAATTTCGGGAATAGTAGCAACTGCCATATCCAGTTGTTGCAATACCCTTTTGTTTTCTTCTACGCCGGCATGTGGTAATGAGGTAGGCATTAAAAGGAACGAACCTTCATTAAGTGATGGCATAAATTCTTTTCCTGTATTATTCATAATCCAAACCCCAGAAATAAGGACAGTTGCAGGAATCATAAGAAATAGCAATTTATTTGCTAAAGCCCATTTTAAAATCTGACTATAATACTTTCTTAAAACAGAGAATATTCCTAAAACCCCAAAGCATATAATAGACACAAATATTAGATTAAGAATGATGCTTCTATCAAAGCCTAGTGGTCGCCAATATGTTGCTAGCAGAATCACAATAGCGACTGATGCTATTATGATATTTATAAGATTTGCACGCTTTTGCGAAATCGTATTTCTTAAAGTCAGTATTGCCGTAATACCAAAGGCTATTAAAATCAATCCTAACCAGTACCCGTAAAAGATTGCTATGACACCTGCCACAATAAGAGAACAGTTCAATACATAATTGAACGAGTTTTTGATGTTCTTTTTCTTAAATAAGTACGCTGCTAATGGTGGTATTATGAATAACGCAATTACTAAAGATGCCGATAGTGCCATTGTTTTTGTAAAGGCCAGTGGACGGAATAGTTTTCCTTCAGCACCTATCATCGTGAACACTGGGACAAAACTTATAATAGTAGTAAGTACAGCTGTTAAGATTGCTCCTGAAACTTCGGCAGTAGCATTATAAATAATTTCATTTGTTGTGTATGCTATGCCATTTTCATTAAGACGCAATTTTTTGTCATCCATATGCCGTATCATATTTTCGGCTAGTATGACACCAACATCGACCATTGTACCAATAGCGATAGCGATACCTGAAAGCGCAACGATATTTGCATCTACATCGAAGAGTTTCATTGTAATGAAAACCATTAGCACAGCTACGGGTAATAGTCCTGAAATGAGTATAGAAGCTCTTAAATTGAAGACCATTATGATGATGACCAGAATGGTAATTAAAATCTCTAGAGTTAATGCCTCGTTGAGTGTTTCTAATGTTTCCTCTATAAGCTCTGTACGGTCATAAAACGGAACTACGGTAAGTTGAGATGTACGACCATCTGCAAGTACTTTTGAAGGTAAACCGCCTTTGAGTTCTTCAATTTTTTCTTTTACATTAGTGATGACTTCCATAGGATTTGCACCATATCGAGCCACGACTACGCCACCTACGACTTCTGCTCCTTCTTTGTCTAAAATACCACGTCTTGTTGCCGGTCCAAGTGTTACATTGGCTACATCTTTAATGTGTAATGCTGTGAAATTTTCAGAAGAAACAACCGCATTTTCTATATCTTCAATAGACTTCACATAGCCTAAACCACGAACCAGATATTCAGCTTGATTAATTTCTAATGTCTGTGCGCCTATATCTTGATTACTTTCTTTTACCGCTTTTACAATTTGATTAAGACCAATGTTGTATTGGCGCATTTTTTCAGGATTTACGTCTACTTGATATTCCTGAACATAACCACCTATAGAAGCAACTTCTGAAACACCACTTGCACCAGAAAGTGCATACTTAACATAGTAATCTTGAATACTACGTAGTTCCTGTAAATCCCAACCACCAGTTACATTACCGTTTTCATCACGACCTTCTAAAGTGTACCAATATATTTGACCCAAACCCGTGGCATCAGGCCCCAAAGACGGATTTGTCTCTTCTGGAAGTAAATTGGCTGGTAGTGAATTTAACTTCTCTAAAATCCTACTACGTGACCAGTAAAACTCAATATCTTCTTCAAAAATGATATAGATACTGGAAAATCCAAACATAGAAGAACTACGAATTGTTTTTACTCCTGGAATACCAAGCAATGAAGTAGTTAAAGGATAGGTAATTTGGTCTTCTATATCTTGTGGTGAACGACCTTGCCATTTTGTAAACACAATTTGTTGATTCTCACCAATATCCGGAATGGCATCTACAGCTACAGGATTAGAAGGTAGAAAACCAGTTTCCCAATTGAAGGGTGCATTTACAATACCCCAACCTACAAACAGAATGAGCATTAAAACGGCAACGAGTTTATTCTCGATAAGGAATTTGATAGCTTTATTAAGCATATAATTTGATAATTAAACAGTTATGAAAGATTTGGTATTCTGGAATACAGAAAAACAAATACAACAAGTTGAGCCCAAAACGATAATTATCGCTGGGCGCATTTAATACTGTCTAATAAATCAAATTAAAAATGTCTGGTGCAAGACTTGCACATCCCGTTTGACAAAGGGCGGTGGGTAATCTACAAAAGGAACTTCTTTAGATGCTGTTCCTTCAAAAAGGTTGATATAAGAATATATAAAGGATGCAACAAAAACCTGTTTCTCGAATGTAAGCGTGCTAAAATTATCTTTTAAATCGTCCTGTCCTTGTATAATTAATTGTTCGTCTGAACAACAAGACTTTTTCGAAAGTGTTGGGTTTTCACAATTAGAAGCTAACTGTTCTTTTTCCATTCCACAAGTTTCTACGTTATGAAAGAAAGAGTAATCCACCATATTGTCTCCACAATAATGCATATCTATAGTAAATGACATCGTAGAGAATAAAACTACAAATGCCATTGAAATTGATACTATTTTATGAAAAAACTTTTTCATTAATACAAAATTACAAAATTTTAACAGTTTTTATTGAGTTTAACAATTATTTAATTTGATGCGTTCCACTTTAAACAAACTGATTTCCTGTGGTTTGAGCTAGAAAATCTAGGGAAGCAACGCTTAAATAATAGTATTTGACCGCTTTTAAAAGCAAATAGTAATAATTTGTACTTGGAAAAGGAAAACTCTAATATGTTGTACCTATGTTGTACCTGAAGAAACAAGAAAGGCTCCTGATTTCTCAGAAGCCTTGTCTTTACTAGTAGCGGGAACTGGACTCGAACCAGTGACCTTCGGGTTATGAGCCCGACGAGCTACCTACTGCTCTATCCCGCGATATAAATCCAAACTTCACTTAGCTTTAAACTTTCGGTTCATAATGCCGACAGAAATATTGGATTGCAAATATACAAAGGATTTTTATTCTAACAACTAAGATTTACAAAAATTAAATAGACCGATATGAGCTAAAATGAAAAGTAATAAAACAATTCAAAAAAGAATTTCTTTATTACTTTTATTTTATGTTGAAAACAATCAAATGGGTAATTTATATTGGCTTGATCATGTCTCTTCTATTCATGGGGGCTACCATTTATATTAATCTCACTATTCAGAATAAAGTAAAGAATTTTATAGATTCACGTCTGCCAAGTCATATCACACAATCCTATCAATCTCTGGACATTAACATCTTTGAAGGTACAATAACGATCAAAGATGCTGCCATAGAGATCAAAAATCAAAATGATAGCAAAATACATACGTTTGTAGCAGTTGAACAATTGATTATCGAAGATGTTAGCTATTTCGATTATCTTTTTAAAGATGAAATTCATCTCGAAGATATCAAACTCCAAAATCCGACAATCACCTATTTTAAGAATCGCTTTTCAAAAGTTAAGGATACACTCAATAAAGCATCCATTAAAATTTACAAACCCATTATCATTGACGAATTGAGTATTGACCATACATCTCTTCACATTTACGATGATGATAAAGAAACGGTGTCTCTAATGGCTCAAAACACAACCATAGAAATAGATGATATTGAAATCACGGCGCAATCAATCCTTAAAAAAATTCCTTTTAAATACAGCAATTTTGAAGCATCAGGAGATTCGATCTTTGTTAAAGCCAATGACTATGAAAACCTTCGCACGGGATCCTTCAACATAAAAGATAAAAAAGTGTCAATAGAAGACATTGAGTTTTCAACAAAATATGATATCGCTACCTATGATAAAATGCTTAAAAAAGAACGGGATCATTTTAATTTGAATCTTCAAAAACTAACCTTAGATAAGTTTGATTTCGGATTTGAGCAGCAAACCTTGTTCACAACAGCAAAACAAATAACACTTTACTCGCCCCAGGCTGTGATCTACAGAAACAAACTAATTGCCGATGACAACAGTATTAAAAAACTCTATAGCGCCGCTCTTAGGGAACTCCCATTTAAATTAGCCATCGATTCGGTTAAATTACTAAACGGCTCACTCACTTATCGAGAAAAGGTAAAAGCTGACGAACCTCCAGGAACCATAACTTTTGCATCCTTAAACGCCACCATTTCAGATCTAAACAATCGTACTGAAAATAAGAATGCCACGCGTATCATGCTAAATGCAAATTTTATGGATGTGGCACCGCTCATAGTTGATTGGTCTTTTGATATTCAGAATATAAATGATCAATTCTTATTTAAAATGGATCTGGGAAAGCTAGAAGCCCCTCGATTAAATAGCTTTACGGAACCAAATTTAAACATTCGGTTGACTGGTATTACCGAAAAGACCTACGCTACTATTGATGGGTCGTCTAGTACCTCGCACGTGACTATGCGTATGCAGTATGAAGACTTTAAAGTAAATATTTTAAACAAGCGAGGGAATAAAAAAAACAAGCTTTTTTCGGCCATAGCGAATATCTTTATTTCTAAAAATAGTGACGATAAAGAAAAAACATTTAGAGAAGGGAGTGGAACAGTTACGCCTGATAGGTCAAAATCTTTCTTTAATTACCTGTGGCTAAACTTACAAAAAGGTCTGCTCGCTACATTGGTAGGTGACGGAAAAGCACGTTAATCCGGACTAGAAACCCATGTAATTGCATCCACACGATCCTCTGGAGAGTATGTACGAGTTTGGCTACTCATGAACATCTTCGTAATCGCAGCGCATGCTTTAAACCATTTTCTGTCGGTTACTAAAGCGATCTTATTAAATCGGTCTGAATGGTTTACCTTAAAAAGCATTTCTTCCAAAACAGCTGATATAGAAAAATCTTCAATATTAACGTCTTCCAAGTAGAGATTGATGGTATCATAGAAATCCAATTTAGCCTCAATATTTGAAATGAGCTTTGACGCCATTTCTTTGTCGAAAGTTCCTTCTATTAAGAATCCGACGGTATTGTCCGATAAACTAAAATCTGATAACATGCTTGCTGTGGTTAGTTCCTATAAAGATAGCAAATCTAATGGAATAAGGATTTAGCTGAAAACCTTATTGTTCTATACTATCCACAACAAACGTAGCAAGCTGACCATCTTCATAACCTACAGACACTTCTATGGGATTGCAACAAACTTCACAGTCTTCTATATATTTCTGAAAAGAAACAGAAACATCGAGTAACATTGAAATCTCTTCCCAACAATACGGACATTGAAAAAAATGTTCTTCCATTACCACTCGGTATTCAGAAGTTGTCCAGTAAGCTGTAAAAGCTCTAATTCGGCCAACTTCGCCTGATATTTGGCTAAATTTTTATTGGTTTGAGCGTGGAGCAGGTTGAGTTGCGCTTGTCTCAATTCAACCGAACTAATCTGCCCTAATTTGTACCGCTCATTACTTCGGTCAAAATTATTAAGTGCTGTGATCACATTCTGTTCTTGTAGTCTAAATATAGCTAAGCGATTTTTGTAATTTCCTTCAGCATTTGCAATATCACGTTTTACTTCGGAAATGAGCTGCGACTTGAAAATTTGATCATTTTCAACTTGAATTCTTGCATTCTTAACCCCAGTAATGCCACTACCACCATCAAAGAGATTCCATGTTAGATTGAGCCCTGCCGAAAGCCCAACAGTGGTGTTACTACTAGCAAAACTTGTAGATGGAAAATTGCCCTCATTCCATCCGTAAGACCCCGTTAGACCTACACTAGGAAGGTACACAGACTTACTTGCTTTATAGTTGTACTCACTTATGGTTTTGCTCGCATTGGCTTGCAATAAGCGAACGTTGTTGGTATCTGCTTCTTGTAAAAAAGTTTCCAATTGCAATCGGTTCGAGAACTGAATAACGGTATCAACTTTAAAATCACGTTCCAAATCTTCCGCATTAGTAACCACATTTAAGTCGCGTTTTGCATTTCGAAGATCTTGTCGGGCATTCATCAAATTAATACTATCGGTCACAATGTCTACTTCGGCATTTAAAACATCCAATTTGTTCACTTGCCCATAATCAAATGCATATTCGGCACGTGTTAGTCGCTTCTTTGTATTCTGAAAGGTTCCTTCCAAAACATGTACATTCTCCGTTAATCGCGCAACTTCAAAATACACCGTAAACAATTGAAGCAACGTAGTTTCTATGGTTTCTCGCGCCTGCAACTGACTCAGATTATACGCTTCTTTCAGGCTTTTATAGTCGTACCAACGCCCTAAGCCATCAAATAAGGTATAATTTAAATTCAGAGAGGCATTATAACGTGTAGTTTCTGCACCATCAACTGTAGTAGTACGACCGTCTTGAAAAGTCACATCTTGGTTCTCTACATTATAGTTGGCTCCAGCGTTTCCTGTAAGTGAAGGCAAATACCCTGAATTCAAGATTCCCGCGTTGTTTTCAGAGATCGCTACGTTATTCTTTGCGATCACAATTCCGAAGTTTTGTTCCAAAGTCTCAGAAACCGCTTCCCCTTTGGTAAGCAGCTTGACCTCTTGGCTCGAAACATTTCCGAAGCAACTCAAAAACAACACACACAATACAATTATTCTCATCTTACTTGTAACTTTCTGTTTGTTCTGGATAATCTGTTGCCACTTCTCTCGCCTTCTTATAATCTGCATTGTCACTATTATATTCATCTTCATACTCGCTATTGTGGTCATCAGCTTCGTGTTGTTCTTTAATAGCTCGTTCTACCTCTTCCTTGCTTATTTTTCGTCCCGTAAACAACCATAAACCGCCTGTCTTGAAACTATTTGTCATTGCTAATAGTACTGGTAAAAAGATAAGTGTTAGTACCGTTGCAATTCCTATTCCGTAGGCTATAGAAATTGCCATTGGTTTTAAGAATTGCGCCTGTCTACTTTTCTCCAATAATAAAGGCGCTATCCCAGCAATGGTTGTAAGAGAGGTTAGAAAAATCGCTCTAAATCGAGATCTACCCGCCTCATACAGGGCCTCGTCAAACTTCATTCCCTCTTTTAAATAGCTATTAAACTTCCCAATAAGTACGAGCCCATCATTTACCATAATACCTATTAAGGCGATTATACCAAGAGCCGATAATATATTGATAGGAAAATCATGAATCCAGTGCCCCCATGCTACCGCAATAAAACTAAACGGTATTAAAAGCATTAATAAAAGTGGCTGACTGTAACTTCGGAAGGTAAAAGCGATCACTATATAGATCAATAGAAGCACAATAGGAACGGCTGTTTTAGCAGAACGCGTTAACTTACCTGCTTCTCTATTTTGTCCTTCATAAGAAACCGAAACTGTTGGATATTTACTTAAAATTTCAGGCATTACATTGGTCTGTATGTCTTCCAAGATCTCCGTCGGACTCCCTTTTGGGTCCTTAAGATCTGCATTTACCTGAATTTCCCGCTGTCCGTTTAAATGACTAATACTCTCGTCACCCCGTTTTATGGTATAGGTGGCAATTTCTGAAAAAGGAACACGTAAACCAGCAGCTGTAATAATACGCATATCATCAAGATCATTGATTGACTCTCGGTTCTCGCGATTATACCGGACCCAAACTCTTATTTCATCCTGTCCACGCTGGAAACGCTGCGCCTGCAATCCAAAAAATCCGGCACGCACCTGCCTCATTACTTCCTGAAGATTCAATCCCAACGCGTACGCATTGTCATTTAAAGTGATATTAATTTCTTTGATCCCCTCAGGATCCGTATCGGAAACATCTGCCAACAACACATTATTTTCGAGTATACTCTTTAATTCCTCTTTGGCTTGTTTCAATTCTCTTGTGTTGTTTCCCAACAATGAGACAGAAACCGGACTCCCGCCAAAATTTCCTCCAGAGCCAAAAGTGAGGCGCTCTACACCATAAACCTGACCCACTTCCGCCCGTATAGCATTGGTAATATCAGGAGATGAAAAATCACGTTCTTCGCCTGGCAGTAAATTTACATTGATCGATGCCTTGTTATTTCCTGGACCTACGCGCTTGATAATATTTTCGACTACCTGTTTATTTCCACTCTGTCTTGCTGTAAAATCTTCGTTTACCCTCCATGCCGCAGCTTCAACAAGTGATATGATCGAATCGGTAATCTTAGGGTTGGTTCCCTCAGGCATCAAAAGGTCAATACTAACACGATCACTCGCGATATTTGGAAAAAAGGCACCACGTATCACTCCACCTCTAAAAGACCCCACAGTTATGATCATCAATCCTATAAGAATACATAAAGTGAGAAAACGCTGGTTTAAGGCAAAACGAAGTACTGGACTATAGATAGTATCTCTTAAATAGCGCATAAATCGGTCGCCATAAGCATTGATCGCTCGAAGCTTTAAAAAGAGCTTTGCAATTCCTGTTTTCTTCTTTTTTTCCGCTTCCGTCTCTCGTACTAATGCTTTAGAATGCGCAATATGCGCGGGTAATATGATGAGAGCCTCAACAAGAGAAACTGTAAGTGTTAAAATCACGATCACGGAAACCTCACTAAAGAAATCACCAATACGCCCGTCGAGAAATAGAAAGGTTGAAAAAGCAAGAACAGTAGTGATAATCGCAGAAATAATAGGCGGAAGCACTTCCATAGTTCCGTCAATCGCTGCACGAATAGGCGTTTTCCCGCGCTCGTAATGTTGATAGATATTTTCCGAAATAACAATTCCGTCGTCAACCAAGATCCCGATAACAATGATCATTCCGAAGAGCGATAACACATTGATGGTAACATCAAATTGCGCCGCAAAGATGAACATCCCTAAAAAGGAAATTGGCAATCCAAAAGCCACCCAAAACGCTAAGCGCGTATTTAAAAAGATCGAAAGGAATATCAGTACCAAAATTATTCCGACAGCGCCATTTTCTACTAATAGTTTTGTTCTTTCGTTCAAACGAACCGAAGAATCACTTACCACATCAATCTGTACTCCTGTGTACTTCTGATTGAATGCATCGATATACGCATTAACTTGATCTGCCGTAGAGATCAGATCTTCGCTATTAGTGTTTGTAATTTCAACATTAACTGCAACGTTTCCATTGAAATAAGAAGCATTTGGTGTTTCAGAAAAACGGTCTGTAACTGTTGCTACATCTTGCAAACGAACTACTGTTCCATTCTCATTGGCGCGAACCACTAAATTATTGAGCTCATTTCCGTAATAACTTCGGTTATTGGCACGAATCAGATAATCTTCTGCATTGGTCTTAATATTTCCTCCTGTAGTAAGAATGTTAGACTGTGACACGGCTTGTGACACTTCCGTAAAACTAAGATTATAAGCTAAAAGGTCATTTTCCCGAACCGCAATTTCTATTTCCTCCTCTGGATAGCCTGAGATAGAGATCTGAGAAATTCCGTCCATAGCACGAAGGTCATTTTCAACCTGCCTCCCTATTTGTTTTAGAGAACTTAATTCAATCTGATCTCCACTAATTGCAAAATCTATGGTTTGCCGTATTCGTTCTTGTTTGGCAACTACAAGAGGTTCCATTCCTGTGGGAAAATTAGGAACTCGATCTACCGCGTTCTTTACTTCCGCCAACATATCGTTAATATCCTCCCCGCTTTCGATCTCAACGATGATACTCCCGCCGTTCTCTCTGGAAGTTGACGTAACTCTATCTACACCTATAAGCCCTTTTAAATTATCTTCAATTTTAAGTACAACACCTTCTTCTATCTCTTCAGGCGCAGCACCTGGATAACTCATGCTAATGCTAATGGTCTCCGACTCCTGTAAAGGGAAAAAAGAGGATTTGAGTTGAAGCATTCCAATAATTCCGAAGATAATAAATGCAAAAATGAGCACATTCCCTGCAACTTCGTACTTAATAAAATAGCTTATTATTTTTTTCATACTATTGTTGACTGGTTGAGGTATCGTTACTAAGGCTTTGGTCTTGATTGATCTTTACCATCATACCCGCGTAGGCACCAGGAACTGGCATTGCCAATAATTTAGTCCCGTCTGGCACGCCCTGAATAATCACACTATCAGGTGCGAAATAAATAGGTTTTACCTTGAGTAGATCTAAAACGCTATCTCTAACTACATAAATCTGGTCCTCATCAACCATGAGTTTCCTGGATATTTGAATAGCATTTTCTTGTTTTTTCGCCTCTAATATGGCTTCCAAATACATGCCTTCTTTTAAATTTTCACCTTTTACTTCAACAAATACTTTGATAGTTTGCGTTGCTGGGTCAATACGACCATTCACCCTACTTACTATTCCAGTGTAAGTAGTATCGGCTGTAGGTGCGGTAAGTGAAACAGCTTCTCCAATTTTTAGGAGATCGCTAAATCCTTTGGCAATAGCTAATTCTACCTCAAACACAGAAGTATCAATAAACTCTCCTAATTTTTGTCCAGAGCGCACCAAAGTCCCTTGTGTAACCAATGCTTCTGTAAGAATACCATTGAAAGGAGCTCGTATGGAATATTTACCTAGTCGCTGCTCAAGGTTTTTTATATTGTAGTATGAACTTTGAACACCCCGACCTGTAATAAAATAATTGACACTTTCTGAAGAAACCTCTGGTAATGCTGGCAAACTTTTGTTTACATCAATAGACTGTAAGTAAGCAGACCAGGTAGGAAAAGCTTCTGGATAATCTAAGCGCAGATCGGGCATTAAGGAGGTTATCAAATTGATAAACTCACTTTTGGATGCCTGCACTGAGGCGTAGAATTCGGCGGCTTCGATTCGGAGTAAGGTTTGACCTTTACTATAAGGCTGGCCAGCTTTAAAAGTTTGTGAACTATATTGAAATACCCCTTGCACTTCAGAGTAGAGTTCCAACTTGTTTTTAGCTTCCAGCGTTCCATTTGCTGGTAGTAGTACTGGAACAGTCCCATTTTTAGCCTCCTCTACAAAGACTGTCTTGATAACCTTTTCAAAGACAGGCTTTGGTTTGGTGTTATTTTCGACTATGTAATCTCCCAAGAAATAGGCACCTACAATAAAAAGTATTCCTAGAATGGTTAGTAAAGTATTTCGCACACGCAGTGTTTTGAAGGTTAGACGTCAAAAATACTACGCATCGCCAACGCTATACGTTAAAAATATCTTAATTAACGCCTTACGAATTGTAAGCCTCCAGATCTAATGTTACTTTTTCCCATGCCTCCATAAGTTTCGACAACTTATCTTTTTTAGCTTGATATCGATCAAAAAAGTCTGGCTTTGCAATGGTTTCGGCATAATTAATAGCCAATTCAACGTCAACAGCTTTGATCTCACGTTCTAATTTATTGATCTCAGCTTCTGTTTTGCTTAATTTATTCTGAAGTGACTTTAGCTTTTTTTGATCTTCGTAGCTCTGTTTTCCACCTTGTTCCGATTTTTTTTCTTCGGAAGCCACAACCGTTCGTTTTTCTGCCTCTCGTAGATTTTGAAGGTTTCGTTGCTCTAAGAAATAATCGATATCACCCAAATATTCCTTGATCTTACGATCTTTAAATTCGTAAACCTTATTGGTAAGACCTTGCAAGAAATCACGATCGTGAGAAACAAGTAATAGTGTCCCCTGAAAATTTTTGAGGGATTCTTTTAAAACATTTTTAGATTTAATATCCAAGTGATTGGTAGGTTCATCCATCACCAAAACATTGAAAGGCTGTAACAATAATTTCGCCAATGCCAAACGGTTTCGTTCACCTCCCGAAAGAACTCTCACATATTTATCTACTTCCTCCCCACGAAATAAAAACGATCCTAAAATATCTCGAACACGAGGCCTTGTTTTTTCATCGGCGGCATCGATCATGGTCTCTTCAACCGTTTTGGTTCCATCGAGATAATCGGCCTGATTTTGAGCAAAGTAACCGATCTGAACATTGTGACCCAGTTTGAGTGACCCATCGTGATCCAATTCATTAACAATGATTTTTGCTAAGGTTGATTTCCCTTGACCATTTTGGCCTACAAAAGCAATTTTGCTGTCCCTTTCAACCAAAAGATCAACATTTTTAAGTACTCTCTTTTCACCGTAATTTTTAGATACAGCCTCAGCTTCAATAACGACTTTTCCTGGAGTTAGAGAGGTTGAAAAGCGCAAAGTCATAACACTGTTATCATCTTCATCTACCTCAATACGATCAATCTTATCTAACTTTTTAATAAGTGATTGCGCCATGGTAGCTTTACTTGCTTTCGCACGAAATTTCTCAATCAGTTTTTCCGTTTGCTCGATCTGCTTTTGTTGATTCTTCTGAGAAGCGAGCTGTTGTTCGCGTAATTCGGCACGCTGTATTAAATATTGTGAATACGGTTTATTGTAATCGTAAATTTTTCCAAGGGAAATCTCAATGGTACGGTTGGTCACATTATCTAAGAACATTTTATCGTGAGACACAACTACTACCGCACCGGGATACGATTTCAAGAATTCTTCAAGCCACATAATAGACTCAATATCTAAGTGGTTTGTTGGCTCATCAAGCAGTAAAATATCATTGTTCTGCAATAAGAGTTTTGCCAGTTCAATTCGCATACGCCAACCTCCCGAAAAAGTATCAGTTGCTTTTTCAAAATCTTCGCGTACAAAACCTAATCCGAGTAAGATCCGTTCCGTTTCTCCTTGGTAGTTGTAGCCACCGTGAATTTCGTACTGATGTTGAACTTCGTTGAGTTCGATCATAAGATCCTCAAAACTCTGACTTTCATAGTCGGTACGCTCGGCTAATTGCGTATTGATTTCCTCAAGGCGTGCTTCAAGTTTTTTGATCTCAACAAAGGCTTGGTATGATTCCTCTAACACGGTACGCCCTTTTACAAAGTCGATATCCTGTTTTAAGAACCCAATTGAAGTTTCTTTATCTGTTGCAATTTGTCCTTCATCATACTCTTGTTCGCCAGAGATAATTTTGAGTAAAGTTGACTTACCAGCACCATTTTTGCCAACCAATCCTACGCGCGTTCCCGCGCCAAGTTGAAAGGTGATCTTTTCAAATAAATATTCCCCTTGAAAGGAAACTGATAGATTGTGAATGTTTAACATGCGAGTATAAGTAAATAATATGATCAAAAAGCCCGAAGGTTTGCAAAGATGCTTAATTTTGTGGTGCAAAAAAAATCAAACGTACAGCAAATGAAAGGCTCCAAACTATATAGTATCTTCACTAGCACCTGTCCCGTATGCCAAAGCAGTAGTATGTACAAAAATAAGAATCCTTATAAATTATCCACTACCCTAGAAATGCACGAGCGCTGCCCTCATTGTGGTCAAAAATTTAAGATCGAACCTTCTTTTTTTTACGGCGCTATGTATGTTAGTTATCCGGTAGGGATTATTTTTGCCGGGATCGCTTTTGTATTGTCTCATTGGGGTTTTGGGCTAGGAATAGGAATTTCAATGGTCATAATTATTATAACTTTGATCGCTTTACTTCCTATCATTTTACGACTCTCCAGAAATATTTGGATCAATTTCTTTTTATCTTTCGACAAGTCGAAGGTGTAAATTTTATAAAAATCGCTGAATATTTACCTCTTCCGGAAGTGGCGTACCTTTTTCTATATGCTCATAAAGCGTAGCCGATAAGGAAGGCGCCATAAGTATACCGCGCGTTCCCAATCCATTAAAGTAGTATGCATTAGTTTGATCGGGTAAGGCTCCTAATAACGGACGCCTATCTTTAACTGTAGGTCTAACACCTGCAACCTGATTTATAATTTCGAAATCACACGAGATCATCTTTTTGAGTTTTGTTGCAATTTCTTCACATGCTATGTCGGTAGTGTGATGCGTATAATCATCCCGGCTGTACGTAGCACCCACTTTATACAGGTCGTTACCCAAAGGAATCACCATCATAGGTCCTTTTAAAATTGCAGTACATTTAAGCTCTGTAGCTTTAATAATGATGTATTCTCCTTTGTTTCCTACTAAGAATTTCTTCGGAAAGGCTGGGTTATGTATCGCGGCTGCGCCTTCAGCAAAAACAATTTGCCTCGCCGAAAGATCTTTGTAGCAGATTCTTCCGTTAATACGGGTTAGCATATCGTATTGAAAGCTTTCGGAACGTAATTTGCCTTGTTTGTCTAAGTGAATACTATAAGCTTTTAATACGAGCGACGGATCAATACGGCCTGCACGAACCACGCTACCCAAGCCAAAGGGTGCAATGATCGAAGTATTTTGGTTATTTAAAATTTCCGAAGAAAGAAAAGATCCTACACTTTCATTTGCACTAGCGAGCATCCAATTGTTTTGCTCCTCAATACTTTTTAGTATGCGATATACAGGCAGTGTTTCTACAATAGAGACTTGCAGTTTTACGGAAAGTTCTCGATAGAAAGGTAAAGCATCTTCGATAAAGGTATTTGCGTTCCAAGCGGCTGTAAAACGTTTTAAAACTGTAGGATTAAAAACTCCTCCAGAAACGGTTGTAGACCCATTTATGCCCTTGTCAATCACGATAAAACTTTTGTTATGCGCGCTCAACTGCTCGGCAAAACTAAGACCGGCAATTCCCAAACCAACAATGATGTAATCTACTTCTTTCATACTGTAAAGATAGATGTTCTATAAGAGATTTTAGCGTGGAAAAACGAGATGGGAGATGGGTGATGGGATTATGGATTATGGACAAATAATGAATCAAAAAATTATAACTACTTATATTTAAAGTAAAAAACCCTCTAAGGTTTTCACCAAAGAGGGTTTTGTATTTATAAAATCTTAAAAACTAGTAGTTCCAAAGATCCATTTCTATATTTCGAATTTGTTCTTGAATTCGATCAGACTCTAACAATTGCATTAACGCATTGTCATTGATATATTCATTCACTGAACGGTCACCTTGAACATTGTCTTCTTTATAAACTACGGCGTGAAAACGACGCGAATTTAATAAGTGATCATAGGAAATAGGTTGTGACGTATTCTTGCGGTTAAAGGCTTTACTTTCATGCAAGATCCCTCGTGCACTTGGAAACCATATCCAGAACAGTTCAACTTTTGAATTCATCCCATCATCTTCAAAGGCTTTAGAACGCGCTTCACCAGCTACTGGACAAATACCTAATAGACGATATTTAAGCTCACCTTGACGTTTGTCTAGGTACCAATATCCACGAATTCTCCATTCTTCAATATCTCCAGCATCCAGCGTAAACTCACGAATATATTCGGCGTCTACATAGCCTTCTGCGTTGAATTGCTCAATACCAAGATCTGTTGTATCACGATATACTAAAGAAGCATCAATATCTCCAAGAGTACGCTTTTCGGTAAAATATGAATCTGCATAAACATGTTCAATTTTTCCTTGTTTGATACCACGAACAAGCACATCGTACAATGAACGTCTGTCTGAACCAATGTTGTTTGTATCAATTGGGTAATACAACGGGAAGTTCACACGTTCATCAAGATCGATGATTTCCCAAGTTGTCTTAGACCAAAGCACATCACGTTTGTCAACATAACCGTAAGGTAACGGCTCATCATTATCATAGGCAATCTGATCAGCGGTCTTTTTGCCTATATCTTCTGGTGTTTTGGCGTTTAGTAGATTCACTTGTGCATTCGCACTAGCAAAGCCTATTAATAGACCAAAGACACATAAAACAACATTCTTCAAATTCATATAGTAGGTTTTAATTCTAGTTCGTTAATTCAATAACCACTGGTGCAGTTCTTTTTAACTTAATTGGGCTTCCACCGATCTTTGTAATAATATCAAAGATTTGAACTGTTTCACCACGTTTTGCTCTACGTAAGGCACTTTTCGCAGAACCATCTAATTTATTTCCATTCACACGAACGGTAGGTTGACCAGATACTTTAAAGCTAAAGCCAGTAACTTGTAAGTTTAACTCAAAATCGAAATCTTCCAACATAGATCCAACGGTAGATATTTCTAATCCGTTACGATTCATTTTCACCATACCAGCTTCTCCACGGATGGTTCCAGTTGGTGCAGGAATGTCTTTAATTCTAAATTCGTTAGAGCTACTTACTCGCTGACCATCTGGCAATGTACCACTTGCAGTAATAGTTACTGTTCTACCAGCACCCGGACTCATATTATATTTACTTCCAGATACTTTACTAAGACCAGCACCAGATGCAGATACTTTACTATCAGGAATTCCAGGAATAGAAACCGTCATTGGGTTAACTACCCCACGATAAACAACGTTCATCTTGTCTGCAGCGATCACCGCAGCGTTAGGCTTCGAAATTGTAGCAAAACCAGTATTTACTGGAACTTCAATTTCTTTTCCACCTTCACCATAGTAAAGGAATCCCTCTATCTTATGGTCACCAGGACTTCCAGCACCTACTTTAAGAACAACTCTACCTCCTTGAATATCGTAGTCTTTACCTCTTTCAAGTTTTTTTCCATCCAATTTAAGATCTTCTCTTTGTGGCACAGTACTCGCATCGGTTCTACCTAATAAGATAGCTCCATTAAAAGTCTCTCCAGGATAAAAAGCTGATTTAGGAACATCCATAAAAGTGTTGTAGTTACTCAACGATAAAGCAGAAGCTTGTTGTCCGGCTAACATTTTTTGTAACACTTCACTTTTAGTCGTTTTAATATCGGCTTGAATTTGTGTTAATTTGGTCAATGACGCAATTAAAGGAAATCCTTCGTAGTTATAATTTAACCAAGCACGATTCTTTCCGTCACGATCTTTTACTTCCGCAGTAGAAAAATTCTGATTGATCGCTTTTTGTACATTTGGAAATGTACTATCTGGCAGCACAGCCATCATTTTAGTTCTGTATTCGTTCATTTTATCAATAAACTCTTGTCCTTCTGGCTTATAATTTTCACCAGTAAAAAACAAATTATTGAAGTGATCTGGCTTGTCCATCACTTCGTAATCTGAAGGATCTTCAAGAGGCTCTATTGCAGCCGATTTTAATGATTGAATATACGCGTCAAGATCTGCAGAGATCTGAGATACTTTGTCTGCATTTTCTTTTACAGCTGCGTATTGTTCAGGAGCGTCAGTTGCTTTTTCAGCTAAGTTTGCCATAAAGGCATCGTTACGTTCTGAAGTTGCTGTATTCGCTTCTGAGATCTTTTTATCTAACAGTCCGAAAGCAGATAATACTTCTTTCGACATGTTTAATGCTAACATTGCGATGAAAACCAGATACATCAGGTTAATCATCTTTTGTCTAGGGGATTGTCCTCCTGCCATTTTATTTTATTTTAGTAATTAATAAATAGGGTGAAAAACAATTCCTAGTTTCTTGTTGTCATTGCAGAAAGCATACCTCCATAAACACCGTTCAATGAAGAAAGGTTTGTAGCAAGGTGCTCCATTTGTGCTTTTAGTTGTTCAGCATTTTCAGCAACACGCTCATTTACTTCCGTTTGACGGCTTGTAGACTCAACCTGTACTTTATATAAGCTATTTAATGATTCCATTTGTGCAGCGGCTAATGCCATTTCTTCGCTGTATTTCTTAGTTGAATTCATTGCATCGGCTGTTGGGGCCATACCTTTTGCAGCTCCTTCAAACGAGCGAATACTATCGCTTAAGCTAGTCATTAATTCTGAATCGATTCTTGCATCTTTTAACATCTCATCTAACTTCTTAGATAAAATTCCTTTAGCATCTTCTGGCTCTTTCATCGCCTTCTTTGAGCTACCTGCACCACCAGCAAGTTCTGGATACACTAGAGACCAATCTAAATCATCATCTACTGGCTCAAATGCCGAAATAGCAAAAATGATCGCTTCAGTAATCAAACCAACAGCAAGAAGAATACCACCATTAAGCGGGCCTAACTCCCAGTGAAGAATTTTAAACAATGCACCTAAGATTACAATAGATGCTCCAAGCCCATAGGCCATATTAAACAGTTTTTTGGATGATTTTGACTGTGCCATAATAATAAATAGTTTAGTTAAGTTAAGATTAAGTTTTTAGTTTAGTTTTTTTTTTAAAAGGAGTAGCGATTAGCGTGCATCTCCGAATTTTTCATTCAGAACTACATCAGTTCCCATATAATCCTGAACAGTACGGAAACCAATATAACTACGTGCAGAATCTGCATACTCGTAATCACGTGTACTTACTTGTAGGAAATATGCAACATCTTTCCACGATCCACCTCGAACAACTTTACGCATATTGGTATCGTCATTTACATTCGGATTCATAGTTGAAGTATACTCATAAGCCGCAGCATCATAAGATGAAGCTACCCATTCGGCAACATTACCTGCCATATTATACAAGTTAAAGTCGTTTGGTTCATAAGCATCTGCCTCTACAGTGTAGAGTGCTTGATCTGCTGCATAGTCACCACGAAGCGGTTTAAAGTTTGCCATAAAACAACCTCGGTCATTTTTAGCATATGGACCACCCCAAGGGAAGGTTGCAGATTCTAAGCCACCACGAGCAGCGTATTCCCACTCTGCTTCTCCAGGAAGACGGAAAGAATTTACATGCTGACGTTTTCTAGATTTCTGATAAGAGTTCTTGTATAAAGTTCTCCAAGCACAAAATGCCTTTGCCTGTTTCCAAGTAACACCTACAACAGGATAGTCTCCATAAGCCTCATGCCAGAAATAATCATTGTGCATCGGCTCGTTGTAAGAATAATTGAAGTCTCTAATCCATACCGTAGTATCCGGATAGATCTTAACCTCTTCTTTTTTAATAAAATCTTTTCTGTTTTTTGATTTATCTCTTGCCGCAGCTTGAATGTCCATGTATGTATACTGGAATTTCAATTTGTCAACATCAATAGTACGCTGACCATTGTATGCTTCCTCAGCAGGAATGTACATACTATCCATTACTTCTGAATAATATTCATCAGGATACTCTGCCGTATCCCAAATTAGGTCAACATCGTGATTGATCTTTCTACCCGCGTAGAAATCTTCACCCATACCGTAATAATTATCATACATGTATTGGTCGTAAGGAGTCATTTCTTCATTCTCTTGATCAACAAAAGCATAATCTCCTATACTACCTTCACCTTCTCCTGGAGTAGATCCTACCTCATCAGCAAGAATCGCTAGGCGAAGACGAACTGTTGAATCACGTACCCATTCAACAAATTGACGGTATTCGGCATTCGTAATTTCAGTTTCATCCATATAAAATGAACGAACAGTAACAGTCTTTGTTGGGGCATCATTTACCGCAACAAAATCATCGTCAGATTTACCCATGATGAAGGATCCACCTGGGATTAGAGTCATTCCGTAAGGTTTTTCGGGATACCACTTTTTGCCTTTTGCCCCTACTAATTCTCCTCTGTCTCCAGAGTTACAACTGTACATAAAGGCAACGACTGCAGCTAATGCAATAAACTTCTTCATAGGTCTTTAGGTTAAATTTTCGAGATTCAAGGGCGTAAACCTATCTATAAATTATTAAAAAAACAACAAATTTTTTAAAAACCTTGAACGCTCGTTAATCTTAGTTTGTTCGGTTATACTTCATTCTTTCGGCGGGCTTTAAGCCACCTTTCAGGAATTTCCTGATTTGTTGCACCCAAATATTCGCCATAAGTGCAAGGTAATAACGTTCTACTTTTTAATTTATTATTAACATTTGAAATAAATGGTAATTCTATCCACCATCGCCCCGTCTTATTGCTCTTCTTAAATACTAATATTGTATCATCAACTGGGACTTTGTAGGTGGTATAGTCTTTTTCGTTCTTAAAATCATCATCTTCCACCCGAAAATTAACACCTTCTACAAAATACCAAAGCACCTGAGCAATTAACATAGCCGCACTTGCAGCCTCGTCATAATTTTTCAATTCATAGATTCCGAAAGAGCTTACTTTATTACTTATACCCGCATATCTTGAAATAGCACATATTTCTCTTCCATCAAATCCGTTGGGACTCGCACTGTTCCTATAACTTAATTCTGAACTTTTTATTGCCGTAACATCCATGGTTACAATATCTGCATCTCGCATAATGGGCTCTACAACAGTCACATCTGCGGTAACCTCACCCAATCGAAAAGCATCAAAGAACAACTTTTCCATTAGGGAAATTTCTCCTGGCGGATTAAAATAGGACTGATAGCCGAGGGTGCTATAATTGAATAAGTTATAGGGTTTGTCAACAATCATTTTACCTACATAAGACTTGTTGTTAACCGCCCGCTCTGCGTCGCCTATGTCAAAATTGGTGTCTACATTGACCATATTCAGCATTTTACTGAGCTGATCATAACCTCGATACTGAGCAAAGACCAGATCCTGACAACCTCCTAAAATTAACGGAATAATATTTTTCTTCAGCAATGCTGAACATACAGTCTTTAAAGCAAAATACGAATCATCAACCGTAGCCCCCTTTTCTATATCGCCCAAATCAACTATTTCATGCTTCCAATTTCCAGGATACAAAGCATAAAATGCTTTTCTGATTGCATCAAAGTTTATATCGCTTCCTATGTAGTTTACATCGTTTCTGTTCTCTTTCACCCCAACAATAGCAAACTTTACCTCTTTTAAATTAGGTAAGTCGCCCTGTTCCCTATGCAGCTCGATCTGCTTTCCAAGAACACCCGCTGGTAAGATTTCGCGGTGAGCAACAAGTTGTTTCGATACCGGGGAAAGAAATTCTATCATGAGGAATTAATGAATGATGATTGAATGAACAAATGATTAAATGATTTGACCCTACCTTACCCAAAAATAATTACTTTTTAGCTGCAGGCTTCTTTTTGGCAACTTTTTTCTTTGCCGGTTTTTTCTTAGGCTTTTTCTTTTCAAATATAGCCTCGGCCTCTTCTAAGGTCATCTTAACCGCTTCCGTAGTCTTTGGTAACTCGATCTTGGTTTTTCCTTTTATTAGATTAAAACGTCCCCAACGTGCCTTCTCCAAACGAATACCAGCATCTTCCCAGTTGTGAATTAACTTATCGATCTCTTTTTGCTTCTTTGTTTCTATCAACTCAATAATATCAGCTTCCGATAAATCGTCAAAATCATATTTCTTGTTCACATTGATGAACATATTGTTCCATTTAATAAAAGGACCAAACCGACCCGTTCCTTTTTGAACTGGTAGGTCTTCATACATATAAATAGGCGCATCGGCCTTTTTCTTCTCTTCGATCAATTCTTTGGCAAAAGCCATATCTACTTCCAGTGGATCCATACCTTTTGGAAGCGAAACAAATGTTTTTCCGAAGCGAACATAAGGACCAAATCGTCCGTTGTTGACATCAACTTCTTCCCCTTCATAAATTCCTAATGTCTTCGGAAGTTTAAATAAATCCATAACCTCTTCAAAGGTCACTAAGTGTAATTGCTGATCTGGGCGCAGGCTGGCAAATTTCTTTTCTTCATCGTCTGGAGCACCAATTTGCGCCATGGGACCAAATTTACCCAAACGGACTAGCACTGTGCGTCCGGTCTCCGGATCTTCTCCTAAAATTCGTTCGCCACTTTCACGTTCTGCATTCTCTTGCACATCTTCAACTCTAGGATGAAATTTTCCGTAGAAATCTTTTAACATCTTCTTCCAGTCTTCTCGACCTTCGGCGATCTCATCAAAATCTTCTTCCACCTTGGCAGTAAAATGATAGTCGAGAATTGTCCCAAAGTGCTCCACAAGAAAATCATTTACGATCATCCCAATATCGGTTGGCACCAATTTTCCTTTATCACTTCCCACCGTCTCGGTTAACGTTTTATCGGCCACCGAACTAGACTCTAAAGTGAGTTGTAGATAACTTCGCTCGGCACCTTCAACGGTACCTTTTTCCACATAATTTCTATTGATTATAGTCGAAATAGTAGGCGCATAAGTAGATGGTCTACCAATACCCAATTCTTCCAATTGTTTTACTAAAGAGGCTTCTGTAAAACGGTATGGCGGGCGGGTAAATCGCTCTGTAGCTGTAATATAATTTGTTCCTAAATTGTCACCTTCGGTTAATTTAGGCAACATCCCTTCTTGTTCCTCTTCTTCGAAATCGGTTCCTTCAAGATAGACTTTTAAGAATCCGTCAAACTTGATCATTTCACCGTTAGCAGTAAACTGTTCCTTCACCGTTTCCGAAGCAGTAATTCCAATTTTTACATTTGTTCGTTCCAACTGAGCATCACTCATTTGGGAAGCTAGAGTACGTTTCCAGATTAGATCATACAATCGTGCCTGATCACTGTCGCCCGTAATTGCATGTCTCGACATTTCGGTTGGACGAATGGCTTCGTGAGCTTCTTGAGCACCTTTCGATTTGCCTTTATAATCACGTGTCTTACTGTATTCTTTTCCGTAACTTTTTTCAATTTCTTTTTTCGCAGCGGCCTTTGCGTCATTCGACAAGTTCACACTATCGGTTCTCATATAGGTAATCAAACCTGCCTCATACAAACGTTGTGCGATGGTCATGGTTTTTCCTACCGAAAAATATAATTTTCGAGATGCTTCTTGCTGAAGCGTAGAAGTAGTAAATGGTGCTGCGGGTGATTTTTTCGCTGGTTTCTTTGTAAGATCTGAGATCGTATAAGTAGCTCCTATGTTTTTCTGAAGAAAAGCGCGTGCTTGCTTTTCGGTTTCAAAGTTCTTCGGAAGTTTTGCTTTAAATGTATTTCCTTCTGCCGTAGTAAACTCGGCATCTACACGATATGAAGCTACAGCTGTAAACGCTTCGATCTCACGTTCGCGCTCCACAATTAGTCGAACCGCAACCGATTGTACACGACCGGCACTTAAGCCCCCTTTAACCTTTCGCCACAATACCGGAGAAAGCTCATAACCCACCAAACGATCTAAAATACGACGCGCTTGTTGCGCATTAACTAAATTATAATCAATTTTTCTTGGGTTTTCAATGGCCTTAAGGATGGCACTCTTGGTAATCTCGTGAAAGACAATACGCTTGGTATTTTGATCTTTTAGGTCTAAAGTTTCAGCTAAATGCCATGCAATGGCCTCTCCCTCTCGATCCTCATCACTTGCTAACCAAACCATCTCGGCTTTTTTCGCTTGTCTCTTTAGATCTGCGACCAGACTCTTTTTATCACTTGAGATTATATATTTAGGTGTAAAGTCACCTTCCACATCTACTCCCAATTCCTTGGAGGGCAGATCGGCAATGTGTCCAAAGCTCGAAGCCACCTTAAAATCTTTTCCTAAAAACTTTTCGATGGTTTTTGCTTTCGCAGGGGACTCCACTATCACTAAATTCTTCGCCATATTCTTTTTGTTTGGGGTACAAAAGTATGTGATTTTTTTTATAAACCACTTTATGACTTGTAAATTAGGGTTCCCTTAACACCAAAGATAGCCTACTGTGACAGTGCTTGTGCTTCATTATTATTTTCTGAAATACCCTCAAAACCAATTGTACTTTTATAAAAATAGTATACAGGAAGGTAAACAATACAGGCCGTAAAAATGACCCCTACAAAGCATAAAATAACTCCTAATTGCGCTACGTTGGAAGCTATTATATAAAATCCAAAAACATAGATCCAGTGTTTATTTCCCAGTTTAAAAGCTGCCTTTACTATTTCAGAAACCGTCATATCTTTATTAAAAGCAAAGATGGGAACCATTAATTGTAAAGGAACTAACGCATAAAAAATAGGCAAATAACAGAGTAAAAGTGCCAAAAATGCTATCCCCGAGGATACCAATCCCAATAAAAGTAATCGTTTCAATTGCTTTCCTCTAAAAAACTCAAAATAATCTTTGGTGTCCTCCCCAGTCTCCAGATCCATCGCACGACATACCTTATAAAAATGTGCAGAAACACCAGCCGAAACCACCTGTAATAGAAACGCGGCTATCATAATGAACACAGCCAATATTACAATGCTAAGAATTGATGGAGCTCCGCTAACGTATTCTGCAGAATAATCACTCATATAATAGGCATTACGCGCTTTCTCCTGCTGAAAGGTGTAGTAAATAAATGGCCCATAGATCAATCCTATCAAGGGTATTGCAGCGATCGCCGTGATAAGCACATGTGCCGCGCCCTGTTGCCAAACTTTTTTGTACAATTCAACACATCGCGTAAGAACATCTCCAAAATCTACTTTTTTTGATCTTTCTATTTTCTGAAAAATGGGATGCTCCATAATAAACACTTTATAAATTAGCGAAACGAAGGTAAGAAAAAGAAATCTGCCACTTTGTCATAAATGTAAACAAATTTGTACCTTTACACCCCAGAATTATTCGCTGGCTTTATTATTGAACCTAGCAAAACCTTCTATTTTTAGACCTTCCTATGGAAAAGATCATTGACGAAAGCAAACAAGGAGAAGCTCTTGAACTCACTTCAAAAGTTGGCAACACACGTAAGCTCTATATTGAGAGCTACGGTTGTGCAATGAATTTTAGCGACAGCGAAATTGTTGCCTCTATTCTGGCAAATGAAGGATATGATACTACGCCGAACTTAGAAGATGCCGATCTGGTTTTGGTCAACACCTGCTCTATTCGCGACAAAGCCGAACAAACGGTTCGAAAAAGACTCGAAAAATACAATGCGGTAAAACGCATTAACCCTAAAATGAAAGTGGGCGTCTTGGGCTGCATGGCCGAGCGTCTTAAAGAAAAATTTCTAGACGAAGAGAAGATCGTCGATATGGTGGTAGGCCCAGATGCTTATAAAGACCTTCCAAATTTATTGCAGGAAGTTAAATCGGGTCGTGATGCAGTTAATGTGATCCTTTCTAAGGAAGAAACCTATGGTGATATTTCTCCTGTGCGTCTAGATACTAACGGTATCAATGCTTTAGTGAGTATTACACGTGGCTGCGACAATATGTGCACCTTTTGCGTGGTACCCTTTACCAGAGGTCGCGAACGCAGTAGGGATCCACAAAGTATCCTTCAGGAAATACAAGATCTTGCTTCAAAAGGATATAAAGAGATCACTTTGTTGGGCCAAAATGTAGATAGTTATTTATGGTATGGCGGCGGACTCAAAAAAGATTTTAAGAATGCTTCGGAAATGGAACGAGCCACGGCAACTAATTTCGCGCAACTTCTTAGTATGGTTGCAGAAGCACAGCCAAAAATGCGGATTCGGTTTTCAACTTCAAATCCGCAGGATATGACCGAAGATGTATTTCATATCATGGCGAAGTACACCAATATTTGTAACCACGTTCACTTACCATTTCAAAGTGGAAGTGACCGCATGTTAAAGGAAATGAACCGCCAACATACGGCTGCCGAATATCTCGCACTAGTAAAGCGTATGTGGGAGATCCTTCCGGGTTGCAGTATCTCACAGGACATCATTGTAGGATTCCCAAGTGAAACCGAAGAAGATCATCAAGATACACTAAAGCTCATGGAAGCTGTAAAATTTGTGTTTGGCTATATGTACAAATACTCTGAACGTCCAGGAACGATGGCTGCCCGCAAATTTGAAGACGATATTCCAGAAGCAACTAAAAAACGTAGACTCACAGAAATAGTGGATGCTCAAAGAGCACATAGCGCTTTTAGAACCAATGAGTTTATTGGAAAAACGACCGAAGTGCTTATTGAAAAGACCTCTAAAAAAGATGAAAGTCAATGGAGCGGAAGGAACGAGCAAAGTATTGTGGTCGTATTTCCGAAGGAACACTATAAACCAGGCGATTTTGTCAATGTAAAAATACACAGCTGTACAAGTGCAACTTTGATTGGCGAAGCAATAGGACGCTCGAAAGATCATTAATTGTAAAAAAATTAGTATCTTAATCTTACTAAAATTAACCATTATGAAAAAAGCTATTTTACTCCTATTCGCTTTCAGTTTTTTGGCAAGTTGTTCAAATGATGATAACGGCACGCAGCAAGAAGAACAAATTGCCGAGTTGAAGATCAAAAGTTTTACTTTGTCAAATTATGGGCCTGGAAATGGTTTTCCTGAGCACACTACATTCTTTTTTGACGAAGATGCTAAGATTAGCCAAATACATAATTCTCGTGAATCTGAACCTGGTAAATTTATCCAAGATATTTCGTACAACGATCAAGGGCTGTTCTTAAGCAACGATTGGCTATATGTTATAGCTGATCAAACTGATATGTTTACCCATATAGAAACTGAATACAACACATCAAACGAACTCATAGAAATGATTCGATATGACGAGAATGATCAAGAAGAATATACCTATCATTTAACCCATTATCAAGATAGCATCCAAGCAGTTTTTTATGTAAATACATCTATCGAGCAAAAATATACCTATAAATTTGGCCCCGATAACCTTCTAGTTCAAGAAGATATTATACCTGCTGATCTAATTGGTTTTATCAGAAATGATTATTTCTATGAAAATGGAAATTTGATTAAACTACAAAGAACAATTAATTCAAATATCGGAGAAACCATTTATAGGTACGATGACAAAATAAACCCATTATATCCCGTATTGAATAATAGTTACGAACAGCTCATTTCTATTGGCCAAGTTGGCTTGAATAAATTTCACCCCAATCTAAATTACTTTTATTCTAAAAATAACTTTACTTCATATGAAGGTTCAAGTGTTGATGACATCATAACATACCAATATAACGACCTCGGCTATCCAATTAGCGGAGAAATTGTAAATGGTGATTTCACGCTTAAATTAACCTACGAATATTACTAAAAACTAAGATTTCTGCTTGGCAGGAGCTATTTATGGAAAGTGTACAAGCAACAAAACAGCGATTTGGAATTATTGGAAACGACCCCAAACTGAATCGTGCAGTAGAAAAAGCAATTCAAGTGGCACCCACAGATATTTCAGTACTCGTTACTGGAGAAAGTGGTGTAGGAAAAGAAAGCATTCCGAAGATCATTCACGCATTATCACACCGCAAACACGGGAAATATATTGCAGTAAACTGTGGTGCCATCCCTGAAGGCACCATAGACAGTGAACTCTTTGGTCACGAAAAAGGCTCTTTTACAGGCGCAACAGCCACCAGAAGCGGTTATTTTGAAGTAGCCGATGGGGGAACCATCTTTTTGGATGAAGTGGGTGAATTGCCTCTTCCCACTCAAGTAAGACTGCTTCGCGTCTTGGAAAATGGCGAATTCATGAAAGTGGGCTCTTCCAAAATTCAAAAAACCGATGTACGCATCGTAGCTGCAACCAATGTAAAAATGGTTGAAGCCATTGAAAAAGGTAAATTCAGAGAAGACCTATATTATCGCCTAAGTACGGTTGACATCAATCTTCCACCACTTCGTGAACGTAGTGAAGACATTCATTTGTTGTTCCGAAAGTTTGCAGCCGACTTTGCTCAGAAGTACAAAATGCCTACTGTTCGCCTCGATGACGATGCGGTGAGCCTACTTTTGCAATATCGCTGGAGCGGAAACATTAGACAATTGCGCAACGTAGCTGAACAAATCTCAGTGCTTGAAACAGAACGCAACATTAGCTACGCGACACTTAAGCATTATTTGCCAAATATGGGGAGCAACCTACCTGCTTTAGTAGGACAAAAGAAACAAGAAGGCGATTTCAGTACAGAAAGAGAGATCCTTTACAAAGTGCTCTTTGATATGCAACGTGATGTCAACGACTTAAAAAAATTGACCATGGAACTTATGAACAATGGTAACGCCAATAAGGTTCGTGAAGAAAATTCGACACTCATCAATAAAATTAATTCCCGTAAAACCGACCATGAAGCCGAGTTAGCCGCGATCGTGGAAGAAGACGAGAATCTACCAACAAGTGAAGTAGAATTACTTCAAGTACATGACACACCTTCCGAAGCCAAACAAAGCAATTATGATTTTGCTGAAGAAATTGAAGAGGAAGAAAACTTATCGCTGCAAGAAAAAGAGCTTGAGCTAATTAAAAAATCACTCGAGAAATATCACGGTAAACGCAAGGATGCCGCAGATGAATTAGGGATCTCAGAAAGAACCCTCTACCGAAAGATTAAACAATATAATTTGTAATTTGGCCCTCTCTAAGGCAAGTCGTATGAGATTTTTTAAACATTTCCTTATCCTTATTTTTATGGCTACGCTTCAAAGTTGTGGCGTATACTCCTTTACAGGAGCCGATATTGATTATTCAACGACCAAAACCTTTCAGGTTAGCCTATTTCAGAATAATGCGCCTATTGTTGAACCTGGCATTTCACGGCAACTAACACAAGAATTACAAGATCTTTTGTTGAATCAAACCAATTTAGATCTTGTAAATAGCAACGGTGATCTGGTCTATGAAGGTGAGATCACAGAATATTATACGGCGCCAATTACCGCAACTGCAAGCAACACAGCCGCTCAAAACCGACTCACTATTTCGGTTAAAGTGCGTTTTTACAATACAAAGAATCCCGACAAAGACTTTGAACAACCGTTCTCTTTTTACAAAGATTTCCCAGGAACATCACAACTAACAGGGACTCAACTAGACGATGCGGTTGATGAAATTTTTGAGCGGATCACACAAGACATCTTTAATAAATCACTCGCCAACTGGTAATTTTGAATACAGAGAAATTTACATCGCTTTTAGCGAATCCACAAAATATTAATGACACAGATCTATCAGATCTAAAAGCTGTGGTTAATAAATATCCGTATTTTCAAAGTGCGCGCGCCTTGGCGTTAAAGGCCCTTCACAACAGAGATAGCTATTTATACAATGACGCCCTGAAGGTGACAGCGGCATATACAACCGATCGCGATATTTTATTTGAATATATTACTTCGGAACGTTTTGTACAGAATGAAATTTCACAACTTATTAAGCAGCATGATGCTGCAACAATAGCTCTTGAGGTTGTTTCTGAAGATGTTTCTGAAGAAGTCAGCCTCGAAATAGACAGACAGTTAAAAGCCGAGCTTAAAAAAGCTGAAGCCATTTTAAATCCGAAGCTATTTGAACGTAAACTCGAATCGGTTGAAGAAATTCTTGAAAATGCCGCAACTCACGAAAAACGTTCTTCCGAAGAAATTAATGCGGCCATTTGGGAAGCTACTTCTGAAAAGACACCAGAAGAAACATTGGCTGTTGACAAACCCATTCCGTTTACACAAAAAGACACACACTCCTTTAGTGAATGGCTCAAATTGACACAAGCTAAGCCTATTAAACGAGAAGAGATCGCTGCTTCTTCCGAAGCTATTTCGGAAGACATGTCTGCCGATCAGGAAGAAAAAGAGACGCAAGACAGTTCACAAGAAGAAAGGGACCGTAAATTTGCTCTTATTGAAAAGTTTATTCAAGACCGTCCCAAGGTACTTCCGAAGGACCAAAGAGCACCTCAAGAAAATTTAGCAGCTCCCTATACCCAAGGCTCAGACACCCTAATGACCGAAACTCTAGCAACGGTATATGTGCAGCAAAAAAACTATACAAAGGCCATTCAGGCATATAAAATTTTAATTTTGAAAAATCCCGAAAAAAGTGGTTTCTTTGCAGACCGAATTCGGGCAATCAAAAAATTAATACAAGCAGAGTAATGAGCACGTTTACAATATTTATCGTTTTAATCATTTTCGTGGCCTTTTTATTGGTCGTAGTAATCATGGTACAAAACCCAAAAGGTGGCGGATTATCTTCTTCTTTTGGTGGTGGTGGAACACAGCAATTGGGCGGTGTTCAGAAAACGACCGATTTCCTAGATAAAAGTACATGGACTTTAGCAACACTTCTTTTAGTTTTGATCTTATTATCAAATATTCCTCTAATGGGAAGTGGCTCAATAAACGAATCTAAAGTATTAGATGAAAACGCAGTTGAAAATGTACTTCCTAGTACAGAAACGCTGCCAACAACTACAGAAGAAATTACTACGCCAACGGGCAACGAAGAAGGTGACGTTGAAAATTAAACCTACTTTATAATATATTTAAAATGCCAGCTTCTGACAAGCTGGCATTTTTTGTTTTAAGATGTCAGTAAGAACGCTATTGGCATACTTTCTGCCTAGTAAGCATTAGACAAATTAACAATTAAGTTTAACAAGATTCCCTCCTCTGAGGGAATTATAAATTGAAATTTATAATGGCATTAAAAATTCAACCGCTTTCAGACCGCGTTGTTGTGGAGCCACAAGCTGCAGAAACAAAAACAGCTTCTGGTCTTTTTATCCCCGACGCTGCTAAAGAAAAACCACAGCAAGGCAAGGTAGTTGCCGTAGGAAAAGGAAAAAAAGATCACGACATGACCGTTAAAGTTGGTGATGTAGTGCTCTACGGAAAATATTCAGGTAGCGAACTTAAGCTTGATGGCAACGATTACCTCATCATGCGCGAGGATGATATTCTAGCGATCATTTGATCGCGCTTTAAGCTATAGGCACTAAGCTATATGCCAATATGAGAGATTTTAGAAAATATGATATTTGGAAACTAAGTCACCAACTTACACTAGATATTTATAAAATTTCTAATTCATTCCCAAATTCCGAAATTTATGGAATTGTCTCACAACTAAGACGCGCATCAGTTTCTATCCCCACCAATATTAGCGAAGGCTGTGGTAGAGATAGCGACTCCGAATTTAGTAGGTTTTTAACGATAGCTTTGGGCTCCGCCAATGAGACAGAATATCTACTTATTCTTTCTCGCGATTTAAATTATATAGATGATAATTCTTTTGAAACATTAAATACACTGGTCAACCTGATCAAACAAAAGACTTATTCCTTAAAACAAAAATTAAAATAATCCGCATAAAGCATAAAGCATATTGCTTACAGCTTTTTGCATAAGCAAAAAATTATGGCAAAAGATATAAAATTTGATGTAGAAGCACGTGACGCGATCAAACGCGGTGTAGACGCATTAGCAAATGCAGTAAAAGTAACATTAGGTCCTAAGGGACGTAACGTAATTATTAGTAAATCTTTCGGTGCACCACAAGTGACTAAAGATGGTGTTACCGTAGCAAAAGAAATTGAACTCGAAGACCCATTAGAAAACATGGGTGCTCAAATGGTAAAGGAAGTAGCTTCAAAAACCAATGACCTTGCAGGTGATGGTACAACAACAGCTACCGTACTAGCGCAAGCAATTGTAAAAGAAGGTTTGCGTAACGTTGCCGCTGGTGCAAATCCAATGGATTTAAAACGCGGTATCGACAAAGCTGTTGATGCAATCGTTAAAAATCTTGAAAAGCAAGCTACCAAAGTGGGTAACTCCAGCGAAATGATCAAACAAATTGCTTCGATTTCAGCAAATAATGACGAAGTGATTGGTGATCTAATAGCAAAGGCTTTCGGAAAAGTTGGTAAGGAAGGTGTTATCACCGTTGAAGAAGCCAAAGGAACTGAAACTTATGTAGACGTTGTAGAAGGAATGCAGTTTGACCGCGGATATCTTTCTCCGTATTTCGTAACAGATAGCGAAAAAATGCAGACCGAACTTGAAAATCCAATGATCCTTCTCTACGACAAAAAGATCTCTTCAATGAAAGATCTTTTACCCGTATTAGAGCCGGTTGCACAGCAAGGAAAATCGCTTTTGATCATCGCCGAAGATGTAGATGGTGAAGCGTTGGCAACTCTAGTTGTAAACAAACTACGTGGATCATTAAAGATCGCTGCTGTAAAAGCACCTGGTTTTGGTGACCGTAGAAAAGCAATGCTTGAAGATATTGCAGTCTTAACGGGTGGTACGGTAATAAGCGAAGAACTTGGTTTTACGCTTGAGAATGCAACCTTAGAAATGTTAGGTTCTGCTGAAAATGTTACCATCGATAAAGACAATACAACTATTGTAAATGGCGCTGGAGATAAGAAAAACATCAAAGCACGTATTGGTCAGATCAAATCACAGATCGAATCTACAACAAGCGATTATGACAGAGAGAAACTTCAAGAACGCTTAGCGAAATTAGCTGGCGGTGTAGCCGTACTTTATGTAGGTGCTGCTTCCGAAGTAGAAATGAAAGAAAAGAAAGATCGTGTTGATGATGCATTACACGCAACCCGGGCGGCTGTTGAAGAAGGTATCGTTGCTGGTGGTGGCGTTGCTTTGGTTCGTGCTAAAAGTGTATTAGCGAAGCTTACAACAGAAACCTTAGACGAATCTACAGGAATTCAGATCGTTGCAAGAGCTATTGAAGCTCCCTTACGAACTATCGTTGAAAATGCAGGTGGCGAAGGTAGTGTTGTAGTAAGTAAAGTAATGGAAGGCTCAAAAAACTTCGGTTATGATGCTAAAAGCGAGCAATATGTTGATATGCTAAAAGCAGGGATTATTGATCCTAAAAAAGTAACACGTATTGCTTTAGAGAACGCAGCTTCTGTTGCAGGAATGATTCTTACTACCGAGTGTGCATTGGTCGACATCAAAGAAGACACGCCATCAATGCCTCCAATGGGCGGTGGTATGCCAGGAATGATGTAATGGCGAATCGCCACAGATAATTGTAGAGTGTAATCTCTTATTACAAAAACCTCTGTTTAGCGACAGGGGTTTTTTATTTTTATAAAATTAAATCGTCAAATAGAAATAGAGAAATTGGCAGTCTGTACGCTTGCTACCTCTTTTTTGGGCGTTACCCAGATGCTCGCCAAGGCTCGCTCTGTGTCGGGCTTTCAGCGGTACAAGGTACCTTGCCTCAATCCCTAACGCATTATTCGTCTTTTTTACTAAATATTTTAAACAACGAAACACTAACCAGGGTCAATACAACAGGCCAGATCACAAATAGATCTACTCGCATCACTTCGGCTCCTCCATCGGGTTGATACGACATCCACTCTTGCATATAATATTCCCAAACAATGGCCGCGATCACCACCGCTACAGTTAGTATATATAGTAAAATTTTCGGTTTTAATAACATACCCTAAAAATACAAAAACCACCTCACAAGGAGATGGTTCTTTTTAGTTTAATTTTGAAAGGATCTGTGCTTCACAGATCGTCATTCCAATTACTTCTTCTTAGAAGCAGTCGGAGTTGCCTTCTTAGCAGGAGCCTGTTTAGGAGCTTGTTTTGCTTGAGGTTTACTGTTTGACTTTGTTGCCATAGTAGTTAAATTTAATAACGATATAAATGTACAACAGAAGTAAATCCGTGATACTTTCATTAGCTAAAATTTAACTAAAATGAGACTAATTAATTTTCATTCTTATGATCGTCTTTGACGTCTTCATCCCGATACTTACAACATGGGTGAACACTCTCGTACGCCTCGTCTGAAGCAACTATTTCTTGCGTATCATGTCCAACAGCAGCTACACTTTCCTGAATCGTTTTTAGATCGGTTTTACGTGCATCATAAATAAGACTTAGCTCATGTGTTTTTACATTCCAAACAGCAGATTTAACGCCTGTGGTTCTTACGGAGGCCTTTTCAATACGCTCCTTGCACATCATACATACGCCATCAACTTCAATGGTAGCCTTTTCGTTTTTGTTTTGCGCAAATAATCCTGTTCCAAGAAATAGCGCTAGGGTGATCATAACTAATTGTTTCATAATAAATGTATTTACTGTAATTTATATCTTAATCCGGTATAATAACTACTTCCAAAAATGGGTCCGTAGACAAAGGTACTATCAAAATTGAAGCCAAACGGATCGTCTGCACTCAATATGGGTTTCTCTTGTTGTACATTGGTCACATTCTCTCCTCCCAAATATAATTCAAAACGAGGTGAAAATACTTTGGTCACTTGAAAATTTAAGGTCCCCACAGTAGGTGTTCTTTCTGGTAATTGAAACTCCTCCGGACTTCTATCTGTAAACGGGTAACGTTGTGAATCTAACCAATTATAGGTTGCATCAACTTTCCAATGCCCGCCTTTTTCATTGAGTTTCGACTCCCAACCGATATTGGCAAAGAGCCTGTTTTTGGGCACTAGCGCTTTTTCAATGGTTCCACGATCTTCAGCACCTCCGTTAAAAGTGGCCTGCACATCAAAATATTTGTACGCGAGTCTTATATCGGTGCGATCAAATAATTCCATACTTGCTTCTACTTGAAAACTGTTGGCGAAACTTTCGCCGTTCAAGTTATAAAACAAAACATCCCGCGAGTTACCCCAATCTACAATGACTTGATTTTCAAACTCAGTTCGGTAGAAGTCTAATGTCACGTCTGCCTTTCTTCCAAAGAGATTAAATCCTTGTAAATAAGAAACTCCATAATTCCATGCTTTTTCTGGATCCAATCCATAAATATCTCCTCCTCCATCAAGAATTTTGATAATGCGGTTGCTAGAAAATAGTTGTTGATTCTCAATAAAAATGTTTGCACTTCTACGTCCACTACCCACCGAAAAGCGAAAAACGCCTTGTTCCCAAGGTGTATATCGTACATGCAAGCGAGGCGTGACAAAAAAGCCAAATAAATTATGATTATCTGCTCTAATTCCCGCAGTTAGATTTAAATCACCTAAATTATCATAGGTATATTCAAAAAATCCTCCAACCGAATTTTCAGTGCGGTTAAATTCTGTGTTGAGCACCAATTCTTCATAGCGATCATAAGTAGTACTTAGACCTATCTTAACTTTGTGGCGTGAATCGCTAATAATCGTATTATAAATCGCATTTCCGTAGAAACTCTGATGGTTAATATTGTAGACCTTTAGTCCAAAATACGACTCTTGTTCATGATTACTAAAAGCAGTTTGCACACCAATACTTTGGTAGGGAATTTCTGGATTTACCCAACCCAGCTTTGCGGAAAAATCATAACGAGTAGTATTGATCTCGCTACCCCAAAAATTTGTGGTCAATTTATCCCTATCTGGATCAAAATCTAGCTGTCCTGTTTGCTTTTCATCGGTCATAAACCGAAGATTAATAAAACTTACAAAGCCATTCTCTGTATCTGTGTATTGCCAACGATTCATCACATTGATCTGTTTTGCTAAGGGCAGATCTAAAAAACCATCGTCATTATTGTCTGATTTAAGCGTACGTGTATTTCCGTGTAAATACAAACCTGTATGCCACCGATTACTAACTTTGGTATTGAGATGCGTATTTAATTCATAGCGCCCATCAATAGCTGCGTAGGCATTTACAAAAAGCTTATCGTCTGCCGAGGGTTTTTGAAGCTCGGCATTAATTTGGCCCGCTATACTTTCAAAACCATTTGACACGCTTCCTGCTCCTTTCGTAATTTGAATACTCTCCACCCAGGTCCCTGGTATAAAACTCAACCCTTGCGCCTGAGCAGCACCGCGAACTGAAGGAATATTTTCAGTGGTGATCAAAATATTCGGACTCTTGAGTCCGAGCATTTTTATCTGCCGTGTACCCGTAATCGCATCTGGAAAATTCACATCAATCGATGGATTGGTCTCAAAGCTTTCGGCAAGGTTACAACAGGCCGCTTTTAACAATTCATCGCTACTCACATTGATCACATTCTGTGAATGTAGATATGATCGGGATGACGCTTTCTTTCTAGTAGATATCAACACCTCATCGAGATCGCCTTTCGGCCTCAAAGTGTGTTTAATAACCCGTGGTTTTGTAATGGTAAGGGTGTCATTTGTAAATCCAACATAACTAATGACCATTTTTTTATAAGCAGGATCGTAAGGCAGACTAAAATACCCTGTATCATCGGTAACCGCACCTATGGAGGTGTTTAGCCAATATACATTTGCACCAAATAACCCAATTTCTTTTCCTGAATCATTTCCTTCCAATATGGTTCCTGAAATTTCTTCCTGCGCTATTAGAAGGCAGGGAATAGCTAAAAATATACATAGAATCAACCTCATGCGCTATATATTTTAAAAAGCATTATAATAGCCATGACGATCATCAAGCTATTTTCAATAAATGTGGCTTGTGTCATTGGTAGTTTTAAGGCTGTTCCTAAGCAGGCGCACTGAATTTTTTGCTTGCTGAGCAGCACTTTACTTACACCAATTGTTGTGATTCCTAAAATGAGGATCGTTATCAATAATGCCCCGGCTACTTCAAAGCGCATGAGCAACATTAACCCCAAAGCAACTTCAAGAAAGGAGTAGATCCAACTATAAACAGGTACCGCTTTAGCCAGCGGATCATACATTTGAAAACTACCTGAAAAACCTTTTAGATCAAGTAGTTTAAAAAAGCTAAAAACAATAAAGAACAAGCCCATAAAATCGAGCATTGCTTCGGTAGTATTCCATGATTTATAATGCAGCAGTATCGCAGCGGCAGCAATGTACCCCAGGATCAGGAAAAGCGGTTTTAACTGCTGGAGTTTACTTTTTTCAGGTTCCATTTCCGCAGAAGCGAAAATATTTGTTTGCTTTTTTTCTGAAAGGGAATACTTTTCAGGCAGGGCCTTTTTTAGGGTTTCGGTGGCAATATGATGGTTCATGGTGACTGTTGCTTCTCCTTGATCGAGTGCCACAGAGACATTTGAAACGCCTTCTATTTTACCTAAATATTTTTCTACGGAAGCCTTACAGCCGTTACAGGTCATTCCGGTAATTGAATATGTATGTGTCATTAAATTTGATTTTGTTATACCTTAAATACTTGACATGCTATCAAATAAGAGAGTCCCAATAAAAATCGGGGCAAGGTTAAAATCAAATAAGGAAAGTCTCATAAAGAACAGGAATGTCCCTTATAATAGGTGGTGGATCGTAGACGGAATACAAATCTTTCGTTATCGTATCCGCGATTGGAATATTTAAAACAAAGGTCGCTACGAACGCAGCAACAAAGTTTTGGTCAAATTGTATGTCAAAAGAGGCTTTAGCAAAATGGTTGTCGGTAGTAACCTGCGTATATTCATTGTCGCAGCAACTATGCTCTTCAGTTTGTTCATCATCACAAGAGGTTTCCTCCATAACCATTCCACACGAAAGATTTTCTTCGCCTAAGGTTATCTGAGAAAGCATTTCAAACTCACCACAGTAATGCTTTGCATACGCGATACCGCTGCTACTAAGCAACAACAAAGTGGATAAAAGTATAGAAATGTACTGTTTCATTAAAGCAAAATTAGGATAAATCATGGGTTACCGAATCAAAATAGTGTTAAACTATTTTATCTCAGAGGCCACACGACCACATTTTAGCATCTTATCACCAAAATATGGATTCATAATATCTTTACTATTACTCAACCAATAGGCACCCGTATTATTAAACGCCATTGGGCAATATTGTTTGTAGATAGTACCCTCAGCAAGCGCATCTTCAAGTAATAACTCAACACCTTCCGTTACCGTTACAAAGGCTTTTCGTTGGACTTCCGTATCGTCTGTATCATTAATTGCTTGGGCTGCGGCTAGTACATTTTCCTCCACACCAATATTCGCAAACGCAGTCATAAGGCCTGAAGCCGCATCAGCAGCAGCCTTACCATTAGTATTCACTAAAGCTGTTTTTACTTCAATATAGTTGGCATATACAGCCGCTAGCTTTTCATCTTTAAATTCGGCATCACCTTTTTCCGATTCATAAGTAGATTGCTTAGGTGCTGTTTCTACAGAAATAACTTCGGGAGTTTGTTCTTTTTTATCGCTTTTACAAGCAAAGAGAACA
Source organism: Ulvibacter sp. 2305UL32-6 (assembly GCF_058148545.1). Taxonomy (NCBI): domain Bacteria; kingdom Pseudomonadati; phylum Bacteroidota; class Flavobacteriia; order Flavobacteriales; family Flavobacteriaceae; genus Ulvibacter; species Ulvibacter sp. 2305UL32-6. Next base: position 634,177 of record NZ_JBYVKA010000001.1, read on the forward strand.
ACAGTAATAGCTAGCAGGAGAAGAAAATGTAGTGATTTCATTTCAAGGGGTTTTATAAAATACAAAGATACCAAATTTTCGTCTTTTGCAAGCTTACTTTTTAGAGTTCACTTTCTGAAAATAAAAAGCTGGCAGTAGGAGCAATAATAGTAAGGGCTGAATCAAGAACCGGCGCACATAAAACAAGGCAAGATATTGGCCTGCTTCCGAAGCATTCAACAGATAATAAAAACTACCTAGCAGAACGATAAAGATCACTGCATAAATAAGTATAGCGATCTTTAACACCTCACCATTTTTAAAAGCGAACCATAAAATCCCTAATGAAAGAAACATATTTAGCCCATAACGAAGTATGGTGTTCAGCAATAATTTGCCCATTTCAAATGCAGGAAGAGGCTCGACTGTATGTGAGGTTTTAAAAAATAGGATCAACGGATCATAAAACAGGATATCGGCAAACATTCGTATCCCAACCAATGCGGCAGAAAGCAAGATCAAAGCTGTTATTTGGATCCCTTTAGACATGTGAAACTGGCTTTGTTTGATTTAGCATTCGCACCCAAAGCATCCATAACAAAAAGATCATTCCGTAAATTAATCCTGGAAAAACAACGCCATGTAGTAGGTGTTGGTATTCTGGAAAAGTGTACAACGCCCATGCTAAAAAGACAATTCGGGCAATATTGACTGTATAAATAAGGACCGAACCCACAAAGACAAATAGTAGGGTCTTAGATAGTTTTTGGGCGAAGGCCACAATAAACGAAACGAATAAAATGATCAGGCTTATGGAGTTGCAACCTTCAATGATTCGTGCTACAAATTGTCCCTTTACATATAATTTCATGCTCGGTTCTGTTTCATGAGGCATGATACGGGCATCGGTAAAACTATTGATCACTTCGTTACATTGTGTAGCTACTAACTCGGTGACAAAATCTGGAAAATATTGACCTCCTCGTGAAAAGTTCAGATAGAAACTATACAACATAGTAAGCACAAAATAGCTTCCCAAAAAGAGAAGTACAAAACGTATAACCGATCTATATTTTGTAAGAAGTGTTTTCAGAAGAAAATTCAGTTTTAACAAAAATACAGCATTTGTTCTTGGTAAATCAAACGGTTTTAAAATACATTTACCCAAACTTTCTCTACTATGCCATTTGATGCACTCAAACATAAAGTAAACACAATCTTAGCTAACGACCAAGAATCGTCAGAACAGCGCATGACCGAGGTCTGTGAATTGTTGGAAACATCTATTGGATATTACGATTGGGTAGGCTTTTATTTTGCGAATCACGAAAAAAGAACACTGCATCTAAAAGCATTTGCCGGGGAACCTACAGATCATATTGAGATCCCCTTTGGAAAGGGGATTTGCGGACAAGTAGCCGAATCGAACCAAAATTTTGTGGTTCCGGATGTGGCAGCCCAAAACAACTATATTGCCTGTAGCATGTACGTAAAAGCTGAAATTGTTGTGCCTATATTTAAAGATGGCAAGAATATTGGGCAAATTGACATTGATTCGCATATGGCCGATCCATTCTCTCCCGAAGATGAACGATTCTTGGAATATGTTTGTGAAAAGGTTTCAGAGATTCTTTAAGAATCAAATTCCAAATAATAGAATAGATCATTATAAAGCTCTTCACAAACCCTTCTTGATAAAGGGGGCACTGTGAGCATTATGTGATTTTGCATTTTTTTGGAGTTATTCTGCTCGGCAGGACATTACATTCCGGTCCTGATCGCTTCAACAGGATCTAATTTTGACGCGGTAATTGCGGGTAGAATCCCGGATATGAGTCCAATGACCGCCGAGATCGCAGTTCCTAAAAACATATTGAACGGAGACAAGATGAATTCAAAATCTTCCATAAAACCAGAAGCAATTATCGAAACCACAAAAACAAGCAATAAACCAATAAGCCCTCCTAGGACTGCCAAAATAACGGCTTCAAATAAAAACTGAAGTAAAATAAATCGGTTTTTAGCTCCCAGAGATTTCTGAATTCCGATTAAATTTGTACGCTCTTTTACGCTAACAAACATAATATTAGCAATTCCAAAACCACCTACCAATAAAGAAAAGCCACTAATAAGCAATCCTATGATATTCATGGTTCCCGTGATACTATCAATAATATCGGTTACCCCTTGCATCTGATTTACAAAAAAAGTGTCTGTTTGATCAGTCTTTAAACCGCGAAACAAACGTAATTTCTGAGTTATGTTTGCAATTAACTCGGCATTGTCGGCGCCCTTTTCCGGTTTGATTATAATTTGTGGAAACAACGCTTTATTATTGTCTCCAAATATTTTACGCGTCATATTAACTGGCATTAAAACGACAGTATCTTTAGATCCTCCAAACAAGCCTTGTCCTTCTTTTTCTAAAACACCAATAACTACAAACTTTCGTCCGTAGAGCCGAGCTTTTTTTCCAATGGCCGCTTCCGCAGATCCAAAGAGCGCTTTTGCGATCTCGTCGCCCAATACAATAACAGCCGTACCACTATTCGATTCGGCCTCGTTAAAAAATCGCCCCTCTTGTAGCTTTAATGCTTCAATATCGTAATACTCATACGTTACCGACGCTATATCAACATTATTTACACTGTTCTCTTCATATTTTATGTTGTCTTTAGGGACGTTTAGTGCAAAAGCAGATGTCTCAACATTGGGTAGACTACGTTTTAGATGTTCGTACTCGCCATAGGAAACATCGGGAAACTGCTGCCATTTCCAACGGGGTATATCGGTATTTGTAAATGGAAAACGCATGATAACAATCGTACTATTGTCCAAACCGCTTATACTTCCTTCAATTTCGCGCTTTAACGAATCAACTGCCGCGAGCACAGCGATGATAGAAAAGATACCAATGGTCACACCAACTAACGACAAAAAAGTACGTAATTTGTTATTTTTTAGCGCATTGACGGCAAAAATAAAACTCTCTTTTAAAACACGAAGGTAGATGAGCATATGCTGATTAGTGGTATTTGATAGAATTGCGTAAGACCTATTTCTTAAGCGCTTTTAACAATTATAACTTCCTTGATAAAATTATAAAAAGTATGACGCTTTCTGCCCCATATTGTTACAAAATTCTTTGGTATTTATGTATTTTTGCAACTTTCACGAATAATTCATTTTCAGCAAACCAACATGAGCGACACAAAAAAGGTTACTTCTGCATTAATTTCGGTATTTCACAAAGATGGTCTTGAACCTATCGTAAAAAAATTAGATGCCCTTGGAGTAACTATCTATTCTACGGGAGGAACACAAAAATTTATCAATGATCTTGGCATTAAAGTCATTCCAGTAGAGGATGTGACCGATTACCCTTCTATTCTTGGTGGACGAGTAAAAACGTTACACCCAAAAGTATTTGGAGGCATCTTAAACCGTCAAGATAACGAGGAAGATGTAAGGCAAATGGCAAAATTCAACATTCCACAACTCGATGTGGTGATCGTTGATTTATATCCTTTTGAAAAAACAGTTGCGTCGGGTGCTTCGGAAGAAGACATCATTGAAAAAATAGATATAGGTGGAATTTCACTAATTCGCGCTGCCGCGAAAAACTTTAAAGACACGGTTTGTGTTTCTTCCATGGAAGATTACGATGAATTCTTAGCCGATCTTTCTGAAGATGAAGGCCGTATTTCTCTAGCCAATCGCAAAAAATTTGCTGCCAAAGCCTTCAATGTATCTTCAAATTACGACACAGCGATCTTTAATTACTTTAATGCAGATCACAGCATTCCCGCACTAAAAATTAGCGAAACCAATGGCAAGGTATTGCGCTATGGCGAGAATCCGCATCAACGCGGATTTTTCTTCGGAGATTTTGATGCGATGTTTGATAAGCTCCACGGAAAAGAACTCAGTTATAACAATTTATTAGATGTTGATGCCGCTGTCAACCTAATGAGCGAATTTAAAGGTGAAGCACCAACCTTCGCTATATTAAAACACAACAACGCTTGCGGAATAGCGCAACGCGCAACTGTTCTGGAAGCCTACAATGCCGCACTAGCTGGGGATCCTGTTTCGGCTTTTGGTGGTATTTTAATTTGCAATACTGAAATTGACGCAGCAACTTCCGAAGAGATCCACAAATTATTCTGCGAAGTAGTAATTGCACCCTCTTTTTCTTCCGAAGCCGTAGAAATCTTAAAAGGAAAGAAAAATCGTATTTTATTGATTCAGAAAGAAGCGGCACTTCCAACTACAACGGTACGAACCTGTTTAAATGGAGCTCTGGTTCAAGACAAAGATGCAAAAACCGATACGATTTCAGATTTAAGCCATGCTACGAACAATAAACCAACGGCAAGCGAGTTAGAAGATTTAATGTTTGCATCAAAAATATGCAAGCATACCAAATCGAATACCATTGTCCTTGCAAAAGGAAAACAATTATGCGCAAGCGGAACTGGCCAGACATCGCGAGTGGATGCCTTAAACCAAGCTATCGACAAGGCCAAGAATTTTAAGTTTGACCTCAGCGGTGCTGTGATGGCAAGCGACGCCTTCTTCCCGTTCCCTGATTGTGTAGAAATTGCCGATCACGCAGGTATAACCGCTGTGATCCAGCCAGGAGGTTCGATAAAAGACGAATTGAGTGTCTCTTATTGTAATGACCATGACATGGCCATGGTATTTACCGGGACGCGTCATTTTAAACACTAAAAAATAGTACATTTGTGAGGAGCTCAAACTCAGTATGTTTAACAATAAACCGCCAAATATAGCTTATGGGATTTTTTGACTTCCTAACCGAAGAAATAGCGATCGATTTAGGGACGGCAAACACTTTGATCATTCACAATGATAAAGTAGTTGTTGACGCCCCTTCTATTGTTGCACGTGACCGTACCACAGGTAAAATTATTGCTGTTGGTCGTGAAGCTGCAATGATGCAAGGAAAAACCCACGAAAACATTAAAACAATTCGTCCCTTAAAAGACGGAGTAATTGCCGATTTTGACGCAAGTGAAAAGATGATCAATATGTTCATCAAAGATATTCCAGCGCTAAAGAAAAAATGGATCACACCATCGTTACGTATGGTTATTTGTATTCCTAGCGGTATCACAGAAGTGGAAATGCGTGCGGTAAAAGAAAGTGCTGAACGTGTAAATGGAAAAGAAGTATATCTAATTCATGAACCAATGGCTGCAGCGATCGGTATTGGGGTTGACATCATGCAACCAAAAGGAAACATGGTGGTTGATATTGGAGGTGGAACAACCGAAATTGCTGTAATAGCACTTGGCGGAATTGTTTGTGACAAATCGGTTAAGATTGCAGGAGATGTCTTTACAAACGACATCATTTATTATATGCGTACCCAACACAATTTATATGTAGGTGAGCGAACTGCTGAAAAGATAAAAATTCAAATTGGTGCAGCAACCGAAGATCTCGAACTGCCACCCGATGAAATGGCGGTACAAGGCCGTGATCTTTTAACTGGAAAGCCTAAACAAGTTCAAACATCCTATCGTGAAATTGCCAAAGCATTAGACAAATCGATCTTACGTATTGAAGATGCCGTAATGGAAACACTTTCACAAACACCTCCAGAATTAGCTGCCGATATTTATAATACAGGAATCTATTTGGCCGGTGGTGGTTCTATGCTGCGCGGTTTAGACAAGCGTCTTTCTCAAAAAACAGACCTTCCTGTTTATATTGCCGAAGACCCTTTACGTGCGGTAGTAAGAGGTACTGGAATTTGCTTAAAAAATTTAGCCAAATATAAAAGCGTGTTGATCAAATAACCGGGCAACGAGGTTGTAAACCGTTGCATTTTTTTGACCCAAATATAAATTCAGTCGCGTGCAGCAGATCATCTATTTTTTTATACGGAATAAAAACTTCCTGCTATTTGCTGTGCTTTTTTTTCTTTCGGTAGTGCTTACCATTAGAACACATTCTTTCCATAACAGTGCCTTTGCAAGTTCAGCCAACTTTCTTAGCGGTGGAATATACTCTGTTAAGAGTTCAATTACAGCTTACTTCGGATTAGAAACAGAGAATCAAAAATTGGTTGATGAAAACATTCGACTTCGGAAAACGCTAGAAAGCTATAAACGCTTATCAGACCCAAGATTGGACACCGTGTTTCCTTCAGAAAAATTTCAGTATATCAGCGCGAAAGTGATCAACAATAGTTATTCAAAAACAAGAAACCAGCTTACACTAAACAAAGGATCTAACGACAGCATTGAAAAAGAAATGGGCGTTATCACTACAAAAGGTATTGTTGGCGTGATCAGTAATACTTCAAAAAACTACGCGACAGTTCGCTCTATCCTAAATACAAACAGTCAAGTAAGTGCAAAATTAAAAAAGTCAAATCACGCTGGGTTTTTAGTTTGGGATGGAGAAAATCCGAATATCGTTCAATTGACAGATGTCCCAAGACTCGCTCCTATTTTGGTGGGTGATACGATCGTAACAGACGGGAAATCGACCATCTTTCCGCGAGATATGCTCATTGGAACTATCAAAGAGTATCGTTTAAATGATGCCGACGACTATTACCAATTAGACGTTCTTTTATTTAATGACATGACCAATTTAAGTAATGTTTATGCCATTGAAAATCGTGAAGCAATGGAAATAAAGCAACTGGAAAATCCAGATAATAATGCAGAACAGTGAAGTTTTAGTCAATAGCACCCGTTTTGTATTGCTTGTTTTATTACAAGTGGTATTGCTTGACCATATCAATTTTTTAGGGTATATCAACCCGTATTTGTATATCCTCTTTATTTTGCTCTTTCCACTTACCGGAAACAAAACATTACTGATCCTGCTAAGCTTTTTACTTGGCCTGTCGGTTGATATTTTTAATGACTCAGGTGGGATTCATGCAGCGGCATCTGTATTTATTGCATATATACGACCTCTTGTTCTTAAGTTTTCCTTCGGAATAAGCTACGAATACAACACCACACGTATTAGCAACGTACCCATTAACCAGCGCGTGCTCTATATTACCGTCATGGTTCTACTGCATCATTTGGTATTATTTTCTTTGGAAATTTTTAGCATTTCTCACATACTTCTTATCCTGAAATCGACGTTATTTTCAAGTATATTCAGTATTTTATTACTAATCTGTGTTCTTGTGCTTTTTAGCCGAAAGAAATAACCAAATTTTAATCTATTATTAATTCCGAAAAAGCTCGGAAATCCTATGAGGAAACTATTACTGCTTGCTATTGTACTTTCTACCGGACTTGTGTTTGCCGGCAGACTCTTCTATTTGCAAATCTATGACACCTCATTTCAGCAACTTTCTGAAAATAATGCGGTAAAAGTGATATATGATTATCCGCAGCGTGGCTATATTTTTGACAGAAATGGAAACCTACTCGTTTCAAATCAACCATCATATGACGTGATGGTCATTCCACGGGAGGTCAAAGATTTAGATACGCTTCGCTTCTGTGAGTTGCTTAAAATAGATAAAGAGGATTTTAAAACAACTTTAAAAAAGGCCCGTGTTTATTCACCGCGTTTACCTTCGGTAGTCATTCCGCAGCTAACAAAAGAAGAATACGCCTACCTCTCAGAGCAAATGTATAAGTACCAAGGATTCTATATTCAGAAAAGATCCTTACGTGATTATCAAGTCGATCATTCAGCCAATGTGTTAGGGTATATTCGTGAAGTAAACGATTATATTATTAACAACAACCCAGACTATCAACAGGGAGAGATTATTGGCATGCAAGGTGTTGAAGCTCAGTATGAAAAGATATTGAGAGGTGTTAAAGGAGTTAAATATGTTCAAAAAGATCGGTTTAACAGAGATATTGGAGCTTATAAAGAAGGAATTTTTGACACCCTTCCTGAACGCGGAAAAGACATTACGTTAACCATTGATGCAGCCTTACAACAATATGGCGAAGAACTTTTTGTAAATAAACGCGGTGGAATTGTTGCGATCGAGCCAGCTACAGGTGAAATTTTAGCCCTAGTAACTGCACCTTATTACGATCCTAGTTTATTGGTGGGGCGTGAACGATCGAAGAATTTTTCGAAGCTTCATTACGATTCTATCTCCAAACCATTATTTGACCGTGGCTTATCTGGAGAATATCCGCCAGGCTCCCCTTTTAAGACGCTTACAGCGCTTATTGGTTTACAAGAAGGTGTCATTGACACCGAAGAAAAGATTTATTGTCACGGTGGTTATGTATACGGGAGAGGCGTTAAACTTGGTTGTCACCATCACAGTACACCTTTATCCATGACTAGCGGAATTGCCAATTCATGCAACGCCTATTTTTGTACGGTCTATCGAAGAACTATTGAAAAATTTGATACGCCTCAGGAGGGAATAGATAGCTGGAAACAACATTTAAGTAGTTTTGGACTCGGACAATATTTGGGCTATGACCTTCCCAGCGGACGTAAAGGCTTGATTCCTAATTCTGAGTTTTATAATCGCTATTACAAATATCCAAAGTACAAGTGGTATGCGACTGCAACCATTTCAAATGCCATTGGTCAGGGAGAGGTTAGCTTGACGCCCATGCAAATGGCCAATTTTACTGCGGCCATCGCCAATAGAGGCTATTGGTATAGACCTCATATTATCAAGAAAATCAAGGGAATCGATACCATTCCGCAACTATATAGAGAGAAAAACTTAACCACGATAGATAAAAAATACTTTGAGCCTGTAGTTGAAGGAATGTTTGACGTATACAATAAAGGTACTGCGGCCCATTTACAAGTGCCTGGTATCGAGATCTGCGGAAAAACAGGAACTGCCGAAAATTATACTAAAATAGATGGGGTACGAACGCAGCTTACCGATCATTCGGTTTTTGTAGCATTTGCACCCAAAGATAACCCTAAAATAGCCATTGCTGTTTTTGTTGAAAATGGCTATTGGGGAGGACGATGGGCTGGACGAATTGCAAGTTTGATGATAGAAAAACACCTAAAAGGTGAAATTACACGTACCGATCTAGAACGTTATGTGCTAGAAGGAAGCTTGGAAGCAGAATACGCAAAGCCACAAAGTGGCGAACCCTTTAGAATCAATCAATAATGAGCAGTGCAAAAAGTATTGTTAAGTTCGACTGGATCACCATCCTTATTTTTATGGCCCTGGTTGGAATAGGCTGGATGAATATTTACTCAGCTTCCCTAAGTGATTCTGCATCTGGTATTTTTGATTTCAGTCAGATCTACGGAAGACAACTTCTCTTTATTATTCTAAGTTTAGTCCTTATTGTTTTTGTTCTGGCAATTGATTCAAAATTTTACGAACGTTTTGCCAGTATCATTTATATCGCTTGCCTGCTTTCTTTAATTGGGCTTTTTATCTTCGGAAAAAATGTAAACGGAGCAACCTCTTGGTATGGGTTTGGAGCCTTTAGCATACAGCCCAGTGAGTTTGCAAAGGCGGCAACGGCTTTAGCCTTGGCCAAATATGTGAGCGATATACAAACCAATATGAGTGATTTTATGGATCAATTCAAGGCATTTTTAATCATTGCTGTTCCAGCTATAATAATTGTGCCTCAACCAGATCCCGGTAGCGCCTTGATCTACGCCGCATTTGTATTCCCTATGTATCGCGAAGGACTTCATTCTATTTTTCTCGTGTTAGGATTTATGGCAACTGGTCTTTTTATTGGAACATTGGCACTTGGAGTCACTTGGATGATACCTGCCATTCTCGCAGTAGCGCTTATTATTTTTCTATATAACCGAAAAAAACGACCAAACATTCCAAGATATTTGATCATTGCCGCTTCTTGTATTGGCTTTGCACTTTCCGTAAGCTATATTTTCAATAATGTCTTTGAACAGCGCCATCGCGATAGATTCAACATAGTTTTGGGGAAAGAAGTTGATGCAAAAGGAATTGGGTATAATACCAACCAAAGTGAGATCGCAATTGGAAGCGGCGGATGGACAGGAAAAGGATGGACTCAAGGCACGCAAACCAAAGGTGACTTTGTGCCGGAACAACATACAGACTATATATTTAGCACGGTGGGTGAAGAATGGGGTTTTCTTGGTAGTATGCTTGTGATCACGCTTTTTATTGCGTTGATAGTTCGCATCTTATTTTTAGCTGAAAGGCAGAAATCGCAATTTGCGCGTGTTTATGGCTATAGTGTTGCGGCCATTTTATTCTTTCACTTTTTTGTAAATGTTGGGATGGTAACAGGACTATTTCCTACAGTGGGTATCCCTCTTCCCTTCTTTAGTTACGGAGGTTCAGGCCTGTGGGGATTTACTATTTTACTCTTTATATTTATACGACTAGACGGTTCTAATTACTATTATACCTAACTGAAATCCCCACAGAAGGGGTGGCGAGGACACTATTTTTTGTACATTTTTGAACACAAAAAATATGGACGAAGCCGTAAATAAAGCAACGCTTTATATTGTTGCAACAGCCTAATACTAATTACTATTATACCTAACTGAAATCCCCACAGAAGGGGTGGCGAGGACACTATTTTTTGTACATTTTTGAACACAAAAAATGTGGACGAAGCCGTAAATAAAGTAACGCTTTATATTGTTGCAACAGCCTAATACTAATTACTATTATACCTAACCGAAATCCCCACAGAAGGGGTGGCGAGTACACTATTTTTTGTACATTTTTGAACACAAAAAATATGGACGAAGCCATAAATAAAGAAATGCTTTATATTGTTTCAACAACCTAAAACCAATTACTCTTATACCTAATTGAAATCCCCACAGAAGGGGCGGCGAGGACACTATTTTTTGTACATTTTTGAACACAAAAAATGTGGACGAAGCCGTAAATAAAGAAACGCTTTGTATTGTTTCAACAACCTAAAACCAATTACTACTACACCTAATTGAAATCCCCACAGAAGGGGTGGCGAGGACACTATTTTTTGTACATTTTTGAACACAAAAAATATGGACGCAGCCGTAAATAAAGTAACGCTTTATATTGTTGCAACAACCTAAAACCAATTACTACTATACCTAATTGAAATCCCCACAGAAGGGGTGGCGAGTACACTATTTTTTGTACATTTTTCAACACAAAAAATATGGACGAAGCCGTAAATAAAGCAACGCTTTGTATTGTTGCAACAGCCTAATACCAATTACTACTACACCTAACTGAAATCCCCACAGAAGGGGTGGCGAGGATGTTATTTTACTCTACTTCGGAAGGTAATCACACATACCTAAAAACGTGTTATTTTTTATACCACGTCTTCAAATCAATGCCCGATTCGAGTTTGACCTCATCAGCTTCAGATAAATTACTAAAAAAGTCAATCCCTGATTTTCGTTCTACTGTGTCGATCGTCACCACAAAATCGAAAAAAGATTTGTTCGTAGGTTCATTCGGTATTAAGAAAGCGATCCCTCGGTATTCTCCGTTGCTTTTATCAATGATCACCTTATAAAAGTGTTCGGGTACCGACACCTGTTCATCGCCAATAGTCTTTAATCCTCCTTTTAACACACTTCCAGTAATTACATAAACTCCATCATACGCTTCAGCCCAATAACGCACCTTTTGTTCCAACCGATTCCAAACACCTGCGTTGAAATCATGGTTTTGCGGACTAATATTACTTGTCAAAAAAGTCTCATGATAAGCTTCTTCTGAGAATCTTCGATCGCCCGCCGGACACAAATGTCCTCTGTCATAGCCAGAGTTTTTATAATTGCGCCAATCGGCCGACTTGGTTTTCACACTGCGATCTTCAACAAAATACGGGCGTTCTCGGTCTATCTTTGAAAGTTGATTTTTACTTAATTCATATGCAACCCATTCAGCTTGTTCATGTGCTTCGGAATAAGAAAGTGTAAAAAAACGATGCTTTACAATTTCACCCGTTGTTGAACTCGGAAGATAACTATCATCAAATTCAGTTCCATTAAATACCGAACTAACATTGGCCGTATTTGGGTAATCTTCTTGTTCTCTGTCAATATATTTTTCAGCAAAATATAATGCGACAACAATAATAACAGTAAGTACAGGATATAGATATTTTCGATTCATGTAGGCAGTTCCATTTATTTTATTCCGAAGAGAAACAAAGGATAAAAATAGTGAAATCTTATCGGCAGCACGTCATGCTATTTCAAATTTTTATAAGTTTGACATATGCCGAAACTCATTCCCATTTTCCTAATAATTCTTGTTTCACTGAGTTGCAGCGAAAGACCTGATCTTCCCAAAACTAGGCAAGAGATCATTAATTTTCAGGCAAAAACCAAGGTGGTAGATATAGATTCTATCCCAATTCTTCTGCAGCAAGCGGAACGTCTCTTAGCGGAGAATACAGAAATTTCAGATTCGCTCCGCGCCGAAAATCATTATCTTCTCGGCCTGTATTTTCAAAAGAAAGGAAATTCAGATCAAGCCGCTATAGCGTTTCAGAGGGCTACAGACTATGTAAAAGACAGCATTTGGAACTATAGGCAGATGAATTATTTCTATCAAACTCATTTTGCTTATTTAGTAAACGAAAGGTATGGCGATTGTTTGGCCACAGCAGATCAGTTGGAATCGTTAGTTCAACCTAATGATTTCGATCGTTTGGCTTGGGTTTATTTCTTTAGAGAAAGCACATATTTAGATATCCCCGATTACCAAAAAGCATTAGAAAACAATAAATTAAATGTAGATAATCTTATAAAAGCCCAAGATTCAACCCGATTGATTCAAGCATTGATCTTTCAAGAACGCTTAAAATTTCATCACCTTAATGATAAAGATGGAGCATTTGCTATTTTGGACACTTTGCTCGCTTCAGAAAAAAGTCTTAGTAATAACTACAAACGACAGATCTACAGTGACTATGGAGTTTATTTATTTAAAATTGAGAATTTCACCTTAAGTAAAAAGTATTATCAAAAGGTACTTCAAATTATAAGAGAAGATTCAAAAAGCCCGCTTGTTAATAGTTACTTTGCCACAGAATATGCAAACTTAGCTGAAGTATGCCTAAAATTAGGCGAATACAACGAAACTCGAGCCTATTTGGATTCAGTTAAAGCGATCGGCTTAAACAATATTGATACACGACTACAAAAATCCATCTTGCAATATGAGCTACAGCTGGCCTATGCTCAAAAGACCCCTATTTCGACCCTTACAGAACTTGTTGACAGTATTCATAAAAATCAAATGGATCAATACACGGTTAAATTTGAAAACGAATTAGTAGCTCTTAAAAACTCAAATCGAAATGAACGATTACTTACAGCTCAAAAGCAGGCTTCAGAATTAAAAAACCTAAAATTGCAAACTCGTTTAATTTTGTTGGTTTCCATTTTTGTATTGCTTATTACTATCGGTTACTTTATCTATAGAAAACGTAGGTTAAACTTTCAAAAACAAAACTTACAAATGCAACAGCGCCTTTTGCGATCTCAAATGAACCCTCATTTTACCTTTAACACTCTCGCTGCAATTCAGAGTAAAATAAAAAGTGATCAAGAAGGTGCAACCAAATACCTTTTAAAATTCTCCCGCCTTCTAAGGCTCATTTTAGAGAATTCGATGAAGAATTACGTGCTTTTAGATAAAGAGTTAGAATCTCTTAAAAAATATATTGACCTACAGCTCTTGCGATTTCCAGACACCTTTTCTTATGAGATTTTACTGAAAGACATTGAGGAAGAGGATTTTATTTTTATCCCGCCCATGCTTATTCAACCTTTTGTAGAAAACAGCATTCAACATGGCTTCGCTGGAATTTCGTATCCCGGAAAAATTACGATAACTTTAACCAAAGCAAAAAGTTTTATCCAATGCATTATTGAAGATAATGGAAGAGGATTAAACGCAACGAATCCTCATGAAAAACAATCTGCCTCCATTGCTTTAATAGCAAATTATTTAGAGAAAGCAACCAAATCAAAAATCCAAATCATTAATAAGGCAGAACAGAATACCTCTAACCATGGTGTGATCATCTCCTTTTTAATTCCATCTAAAACCACCGAAAATGATTAATGCAATCATCATAGACGACGAAGCTCACATTAGAGCAGATATACGAGCTAAAGTAGAAACCTATTTTAAGTCCAAAATAACTATCCTAAGTGAAGCCGGAAGTGTGGAGGCTGCTGTTATTGCTTTAGAGGAACACAAGCCCGACTTGGTTTTTATGGATGTTCATTTGGGAGATGGTACAGGTTTCGATATTCTTAAAAGAAGTAAATTCAAGAAATTCGATCTTATTTTTATTACAGGATTTGACAATCACGCTATTAAGGCAATTCGCGTGGGTGCCCTCGATTATATCTTAAAACCTATAGACGACGACGAATTTAAAGATGCTGTTTTTAAAGCCCTTGAACACGATGATACAGAGCATCAATTAGAACGGCTTATTGAAGTGTCAAGTGAATTTTTTAGTGGTGCCAAAGATAAAAGGATCATTCTTAAGACAGCAGATACGGTGTATGCGGTCTATGAAAATGATATCATCTATTGCCGTTCTGATGGGAATTATACGACCTTCTACACACAGCAATTGGAGAAAATTGTTGTTTCAAAATCGATCAAAAAAGTGGAGGATATTCTCTCTGAAGATATATTTATTCGATGTCATCAATCTTATATTGTCAATAAAAAACATGTGCTCAAGTATAATAAAAATGGTGTGCTCATTGTTAATCTCGATTTTAAGATCCCGGTTTCAAGTAGAAGAAAAGACTACACCTTAAAAAGAATTTTTGGGTAATAACGAATATGAAACATTTGTGGGCGCTTATGAAAAAAAGTAATACGTATATACACACACGTATATGAGTTTCATTAATTCTCCTTACTATTAATCTATAAAACATCTCCTTATGAAACCTAAATTTCTCCTAATTGCCTTCGCTACACTCTTGTTGTTTTCATGCCAGCCTGAAAGCAATAATCTTGAGTTGCATGAAAATCATACTATAGACCTTACAAAGGCTTCCTCAGACTATCAAACGGAAGTACTTGAAAATGAAATGCAGTGGGCCGCTTTTGTCATTGCCGATTTAGTACATCACGACACAATTAACAGAAATAAGTTGCGTAATGCACTCTCTTACACTAACACCATCCCAATTGAAGATCTTTTAGGCCCTAATGGGGATCGAAGCTTTATTAGTGATTTTAAAACTGCTCTAATCGATTATATCGATATAAACAATCCAGATCCAGACCATCAGATAGGGACACCTCCTCCTCCTCCACCTCCACCAGATCATATTACAGGAATTTCTGGCGAAGATTTTAAAGATCAATTATTGGAGTCTTTAATTAATGATAACTGCATCGAACTATTTTTACCAAAAGGGTTGACAAATGCGACAAGCTATAATACCTCCTCTACGGGGCACCCTTTGACAACCGCAATGGATAATGCTGGTATCCTATGGGTTGAAAATCCATTTGCTGATGACGATAGTGATGCAATTGTTCTTTCGTACGCCGTGACTACAAATTATACCTATGTTCAAAATTCAGCAATAGACATCATTATATCACTTCGTCCTGTAAAGGATTACTCAGGTACTAACTTTGATTGTGCCTATATGCAGTATAACATGATTGATTTTGAAGACTTTTTGACTATGAACTAATTATCTTAGATAACACAGAACCCTGGTTAAAACCGTTTAGATCATCCTAGGCGGTTTTTTTAATTCCGCACATCTAAGGCATCTCGCAATGCATTTCCCATAAGCATAAATGCAGTTACTAAGCTCATAATGGCTAACCCAGGAATGATCGCCAAGTAAGGCTTTCCAAGAATAATATAGGCATAATGATCTTTAATGATCCCGCCCCAACTAGGCATAGGAGGTTGCGCTCCAATTCCCAAAAAACTCAATCCGCTTTCAATTAAAATAGCGCCTGCAAAATTTGCTGCGCTTATAATTATGACTGGAGCCATTGCATTGGGTAGTATGTGTTTTGTTATTATTCTAAAATGTTGAAAACCTAAGGCGCGCGCCGCTGTAACATATTGCATCTGCTTTACGCCCATAACCTGTCCGCGAACAACTCGAGCCACTTCCACCCACATGGTTAGGCCTACAGCTATAAATACTTGCCAAAATCCTTTCCCCAAGGCTAATGTTATCGCTATTACCAATAAAAGTGTTGGTATAGACCAGGTTACATTGATTATCCACATGATCACTGCATCAACTTTGCCGCCAAAATAACCAGCAATGGCACCCATGGTGACACCAATAATTAACGATATAAAAACAGCAACAAAACCAATGGCCAACGAAATTCTAATTCCAATTAGCATTCTACTCAATAGATCCCTGCCATATTTATCGGTTCCCAATAAAAATTCTTTTTTCTTTATATAGTGCTTCGGAATATCTTTGGAAATCGTCGCCTTCGGAAATAGATCGATCCCGTAATCTTTTTGAAGTCCTTCTGTAGTATCACCTGTATATTCAGTAATCTCAATCCCTTCATTGGTAATCTTATAAGCAGAAATTGGTATTTCTGTGGATGCATTCTTGCTTCCGAAGAAAAAAATAGAAAATCCGTTTTGAGATTCTACTTGCTGTGGAATTGTAAGCATGTCTACAGAAAATCCAGGTGCTTTAGAATGTACAGACAAATGCATCTGATTAGCATTTTGCGAATTATCTGGTGCAATAGCATAGGCAAAAATAGCGATAAGAATACATATCACTAAAAAGCTAAAACTAAAAACGCCCCAAAAGTTCTTTTTAAACTTTTGGAGCGCAATTTTAGTTAATGATGTTGCCTTTTTCACATCGTAAAAGTAACCTAATTCTTAATATTTGCGACTTTTCCTGCTTTGATATTATTGAGTTTTAAATCTTCCAACACGTGAACTGCTTCCTCTACATAAATATCTCCAGCGAGATTTTTGTGCCAGCGCTTTCTTTTTTCGCGCAAAGTAGTGTCTTGTTTCATCAAGGCCACTTCATTAGATAATGAGCGGTAACTTAGTTTATTGTCATATTCATTGATCGCATCAAACTTTTTGGTCTCAGCCTTTCTCTTCTCAATTTCAGCTGTATAAGCCTCAAAATTAAGCGTCACGTCTAATTCATCACGACGTTCTTTGATCCAACGAGCATTCTCCTCAATTAACTTTAACTGCTCACTCTGTGCCATACGAGCCTTGCTCTTATTAATAGTTTCTTCAAAATCAATATACCCATCCCAAACCTTATAATCTGCCGGACTGATCTTGTCATAAGGCAACGGATTGTCATAGTCGCGCTCACCCACTTCAATATAAGCATAGCGGTCTGGCATCTCTACGTCACTTTTTACACCTTCAAGCTGAGTAGATCCTCCGTTAACACGATAAAATTTCTGTGTAGTTAACTTAAGTGCTCCCATATCACCCATGTCGCTACTTCGCAACCATGTGTTTAAATCGACCAAATTTTGAACTGTACCCTTTCCATACGTTTGCTTACTACCAATTATGATCGCTCGCTTATAATCCTGCATAGCAGCCGCCAAAATTTCTGAAGCCGATGCAGATAGTCCGTTGACAAGGATCACAAGAGGTCCGTCCCAAATGATCTCATCATTATCATCGCGAAGTACTTCTTTTACAGATCCTCCTGATGCTACCTGAACCATTGGACCTTCCTTAATAAATAAACCTCCAATATCAACAGCCGTTTTTAATGAGCCACCTCCATTATCGCGAAGATCTAAGATCAAACCTTCCATACCTTCTTCCTTAAGGCGAATAATTTCTTTTTTAACGTCACTTGCAGCATTGCGCTCTCCGTAATCATTCATATCAAAATAGAACTGAGGCAAGGCTATTAGTCCGAATTTTTTACTCTCCTTTTCCACCAAAGCACTTTTGGCGTAAGTTTCTTCTAGCTCAACCACATCACGAGTGATCGTTTCGTCTTCAATTGTACCATCTACACGTTTAATTGTAAGAACAACTTTTGTTCCTTTGGGGCCTTTAATGAGCTTTACAGCATCATCGATACGCATCCCAACAATACTTACGGCTTCCTTTTCATCTGCCTGACGCACCTTTAAGATAGCATCGCCAACATGTACATGCTCACCACGCCATGCGGGACCTCCACTAATGACCTCAACGATATTGATATAATCATTTTTCTTTTGAAGTCGCGCACCAATTCCTTCTAGTTTACCACTCATACGTTGATCGAAACGATCGCGATCTGGTGGTGCGAAATAGTTGGTATGTGGATCAAATTCTTCTACAATGGTAGTTAGAAAAACAGCAAAATAGTCCTTCCGTTCAAGATCTTCGGTAAACTCAAAATATTCATTGAGAGATGTCAAAGTTTGGGTTCTCGACTTCTCTTCCATTTCCGAAGGATTTAACAGCGCGTTTTCTGGCATTTCATATTCTTCTCCTTTTACCGCCGCTTCGGCAGCTGCTTTTTCTGAAGTTTTCTTTTCTTCAATTAGGTCGTAATAAGAAGATATTGTTGAAAATTTGAGCTGCTGTCTCCAACGCTCCAACAATTCAGCCTCTGTAGTAGCATATGGTTTATTGTCGTAATCTACACTAATACTCTCATCGGCATTATAATCAAACGGCTTCTCTAAAGCTTTTTTGTAGATCTCTTTCGCCTCCTTCTGACGTAACATAAATCGATCGTAAACCACATTAAAAAAGGTAAGGTCTTTGTCCTTAATTTGATCGTCGATCAATAATTTATAGTCGTCAAATTCTTCTAGATCTGAAGCTAAAAAGTAACGCTTAATAGGGTCCATAGCATCAATAAAATCTGTATAAACACTCTCAGAGAATGTATCATCCATATCTGCTGGGTCATAATGACCACGTTGCAGGACATAGGTTATCAAATCTATTAGAAGTTTATCTTTATCTGGGTCGTTAAACTCTTTGGTTGTAAAACTGCAAGAAGAAGCAGCTACAAATACCGCCAAGAATAAAACTTTAAAATTCTTTTTTATAATGCGCATAAGGGTCTTCAATTTATATAAGTCTCTAAAATTATATAAAAAACCGTGCCAATAGCATATATCGTTACTAATTTTTTGTTAAACAGTTTTCTATAAATAGAGAATTGACAATTCAGGATTATATAACGTATTTTAGCTTTTTAAATTATTGTACCTATGTCTAAAAAAAGACCTCTCATTTTAGTCACTAATGATGATGGAATTACCGCCCCTGGAATACGCACCTTAATTGAGGTGATGAATACCATTGGAGACGTTTGTGTTGTTGCGCCGGATGCGCCGCAAAGCGCCATGGGCCATGCAATTACAATAAATGACACCTTGTATTGTGATAAATTAAAAATCGATAAAAATGCACCACAACAAGAGTACAGTTGTAGTGGCACGCCCGTTGATTGTGTTAAATTAGCAGTCAATGAAATATTAAAACGCAAACCAGACCTTTGCGTGAGTGGAGTGAATCACGGAAGCAATTCTTCTATTAATGTTATTTACAGTGGAACCATGAGTGCCGCGGTTGAAGCAGGTACCTTGGGCATTCCATCTATTGGGTTCTCCTTATTAGATTATTCACTAGAAGCTGATTTTGAACCAACCAAAAAATATATCAAACAAATTGTAGAGCTTTGTCTTGCCAAGGGCCTGCCAAAAGGTGTAGTTTTAAATGTAAATATTCCGAAGCTTTCTGAAAAGGAAATAAAAGGTGTTAAAGTATGCCGACAAGCAAATGCACATTGGGAAGAAAATTTTGACAAACGAACCAACCCACTTGGGAGAGACTACTATTGGCTTACAGGTAAATTTGTCAATAACGACAAAGGTGAAGATACAGACGAATGGGCATTAGCACATGGATATATCTCTGTAGTTCCAGTGCAATTTGACCTTACAGCACATCACGCTATAGCCGACCTAAACACCTGGGATCTATGAAAGCACAAATAGCGAAGCAAATTGGTATCGGATTTTTAATAGGGTTAGCAGCGAATCTCGCAGGAAGCTACCTGTATATCTATTTTTTTTCAGAATATACCGTTGAAACAACCATCGAAATAGCCCAAGAACAGGATGTTCTGGGAAATATCATTGCCTTAGGGGCCATATTAAACTTAGCCGTCTTTTTTATTTTTCTGAAAAAGAAACGATACTATCGCGCACGAGGTGTCATTATGGCAACCCTACTTGCAGCACTGACTATCTTTGCAGCGAAATTTTTTTAACTGAAATAGGAACAAAAGCGATTATAAGAAAACTATGAAATATTACCTTATTGCAGGCGAAGCTTCAGGTGATTTGCACGGCGCAAATCTTATGAAGGCACTTCAAAAGGAGGACCCTCGGGCTTCCTTCCGCTTTTGGGGTGGTGATCTCATGGCCGCTGTAGGAGGAACAGAGGTTAAACATTATCGCGAACTCGCTTTTATGGGTTTTGCGGAAGTGCTATTTAACCTACGAACTATTCTAAAGAACATTACTTTTTGCAAAAACGATATTAAGGCTTTTAACCCCGATGTCATTATTTTTATTGACTACCCCGGGTTCAATTTACGCATTGCTAAATGGGCAAAGCAGCAAGGAATTGCAACACATTATTATATTTCTCCGCAAATATGGGCTTGGAAAGAAGGGCGCATCAAGGAAATTAAACGAGATGTAGACCAGATGTATGTTATCCTTCCGTTTGAAAAAGATTTTTACGAAAAGAAACATCAGTATCCCGTTCACTTTGTTGGTCACCCCCTTATCGATGCAATTTCTCATAGGAAACAAGTAGATCCAGCACATTTCAGAAAAGAAAATCAGCTCGATACAAAACCTATCATTGCGCTACTACCAGGAAGCAGAAAGCAGGAAATTTCAAAAATGCTTGAAATCATGCTTACGGCAGTAGAAGCATATCCAGATTATCAGTTTGTAATTGCCGGTGCTCCAAGCCAAGAAGCTTCATTTTATGCGCCTTTTATTAAGAAACAGAATGTGCATTTGCTGTTAAATAAAACGTATGACCTGTTGAGCGTGTCGCATGCGGCCTTGGTTACTTCCGGAACAGCTACTTTAGAAGCTGGTTTGTTTAAAATCCCTCAGGTGGTTTGCTACAAGGGAAATCGCATCTCCTACGAGATCGCCAAACGTGTGATCAAACTAAAATATATCTCCCTCGTTAATTTAATTTTAGATAAGGAGGTTGTGACAGAATTGATTCAAACCGACTTTAACCCGAAGCGATTAAAAGAAGAACTCGACAAGATCTTAGATCCGTATCAACGCGCTACATTATTTTTGGAATATTACGATCTCGAGCAGAAATTAGGTGGAAAAGGGGCGAGCAAAAAAACAGCACAGTTGATACAAAAAGCCATTGGCTTAGCTGCTGTTTCGAAATAGAAAATGATCTTCTTGACTAAAGTATCTTAAATAAATTATTTTATTTCACGTTTCCTTTAAAAATAGTATTTTTAACAAACCCTTTCATTGCCCTATGAAAAAAATTATCCTGCTCGCCGCCCTTGCGCTATTGCTAGCCTCCTGTGGAGGTTCAAAAAAGACTTCCAAAACATCTTCAAAACACGCAACAACTATACGTGATAATACGAGTTCGCCTAATAAAAAGTTAAACAATATCGTTGATTATGCCGCTAGCTTTGAAGGCACACGGTACAAATTTGGAGGAACTACAAAGTCGGGAATGGATTGCTCAGGGCTAGTATATACAGCTTTTGCCAAAGAAAACGTACAGCTGCCAAGAGTGTCAAGAGATATGGCGACCCGAGGCAAAAAAATATCGCTTTCAAAAATAGAAAAGGGCGATCTTATCTTTTTTCAAACCAACAAGAATCGGCGTGTTATCAATCATGTTGGTCTCGTTACTAGTACACGAGGTGGTGCCATTCAGTTTATTCATTCAACTACCTCACGTGGTGTTATTGTCTCTTCGCTCGAAGAACGCTATTGGAAATCTGCTTTCGTAGAAGTACGTCGTATTATCTAAATTACGTATCTTTAAGGTGACTCCCCCGAGCATATACGGCCCAGCGCCTATACCTTGGGATGAAATTGATCAACTACACGCTTATAAAATTTTCGCTATTTCTCGTTCTCGGAATAGTTACTGCACATCTTTTACCTTCTTTATTTTCCTTTGACTTACTTCGGAAGTATTCTGTGCTCCCAATACTTTTAGGTTGCATACTTCTATTACTCATCCTTTGGCGACGAATGCGGAAAACCATTTTTCCTTCTCCGTATTTCGGACTCGTAACATACCTTGCTTTCTTCTTTTTGGGGTATGCTAATTATGAAATGCGACTCCCGAAATTTCAAGCGGAACACTATATACATTGTACTTCTGAAGAAAAAGTACAACTCATACAACTTAAAATAACCGAAGTATTAAAACCCGATAACTATTATACCAAATACCTTGCAACCACTGAAATCATTGATACAATACGCACTTCTGGGAAGGTGCTTCTACAAATTCGGAAGGATTCACTTTTAAAAACAATTGCCATTGACAATAGGCTACTGGTTGCTGGCACAATTAAAAGCATTCCTCCTCCTTTTAACCCAAACCAGTTTGACTATGCTACCTATATGCAAATGCAACAGGTATACGGACAATTACAAATAGATCACCATAAGATCTTACAACAAACTTCAGGATCGAAAACCCTCAGAGGCATGGCCGAAAAGATCAGGGAACACGCGATTAAAAAATTGTCTGCTACAACTATTGATACCAACGAACGCGCCATAATTCAAGCGCTTATTCTAGGACAACGCCGAGACATTAGCAAAGAACTCAGCGCGCAATATGCAGCGGCAGGTGCTATTCATATCTTAGCCGTCTCCGGACTGCATGTAGGTATTGTTTTTATGCTTTTACAGTTTTTACTGAGACCATTAGATCGCCTGCGCTTTGGCAAACAGTTAAAAGCTGCTTTAATTGTATTATTCCTTTTCGGATTTGCCTTTATCGCTGGCCTATCACCTTCAGTGGTTAGAGCAGCAACCATGTTTTCCTTGTTTATATTGGCAACACAATTAAACCGAACCACTTCCACAATAAACACCTTATTCCTTTCATTTTTCGGACTGCTCATCATAAATCCGTTGTGGCTCTTTTATGTGGGTTTTCAGCTAAGCTATCTCGCGGTATTCTTTATCATATGGATTCAACCCAAGCTTTACAGCTACTATCAGCCTAAGAACCGCATTTTGCGTTTGTTATGGAGTATAACCACAGTAACTATTGCTGCACAATTAGGAATTGCTCCGCTAAGCATATATTACTTTCATCAATTTCCTGGATTATTTTTGATCACCAACCTTGTCATTATGCCGGTTTTGGCTGTTATTTTGATCTGCGGTATTGTGATCGTGCTTTTAGCAACCCTAGATATATTGCCCGATCTACTAGCTCAATTGTACAACGCAATTATTGCTTTCTTGAATAAATTCATTGGTTGGGTGGCGGCGCAAGATTATTTTGTTGTAAAGGATATTGCGCTTTCGGGTTTGGTGGTCTTCGGAAGCTATTTGTTATTAGTCACGCTAATTAGTCTATGGAAGCAATGGAGTTATAAGCGACTCATGATAGCCCTGTGCAGTTTTTGCGTTTTAATAAGTATAAAGATCTATAATAAACTGACTGTTACTTCGGAAGAATTAGTGATCTTTCATAAAAGTAGAACGACCCTGATAGCTGCGAAGCACCAGAAGCAACTCATTGTTTTAAAAACTGATTCACTTAAAGAATTTAAAGATGCCTTCCCTATAAAGGGCTATCGCGTCACGCAGGCAATACAGCGTTATAAAGAACTACTCCTTCCGAAAGCCTTTATCTATAATGAACGCAAAATCTTAGTGTTAGACAGTATAGGAGTTTACCCTAAAGTTTCCGAAGAAGAAAAAAAAGAAATGATCGTATTACTAACCAATAGCACTCAAGTTCATCTAGAGCGTCTTATTGACAGTATAAAGCCTGTATTGATCGTAGCCGATGGCAGCAATTATACCAGCTATATAAGGCGGTGGGAGAAAACATGTAGAGAAAAAAAGCTCCCTTTTCACCATACAGGTACCAAGGGAGCTCTCATCTTAGAATAGCGAAACACTTAACTAAAAACCTACTCTAAAACGTATTTTTAAAAGAATCACGGTAGTCTTCCCATAATTCTTTTGTGGTCAATTTTTTATAGTCGTCTGTTGCGATCATGGTTAGAAAGATCTCCAATTGTTGTGGTGTTTTATAACCTGCAACAGCTTGAATTAAAGTTCCATCTTCTTCAAAAAACACCAAACTTGGGTAGGCACGAACCTTTAAAGCATGTGCAAATAAGTGTTGTGAGTTTCTTCCTTTTCTACCGGGAACATAATTAGGGTTGGTATATGTGAAATCTTGATATTCTACTGTTTCATTGCCTTCAGCATTAAATTTTACAGCATAATAGTTATCATTGATATATTTGATAACATTTTTATTTGAAAAAGTATTTTTATCGAGCATTTTGCAGGGACCGCACCATGTGGTATACGCATCTAAGATAATTTTCTTCGGTGCTTTTTCTTGCGCTGTCAAAGCTTCTTCCATGGTCATCCAGTTGATACTTTGCGCACTTACTACGCTTGAAAAGCCAACTACAACTAAAAATAAAAGTAATCTCATTCTGTACTGTTTTATAGAGGTAACGTAACAAAAAACGTTCCATTATTAGTGGAACGTTTTTTAAAGCTATGTATTGTATTATTATCTGATCCCGTGCATCATGCGTAATAATGTTTTGTTTAGCATTAGCATAACAAAACCTGCACCTACTGGAATTAGTGTGAATATTAAAAAGAAAGTGGTCATCCCGTATTCTTCTACAATAGGATCAATATAACTACCTGTAATACCTGCTGCAGTGTTCGCAATAAAGTTTGCAACGAACCATACACCAAACATTAATCCAACGAGTTTTATTGGCGCTAATTTACTTACATATGACAGCCCTACGGGAGAAACACATAATTCTCCTAGAGTATGGAATAAATAAGCTAAGATTAAGAATATCATACTTACTGAAGCCGTTTTAGCTCCTAATGGAATCCCCATAGAACCAAAGGCTAAAATTCCAAATCCGAGTCCTAAAAGGATGAGTCCGATAGCAAATTTTACCGGCCCAGTTGGATTGAACTTGCTCTCCCATAATTTTGAGAAGAGCGGTGCAAACGCAATGATAAAGAAAGAGTTCAAGATTCCGAACCAGCTCGCAGGAACTTCAGCAGAATCTGCAACCCATTCGCGTTGTAACATCCAGATAACAATACCCCAAATGATAACAAAACTTGTTCCGAGTAAAATATTAGAGAGCGCATATTTGCCATAAGTTTGTTTAAACAGCATCGCTAGAACCCATGTTATTATAATCATTGGGACAATGGTAAGCAAGGTATTAAAGATCTTAAAGGTAGAAGCTCCCGCTCCCACTAGCGTTCTATCTGTATAATCTTTTGCAAAGATGGTCATAGAACCTCCTGCTTGTTCAAAGGCCCACCAAAAGAAAATAGTAAAGAAGGCGAGTACCCCAATCACGATTAATCGATCACGAGTGATCTTAGATTTTTTAGCATCATCAATAGTGTCTTCAATTGCCTCTTTTGCGTCTTCATATGAATCTTCAACGGCATCATCAAAGTCTTCTGTTCCTTTAGGAGAAAGACCGATACGACCAAATATTTTTTGTGCAAAATAGAATTGGAGCATTCCGAAGAACATAAAGATCCCTGCTAGACCAAACCCAAAATGCCAGCCTACTTTTTCACCAATATAACCACAAAGTAAAATTCCTAAGAAAGCTCCTGCGTTGATTCCCATATAGAAAATGGTATATCCCGCATCTTTCTCTTTGCCTTGTGTTTTATATAATTGTCCAACCATTGAAGAAATATTTGGTTTAAACAGTCCGTTACCAATGATAAGAAGTCCTAAACCAATAAAGAAAAATGGGTCAGTAAAAACCTCTAGTGCCATGGACGCATGCCCTAGTGTCATTAACAAGGCTCCTAAGATAACTGCCTTGCGATATCCCATGATCTTATCGGCAATGAGACCTCCAAATATTGGAGTAATGTACACTAAACCTGTATACCAAGCATATAAGAATAAGGCATCAGCGCGTTCCCATCCCCATCCTTCATCAAGTATTGAAGAGACTAAGAATAGCACCAATAAGGCACGCATTCCGTAGTAAGAGAAACGCTCCCACATTTCGGTAAAGAACAATACAAATAGTCCTGACGGATGCCCGAGGACCGTCTTTTGATTTGTTTCTGAACCTCCAAATTTAAATTCCATATAGTTGAGTTTAATTAATAATTAGTTGTTTAGTCCTTGCTGTTCATCATCATTTCTTTGGGCTCTCCCAAAGACTCTTTGATGAAATTAGTCATCTTTGTATACAGATGCAGTCTTGTATTACCGCCGTAGATACCGTGATTTTTGTCGGGGTAAATAGCCCAATCAAATTGCTTATTTGCTTGCACCAATGCTTCTACCATACGAGTTGTATTCTGAACATGTACGTTATCATCTGCACTTCCGTGTACCAATAAAAAGTCACCTTCCAATTTATCTACATGAGACATCGGTGAGTTTTCGTCATAACCCGAAGCATTTTCCTGTGGTGTGGTCATATAGCGCTCGGTATAAATAGTGTCGTAAAAACGCCAGCTTGTTACTGGAGCAACTGCAATGGCCATAGAAAAAGTGTCGGCTCCTTGAAAAAGGCAATTAGAGGACATAAAGCCACCATAACTCCAGCCCCAGATGCCAATCCGATCTTCATCAATAAATGATTGTGCGCCTAATTTTTTTGCTGCTGCAATTTGATCTTCAACCTCTAGCTTTCCTAATTCCTTTTGCGTGATTTTTTTAAAATCTCTTCCTTTCAAGCCTGTCCCTCGTCCATCGACGCAGGCAACAATATATCCATCTTGTACAAGCATTTGATGCCAATAGTCATTTGCTCCGCCCCATTTATTAGCCACCTGCTGTGACCCTGGTCCAGAATATTGAAACATAAACAATGGGTATTCTTTATTGGGATCAAAATTTAATGGTTTGATCATATACATATTGAGATCTTCCCCATTTACATTGATGGTAGAAAATTCTTTTGGAGATATTTTATAATTACTTAATTTCTGCTTTAAGGCGTTGTTATCTTTAATCTCCCGAATTACTTTCCCGTTTAATGCATTATGCAAGGTAAATTGATACGGTGTTTTTGTGTCGTGAAAAGTGCCAATATAATAGGTAAAATCTGCACTAAACGATGCGCTGTTGGTTCCGTCTTTTGTTGAAAGTCTTGCCTTATTCTTTCCAGAGCGTAATATTGAATACACATCCCGATTAATACTACCGTTCTCTGTACTTTGATAATAAATTCTACCCGTTTTTTGATCAAAACCATAATAATTGGTCACTTCCCAATTGCCATTGGTGATCTGATTTTTTAGCTTTCCAGTCTTATCGTAGTGATAAATATGGTTCCAACCACTCTTCTCGCTGGTCCAAATAAAACTATTATCATTTAAGAAAGTTAGGTTGTCTGTAATGTCAACATAGGCATCATCCTTTTCCTGAAGGATCAGAGACGTACTATTATCCTTTGCATTAACAAAGACTAAATCCACCACATTTTGATGTCTGTTGGTCAATTGAGCACTCAAAATATCAGCTTCTTCAGTCCATTTAATCCTTGGAATATAATAACTATTGTAATTATCTAGATTGATCTTCGATGTTTTCCCAGAAGCTACATCGTACATGTGAAGGGACACCTTAGCGTTGGGATCACCAGCTTTTGGATATTTAAACACTTGTTGTTGTGGGTACAGATCTGTTCCGTAGATATCCATTGAAAAACGAGGCACATCGGTTTCATCAAAACGAATAAAAGCCAATTTAGTTCCGTCGCTATTCCAATCAAATGCGCGTACAAAGCCAAACTCCTCTTCATATACCCAGTCGGTAATTCCATTAATGATACTGTTCTTTTTTCCGTCGGTTGTGATTTTAGTGGTCTTTCCGTTCGTTAGATCTTTGATATATAAATTATTATCAAATCCATATGCCACTTTAGAGCCATCTTTAGTAAAGTGTGGTTCTTGAATTTTTTCTTCGGAAACAAGGGTTAATTTTTTAGTTTTTAGGTCATATACATAATACGTACCTAATGAAGAGCGGCGATATACCTGCTGCAAGGTTTTTGATAATAGCATTTTGCTTTCATCACTACTAAACTCATACGAAATTATATATTCCAAATCCGCAAGATCATCAGTGCTTACTAAGGTCTTCACTTTATTGCCAGTTTTATACTCGTACACATCAACAGTAGAAGCCTTTGCCGACCTATCGTAATTTAGTACCGAATATTGCGTCCCGTTATTCATTGAATGTAAGGCATCTAAACCTTCGGTTCTAAACTCGCCACCCCAGATCTCTTCGAGGGTAATATTTTTTTGTTGTGCAGTTAGTGTTGCGGTAACTGTAAGAAACAGCACGGCAATACTAGTGAGGAATTTTTGATTCAAAATTTCTAAATTTTAGTATGCCAAGTTTAAGAAAATTTAACGAAAATTCGCGCATATTTTCTGTTAAATACGCCCAATTGTCTTGGTTTTTCATTAAAACTAATAATTGTTACCTCTGTCATTATACAGTCAACACGATTTAAAATTTATGCCGTAACCAATAAATGAATAACCGTATCTTTGTTCATAAAACCTTCGCAATTATGGCAAATCCAGTATCAGGATTTTCAAAAATAACGAAAGAAGAAAAAATAGCATGGCTGGTACAAACCTATTTAGGCGATAGACCTGAAGCCGCAGCTACACTTAAAAAATACTGGAATGGCGACCCCAAACTTCAGCAACTCCACGACGATTTCATTGAAAATACGTTAACAAACTACTACTTACCCTTTGGAATAGCTCCTAACTTTTTAATCAATGATGAGTTGTATGCCATTCCTATGGTGATCGAAGAAAGCTCTGTTGTAGCCGCGGCAAGCAATGCAGCTAAATTTTGGTTAACGCGCGGTGGATTTAAAGCTACGGTACTTTCTACGGAAAAAAACGGTCAGGTTCATTTAGATTTCTTCGGAAAGAAACAATCGCTAACAAGCTTTTTTAAAGGGGTAAAGCCGAAACTTATTACAAGTATCGAGGAGATTCAGAAGAATATGAAAAAACGAGGTGGTGGGCTTAAAGACATCCAACTCGTAGACGCTTCCGAAAAACTAGAAGGCTACTATCAATTGCATTGCACCTTTGAAACACTAGACGCCATGGGCGCTAACTTTATCAATAGCTGCCTAGAGACCATCGCCAAGACCTTTGAAGCCGAAGCTAGCTTATACGCTCCTTTTTCCGAAGAAAACACATACCCAAAAGTCGTTTTAAGTATTCTGTCAAATTATGTTCCTGAGTGCATTGTTCGCGCTGAAGTACATTGTCCGGTATCAAACTTAACGCACGGAGACATAAAGGGAGACGTGTTCGCTCGTAATTTTGTACGGGCGGTCGATATTGCCAAAGTAGAACGACGTCGAGCGGTAACGCACAATAAAGGCATCATGAACGGGGTAGATGCGGTGATTTTGGCTACTGGAAACGATTTTAGAGCTGTTGAGGCCGGAGTACATGCTTTTGCCTCTCGTGATGGGCACTATTCAAGCTTAACACAGGCTTTCATAGAAGACGGTATTTTTCATTTTTGGATGGATATTCCTTTGGCCTTAGGAACGGTGGGCGGACTTACCTCTTTACATCCCTTGGTGAAGCTTGCACTTGAGATCCTGCAAAGGCCTACGGCCAAAAATTTGATGGAAATTGTTGCGGTGGCCGGATTGGCTCAAAATTTTGCAGCTATTCGATCTTTAGTAACCACGGGTATCCAAAAAGGACATATGAAAATGCACCTTATGAATATTTTAAATCAGTTTGAAGCAACTTCCGAAGAAAAAGAAAAAGCCACACAGCATTTTATAAACAATCCTGTTTCTCATAGTGCAGTAGATCTGTTTATACATAACCTCCGTACTCACTAAAAAGAACGCCATCGTGCAAAAAGAACATTTTTACAGTAACGGAAAGCTCCTTCTCACTGGAGAATATGTTGTGCTTGACGGTGCAGATGCACTTGCGATACCGACCAAATTTGGCCAATCTTTAGAAGTGATGCCAAAGGAAGGTTCTGAATTGCATTGGACAAGCCTTGATCATGACGAAAAACAGTGGTTTCAGGAACAGTTTACCATAGAGCAATCGGGGGAAGGCAATGACGTACTTGCAAAACTTATAGAAATTTTACAAACTGCAAAAAAAATCAATCCGCATTTTTTAGATACATCACATGGTTGGGAACTTACAACAAAACTTGATTTTCCAAGGAATTGGGGTTTGGGTAGTTCTTCTACGCTCATCAACAATATTGCTCAATGGGCCCAAATAGATGCGTTTAAATTATTGCATGCTAGTTTTGGTGGAAGTGGATACGACATTGCAGCGGCACAGCATGATCAGCCAATAATATACAGTCAGAAAGATGGCATTCCAACAATAACACCAGTTCAACTTAATTGGAGTTTTACCGATCAGCTTTTTTTTGTACACCTCAATGAAAAGCAAGATAGTAAAGAAGGCATTGTGCGGTATCGCGCGGCTTCCGAAGTAAAAAAAGAAGATATCGCTAAAATCTCTCTACTCACCTTAGAGGTGCTAGAAGCGACTGACCTACCTATGTTTATTGCAATTATGGAACGTCATGAGCAGCTTATTGCTGAGATCATTCAACTGCAACCTATAAAAAAACGTCTTTTCCCATCGTATAAAGGCCTTATAAAAAGTTTAGGAGCTTGGGGTGGCGATTTTGTACTTGCTTCTGGTGGTGAACAAGAAAAAGAATACTTCCGAAGTAAAGGATATACGACGCTTATTGATTTTACAGATATGATCAAATAAAAAAGGCTTCGCAATTGCGAAGCCTTTTTTGTATTATCAAGCGGTTCTACTAGTAGAAATCTGCTCTATTATCTTCAATTTCAGCTGCCTTTTTCAGCGCATTAAAAACACCTGTGTTTACTGTTGGCGCATCTTTTGTGGTTAACTGATTTGCATAAGATGTATAATTATCTAAATCTGGAGCCTTATTAACAGCTAACACACGTACTTTAAACACGCCTGTTTGACCATCGATCAAGCCCGTTGTCTCACCAGCTTTGGTTCCGAAAGCAGCACCAACCACTTTAGGTTCATTTCCGCTACCAGCAATAGTTGGAGAAGCCATTGTCAATGCTGTTGCATTTTTAACCTCTACATTCTGTTCAGCAGCGATCTCCTGCAAAGAAGTTCCTTTAATTGACTCACGAATTTTCTTCGCCTTCTTTTCTTTTCTCAAAATTGGTGTAACGGTCGCAGATGCTTCAGCAACACTCATCAATGCTTTTTTGTTTCTACGGGTTAGTTGTGCAATCGCATAACCATCGGTCACGCTAAAACGCTTTACATCACCTACTTTGGTGTCTTCTTTAAAAGCCCATGAAACCATACTTCTATTAGCTCCAAGTCCTGGAATATTTTCATCCATTGCGCCTATCTTATTTACTGGCTTAGCATCTAATCCTTGTGCCTTGGCAACTTCTGCAAAATCACCTTTGCGTGCTTCTACTTCAAATTTAGAAGCTATTGAGAATACTTCGTTCAAGGTTTCTTCGGAAGGAGTGATCTCCTTATTAACCGTAGCAACTTTGATCACTTTTTGCATATTCTTCTGATTTTCTATTTCGATCACATGATAACCAAAATTTGTCTTAGCAACACCTACATCGCCAACTTTACCTTCAAAAGCAAAATCTCTAAATGGTGCTACCATTGCGTTATATGCGAAATTTTCATAACGTCCTCCTTTTTCAACACTTCCTTTATCTGAAGAAAACTGAGTTACTAGATCAGAAAATTTAGAACGGTTTCCTTTGATCACAGTTACAAGACTGTCAGCTGTTTTCTTTGCTTGCGCATCGGTTCTGGTGATACTGTCTGTTGGATTTAAACCAATTGGGATCAAAATATGACGTGCTGTAACAGTATCTGGCAATTGACGTACCGCTAATACTTTACTAAGGTTATAACCATTTTCAAGTTTGTATGGCCCATAAATACTACCTGCTGATAAATTGTATAAAGTATCTGCCCCTTTTGGTATCAAATTTCTATAAAGCCATGCATCGTTATAAGTATCATCTGAATTAGCTGAAACATAACCAGCGTAATCTTTTGCATTTCTGAAACCATAGATAGTATCCATGGTATTAGTTACTTTATTCTCTTCTACACGATCATCAAGAAGTGCTAACAGATTTGTTCGAGCTGCTTCCTCATCACTTGCCGATGGAACTTCAGAAACGAAAGTATATTGAATATCAACTTGAGGATCTACCTCATACTGACTCGGATGAGCTTTTACGTATGCTGCGATCTCAGAATCACTAACCGCGATCTCTTCGTCTGATATACTCGCGTAAGGAATTTGAACATACTCGATGTTGATCTTATCATTTTCATAACGGTACTGCTGCTCCCCGTCGGCTACAGTAGCCTTCATTGCACCTTTTACCATATTCAGATACATGTCTTGCATGATCTGCTGTGTAGTCGATTTTTCAAAAGCCAACCATTGGTTGTAAGCCTCTTGATTAGGAGAAGACTTTACCGTTGCGATATATTCCTGAAGTCTGGCCTCTGAAAAAGCACCTGTTTCATCCGTAAATTGTGGATTACTCGATAAATTAAGACGTAATGCTTCTTTTACTTGAGCACTTTCGGCAGTTAAGCCTAGCTTTTCAAATTGTTCTTCAAAAAGAACGCGACGCAATTCGTTATCCCAAACAAGGTTCATTGCCTGTGTAGACGAACCGTTGCCTCCAAGATTACGTTGCATATTTTCAACCTGCTGCATAAATTCAGCACGTGGAATATCCACACCATTAACGGTAGCGGCAGTTTCCTGTCCTTTAACAGAGCCTCCCGTTTTACTGTTTATTACACCATCTAACACAAAAGCGAAAAGCGCTAAAGCGATAATAATGATAAGGAAAACTCCTCTTTTACGTATACTGTTTAATATTGCCATCTTAGGTCATGATTTAATAGTGGGCGAAAATACCATTTTCCCTGCATTTATAAAAACGTTTATTTATAAAATTGTAAGAATAAAAAAAAGAAGATAAAAGGCGGCGCTACAAAGATTTAGCGACCTTACAAGAATATAGAATAGGAATCAGTCTTTTTGAACATTTTGAATTTCGATAAGTTCAATTTTTGTACTTGAAACTTCAACGATATCAAACACATAGTCTTCAATGGTGACCTTCTGACCTTGTTCGGGGATACCCTCCATAAAATGCACGATCATTCCTCCTAAGGTTTCATAGTTTTCGCTTTCTGGTAAGTTAAGCTTAAACATTTCATTTAGGTAATCAACCTCATGTCGTGCTGAAAATAAATAGTGATCATCACCCAATACTTCTTCAATAAGCTCAACACTATCGTGTTCGTCTTCTATTTCACCAAAAAGCTCTTCAATAATATCTTCAACGGTCATGATTCCAGAAGTACCTCCATATTCATCAATAACTACAGCGATGCTCTTGCGTTTTTTACTCAATATATTTAACACATCTTTAGCCAGCATGGTTTCTGGTACAAAAACCACAGGCATAAGGACTTTTTTGAGAATATCAGGTTTTTTAAACAGTTCAAAAGAATGAACATATCCAAGAATATCGTCGATATTTTCTTTATACACTAAAATTTTAGACAGACCTGTATCGGTAAAAAGCTTACTTAACTCTTTGGGCGTGGTGGTGATGTCAACTGCGACCACCTCAGTTCGTGGAATCATTACCTCGCGTGACTTTACTTCGGAAAAATCAAGAGCGTTTTGAAATATCTGAATTTCGGAGTCCAGATGATCTTCCATCTCAACTGTTTCCATTTGTTCACTTATGTAATTTCCCAACTCTACTTTAGTAAAACTCAACTGAACAATATCACCTTCAGTTTTAAAGAAAATCTTAAGAACGAGATCTGAGATCCAGATAATAAATTCAGAAATAAAGGTAAACAACAAGTAAAAGAAATAGGCTGGAATAGCGAATATCTTAACGAGATAGTTCGCATATATCTGAAAGAATACCTTCGGAAGAAATTCGGCAGTCAACAAAATAACTAAGGTAGAAATAACCGTTTGTACAAATAAGCCCGTAAAACCTTCTATAGGGATATAATCCATTAAGAGGTCTCCCATATAAAAACCATAGATCACTAAGGCAATATTATTACCCACGAGCATGGTCGCTATAAATTTGGAAGGTCTTTTGGTAATTCGCTGTAAAATGGTTGCTAAAAAGTTGTTTTGTTTCTTTTCAATCTCAATGTGAATCTTATTGGAAGAAACATAGGCGATCTCCATACCTGAAAAAAAGGCTGAAAAGATCAAACTTAAAATGATAATAATGATGCTAGCGTCCAAGGGTTGATTTACGAATTTGGTACTAAGTGTTAAAAACTATACGTCAATTGAAAAGTCTTTTTGTGTGCAAATAAAAGGCATTGCTCTTAGCAACTCCAAAAATTACTTGCGATTCTGATCTTTTTGATGTGCTTCAAATTTTCTTCTAAAATTACGCTTAAAGAAGAACATAAAAACTGCAACAACCATAAAAAATAGAAATAGATAAGCACGATTTCGATTATCAGTCCAATTCTCATAAACCAAATAAGCCGAAAATGCCGCCATTACTAAATAGAAATATTCAAAAAGCTGGTAAATTTTACTACTCATTATCTTCGGTTTTTTTATTATCAACTAACTGAACGCCGTCATTTTTACGTGACAAGAAGTTAGTAAATTCTTCATTACTATCAAAACGAGCTCCATTATTATAAGATCCGTCCTTTAGTTTCATCTTATACGGACGATCGGTAAAGACCCACTTATGCTCCTGATCCCAATACATCTGTTCTGCCTCCAAAATTAAGCTATCAGACGTAATTAAAACTACTTCATCTCGTAAATCTACCAAATTGGAATTTTTATACATGACGGCATAGTTTGAAGTAACCGTACTCCGTTTGCCATCTTCATCCCAAAAGCGCACTTCTACACCCTCAGGAAATTCTTGATAAGCAAATTCGAAATTTGAATAATCCAATAGTTTTGGTGCAAGTAGATTTGTCACCACTTTTCCTGAATCTGTATATTTTAGATTGATATTCTTGCCTTCCGCAACCGGAGAATTATCTGCAAGTTGGAGCTGCTGAATATTATTATAATTTCCTTCACAAGCAAAAAGCGTGACGGCAACAAATAGTGCCATCACGCCTTTAAACATATATTTATGTGTTTTCATTCTTATAGATTCGGAACACGTACGCTTCCACCAACCCAGCAGTTAAACGATACGGTCTTTCCTGCCATACCATTACTAAAGATATCTGATTTGCTCGGCGCTCTATCTCTGTAAGCACTAGCTGTCGATCTTGCATTTCCAGCAATTGAAGCATCAACTCGCGCAGCTTTATCAGCCATTTCAGCGGCTTTCCAGTACATAGCTCTTTTTTCAAAAGGCGTACTTCCACAGTTATTTGCACTTGAAGCATACATATTAGCGATTTTTAAATAAGCTCTACCATAAGATGGCTTTTGATCAATCGCTTTATTGTAGTATGTTCTTGCCTGACCAAAACTTCCTTTATCTCTAGCATTTTCAGCTATGCGATAATAGATATCTGCTTTTGAACTCGGATTCGTTTCTAGCTCAGCAGCTTGGTTGTAATAGTTAAGTGCTTCTCCACTCTTACCAGCCTTATCGGCCAATCTACCTAAATAATATGCAGATTTCGCTGAAGGTTCTAATGTGTGTAATTGTTGAACCAATTTAAAGAACAACGGTGTCTCACAATCTTTCGCATTTAAACGACCTGCCGCACTACGCAACCAGTTCACATCATTTTTCTTTTGCTCAAAATCTTTTTCAAATAATGGAATAAGGTTTGGACAATCAGCAAGAATACCAAGCTTTCCATTTACACTTCCTTTAACCTGCCCGTAAGCCTTTAGGTTTTTTTCTGAAGCGTTCATGATCTTTTCTTCCTTACTTGTCAACTTTGTTCCCTCTTCTTGCTTGTCGATCAATTTTGTCAATCGCTTTGCAAGATTGTTTTCTTCTTGTTCGATCTTTTCTGTAATAACGTCGAATAAGTCGAATACACTTTGAATATCCATTTCATTAGCTTCGTACAGATCAACTGCTAAAGAGAAATAGGTATATATACTTTTTGGACTAGTAAAATTTTCTCTATCCTTTTTAAAGGCTTTATCGAAAGCATCAAATTGTTCCTTTTTTGTACCCAAATTATTATCATACTTCAACTGAGCAATTTTTGACATAACATCTCCAGCCTCCGTTTTTGTAGGATAATGCTTAAGACGCATCTCAAAATTCTTTACATATGCTTCTACCTTAGAATTATCTCCTTTTTCTTCAATAAAATATTTGAACATTTTCTCACCGTACTGGTAAGTTGCTAGGCTGTATGTAGGGCACTCGTTCACTACTTTTTCGTAATGTGGAAGCGCTGCCTCATAATTTTTTGCTTTTGCTGGCTCCACAAATAAAGAAAGTGTAACCACACAATCATCTGCAGCCTGCGCCGAAATTTTATTCCCCAAGGTTAGCATAAGGGCTGCTGCTAATAAAATTGCTTTCGTTTTCATGTTGATAGTTTTAATATAATTCTTAATTAATCGTAATACCTTTTTTCAAACCACTTGTCATTTAACGACAGACTTAAAAAAGTGTTGAAGAAATTTTCTTGAACCAGACCGAAATCTTTTGTTCCTCTACGCCCAAGCTCGAAACCTAAGTTTGCATTTGAGAATAACCTTCCTACTGGTAGTCCTACTCCAAAAGATATGCCAAACTCATTAATTTGTTCTCCGTTAAGAAC
The DNA here is from genome assembly GCF_058148545.1 of Ulvibacter sp. 2305UL32-6. Taxonomy (NCBI): domain Bacteria; kingdom Pseudomonadati; phylum Bacteroidota; class Flavobacteriia; order Flavobacteriales; family Flavobacteriaceae; genus Ulvibacter; species Ulvibacter sp. 2305UL32-6. The sequence continues at coordinate 671,246 of NZ_JBYVKA010000001.1, forward strand.
GATCCCCGTCTCTTCATAGCGTATACCTCCACGGTAAACAACTCGGTTCCAGAAGTTTCCAACAGAATTATAATCGGGAATAAAAAAGCCTCCTAATTTAAATGAAGATGCATCTTCGTAACTAAACTGTTCGGCCGTATTGGTTTGATCATTCAAGTTGCTGGTTTTTAAACTAGCATATTCAGCTCCTACAAACCAATTCTTTGGTTTTCCAATTCCCAAACCTAAAGTAACCTTGGAAGGAAAAGTAAATTCGGTATCTGCTACATCTACAGAGCGCAGATCAATAGGACGAACGCCACCTGTTGGAATTGACAGTACGGTTGCTACTTCCTTTTGATTAACAGATTTAAAATCGGTTTCAGGAACGTAAGTGAACGCCGACGCCAATTGTAAATCGTCTGTTACCATCCTTTTATAGGTTGCTCCAAAATTAAAACTAAACCCAGATAATTCGCTACGCAAAAACTCTTGAGCACCTAAAAGAGACCCAATACGCTGAGAATATGTCGTGTTTTCAATATTTCCGAAGTTATAATTTACATCAACCCCAACATTAAAGGCATCTGTAATTTTATAACCTAAGTTAAAAAACACCTTATTTAACCCTCCCGATCCACTATATCTTGTAACGACATCGTCTGAACTACTTTCAATTTGATACCCTACCGAAGTCGTTGGAATCAATCCAAAAGAGGCGCCAAATTTCCCCATAGGGACACCAATAGCTAAATAGTCTACCGAGGTTGCCGAAGCACTTGCTTGTTGAGATTCCGTCTCAAAAGACGTACGCTTATGGCTAGCTCCAATTGTATAATTGATCAAACGAAGATCAGCAACACCTGCTGGGTTTGATAAATTTAAGTGAATACTATCGGAAAGGATTGAGATTCCGCCCATGGACCTGTTTTCTGCTGTTCCTTTAAATTTAATTGTACCAATTCCGTAATATGAGTACGGAGATGTGGTACCCTCTTGGGACACAACAACACCAGTAATAAGCAAGAAAAAAACTACTATAATCTGTTTCAACATTAATCTTTGTTAAGTTCTAAAATGTAATGTAAGCCTTCCAATAAAAAATTTGAGTTCGCAAAGATGTCATTTTTTAAGCTTACTCGCAACAAATGAGCATCCCCACCTGTTAAAATAACTGTTAAATCGGGATATTTCTCCTTATACGAACTGATAAAGCCGTCTAATTCGTATACCATCCCATTAAAAACTCCAGAATGAATTGCATTTAAGGTTGAATCACCCACTAAGGAAACACTTTTTTGAGGCTTTAGAAGTGGCAATTTATCTGTAAAATGATGAACCGCCTTGTAGCGCATCTCCAAACCAGGAGAAATAGCTCCACCAGAGTATGTGTTTTCTGCCGAAAGAAAATCATACGTTATACAACTTCCTGCATCTATTACAAGCACATCTCTCTCAGGATAATCTACTGCAGCCGCGCTTACTAATGCAATACGATCTACACCCAGTGTCTCTGGAGTTGCGTATTCATTTAAAAACGGGACCTTAGTATCATGTGTAAGAGAGATGACCTTATATTTTTTCTGAAGAAATTCTAGCTGTGTCTCGGTAGTTCTTCCTACTGCTGATATAATACAATGCGATATATTTGGCAATGTATTATTCAATTCGCTTATTCGTTCTAAAAGCAAATGCCTTTTAAACGAGTCTTTGTAGATCAATTCATTACTGTTAAAAACAGCAAGCTTGATAAAGGTATTTCCAACGTCAACTATTAGATTCATCTGTGCTTAAAGACGATAAAAATACAACTTCATTTCAAGTGACTTGTTAAATGGGTATTAAATTGAAGAAAAGAGGAAATTGAATTTTTTTTCAAAGAATGTTTTGCAGCAATGAAAATAGCTTTATATTTGCGCTCCATTACCGGTACCTTAGCTCAGTTGGTAGAGCAATGGACTGAAAATCCATGTGTCCCTGGTTCGATTCCTGGAGGTACCACTTAACTCACAAAACCCACTCATAATGAGTGGGTTTTTTTATTGAAGCATCTGTAGAAAGTTTACTTTCTTAAAGAGGTGGAAATAAAAAAACAACAGTCGAAGACTGTGTGTTTTGTATTTTCAGGTGAGGGACTAAAGGAACAGACTGCGCAAGCAGTATGAATCCTGGAGTGGCGAGCTCCTTAAATTTGTCGATCCGTAACCGCTTCCATAGACAGTGTTATAATGTATTTTTAAGTGAGGGACCAAAGGAACAGACTGCGCAAGCAGTATGAATCCTGGAAGTGCCGAGCTCCTTAAATTAGTATACCCGCATCCGCTTCCATAGACAGTGTAATAATGTATTTTCAGGTGAGGGACTAAAGGAACAGACTGCGCAAGCAGTATGAATCCTGGAGTGGCGAGCTCCTTAAATTTGTCGATCCGTAACCGCTTCCATAGACAGTGTTATAATGTATTTTTAAGTGAGGGACCAAAGGAACAGACTGCGCAAGCAGTATGAATCCTGGAAGTGCCGAGCTCCTTAAATTAGTATACCCGCAACCGCTTCCATAGACAGTGTGATAATGTATTTTTAAGTGAGGGACCAAAGGAACAGACTGCGCCAGCAGTATGAATCCTGGAGTGGCGAGCTCCTTAAATTTGTCTATCCGCAACCGTTTCCATAGCGTATTGTGGTTTTACAATCTCACTTGCGGAAATAAAGGAACAATTAATTCTCTGTGTATTCTATATTCTGAAAAACGCCATTAGTAACCGTAACAGTTTCATTATTTCCAAAGTTAGTTAGGGTTCCTTGAAAATTTCCCGAGATCGTCTTATTTTCTTCATCTAAATCCGTGATGGTCACTGTACCTGTAGCATCAATATCAAAAGTCTGATAGCTTGTTGTACCATTTTCTAGGAAAATGATCGCCGTATTATTTTCGTCTTCTGTATTGTAAGTTCCAACGGCCAAGGGCGCAGCCGAATTCGCTAGTGACCCAATACTTACTGAAAGTGCATTACCCCCACCAACAGTTTCCGAAGTTGTTATCGCTATATAACGCTTCTCAGAGGTCATCTGAGCTACAATCAGCCCTGCATCATAATTGACCCCTTCAATCTCCGCTGTAAAAAACGAATTACCAAGTCCGCTATCATCATTGGCATCATTGTCATCATTTCCACAGCTCACAAGTGCCACAAAAAGGCATATGAGCATACTCCACTTTAAGATATTCTTTTTCATATAATTATTTTCAATTCTTTAAATTAAGTATAAAAAAACCCGAAACAATTGTTTCGGGTTCTATATTTAAGCAGCTTGTCTTCCTTTAAGCCGTTTTTCTATTTTTTTCTTAATAAGCGTAAGACGCTTCATCAGATCCATAATAGAACTATCCTTATTTTCTTTATACAGCTCGTTTAGACTCAAGATCAACTCTTTAGCCTTTCGTGATGCGATAATCCGCTCACTTGTTGTTTTAAAACTTGTTTTTTGCTGTTCAAAATCAAGCGCTTCGTTTATAATATCCATGGTTCCTTACCAATTTTAAATTCGCCGATAAAGGTAAAAATGTTCAGGAATTAATATACCATTTTTAGTAAAATTTAACGTATTTAACTTTAATTATTTCAAAAATTGATTTATATCGCAACAAAATGTAATTTTGGAGCGCTAACCAAGCTATATTTTATGAGAACTACCGCTTTTCTATTCCTATTTTTTACATGCTTTTATGCAAATTCACAAATCCTTAACGCCGAATCCCTTAGAAAAGTAACCGATACCTCCGGATTTTCAGGTGCAGCAAGCCTAAATTTTGCACTAAAAAGAAACGTAAACGACTTTATTACCATCTCTAGTAAAATTCATATACAGTACAAAATGAACAAACATCTCGTTCTGTTTAAAAACGATATTGACTTTCAAAAAGTTGAAAACGCCAAACTCGAAAATAGCGGAATTCAACATCTTCGGTATAATTATCGTCTATCATCACCTATTGCTTGGGAAGTATTTGCACAGGCTCAATACAATAAGGTCAATTTGATCGATTTTCGTGGTTTGCTAGGAACCGGTCCTCGATTTAAATTAAGTAAGTCTGAAAACTATAAATTTTATCTCGGCACACTTATTATGTATGAACATGAAAAGACATCCGACGGTTTTACCCCTATTCAAGATGATTTCCGCGGAAGTACCTACTTGTCATTTAGCCTCTACCCCACCGAAAACATAAGTATTGTAAGTACAACCTATTATCAACCTTTACTGTCACAGTTTAGTGATTATAGAGTATCAAGCCAATCGTCTCTTGTTGTTGGCCTCTTTAAAAACTTTGCGTTAAACACTTCCTATACCTTTGTATATGATGCCGTACCCGCCTTAGGCATTCCAACTTCGCAATATGATTTTTCAACCGGACTTACATATAGTTTCGATTAAGCTACCTTTTTTCTTTATTTAAAAGAATTAGACCCCAGATTACTTCAACACAGACGATTGTACTACCATCACCTCTTGGCGCATTTTCTGCATCACCCAACATCAGCTTCTTTTATAACTCCTTCGTACCATACAGAAAAAAATAAAAACCGCTTTGTGTTATTTCAAAAGCAACGGCTCGTCTAAAACTTCGTAAGGAAATAATGCAAAATTAGACTACTTCGCTATCTTTACCTTTTTCAAAACCGTATGCGCCTTTTTTGCGTATATAAAATTAGAGACAAAAACTATGTATTACGACCCCAAAGACCTTCGAAAATTTGGCAATATCACCGAGTGGAGCGAAGAATTAGGAACCAAATTTTTCGACTATTACGGGAAAGTCTTTGAAGAAGGAGCCCTAACAGCAAGAGAAAAGTCCCTTATTGCCTTAGCCGTTGCGCATACCGAACAATGTCCCTATTGTATTGATGCCTATACCAAAGATTCTTTGCAACGCGGTGTCACCAAAGAAGAAATGATGGAAGCCGTTCACGTAGGCGCTGCCATAAAAAGTGGTGCTACCCTTGTACATGGCGTAATGATGATGAATAAGGTAAATAAATTAGACGGATAGTATTTGTGGGCGTGACCACAAGGGTCGGGCTTTCAGCTATATCTTTTGCTATAAAGCAAAAGGATGCCGCCTCAATCCCTCACGCCTCGCTTCCAGCGAGTGGAGCGAGAAGAAAGCGATAAAATAGTACCGCATTTGTAAAATATGAATTAAGAGATATCCGCTTACGCGGATCATGAAAAGAGTTACCCGCCTATGCGGGCAATAAATATGGGAAAACTTAAAACACAATCACTACATAAACGCGAAGACGAATTGGCAAACGCCAACAGGCAATTAGAAATTCTTTCAAACGGTATTTTTAAAAGCGGCGAGCTTCCAACATTCGCAAAAAAAATAAAAGAAACCAACCAGTTTCCACTTCGACCAAAAAAATTAGAGATCCTGCAGATCAATGTGGGCTATATGTGTAATCAAGTTTGTGAACACTGCCACGTAGATGCTGGCCCAGACCGGAAAGAGATCATGACCTGGGAAACTATGGAACAATGCCTTGCAGTGATCAAGAACACTGGAGCACATACGCTTGACCTTACTGGAGGGGCTCCAGAAATGAATCCCAACTTCCGGAGATTCGTAGAGGAAGCAAGCAAAGCCGGAATCAAAGATTTTATTGTACGAAGTAACTTAACCATACTACGCGCAAACAAAAAATATTACGACCTCCCAGATTTCTTTAAAAAACACAATGTTCACGTTGTAAGCTCTATGCCGCACTGGACACGCGGCAAAACCGACAAACAACGCGGTGAGGGCGTTTTTGACATGTCGATCAAAGCTCTTCAGGAACTCAATGCAGTAGGCTATGGCATGCCCGATAGCAGTTTGCGCCTCGATCTAGTATATAATCCAAGTGGAGCCTTTTTACCCGGCGACCAAGTTAGTATGGAAAAAGATTTTAAAAAAGCACTGATGGAAGATTTCGGAATTCAATTCCATAATCTTTTTGCTATTACCAATTTACCGATCGCTCGTTTTCTGGACTACCTCATCGCTTCCGAGAACTATGAAGATTACATGTATTCATTGGTTGAAGCTTACAATCCTGCAGCCGTTGATAATGTAATGTGCACCAATACTATTTCTATTAGTTGGGATGGTTGGTTATACGATTGTGATTTTAACCAAATGCTTAACCTTAAAGTTGCAAGTCCGGTAAAACATATTAAAGATTACAATGAAGACCTGCTTAATGATAGAGATATTCTTATCTCCCAACATTGCTATGGCTGCACCGCTGGAGCAGGATCAAGTTGCCAAGGAGTAGTGACTCATTAAATAAAATGACAGCCCAAAAAACTGCTATACTCGTTTTTGCACAATCAGCGCAACAAGAAGGAACCACAAAGTCTTTCAAGAGCGCCGTTTCGCTATTTGAGACCCTAAACAAACAAACTTTAAAAGCAGTTAAAAATAGTAAGATCCCTTACTTTCATATTTCAGAAAAACAACAAGTAGGAAATACATTTGGCGAACGCTTTATTAATGCAATCCAACAGGTATACGATCAGGGATTTGAGAATGTGATCACTATTGGGAATGACACCCCGCATCTTACCTCAACACATTTAAAGCAAACCGCCCAGCAATTAAAAGAGCACCCCTTTGTAATTGGGCCTTCTCATGATGGCGGATTCTATCTTTTAGGCTTGCATCGCTCGCAGTTTAATCCTGCCCAATTTTTAAAACTTCCGTGGCAAACATCACAGGTTACTACATGTCTTTCGAAATTACTTTCAGAAGAAAAAATCGAAGTAATCCTTTTAGAAAAACTACACGATATTGATCAGTTTAGAGATTTTAAAAAATTGATAGATGGCTTCCGAAGACTTTCAAACATAATCATCACCCTATATTACCACAGTGTCAAAGCAAGCAGCATTCGTATTGCCAAAAACACCCCCTTTTTTACTTCTTTCTTAAAGGATACTTATTTTAATAAAGGCTCTCCCTGTCTGCTATAGCCATACTTTTTAATTCTGGCACTCTCTTTTCTATTTGTAAAGTACAACTGCGTTTTTAGACGCACCCTTGTGCTTATTCGATAGGTTTTAACAGACAACACAAAACTTTATGAAACACCTATATATGGCTGTTTTGCTATTAGTTTCAGCATACAGCTTTTCGCAAAATACACTTTCGGGTATTGTTACTAGTGCGGTAGACAACCAACCTATTCCCTTTACCAATATCTATATCCTGAGTACTAATCAAGGAACTACAACCAATATTGATGGTGAATTCAGTATGATCGCGCCACCACCTAATACTGTTTTACGCATATCATCGCTAGGCTTTGTTACTCAAGACGTGGTGGTTACTAATCAAGCTACGTTAAATATAGTGCTTCAAGCATCTTCTGAAGGCCTCGACGAGATCGTTGTGACCGCTCTGGGTATCAAACGAGATGAAAAGGAATTGGGCTATACCGTGCAAACCTTAGATGCAGAAACGGTTTCCGAAGTAAAAGCAGTCAACTTTCTCGATAATCTCGCCGGAAAATTAGCGGGTGTAACTATTTCGCAAGGTGCCACAGGCGTTGGTTCTTCATCAAAGATCACCATTCGCGGTGAAGCCTCCTTCTCCAATAACAATCCGTTATTTGTTGTAGACGGCGTTCCAATAAACAACCAAACCGTTTTCAACTTTACCAACGAAGCCGCTGCCGGATTTCAAGAAATTGACTTCGGAAATGGCGCTATGGATGTCAACCCAGACGATATCAAATCGGTTACGGTTTTAAAAGGCCCTTCGGCAGCAGCGCTCTACGGAACACGTGCTTCCAACGGCGTGATTGTGATCGAAACCAAAGACGGAAAACGCTCAAAAGGCATGGGAATTAGCATCAACACCTCCATTTTTATCGATCGCGCATTCAAACTACCAGAATTTCAAAATAAATTCGGACAAGGAAACTCGGGCGAGTTTCAATATGTTGACGGTTTAGGCGCCGGAACCAACGACAATATCACTTATTCCTGGGGACCTGCATTAGACCAAGGTCTGCTTATTCAACAGTTTGACAGTCCCGTAACACTTCCCGACGGAACAATCATTCGTGGTGGTGATACCGCGCTTTACGACGGACTCCCAATTGAGGCGACACCTTTTGTTTCGCATCCCGATAATTTGAAGAATTTTTATAAAACGGGTGTGACAACCATTAACAATATCTCAGTTGCTAATGGTTTTGGCTTGGGTGATTACAGACTTTCATTTACCGACCTGCGAAGTGAATCTATCATTCCCGGTGTCAATCTCGATCGGCAAACGGTAGCGACCAAACTCAATTTTGAACCTTCCGAAAAAACGAAGATCAGCAGCTCGATCAGTTATATGCATTCGGCAAGTGATAACCGCCCTTCCAATGGTTACGGAAGCGAAAATGCAAATTATTCGCTTGTTGCTTGGGGCCCGCGTTCTTTAAACATCAATAGCTTAAAAAACTACTGGCAGCCTGGTCTTAAAGATGTACAGCAATACTCGTTCAACTATACCTTTTTTGACAATCCGTATTTTATTTTGCTTGAAAACCGAAACAGTTTTGGACGTGATCGTGTCTTCGGAAATGTTCAAATCAAGCATAACTTTACACCCGAATTTAGCGCTTCCTTGCGGACTGGAATGGATTATTCTTCGGAAAAGAGACAGTTCCGAAGAGCTTTTAGCAGCAACCGGTTTAAAAATGGTGGTTATGCAGAACATGACGTCTTGTTCCGAGAAGTCAATACCGACTTCCTCTTTAATTACACAAAAGACTTCGGAAACTTCAATTTTGACATTTCCGCAGGTGGAAATCGCCTGGATCAAACCGCAGCAACAAGTCAGTCGCAAACCGTAAATTTAGCACAACCAGGTATCTATAATTTAAACAATGCTGCCTCGCCCATTGAGGCTTTCCAATTTGACTCGCAAAAACGAATTAATTCGCTTTATGGCATTGCAAAACTCGGTTATAAAGATTTTTTATACGTCGATATTACGGGAAGAAATGATTGGTCAAGTGCTTTAGCAACTCCCTTCGCAGTAGATAATGTTTCATTCTTCTATCCTTCGATCTCAACAAGCTTTATTCTATCAAAAGTAACGCAGCTACCTGAAATAATTTCCTTTGCAAAGATTCGTGCGAGTATTGCCGAAGTTGGAAATGACACCAATCCGTATCAAACTTCAGGGGCTTTTATCTCACAAACACCCTATTTAGGGCAACCTACTTTTAGCAATCAAAACGTGATCCCCAATGCTAATTTAAAGCCAGAACGTGTAACCAACTATGAAGTGGGATTTGACCTGCGATTCATGAATGATCGTTTCAATATTGATTTCACCTATTACAATGCCTTGACAAAAGATCAGATCATTTCACTACCTATTCCCATCTCTTCTGGATATGCACAACAGGTGGTTAACGGCGGAAAAGTAAGGAGCCAAGGAATTGAATTTATTACCGAAATTACGCCTATAAAAAATAAAAAAATTCAATGGACCTCAACCTTTAACTTCAGTAAAAATAAAGCAATTGTTGAAGATCTACCACAAACCGATGGTCGTCTTACCTTGGCCTATAGCCGCATTTACGATAGCGCAAATCAAACAGTTTGGTTTCAAGTAGAAGAAGGTGGTAAAGTGGGTGATTTCTACGGAACCGGCTATTTAAAAAATGAAAACGGCGATTTTGTTTTAGATGCTAACGGAAACTATATTGCAGATAACGAGCTTCAGAAACTAGGGAATTATAATCCAGATTTTATGTTAGGATGGAACAATCAATTTCAATTTAAAAAGTGGAATATGAGCTTTCTATTCGATTGGCGCCAAGGTGGTGAGTTGGTTTCTCGCACAAGTGCACTAGGAAATGTTGGCGGACAGCTAGCTGAAACAATGAACAGGCCTGAGGAGGGAATCATTGCAGACGGCGTGGTTAATGTTGGCACCGATGAAAACCCTAATTACATCCCAAATACCACTCCTATTTCCGCAGAAAGCTATTACCGACAGTACTACGACCGCAATCATGAAGAAAACAATGTCTACGATGCTTCCTATTTAAAACTAAGGCAGTTTTCAATTGGTTATACCTTTGATGTGGCAAACGGATTCCTTGGACTCCAGGAAGGCGGTGAAGTCACGTTTAGCCTGATTGGAAGAAATTTATTTGCTATTACCGAGAATCCACATTTCGATCCAGAACAGTTAGCCGTTCAAGGAAACGGCTTTGTGAGTGGCGTTGAAGACATGAGCTATGCAACAAGTAGAAGTTTTGGGCTTAAAGCCGGATTTAATTTTTAATTGAAAGAAACGATGAAAAACATTCTATCTATATGTAGCTTGCTTTGCCTTTTAATGACAACTAGCTGTACCAAAGATTTCGAAGAAATAAACACAAATCCAAATGCTCCAAATGCAGTGCAACCTAGTCTTCTTTTAAGACAGGTGATCTATGACTTTGGAGAGCAAATGAGTTATGAAGGTTTTGTCGCGGGCGATCTTCTTTCACAACACCGGACTGCCTTAGATTTTAATCTTTTTGATCGGCATGCGTTAAAATCACCGCAACTAGGTGGAAATCCGTGGCCAATTTTTTATACCAATCTACGTGACAATGAGATCATACTAACACAATCAAAAGCCGTGGAAACCTTTGCGGTTTACGAAGGACCCGCTCTCATATTAAAAGCCTATATGGCTGCAGGTCTAACCGATCTTTTTGGCGATGTGCCTTACAGCGAAGCATTTGATGGAATTAACGGAAATGTCACACCCGCCTATGATTCTCAAGAGGCAATTTATACAGGTCCCGGTGGAATTTTGGAAAGTTTAGACGCAGGCATAGCAGCTATTGAAGCCTATGACGACGTGATCGCATTAGAAGGTGATATTCTCTTCGGTGGAAATCTAGACGCTTGGATCACCTTTGCAAATAGCCTAAAAATAAAAAGCTTATTGCGCATTTCAAATAAAATAGATGTTTCCGAAGAACTACAAACACTTTTTTCCGAAGGCAATTATATTTCTGAGAATAGTGCGAACGCAGTGTTTAACTTCACCAATACTGATCCTAATAGCTTTCGCTTAGCGCAATTGCGCATAGGCGACTTCAACAATTTTGTGCTTTCTGAAACGATGGAGGAAATTCTGATCGCCAAGAACGATACGCGAATCGGGCAGTTTTTTCGGCCTTTTGAAAACGCTACTTCCGAAGAGTACAACGGTCTCATAAACGGTATTGATGCCTCACAAACGTCAATAGAACTAGCCGATTACTCCTTGTCGGGTACTGCCTTTAGAGAAGATACCTCCACCCTGGATGCAAATTTTATGACCGCTTGGGAAACCTATTTCAACTTGGCTGAAGCCGCCGAACGCGGACTCATATCTGCAGATGCTCAAAGTTTATATGAAACTGGTGTAGCATTAGCATTTGCGTATTGGCAAACCGAATTACCTTCAGAATACCTTACCGGCCCTGCAGCTTATGACGCTCCAGAAACGAGTCGGTTAGAACAAATTATTACCCAAAAATGGATCGCAAACCTCATTAACGGTTACGAGGGTTGGATTGAATGGCGCCGCACCGGCTTTCCCGCATTTAAACCCGTGGCTGCGAGTCTTAACGATGGCCTCATCCCTGTGCGTATGCCGTATCCAGCCGAAGAAGAAGCCTTAAATGCAGAAAACTACCAACAGGCAGCCGCTGCAACCAATGGAAACAGCATCAATGCACCTGTTTGGTGGGATGAATAATAAATTAAAACATAAAATTTGACAACAGAAATTTGGCAATGGGGATTGATCATAGGATCGAGTTTATTACTCTTTCTGCTCTCGCCATGGGCAAAAACCAAGAATCAGTTCTTTAAGGCAACGCACTTAAAGAAACCACCTAGCGGACTTTGGCTTACTGGGAGCTTGATCATTTCATGGATCTTTGCCAAAAGCATTACCAACGCGGCAAATTTAGGAATGGATTATGGTATAGTTGGCGGAGTTGCCTATGCCGGATACTACCTGTCGTTTGCTGTGGCTGGGGTTTTACTTTATCAAATTCGGGTTACAGGAGGCTTTAAAAGTATTCACGACTTTCTTACTACTCGCTTCGGAAAAGGAGCCATGGCACTATTTTCTGTCTTGATCTCCATCCGTTTATTCAACGAAGTTTGGAGTAATACTATGGTGATTGGAACCTATTTTGGAGATTCTGGCAGCGCGCCTTATTATTGGGCTATATTAGTGTTTACCCTACTTACTTTGGCGTATGCCATCAAAGGTGGATTGAGCAGTTCTATCTTTACAGATGTCATCCAAATGGCACTTTTTTCGGTTTTATTGATTGTTATTTTAGGGGTTATTTTTTCTTCGGAAGGATTTACTGCTGGCGATGTTATTAGTTCTGGAACATGGAGTTTTGAGCTGGGTCTCAATCTTTTCTTCGCAGCGATCATCCAGTCATTTAGTTATCCGTTTCACGATCCGGTTTTAACTGACAGAGCCTTCTTAAGCAGTCCAAAAGTCACGCGAAGAAGTTTTCTTTGGGCCAGTCTTATTGGCGGTTTGTGCATTGTTCTATTCAGTATTATTGGCGTGTATGCACAAAGTAAAGGTATGCAAGGACAAGCCGCAGTTGAAGTAGGGAAAGCTTTTGGAGTTGTTGTTTTGCTTATTATTAATTTTATCATGATCACGTCTGCGGCCTCAACCTTAGATTCTACTTTTTCATCTTTTTCTAAAATGCTTGCTGTAGATCTCAATTTTGGGAATAGAATTAGTTTCGGGAGGGCTTCTATGGTAGCTATCGCTATTTTAGGAACCATTCCCGTATTTTTAGACGCCGAAATACTTTCAGCAACAACCATATCTGGTACAATGGTGATCGGTCTTACACCCGTCTTTGTTTTCTGGAAAGTAAAAGCACCTAAAATAAGCTTCCACTTAAGCGTCATCTGTGGCATTATATTTGGTTTTTTACTTGTATTCAACGTGTTCCCTAAGGAACTCATTTTTACAGAAGGCAAATACGCCGATCTGCTATGGGTCAATGTTTGGGGTATTTTATCATGTATTCTTTTATATTTAATTCCATCATGGATAAAAAAATAATAAATCTTGGCACTGTAAAAGGCCCAGTACTTCTTTTTGGAGGTATCTATAGCAATTTGCAAGCCTTGGAAGAACTAAAACGCATTGCCGAAAGCCTACATATTCCGCCAGAGAACTGTATTTGTACTGGTGACATTGTTGGCTATTGCGCGCAACCGGAGGAAACAGTTCAACTCTTTAAATTATGGGGTGCGCAAAGTATTTTAGGCAATGTGGAAGTGCAACTTCGCGATGGTGCCGAAGACTGTGGGTGCGATTTTAAAGCGGGTTCGCGTTGTGATTCATTTTCTCAACTCTGGTACCCATTTGCACAGCAACAATTATCTAAAGATTCGATCGATTTTGTTTCGGGTCTGCCCGATCATATTCGGTTTAACTATGCCAACAAGACCGTTACGATAGTTCATGGTTCTTACGAAAATATTTCAGAATTTATCTTTAAATCGACTCCATGGGAACGTAAGGAAAATAGTATACAAGCGACTCAAAGTGAGGTGATCATTGCAGGACATTGCGGTTTGCCGTTTTATCATGAGCAAGACAACAACTTATGGCTCAATCCAGGGGTTATAGGAATGCCCGCGAATGATGGGAACCCATTGGTTTGGTATGCTATTCTGGACGATGCTACGGGGAGGTTAGCGTATAAGCATCACAACATGTCATATAATCATACCTTAGCAAGTAGGTTGATGCGTGACGTTCCTGTTCCGCAGGAATACGCCCGCACATTGGTGACTGGGATCTGGGATAATACTGAAATTCTGCCTCCCACGGAAAGTGGCTTACAAGGGCTTGACATCCAACTTTAAGTTTGTAAATTTACCTTTCAAATAAAATGAAGAAGCTATTTATTTTTTTTCTACTACTTTGTTCTTTTAAAAGCTTTGCTCAAAAGACCTTAAACGAACTTCTCGAACTGTACAACACGCGTTCGGTTTCTTATATTTCGGTAGAAGAGCTTCGGATGTTACAAACCAACCAAGACGTGACCATCATAGACAGCAGAGAGATGGAAGAGTTTGAGGTAAGTCATATTGGTGGAGCAAAATTTGTTGGTTTTAACACATTTTCTTCGGAAGCCATTTCAGCAGAAATAACAGATAAAAATGCACCTATTATAGTGTATTGTTCCTTAGGAATTCGTTCCGAAGAAATAGGTGAAAAACTTCAAAAAGCAGGCTACTCGAATGTTAAAAACCTTTACGGAGGTATTTTTGAATGGAAAAACAAAAGCTATCCTGTGTTAAATTCAGAAGCAAAGGAAACAGACAGTATTCACACATTTTCCATAGCATGGAGCAAATGGTTAACCAAAGGAATTAAGGTCTACCAATAAATTAACAATAGTAATTTCGCATATATTATGGCCATACTAGGCTTAAAAAATACAGATGGAAAAGAAAGCACAAAAGAGGTGTTTTATTTTCCAACATCAAAAAATGCGCTGATCATTTTTACCCGTAACCCTGAGTTAGGCAAGTGTAAAACACGTCTGGCTGCGACTGTTGGTAATGAATGTGCATTAGAAATTTATAAATTTTTGCTCAATCATACCGTCGCTATTACCAAAGGATTAACGGCAGACAAGTATGTTTTCTATTCTGAACAAGTCCGCGAAAATGACCTTTGGGATGAAACGATCTACCGGAAAAAGTCACAATTTGGTGAAGATCTGGGTAGCCGAATGCAAAATGCGTTTACAGAACTATTTGAGATGGGTTATGAACGACTTATTATCATTGGAAGTGATATGTATGATCTATCTCAATTAGAACTTGAAAATGCCTTCGTCACGCTAGAACAAAACGATTACGTAATTGGTCCAGCAGAAGATGGTGGCTATTATTTACTTGGCATGAAAGAAACCCTTCCATCGCTATTTGTCAACAAACTTTGGGGTGCCGACTCTGTTTTGGAAGCAACTCTCAATGATCTCAAATCGAAGCGCGTAGGTATCTTAGCTGAAAAGAATGATGTAGATTATTACGAAGATATCAAGGATATTGATGCTTTTCAGCCCTTTTTCAATACATTCGAACCTAAATAATTATCCGAATTAACCAATCGTATGAAAAAATATATACAAGAATCCGCTGAATTTTTAAAACAACGAGGTTTCGACAAACCCGAAATTGGTATCATCTTAGGAACAGGTCTCGGACAGATCATTGACAAAGTTGCTATAGAAGCTGAAATGAGCTATAATCATATTCCCAATTTCCCCACGGCCACGGTTGAATTCCATAAAGGAAAACTCATTTACGGGACTTTGGCGGGTAAAAAGGTCATCCTTATGTTAGGCCGATTTCATTTTTATGAAGGCTATACATTTAAAGATGTCACCTTTCCCGTGCGCGTAATGAAGGCCTTAGGTATTACAAAATTACTCGTGAGTAATGCTTCGGGAGCGATCAATCTCAACTTTAAAAAAGGAGAGATCATGCTTATTGATGATCATATCAATTTACAAGGAGGTTCTCCTTTGGCCTTTAAGGGTGTCGAAAAACTAGGTGAACGTTTTGTAGATATGAGCGCGCCGTATGATCGCGATATGAACGCCAAAATTGAAGCGATTGCAAAAGACAAAAAGATCAATTTGCACAAAGGTGTATATGCTAGTGTTGTTGGCCCGCAATTGGAAACTCGCGCTGAGTATCGCTATCTAAAGATTATCGGAGCCGATGCTGTAGGTATGAGTACCGTACCTGAAGTTATTGTTGCAAATCACTTGAATTTACCCGTTGCAGCTGTTTCTGTATTAACAGACGAATGTGATCCAAAAAACCTGCATCCAGTCGATATTGGAGATATTATTGCACATGCAGAAAAAGCAGAACCGAATATGATAACACTTTTTACGGAACTAATTAAACAATTATAATTGAGCACCTACAGGCTCCAGAGCCGTAGTTACTACTGCGGAAGGATGATGAACAACCGTATTAACCATAGGGTACAACAAAAAGAGCTGTAGCTAAAAACCATGAAGAAATATCTAGACATATTTGGCGAATCTTATACAGGATACTGGAATTATTTAATTTCTGAAATCACTTCCTTTCATTGGGGAAATTATTTCTACGGACTTATAGCAGTTTCACTCCTTGTTTGGATACTCGAATTGCTTTTTCCTTGGCGGAAAAACCAAAAAGTGTTTCGCAAAGATTTTTGGCTGGACACTTTTTATATGTTCTTTAATTTTTTTCTTCTGAATTTGATCGTATTAATTGCCTTATCAAACTCGGCTGCGCTTGTTTTTGATGATATTCTTGGGCTTTTTGGATTGAGTATTGACAACTTTCAACTTTTTGATGTAGATGCACTTCCCTTATGGGCAGGTCTATTTATCTTTTTTATTGTGAGTGACTTTGTACAATGGAACACCCACCGATTATTGCACCGAACCCCTTTTCTGTGGAATTTTCACAAAGTACATCACTCTGTAAAAGAAATGGGCTTCGCTGCGCACCTTCGATATCATTGGATGGAACCCATCCTTTATAAATCACTCTTGTATATTCCTATAGCAATTATTGGCGGTTTTGATGCGCAGCACGTTGCTATTGTTCACTTCTTTGCACTAACTGTAGGTCACCTCAACCATGCAAACTTGGGTTGGGATTACGGGGTTTTAAAATATGTATTCAATAATCCAAAAATGCACATCTGGCACCATGCTAAAGTCTTACCAAAACACACCAAATACGGTGTTAATTACGGTATTACTTTAAGTATCTGGGATTATCTTTTTAAAACAGACCATGTTCCGTACGACGGTAGGGATATCGAACTTGGATTTGACGGTGACGAAACCTTTCCGAAAAACTTCTTAGCGCAAGAAATGTATCCTTTAAAAACTAAAAAGGATTAAACTGCGTACATACTATAACAAAGACCTCAAAAATGAAATACTTCGCTCAGTTTATTTGCATCATTAGTCTACTATTTTTAACGCAAAGTTGTAACCTTTTATCGGCTGCAGGAATTTCCAGCCAAGGACAACCCACCAAAGAAGTAAAAGGTGAACTAACTTCTATGACAACAAATTCTGCAGTAAATGTAGACCATAGCGCGTGGGATAAATTACTTAAACAATATGTTGATAAAGATGGCATGGTAGATTATACGGGCTTTAAAAAAGATGAAGCAGCGCTCAACACCTATTTAGAACAATTGGCTGCAATGAATCCAACAACCGACTGGAGTGTGCAGGAATTACTGCCTTTTTACATCAATTTATACAATGCGCATACGGTAAAACTAATTGTAGATAATTACCCAGTTAAGAGTATTAAAGACATCAAAGGCGCATGGACCAAGGGGATAGTAAACGTTGGTGGTCGCGAACTTTCTTTAGGTGGTATTGAAAATGGTATTCTTCGGAAAATGAACGAACCCCGTATTCATTTCGCTATTAATTGCGCGTCAATCTCTTGCCCGAAATTACTAAACGAAGCCTTTACGGCGTCTAAAATCAACGAACAACTAGAAAGCGTCACAACTCAATTTATCAACGGCGATAAGAATGATATTAATAGTAACGAACCGAAGCTTTCCTCCATTTTTGATTGGTATCAAAAAGATTTTATTGTGGATGGTGAGCAAAATGTGATTGCCTACATCAATCAGTATAGTAATAAAAAAATTGAGCCTCTCGCACCCCTAGTGTATAAAGAATACAACTGGAATTTAAACGAACAATAAAACGCTTTTGCGATCAAGAATTTGATCTTTCTGATCATTCACTATGCTAAGTATTATCATTCCTGTTCTAAATGAATCTGAAAATATAACAAAGCTGTTACAGCATCTTGTTGAAAATAGCCGTACCCAACATATTTCAGAAATAATTGTTGTTGACGGTGGAAGCACAGATACTACATGCCAGTTAACTACCAATTTTGCTGAAAATGCAACAGTATCGGTACAACTTTTTTCTTCGGAAAGAGGACGAGCGAAACAAATGAATTTAGGCGCAAAACAGGCGAAAGGTGATATCCTCTATTTTCTGCATGCAGATTCATATCCCCCGAAAGATTTCGATTCCCTTATCATTTCCGAAGTACAAAAAGATAATCTTGCGGGTTGTTTCCGAATGAAATTCAAAAGCATCCATTGGTGGCTACGCCTTGCAGGTTGGCTTACAAAGTTTAACTGGCGTGCCTGTCGCGGAGGCGATCAAAGTCAGTTTATCATTAAAGATCTCTTTAATGAAATTGGCGGGTATGATGAAACTTATACTATTTATGAGGACAATATTCTAATTAGTGAACTCTACTCGCGTAAACAATTTGTAGTAATACAGCACTGGCTCTATTCTTCAGCAAGACGCTATAAACATCACGGTGTTTGGAAGCTACAATATCACTTTTTTACCATTTATATCAAGAAATTCTTTGGGGCATCTGCAGATGATCTGTACACCTATTACAAAAAGCATATTCAGAAATAAGTATAATTTGATCTTTAAGTGGTAGCTCTACTATCTTTAGAGAGGTTTAAAAATTTAAGATTTTGTAAACAGAAATCTATTTTCATGATTTGTAACTTCACATAAAACAAAAATATTATGAAAAATATATTTGAAGCCATCCGTGCCGATCATGACATTCAGCGTGATCTGTGTAAAAGAATTCTCAAAACTGAGGGTAAAACAACCGAAAGAAAACAACTTTGGAAAGCATTAAAAGCTGAGCTACAAATGCACGAAACAGCAGAAGAACGTCACTTCTACAAACCGCTTATTAGCAGTGATATGATGGTTGAACATGCCCGCCACGGTATTGCCGAGCATCACGAAATAGACGAGCTAATAGAGAAAGTAGATGAAGCAGAGATGGACACTTCGGCTTGGTTGACCTATGCTAAACAACTTGCTGAGAAGGTTGAGCATCACTTGGAAGACGAAGAGCATTCCTTCTTTCAAATGGCAGGGAAAGAATTTTCAGAAGCACAAAAAAAATCACTTTCTAAAGAATATCAGCAAGAGATGGCCGAGCAGCGAAACGCTTAAAAATACTGTCCGATACCAAAGACAAGACCACGGGTTGAATTGTTGGTTATTCCGTAGCCATAATCAATACGAAATACTGTATTAAAAATACGTTTATGGATAAAACGGACGCCCATTCCTGGATAAATGCGGAGATTTTGCTCATCGCCGAAATCACCAAAATCTCCGCCTGGATTTCGCCACGATCCGCCGTCTACAAAAGCATTCCCCTGCAATACGAACCAGTTTTTTTCAAAAAGCGTGTATCGATATTCCGTATTTAAAACAATGGCAGCCGTTCCTCTATCGATGGTATTTCCAACGCCGCGAATGTTCAAGTTATTATCAACCGCAAAGGGTGCAAAAGGTGTTTTATTATTCGTAGCAACACCCAAGCGCAATCGGCTCGCCCAATTCCCCTTCGCTCCTACACGTTTGTAATAGATAAAATCATTATAACCAATAAGGAAATCGGGCAAAGTGGCATCACTACTTTGAACGTATTGAAAGTTAAACAAGCTCTTAAAACCCTCGATATATTGATAAAAAGTATCTACCGTATTGTATTCGTAAAGCAACTTATATAAGAGCTTATCAACTTCTAGAGTTTGTGGGACATCAGGATTTGTTGCTCCCGACTTGTAATTATACATCTCTGTAAAGTAACTCCCACCCAAAGCCACTTTATGATTGAGGGTAAACTCATACAGTCCTAAAACCTCATACGAGGTGTTGTTATATTTATACTGAGCCTCACCCGTTTCTAAAAAAACTGGTTCTTGTGTGGTTAAATTTTGATAATTGACAGCAAGACCCATTTGACTACTAAAAAGATAAGGTGCTCTAAAATTTACACCCGCACTATTATAAATATCACGCTGAAAATACCCCCCAACGATGATATTTTGCCCTAATCCGTTGAATTCATACAAGCCCAATTTATAGGCAAATTCATCATTATTGGTCGTATAAACATTCGCGGAAGGAATAATAGTAAAGTTTTCATCTACGCCGTAAACCACATTTACACTTCCATCAGGATTTTTAATGACCTCGTAGTACGCATGCGCAATTGCCGGAAGTCGTTTTAATCGAGCAATATCGTTCTGTAAGCGTAGCGAGTCTAGCAGCTGACCTTCCCGAACCTTGGAGATTTTTTTAATAAATGCCGTTTTTGTCTTTTTATTTTTCTCAATAAAAACTTCGGAAATTTCTTGAGCAACGACCGTTCCACAGGTAAAGAATAAAAAACAAGCCGCTATTATTTTCATTTATGAGCTTTAAATTGCTGCTGAATGAGTGTTTCAACAGGCTTGTTCTGAGGTGTAAATTGTGTATTTTCATGACCTCCCACTTCATGGTGCTCCATAAACCATTTCCATACAAAACCACCTTTAAACCAGCTTTCACCATATAATTCTTCATACAGCGCTTGCGTAAGATTCTTTTGAGCTTCCATATTAACTCCTGTCATACTCCGATCACTTTTCCAAGGTTCCTTCCCAGCATAATCAACACTTCGGTAACCATATTCTGTAAATAAAATTGGCTTTTTGTGTGCTTCGGAAACCATCGCTAATTCTGCTTTCCATGGTTGCCAACCCACCCGAGCCTCTTCCACGGTAGGTGTTTTTGCTTCGGAAACTGGAAAATATGCATCGACTCCAATATAATCTAACTCATTCCAAAAAGGAACGCGTTTGTACTCATCCCAATTGGCTGCATAGGTCAATTTTCCTGAATATTGTTTCTTGATTTCAGCAATAAGATTCTTCCAAAAGAGGGGTCTCTGAATAATAAATTGTTCTAATTCTGTCCCAATACAAAATGCTGCAACTTGTAATTCCGAAGCAAGTGCAACATACGTAAGTATAAATTCTCGATAACTCGCTTCAAGAACGTTCCAATCTTGCTCAGTTTTCATGGTAAGATGCCCCGTAAATTCCCCACGGTGAATCCATATTTGCGGCTTAAGCATCACTGAAATTCCCTGTTGATGTAGCATTTCGATGTACTGCTTAGCTCCTGCTTTTCTCTCCCCAAACCATTGTCGGTCGCTATTATGCATTATCGTAGGCGTCTCAAGGTCGCGAATAAAGCCAAAAGGCATGATGGCCACATAATTAGCGTCCAAAGCAATAACAGGATCAACATGTGCTTTGGTGGCAACATTTTTAGAAGCCACAAAGCTTACGGCATTAATTTTTAAAGGCTCCTCGGGGGAAGCGACCTGCGAGCATCCTGAAATTCCGCTTATGAGCGTTATTATGATGATTCCTAAAATTCTTGTCATATACTGTAATTAGACTGTAAAATACGAATTATATTGACTCAAAACAGGGCGCGTAATCCTACACTAAAGGTTTGACCCAAACCTTGAAAATTAGCTCCTCTTACGATCTTCCCAAAAGAAGCTTCCACATTTAAAACCTGAGTCAGTTGGTATTTACCTCCAAACCCAAGCGAAGTAGCATTCTGAGAAAAATTGTTGTCCCCACTATCGGGATTGTCATATCCTATCAAAAAAGCCTGCTGGGTATTTACAAAAAGTGTCGATCTTGAAGAAGGAAAGTAACTCAAAAATGCGCTTACAGGTAAGAATAAGCTATTATTAGCGAAACGCTCACCGATGTTTTCAGAAGAAGGGTCGGCATCTTGCCGGGTTTCCCCAAAGTTGAATGCTAGATCGGCTTCCGTAAAAATCTGCCAGTTACCTCCGCCAAAGGTTTTATCGTAAAAGAATTTTGTTTCCCACGTTAGGCTCCGTTTATCCAAATAAGGTGCGTTTGGCACATCGTCAAACAGCGGTAAAAACAACGAACTCGTAAGTGAAAAGTTTCCAATGTTTTCAAATGGTTGAATTCGGACTGATGGCGCAAGGGTTGTTAAACCACTCCGTGCATCTGTTGTGTTGTTTTTGAAGGAAAGCACCTCCAACGCATTCGCACCACCGTAGGTGTTAGAACGAACTTGAACGATCAGCCCTACATTCACGCGAGAGGCGTTGCTGATCCCTGTGTAAACTTCCGTAGTATTGGTAAAAAATGTTTGTCGTGGAATCGTAACCGATGTAGTGTTTCCGTCAGTGACCTCCGTCTGCGTATAAATACTATTGAAAAACTTAATATCCCACTGACCTTGCTTTAATAATTTAGAAGGAGTAAACGTTTGTACATTACTCAAGGCACTGTTTTCATCCTGAGCCATGACGCTTGTAATAACAAGGCACAATACACATGTAAGTATGAATTTGGTCGAAATTTTCATAAGCATCTTTTTTTCAGAAGAACACAAGACTTACATATTTAATCAGAAAATAGGTAGTTGCATTCGTGCTTCCGCTGCTTGCCGAACCTCGGGGAGTGCGTCGACAAGCGGGAAGACTTTAAATTGTATTTACTGTGAATTAACGCGCCAGTCATAACTGTAGTAAGTTACTTTCGCGTTGGCAGGAACTTTTTCTTTTCGGTATTTATTGAGAAAATCAATTTCTGTCTGTCCCTCTTTTACAAAATCCTCTTTATACCATTTGAATATTTCTGAAAAAGCTACTTTTCCTTCAGAAACCTTAATAAAAGAACTATTATTAAGCGCCTTTATTGTTTGTTGTTCTAGTAACTTTTCTACGTTGGAAGGCAAATAGGATTTAGACAGTAGCGGCGGACAACCCTTTGCCCCACAAACCAGAATAAAATGCACCCGAGCATCATTAAATTTAGCCCGTAGCATCTTATTTTCAATATCATTCAAAGTTATCGACTTTCCACCGAGATCATAGGTAATCTTATCAAAAAATCCAGCTTTATCTAAAGGAGATTTTAAAGGGTAATTATCAATGACACCTTTCAATACCGCCAAATTATAAGCGTTGATCCAGAATGCCTTATAGGTGTTTTTATCATTCGAAGAAACCCGAACATCTTTAGCCACTGCAAGAGCTTTCTCAAGCTGCCCAGGATTGCTCTGTAACGCCTTATAATCAACACTTCCGTCAATTACAAAGTTGGAAAAAACCGCATCGGCCTCATCAAAAAAAAGAGTGTTTTGTTGCGCTGATAATTCCGAAACACCCAAAACAAAAAGACTCGTAAATAATAAAATGAACTTCTTCATAATAAAAGATTTTATAGATAGTAAGTCAGAGGTTATTCCAATAGCTTACAGTTCAGCTAAAAAAAACATTCAAAATGAATCGTATGAATATTCATTTGCAAAATAACCTGTTATCGGTGTAATGTTAGTAACTTGATAAACGACAGAAGAGCAACCAACTGAAATCTATGGAGCATATTGTAATAATTGGAAATGGCATTGCTGGTGTAACAGCTGCTCGTCATATCAGAAAACTTTCCAATCATAAAATAACGATCATTTCTTCGGAAACAGACCACTTCTTTTCAAGAACCGCCCTGATGTATGTCTATATGGGACACATGAAATTTGAACATACAAAACCCTACGAAGATAGCTTTTGGAAAAAGAATCGCATCGATCTTAAAAAAGGATATGTTAACCAAGTCTCGACCGACACCAAAGAAGTTGTTTGTGAAGATGGCGATCGATTCACATACGACAAATTAATCATCGCAACCGGATCTAAACCGAATAAATTTGGTTGGCCCGGACAAGACTTAAAAGGTGTGCAAGGTTTGTATTCATTTCAGGATCTGCAAAAATTAGAAGACAACGCACCTAATAAAAATATTTGTAAACGTGCGGTGATCGTTGGCGGCGGACTTATTGGCATTGAATTAGCGGAAATGTTACGAACCCGCGATATTCCAGTTACCTTTCTGGTTAGAGAGGATAGTTTTTGGAATGGTATACTTCCGAAAGGTGAGAGCGAAATGCTAAATCGGCATATTAAAAACCATCATATCGACCTTCGATTGAGCACTAACTTAAGGGAGATCATTTCCGACGAAAACGGGAGAGCCAAAGCAGTGATCATTGAAGAAACAGGTGAAGAACTTGCCTGTGATGTTGTTGGATTAACAGCAGGCGTCTCTCCCAACATTTCCTTCTTAAAAGAAACCACCATTGAATTAGGTCGTGGGGTTAAGGTAAACCGAATGCTCGAAACAAACATAAAAGATGTCTATGCCATAGGCGATTGCGCCGAGCAGCATGAGGCTATTGGCAACCGTCGCCCTATTGAGGCCGTTTGGTACACAGGTAGAATGATGGGCGAAACTGTTGCGCAGACGATCTGCGGAAACCCAACAGAATACAAACCTGGGCATTGGTTTAACAGCGCCAAATTTTTAGACATTGAATATCAAACTTATGGATGGGTATTTAGTGAGCGAAACAAAAAGGACGAGGAGCTACATTTCCATTGGAAACACAACGATGATACTAAATGTATCACAGTAGCCTATCATAAAGAAACAAAGGAATTTCTAGGCCTGAATACCTTCGGAATTCGAATGCGACATGAAGTTTTTGATCGCTGGTTAAGCGAAAATAGGAGCGTAGACCACGTCATGCAAAACTTAAAACAAGCCAATTTTGATCCTGAATTTTATAGCCGCTACGAAAAAGAAATTTTAACCGCCTACAACAACCACTAAGCTATGAGTACTATACAACGTGATATGTCTCTAACAGGACAACCACCTAAATCGATCAACACACTTCAAAAGCTAGGTACCATATTGGGCGTGGCTGGCTTATTTATCATTGTACTTGCTGGTTTTAATATCAATTTTCCTAACAAAGGCTTATGGCTTACCATTTCTTTGGTATCTATCCTTGCCGGCGTAGTACTTTTTACAAAAGGTGCCTACGCGCATAAGATGGAAGGAATAAAAAATGATGGCGTTTGGTTTAAATCTATTTCCAGTCGCGGATATCTCGCATGGATCGCCGGAATTGCCCTTACTGGATTTTATATTGTGCTTTACTTTTTTGCTGAACTTCTAGGCCTCGGTGTAGATGGCGCAGCAAATACTGGCATTGTAGCATTATTTGACCCATTAAGCGAACTACTCAACGGGAAACAAGCCAGCCAATGGTTTGTGTATGGAACACTGTACACAGTGGCTATTCTCGCCTTTGGATATAAATTCATTCGGAAATATAAACACAACCGTTATGAGCAATTGCGCACCGTAAGCGTCATGTTCTTTCAAACAGCCTTTGCTTTTATGATTCCTGAGATCATGGCGCGTCTCAACACCGATGACTTTTCATTGCCATACAACGATCTTAAAAACATGTGGCCCCTTAATTACTACGCTTTTGATCAATGGCGTGTTGATGAATTTATTAATGCTGGGACCATCGGACTCGCATTTCTATTATTTGGAGTCCTATCTATTTTTGTTGTATCTCCAATTCTGACGTATAAATACGGGAAACGCTGGTATTGTTCTTGGGTTTGTGGTTGTGGCGGTCTTGCAGAAACAGCCGGAGATTCATTTAGACATTTAAGTGACAAGAGCATGTCTGCTTGGAAAGTAGAACGCTGGGTAATTCACTCGGTTTTGGTTTTCTCTGTAGTGATGACCACAGCAGTGATCTCAACTTATTTAGGCTACGATCCTAATAAATATTGGCTCACTAAGGATGTATTTTTAATTGGCGTGGCTGTCTTTTTAGGCGTATTATTTGCCGTTATTTGGATCTTTAAACGACAGGAATTAGCAAAAGATGCGCGCTATGGCGCGATTGGCTATTTAGTGATCGTGCTTAGTTTAATTGCGATCCATTATACTTCAGAAACTACCTTATTTCTATTTGAAGCTGGTAAACTTCGTTCATTCTATGGCTTTTTAATTGGTTCTATATTCTCGGGAGTTATCGGAACGGGCTTCTACCCCATTTTTGGTAACCGTGTTTGGTGTCGTATGGGATGCCCAATGGCAGCAATTCTAGGAATGCAACAACGCCTTTTTTCAAAATTTAGAATTACAACCAACGGCGGACAGTGTATTTCGTGCGGAAACTGTTCTACATACTGTGAAATGGGTATTGATGTTCGCGCCTATGCCCAAAAAGGAGAAAATATCGTGCGCTCTAGCTGTGTGGGCTGTGGTGTTTGCTCGGCTGTTTGTCCGAGAGGTGTATTAAAACTCGAGAACGATAGCATGGATGGCCGAATCAATGGCAACGAAATTTTACTCGGAAACGATGTGGATCTTATGAGCTTGGTCAATAAAAAGTAAACCGATGATAAAGAGAGGAAAGTATTGAACCTAAAGAACAAATACGAAGTTTGTTAGTTAAGCCATATACCCGCGTCTAAATACCCATGACATTTAAAAAGCTCATTTTGCTATTTTGCTTCGGACTCTTTTTCTTCGGATGTGTTTCGGCGGTGAACAAAAAAAGTTACACCAAGCAATATGATCATAACGGAAAGATCATTGCCGAAGGTTGGTCTATAGGCACCATAAAAACAGGCTATTGGACGTTTTATTATCACAACGGACAAGTCTCTTCAAAAGGACATTTCAGAAAAAATAAAAAAGAAGGCTATTGGTATTTCTTTTCAGAAGAAGGAAAAATTGAGAAGGAAGGGCATTACCACGTTGATCAGGCTAATGATTGGTGGATTTTTTACGATATTGCAAACCATGAAATAAGCAAATTTCAGTATCAGAATAATAAGAAAAACGGTTACGCTTTGCGTTACAAAAAAAAGAAACTGACACGAGCAGAAAAATATGAGAACAACATACGTGTTGGTTCTTGGAATTCAATTTGGGCGTTTAAGCGCGATAATCCTACTATTTCCTTTTAATGAATCCTTCCATAAAAGTTATTATCCCCGCTTACAATGAAGCAGGTTCCATTGCAAAAGTCATTGGTGATATTCCACAAATGGTCGATGAGATCATCGTGGTCAATAACCAATCTACAGACGAAACAGCTACCGTAGCTAAAAATGCAGGAGCAACCGTACTCTTAGAAAGCAATAAAGGCTATGGTTATGCGTGTTTAAAAGGTATGGAATACATAGCAAACCTCTCGGCAAAACCAGAGATCATCGTTTTTTTAGATGGCGATTATAGTGATTATCCCCAAGAGTTAAGCAAGATCGTTGCTCCAATAATTGAACAGAACATCGATTTTGTAATTGGTGCTCGGGTTAAAGAACTACGGGAAACAGGCTCTATGACCTTTCCACAAATCTTTGGCAATGCACTAGCAACCAGTTTGATGCGTTTGTTTTACGGATCGCGATTTACAGATCTCGGACCCTTTCGCGCAATTAAATATGATAAACTTCTAGCTTTAGCCATGGAAGACAAAACCTACGGATGGACCGTAGAAATGCAATTAAAAGCCTTAAAAAAGAAATATACATACGTTGAAATACCTGTACAATATCGAAACAGAATAGGGGTTTCAAAAGTTTCAGGTACGGTAAAAGGTGCTATATTTGCAGGCGTTAAAATCCTAGCGTGGATTTTTAAATACACATTTAAAAAATGATACTTGAAACCATCATCATGGTCATTTATTCTGTGGCGCTCATACTGATCTTCTTGTATGCGTTGGCACAACTTAACCTGCTCTTTAACTACTTGAGTGCGCGTAAAAAATCAAACAAAAATTGCGAAAAGTTTGACCTTTCTAAGGAGGAAGAGGTGCCTTTAGTGACAATACAACTTCCTGTTTATAATGAATTATATGTGATGGAGCGTTTGCTTACCAACATCGCAAAAATGGATTATCCAAAAGATAAACTCGACATTCAAGTCTTAGACGATTCAACGGATGAGTCTTTTGAAATGACCAAAAAGCATATCGAATTACTTCGGAAAACAGGGCTCAATATTCAGCATGTAACCCGAAAGGACCGAAAAGGGTTTAAGGCAGGAGCCTTGAAGGAAGGACTCAACACAGCAAAAGGTGAATTTATCGCGATCTTTGATGCTGATTTCCTTCCGAAGAAAAATTGGCTAAAAAACACCATTCCATATTTTAAAGACGAAGAAATTGGCGTGGTACAAACCCGCTGGGGGCATTTAAATCGCGACTATTCTATTCTTACTCGTGTACAAGCCTTTGCATTAGATGCGCATTTTACTTTGGAGCAGGTTGGAAGAAACAGCCGCGGACACTTTATTAATTTTAATGGAACTGCAGGAATCTGGAGACGAGAATGTATTCTTGATGCCGGAAATTGGGAAGGAGACACCCTTACCGAAGATCTTGACCTTAGTTATCGCGCCCAGTTAAAAAACTGGAAATTTAAGTATTTGGAAGAAGTAGAAACACCAGCCGAACTCCCCGTAGTCATCAGTGCAGCCCGCTCACAACAGTTTAGATGGAATAAAGGCGGTGCAGAGAACTTCAAAAAAATGTTAGGTCGCATGTGGAAAAACAAAGATATTCCGCTTAAGACGAAAGTGCACGGAACACTTCACTTACTTAATAGCACCATGTTTTTAAACATTCTTATTGTCGCTATTTTGAGTATTCCGATGCTCTATATCAAGAATGAATACGAGCACCTCAAGATATACTTCCTTATTATGAGTTTCTTTGTGGTGAGTACGATTATTTTCTTTGTATGTTATTGGTTTACCTATAAAAATATGTACGGCGGCGGCTTTAAAAGTTTTTTAAAGTACACAGGAATGTTTTTTACCTTTTTCTCGATTGCCATGGGCTTTTCGTTACATAATTCTATTGCAGTCTTAGAAGGTCATTTTGGTAAAAAGAGTGATTTTATTAGAACGCCAAAGTTCAATATTGGCACCCTAAAAGAAAACTGGAAAGGCAATAAATATCTAAAAAAGAACATTTCGACCAACGTTATTTTTGAAGGCATTCTAATGCTATACTTTGGTTTCGGCATGTACAGCGCATTTGTTGTAGGCGATCAAGGTGGAGATTTTGGTCTGTTCCCTTTTCATTTAATGCTCTTTATTGGTTTTGGCTTTGTCTTTTTTAAAAGCCTTACCTCTCGCGTTTAATACAGATAATATAACAGATATAAACCTATTATAAAATATTCGCATCCCGTACGAATCATAAAACCCCAAGCTTTGTGAGGTTACTTCTACTTTGCCTTTTTATTAGTTTTTTCACTTCTGAAACTTTTAGTCAAACAACCGATGTTTCTAGTGAAAGCAATCCTTTTATCAAAAACCGATTGGAATTTCGCCATGACAATGATTTTTTACTGTTTACAGATCGTTATTATACCACAGGAAGTTTTATAGGATACCGCAGACAAAAGGTCAATCCCGCATGCGAAGATTGCACCATACAAACCAGTATTGAACTTCAGCATGTATTTTATACACCTACAGATCGCGAAGCACAAGACATTGCCCTACTTGACCGTCCGTATGCAGGTTTCTTAGGAATCTCAAGCGGCTATACGGTAATCGGGAAAAACAATTTGATCAATCTCACCTTGCTTATGGGTGTCTCAGGAAAGTCTTCTGGCGCTGAAGGTTTTCAGAATTTATTTCACAGCTCAGGTGGCATTGGCAGAACGGTAGCCTGGATCGGGCAGATCGAAAATAGTTTTCACGTTAATTTATTTACCAAGTATGTGAAAGAATGGCAACTTCTACCTAATCCGTTTAGCGTTCATATCTCTTACAGCCCGGAAATTGCCTTGGGCACCAAGGATATTTTTTTAAAGCAACAGGCACAATTTTTCTTCGGAAGAAGAAATGCACTTATCAATAGTAGTGCCTATAACCAAATGGGAGCTTTAAAGAATGAACTCTTCTTCGGACTCCATGTGAGTCATAGTTTTGTGGGGCACAATGCGCTACTCGAAGGAAATCTTGTGGGCGATAACTCTCCATACACGATTCAGCCGAAGGATAAACTTTTCCAATTCGGGTTTGATATTTATCACCGAAGAGGGAAAAACGACTTTAAAGTTGGATATACCTACGAAACACCCGCTACGCGTACCGTGGTACTTCATATTTTTATGGGCTTTTCATATGCCCGAAATTTCTAATTAAAAAGTAACCGTAACTTCCTGTAACACACCATCTCGCTCAATAGTAACAACGGTGCTTTGTCCTTCTTCATAGGTAGCCAACGCACGCATATAGCTCATCATATCATGTGTTTCAGCATCCCCTAATTTTACAACAATATCGCCCTTTTGTAAGCCGGCTTTTTGCGCGGGTTTATCTTCGCTCACACCATCAATACGCATTCCTTTTCCGTTAAAAAGATAATCGGGTACAACACCCAAGCCTACTTTAAAACGAGGTACTTCTTCGCTTTCATTCTTTGTTTTTCTGAAGGTAAGCTTTCCGTTGTCTTGTAAATCACTGATGATACGTGAAATATATGCTGAAACTTCTTCCATACCCTCATAATTAAGCTTTTCGGCATCATCACCAGGTTTGTGATAATCTTCATGCTGCCCCGTAAAAAAATGCAATACAGGAATATCCATCAAATAAAACGATGTATGATCACTTGGTCCAATGCCACTGTCATACTCTACAATACTCAGTCCTTCATTATTTGCAAATAAGGTTTGTTTAAATATTGGCGAGGTTCCTACGCCATGAACGGCAAGGGCTTTTTCATCATTTAAACGACCCACCATATCCATATTGATCATATAACTTACAGTATTTAGATCGATGGTAGGGTTCTTGACAAAATAGTTCGATCCCAACAAACCAACTTCTTCTCCAGAAAAAGCAATAAATAAATAATTACTCGCTTGCTTTTGCGATACGAGTTCTTGTGCCAATTTTAATAAAATAGCAACGCCACTCGCATTATCGTCGGCTCCATTATGAATAGCAGCTCCTTCACGATACAAAGATCCTTCACCACCCATTCCTAAGTGATCATAATGTGCGCCAATAATAACCGTTGTTGGTGCTCCATTATCAATATAACCAATTACATTTGTTCCAGTAAGCGTACTATCTGTTGGGGTTTGCATGTATTCCGCCTTCTCATGCGGATTGGTTGACTGCTTAAAACTAAAGGTTTGTGTATAGTTTCCAGAAACTCCTTTAGGTGATAATCCAATTTGCTTAAATCGGTTTTCAATATAAGCTGCTGCAGCCAATTCCCCGGGCGTACCGGTTTGTCTTCCATTAAAAACATCATCAGCTAAAATGCTAACATCCTCCTTCATTGTTACCGTTTTTTGCACTTCCTTCTTACAAGAAATTACAAACAACACTAGAAATACTATTGCAATTGATCGCATATCATTATTTTTGTGCAAAATTAATGTAATTATGAGAATTTTACTGTCGCTTTTTGTGGTTTTCGCCTTCCTTTCCTGTAAAAATCAATCTGAAAACAAAATAGTTAACGAATCGTCAGAAACAAATGAGCAGATCGAGACTGAAACAAATAAGACTCAAACCGATTCTCTAATCTATCCTGAGGAAAGACATTTTAAGTCAATCAGACAAGTAACCTTTGGGGGCGACAATGCTGAAGCCTATTGGAGTTTTGACGATAAGCAGCTTGTTTTTCAATCAAACAATAAAGCGTGGGGCATGGAATGTGACCAGATGTTCTTGATGAATGCTTCGGAAACATTTAAGGACACGAAACCTCCTATGATCAGTACTGGAAAAGGAAGAACAACCTGTGCCTATTTTTTACCAGATAACAAACATTATGTTTATGGATCAACCCATCTGGTTGATGAAAATTGCCCTGAAGTGCCGCTTCGGAAAAATGGCAACTATGTTTGGCCCGTTTATGACAGCTTTGATATTTTTGTTTCAGACTTAGAAGGAAATATCACTGCCCAACTCACCACAGAACCGGGTTATGATGCCGAAGCCACAGTTTCACCAAAAGGCGATAAAATTGTATTTACCTCCATGCGTAGTGGTGATCTTGAATTATACACCATGAATTTAGATGGAAGTGATGTTAAACAAATTACAGACGAATTGGGTTACGATGGCGGTGCTTTTTTCTCTCCGGATGGAACCAAATTGATCTTCCGTTCTTCACGACCAAAAACACCTGAAGCCATTAAAAAATACAAAGATCTCTTAGCGGATGGCTTGGTTGAACCTACCGAAATGGAACTTTATATCTGCAATGCCGACGGAAGTGAATTACGTCAGTTAACCAATTTAGGAAACGCGAATTGGAGTCCGTTTTTCACACCCGACGGAAAAAAAGTATTATTTAGCAGTAATTTTGAAGCCGAACGCGGCTTCCCTTTTAATCTATATTTGATCGACCTGGACGGAAAGAACCTGGAGCGTGTGACACATGGAGAAACCTTCGATGCTTTTCCAGTATTTTCTAATGATGGCAAGTATTTGGCTTTCTCTTCAAACCGACATAACGGTGGCGGAAGAGACACCAATCTTTTTATAGCCGAATGGCAAGACTAATGTAATGATCGCATACTTAAATAAGTCATATCGCATACCCTTGTTAATGGTTGTGGTAAGTCTTATTTTTTATTGGACGTTCGCCTATCAACTTGATAGAACCGATTTTCCTAGACTCTTTGGACTCGTGACTGCGCTATTCTCTTTCGCGTACGTGCTCATTAAGTTTGACAGCATCAACCTTTGGCTTCTTATAATTGCTGGAATCCTATTTCGGTTGCTTTTCTTTCCCGCAATCCCCAATTTATCTCAAGATTTTTACCGCTTTCTTTGGGACGGAAGATTACTCATACAAGGTATTAATCCGTATTTGATCACTCCCGAAGCCTACCTGAACGCCGGAAATGAAGTGGTTCCCCAAGCCAGAGAATTGTACGAAGGTATGGGCGCACTCAACGGAAGCCACTTCAGCAATTATCCGCCTATCAATCAGCTTTGTTTTGCTATTGCCGCACTATTTGCCAAACATTCCATTTTAGGGTCTGTAATGGTTTTAAAATCGATCTTGATCGCTGCAGATATTGGAATTCTCTACTTCGGAAGAAAATTGTTAGCAAAAATGAAACTACCCGCAAACAATATATTTTGGTATTTCCTGAGTCCCTTTGTCATCATCGAGCTCACCGGAAACTTACATTTTGAAGGCGTGATGCTTTTCTTTTTAGTTTGGTCTCTTTATCTGCTTACCCAAGGAAAATGGTTTTGGGCGGCTGTACTCTTCGGAATATCGATCTCGGTAAAATTATTACCCTTGTTACTATTGCCGTTATTATTTAAATGGTTCTTTAAAAAGGAGGTTCCAACTGCCACCGCAAACAAAATTTCATTCTGGCGAGCGCTTAACTTGACTTCATCCATTAAGTTTTATTTGGTTGTGATCGGTACGGTGCTACTCACTTTTGCACCTTTTCTTTCTTCGGAATTTGTTTCGAATTTTGCAGCTACCATCAGTCTTTGGTTCCAAAACTTCGAATTTAACGCCAGCGTGTATTATATCATTCGATGGATCGGTTTTCAAACCGTTGGCTGGAATATTATAGAAACCGTTGGCAAGATCTTACCTATTGTTGTGGTTCTATTTATTTTGGGGATGAGCTTCTTTCGGAAAAACCAAAGCACCATACAATTAATCACTGCTATGCTGTTTTGTGTTTCTGTATACTTCCTATTATCAACTACGGTACATCCTTGGTATATAGCAACACCGCTTTTACTCGCAGTTTTTACGAACTACAAGTTCCCAATAGTTTGGAGTTTGGCAGCAATGCTAAGCTATTCGGCTTATGGTGCAAGCGGGTTTGAAGAAAATCTGTGGCTCGTTGCTTTAGAATATACCGTTGTCATTTGCTTTACTCTCTGGGAATTGCGAAAACGCCATAAATTAGCCCAAGCCTCGCAAGAGGGATTACTCCTGCCTTAATAATTGAAAAATAAGTGGTCGTGAATGCTGCGCATTTGCAGCAAGCTACCATGTAGCGCGGAAAGACCGCCCAGACACTTGCATGCGCAAGGTCTGGATGGCCAAATAATAATTGTTTTAATCGAAATCTACTTCTTCTGAAGGCTCTTCTTGCATTTCATCGTCAGAATCATCATCAAAATCCTCATCGGCATCATAATCTTCAATCGTGTCTAGCAATCGCTGACTCACTTTTACCAAATAAACGGTGTCTTCTGTTCGTACTTCAACGGCTTCAATTATATCGTTTTGTGCATTTCTAAAAACGACAATATCTTTTGTTTTATATCCATCTGGATACTTTTCAACCAGTAGGTCCAAAATTTCTTGGGTGAGTTTTTTGTAGTCTACAATAACTCTTTTCATAACTGTATTCATGACAATTTTAAACTATTTAGAGGGTTTTACGCGAATGACATCATAGACATCTTTTCGGCGGTCTTTTAGATTTTTTACGGCACCAAAGGAATGTAACTCGCGCAACAGACTAATATCGACATCGGCTACTAAGATCATTTCGGTGTTGGTGGTTGCTTCGGCTTTGATCCCATTGCTAGGAAAAGCGAAGTCGCAAGGCGTAAATACAGCCGATTGTGCATATTGAATGTCCATATTTTCAACATTTGGCAGGTTGCCCACACTTCCGGCGATTGCTACATAGCATTCGTTTTCAACGGCACGTGCCTGTGCGCACAGTCGAACTCTCGAATACCCATTTTGGGTATCGGTTAAAAAAGGTACAAATAAGATGTCCATACCTTCATCAGACAACAAACGAGATAATTCAGGAAATTCGGAATCATAACAGATAAGGATCCCAATTCTACCACAATCAGTTTCAAAGGTCTTTAATTCACTTCCACGCTGCATTCCCCATACTTTTGCTTCGTCTGGCGTCACATGGATCTTTTCATAACGCTCCACACTTCCGTCTCTACGGCATAAATAACCTACGTTGTACAGAGTATCGCCAACCAGTTCGGGCATACTTCCAGAAATAATATTGATGTTGTACGAAATAGAAAATGCTGAAAGACGCTTCTTGATCTCTTCGGTGTATTTGGCAAGTTCACGAATAGCATCAGATTCTTTTAAGTGATTGTATGCCGCCATGAGTGGCGCATTAAAAAACTCTGGAAACACGGCAAAATCGCAACGATAACCCGAAACGGTATCAATAAAATATTCAACCTGCTGCATTAACTCTTCAAGATCGGCATACGGTCGCATTTGCCACTGGATCAAACCAAGTCGTACAATGGTTTTTACTGAAGACGGCGACTTATTAGGTTTGGTATAATAAATATTATCCCACTCCATCAAAACTGCAAATTCTCCCGAATCTCTATCTCCTTCAAGGTAGCCTTTGATCACGCGAACTGGGTGAAAATCGTTTGAGATCTGAAAGTTAAGAACCGGGTCACTAATTTCTTTTCTCTTTACAGCGTTGATGTATTCCTTAGGTGTATAGAGGTCTTTATGTTTATGATAATTAGGCATTCTACCGCCAAAAACAATGCTTTTGAGATTTAGGTTTTCACATAGTTCTTTACGGTAATCATATAAACGTCTTCCTAAGCGTAAGCCTCTAAAGTTTGGCTTGATGAACACTTCAATTCCATAGAGCACATCACCGTCCATCTTGTGATTTTTAAACGTGCTTTTGGTAATGATATCGGCATAGGTATGATTATCGTCAAACTGATTATAATCAACAACGATCGATAAAGCACAACCTGCAATTTCACCATCAATTTTAATCAAAATTTGTCCTTCCGGAAAAATATCGATCAGTCTTTGAATGGCTGTTTTAGGCCAATATGAATGCTCAAAACCACTATAAGATTCTTGAGTTGCTTCTTTAAGCTCCTGATAATCTTGAATAGTGAGGTATGAAAGCTCAATATTTTCTATTTCTTTTTCTTGCATGTTACATGCCTAACAAGTAGGCGAATATTAGAGGCGCCACAATGGTCGCATCGCTTTCAATGATAAACTTAGGGGTGTTGATATCTAGTTTCCCCCAAGTGATCTTTTCATTAGGAACGGCTCCTGAGTAACTCCCGTAACTAGTTGTTGAATCACTGATCTGGCAGAAATAACTCCAAAACGGTGTATCGGTGCGCTCCATATCTTGGTATAACATAGGAACTACACAGATCGGGAAATCTCCAGCGATTCCTCCGCCAATTTGGAAGAAACCTATACCGTTTTCTGAATTAGCTGTATACCAATCGGCAAGGAAGGTCATATATTCAATACCACTTTTCATGGTCGAAGCTTTTAACTCTCCTTTTAAAACATAGCTGGCAAAAATATTACCCATAGTGCTGTCTTCCCAGCCCGGACAGATGATTGGCAGGTTTTTTTCGGCGGCAGCATACATCCAAGAATTCTTGATATCGATCTCGTAATATTGCTCCAAAACGCCACTCAATAAGAGCTTGTACATATATTCATGTGGCAAGTAACGTTCGCCCTTGGCTTCGGCATCTTTCCAGATCTTTACAATATGTTCTTGTATTCTTCGGAAAGCTTCTTCTTCAGGAATACAGGTATCAGTCACACGGTTTAGTCCTTTCTCAAGTAAATCCCACTCGTCTTGCGGTGTTAGATCGCGGTAATTAGGCACACGTTTGTAGTGACTATGCGCTACCAAATTCATGATGTCTTCTTCCAAGTTCGCACCAGTACATGAAACGATCTGTACTTTATCTTGACGGATCATTTCAGCAAAGATCTTTCCTATTTCCGCAGTACTCATAGCACCTGCTAGCGATACAAGCATTTTTGAACCTTTGTTCAATTGGTCTTCGTATCCTTTTGCTGCATCGACTAAAGCCGCTGCATTAAAGTGCAAATAGTATTTCTGAATAAATTCTGAAATCGCTCCTTTAGTACTCATCTTCCTCGGTGTTAAATTTTGAATTGCTTTTATTCTCTTCTAAAAAATTACTTTCAAATTCTTCATTTTGGGCTTCTCCCGAAAATTTATAGCTCAGCATTTTATAGTAAAGTTTGGCAGCGAGAAAATCTGACTGCTTATTGATCTCATTCGGACAAAGTTCTACGATGTCAAAACCAACCACGTTCTTTTCAGCAAAAACCTGCTTTAAAAATTCAAGAGTTTCGTACCAAAACAAACCACCTGGCTCTGGGGTTCCCGTTCCTGGCATAATAGACGGATCTAAAGCGTCTAGATCGAAGGTAATAAACACATTTTCACCTAAAGCTTCAATCACATTGTCCATCCAGTATTCATCATTCGCCATATCATGTGCAAACCATGTTTTTTCAGGGTCAAGCACGGTGGTTTCAGCGACGTCCATACTGCGAATACCCACTTGAACTAAATTGGTGGTCTGACTCGCTTCATAAACGGCACAAGCGTGGTTACACGAAGAACCTTCGTATTCTTTACGAAGATCAGCATGCGCATCAATATGAAGTACGGTGAGGTTGTCAAAACATTCATTAAATGCACGAATGGTTCCAATAGAGATACTGTGCTCACCGCCAAAAACAGTCACAAATTTATTCCGAAGAATATATTCTTTTGTTTTTTTATGCACCAAAGCTACTACCGCTTCAGGTGAACTATCTTCTTTAATAGCGTCTGCTAGATAGATCCCTTGTTTGTATACCTCGGTCTCAGTTTCAATATCGTATAGCTCCATGTTTTCCGAAGCATTTAAAAAAGCATCAGGACCTTTGTCGGCTCCTTTTTGCCAAGTACTTGTACCGTCATAAGGCACAGGGATCAATACAATTTTTGAAGTTTCCAGGGCCGCGTATTGTTGCGGGATACCTGCATACGTTTTAGTGTTCATAACCTAAAATATTTAGCAATTGTTTGCTTGTTTGTTGTTCTGAAAAAAGTTGTTTTGTGATGTTGCCATCAGCATCTTTGTTAATTAAAATATGTTTTGGTGATGGAATGAGGCAGTGTTGTAATCCGCCAAATCCACCAATAGACTCTTGATAGGCTCCCGTATTAAAAAAGCCAATATAGAGCGGTTTTTCTTTTTTGTACTTCGGAAGATAAATTGCGTTCATATGCTGCTCGCTGTTGTAATAGTCATCGCTATCACAAGTTAGTCCGCCCAATAAAATACGTTCATATTCTTCATTCCAACGGTTAATTGCAAGCATAATAAAGCGCTTATTGATCGCCCAAGTATCAGGTAAAGTAGTAATAAAAGATGAATTGATCATATTCCATTTTTCCCGATCATTTTGTTGTTTTTGATATAGCACTTCATATATAGCACCTCCGCTTTCTCCAACGGTAAAGCTTCCAAATTCAGTAAATATATTTGGTACTGCTACGCCGGCATCTTCACAGGTAATATTGATCTGATTAACGATTTCATCAACCATATAATCATAGTCATAGTCGAATGCCAACGAATTTTTAATAGGAAATCCGCCGCCAATATTCAAACTATCTAACGTTGGACAGATCTGTTTTAGTTTGGTATATACGTTAAGACATTTCACCAATTCGTTCCAGTAGTACGCTGTATCACGTATTCCTGTATTGATAAAGAAATGAAGCATTTTAAGTTCAACTTGCTCATTGGCCTTGATCTGTTTTTCGTAGAAAGGCACAATGTTTTTATAACCAATACCTAAACGCGAAGTATAGAATTCAAATTTTGGCTCCTCTTCCGAAGCAATTCGAATTCCCACTTTGAATTTTCCGTTGATCTCTTCCGAAAGCAAGCCCAATTCTTCGTAGTTATCAATGATCGGGATACAGTTTTTATGTCCGTTGTTGATTAGTCGCGCGATGTTATCGATATATTGTTCACGTTTAAAACCATTGCAGATCACGTAGCTATCGTCATTAATTTTCCCTTCCTTCTTTAGGTTTTCCACAATATTAATATCAAAGGCCGAAGAAGTTTCAATATGAATATCATTCTTTAATGCCTCATGCAAGACATGTTTAAAATGTGAACTTTTGGTACAATAGCAATAATTGTATGTTCCTTGGTAATTGTGTTTTTCAATAGCATTGGCAAACCATGTTTTGGCACGTAGAATATTTTCTGAAATCTTAGGCAAATAGGTAAACTTTAAGGGTGCGCCATATTCGGCAACAAGGTCCATTAAAGAGACTCCGTGAAATTCTAACGTATTTCCGTCAAGAGTAAACTCTTCTTGTGGAAAATCATAGGTTTGATTGATGAGATCAATATATTTAGTATTCATTATAAGGTTTTAAAAGTAAAAATAATAAGGGTATGCCCTAGAGTATAGGTAAAGATAGGTAATGAACGCGTATTTTTAGATACGAATTGGATCCAGCCAATAGGCCGAGCGCTGCGAGGGAAAAAGGCAGTCTTGAATAAGTAAAGCGGAAGCTAGCTTTAAATTTCGGCTTCCCGCCTTGCGGGATGTTTTTGAATATGACTTCCTAATCTTCAAAAACCCGAACACAGAAACTTTGTTCAATTTGTTCAGCTAAACACATGGCAAAAGAATGAAAAAAAAATGAATTGCAAATTAAATTAAGTTAATTTTTTAATTAAGCTAAAACAAGCAATAAAAAAACTAAAAATACTGATTTTAAAGGGCTTATACGATACCCATTTTGTTCAAAAGGAAAGATGCATTCATGTTTTGACACACTCCAACCTTTAAAAGGTAGTCAAAATGTAGCAGATCGTTGCTAATTTCAGCATCAAAATAGTAGTTTTTTACCTGTGGTAATTCGGTTGCAACTTCACAAAGACTTAAATCGTGCGTTGCAATGATCCCCATGGCATTAGAAGCTACAAGTTTTTCAATAAATTTCTTGGAACCTTTGGCTTTGTCTTCGCTATTGGTTCCTTTTAAAATTTCATCTAAAATGATAAAATAACCTGTTTGATCTTCTTCAGAATTTAAGGCGTCTACGATCATTTTTAATCGTTTTAATTCTGAAAAGAAATAAGACTCATCATTGGTAAGCGAGTCACTAGTTCGCATACTGGTGATCAATTTTTTAGGCGTATAATCAAAGCTTTTAGCACAAACAGGCAGCCCTACATTTGCCATTACGATAGCTAAGGAAACTGTTCTTAAAAAGGTACTTTTTCCAGCCATATTGGCTCCAGTAATGATAAAAAACTGGCCTTGCTCGATGGTAAAATCGTTATCAATGCGCTTTTCTTTGTCAAGTACAGGATGGCCAAGTGCTTTGGCTCGAATCACTTCAGTATTGGTAGATAGCTTCGGAAAGACAAATTCTGGATGATTAAAGGTATAATTGGCGAATGAATTTTGCGCATCGAAAAATGCAATGACCTCAAACCACTTTTCAACTTGGTCTGCATAGGTTGCCATCCATTGCTCAATACGATAGCAAAGCTGAAGATCCCGAAGCGCATATCCATTGGCAAAGACACCAATCATCATATTATTCCGTTGATCAAACGCATCCAGTAATTTTGAAAAATCCTTAAAGATCTGTGAGGCCTTCTTGGTTTCTGTATTTATTTTACTTTGTTGGTTTTGTAATATTTCCGAAGAAAAGTCGGTTTTTTCAATACGTTCTAAAAGCTGATAATACTGTTTAAAAGTGTCTTTTGCTTTGTTCGAATGCAGGTATAACTGGTTTATGCTTTTTAAATAGACTCCCGTTATAGAAATCCCCACAAACAACCAGATTACTGTAACCGACAAGGGTGCTAGACTTAGATAGTTCAGTACAAAAATGAGCAATGAAACACCTAAGAACAGCTGTGGGATGTAGCGCATTGTCTTCGGCACAAATGATTTGTGATTTTGAAGCCAATTGAGAATATGATTGGAGCTAACCTCAACGTTTACCAAACTACCCGTAGCAGCAAAATCTTGTCGCCAAACTGGCATGGCTGCCAATTCTTGAACGGCTCGCTGCTTTGCCTCAATGGTATGTGTCTCATTAGATGCTAATGAAGTAGCGAGTGCTTGTTTCCCTGAGGGCAAAACGGTTCTATTCACATATTGAAAAAAGGATCCATCTTCAAAAAGATCAAGATCGTAACTATAATGATGATCTCCTTGTTTAAACTCTTTCCCTGATGCCAAGCCCGAAATATCTCCATCGAGTACGTCGAGTTCGGTCTGATTTATAGCAACAAGCGCTAGAATCTTATCGCGTTCTTCAGAAAGATTGGCGTGTCTATGGATCAAATAAAAGAATAAAATAATACAGCCCGCCAACATAGGAACCCATAGTTTCGCATTCTCATAAAAGAAATAAATAACTAAGATCATCACGCAGAATACCAGCAATCGAATGATGCTTGATTGAACCAACATCTTTTTAATACTCGCCAATTGGCCTTCAAAAGATGCTTTTTGAGCGGTATAAAAGGATCGCG
Organism: Ulvibacter sp. 2305UL32-6; assembly: GCF_058148545.1. NCBI lineage: Bacteria > Pseudomonadati > Bacteroidota > Flavobacteriia > Flavobacteriales > Flavobacteriaceae > Ulvibacter > Ulvibacter sp. 2305UL32-6. The sequence continues at coordinate 712,509 of NZ_JBYVKA010000001.1, forward strand.
GAGAACTCATACTTATGTTTAAAATAATGGAATGTTTCTACAACATTGAGAAAAGCTCAAGTTCTTCTTTGGTTAAGATTTTCCATCGACCGCGTGGCAGGTCTTTTTTAGTAAGGTGTGCAATAGTTACGCAGTCAATACGTACCACATCATAGCCTAATTCCTGAAAGATATCACGAATCACACTATTTCCCATATGCTTGATACGCAGACCAACTTCATTTTTAGGTGCATCAGCGACATACTTTATTTCTTCGATCTGCACTTTTTTGCCAGCAATAACGATTCCTTCTGAAATTTTCTGAAGATCGGCTGCCTTTAAATTTTTATCGAGCTCCACATGGAACAAGCGCTCCATTCCTTTTTTGCTTAATTTTTCTTTTAACTTATCGTCATTTGTAAAAAATAGTAAACCGGTTGCATTTCTACCTAAACGACCAATTGGTGTAATACGTGCTGAAGTGGCATTAGCAACAAGGTCCATTACTGTTTGTCCTTTGCTTTCACTCGTTGTAGTAGCAAAACCCTTTGGCTTGTTCAACAGAACATACGCCATAGGTTCTGGATTGATTCTTCGTCCGTCGAAACGCACATCGTCTTCAAGTTTTACGCGGTGACCCATTTCATTGATCACTTTTCCGTTTACAGTTACCAAACCAGTAGCGATATAAGTATCTGCTTCACGACGGGAGCAAATACCACTATTAGAAATATATTTATTAAGCCGAATTCCTTCTTGTTTCGTTTTTGAACTTGTTGCTTTTTTGGCAACAGGTGCACCGCCTCTTCCTGAGACTTTTCCTTGATTTTCACGCTTTAGGGGCGCGTTACCGCGAGCACTACTCTTTCCTTTGGTATTGTTAGATCCTCTTCCTGAAGTTTTGCCCTTATCGTTATTTCCTTGTCTGCTCATCATGCTGCCCGCAGTGGCGGGTTTCTTTTAAATTAAATTACTGCAAAGATAGTTAAAGCCTTTGTGGTTACCACAGTACAATCTTACTTCGGAAGAAATTAATTACACATCCTTAAAAAGCACAGTGGTTTGTCGTTCTCTGTTGACGGTCAGCTGGGTTACATCAGGCCGCGAGTAGTGTCCAACAGGGTCAAAATTTTGTCGTTCTTCCAATACACGATTAAAATCTAAGGTCTGATAGATGTTTCCTTCTTTATTCAATACGGGTTTTACCACCCATTCACCGTCTGGACCTGCAATGCAACTTCCTCCATTGGCAAGCACTTTGGGTGCTTTTTCAAATATTTTTTCTAAGTGCGGTGTATTCTGCGGAAAATCTTCTACACGCATTAATGCCGAAACCGAGATCACATAGCTTCGTGATTCTCTGGCTATAAAACGTGTGATGTCTTTAGTATTGTGGTCGCTGCCTGGCCATACGGCCACGTGCAGGTTTTCACCCTGCGCGTAGAGCGCAGCTCTTGGCAGCGGCATCCAGTTTTCCCAGCAATTGAGTCCGCCAACCGTAAAATCTTCTAAAGTATGAGTTCTTAAACCATTGCCATCTCCCGGCGCCCAAGTGAGTCGTTCGTCGTAAGTGGGCTGTAATTTTCGGTGAACCGACTGTATGATTCCTTGCTGATCGATATAGACCAGAGATGCGTAAATACTATGTCCGCCACGGTCTAACGGACGTTCAATAATTCCGAGGTAAACTGCTATATTGTGATTCTTTGCCAGCGCACAAATCTCATCCAAATCCCCTTTTTCGATACAAACTGAATTTCGAACATAATGCGCGTGTAATTCTTTATTTACGGTTATATTCCACGAGGCACCATCGGTTAAAGCCAACCAAAATGGGTAACCCGGAAGCAGTCCTTCTCCAAATACAATAAGCTGGCTTCCTTTTTTCGCAGCTTCATTTATTTGAGTTATGATTTTTTCAAGGGTCGCCGTTTTATCAAGCCAAACTGGTGAAATTTGGGCCAAAGCTACTTGCAATGTACTTTCTGTTTTCATAGAACTAAAGATACCAAAAAATTGGTCTGTTCTCTTTCAGAAAAAATTCTTAAAAAATCCTATTGAGAACAAGATCGATATCGAGCAGCACAATACTGAAAACGCCCACTACGATTATCAATTTTAAGATATTGTGAAGTATGATATAATGAAGTCTTCTTCCCGCATTAAAAAGTAAGATATCGAAAACAATAAGGGCGAAAATACTTCCGTAGAAAAAAAGATTCATGTGCCCTACATCAAACTTTGTTAGTAATAGCACAATAGGTACTAATGTCAACATACTAAGTATTAAAAGCATTCGCTTTGAAACTTTCTCGCCGTACACCACAGGGATCGTACGATAGTTCTGGGCAAGATCACCTTTAATATTCTCCAAATCTTTAGTGAGTTCACGCATCGAGATGATCAAAAACAAAAAGGTAGCATGTACAAAGATCACAAGATCAAAGTTTCCGTAATAGATAAAAACAGCGAAAAACGGAATTACAGCAAGAATGGCGGCGACAATATTACCAATGAAAGGGTATTTTTTAAGCTTGTGCGAGTAAAGCCATATCAAAAAGATATAGATCGAAAAAAACAGAACCGCTCTAAAGGAAACATAACTGGCAAAGAAAACCGACAAGAAATTGAGTACAAAATAGCCAGATAACTTGGTTTGCTGACTTACTAATTTGTCTAAGAATGTTTTATTCGGACGATTAATAAGGTCCTTTTCACTGTCGTAAAAGCTATTGATGATATAACCTCCTGCGATAGCAGAAGCTGATGCTAAAACTAGCATCAATAAATTAAGGTCGAATAGCACTTTCCGAAGAGGTAAATGCGGTGCTAAAATATAAATAGAAGTTAGATACTGCGCAAGAGCGATAACTAAAATGTTATAGCCTCGTACGATAGAAAACAAGCTGAAAAACTTGAGCAATACATGTTTTTGTTTTCGGCTTAACATGATTCAAAATATAATAAAGAAAGTCTAAAAGCTGTAAACCACCTCTAGGTTATGCCCTTTTAAAGCTTTTCGCGCTTTTTCAATATCCTCAGTAAAACCAAGCATATAACCACCACCGCCAGATCCACAAAGCTTTAAATAATAGGCATTTGTTTCAATTCCATTTTTCCATAAGGTTTGAAATTGCTTAGGAATCATTGGTTTGAAATTATCTAAAACAACTTTAGAAAGTTGCTTTACATTTCCGAAGAGCGACTTAACATCTCCTTTAAGGAAATCGTGAACACAATCGTCTGTATGTTTTACAAACTGGGTTTTAAGCATATTTCGGAAACCTTCTTGCTTCATATTTTCCATAAAGATCTGAACCATCGGAGCAGTTTCGCCAATGATACCACTATCTAATAAAAATACGGCGCCACGTCCACTTTCAGTTTGTGACGGAATTCCCGCTGGCTCAATATTGTCATGTGAATTGATCAAAATGGGCAAACTCAAATAACTATTTAATGGGTCTAGGCCGGAGCTCTTTCCGTGGAAAAAAGATTCCATTTCAGAAAAAATCTTTTTTAACTCTAATAATTTCTCCCGAGTTAAATTCTCTAAAACCGTGATCTTGTTGTGTGCATATTTATCATAAATCGCGGCAACCAATGCACCGCTACTCCCTACACCGTAACCTTGAGGTATGCTTGAGTCAAAATACAGTCCATCATCAACATCAGCCTGTAGACTTTCTAGATCAAAAGACACAAGGTCGGGATTACCTTCCTGCAATTCTTTTAAGTATACAGCAAAACGTTTTAAACTGTCGTTCGACTTGTGCGTTGCGACAGTGTGATGCCTATCGATTTTTAATGCACCTTTATAAAAATTATAAGGAATAGAGAGACCTTTTGAGTCTTTGATAATGCCATATTCTCCAAAGAGTAATATTTTTGAGTAGAAAAGGGGTCCGCGCATAGGGTTGAAATAGTACAGTTAAAAGTACAAAAATTAGCCGTAAAAGGAATAATTAACACAAAGATACTGGGAAAGACTTAATTATGTGCCGTTTTTAGCGAATAATTAGCACATTAATATATATAAATCACAGATTTTAAGTACCTTATAAAACAAAACGTTTTGAAATGAAACTAAAAATCACGCTTTCGGCACTTTTAATCATCGCTATCATACCTCTTTTAGTAGCGCAAACACATACATGGACAGGCAACGGCGGTGATACCAATTGGTTTATTTCGGCTAATTGGGACGCTGGAACGGTTCCCGACATTGCTAGTGACGTATTTATACCTGACGGATTTGTTGTTGAAGTCACAAATGCTTCCGCCAACGCCAATACAATTGAATTAGAAGGCTCAGCCGAATTAATTGTTGATGACAATATAAATATTCAAACCGCCCTAAACATCTCGTTGCTCTCCCGTTTTACTATACTTTCAGGTACTCTTTCTGGAGCTGCCACTATTGAAAATGACGGAACAATTTACATTACCGGAATCATGAGTAAGACATTGCTAGGTTCTACGGTTAATAATAACAACAAAATAATCATTGAAAATAGCGGTTTTTGGAGACTAAATAGCAGTCCAACTATAAACAATGCAGAAAATGCAAGCTTTGAAATCATTGGAAGAGCAGGATTAGTGCAGGATGACGGAGAACCCGTTTTCAATAACGAAGGGTTGGTAAAGAAGTCGTTTGACGGAGTTGATTCAAGCTTTTCTTATATGATAGTTGAAATGAACAACAACGGCGTAATAGACATGGATTTGGGAGAAAGCTTTCTTTTTATTTCACCCATGGCCAGCCTAAACAATTCCGTTAACGGTATTTTGAAAGGATATGGCGATTATGACATCACAGGACCTTTTAACAATTTAGGTATTATTTATCCTGGCGATATTAACGTGCCAGGCACCATTATTATGGCCAACAATTTTAGCTTAAATCCTGAAGCCACCATTGAACTTGACATCAACGGACCAGATACTGGGGCATATGACGTATTGCGTGTTGTAGGCTTTCCAGATATCGAAGGAACTATTGAGATCAATCTGAATTACGCTCCAGAGATTGGCGATGAATACACTATCATAACCGCTAATGAAATACAAAATTGCGACCTCCCTGTTTTTCTTTCGGGGACTTTTAATAGCAACACCTATAATTTTGCCGTTTTCTGCAATACCAATAATGTGACGCTTCGTATGGTTGAAATTTTAGGCGTGGATGATCTATCGGCAACTGCTCAAACATTTTTCGCACAGCCCAATCCAATTGAGTCGACCGCCCATTTTGTTTTTGGTGATCTCTTCGGAAATGAGCATCCCAACGCGACCATTGAAATTTACAATTACTTGGGGCAACAAGTGAGAAAAATAGAGCGTGTTTCAGAAAAAAACAACTTTTTTGAACGGAAAGAACTTGCTAGCGGACTCTATTTTGCGCAACTAACCGAAGGTAACAATGTCCTTGCAACGACCAAGCTATTATTAAAATAACTACTCGATGATCACGCCCAGTCCCACTTCATCGTGAATAAATTCGCCGTTTTTACAAAAAGGAGCTAATTCGGTTTCAATAAAGGCTGAAACTTCTTCTTGTACGCTATCTGGATAAAGTACATGAACATTGGCACCAGCATCAAGTGTAAAACAGACTGGTATATTAGTATTTCTGCGGAAATTCCAGATTTTGTTAATGATCTCAAGCGTATTGGGTTTCATTAAAATAAAATACGGCATCGAACTCATCATCATCGCATGCAATTGCAAGGCTTCACTTTCAACCAATTTGATGAATTCAGAAATGTCACCCGATTCAAAAATACCCATCAAGCGCTCAATATTTTTGTTCGCCTCAGCAAAACGTTGTTTCGCATACGGATGCCCATGCATTAAATTGTGCCCAACCGTACTACTCACCTGCTTTTCGCCCTTATCAACCAACAAAATGGTATCTCTGTAATTATCAAAATTGGCATGTACACTATTGGGATATTTTATTCCGAAGCGATCGCTACTATCAGCGATCTTAGGATGTTTCCCCCAAACAACCAACGGACCTTCAATACTTCGCGCGGCACTCCCCGAGCCCAAGCGAGCTAAAAAAGAAGCTTTTTTTACTTCGGAAGGCGTTAAGGCTTCGTGCAACGTATTGGGCTGATTTCCGTTTAACTGTCTTTCGAGCAAAACCAAACAAACCGCTAGCGCACTCATTCCGCTTGCCGAAGAGGCTATACCACTACTATGTGGAAAGCTATTCACCGTCTCAATTTTAAACTGATATTTCCGAAGAAAGGGCACATAGGCTTCAATTCGTTCAAAAAACGTAGTGATCTTAGGTTCAAATCCAAGCTCGCGCTGCTTATCTAAATATACCTCAAACTGAAATGTATCTCCTTCCTTTTCCTCAAAATGCAAGGTGGTAGTGGTATGACAATTTTGAAGTGTAAAGCTTATTGATGTATTTTCAGGAAATTGCTCCCCGTGTTTTCCCCAATACTTTACTAGGGCAATATTGCTTGGTGATTTGCTAGAAACCCTTCCATCTTTGGGTGTAAACGGATAAGATTGTGGGATAAATTCTTGTTCCTTCATCAGTGAAAATTGTGGCAATAAAGATAGGTAAAATCGAAACCGATAGAAAAACTTGCTATTTAAAAGAACAGTAGATTATTTTCTATCTTTAAAACGAAATAATCTATTTCTTGGAAATTAATTTTTATAGCAGTCTCGTCATCACCGGAATCGTTCAAGGGTTTTTCTTGAGCCTTTTTATTTTGTTGCTTTCAAAACACAAGACTCGTGCCTCTATTTATCTTGGCCTGCTAATTCTTTGTATTACCTTATCAAACCTTCAAGAATTACTTTGGGAAATTGATTTGTTTACAAACCATGAATATTATTTCTGGTATCTGCCTTACTCATTTGCCGAAGCTGCACTGATGTACTTTTTTGTCATGACCTTTTTATATCCAGATCGAAAAAACACAAGGATCGAAAAACTATTGTATTTACCATTTATTTTAATGATCCCTATCACTTTACTGTTTAAACTTGGATATCTTCTCTGGGAATCGCAGCATCCATTTAATAAATTCATGTATGCTATTGTTGATTTTATAGATGCCTACGGAGATTTTCTTAGCATTTTTCTAACAATCTTTGTTTTGGTATTGCTTTGGCGCGCTATTGACACCTACCAAAATACGCCAGAAAAACACGACCGTATTATCGTAAAAACGAAGCTTTTATGGTTAAAAGCATTGTTTGTCATACTTTTTATTTTTATCCTATTATGGTTTTATGCTACTCTTCAAGCAGCTATTATACAAGAATATCCAGCGTATTTATTATTGATCGGTATTTCTATTTGTATTTATGTCATGGGTTATGTGGGTACACGAAAAATTGGTATTCAGGAGGAGCGTAAAAAAATTAGGCAGTTTGATTTTGCAAACCGACCCTATTCCATTTCCGAAGCAACAAAAAGTAAGCATATTGTTGCCTTAGAAAAGATCCTTATCGACGAAAAGAAATTCTTAGACCCTTCAACCACCTTAGAAACCTTGGCAACAGATCTCGATTTAAGTAAAAGTCATTTATCCCGAATCATCAACGCTGAACTAAAAACAACCTTTTCAGATTATATAAACCTTCTTCGGGTAAATGAAGCGAAAAAGTATCTCCTCGAACACGAATTTTCAAACTATACGCTTCTCGCCATAGGTTTGGAAGCAGGTTTTAACTCGAAAACTACGTTTAATAGTGCGTTCAAAAAATTTACGGGCATGACGCCTTCGGCATTTAAAAAACTATACCGTACTTAATACGGATTAAAACAGACTTCAATTTACCGAATTTGTGGTTCCGCTGGTCAAAGGAATGTAGAAACAGCAAGAGAACAGCGTACACTGAGAGCGAGAAATTGAAGCGTTAAAAATCCTAATTAGAAAACAAGAAGGAAATACGTATCTTTATTGCTGTTATTTGTAAATCAGCTAGTTATGTATTCCCACACAGCCCCCCAAGTAGTTTCGCTCCCAGAAATTGGAATTCGTTTTACAATACCCCAAAATTGGACTGGCAGGCAAGATGGCGCATATATATATTTAGGACATCAATCAATTCCTGGTGCTATAATTCTATCGAGAAATACTTCGGAAAACGCACAACAACTAAGGGATTTAGCAATGGAGGCAATTGTGGAAGAAGGTTCCTATTTACAGCCTACTTCCGAAGCATCAGTAATCTCCGAAAAACAAGTCGAACAAAATTATGAAGGAATTTATCAAGGTACCGCAGTAAAAGCTTTTGCGATTGCCATCATTGACGGCCATGGAAATGGTATGACCACTTTGATCCTTACCGAAACGTCCAAATTTACGGAACTTCACATTTCCGAAGCTAAAAGGCTTGCAACCACTATCAAATTCTTTACACCTGAAATACCAGACGAAACTGATTTTTGGAAAAATAGAATTGTTGGTACACAACTCAAATTTATGTACACCAATACCAGTACAGATTATAGCGGTGGGTACAGTGGAATTTCAGATGTTATTAAAATTAATCTTTGTTCCAATGGCCAGTTTTCTTATTATTCAAATTCGCACGCAAGTTTTGATGGAAGTGGTGGTTTTGGCTATGCCAATGAGAATGAAAACAATCGCGGAGCTTATCGTATTTATGCAGATGGGGCTCAAACAGTTTTAGAGCTTGTGTTTAATAATCAAAAGACAATTCGGTATGTTCTAAAAGTAAATAGCGAACAACATACACTACTCAATGGCACTCGATATTTTGTGACGACAATTGAGGGTTGCCAATGACTTTCGAATTCTTAAGTATAATATAACTCGCGAACGCATAGGCGTCACAAACATCTTTCCCAATATCCATCAAAAATTAGTGCCAAATTATGCGTTTCGCAATTTATGGAACGCCCACACCCCTACATTCCAATAGTTTTGAGTTAAATAATAAAATGATTACATCTTATTTATTGTCTCTTTTTCTTCGGAAATAATTAAAATCGAGCAAAATATGGATCGCGAACTCGCAGGAAATGTAAAAATTTTCTCATGATCCTTCATGCCTCCGAAGGAATTTCAGAAACATTAAAATGATTCAGAACTAACCAATGATTAAAACTAACCATTATGCAAAAATTACTACTGAGCATTATTGCCGCTACCCTCTTGTTTCAAACCTATGCACAAGAAAGCGAATTTCAGTTGGGCGCCAAAGCAGGTCTTAACTTTGCCTCTCTCAACGGCGATCTGGAAGATGCCAAAGGGCGGTCCTCCTTTCATTTGGGTGGAATGGTAGAAGTACCTCTAACCGACAAACTTTCTGTACAACCCGAGCTCTTATTTTCAAGTCAGGGAGCAAAGTTTGACAGTGATGCACTGTCTTTAAATTACGTTAATGTCCCAATTATGGCAAAATACTACGTGACAGAGGAAATAAGCATTGAAGCGGGTCCTTATGTAGGTTTTTTACTTTCAGCTAACTTTAAGTACGAGACTGAAGACGACGACCTAAACCCCAATACATCTGGTGAACGTAGTAATACAAAAGCTTCTGAAAAACAAGATGTAAAAGACGATATTAAATCGTTGGATTTTGGACTCAACATCGGACTCGGATATAAAATGCCCAGCGGACTCAATTTTGCCGCCAGATATAATTTAGGATTGGCAAATGCCAGTGATTTTGAAAATAGTACTCAAGAATTCAAAAATGGCGTGATTCAACTTTCCGTAGGCTATTTTTTCCTATAACCTTATTTAAATAACCAAATACATAATCTCATGAAAACAAAAATTACGATAGTAATACAGTCTATTCTACTTCTAGTCGTAACAACCGTCTTCTCACAAAACCCACCCTCGCAAGTACACGGAGGCGAAGTTGTTATACCAAGAAACACGGAACCCTGTCTTACAAACACGCAACGAAACGCGATTATTGCCGAAAATCAAGCCAATATTACACAATTACGAGCCCAAGGAATCTACCAAGAACCCAATGAGGCGGGTAGTCACCCACTCTTTATCTGGCCCGTAGCACAAGCGCCTGGTTACAACTACAACATAACATATTCATTAGCAAATTATGTAGATCACAATACCGCATTTCCAAATCAAGTGTCAGATTATGATTGCGGAACAAGAACATATGATACAGCTAATGGCTACAACCACAAAGGCTTCGATATTATTTCTTGGCCATTTTGGTGGAAACAGATGGATCGAAATCAAGCGATAAATGTTGCGGCCGCCGACGGACAGATCATTAATAAAAATGACGGTTCCTTTGACCGAAATTGCAGCTTTAACAACGACACGCCCAACTTTGTTGCCGTACAACATGATGATGGCAGTCAAACCTGGTATTTGCATATGAAAGATGGCGAACTCACTTCAAAAAACATTGGTGACAGCGTTACAGCAGGCGAATTTTTAGGCGTCATTGGTAGCTCAGGAAGCTCGACGGTACCGCACTTACATTTTGAAGTATATGACAGCACTGGAGCTCTTATCGATCCAAGCATAGGAGCTTGTAACACACTAAACAACGAAACTTGGTGGATAGATCAAAAACCCTATTGGGAACCTGCAATAAACGCTGTTACAACACAAACCGATTTTCCAGATTTTGAAACTTGCCCCAATTCAGAGATCACTAATGAAAGCAATGAATTTGATCTTATTGATACTATTTTCTACGGAATTTATTTAAAAGACCAACGTGCCGGAACACAACTAAATTTAAAAACCATTCGTCCTGACGGGACCGTACAATTTGATTGGGATTTCAATTTAACCGATAATCTTCTCTTGTCTCACTGGATTTGGAGTTTTCCTGCAGATATGGAGGGTGCATGGACTTGGCAGGCAACCTACCTCGGTGAAACGGTAAACCATACATACTATGTTGGTGTTTTAGCTGTTGAAGAAAACGATCTTACAAATACCTTTATTTATCCGAATCCAGCAAGGGATGCTTTTTCTATTAAAAGTGACCAATTAATTTCAAAAGTTGCGCTTCGAGATATAATGGGAAGAACCGTTTTTGAGCTATCATCTCAAAAAAGATCACTAGACCGAATTACGCTTAATGACCTTGCAGAAGGGATGTATTTTGTCACGCTTACTTCAGAAGAAAATCAGCAAAAAACAATTCAATTAATCAAGAACTAGCCAAGTTGATAAGTTTCGCCATCGTCCGGAAATTTCGGGAGGTGGCCGAAACTTTTAGTTTTCGCTCGATCACAGTATTGGTGAACTTTGCCACCCCTGCCCCTTTCTTATAAAAAATATAGATACATCTCGGAGTTACGTGAAAAGCCTCATCTTTATACTCCAATGCATTTAAGTCTTCCAAAGAATCGCTCGTCGGAACCGACTGGAGCAAAGTAAAATAGCTTTGTTCTTTAATTTCTTCGGAAAACGGACAAGCATTAAAAATTTGTTCCACTTCCGAAGCCTTTAAAACCAGCACCGGAACTTCCCAGCCAAACTTAGCCAAAATTGCTTTCTCTATTGTAGTCTTTATTTCACTCACCCTTTCCGAAGCACTAAAGATCCAGTTTCCTGTATGGATATAAACCTGTGTATTTTGAAAGCCTAAGTCGGATATCATTTGCAACTGTTCAGCCTTTGAGAACTTTTTATGTCCGCCCACATTAATTCCTCGAAGTAAAACAATGTAGTTATTCATGATATCAATATTTTATAACGCTTTATGGGAAATAGCTTGCGCCACCATATAACCACTGGTCCAAGCATTCTGGAAGTTAAATCCACCAGTAATGGCATCAATATTGAGAATCTCACCCGCAAAATAAAGATCCTTGTGCAGCTTACTTTCAAAGGTCTTAAAGTTCACTTCCTTAAGATCTACCCCGCCAGCCGTCACAAATTCTTCTTTAAATGTGCTTTTCCCTGTAACCTGAAAGCGAGATCTTGTTAGCGCATTGGCGATATTTTGAAGCTTCTTTTTTGAAATTTCAGCCCAAATATCTTCCGCAGCAATCCCTGAAGCTATAAGTAAGTTTTGCCATAAGCGCTTCGGAAGGTCGAACTGAGCGTATTTCATCAGTGTTTGCTTCGGATTAATATCCTTAAGATCTATAAGTGCTTCTAGCGTTTCTTCTTCGGAAACATCTAGCAACCAATTTACTACTATTTCAAAATGATATTGTGTAGGCTCTAAGATACGCGCCCCCCAAGCAGACAATTTTAAGATGGCGGGGCCGCTCATTCCCCAATGGGTGATAAGCAACGGACCCTCACTTGACAACAATGATTTACCATTTTTATCAAGTACCTCAACCATGGCATTAGTTGCTATGCCTGGGAGATCTGCAATTCTACTATCGTCAATATTAAAGGTAAAAAGCGAAGGAACCGGCGGAATAATTTCATGTCCCAAATTTGACAAAAGGTTCCAGATCTTTGGGTTGCTACCCGTGGCCATTACGAGGGTTTTTGCTGAAAAAATTTCGGTTGCCGTACTTAGAATCCATTGATCATCTTCTTTGTAAATATCCTTTACGGAATGCCCCTTTAAAACTGTAACACCTAGGCGATTTGCTTCCGAAGTAAAACAATCAATGATCGTTTGAGAGCTATCTGAAATAGGAAACATACGGCCGTCTTCTTCAATTTTTAAGGCAATCCCTCTTTTTTCAAACCAAGCGATAGTATCACCCGTCATAAAAGAATGAAACGGACCTAGTAGTTCTTTTTTACCACGAGGGTAGTTTTGTGTAAGTTGCTTCGGAATGAATTCGGCATGGGTAACATTACATCTTCCACCGCCAGAAACTTTAACTTTGGTAAGTACTTCTTTGCCACGCTCCAAAATAGCTATTTTCTGCTGTGGGATGAGTTCAGCAATATTAATAGCCGAAAAGAACCCAGCTGCGCCGCCTCCCAATATTAAAATGTCGTAGGTGTTTTTCAATAGATAAATTTAGTAAGAAATCAATCTACGATTAATTTGCGAACCACTTGATTAACATCTGCGCTAAACAAAATAAAATACATGCCCGACGAAATATTAAAACTTACTTCGTTTTGGCCTTTTGCGATAGTTTGACTAAAAACGGAAACCCCATTTGTAGTAAAAATGTCAATTGTTTCGATCCCAAAATCGGCAGCAAATTGTAGTGTATTTGTCGTTGGATTAGGATAAAAAGTAAAGGTTTCCAATTTGTTTTCAGCAACATCCAAAACATCACAACTCACAGGATCGAAAAGAACTTCGCCTAAAGACGCATTATCCACTTGATGAAAAATAACGCTCTCTGCAATTGCCAAGGTATTGTCTACACCTTCAACCCAGCAATTTCGTAAGGCAGAAATTGTATTTGGTGTGTTGTTGTAGAGCGCATAAACCTCTCCATTATTTCCATTTTCAGAAAATATATTTCCACCGATATTGTTTATATCATCCCCTAAATTTATAGACGATTCTCCCTGCAGCGTGATACCCCACAGGTTTCTTCTTATTTCATTTAAGAAAGCATTAATTTCTACATCATTGCTAGTTGAGTTTACATTAATACCGCTTCCACCAAGATTAGGGTTGCCTTGAATATTATTGTCTTCTATAACATTATTAGAAATTTCAACCGTCGCATTCCCGCCAAGAATAGCAATACCATATCTATTATCTCTAATTTCATTACCTGAAATAATAGCTCTAATGGTTCCGCCCACAAGATTGGCAACGGCAATACCACCTGCTTCTGTATTTAAAGGATCACCAATAATTACATTGTCTATAATTTGAAGATCTTCGGTAGCGCTGGTCGTTCCCAAATTAATTTGAGGTCTGTTGGCATTTAGCGTATTATTCCCTTCAATATAATTTCCAGATATGGTGGCAGAAACCTCTGAATTTGCTGCAGAACTTATTGCAGGTAACTCGTTAAATGTTATTTCATTATTGGTTATTTGCGGTGTCCCTCTTGAAAGAGAAATAACAGCACCCGTATTGATTCCACCATCTAAGTTTTCAGTAATTATAGAATTATTAAGGGTAAAGTCTTCCGTTAGCACGCGTAACCCACCCCCATTCTTGATGGTTGCATTTTGTATATTTATGGTAGAAAATTCTTCAAATCTAAAGCCTTCGTAAGGCAAATTGATGTCTGCGGCCAAAAACATGGTTTGATCTGCGGAAACATCAAAATCACCAAAAACCGTAAGTAAAATAGAATCTTCAAAAAGTACGGTGGCGTCAGTATCTATTCTCAGTTTGTCATTTGCCGAAATAACCAAATTTTCCTGAAGCGTATATTCACTACCGTTTATCGAAATTGTAGACGGACTTGCATTCGCAATATCTGCTAGGGTCCAATCAACTCCCGTATTTGGAGTAGTGTATGTTTGCGCTATAATAGTAGAATACCCTAAAAATAGACAGAATAAAAAGGAAGTAAAATTTTTCATGATAATTGTTTTTAACCTTTGCAAAAGTACATATCTTAAATTAAAAAGGTAAGGCCAATATTTAGTTTAAATAATGTAATTTTAGGACATGCTGGCGATCTATATTATTAGTATCATATTTATTATTTCTCCTTTCCTACCCGCGACTCGGAATCCGCATTGGTTCTTTCGAACGCCCGATTTTGTACGGCTTCAATCCATTGTTATTCAGTTAATTTGTATCGTCTTACTCCTTGTATTTCGCAATGGGTTTGGTTTATTTCATATCGTTGTTCTAACAGCCTTATTTTTGAGTACAGGCTATGAAATCATCAAGGTATTTAAGTACAGCTCGCTGTATCCTCGTAAAAAACCAGATTTTCCAAGCGCTGGTAAGATCTCCATTTTGGCGGCAAACGTACTTCAAACAAATACGAAATACGATACATTTCTGAAGATCGTAGAACATCACGATCCAGATCTGGTATTGATCATGGAATCTAATAAAGCATGGGAGGATGCGCTGAAATCGCTAGAAGAAAGTCACCCGCATACCGTACAAATTCCGTTGGAAAATTTCTACGGAATGCATTTGTACGCCAAACAAAAACCCGAAAATATTAAAGTCCAATTTCAAATAGAAGAAGATGTTCCCTCCATCTTTTTTGACTACAAAATAGGAGATCAGGACGTATGTTTTACGTGCCTACATCCTGCACCACCTAGCCCCACTGAAAATGAAACATCAAAACAACGCGATGCCGAACTCATGCTTACAGGGAAACATATTCGTGAGCTAGACAAGCCCGTCGTGGTTTGTGGTGATATGAATGATGTTGTTTGGAGCCGTACCACTCGATTGTTTAAAAAAATGACAGCCATGATAGACCCACGTATTGGACGGGGTTATTTTTCAACTTATCATGCAGATTATTGGTTTATGCGATTTCCGTTAGATCATTTATTTCACACCAAAGATCTGTTCGTGAAAGTAATGGAGCGTACTGAGCACTTCGGAAGTGATCATTTTGGCATGTACTACGAAATTCACCTTAAAAAAAAAGCGCCATCCACAACAACACCTAAACTCGATGGAGAAGAAAAAGAAGAAATAGAAAACTTGATCGACAGAGCCGACCCTTAAGCTTTTAATTTGGAAAGAAAGGCTAGTAATTGCTTACTACATGCGCTCTTTTAACTCAATAAAAAGACCAATTACTAAACATAAAACAGCAGTTCCAACTGCAAGAGCACCTAATCCCATAAGTCAATTTTTTATAAATAACGCGCTAGTGCGTTCTTGGCAAAACTACAAAATTGTGACTTGTTCGCAAAACTAAAAAGTACGATTTTAAAAGTAACATTACCTGTTTTGATCCTACTTCCAGAAAAACATTCAAAATAGGGTTAATCCCCATGAATTTCAGGCATTGACCTTAGCGATCTAATAAACAGGAACTTATCTTAGGTGTTGCAAATCGTACGTATTTAAAATCAAACTATGGAATGTTCAACACTTTTAACAGAGGCAATTGCAAATGGCGATATTAGCCAATCCTTATTTAAAGGATCTCATAAAAAAGCAGTCATCACAGATTTACAAAAGGTTCTTTTTGAGCTCGGTTTTAGAAACGAATTAAAATGGGACAATTACCAGGCAGACGGAGATTATGGCCCTGCAACAGTAAAAGCCGTTGCTACTTTCGCCAGCAGAAACAACTTTAATAGCAATGGGGAATCTGTTTCAAATGCACTTGCCAAAATCATCCTACAACGTCATGATTTTCTTCCGCAAATGTATTTATTATGGTCTATTCACAACTCCGATCTAAGAACGCGAAAATATATTTCTAAAGGAACAGCTATTAGTATTACAGCAATTCAAGTATTACTGAATACCTTAGGCTATGGCAGAGAACTTCAATACGCCCGTTATGGGGCCGATGGTATCTTCGGAAAGAGCACAAGAAATGCTGTCATTAAGTACGCAAAAGACAACGGCATAGAATCTGATGGGGATCGCTTAAGACGCCCTCTGATTGATGTCATGATGAAAGATATAAATAGCTTTTACGGTAAACGTTGGACTGACCTTGCAGAACAAAATCTTCCCAGTAATGCATCTCCACTGACCATTTATGAAGGTTCTCGCTTTATTGGAAAACCATGTCGTGCAGATGTAAAATTTGTTCCTTCTTTAAAACGAATCAACGACTACGCCGAGCAAGCTCAAGTCTATATTTATATAACAAGCTCCTTTCGTACTACTACAAATGTAAATGGTGCAATAGTGCCCCCTGCCACATTTTCGAATCATCTCGCGGGCCACGGGATCGATATGAATATATCATACGGGAATAATCAATTTGCAAATTCAACCATATTGCGTCGATACCCTAATGTAGATGCACCGGTTAAACAGTTTTTAAAATCTATCATTGATGATCCAGATCTTCGATGGGGAGGCAATTTTAATACAAAAGACCCGGTACATATTGACGACGGACTTAATATTAAAGATCGGGCGGAGTGGAAACGACGCTATATGGCGATGCAACAGGCTGTTCAATTAGGCGCATAAAAAAGCCTCCCATTTCTGAGAGGCTTTGTGCGGATGACAGGAATCGAACCTGCACGCCTTGCGGCACTAGATCCTAAGTCTTGCATATATTGCACCAACGAAACATAAATAAACTCATATTCAATGATTTATGGTTTTGGTCATTTTATTTAAAGTCAATTAATATCAGTTGAATTCAACATTTGTTGTACCTATGTTGTACCTATGTTGTACCCAAAAAGCTCAATAAATTTGTATCTTTATTGAGCCAGTAACACAGCATTCGAAACAAAAATTGTGATGTTGTACCTATGTTGTACCTGATTTGACTTTCGTACTCAAAACAGGTCAATTATGTCAGCAAGTGCTAAAATCGTTCTCCGTAAAAAACCAAATTCTAAAGGTCTATTTCCCTTAGCTATTAGAATTACAAAAAACCGTCGTTCTACCTATAAACATATTGGTCATTTCATCGATTTAGAGGATTGGGATGATAAAAACCTTCGTGTCAAAAAAACACATCTCAATGCCAAGAGTCTCAACAATCTTTTATCTTCAAAACTTTCGGAAGTTGACAAAGGGTTGATGAATCTGCAAAGTGAAAACAATGATGTTTCTGCCACACAAATTAAATATAACATTTACAAGCCAATTTCTAGCTTAACTTTTTTTGACTATATAAAAGAACATTTAGACGGTCTTGAAGCAGATAAAAAAATGAATCGTTTTACTACTGATTCTGCCCTTTCAACTTATATCTGTGATTTCTATAAGTCAAAAGAATTGCACTTTCAGGAAATTAACTTGCGCTTTCTCAAAAAGTTCAAAACCTATCTTATGGGCAATCGAAGTCTTACCGAAACGTCCGCGTTGAATGTAATGGTATTGATTCGACTAATTTTTAATAGGGCTATCGCAGACAAAGTTGTGAGTAAAGACTTATATCCTTTTGGCAAAGGAGGTTTTAAAATTAAATTTCCTGAAACTATCAAGGTGGGACTCAATAAAAAGGAAATTACGATTTACGAGAAAATCCAAAACCTAAGTGAAGTAGAGAGGCACGCACTAAATGTATGGTTGTATAGTTTCTATTTTGCTGGGATGCGCGTTTCAGATGTTCTATTCACACGTTGGTCTATGATTTATGACGACAGATTACACTATAGAATGGGTAAGAATGGTAAAATCGTTTCGCTTAAAATTCCTTTAAAGGCATTGACAATTCTAAAAAAGTATAAAAAGTACAAGAATAGTGATGACGATTTTGTTTTTCCTGAAATGAAAAAAGCAGACCTAAACAATCCAAAGGATGTTTATAATAAAATAAAGGTTGCCACTAGTAAGTTCAATAAACATTTAAAAAGCCTTACAAAAAAAGTGGGCATCAATAAAAAAGTAACAATGCACATTGCTCGTCATTCTTTTGGTAATATAGCTGGTGATTCTATACATCCACTAATGCTTCAGAAACTATATCGCCATAGTGACTTGAAGACTACTCTAAATTATCAAGCAAACTTTATTCATAAGGCGGCAGATGATGCTTTGGATAGTGTTATCAATTTTTGAGAATTTTCATTCTAAAAGCCTTTGGTGTCATACCCATATTTTTTTTAAAAGCTTTGGTAAAATGACTAGAATCAGTAAATCCCATTTTCATTGCTATTTCAGAAAAATTCAAACTTGTTTGTTTCAGTAATCGTTCTGCCATTTTCATTTTGGTCTGCATCACATAGTTCTGAATGGATATTCCTGCGTGTTTTTTGATAAAAACACTCACATAATTGGGTGACATATTAAATTCATCTGCAATAGTAGAAATTTTAATTTTTTCATTATCCACAACATTCTGTCTTACATAGGTCAATATCGCATTTACCTTATCCTTTTCAGTGAAGGAAACAATAAGATTGTTACCTGTAATATTTCTGGAAATAATCATTAATAATGCCCCAAACAACTCTAATAAAATAGAACGACTATAAGTGGATGGGGCTTTAAACTCATTTTTTAGAAGTTGGAACAACTGAAATACACTTTCTCTGTCCTGCTCATTTTTTAATATAGAACCCGGTAAGCTATTGGCGTGTAATATAATTGCCTCAATCTTCTTTCTCCATTTAAGGTCAGATACGAGTTCTGTCTTTTCAAAAAACAACTGTTCCGTAAACTTTAGATAACCAAAAACTGTACGATTGGCCACAACAAATTCGTGCTCATCATTGGGTGTTAATAGGAATACATCTCCCTCATTATATTCAAAGCTGCTTTCGTTCAATTTATGGATACCTTTTCCAGATTTTATAAAAATCAGTTCAAAAAAGTTGTGCCTGTGTTTTGGGTAATTCCAAGACTCCAAGTCCAGTTCAAAGACATTAAAGGATGATGCACTAAAGAAACGTTTGCTCATAATCAACTATAGCATATAAGTACAAATATAAGATGAATTATTACCAAAGTAACGAAGGAATCCGAAATAACTTTGTACTATAAATAATTGATAATCAAAATTCAAATAAAATGAAACTTATAAAAACAATAAAAATTCTAGTTCTGCTTATAACACTAAGTGTATCTGGACAGAACTCAAAATCACCAACGGTAGTAAACACAAACAAGATGAAAACTGAAACAGCAACAAAATCACATTGGCCCAATGGCGCGCAATTAGTTATTTCTTTTTCAATGCAATTTGAAACTGGCGGTCAGCCCGAAGGTGCCGAAAGCCCTTTCTCTGGGAACCCTTTACCAAAGGGAAATCCCGATTTACCAGCGGAAAGTTGGTTTAGATATGGCGGAAAAGAGGGTGTGTATAGAATGCTTGACCTTTGGAAAAAACATGATATCCACGTTACCTCTCACGTGGTAGGTGAAGCCGCTATAAAATATCCAGAAGTAGCAAGAGCAATTGCAGATGGAGGTCACGAAATTGCTGCACACGGTATCGCTTGGGACGACCAATGGAAAATGAGTTACGAGGAAGAACTTGAATTCATTAAAAAAGGAATCGATACCGTAGAAGCAATAACTGGACAACGAGGTAGAGGATATAACGCTAATTGGTTACGCAGAAGTCCAAACACCTTGAAAGTGCTTCAAGATTTAGATTTCCTATATCATATTGATGATTTGAGCCACGACGAACCCTTTATAACCTCGGTTCGTGGAAAAGATTTTGTGGTAGTACCATATACACTTCGTAATAATGACATCGCCAATATTGAGGGCAGAAACTGGTCTCCCGACCAATTCTTGGCTCAACTAAAAGCAGAATTCGACCAATTGTACGCTGAAGGTGCAAACAAGCGTAGAATGATGTCGGTAAGTCTTCACGATAGAATCGGTGGAGCTCCCTCAATTGTTCACGTAGTTGATGAATTTATCAAGTACGCCAAAAAACACAAAGGCGTAGTATTTATGAGAAAGGATGAAATTGCAAAATTGGTAAAGAACGACCCAAACACACCTAGAGATAATTCAGAACTTCAATATAATAAGTAATTAATTATGAAAGCAACACCACAACAAACAGCATTTACACTCTTACGAATTACAATGGGCGTAAACTTACTGGCACACGGATTAGTTCGATTTCCTAAAATTAATGGATTCAGAGATTGGATGGTGGAATTCTTTAAAGACACTCCATTTCCAACAGCATTAGTGAGTGGATGGGCAACAGTACTTCCATTTGTAGAATTTGGAATAGGCCTGTTGCTTATTATAGGTTTATATACCTATAAAACTTCTATCGCAGGAGCACTGTTAATCATCATCCTACTGTTCGGTTCTTGTATGACCGAGCAATGGGAATGGGCAGGAATGCAAATGATTTACGCGCTAATCTTTGGAATACTCATCAGTCAGAGTGAATACGACCATTGGACAATTCAGAAATATTTTAAAAAATAATACGAATCTCGCTTTCGCGAAAGCGGACAAAACAATGAAAAAATGAAAGCAATAGGATTTAAAACATCACACCCCATTTCACACAAAGAAAGTTTTATCGAATTTGAAACCCCGACCCCAACGCCTAAAGGACGAGACCTTTTGGTAAAAATAGAGGCGGTTTCCATAAATCCCGTTGATTACAAGATAAGGGAGAATAGTGCAAAGGGGAAAGTTCTTGACACGCCAAAGATAATTGGTTGGGATGCCGTAGGTATTGTTGAAGCAGTTGGTGACAAAACAGAACTGTTTAAAGTTGGGGACACTGTTTTCTATGCTGGAGATATCACAAAACCAGGAACAAATGCCGAATATCAATTGATTGATGAGCGCATCGCGGGTCACGCCCCGAAAAAAATATCCATCGCGGAAGCCGCTGCAATGCCACTAACATCCTTAACCGCTTGGGAACTACTTTTTGATAGAATACGTATTTCTTCTGAAAAGGATAAAGGTAAAAGCATTTTAATTATTGGCGGTGCAGGTGGTGTTGGTTCCATAGCTATACAATTGGCGAAAAAAGTAGCAGGACTGACCGTTATTGCATCGGCTTCCCGACCAGAGACGATTGAATGGAGCAAAAAAATGGGTGCGGATTATGTAGTGAATCATTATGATTTGGTCAATGAAGTGCACAAGGCAGGATTTAAAGAAGTCGATTTCATCCTAGATTTTGTGGATGTAAATCTCTATTGGGATGCCTTTGTCGAATTAATAAAACCTCAAGGACGTATTGGTTCTATAAGTGACCCGGTCAAACCCGTAAACCTAAGACAGCTTAAAAGTAAAAGCGTCAGTTTTCATTGGGAATTAATGTTCACACGCTCAATGTTTACTACCGATGATATGATTGAGCAGCACCAAATATTCAATACCCTGGCAGACTTACTGGATGATGGTACTATTCAATCTACATTGACCACCACATTCAATGGTTTTTCCGTTGAGAATTTCAAAAAAGCGCACGCACTTCAAGAAACGGGTAGAGCTATAGGAAAGACAGTAATTAAGTTTTAATTCGTATTCAATCGAAAGAATCAATATCCCCAATTACTTAAGGTAGTATCAACAATTTGATGCTACCTTTTTTTACAATATATAACTACCAATATAAGATGTATTTATACCAAAAATTGAGTCGTATACTGCCTTAACTTTGTAGTATTAAAAAGAAGTAATAACCTAAAAATCAAAACAATGAAATATCCAAAATTAAATACCGCATATACTATGAACGGCATCGAATTAAAAAATAGATTCTTGATGGCACCGATGACACGTTCCAGAGCTGATGAAAATGGTGAAGTGCCAAATGCTTTAATGGCAAAGTACTACGGACAACGAACTTCCGCAGGTATCATTATAACCGAAGCCACACAAGTATCCAAACAAGGTATGGGCTATGCAAGAACACCAGGGATTTTTACCAAAGAGCAGATTGAAGGTTGGAAATTAACCACAAACGAAGTGCATAAAAAAGGAAGTAAAATCTTTTTACAACTATGGCACGTGGGAAGAGTTGGTAGTGCCAAGGTAAATGGAATGCAACCTATTGCTCCATCGGCTAAAATCGCAAAAGACACTAGTGTTTATATTTTCGATGGTGCACCCAATGGCGATGCCACTTTTGTTCCAGTTGACGAGCCAAGAGCTATGACACAAGAAGACATTGACCAAGCTATTGAAGAATTTAGACAAGGTGCAAAAAATGCTATTGAAGCTGGATTTGATGGTGTAGAGATTCACGGTGGCAACGGTTATTTAATCGATGAGTTCTTACGAAGTAACTCTAATGTTAGAACCGATAAATATGGTGGCAGTAAAGAAAACCGAACACGTTTTTTATTGGAAGTTACCAAAGCTGTTGCAGATGAAATTGGTGCAGACCGCACAGGGATTAGAATTGCACCATTCATCAAGTTCAAAGATATGGACGACCCAGAGATTTTGGACACCATAATGATAGCGGCTAAGGAACTGGACAAACTCGGAATTACTTATCTACACCTATCAGAAGCAGACTGGGACGATTCCCCACAGATTCCAGCTGATTTCAGAATGGAATTGCGCAAAACATTCAGCAATACAATTATTGCTACTGGCAACAAAACACCAGAGGAAGGCGAGCAATTATTAAATGACAATCTAGTAGATTTAATAGGGTTTGGTAGAAACTTTTTAACCAATCCAGACTATCCAAAGAGATTGGAACTCGGTGCCCCTCTTAATGGAATAAGTGACAACCACACACTCTTTGGTGGTGGTGATGCACGTGGATATACAGATTACCCATTTTTAGAGAGTGAAACAGTTAAGGAAAAATAAGATGGAAATTTTAAATCAAATATTCAGTACATCAAGCAGTTGGGCAGCAACAGTAGCCAGATTAACAGTAGGCCTAATTATGCTGCCACACGGAATGCAAAAAATGTTCGGTTGGTACGGTGGCGAAGGCTTTACAGGAACAATGAACCGGTTTACCGAAGGTATGGGCTACCCTAGCATCATCGCGTTCCTCATCATTTTCTTTGAATTCTTTGGTGCTATTGGATTGATAGTAGGTTTCGCTTCACGGTTTATGGCTTTTGGAATTATCATTTTAATGATAGGTGCTATTGCTCAAGTACATCGTCATTATGGGTATTTTTTGAATTGGCACAATACAATGGAAGGAGAAGGAATGCAATTTAATTTATTGATGATTGGCGTTGCATTCGTGGTTATGATTTTAGGCTCAGGTAATTTATCAGTAGATAGTTTAATAAAATTTTAATGATGATGGATGTTAGTACACCAGCTATACTATTCGGTTCAATAAGTCTGTTACTATTGGCTTATACCAATCGTTTTACGGCGGTGGCCAGATTCATTAGAGAATTAAATGATAATAAGAAAAATTGTGAAAAAGTGATAGTAGATTCTCAAATACCAATTTTAAGAAAGCGCATTAAGCTCATCAAAAGAATGCAGGTATTTGGTGTGATTAGTTTCATTTTATGCACAGGTTCATTGTTTGCCTTGTTTTTTGAAAATCAACTCACAGGGAAACTTTTCTTTACAATAAGCATTTTATCATTATTGGTGTCATTGGTATATGTACTTTGGGAAGTAACTATCTCGACTAAGGCACTAGATATCATATTAGATAACACACAACAACATAAAAACTTTTAAAAATGAAAAAGCAAATAATAAGTAAACCGAACGATTGGAGTCTATGGACACCAGAATTAAAAGAAGCATTAGAAGCTTCAAAAAACAATACCCAAGTTGGCGAAAAAATAGTTTTTGAAAATGATGAATTCAGAGTCTGGAGTATTCATTTACCAGCAGGGCAAAGTCTACCATTTCACAAACACGCCAATCGTTATTTCTGGACAGCGATGAGTACGGGTAAATCACGTTCCTACTATAATGATGGCTCTATAGTAGATACGGAATATGAAATAGGTGACACCAAATATTTCGGAGATTTAAACAAAGACAACTTCTTCATTCATAACCTTGAAAATAGAGGTGATACAATGTTAATTTATACAACGGTAGAATTTTTAAAATAAGAAAGCAATGAAAGCATCAGACCTATTTATAAAAGCATTGGAAAACGAAGGCGTTGAATACATTTTCGGTCTTCCTGGAGAAGAGAATCTTGATTTTTTAGAATCGTTACGTAAATCCGACAAAATCAAATTGGTATTGACACGTCACGAGCAAGGAGCTGGTTTTATGGCTGCCACCTATGGTAGACTTACAGGAAAACCAGGAGTTTGTCTAGCAACTTTAGGACCTGGGGCAACAAATTTAGTAACACCAGCAGCATACGCACAATTAGGTGCAATGCCATTGATACTAATAACTGGACAGAAACCCATAAAAACGAGCAAGCAAGGAAAATTCCAAATTATAGATGTGGTCGAAATGATGCAACCATTAACAAAATCTGCAAAACAGATTACTCACGGCTCACATATTCCATCCATCGTTAGAGAATCCTTTCGTTTAGCTAAAGAAGAAAGGCCAGGTGCAGTTCATATTGAACTTCCGGAGGATATCGCAAGAGAAGAAGTCAATAATCCGCAATTGTTTGATGTGGTTGATTATAGAATTCCACACGCAAGTGACGAAACGATTTCGGAAGCAGTCAAAATGATTGAAACTGCTAAAAACCCACTAATATTAATAGGTGCTGGAGCAAATAGAAAACGTGCAAGTATCGCATTGACAAAATTTGTGGATTCCATTGGAATTCCATTTTTCAACACGCAAATGGGTAAGGGAATAATAGACGAGCACCACCCATTATATTTAGGAACTGCCGCCTTATCTGATTATGATTTTCTTCACGAGGCAATCAGCCATTCAGATTTAATTATCAATGTGGGACACGATACCATTGAAAAACCACCATTCTTTATGCATCCAGATGACAAACGAAAAGTGATACATCTAAACTTTTTCCCTGCGGAAATAGATGAAGTTTACTTTCCACAATTAAATGTCATCGGTGATATTGCTGATAGTGTTTTACAATTGACAAAACAGTTAAAACCAAATGTAAACAAATGGAATACCGATTTCTTTTTAAGTGTAAAAGAAAATGTAACGAGTCATTTGACGAAATACGAAAAAGACGACCGCTTCCCTATTTTACCACAACGTATGGTAAAAATTACTCGGGATGTATTACCAGATGATGGCATTGTAACCTTAGACAATGGTGTTTATAAAATTTGGTTTGCGCGAAATTACCCAGCTTATTTACAAAACAGTGTAATATTAGACAACGCATTAGCAACAATGGGCGCAGGCTTACCATCTGCGATGATGGCAAAAGAATTATATCCCGATAGAAAAGTAATTTCGGTAAATGGTGATGGTGGGTTTATGATGAACTCGCAAGAACTAGAAACAGCGGTTCGTCTTGGATTGGATTTAGTAGTCATCATATTAAATGATAATGCCTATGGAATGATACAATGGAAACAAGAAGGTGAAGGATTTCCAAAATATGGACTCGATTATGGGAATCCCGATTTTGTGAAATATGCCGAAAGCTTTGGGGCTAAAGGTTACAGACCCGATTCCGTTGAAGGCTTTAAAAACACCTTACAAAAAGTATTGAACTCAAAGGGAGTTCAAGTCATAGACCTAGCGGTCGATTACTCATTAAATCACGAAATTCTGAATGTTCTAATCAAGGAATATTCCAAAAACCTAAAAAAATAGAAATTATGGCAAGTACAACGATAATAAATCCGGCAACTGGAAAAAAAGTAGCGGAATATCAACGCATTGATGTTATAGAAGCAAAAGAGAAAGTAGCGCAATCCAAAAAGGCCTACGATTCTTGGAAAAAACTCAGCTATGACGAACGTGCAACGTATATGCGAAAATTGGCGAAAGTCTTTGAAAAGAACAAAGAAAGCTATGCACAATTGGCCACACAAGAAATGGGCAAGACCATTACGCAGGCAAGAAAAGAAATGGATAAGTGTATTTTGATTATCAACTATTATGCTGATAACATCCATACACTTTTGGGTAATGAAAGCGTAAAAACAGAAGCCACAAAAAGCTATGTAACGTTTATGCCAATTGGTGTAATCCTAGCGGTAATGCCTTGGAATTTTCCGTTCTATCAGGTGATTCGTTTTGCAGCACCTGCTCTAATGGCTGGTAATACGGGAGTATTAAAACACGCATCCAACGTCCAGGGAAGTGCATTCGCCTTGGAAGAAGCCTTTAGAGAAGCAGGATTCCCAGAAGGTGCTTTTACCAATTTGAATATCAGTGCTCGGAATGTAAAAGATATCATCGAAGATAAGAATATCGTAGCCGTAACCTTAACAGGTAGCGACCCGGCAGGGCGTTCGGTAGCTTCCATTGCAGGTCAAAATTTAAAAAAGACGGTATTGGAGCTCGGTGGTAGTGATGCCTACGTTATTCTTGATGATGCGGACTTGGAGCAAGCCACCGATTTGGCAACGTTCGGAAGACTACAAAATAATGGCCAGACCTGTGTCGCCGCAAAACGCTTTGTGGTACTCGATGCTATTTATGACCAGTTTTTAAAACTCTATACCAAAAAAATGGAAGCAGCCAAAATGGGTGACCCAACTGATGAATCCACCTATTACGGACCAATGGCGCGAGTGGATTTAAGGGATGAAATCCACGAACAGGTTAACAAGACCATTTCACAAGGAGGTAGATTGGTTTTAGGCGGAAACGTTCCTGAAGGAGAAGGTGCATATTATCCAGCGACCATACTAGCGGATTTACAACCTGGTATGGAAGCGTTCGACAACGAACTTTTTGGACCAGTGGCATCCGTAATTAGAGCAAAAGATGAAGTGGAAGCGATTGAACTAGCCAATAATTCGCAATTTGGATTAGGCTCTGGAGTAATTACTGGGAACAAAGAACGTGGCGAAAAAGTGGCACTGCAATTAGAAGCAGGTAGCAGTTTTGTAAACAAACTAGTGGTTTCAGACCCAAGATTACCCTTTGGCGGAATTAAAAATAGTGGTTACGGAAGAGAGCTTTCTGGCTATGGAATCAGAGAATTTGTAAATACAAAATCCATTTGGATTGATTAATAATTAAAATAACACAAAATGAAAACTAATATTGGAATATCAGAAGAAAACCGTCAAGCGGTGGCGAACGAATTGGCTAAACTTTTAGCAGACGAGTACATTTTATATACAAAAACCAGAAACGCCCATTGGAATGTGGAAGGAGCTGATTTTTATGACAAGCACAAGCTGTTCGAGTCACAGTACGAACAGTTAGATGAAATTATAGACAATGTAGCAGAGCGAATTCGTTCATTGGGTCATTATGCACCAGCAACTTTGAAGGAATTCTTGTCTTTAACCCATTTAACTGAGCGAGAACAAAACGATAATAGCGCAAAGGGATATATAAAAGAGTTGTTGCAAGACCACGAAACAATTGCAATGAAACTAAGAGAAAACATAAATCCCTTTGCAGACAAGTATAAAGATTTAGGAACCAGCGATTTTATTACAGGACTCTTAGAAGAACACGAGAAAATAGCTTGGTTTCTGCGTTCACACTTAAAATAAAACAGAAATGAAATTAGACCACGTTACCATAAGAACAACAAACTTAAAGGAAACAAAAGATTTTTTTTTAAAGGTATTTGATTTAGAAGAAAAACCACGGCCTAAAGCTATTCAGAGAATACCTGGTCATTGGCTATATCATAATGATGCTCCTTTGGTGCATCTAATTGGTAGCAGAGGAATAAGTCAAGATTTTGCTGCTGAAGCCATCGACCACGTTGGTATTAAATTGGAGGGTTATGCAAAATTCAAGAAGAAATTGGAAAGCTTGGATATTCCTTATTCGTTAATGGATTTACCAGAACTAGATGAAAGGCGCATTTTCTTTAGAACGCCGAAAGGCCCTATTTTGGAAGCTGTATTTAAAGGGGAATATTAATTTATTTTATATATGCAAATCAATTCACCCTAGACAACAGGAATTAGCGTAGAATTTAACAATATTTTTTGTACTCTAATTCGATAAAATTATCTTTGGAAGCACTAAACCTAAAAACTGAGTACTAACTAAAAAATGGAATTTACATATAATTTTGTAAGCTTAATAGATACATTAGGGGTTATCCAAGGATTGTTATTTGGCTTAATGCTTATTCTCTTGCATTCCAAAAGCAATAAGCCCACACTTTTTTTAGGATTATTTATCTTGCTTTTTGCATTAGAGCCTATTCCAAATATTTTAGAAGATTTAAGCGTTCTAAGACAATCCCCAAAATGGGAACTGTTCCCCGTTAACTTTCATTTTTTAGCATATCCACTTTTCTATATTTATATTCAGTAGTGTCCGATTAAAATATTAAAAGCGGGATTTCCCTTGTTGGATTTCCCGCTTGTTTTATACCTTGATGTTACCACACAATCGAGATATGAATAAAAGTACACATTTTAGCGGACAGCCTATTATCAAACAACTCTTAAAGTTACTTTCTCCCGATATTATTACCCGGACAGTTAAGCAACATAGTAGTGATAGGTATTATAAACGTTTTAAGACCTATGACCATTTAGTAACAATGCTCTACGCCACCTTAAGCGGAGTAAGCTCTTTACGGGAACTGTCCACGGTACTGCTTGCCTGTGAGGGCAGAATAGGGCATTTGAACCTAAAACACTTTCCAAGACGGAGCACCTTGTCCGATGCCAATAAGAATCGTAACAGTGAGGTCTTTGCCGGTATCTATTATGGCTTGTTCAATGTCTATAGTTCGTTTTTATCGGACAGCAATCCGGTGTCGTTGCCGGTAAAGCACTTAAAGATCGTGGATTCGACCACCATTAGCCTTTTTAGCGGCATATTGAAAGGTGCGGGACGTAATCCCATTAACGGAAAAAAGAAAGGGGGTATAAAAATGCACACCATGATAAATGCTTTAGAGGATGTGCCATGCCTTGTCCGTTTTAGTAGTGCCGCTACCCATGACCATACCTTTTTAAAAGACCTGAACCTGGAGAAAGGTTCTTTCGTGGTCTTTGACAAGGCATATAACGACTACCTGCAATACCTGCAATGGACCGAAGACGACATCTATTTTGTAACCAGACAAAAGGACAATGCCGTTTATAAAAGCGTAGAGGAGTCCGACCTGTCCGATACCACAAGTGATGCCGTGCTGAAAGATGAACGCATCAATGTTCATAAAAAAGACAAGACCATTGAACTGAGACGCATCGCATACTGGGATGGTGAAAAAGAAAAAGTGTACGGGTTCATTACCAACCACTTTGATCTGGAACCTGATAAAATAGCTGCTATTTACAAACACCGATGGCAGATAGAGACAATGTTCAAAAGGCTCAAGCAGAACTTCCCGCTCAAATACTTCCTCGGGGACAACCAAAATGCCATTGAGATACAGATATGGTGCGGGCTCATCATCCAACTATTGATGCTTGTCGTACAAAGGAGAACCAAGCGTAGATGGGCCTACTCGAATATGGTGTCAATAGTCCGCTTTCACCTGATGACCTATATCGACCTGTCCAAATTCCTCGAGAATCCCGACCAAAAGTGGGAGAACCTCACAACAAAACCACCGGATAGACAGCTGGCCCTATTCTAAGGCAGACCCCTTGCTATTGGGAAATCTAAAAAACATACCACATTTACTACGTTTGGCAGACTATTTTTAGTAAAACCGTATTTTAGTCGGACACTAATGATTTATATTCAAAAAATATCAATTTTAAAGAACGAAAAAAGTAGTTATTGGACACTTATTCCTGGGTTAATAGAAGTTTTCGCAGCTTTTATAGTTTTCTTTTTGCCCGTGACTACTAAGCTTCAGTTGAAGGACTCATCTTTTGCTACTATTTATTTTATCATAGGACAATTTTACACATTGTACATTTGCTTTCTAATTTTGAAATGGATTCGTTCACACGCTAAAGAAGTGGCAGAGCAGTATAGTTCAACAAATCGTAAAACGCTGGAATGGTCAAGATGGTTTATTTATGTTAGCATCATTTTCCATCTTTTATTATTAACAAGTCATTTTATCGATAATTTGGCCTTATATGTCTTTGTATCTATAATAAATGTGATTTTAATTTATTGGGTTTCTTTCAAAGGTATCGCTCAACAGAATGTCATTGCTCTTATTTGGGCCTCACCGCCTTTAAATGAAGAAGAGGTACATATTCCCTATAAAAATACTCCCAAAGAACAACTTAACATAACTTCCAATTCAACTAATAACTCGTTAACAGCTGAAGAGGTGAGTGAAATTCTTGAAACTGTTACCGAATATATGTTAAGTTCTCAATGCTACATTAATGATAAGCTCACCATAATTGATGTTGCAGAAGCTGTCAATATTCATCCTAAAAGAATTTCTCATTCTTTAAATTCGAAACTAAATGTTAATTTCAATAATTTCATAAATTCTTACAGAATTGAAAAAGCTAAAAACCTACTTAAAAGTGACAGTACTCAAAACCTATCAGTTGAAGGTATTGGTTTTGAAGTAGGGTTTCATTCTAAAACTTCTTTCTACTCTGCTTTCAAAAAAAATGTAGGTACCACTCCTGCTAGATATAAAAATTCATAATTCATTTTCTACATACTTAGTTCACATTTCTGAATAGTGAACTTCTACAAGGCACAAAATATTGGTCTCTCCATAATTCTTTCTGAAATTTGTAGAGTAAAACAAATATAAGTATTGTTTTTCATGATTGATTGGTTGGTTGAAAAGCCCTCTTGATGTAAAATTGATTGATAGCTACTCTGAATAGAGTATTCATATATGGAGGGCTTTTTCTTTAAAAAACAAAGCATTAACAATATATTAAACTTAAAAGAAATGAAAACGATTTTAGTTCCCACAGATTTTTCTGAAACAGCAAATCACGCTTTACAAGTTGCTGCTCAATTAGCAAAAAACAACAATGCAAAGTTAGTGATGTTGCATATGTTAGAAATCCCTGAACATATTATGCCAGCGCTTCAACCTTCAAATGACGTTCACCCAACACATAACACCCATCAAAACGATATTCCAGAGGCTATATTTTATATGAAATTAGCCCATAAACGATTTGAGGAAACTAAAGAGTTAGGCATTTTAGATGGAATTGATTATGAAGAGGCCATCCAAAATCACTTAAATTTTAAAGGCATTATAGATTCTGCACACAAGCACGATGCAGATTTAATTGTTATGGGTTCACACGGTAGTTCTAGTTTTAAAGAAGCCTTTGTAGGTTCCCATACAGAGAAAGTAGTTCGCACTTCTGACATTCCAGTACTAGTTATTAAGGAAGGTAGTAGTGATTTTGCGGTTAATGATTTTGTTTTTGCAAGCAATTTGGATACTGAAAATGTTGAGTCATTAGTAGACGCTTATAATTTGGCTACTAATTTCAATGCAAAATTACACGTGGTTTATATAAACACCCCTGGTAGGGATTTTTTAACGACGAAACAAATAGATGATAAGATGCAAACATTTATTGGTGCATCTTCGTTAGAATTCAATAACCTCACAACTAATGTATATGATGACATTAGTGTTGAACAAGGCATCTTAAATTTTAGCAAAAAAGTAAATGCGGATTTAATTGGTGTGCCCACACACGGCCGAAGAGGATTAGCGCACTTTATAAACCATAGTGTGAGCGAGGATATTGTTAATCACGCAAATACACCTGTTATCACATTTAAAATTAGATAATTAATAACTATAAAGATGAAAAATTTAAACAGTATAGGTCTTGATTAAGACAAAACGAATGAGTTAGCAATACTACTGAATGATTTGTTAGCCAATTACTCTACCTTTTATCAAAATGTGCGTGGCTATCATTGGAACATTAAAGGAGACAAGTTTTTTGAATTACATATAAAATTTGAAGAATTATATAACAACCTTTTTGTTAAAATTGATGATGTAGCAGAACGGGTTTTGACATTAGGTCATACACCAAATCACAAATATTCAACATATTTAAATAAAGCCTCTATTAAAGAAACTAATGAGGTAACTGATCCTTATAACTCAGTTGCTCAAATTCTGGAAGCTTTTAAAGTGCTACTTACCAAACAACGTCATATTCTGTCGCTTTCTTCTGAAATCGAAGATGAAGGCACTAATGCTATGATGAGTGATAATATTAGGGAACAAGAAAAATTGGTTTGGATGTATTCTTCATTTTTAAGTACCAAATAATCACCCTAAAAATGAAATCTAATACACATTCCATACTAGCTATCGCAAAAGGTATTATTCTTGCTGTTTTAGGCATTCTAGCCATTGTAAAACCGGTAGAGACAATAACTGTCTTAACCTTATACTTTGGTGCAGCATTAGCAGTAAGAGGTAGTTACTTATTGATTACTGGTTTTAGAATAAAAAAAGGAAATAACCGAAAGAGCTGGATTGTACTTAATGGGTTGATGGATGTTGTTTTTGGTTTAGTATTACTAATACACCCAGAGATATCATTAAATATACTACCAATTATTATAGGGTTTTGGGCTATTATGAGTGGATTATTAGAATCTGCCATAGCAACTACTCGTAATTTTAAAAAGTCTTGGCCACAATTTTTATTTGGAAATGTCATCTTCATTTTTGGATGGCTAATTCTATTACATCCATTTATTACAGGAGTTATACTTTCAGATTTATTTGGTGGCCTTCTCATCTTTATGGGATTAGGCTACATAGTATTATCAATAGCATTTAATCGAATTTTCAATAAATAAAACAAATAAGTACTAATGAAAAATATTCTTATACCCACAGACTTTTCAGAAAATGCATACAATGCAATAAAATATGCCATGCATCTTTTCGAACAGGAAAAGTGTACGTTTCACTTCTTGCATACTTATACACCAACAGCTTATGCGTATGATTTTAACACTGGTGCTGGCTTAATAGGTGTAGAATCATTAAAGAGCGAGACCGATTTGGTATATCAAGACTCTCAAGGCAATTTGCGCAGTTTGTTAGAGCGTATTATTGAAGACTACCCAAACGACAAGCACGAGTTTGATACCATTTCTGCCTATAACATTCTAACAGATGAAATCAATACGCAAATTGAAGAACGAAACATTGATTTAGTAATTATGGGCACACAAGGTGCTACAGGCGCTAAAGAAGTTTTATTTGGTAGCAATACCTTATATGTAATGCGTAAAGCAACGTGTCCAGTTTTAGCAATACCTGAAAATTTCCATTTCAAATACATAGACAATGTATTGTTTCCAAGTGATTATAAGCACGCATATACAAAAGAAGACGTGCAATCCATTATCGAGCTGGCAGCTCTAAATGAAGCTACGGTTCATACACTTCATATTTCAAATGAAATCGAATTATCTAAAGTACAACGTGAAAACCGAGATGCCATCAACGAATATTTTCGAAGCATAAAACACGATTTCAAAGAAGTACCAGACGAAAATGTTCCAGATGCTATTGCACACTACATTAATGATAACCATATTGAGTTATTAGCAATGACACGAAGAAAGCATTCTTTTTTAGAACGTTTGTTATTTAAACAAAATATTAAGGTCATTGGACTACATATTAAAATCCCATTTTTAGTGATTCCAGTAAATTGAAAATTATGTTTAAGGTAGAACATATAGATCATTTAGTGCTCACAGTGGCTTCGGTACGAAGAGCTTGTAAGTTTTACAATGAAAATTTAGGAATGGAGGTTGTTACTTTTGGAGATAATAGAAAGGCTTTGCATTTTGGATCTTACAAAATAAATCTTCATCAATTAGGTAGCACAATTGAGCCAAAAGCACGAAATCCTCATCCTGGAAGTGCAGATTTATGTCTAATCACGAATACTGCAGTTGAAAAGGTACGGCAAGAACTAATTTCAAAAAACATTATTGTTATCTCAGATGTGGTAGAGCGTACAGGTGCACAAGGCACTATTAAATCTGTATATTTTTATGATCCGGATGGAAACTTATTAGAAATATCAAACTATATAAATTATGATTGAAAAAATCTTGATTGCAATAGACGATAGCACTTCGGCTATGCACGCGGCAAATTATGGTATTGAACTCGCAAAAATGATAAAAGCTCAAGTGGGCGTTGTCTATGTTACAAATTACAGCATTGGAAACATTGAAGCAGGAGTCTTACCAAATGTGGTCGAAAAGCAACTACAACAAAGACACGATGTTTTAATGGACGAAATAAATATTATCCATCCAGAGGTTGAGCTCGAAGAATTCGATCCGATTGGCAAACCAGAAACAGAAATTGAGAACATCATTTCACTTTGGAAACCCAGCCTATTAATAATTGGTCATCACACACACGGTTTTTTAGAAAATCTCTTTGGTCATCATACAGAGAATCGTTTAATACATCATTTAACAATACCACTCTTAATAGTACCAGAAAAAATAATTAACTAAAAAAACTTCAAAACTATGTATTTAAAACTCAACATTGTTGCTGGAGCAACAGGAACCGAAAAGGATCAAAAACTGGCATCATACCTAGATTTTTTTGCAGGTAAAATATCCGTAGAAAAAATCACACACTTGCACGTAGTTCAAAAATTATACGATACAGATAATTATTATTCCTCTTATAATGATGCTTTTGATAATATGACAAAAGTGATTAAAGAAGAAGAGATAGAACCATTATTGGATACCTACAAAAATGTTAATCACCTTGAAGCTGAAGTCATTTCTGGTCGTGTAATTCAAGAATTTAAAAACCTTATAAAGAAGGAAAAACCAAACTTTGTTGCTTTAGGTAAAAAAGATAAATCCTCTAGTAAAATAGCTAAAAATATTATTAGAAAAACTGACTGTAATGTAATGGTAGTTCCAGAACATTCTGCAAAAACGTTTACCAATATTCTCGTTCCTGTAGATCTTTCTGAACATTCTGGGAAACTATTAGCAAATGCTATCGCAATACAAGAACAGTCGTCTGAAGTAGTCTTTATCACCTGCTTGCACGCTTATGACATACCAGACATTCCTTACTACAATGTATTACGTACAGAAGCACAAATGCATAGAGATGCCAAAGAAACAGTACAAGAAGCATTTAATACTTTTATAGAAAAGCACCAAACAGAAACCAGCAACATCACGCCTGTTCTAATCGAAGAGTCTAACAGTTGGCCAAGTCATTATATTTTGGATTACATCAACAAAAATGATGTTGATTTTGTAATAATGGGAACAACAAGGCACAGTAAATTTGAAGCTTTATTAGGAAGTACTACAGAAAGAGTAATCTCTAAAAACGATAAATGTCCAATCCTAATAATCAAATAATATGAAAGCAATAATTGAACACGGAAATATTATAGCGGTAGAGTTTACTAACCGTGTCATTCAAAAAGACGATATAGTTATGCTGGAGGGTTTGATTAATTCAGTAAAGACCAACCATAATCACATCAATATTTTAATCTTATTTACACAACTAGAATCCATAACCTTTAAAGCGTGTTTAGAGAGCCTAAAACTACTAATTGATGATAGAAAAGACATTAATAAAATTGCTGTAATCTCAAATAAGTCGGTATATAATCTTGGAACTAAAATAGATAATTTGTTCACACCTTGGAAAGAGCATTATTTTGATATTGATGAATTAGATAGCGCCTGGGAATGGCTTAAAGAATAATAAAAACATCATATTATGTTTCAAAAGAAATTTGTTTATATCGTAATTCTTGTGGCTGTTGTTTTGCTCGCGCTAAACATTTACGAATTAGTCTTTCTAAACCATAGTGTGAGTGCCTATGGAGGCATAATAACCAATGTATTACTTATCATATTGATGGTAATCATCTTAAAGAACAAAGAAGAAAACAACAATAACATCTATTAAATAATGAAAAATAAAATTTACATTTCAGACCTACACTTTGAGCATACAGCTTGGAAAAGTGAACTATCGTTTCAAAAAGACGAGCTAAAAATATTTCAAAATCGATTGGAAGAAGTGGCTTTGCGATGGACCAAAAAAGAAGTGATGGTTCAAGTAGAACACTTTCAAAATAACTTTTTGCGTCATAACGAGGTCGTAGATACATTACAACATAAAATCAATGTTCACGAAGATGGGCTTTCTGCTTTTGCTAAAGAACATCCAGTAGCTATAGACCACGTTCATTTTAAAGACCATAAAGAGTTTAGGGACGAAATTGAAACCCAGCGTAAAATATTTGCAGAATTAAAAACTGAATTTTTACGGTTTTTAACAGAAACGATGTAGTTAATTTAAAAACCCAGTAATATTTTTTATAGATTTTACTGGGTTTGTGATAACACTCATTTTTCCAAAGTTGGAAAAAAACCTTTGGGTATGCAATGTAAACCTATATGTTTAACTGCATCCTCAATATCGGCAACAGATACTAATTTAGAAGTATGGACAATAAATTCCTTTGGAAAAACTTCTTGAATAGGAACAACATCTTTTACACCATCAACTTTCTCAATAGCTTCTTTTATTTTATTCATTTGCTTGTCTGATGTAGCATTGGTGCCAAAAATTCTACCGTGATCACTAGGGATTACATTTTCTGTTAGTAAACTCATTTTATATGTTTTTAAGATTGTTTAACTTTTAATCAAATTTAAGAAGTAATTACACAACTATAAATTTACTAATCAATGAAACGTACATAATTCTGAAATATGAACACTAACTACATCTTTGTAATACTAAAACTTAACAACGGATGATGAATAATAGTCTCTTTTAAGATACCTTCTTCATAAATAAATTCGTTACCACTCGCTTTGCCTGGATGTATTATTTGATAGGTATGTTCACTTTCTTTTTTAACAGTAGTTTCATAACCGTCAATCTCTGAGAACATCTTAGAAATATCCTTAGGCTCATAAAAATAGAGCATTGCACCACTGTAACTTATTGCTTCATTATAAGTAGAAATCTTTCCATTTTCCGTAATATGGTAACCATTTTCTTCTTTTTTAATAACCATAGACGAATGTAATTTATTGTTGACATATGTTTTTACCTCGCTAGAAGTTAACTCGCCTTTTTTATAGATACTAGTTAAGTTATATTTTAAGTCAATATGAAGGATGAGCTTAACACGGACAAAACTGCTAATGTGTATTATGGTTTCATCATCATTTTGAGTTTGTGCTACCTTCAAAGTGCCAAGCTTCTTGCTTTTATGTGCTATTTCATATTGAGCTTCTTGCGAATGGCAGAAACAAAAACTTAAAAGTAAGAGCATAAAGATTTTAATTTTCATATCGTTTTCCTTTTAATGTTTTTACCTTGATGGAAACATTCAGATAACATTTTATAAAGTTCGGGATGCTTTCTCTCTAACAAATCTGGGCGCTCAAAAAAATACTCTGAAGCTACAGCAAAAAATTCCGCTTCACTTGTACCGCCATAACCTCTTATATCCGAATGATTATTATTAATCGCTTCCATTTCCTTGTGCACCAATTTCAACCAAGGAACAGTATATTGATGTTGTAATATTTCTTCCGGGAAACCGTCTGTAACACCATCCCCTTTGTCTAATAAATGAACAAATTCGTGAATGGCAGTATTGTTTTTATCGGTTGCATTTTGAAAACCTTGACAAAGCGCTTTCTGCGATAAAATCATTTGTTTTTCAAAGCGTCCCGTACCTACTAGACCTGCTATATTTCTTGATGTTGCCCCTTTTTTAAATTCTAGTTCCTTATTGAAATGATCTGGATATAATAAGATTCCACTTAAATTAGTGTAATGCCATTCTTTAAAACCAAAAACTGGAATAACAGCACTTGCGGCTATTAAAATCTTATCCAAATCTCGTATCTCAAGTTCAACGCCGTCTATATAGACTTCGCTTAAAAATTGCACCATTCTTTTCTGGAATTGCAGCTGCTTCTCATTAGACAATTCTCTATAAAAACGAACATATTTTATAAGTAATGGATGCCAGTGTAACGGAAATGTTTTCACCCTTCTTCTTCTATTAATTTGATAAATAGAAAAAATAATCAAGAGAATAAAAAGCCCAAAAATGACATATAAAAGCATAATACAAATTACAAAAAAACAATAGCAAGTTTCATAGCCTCATTGCCTGAAGTATGTTCATAATTCTGAAATCTGAACTTTATCCCAAACGTCTACGAAATATTCTATCAACAATTAAAGTAACTTTATAAAGTGAAAACATTAAAAAGAATATTAAATACCAAAAAAACAAAAAACAGCTACAAAAATGTAGTTTGGTTTTACGATGCTTGGGGTGCATTTACAGAATCGAAAGCCATAAAAAAAGCGCTTTCACTTGCCGAGATAAAAGATCAACAATCCATTATTGAAATTGCTTGCGGAACAGGAACTGTATTTTGTGATATTGTGAAACAAAACCCAAATGGAGATAATCTGGGCATAGACTTGTCCCCAGCAATGCTAGCAAAAGCAAAAAAACGTCTAAAAAATTTAGATTCAACTAATTACACCCTTATAGAAGGTGACGTTTTAAATCTCAACATTACAGATGAAACGTATGATTTATTGATTAATAATTATATGATCGATTTAATGCCAGAAGAAACTTTTGATACCATTGTTTCAGAATTTTATCGCATACTAAAACCTCACGGAATTGCCGTAATTACTACTTTTTCTCACGGCACTAAAACAATGCATAAGTTTTGGGCTTTAATTGCCAAATACGTTCCTGGGCTTTTAACGGGTTGTAGACCTGTAACAATAAGTAACACGCTTACAAACGCTGGTTTTGTTATTGATAATGAAGTTGAAATCAGTCAAAATACCTTTCCATCAAAAATATATAAAGTAAGAAAAAAGTGATTATGGAAACGATTACAGATTTATTTTTAGCTTTCTTCGGAATGGTTTGGGAGATTTTTTGGGGACTCGCACTAGGTTTTATTTTGTCGTCTATCATTCGTGCTTTTGTGCCTACAGAAACGATAAGTAACTCTATTGGTAAAACATCAGTAAAATCATTAAGCATATCTACTTTTTTTGGAGCCATTTCTTCATCTTGTTCTTATGCCGCAGCTAGTATGTCGCGCACTTTAATGACCAAAGGCGCAAGCTTACCCAATTCCATTGCCTTTTTAATTTCAAGCACTAATCTCGTATTTGAGATTTTTATTATCATTCTAAGTTTATTAGGGTGGGCTTTTTTTATGGGCGAGTTAATAGGTGGTCTGTTCTTTATTGCTTTTACTGCCATTTTAATTGCAAAATTCTTTCCGAAGAAAATTATAAAACAAGCCCAAGAACACATTAAAGCTTCCGAAATTAATGCACGCACAATGCAAATGGATCATAGTAAGATGGACCATTCAAAAATGAATCACAGCAAGATGGATCATAGTAAAATGGAACACAGTGAAATGGAGCATTCAATGATGCATAAAAAACAAAACTTTAAAGACAAGCTCATAACAGCCAGTACGCATTTTGTTATGGATGTAAATATGGTGGGTAAAGACATTTTTATTGGGGTACTTATTTCTGCTTTCTTAATGGTATTAGTACCTAAAGAATTCTGGGAATCTTTATTTCTAAAAGACAATGCTGCCTATCCTGAATTTGCCATTTTACTTTGGAATGCAGTAATTGGAGCACTCATCGCGGTATTAAGCTTTGTTTGTTCAGTGGGAAATATTGTTCTCGCTGCTGTACTATGGTTTGGTGGTATCTCGTTTGGAGGTGTTATTGCATTTGTACTTTCAGATTTAATCACGTTGCCAATGCTACAAGTCTATCGAAAATATTACGGTTGGAAACCAATGCTTTTCATTTTCCTTTTCTTATTTGTTGGCATTATAGCCACTGCTCTATTTTTGGATTATTCTTTTGATTTTTTAGGATGGATTCCTGAAAGTCCTACGGAAGCATTGCAATTACATAAAAATCCATTTGAGCTGAACTTTAATTCGATTATGAACTTTATTTTTATTCCTATCGCATTCATTTATTATTTTGTAGGTAAAAAACACAGTAAAGGAATGCTGATGATGTATCACTAACCAAAAACAATAATGCTCTTAATAATAGGAATCATACTCGTACTTATTTACGATTTCACCAATGGCTTTCACGATGCAGCAGATATGGTAGCTACCGCTATTGCTTCACGAGCGATGTCACCAGGTATTGCTATTCTAATTGTAACTGTATTTACATTTATTGGGCCTTTTGTGGGTGGCGTTGCTGTAGCCAATACCATTGGCGAGTTTGTGGATATTTCTAAAGCTGATGCGTTTGTAGCACAAAGTGTGGCACTTTCTGCCATTGTTGCAGCCATTGCCTATAACATTCTTACTTGGAAATTAGGATTACCAACATCTTCTTCAAATTCACTCACTAGTGGATTAGTTGGGGCAGGATTATTTGCCTTAAGTAGCCAAAATATTCATTGGGGAATTACCGAACTTTTCCAAGGAGAACTTGTTGGTTTTATGAAGATTTTAGCAGGAATAGTAATTTCACCATTAGCAGGTTTCATTATCGGATTCTTCATCATTAAAATTTTATTGAAACTCTTTTCTAGACTGACCATACAATCAAAACCGCTATTAAAATACAGTCAATATGCATCAGTATCGCTACTAGCATTTAGTCACGGTACTAACGATGCCCAAAAAGGAATGGGCGTTATAGCAATGTTATTGGTCGCTAGTGGAACCCATACCGAATTTAGCGTACCCACTTGGGTCATTCTAATCTGTGCTTCAGCGATAACCGTTGGGACAATGTTTGGCGGTTGGAGTATTATAAAAACAGTAGGCTTTGGAATTTATAAAGTGAAGTTAGTACATTCTATTGCCGACCAATTAGGCGCTTCACTCATCATTTTTGGGTCTTCTTTAATTGGTGCACCCACTTCTACCACGCAAGTGGTAACTACGACTTTAATGGGTGTTGGCGCTGGAGAACGACCAAAACACGTACGATGGAACGTCACAAAAAATATATTTACAGGATGGCTTCTCAATATCCCAACTTGCATTGGTTTAGGTTACGGAATTTGTTATCTATTCAGTCTATTTAATTAAAAGAATTATGAATTTATTTAAAAAATATATCCTTCCAGAACAGATTGATTTCTTCGGAAAAATGCAATCGCAAGTTGAACTCACAAAAGGATTAGTAAATACCGTATGTGATTTCTATCAGAATGATTTGAAAGAATTCCCCAATGAGATTGAGAACGCTTTCGCGAAAGCAGAAACAAATCGAAAACAAGCATTACTCGACTTAAATAAAACGTTTATCACGCCAGTAGATAAAGAGGCGATAAGTAGAGTTTATTTTCAATTAAACAGAACCGCTTTAAAAGTAAAACATTTAATTACTGAAATGAACGTGTATAACATCTTTAATCTAAAAGAATACTTGCTATTGCTCGATTTATTAAAAGTCGAAATGAATTTAGTAAGCAATGGGATTTCATTATTAACAAACAAAGAATATTTGGAAGTGCATTCAAATACAGATCAACTGATTCATAAAAGCAATACATTTTCTGAAAGGTATGCACAACTATTAAACACTCTTTTTCAAGAGTCTGAACAACGAAAAATATTTGAGCACAAAGAAATTCTATTTCAACTAAAAGACATCAATCACACCTTGATAGATGTAAATTACGCAGTAGAGGATATTGTTTTTAAAATGAACTAATGTGAATTCCATCTGTA
This sequence comes from Ulvibacter sp. 2305UL32-6, assembly GCF_058148545.1. Classification (NCBI taxonomy): domain Bacteria; kingdom Pseudomonadati; phylum Bacteroidota; class Flavobacteriia; order Flavobacteriales; family Flavobacteriaceae; genus Ulvibacter; species Ulvibacter sp. 2305UL32-6. The sequence goes on from NZ_JBYVKA010000001.1 coordinate 754,681, forward strand.
TAAAAAAAGAAAAAAAATGAAAGAAGCTATAAGATTTACGTTCATTGCCTTAGGCATCATCATTATTATTACGTGTATTGTGATATGGCCTATATATGGCTTTTCCGTTTTAGGGGTTTTGTTTATTGCCTTGGGCATTTTCGATATCACTCAAAAAAGACTTGCAATTTTAAGGAATTTCCCAGTTCTGGGGCATATGCGCTACCTACTACAAATGATTGGTCCGGAAATTCATCAGTATTTTATCGAATCTGATACTGATGGAAAACCCATAGATCGTAATCACAGAAAGTATATCTATGAGCGTGCTAAAGGAGAAAGTGAAACCCATCCCTTTGGAACCCAACTGAACGTGGAAGACCCCAATTCTAAATGGATGCAGCATAGCATCTATCCTACAAAGCAACTAGAAGAAGCACCTAGAGTAACCGTTGGTGGTCCAGATTGTACACAACCCTACTCGACAAGTTTGTTCAACATATCGGCAATGAGTTATGGCGCATTGAGTAAAAATGCCATTTTGGCGCTTAACAAGGGTGCTCAAGCTGGTGGATTCTTTCACGATACAGGAGAAGGCGGTATATCAGAACATCACAGGCAAGGTGGCGATTTGGTCTACGAAGTAGGCACTGGATATTTTGGATGCCGAACCAAGGACGGACATTTTTCGCCAGAAGAGTTTAAAAAGAAAGCTGCCTATCCAGAAGTAAAAATGATAGAAATAAAAATTTCTCAAGGAGCCAAACCAGGACACGGTGGTGTATTGCCGGCTTCAAAAAACAATGAAGAAATAGCCAAGATAAGAGGTGTCGAACCACATACCGATGTATTGTCGCCACCAGGACACAACACCTTTAACGATGCCGAAGGCTTGTTACGCTTTGTGCAACAAATGCGAGAACTCTCTAACGGAAAACCCATTGGGTTTAAGCTATGCATTGGAGATAAAAGTGAGTTTATCGACATCTGTGAAAAAATGGTGGAAACTGGAATTAAACCAGATTTTATCGTGGTCGATGGTTCCGAAGGTGGTACAGGAGCCGCGCCTATTGACTTTTCTAATTATGTAGGAATGCCCTGGGAAAGAGCCTTGCTCTTTGTCACCGATATCTTGAATGGTTTTGACTTGAAAAAGGATATCAAAGTATTTACTGCAACTAAAATCTTTACAGCATTCGATATTTTCAAGGCATTGTGTATAGGTGCAGATGTGTGTAGTTCGGCACGTGGTATGATGCTCGCTTTAGGGTGTATTCAAGCCTTGCGATGCGATACTAACGAATGCCCTACTGGCGTAGCTACCAACAACCCAAAATTGATGCGCGGATTAGTAGTTTCAGAAAAATGGAAACGGGTTAGGAATTATCAACGCCTCACTATCGATAACTTTCTGGAATTGTTAGCGGGTGCTGGTTGCACTGCTTTAGAAGACCTAAACCGAGAAATGATTTATAAAAAAGTGGGCGACAAATTTCAGTCGTATGAAGCACTGTACCCTACTGTTGCATTAGGTTGCTATCTTAATAACAATCTCAACTAGCAATGAAAGCTACTTCAGAAATAACGGTTACTTCGGTTTTGAACCAACTATCAAAGAGTATTGACTATTTGGACAATCCGTTGCTTACCGAATCTTTAGATGAACTTTACAAAAAGCTAGCTACCAACCACTTTTGCATCGCTATTTTGGGTTCTTTTAAGCGTGGTAAATCTTCACTTATCAATGCCTTATTAGAGAAAAACATTGTTCCCACAGGCATTGTTCCAGTAACTGCTATTGTTACGCTTATATCTTACAAAGAAAAGAAACAAGCCACGGTATATTTTAACAATGGTACGCAAGAGGTCTGTTTAATTTCTGAAATATCCCAATATGTTTCTGAAGCCGAAAACCCCAAAAACATAAAAGAGGTAAAATATTTAGATATAGGGTTACCTATAGATTGGCTCAAAGGGATGACCATCGTAGATACACCAGGTATTGGCTCTGGACATCTTCATAATACCGAAGAGGCATTTTCATTCGTTCCACAGATTGATATGGCACTCTATGTTCTAGGCGCAGAACTTCCTATTTCTCAAGAGGATTTAGTATTTATTGAAAAAATACAGCCACAAACACCTGCATTATCGTTTATTTTGAATAAAAGCGACCTGCTTTCACCAACCCAACAAGAACAGCTCATTACTCACAATACGGGAATATTGAACGAACGTTTTGGACAACAAGAACGAACATTTTTGCCTGTATCTACGCTCGAAGAACACCTTAAAAATATCGATACCCTACGCCAACAAATAATAGACGTAATGACCAAAGACAAGTCAAAAATTTTGGTACATACTTTTGGCATTCGTATAAAGAGTTTACTACACAAAACCAATATGTTACTCGCAACAAAAGAAAAGAGCCTACAACTTCCCTTGGAAGAGTTAGACACCGCTATTGCTACGATGAGTAAACACAGTCTTATTTTGAAAGAAAAAAGGGAAGACTATTTTTTTCAATTGGAAGGACGCATTAAAAATTTACAACAACAAACGCATACACTATTTGAAACATTCAGAAAAGAATTGGTTTCAAAGTATGTTTCGCCTTTAGAAAATGAAAAAACAGCGACCCTAAAACAAATAGACAACAAGGGATATGACCTTGTTTTAAGCAACGTAGGAACAAAAATTTTGGTTGCATTTCAGCAAAAAAAAGAGGAAGTTGAACAGCAAATTGTCACTCATTTTAAAAAACAAATCGAAGAAGACCTCGACCAATCGGGACAATTTCTTCAAAAATTAATGAGTGGTTCTGTATTGAGTGAAGACATAAAAGTAAGCCATTGGGTCGATGAATTTGATTTAAATACCTATTCTAGCTTTTATTTCAGAAAGGTTGCTCAACATCCTTCCGATACCCAAAATAGTCATCATTGGAATAAAAGGATTTTTAAAAAATGGCGATTAGAAGCCCAAAGAAAACAGCTTGTAAAATCCATAGCATCCCTAATCCTTTCCAATGCTGCCAATAGCGCGTCTGATATTCAATATAAAATTAGAGAAGGCTACCGCAATTTTTATGACCATTTGATAAAAAATCAATTGGCTTTATTACAATCACTGGAAATTTCAGCAAAAAAAGTGCAACAAGAACGGTCTCAAAAAACCGATGCAAGTACACAAGAACTAGAAGAACTACGTGATTTTATTCTAGAAAACAAGAAGCTACTCAATAGCATACAATCCCCTAACTGTTTGATATTGTGACACTCTTTTATTAAATTAACAACCATAAAAACTAAAGAAAAGATATTGCTTTTAAGATGAATTAAATAAACAACAGATGAAACAAATAATATATATAGCCCTTTTTTTAGGTGCAGTAACCTATGGTTATTCGCAAGACCTTACGGCAGAACAAATTGTAAAGAAAGCCGAAGATAAACGTCAAGGTGATTATAGTCAAGGCGAACTTAAAATGACTATTATTCGTCCCGATTGGCAGCGTGATATGCAGCTCAAAATGTGGTCTAAAGGGACGAAAAACACACTTATTTTAATAACGGGTCCTGCTCGTGATAAAGGTACAGCCTTTTTAAAACGGGACAAGGAAATGTGGAACTGGCAACCTAAAATAGACCGAACCATTAAAATGCCACCATCTATGATGTCACAAAGCTGGATGGGTTCTGATTTCACCAACGACGACCTTGCCAAGGAATCATCAATTGTAGAAGATTATACCCATAAAATTATAGCTGAAGAAACACTCGACCAAAGAAAATGCTGGAAGCTGGAACTCACACCCAAGGAAAATGCCGCAGTGGTTTGGGGGAAAATAAATCTCTGGATAGACCAAAAGGATTTTATTCTTATGAAAGCCGAATACTATGATGAAGACAACTATCTCATTAATACAATGTGGGGTAAAAATATAAAAATGTTGGACGGTAGATTATTACCGAGCGTACTGGAAATTGTTCCTGCCGAAGAAGAAGGACACCTAACGCGAATGGAATATCTATCATTAAAATTTGACGAACCTATTAAAGACGGCTTCTTTTCAATACAGAATATGAAACGAATAAAATAATCATTTACTATGCTCTTTAAACTAGCATTTAGAAATATATGGCGCAACAAAAGACAAAGTTTGTTGACGATTATTGCAGTTGCGTTTGCGGTCTTTTTGGCATGTTTTTTACGGTCATTTCAAAAAGGTGCTTGGGACAATGTAGTTGATAGTTCTGTAAATATGTACTATGGCTATCTTCAGGTGCATAAAAAAGGCTATTGGGATGACCAAACCATCGACCAATCTTTTGAAATGAATGGAGCGCTCGAAAACGAGTTAAAGACGATTTCTGAAGTTAAAAGTGTAGTGCCTCGATTGGAATCTTTTGCGCTTGCCTCAACAGATAATACTACCAGCGGTGTTTTAACTTTAGGAATACATCCTGAAAAAGAAGCACTTCTTACCAAATTATCCAACAAGGTCATTTCTGGCGAATATCTAAAACCAAACGACAATGGTATTCTTATTGCCGAAGGGCTTTCAGAAAAATTGAGGCTAACGGTTGGCGATACACTCGTACTCATATCGCAAGGATATCACGGCGTAAACGCAGCAGGAAAATATCAAATTCACGGCATCGTAAAATTCCCCTTGCCCGACCTCAATAAAAGCTTGGTGTTTTTGTCTTTACCTGTAGCGCAAGAGTTTTTAGGTGCACCTAACCGTTTGACTTCTTTGGCTTTACAGCTTCCAGCAGAACGTATCGTAGCCAAAACAAAGCGTCAAATCATTTCCAAAATACCTGCAGAAACGTATGAAGTCTTGGATTATAAAGAGTTAATGCCCGATTTATTACAAGCAAGACGCCTTGACGAAATGGGTGCCTACCTTATCATCTTGGTTTTGTATTGTTTAATTGGTTTTACCCTCTTTGGCACCATACTAATGATGACTAAAAAGCGTAGCTACGAATTTGGCGTACTATTATCCATAGGAATGCAACGCTGGAAGTTATTCCTTACTGTTTGTATCGAAATATTCATACAGTCGGTGTTTGGTATTGTCATTGGTATTGCTGCAGTCCTACCACTTTCTTTCTATTTCCACAATCATCCTGTAAATATGGAACATATAGCCAAAGACGCTGCTTCCGCTTTTGAAAAATTTGGAGTGGATCCTGTGTTCGGGTTTTCGGTGTCATCAGATATTTTTATCAATCAAAGTTTGGTCATATTTATCATTACGATTTTAATAAGTATCTATCCATTATTAACCCTCTTTAAACTAAAGCCTGTTGAGGCAATGAGAAACTAAAAATGATTGCAAATGATTCCTAAAATAGCGTGGAAAAATATTTGGCGTGCCCGTTCTCGCTCGCTTATCGTTATCGGCTCGGTCATCGCTGGAGTTTGGGCGTTTATTTATATGATGGCATTTGTTCGGTCTATGTCCGATGGCTATATTAATAATGCGGTTCGTTTTCAAACGTCACACCTTCAAATACATCACCCAAAATTTGTGGATGATAAGGATGTGAAATATCTATTACAACCTGAAATTTTAAATCAAGTAATAGCGCTATCCGATGTAAAAGCAAGTGCCCAACATACGCTTGCTAACGGAATGATACGTTCTAGTCGTGCCACGAGAGGTGTAACCATAAAAGGAATAAATCCTGAAATGGAACTTACTATTAGTCCTATTAATGAAAAAATTGTTGAAGGAAGTTACTTTTCCGAAGAAAGAAAACACGAAATCTTAATCAGTCAAGAACTCGCTAAAAAGCTAAAGGTAAAACTTCGAAAAAAAATTGTGCTTTATTTTCAAGATTTAAATGGCGATGTGGTTACGGGTTCCTTTAGAATTAAGGGCATTTTTAAAACAAGTAATAAACCGTACGATGAAACCAATGTGTATGTTAAGCGTAGTGAGTTAAATGCCTATATGGGAAATGCCAATGCTGTGCACGAAATTTCGATACTTCTCAATAATAAAAAGGAAATTCCAAAGGTGCAAAAGGAGTTAAGCGCAAAATTTCCTGATAGTTTGGTTCAGAATTATACCGAAATAGCACCAGATGTCAAACTCTTTGAATCGCAAATTTACGTGGTGTCCATTATTATGCTTTTCATTTTTATGCTGGCTTTGGTGTTTGGAATTGTCAATACGATGTTGATGGCCATTTTAGAGCGTACTCACGAATTGGGAATGCTAATGGCTATTGGAATGGCTAGAGTTAAGATATTCTGGATGATTGTATTGGAGACGTTATTTTTGAGTGTTATTGGAGCCCCAATTGGAATGCTATTAGGATGGATTACAGTGAGCTGGTCAAAAACGAAAGGAATAGACTTGGCGAGCTTCTCAAAAGGAGCTGAACAATTTGGGCTGGATACGGTAATATATCCACAACTTGAATTTAACGTGATTTTACAATTAACCCTAGCGGTCTTTCTTACCGCTATGGTGTCAGCCATTTACCCTGCCATTAAAGCAGTACGCTTACAACCTTTAGAAGCCATTAGAAAAAAATAAAACAATAGTTATGTCTATTATAGAAACCAAAGAAATTACAAGAACATATAACCAAGACAAAGTACCAGTTTACGCCTTGCGTGGTGTCGATTTAAAAATTAAAAAGGGAGAGTTTACCGCCATTATTGGTGCATCAGGATGTGGCAAAACCACGTTATTAAATGTCATTGGTGGTTTGGATAAGCCTACGTCTGGTAAAGTTATTATAGATGGCACAACGATTACCGAATTATCTGATAAAAAAATGATACAGTTCAGGAAAGAAAACATCGGGTTTGTGTTTCAGGCATACAACCTTATTCCTGTACTTACCGCTACAGAAAATGCCGAGTTTATTATGCTTTTGCAACATAAAAGCAAAGAAGAACGCCAAACGCGAATTAAAGAGTTATTGGATAAAATTGGTATTGGAGATGAAATGGATAAGTTTCCAGCAGAAATGTCTGGTGGGCAACAACAACGTGTGGCAGTAGCAAGAGCGTTAGCGTCTAAACCTGAATTTGTACTTGCAGATGAACCTACAGCAAACCTAGATTCTGTAGCTACAACCGAGTTATTGGATGTCATGAAACAACTCAATGAAGAGGAAGGCACTACCTTTGTATTTGCCACTCACGACCAACGCGTTATTGATAGAGCTGTTCGTGTTATTACCCTAGAAGATGGCAAAATAATTAAGGATGAAGTTCAATAAGTTTTATAGTATGTGCCTTATGATTCTTGTCTCGAATGTGATTTTCGGGCAAGAAAAAGTACCTAAAAACTGGGAACTTTCAGGCTATCAAAAATCAATGCAAGGTTTAATTTCCTTTGAGAGCCCGCTTTCGCAAAAGGATACCTTACTAACTGATATTTTTCTACACAACCGTCTCAATTTTAAATGGTTTCCTTCGGCAGAATTTACAGTAAAAGCGGAATTGCGCACGCGGTTTTTCTTTGGGGAATTTCATAATAGCATATTCGCACCCAATTTCAAGCAACAACTGAAAGAAGCAAGCAACGACTTCGTAAACCTCGACATCATCAATACAGGAAATCAAACCGTGTTATACAGTGTCTTTGACCGCTTATATGTTACATACACTAAAAATGATTGGGAAGTTTCATTAGGCAGGCAGCGTATTAATTGGGGCATTAACACAATCTGGAATCCACACGATATTTTTAACGCCTTTTCATTTCTTGATTTTGATTATGAAGAGCGTCCTGGTGTGGATGCTTTGCGCATCAAAAAATATATTGGTTATTCCGGTGGTTTTGAGTTTGCCATAAAAGCTTTTGACAACTCGGATGATTTTGCCGCAGGTTTGTTGTATAAAATCAATAAATGGAACTATGATTTTCAGTTTCTGGCAAGCTATGCAAATCAGGATGCTATCATTGGTATAGGATGGGCAGGAGCGATTAAAAATATAGGGTTTAAAGGGGAAATGAGTTATTTCAACGCTACAAATGATGATAGAGAAAACACCTTTTCGGGAACTTTAGGGTTCGACTACGGTTTTAAAAATGGCACCTACTTAAATGTTAATACTTTATACAATGCAACGGATAACAACAACGCCAGCTTGTTTAGTTTTCAACTGGAAGCCAGAAACTTATATCCCTATCAATGGGCAACCGCCATAGGTGTATCGCATCCGTTTACTCCTTTGTTTACGGGAAGTTTAAACGTTATTTATTCGCCGGTATCTGGACAACCTTTGTTCCTTAACCCAACACTGTCCTATAATCTCAGTCAAAATTTGGATGTGGATGTTATTGGTCAATTTTTCTATATCAATAACGGTGATTCATATGGAAGCAAAACCCGTTTGGCATTTTTACGGATGAAATGGAGTTTTTGAGATTAACACTCTTAATTTTCCTCATATAATCCCAACCTATTTCTAAGTTGATTCATTTCTGAAGACATTTCCTCTACGCGTTCCAATAAATTTAGAATGACATCAATACCTTCGAAATTAATATTCATTTCTCGGTGAAATCGAAGTATTTTTTCAACCTTAGGTAGTGTTTCATCTGTTATAAATTCATGTTTTTCAATGGTAATAAAACCAAACTCTTCTAGTGAAATAATATACCCTTGTTCTATGTTATGACTGGCACAGAACTCTTTTATTGATATTAGTTTTTTTGTGCTCATCGGTTATTTTTTTAATGCTGCTAATTTTTTAAACAATTCTTTTTCTTCCTCAGAAAGATTCTTTGGCATATCAACAGAATATGTTACATATAAATCTCCGAACTGACCATTTTTCTTATAAACCGGGAAGCCTTTTCCTTTTAGTTTCACTTTAGTACCATTTTGAGTTTCTGGTTTTACTTTCAGCTTTACTTTACCGTTAAAAGTATCTACGGTAATTTCGCCACCTAAAATGGCAGTGTATAAATCTACGGTCTCATTTTTATAAAGATTGGCTTTGTCACGTTTAAATGCAGTGGTGTTTTTTACTACAAACTTGATATATAAATCGCCTTTAGGACCACCATTTGCACCAGCACTACCGTGACCTTTAATTTTAATGGTTTGTCCATTCTCTACACCTGCAGGTATCGTGATGCGAATGTTTTTTCCGTTTACGGTAAGTGTTCGTTTATTGCTTTCATAAACATCTTTTAAGTCGAGATGCAATTCGGCGTTAAAATCCTGTCCTCTAAATTTAACTTGTTGCGATTGTTGACCTCGACCAGCACCGCCAAACATTGAGCTAAAGAAATCCGAAAAATCGCCACCTTCAAAATCTTCTTGTGTAAAACTACCACCTTGATACTGTTGTCCGCTGTAATGATGTTGTTGTCGTTGCTGCTGTTTTGCTTTTTCAAATTCTTCAGCGTGCTTCCAGTTTTCACCATACTGGTCGTACTTTTTACGATTTTCGGGATTACTCAATACCTCATTTGCCTCATTTATCTCTTTAAATTTTTTCTCGGCTTCTTTGTTGTTAGAGTTTACATCTGGGTGATATTTGCGCGCTAATTTGCGATAGGCTTTTTTTATGTCTTTTTCAGTAGCGTCTTTCGGAACACCTAATACTTTATAATAATCTATATATTCCATTAATTAATTTGTAGTAAATTTTGTTATTTTAGTGCTTTAATAGAGGTTTGGATATTCTTTTTTACGCTATCTTCAATACTTAAGTCTATATTTTTTAAAGATAAAATTTAATTATGAATTATTTTCTCATTGAGTTCTTCAAGGTTTCGATTAAATTTTAACAGCCAATCTTTTATTTTTTTTGCTTGATTAGGATGAGACTTTGATGAAAAATATGTACCCTCAGTTGTCTTAATCCAAATTGTTAATAGCACTCCAGACAAAGTTCTATTAGGTGTTACTCTGGTGTAAATATCAACTTCTTCATTGTTAAGTAATGGAAATTTTACGTCTTTTGAGTGCATTTCATAATTACCTTTTTCAACAAAAGTAACATAGGTTTTTCCGCCGTGATTTTCAATAAATTTTTCCCAATGGTACAATACAAATCCTTCATTTAAACCAATAATATTTGTAGTAAAACTATTGGCAAAGTGATTATATGGAAGCGGTTCTTCTATTACTTGAAAGGATTGTTGTGCTAATGAACTAGCGACGCTTATAAGTGCTAGACATAGTGTTATAAATTGCTTTTTCATTTTTCCAGTTTAAGCAAAACATCTACCAACATTGGTAGATGTTTGTTGTTAATTATTTTTCTTTTCTGTGCCATCATTTGGTATTGCAGGAATAATTGCTCGTTGTTGCCCTCGCATAAATTGTTGTTGCATTGCTTGCATTTTTTCACGAATAGCATTTATATCTGGCATTCCGTTTCCGAAGTCGTTTCCGAAGAAACCATCGCTGAAAAACTCTTCCATAAATAATGAGTCTTTTTTAAAAAACTTTGGAAAATCATTTCCCATCGAACTCGAAAAATGTTGACTAAATTTTGATTGAAAGGATTGCATAATGCTATCTACTTGTTGTGGGTTAACTTCTTTTGCATTATCTGCAGATGACCAAGAATAAATGGAATCATATCGTATAAGATTACCATTTTCATCAACTTCTTTGTTTACCGTCCAATTACCTTTGGGCTTTTCAATTTTTGAAGTTGATTTGTTTTGTTTTATTTCTTTCTCTTTTTTCTCTTGTGCACTGCAACTAGTAGCCAAAATTGCTACCAATGAAAGTGTGATTAACTTTTTCATTTTTATCAATTTTAAATTAAACTTTTTATATTTCTATTTATAACAAAATAAATACCAAACAGATAGTAACTTACCATTTGTCCGTTTCATTTTGTCATAACAAATTTCGTAAAGACTAAAATGGATTACTAATGAAACGACTTATATAAAGTACAGATTTCAGCATACTGAACATAAAAAAGCGGAACTACAAGATTGTAATTCCGCTTTCGCTTTTTTTCTTTTTCAATTGTTCGTGTAGAATTTTATTTTAATCTGGACGCAGTAAATTCTTAACTTTATTTAACATTATTTCGTACCAAAATCATTGTCATTAAACGTGATAGGATTAATTGCGTATTGGAATCCAAACCTTTTTTATCCATATTTTTCCGTTTTGAATTAAAGATATTGCACCATAGTTAAGTTCCATTTATAGTACACTATTTACAAAACCCTGTTTTCATTGAAGTAATAATTAAGCAATCTGTTTTATCTGCAAGCCATTTCATACCTGTATCAATACCATTACCTTTTATAATAGTATGTTTTTTCATATCTTTTGTAACAAAAACAATTTCTGGTTTATCTGTTATTTTTTCGCTCATTACTTGGGTAACATCATCAAGCCCATAAATAATAACATCATAGAAATCTCCGTGCGGTAAAATCTCCAACATTGTTCCTTCCACTCCGTTCCATCTTCCAATCCAGTTGCTTGTTGGGTAATTAGAAGATAACTTTACAAACGGGCTATCATTGTTAGCCATATTTTTTTCTGAATTTGTCCGTAGGTTAACTACCTTCCTGTCTTTACTAGGTACAACTCCATAACTCACAAAGCTAAAATCATCTCCTGTTCCAGTTAATCTCACTAACTCTAAATGCAAAGAGTCGTTTTTAAATTTCCAGTGACGGCCAGCCCAATACGGATTTCCGGCCAAAGCAAATGTACCGTCTGCTCGCAGTTCTAAAACATCTTTTTCACCATCTTGGTCACGTAACCAAGCACCTATTAATTCATCCTTCGAATAATGCTTCGATTCTTGTGCAGAATGAGTTACATCTTTTTCTTTTGCAGCCTCCTTGCACGATATAAAAGTGATAATAACAATAGCACTAATTAACAATGTAAGCTTTCTTTTATAGGCATCGCTTGATAGATTCATAGTTTTTAATATTACTGTTATTTTGTTTCTTTTATCGAATATACTGTAAATTTTAGTGCATTTAAATTCAATTTATATCTTAAATCAATTGGAATCTGTGAGTCGTTTATTACATCCTTTAAAAAAGTATGGCGAACAACCATTAAAGAATTTAAAAATAAGGGTGATTATTTTTTGCTAAAGGCTTCGTAAGAATTAAATAATGATCATATTTAACATAACTCTGAAACCTCATACGGAAACTCATCACCTGTTGAGCTTATGAACATGAAATTGATAAGCACGCCCCAGGATTACAATGGTTTTCAGACTAGTTTGAAACCAAATAAGCCATTTTGTTTTACATACTCAACACCTATTTAAACCCTTCTATATCTTAGACATTTTTAAACGAGCTAAAATTTTAAAAGCAATTAACTATCTTCATTAATTCTACATGCTGAAGGATTTCAATTTTTTTTCCTTGACAACGAATTAGACCTTTTCTTTTGAAATCTGAAATCATTCTAATTAGCGTTTCGGTACTCGTTCCTGTAAGGTTTGCCAATTCCTCACGAGAAAGGTATAAACCTGTATGCTCATTATCATTCTTAATGAAGTTATTGTTTAAATTCAAGAGTACAAGAGCAACTCTTTGTTTTACAGATTTTGACATTAAATTTAACAAAGCATTATCCGAATCGAACAAATCTTGGATGGTATGTTTCAATATATCAAAAGAAAAATCAGGGTCTCTCTCGATTAAACATCTAATTTCACTAGATGGTATAAAAGAGATTTTAACTTTGTTAATGGCGGTGGCAGAAAAATATGATGGTTTTCTGAAGAGTAAAGATTCAAGACCAACTATATCGCCCGAGGCTGCTAGCTTAACTATCTGGATTCTACCATTAGCATTAAGTTTGGATAGTTTTAAAACACCTTCTTTGACACAGTAAAGACCATTAAGTGTCCTGCCTTCTACAAAAATGACTTCTCTTTTTCGAAATTGAAGTTCACGTTTTTCGTTTATTTTATGTACTAATCGATCGTGATTACAAGTCTGAAAAGAACTAATCTTCTCATAGAGACGACCATCGTAAATACTCCAGATACTCATTTGGAATTCTAGTTTTAAAATATTCCATGCTTAAAAAAATTATATAATTAATCGCACTCCACCTAACTCTGAAACCTCATATGGAAACTCATCATCTGGAGAACCTATGAACATAAAGTTTACCGGGATATCCCAATCTTTGGATAGCTTTTGAATAATTTTTGGTCCAAATTTACCTTGTATCTTTATGTATTCAATATCGATTTTTGGATACTCTCTATCCAATACTTCCAAGTCGCTTTCTAAACGCTTTGGCGGCTGCTCATTGTCTTTTAAAACAGTAACTACCTTCAATTTTTTGGTATGTTCGTTTTTGGTGATGTATAGCATCACTTTATTGAGAGTTGCAACATCATCCTCGTGCGTAAAAAATACAAATTCTTGAGAGTTGATGTCATCTATGGTTGCCATAATTTTATGATTAGAACGTTGTACAAACCGTTCCACTGGACTAAAACCATACTTAATTGCTCGCAATACAAACTTTAAAATCACAGTTCTATTCAGCATAAAAACAACGATGAGCAGCGTAGGAATTAGATATTCTAAAAAGACACCTAAATAATCTGGATTCATTATAACGTTGCCAATTAAGGCAGCAATGACAGCTCCAACAGCAATAAATAATCCAACCCAAGATGATTTTTCGGGACGTGGCAAATGTTTACGACGTACTTTCAGCAGAAAATTTCCTAATCCAAATAAGGTCATTACAGAAAGAAAAGCAATGGTGTACACACCAGCCAAAGCTCCTAATTCCCCTTTGGTTATTAATAATATAGAAACACACAACAAGAAAAAGACAATGGCTATTCTGTATGAGCTACCTCTTTTGTTTTTCTTCAATAAATATTGAGGTAAAATCCTATCCAACGTCATTCGCTCTACAAGCCCAGTGACACCAACAAAAGAAGTTAATACAGCTCCACTTAACACCAAAGCTGCATCAATAGAAATTAACGTAGATAACCATCCTCCACCTGACAACTCCCCCATATAGGATAGTAAGGTTTCTTTATGACCTTCAACTGCGGGAATGGGTATGAGCGCCAATGCTAGAAAAGCCATAAGCGGATTAAAAACACTTACCACTATCCACATATTTCGAAGTGTTTTTTTAAACACCCCCTTTTTCTGTTCTTCTACAAAATTAGCAGAGCTTTCAAAGCCACTTATACCAAGCATTGCTGCACAAAAGCCGAAGAAAAGTGCCATTGTAAGACCTCCTTCTATTGGCCTATTAAAATTTTCTGTCAAGACTTCCCAACCATTTGTATAAATATAGTGCCCACAAAATGCGCTCAAAGCGATAAGCGAGACCATATGAAACACAAAAATCACCGTAGCTACCAATGACGATTCCCCAATACCAATAATTGTGAGTATCATAAAAATTGCTAACAGAGAAATAGTTGCGATGGTAATTGGCCAAGCTTCGTACAAATTATGCACATAATGCATTCCTTCACTTGCAGAAATTACAGCCGTTGCCATATAAGACAATAGGGTTAAAGTGGCTGCTAATGATGCTGTGGATTTACTTGTAGTGTTTAGTAGCGCATTATATGCTCCTCCATTAAGTGGCATTGCTCCAACAACTTCGCCATAAATCTTCCTAAATAAAAACAGAACTGCAGCAACAATTAATAATGAAACCCAAGCATATTGCCCAGCATAAGCAATTGCAAGTGCTGAAACATAGAGACAGGATGAACTAATGTCATTTCCGCAAATTGCTGTGGCTGGAAATTGTCCTAATTTTTTTTTCATCCTTTTTGATTATTTTTTAGTGTAGCATAATATAATAATGTCTGATTTTTAATTCAAAAAATAAATTAAGTATTTTTTCTCAAACCTGTTAAGAATGAAGCACATATTCCAGCTACAACTGTCCCAGCTACTAATTCTATAGTGGTAAAAAATGCCATCTCAATGACAGTATCTGAGCTTCCAAAAGTTTCTTTGGCTTGAATAATTGAAACTTCCTGAGGATTGAAAAAAAGATATATCAAAATAATAGGAACTAGAATTATTATAAGTCGCACACCCATTCGGGCACAAAGCAAAAACCCTTCTATAAAAGTAGTATTTCTATGATATTTGGTGTAATTCCAGATCATTACCGAAAAGCCTATGAGCAACATCAATACAAAAACCATTCGAAAAGCTGGACTTTCATAAATCTTTAGCAAATGTAATATTGCAGAAAAAATTATAATTCCTAGAGATACCCTAGTAGCATAAAACCAAGCTATCTTATTTTTTGACCATTTTTTAATATTAAATAACATATTTGTGTGTTTTATAATGTCAAAAAGCCGTAGAAGTGAGTAATATATATAAGAGGATTTATCATTCCACTGTTACTACGGCTTTAGGCAATAAAATTAGGGATGTAGCTTTTCTTTCAATTTTTGAAGTTCTTCTTCAGTCTCTTTTAGATTCTTCTTTGACTCTTCAAGCTTCTTTTTATTGCTATTTGTATGATGATCATAAACATCTAGCGAAAATCTTTTGTGACGATCGTGAAGTCTTTCCAACTGTTCCCGCTCATTAAATGCGTTTAACATAAATTTGTTTTTTTAATTACTAATAGTAAGGCTGATACGTTGGGTAGTGGTGCTCAGGATGATGTGTCTTAATATGCTCATTAGCTCTTTTATTATGGTCTTTCATTTTATCCATAAGTTTATCTAATTCTTTTTCCAGAGCCTTTCCTTCATCATACAGTTTTTGCCCTGAACCATCTTTATCTAAGGATTTGTTGCCATCTTCGTTTTTTAAAGTACTTTCAAGAACCTTTAGGTTTTTTCTAAATTCTTTTTGCGAAATATGGTCGTTTACTTTCTCTGGCTCTGTCAAAAAGTATATATCATCGGAGATTAAATAATCGTGACCTATTGCTAATTCAGCATTTGCCATTGCTTCTTGAAGACTATTAATATTAATTTTTTGATTAGATTTTAATCCTTTTTGAATGGCTTTTAGTTGACTAATTGACTTATCTAAACTTTCTTTAGCTTTTCCTGTTAACTCTTTGCCTTCAGTTTTTAACGCTTCGATTCCTTTATTAAGTTGCGAGGCAGCTTTGGCGTGATCATTACTCTCAAGTGATGTAATTGTTTCATCAAAATAAATATCAGATTCATTTGGAAGCCCGATTTCAGTAACTTCCTCGACAATGGCATCTTCATTTTTAACCTCCTTTTTACAAGAGACAATGGATATTAAAACTAAACTTAATACCGCAAATTTTAATTGATTTTTCATTTCTAAATTGTTTTTAGTTATTGTTTAATAGACTTATAAGATTTCTCCGTTTTCGTTGGTGTAAACTTTAATTTTATTTCTATTTTTCTTTAGGTATAGCTTGTATCTGATGTTTTCTTCTTTTCCAGCCTTATGCTTCATTTTGTAAACATCTTTTGTAATAACCCATCCTGGATATTCTTTTGCAATTTTGTTTCTAACTTCAGCTGGTAGTGGAACATTTACCCCTTTTTCCATCGAATAAATCAAATTCCCGTCCTTATCGTAGAAAGCTCTTAATTCATCATTGCCATTTTTTAATTTAATCTCATAGCTGCTAAAATCTCCAGTCCCCAATTTGTCCGTTTCAATAATTATATCTTCTTCAATAAAATTTATTGGAATGGCATAAAATTCATCGAGTTCATAGTCTGGAAAATCTTCCACAACTTCATCAATTATTACCGTTGGCACTTCTTCTTTAATGACTTTCGCCTTGAAAATTACTTCTTGAGTAAATGATTGCGTTATCACTCCAACCATTAAAAGTGTAATCATTGTTGTTTTCATTTTGTTTACTTTTTAACATTAATACATAGCAAAGTTCAAAAATGTTTGCATTTTCGACGAAATATTGAAGTGATGAAAAGTTCAGATTTCAGAATTATGAACTTTTATTACAAGTTATCTTTCATTTTTCATAGAAAAACAATAAATCAATTGTTTCGTTTTTGTTAAAAATTTAGATTTATGCTTTTGAATTAATTAAAATATGACTTCGCATAGAAAACGGAATAAATCATCAGGACTACCAGAATTAATAGCCATTGCGTTAGGAGGAATGGTAGGTGGCGGTATTTTTACTATTTTAGGTATTTCTGTTTCAATGATTGGTAATCTCACGCCTGTGGCGATCATTATTGGTGGTGCTATTGCGGCATTGGCAGCTTATTCTTACATGAATTAGAATAACAGCCAATTCATCTTCTGTAATAACGATACTATCTATAATTGGTTTGAGCTTGGGTGGTATTTTGATTTTATACTAAGAGTTTTCGCAAAAATGGGATGAAATGCTCATTATCATAATATTATATCTTACGCTGTTGTTTGGAGCCTGGTTTTATTCCAAATTGAGGCATAAATCGAAATAGAGGCATAATTACCGATAATTATTCTAAAACTACTCTTTCAATTAAGTAAGTGGTTAACTTAAAAATGCACTGATACTATTTTATTCCTGTTTGTGTGTTATCATTTATTTCTATATAAATTAAAATCGGTTAACATTTCAGAAATATGCACTCATAACATAAGTCAAATTCCAAAAATAAGTTTAAAAATGTCCACATTTGTATAATGATAAAGCATCAAAATTTTGAAAAATAAAAAATTATGATTCAAATATTTAGTACTGGCGGAACCATAGAAGGATTAGAATACAATGATGTAAATAAGAAAAATTCCCAAAGAGGTGTATCCATTGAAACTTTTTTATCTCAATTAGAAATTACTGTGCCGTATACAGTTGAAAAAGTCTTAGATAAGGACAGTCGTTTTGTTACTAATGAAGACAGAAAGCTATTAGCTGTCAAAATAAAAAACAACATATGGGATAAGGTGCTTATTACCCACGGTACAATTACAATGATAGATACAGCACAATACCTCGGACGATTAGGATTAGACAAAACAATCATTCTCACTGGTGCATTTATACTAGGCACTGAGCCAAATACAGATGCTTCATATAACCTTGGCTTCGCAATTAATAAATTTGATAGTCTTAAGCCTGGTGTTTATATCGCTATGAACGATGAAATATTTGACTGGAATAACGTTAGAAAAAATACCGAAGAAAATCGCTTTGAAAAACTCACATAATGACAGAGTATGTTTGGCACTTCAATACATTGGACAACCTTCTTCTATTTATTAATAGATACGTTCATTGTATTACTTACCCTTTACTTTTCGAGAAAGAAAACACGAAGTAGTTTAAGACGGTTTCTCTATCTTGGAATTTTGTTCATAGCCTATAATTTCACAGGTGGCTTTTTACCAATTGACAACTTTCCAGGATCATTAATCGCCCAGTATATCATCACCTATGGTATTGCAATTGCCTTATGCGTTTACATTGTTTATTATTTATATAAAGAATACGATATAGTTGTTCTAAAGTTCAATTCTTCAATCAGAAATCTTACTATACTTGCAAGCGTTAGCTTTGTCGTGCTTTTTTTGATTCCATATTTTCTAACTAATTCCCTTAAATCGGCTAGATTATTATTTACAATACCTATATCAATTGCCGCTTTGATTTTCTTAATTATTTTCTACAGAAGAATATCAAACCCAAACAATCCTAATTCATTTATTTTAAGACGAAATAAGCTTTCTATAATAAGTGTAACTAGCATCGTACTATTACCAATTTGCACTGTAATTGGCGACTATCAATGGATAACATTCACAGTTATGAACATTGCTTTTTATGCCATTACTGCAATCGAAGCAGATAGATATTTATACTTCATAGAGAACAATAATAGAATGTATGAAGTTTTTGCTCTAAAGGAAAAACAGAAAGATGAATCCATTGAGCGCAGGATTATATATGAGGATTTGACCAGACGGGAAATTGAAATAGCACTTTCGATTTTAAGTGATTTGAGTTATAGAAATATTGCCAAAGATTTATTCATTGCCGAAAGTACGGTATCTAAACACGCCTCTAATATATTCAAGAAAACTGGGGTAAAAAATAGACGTGAATTCTTAAAACGATTCCGCAAGAGAAAAAGATAGACTTTTTCTAATACCCAAGGCATAGTGTTTTTAGTATCTCACAATATTCCCGTATAAAAATACGGTGCTTTCCGCAAGTAAATACGGCTAGTTTTCCTTGTATAATTACTACTTAAAACTAACTTACTCAAAGTTCCATAAAATCAACAAATAAGCCACAAATATTATGGTTTTAGGCATTCATTATATAAATTTTGCAGGACAATAATATAATTTAACCTTATCAACAAAATCCCATACCTATGGTTTCAGAAAAAAAATTGCCTACCTATGAACTCTCAAATACTATCAAAAAAGCTATTAAAGGACCTGGATGAAATAAAAACTCAAAATGGTAATATTTTAGAATGTGCTTGGCGTTCAATAAAAGCTTGTCGAAAATTATTAAGCACCTATAAAAAAGAAATCCTATCTAAAGATTTTAAAACCATTAAAGAAGAAATTCAGTTCTTTAAGGAAACTAAACAAGTGCCTCTAACAAAACTTATCTACTTTTCAGAAATCCACTCGTTTGAAGTTCAATTTCCTAAAGGAAATAAAGATTGCCAGTTAAAATTCATTAAAAAGAAAATCAACAAACTAAATCGCTTTTTCCTATACAACATCGATTTTGGTCGTTATGTAGATTCTGGTGCTACTCATTTCGACAAGGAATATTATACACGCGATTATCTGGAAACTTTTCATATCACAACATCCAAATTCTACTTCCAAGACCCTGAATTTTGCACACCAAGGGATATGTTACTCGGCAAATACAGAGCTTTTGATCTGTTAGTTTTTTATTTAGATGAAAAGAAGCATAATATTCGAAAAGGATTGAATGGAAAATATAATGACATCAAACCAATAGAAAAAATCGATTGGCCATTTTCTAACACGGATTATGTAGAATTACTCTATGCATTGTGTTCAAAAGGATTGGGAAAACAAAATAATCAAGGCATTATGAAAGTCTCAAAGAAGTTGGAACAACTATTCAATATTGAACCAAAGGATATCTATAAAACCTATCAGGATATCAAAAACAGGAAGAATAGTAGAACCCTTTTTCTCGATCAACTTGCTACATCACTACTTATAGAAATGGATAAAAGCGAGGAATAGTCGCAATTTTCGGACTGTCGCAATCCTTTCTGCATTCTGTTAAAAAAAGACCGTACCACGGTTGACCTATGGTAATTCAATTTTTTATTAAATTTTGCTCTTTGTGCTTTTCTAAAGCATACTTAAACACATCAAAATCAGGCAAACTACGCCAAATTTTAAGATGTTAAATTTTGACCGTAGTACGGTCGTACCGGGGAATAAAATCCAATAAATCTATTCAAATTTGTAGAACGAAAGTCAAATCAAGCTAGGGGCTATCAATTAAAAATTTAAAAACCTTGATAGCCCTTTTCTTTAAAACCGTTCTATTATGCCGACAAGTATTATTACCACAGACGACCTTCGAGATTTTAAAATGGAACTACTCGATGACATTAAAAAATTACTTACCAATCAGTCAAAAGGAAAGCTTAAAAAATACCTCAAATCTTCAGAGGTTATGGATTTACTTCAAGTGAGTCCTGGCACACTTCAAAATCTTCGTATCAATGGCACCTTGCCCTACACTAAAGTAGGTGGCATTATTTATTACGATACAGAGGAAATCCAAAAAGTGATGGACGCTAACCGTGTCCAGCACAGATTAAATTCTTAACTGATGAACTATATAAAGCTACTTAACGCGGCTTTTGAAAAGTTCTATTTTGATGACCGCCTAAATCCTACCCATATCAGTTTGTATATGGCTCTGTTCCAGGAATGGAACAGCTCTCGGTTTATGAAAGAATTCTATGTAAACCGCAGAGATTTAATGCGCTGTGCCAAGATAGGCTCAAAATCAACGTACCATAGGTGTATTGTAGATTTGGATGCTTGGCAGTACCTATCCTACTTTCCTTCCAACAATCCATACAAAGGAAGCAAAATTAAGATGGCCATTATTAGGACAAGTGACGAACCAGCTACGGGACAGTACAACCCCATATTAGAACAGCTTGCAGAACAGTACTATCCCAGAGGTGTACCGCTTGATGGACACCACCATCCCGATAACGGACAGGCTGTGTACCAACACCGTCCCATAGGTGGACAAGCATTGGTATCTAATACAAACAATATCAAACAAGAAAACCATATAAAACAGCCAAAGGGCAGGCAGGCCTGTATTTTATTTTTTGAAGAAAATGGATTTGCTGCTGATGAAGGAACAAAATTCTACGAGCACTATGCAGACCGAGAATGGAAAACAAGCGACGGAAAACCTATACGGGATTGGCGCTCATTGGCCACGAACTGGATGGATAGAACCGAGCTTTTTGAAGAAGAAAACAAACCAAACAAAAAACAAGCATCCCAAATCAAGGACAACTTGCGAACCACTAAAAACAAAGACTATGGACAACCCCTCTAAAATTATCGAAGGTGCCGTGGAATATTCGCTGGGAAAGTTTGATGGAAAAAGTGTTCTCTACGACTTTCCAAAAATTCTGATTTACCTGAATGCCAAAGGCAAACTATTGTTCGGTAAAAAATTTAGGATTTATGATGAGGATAGGGATATTTTACTAAAACTTTGTTCATACTTCATAAGAGACAAGGAAAACTGTGAGAAATATGAAATAGATATTGACAAAGGTGTTTTACTTTCTGGACCTGTTGGATGTGGCAAAACTAGCCTTATGAAATTACTACGCCACATAGTTCCGATGCAACGTCCTTACGAAATGATTCCCTGCCGGAATGTAACTTTTGGTTTTAACCACCTTGGCTTTAAAACAGTTGAAGAATATGGCAATACCAAATTGTATTGTTTTGATGACTTGGGTGTAGAACCGTCTGGCAGGTTTTATGGCAAGGACTTAAACGTGATGGGCGAAGTGCTCTTATCACGATATGAACTCTACCTTGACACTAAACGCAAAATTAAAACCCACGCCACTACCAATCTCAATGCTGAAGAATTAGAAGAACGCTATGGCAATCGAGTTCGTAGCCGAATGCGAGAACTTTTTAATTTGATTGCTTTTGATAAGGGATGTAAGGACAAGAGAATATAATCTTATAATTCAAGTAGTTATTTGCGGAAATCCGTAAGAAATTATGTTAAAATTTTAATATATTTATAGGCAATAAGGCCACATATAGATTTTTTTATAAAGCCAGTGAAAATTCATTGGCTTTTTTGTTTCTTAAAATTGATTATTAGTAAAAACTATTATACTTATGAATAAAAACTATCCAAAAGGTTCTGAATGGCGCAAATGGGATTTGCACGTACACACACCGGAATCTGCGCTTAATAATGGTTTTGGTACTGATTGGGATGAGTACGTGAAGCAACTCTTTACCAAAGCTCTAACTCACAATATTGCTGCTATAGGCATAACAGACTATTTTACTATAGAAGGGTACAAGAAGCTTAAAAATGAATATCTTAATAATGATACAAAACTTAAAGAGCTAGAATTTAACAATGACCAAATCGAAAGGATACATCAAATTTTAATATTACCTAACATTGAATTTAGGTTGGACAAACTGGTTCAGGATAATCGAGTAAACTATCACGTAATATTTTCAGATGAAGTTCCTATTGCAGACATTGAAGAAAATTTTTTGCAACAACTAAAAATCATCGTCGAAGGCACCCCTCAACAAGCAGCAGAACGAAGAGCTTTAACTAAAAGTAACCTTACCTCTTTAGGGGAAAGGCTTCAAAATGAGCACGTTCATTTTAGACAACATCCAAGTCACCTCTATACAGGTATGATGAATGCTGTCGTATCTGATGATGAAATCTCGAAATTATTATCAGATCAACCATCATTGTTTAAAGGCAAATATCTAGTTGCCACACCATCTGATGAGGATTTAAGTGATGTTGAATGGAACAACCAAGGGCATTTAACACGTAAAATTCTGATTCAGAAATCTGACTGTTTATTTGCTTCAAATCCCAATACTAGGAAATGGGCATTAGGAAAATTTAATGAGAGCCCACAAGAATATATTGACGAATTCAAATCCTTAAAACCCTGTATATGGGGAAGTGATTCGCATTCATTTGATGAGCTTTTTACCAAGAATCTGCCAAGACTTTGCTGGATTAAAGCTGATCCGACTTTTGAAGGTTTAAAACAAATCATCTATGAACCTGAAGAACGCGTTAGTATAACAGACCGTAAGCCTGATGAGAAAAAGGTCTACGAGGTTATAGATAAAGTACGGTTTATTGACCCCGCCTTCACAACTGCACCTATTGAGTGTAATGAAAACATGACTGCCATCATTGGCGGGAAATCTACTGGTAAATCCATATTACTAAAAAGCACGGCTAAAACTGCTGATATTGCTGAATATAACAAACGTAATTCATCCGCTAATATAGTTGATAAAAGACCTGTTAGTAGTTTTGAGGTTATCTGGAAAGATGGGCAAACCTCTAATCTTGGTGCTGAAAAAAATCCTGCAAAGAAGATTATCTACATACCACAATCCTATTTAAACAGAGTCGTTGACGATGGTGAGGACACTGGTGATATAGACGAAATAATACAAGATGTCTTGCTGCAAAAGGAAGAATTTAAAGCTTGGTATGATTCGTTAAATGACAAAAAAAAGGAAATCGCAAACAAAGTAGATACAGCGATAAAAAACCTCTTTGAAAACATCGGGATTAACATCGAAAAGAATCGACTAAAAAAAGAGTTAGGTGACGAAAGTGGCATCAAAAAACAGATTGACAAGCTGAATGAAGAAATTAAAGGACTTCAGGAAAAGTCCAAAATTAGCAAAGAAGAGCTTGATGCGTTTAATCAGACCAATGCTCAGATAAAAGAAAAAAGTGCTGCTATTGATATCCTTAATAAGGATATCCTCAAGTTAAAATCATTGAAAGACATCAGTATTCAGATCAATGAAAATCTCACAGAGAATATCATTAATCCTGCGCTAAAAAAAGATATAGAGACTTTGTCAACTACAAAAACCACCATTTATAAAACGGACTGGGGTACAGAAGTAGATAAAAGAATTACAGGACAAGAAGCCCAAATCCTTACATTGACCAAAGAAATTGAAGTACTCGAAGCTTCCATAAAGGATATGAAAGAAGCTCTAAAAGACCAGAATGTACTTAACGAATTAATGAAAGACCTAGGCAAAGAGGAAAAAATTCTTTTGCAAATTGCTGAATACCAAAAAGAAATGACCAATTCCTATAAACTTATTGAGAAAAACATTCAGCTTCTCGCTGATTACAATTCAGAGTATTACTCACTTTATCTTGAAGCAAAGGATAGCGTTGATTTATCTGATTTTGACGATGACCTATCGTTTGATATCCTAACCAAATTTAAAAAAGACAATTTTCAAGAATCCTATGTTCAAAAAAGTTTTGATGGTCGTGCGACAGCTAGTAGAGATTACGACTATCTAACTCAATATGATTTTGCCAGTCTGGAAGAACACAAGACGTTTTTAAAAGCAGAGGCTTGGAAAATCATAAAAAATGAAATCCCAAAAAGAAAAGGGCTCACAAATAAGGAAGCTATAACTTCCTTATTTACCAATTGGTTTATGCACGATTATAAGGTAACGTTTCAAGATGACGATATTTCTGATATGTCACCAGGCAAAAAATCGTTTGTTCTATTACGCTTATTAATTGATTTAGATGACAGTCAATGCCCTATCCTCATCGACCAACCAGAAGATGATTTAGATAACCGCTCTATCTATAATCAGGTGGTGAAATTTTTACGTAAGCGAAAGAAAACTAGGCAAATAATAATAGTAACACATAATCCAAATCTAGTTTTAGGTGCGGATGCAGAACTAATTATAGTAGCCAATCAAGATGGTGAAGGCACTAAAAATAGAACACATCCATTTGAGTATATTTCTGGTTCTATTGAATATACAAAAGCAGAAGACAATGAAATCACTGAAGTGCTATACAAAAGAGGCGTACAAGAACATATTTGTGATGTTTTAGAAGGTGGTCCCGAAGCCTTTGACAAAAGAAAGAAAAAATATAATTTTTAATTTATTTTGGACAGTTTTAACCTCTACAGAGAAGCAAAAGACCAGTATGACAAATTAATCCCAGAGAAAAACGATGGATTAATTCTTCTGTCTCTCTATGCAAAATATAAAGACAATCATTTTACCGAAGGGAATATTATAGCAACCATTACAAAAGTTTTTAAAGATCAGGGTAACGAGAGTTCTAGAACCGAATACAACAGAAACAATACAATCATACTGCGATTTCAAGAGTCTTTTTTATGGCGGAACGATTCTAGAAAAACATATCAGTTTAAAAAATATGGATTAGAGTTATGTCAGAATATTGAAAAACGGCTTATCGAAAAATATGATCCGGCAAAAATTAAAAGGTTTTTTGCAGAGCTTCACAAAAGTTTATCCGAAAATATTGATCAGAACAGAGATTTTAACGAATGGATGGAAGATCATTTCGAGTTAAGACTTCC
Source organism: Ulvibacter sp. 2305UL32-6 (assembly GCF_058148545.1). Taxonomy (NCBI): domain Bacteria; kingdom Pseudomonadati; phylum Bacteroidota; class Flavobacteriia; order Flavobacteriales; family Flavobacteriaceae; genus Ulvibacter; species Ulvibacter sp. 2305UL32-6. The sequence goes on from NZ_JBYVKA010000001.1 coordinate 780,268, forward strand.
AGCTCTTACTTCACAAATAGAAATTTTAGATCAACAGGTTAATGAGTCTGTTATTGATTTTAAAACAGGGATCAAATCTGAAGACCAAGGGATTCTAGAAATTCTTAAGGGTATCGAAATACGTCTAGAGGTAATAAAAGACCAAGCCTTAGAGCTGAGAAATGCTTTCCAAATCTCTTACGATATCGATGATCTTTTACTGAGTTTACTTGAAGACAATAAAGGACAAGACTATGTTTCAGATATTCAGAAAGTTCAACTTTTTCACGATAATTCCCGAAGTCAGTTAGAACAGATAAGTAAGAGAATAGAAAAAATAAAGCCAAGAATTAGAGAGTTCATTTATGACTTCAACAAAAAGAACTTTGATAGAAAAACAAACAAGTTTATTGATTATTTACTGAAGAGTTCAAAAGTCGTTAAGGATGGAAGCTCTAAGAAAATTCAACTTCCTAATAATCTATCTGGCTTAGCGATAAAATCACCGAACCATAATCCTCGATTTGAAATCATTCCCATTAGAGAAATTAGTCCCAAGTTGCCTGTCGAAGTAACCAAGAGAAAAGTAGATACTTTTAAAAGAACCCAACTGCTACAAAAAACGCTTAAATGGAAACAAGATAAAGAGAGAATTCAGCATTGGACTAATCTTATACTGGAAGAATTGGAACTAAAGAATTCTGTAGATTTTACGCCTTTTTTCTTTGAAATATTAAAAGAAGACCAACTAAAAATTGCAGTGAAGACAGCTCATAACCTAATTAGAAAAAACAAAATGGGCAAAATTAAATATGAGATTAAAATTAATAAAGAACGGACACGAGCAATATCAAAAACTAGTATATCAATATGGCAAATGACATTACAAACAGTACAATAACATATGATTTTTTAGCCCATAATAAGGCAAAGAGCGTTTTTGCAAAGCTTGATTACACACTTAGGAATGGTGTTCATATCCAAAGAGAATATCCTTCAAATGTAAATCTCTACCGCTTTTTAAATGATTCAGACAACTATGACTCACTTAAGAAATTTTATAAAGATTTTTACAATTTAAACCTTGTAAAAGAAGGGTCAGATTTCAATAATTATTATTATCTAAATTTTAACGAAGATGGTAAAGGCAACGTACCTTCTGACAACAGAGATTATTTAAGAAGCGAATATATTATTATAGGAATGCTCTTTCTAAAAATGTATAAATTGGACGGGAACATTGAACTCGAAAGTATTTCAAGTTTCATAACACTTTTACACGAAGAATATGAAGAACAGAAAAACGCTTTGAGAAAATTAATAAATGATAATTCCTCTGATAAAAGTACGGATTTGGGCGACGAAAGATTTGAGTATGTTGTAAACAAATCATTTGAGAAATTCGCTGACCTAGGGTGGTTAATGTGGGAAAGTAATGATGAAAAAGACAAGTTTAAAATAATGCCATCATTTGAGCGCTTGCGCATCAACTATCAACCCCAAATTGAAACTATAGACGATTTAATAAAGGAAGTCAAAGATGCAGAGTAACAATTACCCAAGAATTTACAGTTTATCGACAATTGGTATAAAACAGCATTTTAATGCAGATTATGTCTTCCACCCCTATCGTACCGACTTTAGTGGCGAAAGTGGCAGTGGTAAAAGTATGATTGCAGATATGATTCAACTAATTCTTATTGGTTCCAGTGAATTTGTATCTGCAACTGACGGGAACAAGGATAGAGACGTTAAGGGTATGCTTATTTCTTCTACAGGAAAAACCGCTAGTAGAGGATATATTTTTCTCAACATTGAAGTTAGTCCCAAGAAGTATTTAGTAATTGGTGTTTACATTGAGGGAACAAGCAATGCTGCCGAAATGTTTATCATTCAAAATGGTTACGATTGGGATAATCTTACCTTATTGACCAAACCCGTTCTGCACGAAGACTTGATTTTGGATAACAAGGTAGATATACTAAAAAATCTGTGTGACAGGATTGACTTTGTAAGAATGATGACCTTCAGAAGAAGAGATTACCACCAAATTCTATACGACAATAAAATTCTTTCTTTGAATTTAACAAAGAGCGAAACTCTAAAAACATACGCAAATATCCTGAGGTCTTTCGCAAGAGGAAAAGGCTTTAAAACTGAATCCGAAAATTTAAAAAAATTCTTATTTGGCGATGATGAACAAAATACCATTATCGAAAAGTACAACGAGGAAGTCAACAATATCAGTAACGATTTTCACGAGCATATAAGATATACCCAAGAAATAGAACTAATTAATGAAAAACAAGACATAATTAAAACTGCTTTAAAAAAACAGAAAGATTATAAATCGATATATACAGAATACTTAATTAAAAAATTCAGTTACTGGAATAGTTTTAAAAAGAAAACCCTTGAAGAAAAAGGTAAATCTGAAGAAAAATTAAATCTTAAAAATAATGAACTGCGATTTGTAGAAATTGAGATTTTAAAATTGCAGTTAAATGACATTAAAGAACTCTTAGACCTCAAAAAGAAAGTTTCTAAGCTTTCTAAGGCCAATAGCTCTGAAAATAATGTAGAAAAGCAGTTTTTTGAAATCGGTCAAAGACAGAGACAAGTGGATATCGTGGAAAAGTGGATGGCCTCACACGATAATGACATTGAAAAAGTAAAGACTTGGTTTACAACCCAACACACTACCAATGATGATAAATTAGCTCTTCTAAAGTTCATCAAATATTTACAAGAAAATAATATTCAAAACGCTTTTGAAACATCTGGATGGCTAAAAGATTTTAAAAAGGAAAAAGAAGCTTTCTCTGAAAAAATGAAGGAATTAGAAAAGGAAATAGCCGGACTGGAATCCTTATCAAAATTTTCAGACCTGAACAATCCTGAATCATTGGTAAACTGGGCACTTGAAAATTTAGAGTTTCCATTATCGCCCATATCTGAAAGTACTTTAATCTATTTCCAAAAATATGGTAGAATTAAACCTTCAGAAGAAAACACCAACAGATATGTGCCTTTTCCTGAATATCTTTTTGAGCAATTAGATGCAAACATTAAAGAAGAAAGTGAGAAAGGGTTCTGGTTAAATCTTGATGGTGTTTACGAATTTATAACCTTTTCTGACCATCAAATTTTAAATGTAAAAAATCCAAATGATATCGTCGCATCTATTTCTAAACTTAAAGAAGGCGTTGATAAGAAGTTAGCCGAACTTAAAACAGAAAAACAAAATATAGAATTTCTTAAAAACACATTATTCGAATTCGGCAATATAGAAACACGCATAAATCTTTATAAAAACCAAGATAAGCTTCTTGAATTTAAAATAGATGATAGTTTAAAAGATATGACTATTGAGACATTTAATCTTCATCTAGAGTCATTTGATGCAAAAACCGAAATAAATAAAAAATATAGTTCATTACAAAAGTCATATCAAGAATTTACAAGTCGAAAAACTTTGCTAACAGGTTACAACCAAACAATTGAAAAGCTTCAAACTACATATTTCGAAAATGTTGATACTCTCGACATTAAAAATATAAAAGATAGGATTACCATCGAGGAAAATCATCTAGAACAACGGAATATCGTTTTAAATGAGACCGACTTCGATAGAGATTCATTTATTGAGACAAATAAAAATTCCATTATCAATCAACAAAAACTTTCTGATTTAAAGTACGAGACTGCAAACACCATAAAAGACCTTAACCAGAATATTCAGCAGTATGATAAACAATTAGAACTAGCAAGAGAGCAAATACAAGAAGCTACAAATCTAAACGAGCAACTCTTTAAATCGACGATTGAATTTGACGATAATACAGAAGAAACAAATAATCCAGATGATGGTGGAATCAATTCTTTTCAGCATAAAGCGAATCAGTCTCAACAGGCATATATCGAGTATTTAAAATTAATAACAAAAGACTTACCCTATGACGAGACGGCATCTATTGGACAATTGGCACACCATTTATTACCAACAGTATTTCCATCTACAAAAGTTGACGAAGATTTAATAAAAAATGACATCGTAGAAAGGTTAAACAAACTTACTCAGGATATTAAAGAAATTGGCTCCAGAAAGGTAGAGATTTTAGGTAGCATATTTAATGAAGTCTATAAGGTCTATTCAGGATATCTTACCAAAATAAATGATATAGATAAGTATCTAAAAAAAGGTAACGCAGGTATAACTGGTGGCAACAAGGCATCGTTGACATTTAAAAAATCGATTCATTATCCTGAAAAATGGCTTACTACATTTAGAAAACAGTTAAACAACCAAATTAGTTATACTGGTTTATTTAGTGACCTTCGCGAAGAAATTGACATTAATAAGATGATGATAATGGCTTTTCAGAAATTAGGTGGTAGCACTAAAGTTGAACCTTCAGATTTAATGAACCCAAAATCGTATTTCGACTTGGTTTTTGAACTTAAATTAGAAAACGAAGAAGTCAATTCAGGCAGTAACGGACAGACCTATGCTGCAAATGCACTTCTTTGTTTGGCAAGATTATCGCTTATTGAAGAAAAGGATAATACTGGCTTAAAAATTATGCCCATTGATGAAGCGGAAGGTTTAGGCAGTAACTATAATATGCTACACGAACTGGCAAAAAAACAAGACTATCAAATAATTACAATGGCAATTGAAACTGCTGGTGAAATAACCGAAAATGGTCAATACATATACATTTTAAATGAAAATAATTTAGCTAATGCAGAAAGCTTCGTTCCACCTCTTGGTATATTCTCTGATGAAGTAACACAAGACATTGACCAATACATAAAATCTCAATTAGATAATGAATAAGAATGTCACTTGGAAAGAACTAAAAGCACTTGATGATTTATATCGCCATAGGAAATCCCGAGCACTCATTCAAGGACATCCTTACATACACTATCTCATACACGAAGACGGTGTTCTAGACCTTAAACCAGACAACAACAAAGTAATAATTACTACAGATAGGTTTAATGAATTTTATGAAAAGGACTTTAAAAAGGTCTTTGAAGAAGCAAAAAAATTTCTTATTGAGAACAATATAAAACCGACTGCAAACAAAGTTTTTACCATTGAGGACGTTACAACATTAATGCTCATTGCTGAAAATAAGTCTGAATTAAAAAACAACCCAACCAATATTGAGGACTTTTCAAATGAGTTTTTTGACACCTCGAAGTATCTTAAAAATAAAACAAGTGTTAGACAAGCTGTTTTTAAAATATTAGATATTGAACGGTTTCCATTAGATACAAAAGAAAATCAATGGCGATTGGTTATCGACAATCAAAACCCAAAGCTGGTAGTTATGTGCGAGAACAAATCCTTCTTAAAACAACCTTGGATTGCTAAGGAAACCCAGACTAAAATGTGGTATGTTGGCGGTAATAATATCTCAATAATTGACGATATAGACGAAAATGACCTTTCAAAACCAATCTACTATTCCTGTGATTGGGATTTAGCAGGCTTACAAATTTATTTAAGAGTAAAAACTAAGTTGAAAGAACGAAACAAGGATATTCATTTATTGTACCCAAATGAACCGCATAAAAGAATTAGCACTTATATTGACTATCATTACAGTCATTGGGATTTGACGAAATTACTTTCAGGATTGAAATTGCAAAGTTTTTCCAGAAAAGAAATTGAGCTTATAAAATCACTTATTGACAAAGAAGAATGGATTGAAGAAGAATCCTTTAATTTACAGAAAATGATTTCTGATGTATTACAGTTTTCCTCTTCTAAAAAATGATTTATATAGTTCCAAAATAATAGCTCTAACTATTTTGATTATCTCAATGCCTAATTCCCTCATAATTTCTTCATTTTTTAGTTAAACTTTCCAATATAATTAAAGCCAGAGCTTCGGTTGATTTAGGCTTTTTATAATAAGCAGCTTCATCCTTATTACTCAAAAATCCCAATTCCAAAAGCACGGAAGTACAATAATCAACCGTTTCTCTTAGAACCTGAAAATTCGCAAACTTCACACCTCGACTTTCAAAATCTAGCTCTAAGTTAAGGGCAGCTTGTAACTGAAAAGCAAACCAAATAGATGCTCTAGAATTTGCTGATTGCTTTTTTGAAACATAAACTTCAATCCCTCTTGCATCTGGATTATCCGAATGATTGCAATGCAAGGACACAAATAAATCGGCTTTTAAGGCTTTGGCCAGCTTAGTCCTATCCGATAAAGAAATGAGCGTGTCAGTATACCTTGTCAAATAAATATCCAAAGGCTTCTCAGATTCTTCATTTAGCCTCAAAATTTCCAAAGCGGTATTCATTACAACATCCTTTTCTTGGATGCAATTCACCCCAATTGCACCAGAATCATTTCCACCGTGTCCAACATCAATTATTATTCTTTTTTGGGTACCCGATTCTTGTCCTAAAATGATGCACATTTTCAATAGTAAAATCACAAAACTGACGTTTTTGAGCACTTTTTTCATTTTCATTTTTCAGGTTATCAACAACTTCCCTTTAAAATTCCATAGCATTTGATGCCAAATAATAGCAACAGAATCCAAACGACATCAAATAATATTTTGTTCACAATTATTTGATTTACAGTTATTTATGTTCAAATATATGTAAATTTCCCATAACGAAAACAATACAAAAATTTAAACTGTTACGTTATGAAAAAATATCACTATTTAGCATCCTTTCTCTCGCTCTTATCCACTTCGTTATTTGCTCAAATTGGTGGCATTGAAGATTCCGTTAATGATGTTGGCGATACCATCAGAGCCATATTTCCCATTTTACTAGGTGTCATCTTTCTTGTTGGCTTCCTATTTAATGCGGGACATTTCTTTGGTGAAAATGCTGACCTTAAAAAAGGGATTACCCGAGTTCTCGTGTTTGTGTTGATTGCCGGTGCGGTAGTCGGCATCTTCACATACCTCATAGGAATTGTAGTATAAATGAAGCGATTCGAGGTCTATAAAAACATCAGGAAACGGGCAGTCATTTTTGGCTTGCCCATTTCCCTGTTTGCCTTAATGATGGTTTCCATTCTTGCATCGTTATTAATCATCATTTTCTCTTTCAGCTTCGGGATAATAATAGGTGTACTGGTTTTTAATGCTGGGCTCTATTTGGTATTGACGAGAATAACCCATAACCCTCAGCTATTTCAAACAGCTAACGCATTCCCAAAAATAATAAGCAACAAAAGAAATTCACGTTTCAACTATGAACAAGATTAACCTTGCAGCATATCAACCCATTTCAGATATTCAGGACAATATCGTCTTTGCCAATAATGGCAATGTGGTTTTGTGCTATGAAGGTAACCTACCAGAAATCTATTCTTTATCCGAAAAGGATTTTGAGGATATGCACGGCGCCTGGTTTCAGGCTTTGAAATCTCTGCCTGTTGGGACCGTGGTTCATAAACAGGATATCTATTTGAAGAAATCCTATTCTTCGGAACAACTTCCAAATACAACCTTTCTGGAAAAAGTAACCCACGAGTATTTTAAAGGTCGCGGACACATAGAGCATAAATGCTATCTGTTCTTTATTCTGACCAAGAATAAAGCACTTAATAATTCAAAATATATCAATCCGTTCCGGAAGGTTTCTAAGGGAATTTTGCAAGAACTAGATGACAACGTTAAGAGTTTTGTCAACTCGGTAAGCGATTCCATTTCCTTCATCAACAATAGCCGAAAGATGGAATTTATTTCGCTTAGAGCGAAAGAGATTCAGCAACTCACGAATGGCTATTTCAATGGTTTCAACGAAGGCTTTGATACCGACATCATTTTAGATAAAAAAAGCGTCAATATTGGCGAAAACCATTTTGATGCCCTAGCCATTAATAGCGAACTGTGCTTTGGCGAAAGTGTGCAGAGTAGCAAAACCAATGAGAAATTCACTTCTGACGATTTTGTGTTTCATCAAGGGTTTATTGATGGCTTAGGGCTTACGCTTAACGAAAATCATATTGTCAATCAGATTCTCTATCTCGACGACAAACAAAAGTGGCGCAAGCTTCTGGATAAGAAAATTGAGGAACTTAACAAAAGTTCCAACTTCGGGTCGCAGAACAAAGTTGTACTTGGTAAGATTCAGCATATTCTTGACCAAATCAATGCAGATGATAATGCACGTATAATTCGTGGTCATTTGAATATCGTGTATTGGTCCAAAGATGCCAAAGAGCTCGATAAGATAACCTCTAAAATCAAGACCGAATTTAAAGAACTGGATATCATCCCATACTATCCACGAGGGGAAGAACGAAAGAATTATATCCTGAATAGTTACTGCTGTTTTTCTTCTAATTTCTCGAATAATGATTTATACGTTACCGATTTGAAGCACGCCCTGTGCCTGTTCATTAACAATACCAATTATAAGTCCGATGCTACCGGAATCATATTTAATGATAGAGAACATAATATTCCTGTTTTAAAGGATGTCTGGGACGAGCGTAAGAAGCGCATCAAGGCACGGAACTTTGCCATCTTTGCACCTACTGGTGAAGGCAAATCCTTTTTGGCAAATAACATTCTGCGCCAATATTTTGAAAGTGGCATTCGATTGGTCATCATCGACTTGGGCGGATCCTACACCAAGTTTGCCAAACTCTACCCAGAAAAATACACGGTGCTGCGCTACGAAAGTGGAAAGAACCTGGGCATCAATCCTTTTTACATCAGCGATGTCAATGACCTTACACCTGAACGTTTGGAAGACTTATCTGTGTTTCTTTTTGAACTGTTCGCTTCAGATTTAAAAGTGACAAAAGCACAATCGGTTTCGGTCAAAAAGATATTGCGCCACTACTACGATAGCATTTCAGAAAACCACTCTTTAGATGGTTTTTACAGCTTTATAGAAAGGAATCGGAAAGAGCTTCTGAGCACCCTTAAAATCCATCCCGACTATTTTAATGTTACGAGCTTCTTACACGTAATGTCCGAATATGTCGGCGATGGTCTATATAGTTTTCTGTTCGAAGTTAGCGAAGACCAAACCTATAAAATTGAGGACAAACGATTGATTGTTTTTGAACTGGATGAAGTAAAGGACAATAAAGAAATCCTGTCGGTAATGTTGAAGCTGATTAAGTCCGCTATCCAAAGAACGATTTGGAAAAACAGAGCAGAAAAAGGCATTATTCTTTTCGATGAGTTCGCCAAGCAATTGAAGTTCGATAACGTACTGGAAAGTGTGGAATTTTATTATCAAGCCATCCGAAAACAGAACGGTGCAATTGGGATTATTCTTCAGTCCATCAATCAGCTGCCGAACAATTCGACTTCCGCAAGTATACTCGAAAACACACAGGTCATCTACAGCTTGAACAATGAAAAAGGCTATGACGAACTGGTTAAAAGGCTCAACCTTTCAAGCCACGACTTGAACCAACTTAAATCCATCAAGAACAACCTTTCCGGACCACGGAAGTACACTGAAATGTTTATCAAAATTGGTAGAGAAAGCAATATTTTCCGTCTCGAAGTACCAAAGGAAGTGTATGCCGCCTACTTGACCGACGGTAAAGAAAATGAGGAAATAATGAAACTCTACAACGAGCATCACGATATGGAAAAAGCAATAATTCAATTCACATCTAAAACATAATATTATGAAGACAAAAATTAAAACAATGTTAATCGGGCTAATCTTAACGGTTGCCCTTTTAATGCCGAAAGATGCTTCTGCCCAGGGAATGCCGGTTTATGACAACACCAACTTTATCAGTTTGGTAAAGCAACTTTTGGAATCAGGTAAGCAGACGGCAGAAATGATTAAATCCGTCAAATTCCTGAAGGATGCCAAAGAAGCTATTGAGAAGGTATCGAGCGTTGTCCAACAACTTAGAGCGGTCGAAGAAATCGCACAGAACAACCAGCGCCTTATCAATATAATGCAAAATGATTTGCAGGATATTCTGAATTCGCCTTACATCAAACCCGAGGAAATTAACAGAGTTGTGGCCTCATTTGAAACTATTGTACAAAATTCATTAGACACGGTTGATTTTATTGACGAAGTCCTGTCCAGCGATTATCTAAAAATGAGCGACGCCGAACGTGCCGAAATACTGAAAGCAAAAGAACTGGAATCCAAACAAATGGTTGCCAACATCACTACAAAGACAAAACGCTACCGTGATATTATTTCTTTCAGAAAAATGCAGGATAAAGTCAATAACCGAGAAACAGAATATTAAAAATGACTACGACCATCATTTTAGGGATAGGGTTGGAATACATCGATACGGTTTTCCAAACGATACAGGCCAGCGACTTTTCGCAATACAGCATTGCCGGAATGAAAACACTTGCCGTCCTGTTCTTTTTGGTCAACATTCTTAAAAAATACAATGAAGGTATTGCAGACAAGGACGGTTACACTTGGGGATTGAGTCCAGGCGAACTGGCCAAGAATTTTGCTATTGTCCTACTGGTTATATTTTCAACGCAGGTGTTAGGATTCTTTGATGGGATATTGGTAGCCATCGAGGGACAATATAGGGGCACGGCACCTGCGTTACTTCCATTGCAAATGCAGGATATTCCATTAGAGGAAGATGTAAGCCTATTTGATGCCGCAAGTTCGGCAATGACGCTTTTGTATGAGGCATTGGTAACACCATTATACGGTTTCAAAATATTGGCTTTCATTCTAAGTACCATCCTCTGGATATTGGATTTGTTCATCTATCCGCTATTCTTGGCAGAGCGTTTTTTCCTCTTGGGAATAATGCAGGCATTCTTCCCTTTGGTCATTAGCCTTGCGGTTTTTGAAAAGTTTCGTTCTCTCGCCTATACTTTCTTTAAGTTGTACGCTGCTGTTTATATGCTCGTGCCAGCGTTCTTCTTGGTAAATGTATTTATCAATGCCATTTACACGGAAATCAATACCAATTTCTGGGTCAACCTTTTCGGAACCGACACAGGCCAAGGCTTTTTTGCACCTGTTGTTCAATTGGGCTCTGTTGGCTTTATCGTCTTCCTAAAATTCAAATTGTACAAACGTGCCACATCCTTTACGCTCAGATTATTTACCAACTAATACCTTTTAAAATGAAAACACCATATAAGAATATTTATAACGTCCTAAAGCTAAATCGGTTTATCGTTTTGTCGGTTATTGTCTGTGCATTGCTATCCAGCACCTTTTCAATTTGGATGGTATTCAACACGCATCAAAAGGCGCTCAATAGTGCATTTGCCATCAATACCGATGGAAGTATAATTCCACTGAAGCTCGTTACCCAAAAAGAGAATTTTAGGGTTGAAGCTCTGGCACATTTAGAGCTGTTCCACAACTACTTCTATAACATTGATGCCAGTAATTATGAACGGAACTTGGAAAAAGCGCTTTGGTTGGGCAATAGTTCTGTGGACAATCTGTACCGTCAGAAAAAAGCGGATGGTGTATATAACCGCTTATTGCAGTATTCATTGGTGCAGAAGGTATTGAGTATCGATTCAAAAATTTCAGAAAGCAATGGCACGTACCGTTTCAGTACCACGACCATTTTTGAAATTAATAGAGGCTCTATTATCGACACCTATGAATTGGTTTCCACCGGAAACCTAATTATGGTGGATCGAAACTTTCCCAACAATCCGCACGGACTTTTGATTACAAATTACTTCGAGAACACCCTTAAAAAATTAAACGATGAAAGTTGAGAAAAACAAAATAGTATTTGCAGCGGTATTGGCCGTGATTTTCATATTCCTCATTTCCTATTCCGTTATGGTAATGGGCGATGATGACAGCGAGAACGAAAGCCTACAACAGACCTTAATTCCTGATTTGGAAGAAAACCAAAAGGAATACGAGTCCAAGCTGGATGCGATTAACGACCTCAAAGAAGTGCGTGAAACCAATGCACCCAGCATCTATGATGAAAAGCTGATTGATTCCCTGGGCTTTTACGACCCAGATTTACCGGAACGTGAAAAAGAACGCATTGTGGATAGCATTTACGATGCTGGCAAGATTAAGTATTCCGAAAAACGGTATCAAAATTTGGGACAAAAGCGCATAGCCCAAAAAATTACACCGAAAGTTGATTCAGCTGAAGTTAAAAAAGCTCAAAAAATTGAAGCTAAGGAACTGGGCTTGGAACATCAACTATTCTTCGCCGCTGCGCCCAAACCCAATGAAGTTTCAATCCTTGGTAATACAGATGAAACCGTTTACGTGGTCGTCGATGGCGATCAAATTGTTCAGGCAAATACCCGATTGCGTATGCGCCTTACCAAAGCTGCTACCATAAATGGCAAACTGATGCCAAAGAACACACCGATTTTTGGGTTTATCAGTTTTCAGCCCAATCGTGCTTTAATTGAGATTGAGAACATAAAGCACCATCCCACTAAACTTAAAGCTTTCGATTTGCAAGACGGTAGCGAGGGCATCTATGTTGAGAACAACTTTAGAGAAGAAGCTACAAGAGAAGTGCTTGATGATGTTATTGGTGATATTAACATTCCGAGTGTGCCACAAGTTGGCGGACTTACACAAGTATTCAGGCGTTCTAACCGAAGGGTAAAAGTTACCGTACTGAACAATTACAAACTCATTTTAAAACCAAAGCTATGAGACGATATAATCATATATTCATAGTGCTCTTTATTTTCGCTTTCGCACCTCGACTATGCTCGGCACAGGCTACAGCGAACGAACAAACGACGCACATACTCGACACCATTTATGCAAACGACACCAAGAATGTTGCGCTATTCTTTCCAGAACCTATTCGGCAAGGCATAACCGGTTCAGACAATTTTGTCTTTACCTACAATCGTGAGAAAGAACAGTATTTCGGCCTGTTACAAGCTAAGCCAGGAAAGGAAAGTAATTTGCTGGTAGTCAACCGAAATGGCTCAATTTTTTCGTATATTGTAAGGTATAAAAAACAGCTTTCTAAGCTCAATTATTTCATTCCAGCATCAAATAGTATCGGGAATGAAAAGCCGATTGTAATCGATTCAATTCTTGCTAAATCCTCTGAAGATCGAATAGACAACAGAACTTATCATTACCAAAAATTCTGCTCGTATCTTCTCAATAGAAAACAGCGTATTGGCCGAATCAAAAAGCGAAATGAAGGCATTGTTTTAAGTGTTGAGAATATAGTTTTTGATAAAGAAGAACTGTATTTCGTTATCCAGATTGAGAATAATTCCACCTTGGATTACGATTTGAATTTCTTGAACCTTTCGATTGAAACACGACAGAAAGGAAAAAAGAAATCTTTACAGCGTTTGTATCAAGAACCTATTTACAGACACCGTCTTCCTTCCAAAATTGCAGAGGGTAAGATGACAAGATTTGTTTATGTATTGCCCAAATTTTCATTATCCAATGACCGTAGGGCAATTTTAGAATTGAATGAAAAGGATGGCGAACGAAATATTGAAATGAAACTATCGCATAGATATGTTAATAACCCAAATTAATACTGTTATGAAAAAAATTATTGTTTTCTCGCTCATAGTACTGTTCCTTTCGTGTACTGATTCCACAACTAAACTTTCGGGGCCAAGTGCAACTGCCCAGATTGTTATTGAAAGCTTTTATGAAAAGGATGAAGAAACTTTAAAAGCCAACTCGACACCGCAGGCATATTCTAACTATATGAATACTATAAATATGTTTAATGCGACGGTAAAGGATAATTCAAACTTTACTGTTTTGCAGGATACGATTATGGGCGACGTGGCTTGGGTAAAATATACCACAGCTTACGATAAAACGCCTGGTGTATTTAAATTGGTTAAGCAGGATGGAAAGTGGCTGGCAGATGCGAGAGGGTCAAAGGATAAGTCGCCTTTTTAAAAAGACCCTTTGTAACAATTTTTGTTTGCCACTTAGTTTAAAGATTGATTTACCAATAATCGTTGTACTATTTATATACTAAATGGTTTTAACATTCCTAAAGTTTTTGAAAGATATTTTTGAATTGCAGAATAGCCTATTTTTCGATTAGACAACCTATTTGACCACCTTGAGTTTACTTGAATATCGATCGCACTTCTTTGTAAATCCGCTCAAAATTAGCTTCCAAATCAGTGTTTGAATAGTTTTTGATTCCAAATGGAAACTGTCTATTGATTTTTGATAATTTAAACTGTACTTTCTTATCATTCCCATCGGCATAGGTTATGAACTCGCCCTGTTTTAACCTAAAAAATACATCAGCCCGAATTTTTGGGATTTCCTTTTCGCCAGTGGTAATGCGTGTATCAAAATCCAGATTATGTCCTCGACTTATACTCTTTGTTGGGTTCTTAATGATTTCAAAAAAGCGTTCGTAATATTTGGCGGTATCTGGGTCATTTACTTTGCCGAAAAACTGATATGACAGATTGCTTAATATTGCTTTACTCGCCTTATCGCCATACATCATATCGTTCTGTATTTTATCTTGCATCACATAAATAGTTGCTATATCGTAGCTTCGAAGCGTTGCCGGAATACGGTGCATATTCAACAATCTGATGGTTGGCGCTTCTTCTATCAATAAAAATGAAGGTTTTGAATTTCGCACACTTATTTGCTTGGTAATCGTGTGAATAAGAGTAGCGATTACAGGCGAGTAAGAGGTCTCAAATTTCGGATTGTTTACTATCGAAATTACTGCTGGATTTTCTTCGCTATTTATATTGAGTGGCACTTCATCTGCGGACAATGCCATAAAAATTCGTTGTGTGCTTATTCGCTTTAACGCATTGGCTAAAGTGCTTTTTACACCTGCGGTCTGCCTTTCGGAATCCTTACCGCTTATAAAAGCATCTGCCATTGCCCGCGATGTGGTATTGGTTTCCAAAAATTGAATTAGACTATCGGTATCGAGTATCTGATAAATCGCTATCAAATGAGGAAGTGTACAGTATTTAGGGTAGTCAGTTTTCAGTTTCCAAATCAATCCACCTATCAATCCTTCCGCAGCATCATTGAAGAATTTCGTTGTACCGGTCGTGCCGCTTTCTCTTTGCTCCAAAAGGTTTTCGATTAATACGCGTGACACCTCATTTACACTTTCCTCGTTCTCTAAATAGCGAGGTGCGATAGGATTTACCCTATGAATGATTTTATCGAAGGAAATGACCTTAAATGGGATGTTACCGTGCTTGAAAAGCGCGTACGCCATTTCGGTCAGTTCAAAGTCTTTGTAATCGTGTATAATTCCGCAAAAACCTTCCTTCTGGAAGTGTTTCAAAAATCCGTACACAATGCTTTCGGTCTTGCCACTTCCAGCAGAACCAATAATGGATGCACCACGTTTGATATTGTCCAATCTGAAACTTCCTTTGGTGGTCGCAAAATTGACTTGGTATTTGCTATCTACATTTTGTGCGTTTTCAGTTTTATGTAGAAAAACATACAGTCCTATGTTAATTAATATGAGAGGACAAACCAAATAGAGAGCAATTAGAATCAATCTATTTTCATCGGTTAAATAAACCACCATTGCACTAAGCCCTAGTAAATTGATAATAAAGGCATATCGACTTACCCGAAAAACCACATAGAAAACGATACTGACCAAGCCAATAATTGAAAGTATCGTTATGAAATTGTCTATCTGCATACACGTTAAATTCCTATGGAACTCGATTTTATAGCCACTTCTGCACCACGTTTCAATCGCTTAAACACTCGAAGTGCAATTTGTGCCTGACTGACAGGAATACTCGGCACAATTGGTAATCCCGATTTATTTATGATTTTGAACGCCAATGCTTTTTCATTGGCAGGCAGTTTCATCAAAGCAGAAAAATACAGGTTCGGATTTTTAACAAATGTCTTTTTGGCTTTATAGGTCTCGGCATAATTTCGCTTGTAACCAAATGTTTTGTCAAAGGTCTGTTCCGCTTTCGCAAAAAATGTATCACGGTCAAAACCTCGTTTTACAGTCTTACCGTGCATTTCAACTTCTGAAGCTTTGTGTTTACTTCCTGGGGAAAGACTGAACGTATTAGATGCGTCTTTCCTACTTACGATGATATGTATATGGCTTTGGTTTCCCGCTTTGGGCATTCCCTGGACTATCCGTTTTCCGTTTTGTTGGTGCGGTGCTTGTTTTTCGAGTTTAGCAATTTCCTTTTTCATCTTTTTAATATTCCCCTCAGCTCGTCCTACTTGAATATCTCGGATTTCGGTTTTGAGCTGAAGTATTCTTGTTGCATACGGTTGGTTTTCTTTAATCTGAAAATCTGTTCCTTTAAAGGTGCGTTGGTGTTCAATCTTGGCAAAGTATTTTATATCCTCAACCGTAATAGGTCGTCCGTTAATTTCCCGATTGAAGGATGCCACATAATCTTTCATCAGCTCTCTGGTGTATCGTTTTAAATCTTGGCTACTGTTCTGCAATTTTCTCAATTCATATTTTGAAGGACTAACGGTAATCGAATAAAATTTCGGTTCTTTCTTTTTCAGTTTTGCCGTGTTTCCATCAATTTCCCTGACCACTTCTTCCGCCGAAATCTCATCGCCATATTGATTAAAAAAATGTTCCATATCCTGTTGTTCCAAACCTTGATTTTCTTTCTCTAAATACCCTACAAAATCCGCCGAACTCTGTGAGTAATTTGTTTCTAATTTTTGAGGTGTGATGGTGATATACATAGCTCAAAAAATTAGAGTTAGTTTTTTAGATTCCGCTTTTCACGAAAGCGTACTTCCTTCTTTTCTTCGGCATATTTCTTTTCCACTATCAAAGGTTTTTTGGTTGGCTCTTCAATTTCAAAAAGAGATTGAATCATAGCGACGGTAGGTTTGGTTTGGGTCTTTTCTACGTCCCGCATTATAGCAATGACCGCATTGATTCTTTTGAGTAATTTGGCTTCAATAGTTCGTCCAGTTGGACCTAATTTTTCCTTTGGCGAAATTTCATTATAGAAGAAAAAATCGAGCATCGTGGCCATTGCCTCAGTGTGTGATTTGAAGTGTGTACGTGAAAATTCCTGAAAACGTTTGGCAGTTGCTTTCTTAAATCTAATTCCGATAAATGAGTCCATATTTCGCCGATTTGTCGCAAAATCTTCCCTAAAAATGGGCGCTTACAGTCCGTTTGTCGCAAATATTTGATTGTCAAGAATTTAAAATATTTTAAATTGCTGATAATCAGCTATTTAAAAACGAAAAGGTATCTGTAACATCGCGCAGCGTGTTACCCTCTTGCTATTCCTTTTCGTCACGCGCAAGCGTGACAAAAATCCATACAATCCGGGCTAAAAAGCCGATTGCCATTTTCAGGGAAAATGATTTTCCGATATGTTATTTATTCGATGTGTAAGGGTATCGGCGAAAGTCGAAAAGTGGATAACCTTACTTTAATTTGAATGCTGAATTTCAGCGAAATAAAGATAGTGATTTTTCTTGATATAGAATTAATTGAATACAAAAACACCTTTGAAATTTTAGAGGTGCTTGCTTCATTTTTGCTGAAAACTATATATTGAAAACGTAGGTATAGGAATATAAATTCCGAAGTGCTTCTTCTTCAATCATCGTTTCAAAACAGCCATACTTTTCTGTTACGTATTTGCGAATGCTATCCCCAAATTTTCGTTTCACATCTTCCTTGGAAGTTTCCAAAAGTCGGTTTTGAGCATCCTCGCTCAAATCTGTAAAATTGAGATATACCATAGTTTTAAATTTTACAAAAGTCCATTATCAGAAAAACTATAATAATCCCCATCAGGCGCGAATATTAAGTGGTCAAGAATTGTAATATCAAATAACTGTGATGCCTTTTTAATCTTGTTTGTAAGTTTCTTATCCTCATCGCTTGGTTGTAATTTTCCACTTGGGTGATTGTGTGTTAAAATTATGGCTACAGATAGAGATTTGAGAATAACCGCAAATAATATACGCAGGTCAATTAATGTACTAGTAATCCCACCTTGTGAAAGTTGATACACCCCTTTTACCTTGTTACTGTTGTTCAACAAAACAACCTTAAAAGTTTCTTGAAGACCAATTGTATCTTTATCCCAATCTTCAAAAAGCAGTTCAGCCGCATCTTTTGAATTGCTTATTTTTTTCCACATAGATGATTTTAAACCCCCTTTGTAGCTAATCTTTATTTCGTTAACTTGTGCTTTACTCATCGCTTATAATTTTTATGGAAATCGTGAATCTTCGATTTCATTGTTATCTTAATTTTAATTAATGGATAATGTAAAAGAGGGCGCTACTTTCGAGAGGAACGCCCTCTTTAATTTTAAATCCTACTTGTCATTTTTGCTTCCAAGTAACAGGATTTCATCGGCTACCACTTCGGTAACATAGCGTTGGTTTCCGTCGTCAGTGGTGTAGGTTCGGGTCTTTAGTTTTCCCGTAATTCCTACTTCTTTGCCTTTTTCGACGTATTTCTCAACGATTTCAGCGGTCTTGCCCCAAGCCACTACGGTATGCCAGTTGGTGTCAGTTTGCTTTTCGCCTTTGCTGTCTTTGTAGTACTCGTTTGTAGCGAGTGAAAAGCGGGCTACTTTCTTACCGCTTTCAAGGTTCGTAATGGTTGGCTCTTGACCAACGTTTCCAATTAACTGTACGTGATTTTTAATAGTACTCATAATAAAATGGTTTTAAATGCCCTTTACAGGCTTGATTAATATTTCCCTTTTCAATTCAGATTAAATTTTAAGGGGTGTTTGTTCTTTTCTTTCGTGCACCGCACAATGGATAGAGTGGGTTTTGTCAAGACTTTTAGGGAATAAATCAGGTGTGTTTGCGACGTAGTAAAATCCTTGAATTTTCAAGGAAGTAGAAACCTTATTTTTCACTAAAACTTTGTACAGTCTTGACAAGTTCCATAAGGGGATTAGCAATTCTTTTAAAGCCGGCTACGATTTGAGCGTACCGACAGTTAAGCGAAATGAGTGGCTGGGTTTAATGTAGAATTGGTTATGCACTGCCTGTTTTTCGACGACCCGAAAAACAACAGAGGCTTTATCCATTATAAACCCCTTAAAATGTGTAAGACAGCGGTTTGGTTTTTAAGGATTTTCGAGTGAGGGCTCAAGAAGACCGCGCCGAAAATCTTGTTAAGAAAACCGAAGTGATGTCTTTCCGATTAAAAGCGGACTTGACTCACAATTTTAGCAAAGGCATGAAGTGTTCCTTTCCAGCATAGCGGGAAGGGTTAACGCAATGGAAAGCTGAAATTGGGGATTGTGTCCAAGATATTTGTAGTGAAGCTCTATTCTCGAAATGAAGTGATTGCCTGCCTTTTTCGGCAGGTAAGCGTACAATGTAGGGGAATGTGCTGAGTGGTTATTAAAAATGAGTTCAATTAGCTAAGGCTCGAACTTCTAAAACCTATCTTTATAGATGCAAAGTATATCTTCGATTTCTGCGTTAGTTAAATTTTCATTATGAAATGGATTTGGTAAATCAGTTTTATGAATAAATTTTACATTTAATCGTTTACATAATAATTTTTCCGCTCCAGTTTTTGTCCCAGCGTGTAAATAGATATGCTCAGGAAAAAGTCTGATTTTTGCACCTATTCTCTGGGCTGTATCATAACAAGCAAGTGGGCCAATTCCTTTAATTTTGCAATTTTCAACAATGGTCAATAGTCCGCCAAAGGATTTTGCTTTCTGAATTTCGGTTTTTTTATCAACCAAATTAGCTGCAAACTTTTCAAGATTAATTTTTTTTCGTCTTTTTTGATGATTGTTCCTTTTACCTAAATGATTTTCTGCTAACGCGGCATAGACCATCGCATCCTCTAAGTTTTCTTGATTTTTGCAATGTTCAATCCAAGTATCAGGATGTTCTTGTTTCCATTTTTTATAGTGCTTAATTATGTTTTTAATCTTATTCGGATTCATTTTAAATGCGTAACTGACTTAATTTTAAAGTATTAATTAGTTCAAGTATTAAAAAAATAAATTGAAAGCCTCTTAAATAAACCTTAGACTATTCATATTTTCTGAGTCATACCTCATTATGTACTCGTCTTCTCCTATATAATCGTTCAGGATTCTTTCAGAAAATCCCGAGCCACCAGAATTTTTTGCTTTTTTTAAAACATTAACAAGCGGATAAAATGTATGTAAATAGTTTCCAGGCTTGTAAAATTCGTCTTCAAATTTGAGACTTTGTTCTGTATCGCATATTATCAATACACCCTTATCTTGACTAAATCTTTTTACACATTCGAATCGACCTGTAAAACTTAATATTTTATTTTTTTTGCAAACTCTACCACACGACCTGAATAAAATAGGCCTAGTAGTTGGCAAGTGGTTCTTTAAAACAATATCCCACACATCATAGAAAGCTTTTCTTTTTTCTTTGGGTCCAGTAAGAATCCAATTAGAAACAAATGTTCTGGTTTCGTTAGCTATATCTGCGTCATTTTGCAAGATTTCAATAAGGTTTTGAGCTATTTCTTCCTTTTGATTTTTAGATAGTCTGTATTGAAAGTTGTTATTCATATTCAGGCTTCCATTTCCAGTTACACTTAGGTGCAAATAATTCAGGTTTGAAATAGATGTCACTTATAAGATTGAGAAACTTATTACTTTTTAAAAGCCCACCGCAATGTTCGGGTTCTGTTGCAATGGTAAAACCTTTAATACGTTCAAAAACCCAATTGATTAATGGGATATCTTTCTTTAACATACTGCGTATTTGCTCTTCTTTTAAATAAGTAAAGTTAAAAGACCCATCACTTAAACCATTTTTTATCGAGAAGAAATCCAAATCAATATCAAAGAAGACAGATGTTTCAGAAGATGTCAACAAGGCTTGTTGCATATCTTCATATGTTTTAAATTTTTTGATTGTATGCTTGTTTCCGTATTTATCTAATAGCTCTTCATCTTCCCACGTATCACGACCCATTTCCTGTCTACAATGCACATAAATATCCCCAATTAAATTTAAATAAGCAGCGCACAAAATGTGGCCATCGTTATTACCTGCTAATTTTGCCCAAGAAAATACGGAAACATCTCCATCGCTTGTTAAATCTAAATCGTCAAGCCATTCCTTTTCCGTCTCACACGGATAGCACAAATCTTGGTGCCAATCTAATGAAACTAAACAAGGTGGATTAGCATCTTCATTTTTACGCACCCATTTATTCCAATAGAAAAAAGCATAACGATGTTCTTGAAATATTGCTAGTTCAATCGCTTCATTCTCGTTTACTGGGTGCGATAGTATTTGTCTTGAAACACCTGGTGGTTCTATGTGATATGGGTTTCTGAATTTAATCATTAGATTCCTTCTTTGGCACTAGTTTTTCTATATCAGACAGTTCGTTTACGATTCCCTGTTCCTTTAATGACGTTTCAACATTAATTTGAACAACATTAGCATTAGTTTTCCAAACAACTTCCGTAATAAAGGCTATGATAAGTTGCACCTTTAAATCTGTAGCAAAATCGATATTTGAATTTTTCCATTTTTCTCTATGTCTCGAATTGCTATCCTGTGTTAAATCTATTAAAGAGCCATAGATTTTTCTATTGTCATCTAATATACCCAGCTGATATTCTTTTTGTTCAGTAATCTCTAGTTCTTTATGTTTAAGGATAGGCAAATCAGTTTTTGGTAAAATGAATAGTACATTTTTGAGCCCTGTAGATGGAATCCTAATAATATTATCCTCAATTTTATTAAAATCATCTATCCCGTAGATATTTAGATTCATTGCTACCATAACATCTCTATCAGCATCAAAACCTAATTTTTCAATACCTTTTACCAAGTCTTCTTTACGAAGAAGATACCGCTTTTTTCTAGCCGATAAAAACGCATTAGGGATGTAATAATTAATGTTCTGATACACTATCTGTTGGGACAATATCGTGTCTGCATTGAGATGAGGAATGTCTCCAGTTGTAAATGCAGATTTTTGAAACAAATTCATAGTACCATTTACACCGAAGGAAATAGTAGGTTCTCCGTTAAAACTCTCTGCAGCATTCTGGATGCTATTAAATTTCTCAAGCGCTTTAACGATAGCATCTTTAGAATTTATAAGAAAACCCCACTCTTTATCATAATCTATATCTGCATTCAATCTTGCAGCTTCAATAGCTTCTTCAATAGATGTTTCGAGAACATCAATAAATTTTGATGTCTTCACTTTTAGCTTTTTTATCTCTTTCTTTTTCATATCATATTGTCTTTAAGAGATTTTTATCTTTCAACACCTTTTTCAAACAGAATCTGAAATAATGGATGGATTCTTGCCAACGTAATAACTCTAACACTTCGGTTTGAGGCAAAGTAGGTTGACCTGTGAAATTATCATAGGTATTATGTTCAGGCAATTTAAATTGCCGTAGAAAAAGCAACACTAAATATTGGCAGATGTAAAAAGTCACACGCCTTCTGTTCCCTAAATTATCCAATCCTGGGAAAGGATATGATAAATCGATAGGGTAATATCCTCTGCCAAATTCGTCTTTAAAACTACTGAACCAAGTAAAAATCTCTGTCATATTGTTAGGCAGCAGAACATATTTTGGTGGCTGATGCTGTGTGTATGTAAACAGGGTTTTTATGGCTTCATAGTTTTTTTGATATATTAATAAGCCACCTAATGCCAAGTGAAACTCAAAAAAACGTTTTCTTTCATTATCTCTTTTATCAATTAATGACTGATTTTCGTATTGGCGAGTTTCAAAGATATAATTTGTGCCATAGACCTTCTGCAAGCCGAAACTATAATATTGATGTGCCGTACCCCAATAATTACCTACAAATTTGGCGTTGTTTGATATGAGTACAACATTCCTCCAAAGTTCTTTATAGGTTTCATTTGAAATTGGTGTTTCAAAGATGCCTTGTCCCATCAACCAGACGCCACTTACAACAAAATATTCAAGACTTTGTAAGTCTTCATTTCTACCTTTAGCTACTTCTCTGATTATTTCCCTGATACCATAGTGGAATTCGTGATTAAACTCAACCTTAAAATTTTCAAATCCATCAGGTTTTTCTTCTTCTCTTGGTCTTATGAAGTTAGCACGATAATTATTAAACTCTTCAGTGTAGAAAGCAACCAATGTTTCTTCCAATCCTTTATCCTGCGTTCTAATTGCGAATATTGCCAACTCGTTAATAATCTTGAAATAGAATTTATCATCTTGGTCTTCTTTTAGTTTTCGGTATTCGGAAATAATATAAGTAAGCAAACGTGTAGATTTGCCATTATAAAGTGAAACCTTATCTAGCCAAATAATAAAAATGACCACCAGTAAAACTGTCAAAAATAGCGTTAGAAGTTTTGCTGAGTTTTGCATCATCCAGCTATCCTTCCAAAAAAGAGGTTCAATGTTTAGTATTAAGAATATAAATGAGCCTATTGTAAAAAACAAAACCCATTCAAATACTGTTATTCTTCTTGACCTTCCTGGAAATATTCCAAAGAGTTTTGTCTGCGGAAATTCATTTTCGAAAGCATTGGCTAGATAGTTTGATGAAAACTTATTACCTATATTGGATATTTTATCCACGATTATCGGATAGGCAATACCCAAGATTGCGATATCAATTGCGACACAAATTTCTATGATATATTTAAATTCCATTCACGTTAATTTACAATAGTTCCACAGCCTTATACCAATAATAAAATATAGATTTATCTGGCTGTCGTTTCAATTTATTCAAGAACGCCCAATCGGCCTTTTCAATGGTAAGCTCGCTTATGTTTTGTCCTTCATAATATTCGATTTCTGAAATCTCATCTTGTAACAATATAGCATTCAAATAGGCTACTCTGGCCGAAGCGGCAAGTGCTTCTTCTATTCTAAAATGTCCGGTCATTAAAAATGCACTGCCAAAACTGCGAATACCCAAATTTAAATCGGCAAACTTCTTTTTTGCTTCGACAGTTGGGTTTCGTTCCCTTCGGGCGATGATTGCACAGGTGTTTATGCTATCCCATAACACGTCTGCTTCAGTTAATTTTCTTTTGTTGAAATCTTCGTTAGAGCTTCGATAGGATAGTTCCGCTTTCGCGAAAGCGGAAAAACTCTTCTTAACTATAGCTATGTCTGTAATTTTCTCAAATAATTTCCCTAAATCGAATAATTGCTTACAAATTTCCATTGTAAACAACCCGTCGCCTTTGTAATATGGAATACCCACTGTATCTGGTGCAAATGCGGTAAGCTTGTCGCCACAGATGGCATTTATTGAAGGTGTGGTAATTGATGTTATAGGCTCTGCAACCGATATCCAAGAAATATCAACTGCGGACTCTATAAGCTCTGGATAGTGCGGGCTATCAAAAAGAATATCTAGCAGAATCGTTCCAGGAACGTTCGGGTTATAAACCGAATCAAATTCAAAAGTGTAATGTGCTTTTGGAATGCCTTTTTTATAACTACGACGCTCATTTAAGTTGTGGCTTTTAAAATGTGAATTGGCAACAACGTCATCAAGAATCGCTTCTAAAGGTTCACGCTCTACGCTCGAAATAATATCAATATCTATAGAAAATCGATTACCTTCTTTTAGTAAGAGCACGAGCGATGTTCCACCTTTAAAAACAAAATCGAGTCCTGCTAACTTTAGATGTTCTAACAAGGAAAGTGCGTGAACCATTTTTTCTAAAATGGTTACGTTAATACTTTTATGTTCTTTTGTCGCTCGAAATGCATCCAACCACTCTTTTGTAAAACTTGCTTTTTCAATCATTGATGATTTCTTCTAAGGTATTTGGTATATGGTTATTCATAAATTGTTTTATTTCTTGCTCTTTTTTCCGCCTTTTTGCATAACTGAAGAGCTTTGTAAAATTGATGCTGTATCGTTCTAGAATATTTTCATAGATATTGATAAGTTCAGAACCTTGGTAAAAATGATATAGGTTTTCATCTGCAAACAAGTCTACCATTATCTTTTCAAGTGTGGCAACAGGAACTGTGTTTTTTTTGTCTCTCAGTTTACTTATTGGTGCTCTTGTAACAAGACGTTTTATGACTACCGGAACTGTACTTTCAGAAATATAAAACTCAATTTCCTTTTCATCTGGATTCAGAAAAAAATCCATACGCAAAGCATCATTGAGATAATAATAAAGTGATTCTGTAAATTCCTTTTCCACTTCCACAATAATCATTTGATTGGATGTTTGGTGCTGTGTAAATTCATTGAGCCATTGGTTTTCCCAGACACAGTATGTGATATCCTCATATCTATCATTTGTTTTTCTGATTATTTTGAGAATGCTTTCGGTTAGGTTGGGCTTGTATTTTGGTTTATATGAAATCACATAAAGTCCACGTCCAATAGTTTTAATAATGTCCTTTTTCTTCAGGTCATATATTCGCCAACTAAAGGTGCTTTCCTTCAAGTCTGGTTCATAGTCTGAATAGAACTGAAATAGCTCGTCTCTATCAAACGAACTACGTCCTTTAAATGCTTCTATAAGCCTGTTTTCTATAACTTTTGGCATAATCGTGGTTTCAAAACTTTACCAAATATACAAAAAAGTGGTAAATATTTGAATTCTAATTATTACCACTATATAATTAAAGTGGCAAATATTTGAAATAATTTAAGAAGATTACTAAATTGTTGATTCACTAACTAGTTTATGCCAGAAAAAAAGAGACAACATTATGTTCCCAAATTTTATTTGAAATTTTTCAGTACTGATAACAGCCAAAAAAGAATAAAAGTATGCTTAAAAGGTTCTTACAAGATAATTCAAAATGCAGATTTAAAGAGTCAAGCGCAAGAGGATTACTTTTATGGTAAAGACTTAGAAAGAGAAGAATGGTTTGGAAATATTGAAGACACTACTTCTGTTATTCTGAAAGAGGTAATCAAGACAAAAATTTTACCTAAAAATAAGTCCGATGAATATTATTGGATATGGTTATTTATCCTTTTACAAGCATATCGTACAAGGGCAAATGCTGATGAGTTCAATGATATGGTAGATAAATCTATGAAGGCTGCAATGAAATTTGAACCTAAGTTCAAAGATTTCGATTTTGACACTCATTTTTTTGCATATGACGACGCCATCGAAAAAACACTGGACATATTACTTAATAGCCTTCCAATGATGATGGATATGCAAATTAAGCTTCTTATTAATAACACTTCCAAGGAATTGATTACAAGCGATAATCCAGTTTCAAAATACAATCAATTTTTAGAATCACGCAATTTCCCATATGGACATTGCGGTATGGCCAGTAAAGGGCTACAAATATTTTATCCCTTGGCACCAGATTTAATTTTAGTAATGTACGACCCTAAAGTATACAAGGTGGGTAATAGAAAACAGTTTAGTAAGATTCAAATAAATGAGACTGATGTTGCGTTTTTTAATAGTTTAACTTGTCTTTACGCAAACAAAGCTCTTTATAGTACTGCCAGTGTAACTGACTTTCAATTTGAAAAAATACTCGAAAAGTCGAAAAAGTATCAAAATCAAAAAAAGTTATAATTAAAACAATTTGAGCCAGTGGTAAACGACGATGAAACCGAATCTATAACTGTTCAGCATCATAAAACACCATTCACGCTCAACCCGAAACTATCCTTTGTAAAGCAAACACAACACGCAAAATCCTATAAATTGTCAGGATATTTTGCCGAAATAAGGGATGAGCGTTATCGCAGTAGGAAAAACAGATATCATTGAATACATTAGTCTTTTCTCACATTTGAGGTCAAAAAATCCAGGTTTAAGGTACTGGATAAACCCTTATAAGCTCTAAGCCATTTCATATACTTCATCAAATAGCTTTTTATCCAACCGTTCTTGTTGACCAAAGCTTTTCTTCAATGTGTTGTGCAAAATTGCATTGAAAGCATTGTAACCTAACCATAAATTTGGTTCTTCATTGAGTAGCAAAGCTTCATAATTCAATATCTCGATGACTTCACGAGACTTTTTTGAGGGGTCGCTGTTTTTATCGCTACACTCGTATCTGAATAGCTTTGTCTTATCGAGAACGGCTTTTACAAACTCTTTTGTATCGATGATTTTAAATTCCTTCATCCTGTCAAATTTCTTGGTAATTGTATAGAATTCATTATCTAGAAATTTATCGAACAGATTGTTCAATCTCGGCATTATGAGGTGCGTGTTGTTCTTACTATGCTTGATGGAAAACTCAATTTCAGCTTGGGAAACGTGTAAACCATTAGAACATACTTTTCTATAAAATCCAAAATGGCCAGAGGTCTTTTCGCTACCGTCATACGAGTTCTTGAACCGAAGCATTGGTAGAATCAAGTCCTTATCGTTCTTTACTGTAAACTGGCTTTTATCGTCGAAAATAAAATCGGTAATAAATGACCTATCGTTTTTATTGATGGTGCGTTTATGAAAGTTCAACTGGGCATCGGTAAGCATTTCTTCAGCTTTCTTGAAGAACAGTTGATTCGGAATGTGTCCGTAGCTGTTCGAGACCACATTGACGATTTTACCATTTGAGATGATAGCATTTTCAAGCCCTCTTCGGGATTCCATCTGTGTCAGACTTTTTAAGGATTTCATTTCTGATGGAACGAAAATCTCATCCTGTTGCAAATTTTGTAAATACATAGCTTTTGAATTTTAGGTTAAACATTTCGTAATAGCATTGCATAATAAATTGGATGCTTTTCTCTGTAATAAGCCAAGTGGCTTTCTGCACTTTCAATCGTGTAATTTTCTTTACTCGATTGATAATGTTGTTCAGCATCTTTTAATGAAATCTTTGATGCTTTAGATACCTGTTTCATAATCTTGAAATTTTAGTTAAACAATATTTGAGCAACACCCAAACGGAAGCTAAAATCTCAGCTCAAAAGGAAACGGAATAAATAAGTGACGATGCAGCAATGGCTTTATGCCGTAGTCTTTTGATGGGTGTATTTTACGAGTTTACCTTTGCGCTAACTATTGATTGATAACCCATTGTTTGTAAATTCATTTTTTAGGCACTATCATAAAAAAAGAAGAAGGGCCAGCACGAATGCCGACCCTTCTTCAAACAACAAAAGCTAATCGTTCAGTTCCTGAATTTTCTTTTCAAGAACTGTGATGCGCTCTTTCAAACGTGCCTCACGCTTGTCTCGTTTTTCAACATATTCCTTCTCAATGCCGGCAATCTTGGATTTGTAATATCCCTGCATCGCATTGTAGAATGAAATGTTCGTTAGGTTATTCACGTGATTGCTTTCGCCAAAATGCACTTGCTTTGTAAGCATATAGCGTATCAACTTGTGAAAGATTTCCTTTTTGAATTTCTTCTTGAAATTCTCGACCATTTCAACTTTGGTTATTTTGGACGTGTCACCTAAGAACTTTGAAAAATACTTTTGCTGGCTCATATAGTCCACATTATTTTCAAAGAGCGATATCGAGAATGCCACCATTTCGTCTGTAGAAAGTATCTTCTTCGTATTGATGTATTTGGTCTCACGAATCATTTGAACCACTTCTTCAAACTGCTTGTTGTTCTCTATTTGCTTCTTACGGATTTCCCTTTCGTTGATTTTCACGATTTGTTCTTCAGGTGTACAATCAGCCATTTTTCTGTTGGCCAATGGCGCTGAATATTCAGTTGCTGCATCTTTTGAATTCTCAACGACCTTGATAAACACTACTTTGTTTTGGTAGGTCTCGGGATGGAACACAATACCGTTCACAAATCCATTGTCCGCTGCTGAATTGTAATTTTTCAATTCTTCTTCGTAGTTCTGAATTGCTTCCTTAAGCTCAGCTTTCAAATCGTCTTCAGAATAATCGTAATGTTGGTACTCTTTTTTGATGACTTCGATTGTTGGCTTAATCGGATTTTCGATAATTTCAACATCGTCCAACAGATAGACCTTCAAGCCACTTTTTTCCAACTGTGAAATAACCAGCTGATTGTTATCTTCATCTGCCCAGTACTCTCGTATTTCTGGAATCAGTAGGATATTTTCTTTTATGGATTTCTCAATCAGGTTAAAGAACGACTTACTTTTCTTAGTTTCGAAGCAAGCTGCTTTCGTACAAACCATTTTTCCTTCGCCAAATAGATTTACTTGATTGGCCGCATTTAACGGACATTCTACACAAGAGCCTGTTTTTGGTACTAACTTCTTGTCAGTTATATCGAAAGATGCCTTTTCTAAGTCGTAGGTCTGGTCTTTAATCATCCTGTTTATTTGATGCGCATTGAAATCTTCGCCCATCGTTTCCAACATCATCTGCTGTTCCTCTGGTTCAAAAAGTGCGACACCCACACCCAACGAAATGGTCATCTCGCCATTACGAACAAAGTGTTTAAAACCTTCAATCAAAACTGCCAATTTTAAACGTTGCCTTACAAAGTTGTCGGTTCTGCCCAATCGCTTCGCAATTTCAGCAGGTGCGTATTTCTCACTTAGATAAGCTATTGCCTCAGCTTCTTCGGTAGGTTCGACATCCTGTCGCTGTAGGTTCTCAATGATTTGAACTTCAAGCACATTGTGGTTCTCATAAGTCCTCACAATACAGGGTATGGTCTTTTTTCCTGCTAGCTTGCTTGCACGATATCGGCGTTCGCCCATCACGATGATGTAATGGCCATTTAATTGCCTTACTGTGATTGGCTGCAATACACCGTGATTTTCGATACTCTCAGAAAGTTGCTGTAATAAATCCTCGTTAAAGGTTTTTCTTGGTTGTTCTGGGTCAGTCTTGATTTTACCCAACGGTAAATTCTGAATTTGAAGTACGGATGATTTCTTTCCGTTTACTTCTTTCTTGGCAGTTGCTTTTGCTCTACTGCGCTTCTTTGTGGTACTCGCTTTTGTTGTCATAATACTCAAATTTTTGATTAAACAATATTTGAGCAGAAACCAAACGGAAGATAAAATCTTGGCTCAAAAGGAAACGGAATAAATGAGTAGTGGAAGAAGCGTTGGTTTTATGCCGTAGTCTTTTGATGGAAGTATTTTACGAGTTTATCTTGCGGGTATATTGTATGATAAAAAACTCTCAACCGAAGAACTAAGGTTGAGAAAATGCAAAATTTATTAATCCCTAATGGAAGAAATAGAGTTTGATTTCAAATGAGAGCATATGACAACAATCTATCATTCGTCTTGAAAAAAGTAGAAATGTTGTACCTATGTTGTACCCAAACAAAAAAACCTCTCATTTCTGAGAGGTTTTATGACTGCAATTTAGCAGTTGAAAAAGTGCGGGCGGGGAGACTCGAACTCCCACACCTCGCGGCACCAGATCCTAAGTCTAGCGTATATTTGCCCAAAGAAAGTTAAATGTCTTGATTTTTAATTAGTTACATTTTTATTGATTTGCTTTGAAACCATTTAAAATCATATAAAATCAATAAATGTTGTACCTATGTTGTACCCAAAAATTCTAGGTTTTTTGTACCTTTACAACAGATTCTTCGCAGAATGTTGTACCTAGTTTGACTTTCGTAAACAGGACAATGGCAGCAAGCGCACAAATAACATTACGAAAAAAGCCCAATAAAAAAGGGCTATACCCTCTTGCAATTAGAATTACCAAAGATCGCTGCTCTACTTATCGACACATTGGACAGTACATAGACATAGAACATTGGGACGAAACTAATAAACTTGTAATGGAATCGCATCCAAACTCAAAGAAGCTAAACGAGCTTATTTCTGCTAAAGTTAAAGAAGCTAGTAAAGGCTTAATTTCTTTACAAACTAAAGACAAAGACACGACAGCATTTTTTATTAAAAAGGAAATCTATAAACCATCAAAAAAGCTAAGTTTTTTTCAACTTGCCCAAGAACACCTTGATGAATTGGAAGTGTCTAATAAACATGGCAGGTTGTCTACAGATAAGGCTTATGTAGGTTACATTCTCAAGTTTAATAAATCAAAACAATTAACTTTTAAGGAAATTGATGAACGTTTTTTGAAAAAACTAAAAGTCTATTTGATTAAAGAACATAATCTTTGTGAAACTTCCATTATGAATGTGTTTGTTTTAATTAGATTATTATACAATAGAGCTATCAAAGCTAGAATTGTAAAAAAGAAGCTCTATCCTTTTGGTGGCGATGGAATAAAAATCAAATTTCCAGAAACAGAAAAAATTGGTTTAACTGCTGAAGAGATTCTTCGAATCGAATCCTTGACCAATTTATCTCCTGGAGAAACCCATTCAAGAAATGTTTGGCTTTATAGTTTCAACTTTGCTGGTGTTAGGGTTTCCGATGTACTTAGAACTAAATGGAGTGATATAAAAGATAATAGGCTCAAATACAGAATGGGTAAAAACTCAAAATTATTATCACTAAAAATTCCAGAAAAAATTAGAGAAATATTGAAATTCTACGAAAATGAGAAAAGGAACAATGGTGATTTTATCTTTCCAGAATTAAAGAAAGCCAACCAGAAAGACTCAAAAGACGTTTACAGAAAAATTAAAACTGCTAACAAAAAATTCAATTACTATTTAAAGTCTATCGCTGAAAAAGCAAATATTGATAAAAAACTTACCATGCACATAGCTAGACACAGCTTCGGCAATATTGCTGGAGATGCTATTCATCCTTTAATGTTGCAGAAGTTATATAGACATAGTGATTTAAAAACAACTATAAATTATCAAGCTAATTTTATCTATAAAGAGGCTGATGAAGCTTTAGACAATGTTATAAGAAAAGTTAGTTAATTGTTTTAAGTAAATAAACGCCTCTACTCCCTTTCAACTCCTGCAATTCTATTTCCATCTTCTCATTGTTTCCCAATACAAATTTAGGTAGTACATATACAAATCGTTGAGATTGTTCATCCTTAACCATCGATGGCATTTTATACTTGTAGATTACTTTTTGTTGTAATCTTTGATAAGAAGCTTTTCGTTTTTTGTTTCCATTGGTTCTATAAATGTTCAAATAATCAACTTCAAAATCGATTCCTGATGTGTTTTGAACCTCAATAACAAGATACACTTCTGAAGTATTATACACCATCTTTTGCAAACGTAATTTTATTCCTTTTTCACGTTTTGTAGCAATACGCTCAGATTTAGAATTCAATAAATATTCACTGAACTTTTGAAAGTATGTGATTCGTCTTTTATATTCATTAACCGTTTTAATTACTGGTTTCTGTATAGTCTTTTTAGGAATTTCATTACCGATGCTTTCATTTTTTGGAATAAAATAATTCAACCTTGGTAGTTTATTGGAATATTTTAAAATATATGAATACACCTGCCCATTATTGGTAACAGTCAACAAATTGCTTTCCACTCCTGGTTGTGCTTGAAGCAAGCCAAAGTACTGCTCTTTTTCTCGATTATAAGTGAATACAAAATGAGAAGCTCCAGTAATTCCTTGGCGAATTGGATCCGGAAAAAACAAGGCAACATTTTTTTTATCGTTAGCATAAATAGTATCTAATTTTTGTTGTGCAAATAATGAGCTTGAGCAAATAAATGCGACGATGATTATATATTTTTTCATAATAATTAGCTTTAAATAAGTACCCATTATGGGCTTTCATAAGAGTGAGTTTAATTAAATGCCCTTTATAGGCTTTCCAAATTTTTGTACCAATGTTGGTTTTGAAGATTTTAAGATGAGTTTGTAATTATCGGCAATTGTAACTTTTACATTTTTATGATTTCGCTGAAATATTTTTCTAATGCCACTTACTTGTGGTACTCCTGTGATATTGATGTCATCAACAAGGTCGCCTACAACTTCTTGTCTTGCTTCAGCTCTAAAGCTATTTTCAACATAAACACCTTCACTGCCATCTTGTAGGTCAAAAGCTTTTAGTTTAACAGATTTATGGTTAACGTTTTCAATTTTTATGATGGTTCTATTAGACTTAAAGCTTACAAATCCATAAATAGACGTGTTTTTAGGAACGAGCGCATCATTAATTAAAGCATCTTTTTCTAACCGCATTTGCAAACGATAATTTGTCTTTACCGTTTGCGTACCGTCTACTCTCACATAGATAATTGCATCGGTATTTTGAGCATTTAGATTATCATTTTCTACTGGATGCGAAGCAAAAAAAAGCTGATGCTCTAAGGCACGTTCTTTGGCAGCAATATTCATTTCCTTTTCTTCAGTATTATCAATTGTATCTTTTACTGCTTTTATAGATGGTTTAGGAGGGTTGTATCTAGGATTTATATTTTCATACGTCCTTTCAGAATAACGAATTTGTCCTTGTTGGTAGATACTATCTACCATTTGCATTTTCCGCTTATCCAATAAGTTAGGGTCATAAACTCCTGTTGAGTCCAATAAACGTTCATCATAAATACTAGGGGCATTAGTTTGTCTGACTTCTTTTAAATCATCTAATGCTTCTAATTTAGAACCGTATTCCTTTTGGCTGTCTTCTAATTCAGGCACAGGAATTTGATTGTTTTCAATCGTCGCTTCATCATCACTACTCATTATACTTACAGCGTATGACACAATAAAAAGTATCACACATATGACGATTGCAGCAACTACAAGTTTATTTTTTTCAATTTTCATAATCGATTTTTTTAAGTGTGTTTTCAAAAAAGTTGGTAATTAATAATCCGTGAGTATTCTTCGGAAAGTTTCTATCAACATGAATCAAATTACCTGTTGTTGTCAATTCATAAGTATCAACTATAGAACCACGATTGATTTCAAAAATGGTTTTCGTTTCAAACTTATATGGCACTTGTGAAATATCAATTTTAGAATCGATACTTAACACACGTTGCACCAAAGAATATTGAAGCAAACGATTATAGACACCATCTGCTTTTTTCTGTCTGTATAAAGCATCTACAGAACTATTACCAAGCCAAAGAGCTTTCTCTAAATGCTTTTCATAATTACTTGCATCAATGTGATAGAAATAGGTGTGAAACAACTCTAAATGCGCCAATGCTTCTACGCCTAAATTTTCTTGTTGCGACACTAATTTCAAAGGAATAACACTGCCATCTGTATTGACCACAAAAGCATTATTAACAGTTTCTTTATGAAGTTTTACAACCAGAACTACCGAAACAATGCACGTCAATACAGCTCCAATAACGACTGCTAAAACAATGAAGCGATTTAGCTTCAATATGTTGTAAATATTTTTATAAGGTGTTTTCATTATTTTTTAATTAAATCTGCCTTAGGCAGCAAATAGCTTAAAGACAAAAGAAGTAGCACGACGATAGAGTTTGAATTTGAGTAAGACAATAAAACCAATAGAACCGAATTGTAACAAAGGCGCAAAAAAGTTGCTTCCCCAATCAGTACCAAATAAGTCCTCCCAGAAATTGGTGTTGATTTCGGTATAGAGATTATTCACAAATACATTCACTAGGAAAAAAGCAGGTACTAACATATACACACCTGCGTAGAGTTTAAAGAAATTGTACGCCAAGGTTCTGAACTTCTCAAACACTGCCAAACTTATTACCAAAGGAAAAAAAGCTTGCATAATTCCTAATAAAAAGAAACGTTCCGCAAGAAATAAAGGATAGATAAACAAGTCTAATAACCACAGAAACATTGCCATGATAAAAGACAAAACCTTTAAGCCATACAAAGGTGTTACCAAAGCTTCATAGAGCATTGCCAATGCTTTTTTGGCGGCTTCCAAAGCACCCACATCCTGTTCCAAATCAATATCTTGCATTTGTAACGGAAGGAGTGCTGGAGCCGTGTCTCGGTATTGAGATTCAATAGCAACCAAAATGGTATCAAAGACACCCAATACCTGTGTAGAGAAAATAACTAATATAATGACTGCAAAGTTTTTCGCCAATTCCGAAGGTGTTAATCCCCAGGTATAACCCTCATTATTAGCTACACCTTCATTGTATTTTTTTAGGATGTTAATTAGGAAAAATAATATGGCAAGTGTTTTCATTCCAGTAATGGTGTACTGCGAAAAATCACTGTTTTTGATGGTGGTAAAAACAGCATCAATATATTCTAACCCTATGCCTAAAAAAATACCACTCATTAGTAATTGGTTTCTCTATTGTTGATTTTATGCTGCATTTCTCTAAAAGCAATAATCTCTCGATAACGTCTTGTCTTTGCCTCAATTTCAGCAACCATTTCCTTGGATTCCAACTCCTTTGCTTTTAGAACTTCGGCACGTTCGGCATCAGTCATTTTCATATTATCACTGGAGAGTATCTTATCTATATACTCCAGTCCATCCATTGAGTTCTGTATAATTGCATCGAAAGAATCAGAAATACGGGTCACTTCGTTGGGCTTTATATAAGGCGAGTTCAAAATCTCACGTAAATCGTCTTGCACCACATTGTACAAGCGTTCATTGTTTTTTGCCAGTTCCCTAACTGCTTTTAATTGTTTAATTACGCTATTGACCTTGTCGATATTCTCTTTTTGTTTTTTTAAGAACTTTACGGTCTTCATCAAATTGGCAGTTTGTTTTCCAGACTCTAGCAATGATTTTACAAATGAGATAAAATTTGTGTTGTCATACACAGGCATCCCTTGGGCTGTTCCTTTGAAGCTTATCATTGTGATAAGCACTACTGTAAAAATGGTTTTTTTCATAATAATTTGATTTTAAGAATTAGTAAATATGTTGATGGTTTTTTCCATCGACTTGTGTTCATTATATAGTTGCATAATTTGCTCACTTTCTTTTCCATCTGTGAGGTATGCTGCATACACTTCTTTAGGAACTTCTAATCGAAAGATGTTACTTTCCTTGCCTATTTTGATAAACATTTCGGTGTATTTTCTGTTACCAGTTAAATTGTTTCTGATGGATTTCAATTGGTTTAAGTCGTGGCTGGAAAGGTTCAAGCGTTTCTGTAATTCTGCATAGCCTTTTTCATTCCGAAGGCTATACACCACTTGTGTATTTTCCAAAATACTTGCTGATGTAGAGTTATTAGGCAACTGATTTATGGATTGCAGAATGATTCCAATAGCACCATTTTGTTTTCGGATGGCTTGATAGTAGAATTCTACACTTTCAAGCACATTATCGAACTTCAATTGTTTGGCAAACTCATCAAAAAGGATAATCCCTCGTTCTGAACGATTACGCCAAATGGTACGTTGAATAGCTGATTTAATCAACTTCAACATTACCGATAAAATTTCCTTGTTGTCCTTGACTTCATCAAGTTCAAAAACAATCATTCGTTTGTCTTCAATCTTATAGGTTTGGTCTTCACTTACGTTGAATAAGAAACTGTACAAACCGTCATCTACATATTCCGAAAGGATGTGTAAAAAGTTATAGATGCTGAAATAGTCTTCCTGAATTTTCAATTCCTGGATAAGCGTATCCTTTTTATCATCTACAAATTGATACAGTGATGCTAATGAATGATTGTCTTCAATGGAATTGTAGTAGTAGCGAAGCACCTTTTTAATAGCCACTTCTTCGGCTTTGGTCGCTTCTTTTCCTGAGGCTAATAACTCCAATAAAAAAACTCCTAAATCTTCTAACCGTTCAGGTGTTAAATCTTCTATAGAAGAAATATAAAACGGATTGATGCCTAAATTTTTTCCTTGCTCATAACGTAGAATAATATGATCGTCCGGATAGAGCTTTGCAAACTTGGAATATGAACCACCTAAATCTATAATCACCAGACGGACATTACTCTCAAAATACTGGCGAAGTATATTATTTGCTAAAAACGATTTTCCTTCGCCAGTTGGTGCAAAAATGGCAAAATTTCGTGCTTTAATGCGTTTCTTTTGTTCATCCCAAACATCTTTTAAAACTGGAATATTATGCTGTCTATCGTTAAAGATAATACCAACTTCATCGGATTTGTAATTACTGTTATTGATATATAAACACAAGGCGTGTTTTAAATCCGTCACATACAAATCTTCGTTAGAAAAATTGGAAGCAAAGCAGCAATAAGAATTTAAAAAATAGTTTTTCCGTTCTTCTCCTTTTGGGTAATATGGAACAATATCGAGTTCTTTAAATTCTGTTTTTATTTTGGAAGCAATGTTGCTTAATTCTGCTTCCTCTTTAGACCAGAAAACTACATTGAGATGTCCTCGAATTATTCGTGCAGAATCGTCTTCGTTAATTTTAGCAACGATGTCTTCAATCTTCTTTAAGATGACTTTATTCTGCGTACCAAAATTGGAACTCTTATTAAGTTCTTCTATTTTCTTGTCGAGTAGTTTTCGCCATTTGTGCTTGTCATCTAAATAAATGATTTGATTGATGATATGATTTTCATTGAGATTCAATCCTAATCCATCTATAAATCCTTGATGAAATACAAAATCATCCGACGTGAATTTATCATTGGTTTTACTGCTCTGCACAACATCCCCAAAACAGAGTTCACTATTAACCGCCAATACATCAAAATGATTTTCGCCAATTTCAATATTCGTTTTCTTTAACTGAATATCGGTATCAAAGCCCTCATTAAATCCGTTGAAGTATGCATTGCATACATTTAGTATTTGATTCTCTTTGAGTGGTGTAAACCTTACTTTTCGGCTGTTATTAATAAATGAAATAGCATCGTTTACCGAAGTGATAAATTCCTGAACATTGTGGTCCATTTTCTTATGAATCCCTTTCTCTACTTTTCTGAAAGGGTTCGTGAATTTTGAAGCATTCAAGGCTTTGTTAAATGGTAGAATAAAAAACAAATAGCAACTATGTTTTAGATAGTTTCTTCCTTTAAAATAGTTGCAAGTAGCCTTTTCCAAGAAGGTTTCATTTTTAATACCTTTTGCGTCGAATGACGCCTTTTTGTAAATATCTTGCTTATGAATAACCGTACTTGTCGGCAAGGATTTAAATGC
Source organism: Ulvibacter sp. 2305UL32-6 (assembly GCF_058148545.1). Classification (NCBI taxonomy): domain Bacteria; kingdom Pseudomonadati; phylum Bacteroidota; class Flavobacteriia; order Flavobacteriales; family Flavobacteriaceae; genus Ulvibacter; species Ulvibacter sp. 2305UL32-6. The sequence goes on from NZ_JBYVKA010000001.1 coordinate 818,030, forward strand.
TTGAAACCACGAACCGTGAATATCTTCAAAATCCGATTCAGACAAAGAATATATTTCAGGCAAATCACCTTTATAACACAATACTACATTGCCATTATTGGCAAACACGATGTGTTCTTCAATGCTTAAAATAGGATGGTATGCAGATAGATTAATCTTGTTCATAATGTAAACGACTGTGTTTTTTATTGCTGATGGTTTGTGGAAATACTTTTTGAAACTGCAAGAGCGCTGGATTTTTGGTAATATGTGTCAAGCCAACATAGAGTGCCGCATTAAACACAAAAATCGAAATGATAATTGTAAAACTGAATGAGAAAATGATGAACAATAATGAGCCAATTACGGCTGTCATCATAAGAGCGAACAGTGAAATGGGTAAGCCCATTATCACTGCACGCTTTCGTATATTTTTATAGACTTCGAATCGTTTCATACTAAACTACGATTCCGATTAGGTAAGTAAAGATGCCTACTACTGCTCCAGCAATGAGAACAAATACTAATACACGAGTAATTCCCTTTTTTAAATCAGCGTTTTCTCCAAAGAAATGTCCGGCATTAAATAGAAAACCTATTAAAAAGATGACACCTAATATGATGGGGAAAATGGCTCGAATGGTATCGGAAACATCATTAACGGAATCTTCAATACCTCCAATTTGTGCAAATAAGGCATTTGAAATAAGTAGCAATAAAGTGGTTAAAGAGAGTGATTTTTTCATATCGGAATAGGTTTAAAATTTACTTGATTTTGATATTCGAAAAAAACTTTATATTGTTATTCAAAATAGTGATAATCAGTAATTTGTGAATAAAATAAATTATAAATCGTATTGTATTTAATTGATGTGAATTGACATTAAATCGTATTAAAAATGGAAAGTGCTATGTTGATAAGTCTAAAACTTTTGAAGTACGCGAAGCTCAAAAACGTCTGTTTTACGATTTTGATGCTGAAAATGTGTTTTGTTTTTGGTCAGAAAAAAGTAATTGTAATTGATTGGAAAGTCCGATTAAACAGAGCCACTCATTCCGGATGAAATTGAGCAGAGTAAATCAAGTGTTAAAATCGATTCAATTTGTATGTTAAAATTAGTGTTTTTTTCTTAATTTTTTTCTCATAGATTCACCTTTTAAGTTAATTCTATATGCCGAGTGTACAATTCTATCTAAAATAGCATCTGCAATGGTTTGTTCTCCAATGATTTGATGCCAAGCTTCAGTAGGTAATTGAGAAGCAATAATAGTTGCTTTCTTTCCGTGTCTATCTTCTATAATTTCCATAAATATGTGTCTATTAGTGCTATCAAGGGCTCTTAATCCAAAGTCATCAAGTATTAATAAATCTTGTTTTTCTATTTTATTGATTTCCTTTGTATAAGTACCATCAGCTTTAGATGTTTTTAACTTGGTAAATAATTTATGAGTATTAAAATACATCACTTTATATCCTAGAGAACAGGCTTGGTGTCCTATTGCAGAGGCAATAAAACTTTTACCAACACCAGTACTTCCAGTGATTAAAATGCTTTCGTTATTTTTAATAAACTCACCACTGGCAAAACGATGTATTTGATTTTTATCAATATTTCGATGCTGATGGTAATCAATCTCTTCAAAAATAGCCCTGTATCTAAATTTAGCAGCCTTGGTAAGACGTTCTATTTTTCTGTTGACCCTGTCATCCCATTCAGACTGTAATAAATAAGCAATATGCTCATCATTTGTATACTGGATACTGTTTGCTTGTAAGGTTTCATTAAATGCTCTGTGCATTCCATGGAATCTTAATTGTTTCATTTGTTCTAATGTTTGTGTATTCATATGTAATTAGTTTTAGTGTTATTTACTTGTAATAATTTCTTCCTCTGATGTTTTTATGATAAGGTACTTCTGTAGCTTCTTCGGTGGGTTCCTCAATAGCATCCCAGCCTTTTTCTAAAATACGTTCAATGATTTTGTAGTTATATGCCTGATAACTCAAGGCTCTTTTACGGGCATTATTTAATCGTGTGTTACCTACTTTCTTTGCTAGGTGTAAAATGCCTAAACAAGATTTATAGGATTGTTCTGGGTGTTGTTTTTTATCTAAAATCTTAGTAATAAAGTATTTACATTCTTCACCGATATATCCTGCCCAGTTGATAAACTTCTCTGGACTCCATTCGCTAACAAAACGATGAAAAGAAGGGATGTGCTGATCTATAGTGCTATACTGATACTTACTTTTAATTCTGGTATGTATAGCAATACGTTCTTGTCTATAGTAAATTTCAACTACACTGTTTGAAAAAACGATGCGAACCTTTTTTCCTATATACTGATAAGGAGCACTGTAATAATGTTTGTCTTTACTTAAATAAATATGACTATTCTTATGAACGGTACCATTTGCATAATCTTTGAGTTCATACTTTTTTGATGGTAAAGGATCTAGTGTCTGGCTTTCAACTTCTTTAAATAAGGAAGTTCTAGAATAACTTCTTCCCCTAAAAGACATATCATTATGCTGTTCTAACTGTTCCAGTATCGCTTTATTAATACTAACAACATCATGGAAGGTTTGATTTCTTAGCGGTGCAAAAACTCGAGTATAAATAATACGTACTGCATTTTCTACAATGGCTTTATCTCTTGGTTTGTAAGCTCTGGTAGGTAATACTGTAGTACCATAATATTCTGCAAAGTCAGCAAAAGTTTCATTTACTTTGGGTTCATAACGACTGCTTTTAGTGACAGCTGCTTTTAAATTATCTACAACCAAAGCTTTAGGAACGCCTCCATAATACCATAAAGCATTTTCGATACAGCGAATAAAATCTGCTTTCTTTTGACTCGAACAAGCTTCTACATAGGTATATTGACTACTGCCTAAAACACATACAAAAATCTCTAATTCTTGTATTTCCCCTGTATGCTCATCTACGATGGTTAATTTCTTTCCTGTGAAGTCTATAAATAATTTATCACCTGCTTTGTGTTCAAAATGCATTACTGGTGAAACTTCCTTTCTCCATTGACTATACCAATAGAAAAATTGAGACCTACCAAATCCATCTGGATGCTTGGATATATATTCTTCCCACAGTAGATAACGAGTAACTCCTGTACGTTTAAGTTCTTTGTCAAAATAAGGAAAGTACTGTTCTAAAATACTTAAACGGGTGGTCTTAGGTCTTTCTTCTGATCTAAATAGGGTGGTTAATTCCTCTATAGTCATTGAAGACACTTCGTATCCTGTTAATTTGTATCGCTGAAAAAAATCAATGTATTTACTAACAGTATTGCGAGAAATACCCGTTTGTGAGCTTATCTTTCGCTTGCTGATTCCTTGGGTATAAAACTTAAAAATCTTCTTTACTTTACGCATCTCTATTTGTTTGTTTGCCATTATGTTTTTATCAAATAAAACATTTTATGACCTACAAATAGAATCGACTCTTTTTAGTGGCTCAATTTAGTCCGGAATAACTGGTTCACTTTGACCCGGATTGGGTGGCTCAATTTATACCGGAATCAGTGGTATACTTTCCCCGGAATTTGCAATTGATGTTGGACATGGTGGAAATGATACTGGTGCAATTGGTATAAATCATATCCAAGAAAAAGAAGTGGTTTTGAATGTTGCCAAAGAAATTATTAAGCTGAATAAGCTAATTTTTGATGATAAACTAGATGTCTATTTAACTCGATATTCAGACACCTTAATTCCTTTATCACATAGAAGTCGATTAACTAAAGTTTTAAATGCTGATGTATTTGTGTCGTTGCATTGTAATGCTTCTCCAAATACCTCTAAAGGAATGGAAGTTTATGTACATAATAGCGATAACTCAAATACCAAGCCTTCCATTGAATTAGGATTATCAATTTTAAATGAAAGTACTCAAAAATTAGGTTTTAAAAAACGAGGTGTGAAGTTTGCTAATTTTCAAGTGTTACGAGAAACTATATTTCGTCCAGCTCTACTTTTAGAATTAGGGTTTATAACACATATAGATGAAGCGGGTTATTTTCTAAAAACTAAAAATATTAGGGGTATGGCATTGGCTGTATTGCTTGGAGTTATTAATTATTTAAAACTGGAATCATGAAGGAATTGTTTGTTGAAGTTGTGAAAATCATTGCTAAAATAGCTAGAGAATTACTTAAATTAAAGACTTGGAGATTTTAGCGTAGATATAATCATTACCAGTGTCTTCAACATTATAGTGATTCTTTAAATAAAAGTGCTTTAATTTAACTGGACTTGAAGAATCTTTACCATCCACCAATTCGCCAATTATTCTTTTAAACCCATTTTTAAGTGCCCATTCTTCAAAATAAGTTAGTGCTTTTGTTCCCAATCCTTCATTCTCTTTGCTTCCGTAAACCTTAATCAAATAAATTTTTAATTCATCTCTATACTTGGCAAAATCTATTTCAAAAATTTGACTACTAGGGTTGGTTTTATACCCATAAATTTTAGGATAGTCAGAGTTCAATGCAATTTGAATCTTTTTGCCATTATGTATAATTACTCCTATAATCGTATCAGTTAATTTGAATGTTGTCATTATAGATCTTCTATTTTAACTTCTTACTAAATCATAAAAATTTTGTAGAACTATACTCTTTAGCTCACCATTATTATTACATTTCTTTAAGACACATAGATTATCCAATATTAAATTTACCATTAAAGGTGTGAACTTTTTAGTTTCTTTGGATATAAATGGACCATCTGATTCTAACAAAATTTGATGATTAGGAATACAATTAATGATTTTTTGACCATTTTTAGATTTGGTCATTTGATAATTTACTGAAATATAATATCCTCTTGAAATTGCTCTTTCAAGATTTTTAATAGAGCCTGAATACCAATGTAAAATTACCTTTCCTGGGAAATCATCACCTAAGATATCGAGTAATTCATTTTCTGCTCTTCTGCTATGAATTGTTAATACCTTGTCTCGATAATCTGAGCAAGTAGCAACTATTTTTTCAAAGACTTCTTTTTGTTTTTTATAATCTGAAGGAGACTTATTAAAATTATCTAGTCCTATTTCTCCAATATATTTTGTTTTTTCAATTAACTCAATAAATTTTTTAATTTCTTTAAACCTTTGTCCAACCAATTCAGGGTGTAAGCCAAGAGCTGGTCTTATGTACTTAGTGCCCTTTGTTATGTTTTCAGTATGAAAAAAAACTTCAGGACTATTTGTTACAGCAATTGTATATACTTCGGATTTTTCTATTTGCTTTACAACCTCAACAGGATTAGGCATCAAGTCTAAATGAAAATGTGTATCGTGATATTTCATTCTAAAAATTCTTTTACTTCTTTCATACCACGTTTATAAACATTTATATACTCATCAAGCTCATTTTTATTTTCAAATGGTATAGGTCCTGAACTAAGAATATCAAACATTATATTTCTTGTTGATTTTGATTCTAATCGTTTAAGGGAAAGTTTGAACGCCCTAATATCACTTCCTGAGACTAATTTCTGTGACGGAGTACTTTGAGTTATGTTATGCACATATTCAGTTCCAGTTATATTACTTTTTTTCTCAGCAGCTTGCCTTATAATACATGGTACACAATATCCACATTGAATACCTGGTCTCATTCCTGAGTATCTACTATTCTCTGAATGAGAACAGGAAAGAGTTTCTGAATTTAAGGTTTTAAGAAGCCTTTGATTATCACACTCCACCATCATTTCCCCTTTTGTCTTCCATTGATACGGATTAAGAATTTTATTATTTATTCCTAACTCTAAAACTACTTTTTTAAAAGTAGATAAATAAAAAGGATGAGTAGTTCTAGTACTATGACTACTTAGCCTAGTTCCTGTCAAAGGAACGTTTAAGGAAATCAAACCATTTTCAGGGACTATAAATTCTATATTTTCATCTAAAGTATTAGCTATAACTAAACCTAGACATAAAAATAAGAATGACCTTGCTCTCGAAGTTTCCTCTTTTGTAGCGTTTTTATGTTGCTGGTTAGGCTGCACATAAAACTGATAATTTGTAAAAGAATCATCTCCATATTTCTTTCTCAAATTCTCATATAATTTAGTTTGGGCACTTTTATCAGCACCTCTCTTATAGTGACTAACAAAAGAAACCTTATTATTACCTTCTAATAAATCAAGAGCCCCTATAAAAGAATCCATTCCTCCCGAAAACAAAGCTACTTTCTCTATTTTTTCAGGATTGTCGTCATTTATAAGTTTAGCTTGTTTCCCTTCTATTATTACTTTTTGTCTGAAAAAAATTTCCCATTTATCACCACTTAGGAATGAGAGTAATTTTTCTAAATCTTCTTTTGTATTTTCCCATTTTTCAAGAGAGGAAACAGGCATGTACAATCTAAAGTGACGACTCCATTCTTGAAAACCATATATTTTTCTTGACACAACTTGGTCAGTTGTATAAATACCAAGGGATAGGTGGAGTAGGTCTTCAGCAGTATCTCTAGGTTCTATTTTAGATGATTTAAATTCTTTAAAAACGTTTGTTCCAAACGCAGAGGGCATATCTGGTAGTTGAACCGTGTTTAAGATATATTTTTCTTCCGAACTAGAAACTTTCTTATCAAAAGTATCTTTCTCGTTGTTTCTTATAATTATGTTCCAAATTCTCATTTCTCTAGTGTTGAATATGCAAGTTCAAATATGTCATTAACTAATTCACGTCCTTTACCTTGAGCTAAATCTATTTTTGAAATATCAGTTTTTTTGAATCCACTTTTTACTTCATCCCTTATGAAAAACCTCATTTCATTTTCTAATTTTATTGCCTCAATTTCTGATAAATCGTTTCGTTCGAGAGCAATTCCAGCTTCATATACCCATTTTTTAAAAATATAGGCACTGACAAACTCAATTACTGTATCTGATAATGTTTCAGAATCGAGATTATCAAGTGATTCCATATCTTTTCCACTGTCTAGAACTTTTTCGTAGAGCTTATCAAATGCAATCATCATGGCAGCCCGAGCTATAGCTTCATCGTTAGTACTTCCAGTAGGAGCTATTCTATCAGCAATTTTTGCCATAACCTCCTCACTAGATTTACCCACACAATCTGAGAGGTCATATTTATTTAAAGTTTCATTAAACCCTTCTCTGGAAACATCTGACAAAAACCCAATATAGCTTTTACCTACATTAATTCCTGCTATTGAAGCCCTAGTAACTGCTTTACTCCCTCCAGATGATTTTATATATGATTTTGCAAAAGTTTTAAAACTAGAACCACGACCTCCATTTGAGATTCTTGTAAGAATACTTTTAGTTCCTGTTAATTTTTGTTCAGGAACCATATCAGATTTAGAATCTGGTGTTGAACTTGGAGAATTCTCAAGCTCTTCTCCATTTTCATCTTGTCCTGTTTCAGGAGAACTATCCGGACTGTTTGCCCAACTAGGTAATAATGGTGTTTTTCCCTTTGGTCCTGTACCTGATGCAGAAGTTCCCATAATCTATTCTATATTTTTTAATTTACGCTTAGCAATTCCTGCTAAACGTTTATTAGTTGAACTTAGACTCCAATTTTGTATCATTTTAATTACCGTTGGTTGATGAGAAGTTCCTTCCGATATTTCTTGTAACCAAGTAGTAATACTCAGTGACAAAACTTGATGGGGTAATTTGTCTATTAAACTTAATAATTGTGAAATGAGTTCTTTTCTAGCACTACAAAAGTCTATTAAACGTTTTATAGTCGGTGATTCTCCTGACTGTTCACCTTCATTTTTCATCTTATCTGCAAGTGATTCAAATATAGCCGAAGAATCCCCATCGCTAAGAGAACTTGATTCCTTTAAAGCTAAGCTTCTTATCGTTTCAGAATCATTAAGAATTTTAATATACAAATCTTGAGCTTGGGAACTCATTCTTTGAATATTCGTTCCCGATACAGATAATTTATCTCTTGAATAATAAAAATAGGATTGTAAGTTTACATCTGACAAATAAGGTTCTGATGATAACCATTTTCTAATCCAAGAATCTTGTAAATAACTTTGATATTCAACAGATAATTCTTCATATTTCTCATCATCATCTTTAAGCACAGCTTCTTCCATCAATTTTAATTCGAGAATTATACCTTGATTTTTGGCTTGTTGCTGGTAAAAACTTTTAAAAGTTTCTGATTTGAAGTATTCTAACAACATTAGTTTTGCCAATATACGCTTGTCAAGGTTCTCTCCTTTTGATTTTGCCATTTGATGTCTTAGCAAAAGTGTATTTAAGAACCTCTTAGTTTGCCTCGGGTTACCATTTAGGCCTACCGCTAAAACAGAGACCAATTGAGCAGAAAGAAGTAGAGCTTCTTTTAAATCATCACTTACATCATTAATAAAATCACTAGCATTTTCGAGTCTAAATGTAAATCCAAATTGGTCTTTATTTTTTTCTTCTAAAACGCCGATTCTTATATGCTCAAATTCCCCCACATCAGCATATAGATTAGTGAATAATAAATTAACATATGTTGTTAATTCTAAATCACTAAGTGGCGGTATTCGTATTGGATATTGTATAAGTTTTTCAAGGTAATCACGTCCTACTTCCGTATTATCTCCAGGGATTTCAGGAAATCTTCTTCTGACAGCATGTTTAATAAGCCTTTCATCTGCTCCAATTATAAAGGCTGTCTTTTTTGCAAACAAAAATAATTTTATTGCCTCAAGAGTCCCTATGACTGTATCGTGTGAACACCTATCCAAATCATCTATGAATACTATTATTTTTTCAATACTAGTTTCTTTAATTAATTCCTCAAAAGCTAAATGAAATTCTTGAATATCATTTTTTAGAATCTCATCTGGGTCTGTACTCTCATTTTGTTTTTTTATATAATCTTCATAATTTGCATTGGACAGTTTACCTAAAACATCTGTAGTAGTAGTTAATGCAAGCCCTGCAGGCCCCATTAACATAAATCCTGCTCCATGTTTTACAGCTGATTGACCTATTTTCAGTAAATCAATTTTTTTGAGTAGTCTGGCAGCTATTTTTAATGCTTTGTCCTGTGGCTTTCTTTCTTTGATAATTTCATTAACAATTCTTCCCATTAGGACTGTTTTGGTATCTTCATAACCTTCAAACAACCATCCATTAAAATTAATGATTAAGACATCTTTCTCTTCTGAGTAAGTTTCTTCAACCATTTTCATAAGACTAGATTTTCCGCTCCCCCAATCACCAAAAACCCCTATACTGCAAGGTAACAATCGTGGATTATTCACAATGCTTGTAACAGCATTTACTAGATGCTGATAATCTATAAAATCGGAATTGGTTTCGTTATCATTCCACATATATCGATGTTATTTTTAAAATAGAAAAGCCAATGAATATCCATTAGCTTTATAAAAATCTATGTCTGGCTTTATCGACTATAAATATATTAAAATTTTAACATAATTTCTTACGGATTTCCGTAATTAAATACCTCACTTGTAAGTTTATAATCTCTTATCCTTACTCCCCTTATCAAACCCAATCAAATTAAACAATTCTCGCATCCGAGAACGTACACGATTTCCATAACGTTCTTCAATTTCTTCAGCATTTAGGTTTGTGGTGCAATGCGTTTTAAATTTGTATTTTAAAAATAGTTCATGGCGAGAGAGTATGACTTCTCCCATTACGTTACAGTCTTTACCAAAATAACGTCCTGTTGGTTCGATACCTAAATCATCAAAGCAATAAAATCTATTATCCCCATATTGCTCAATGATTTTGTAACCAATATGATTAAAAGCAAATGTTACATTACGAGTTGGTATCATTTCATAGGTTTGATAATGTGGTGTAATATGTCGAATCAATTTCATTAAAGACGTTTTACCACAACCTACAGGACCAGACAATAAAATACCCTTATTGATATCGATGTTCAATTTCTTACAAGCTTGCCAATCTCTAATTTGGTAATTGCAAAGTTTGTAGAGTATATCGCGGTCTTCTTTGTAGATTTTAAACTTCCTCCCAAATAACAATTTTCCTTTGGCGTCCAGATACACCAGAATCTTTTCAAAATCGTAGAGAATATGATTTCCTTTCAATTCACCCAATTTGTATTGAACATTTTCTTCTGTGACGATATGTGGTGTTGGATTATTCATAAAGGTTCGTTGTAATCCTTATCTGTAGTTGTCTTTAGGTTGTCCCGATATTGGTCAACCGCTTGTTGTTTGTTCTGGCTTTTAGAATTATTAGTCTTTGAATTATTAAAATTTTGCGGTTTGTTATTGTTTTTTTGGTTTGTTACTGTTTGTATATGTTTGTTTATAGATACTAGTGCTTGTCCATCGCTAGTACAATTTTTGGTCTGGTTAGAGTCCATTGCTTGTCCACCACTAGTACAAAAATTGAACATCCTAATTTTGCTTCCGTGAAATGAGTTGTGTGAGGGCAAGTATTTGAAATAACTCCAATGATTTAACTCTTTTATACAACGATGGTAGGTGGTTCTTGAACCAATTTTAGAGAGCTTCATCACATCATCTCTATTGATGAAGAATTCATCTCTAAAAAAGTTGGTATTCCACAAGTAGAACAAAGCAAAGTACAGGCTTATATGGGTTGGATTTAATCGAGAATCTTTGGATATATGTACAAATACAGCATTAAGATGCTTGATGTAGTTAATGTCTTCCAAAACAGATTAGAATTTATTATCAACTCTATTCTTTTCTAATACTTGCATTATTTCTTGATAATCATAATACAACACACCACCAACCTTTGTATAAGGTAGTGTGCCATTAATTCTCAAATTTTGTAATGTTCCTGGGGAAATTCCGAGTAAGTCTCGTACTTCAGGGGATTTTAACCATTTTTTGGTTATTTGTCCAGATTGTGTGTTTAATAATTGTTTGATGTCGTCGAGTAATTCTAATTTAAACTCGTGGAGATCTTCCGTAGTAATAATTGTTGCGCTCATTTGTAAACGATTTAAAAAGCAAAGTCACCAAGGTTAAACTTTTTAATGATGACTTTGCCATGATTTGACTTTCGTTCTACAAAGTTGGAATGATTTAATGGGGTTTCTTCACAAGATTTAGCATCTTGGGTGTTATTTGTAACTCATTAAAAATGAACTACATTACATCAGTTTAATTTAACAGTCTCATTGGCTCATCATCAAAATGAACCAATAAAAATTAGAAACACTTCTTTACACAAAAACACCCAAGTTGAGTAACTTGGGTGTTTTTAATCATCTATTTCATCCATTCGTTTTTCTAATTTTTCTTTTAGTGAATCGAGAAATTTTGTTCGTCCTTTTTTACGCATTCTTATTTCCAAAAAGGCTCTATAATAATCTCCTAAATCAATCTTAAAAATACGCTCTACTACCCTTGCAATATCTTTTATATCTACTGTTCCGTTATTAATTACATCTGTACTATGAAGTGCATATATTAATTCTATTAAGTTTATTTTCTTACTCGTCCAAGTAATTTTAGATTGCTTTTGTAATTGTTGTAACGTCAAATAGCTACCATTGTTTTCTAACTTATCTATTTCTTTTTTTAAATAGACAATAAGCATATCGTATGCTAATATCGCCGAGACCATACAATCATGACTTGTGAAAAATTGCTCATCAGTAAAGAAATGAAAAGTATTTGGCAATAACCTAATATTTGCTTTACCTCTTAAAAAATAGTATTTATCAAAAGTAGTTGCTCCACTTCGATAATAATGGTAAAAGTCTAAATTATCATTGAAATAGATTTGTAATTTATTTATCTCATTGTTAAAATATTTAATTTGAGATTTAGCACTTCCTCTTGGTCGTTTACTTTCAACACTAAATAAAATAACATAGTATTTGAGTTTACTATACACTCTTGGTTTTATATATTTAAAAAAATTGATTTCATCTTGATTATTTTCAAATCCATTTTTAACAACTAAATTTCGAACCTGTTTAAGAGCTCTCTTTGATAATTCGATACCCTTTTCCGCTCGAACCAAAACATCTTTGACTTCTACTTCCAAAGCCTCTAAATCTTGAATTAGTTGATTTGCTATATGATTACTACTGTTTTTCAAGTTAACTTTTATTGATAAAATATTTTGATGTTTTTATTAGTCATTTGCTTTTCACCATCAGTTAAAATGTCATTATATTGTTTAATGTATTATGATACCCAATTAAAATATTTCCTTAATTATTCTTTAAATTATCGAGATCTTTATTTAAAATTGTAGATAGCATCGTGTTGTAGCTAGTTTTAATCACTATTTGACCAAGTCAATATTCCATTTAAGGGGTATTGATTAAACCCTTTTATTAAATCATTTTTTTGAGACTTGTTTATTTTTATTCTAATCCAAGCCTCGTGAGATTCAGACAACCTACTTAAATCAATTTCTATTAACCCATCCAATCCATATTTAGATAAAATCGATTTTATTTTACCAACATCTTCATTGTCAATTCCATTTATTGCTCCATTGCCATTGTATTTCGAACCAATAAAGTAATTCGTTAACTCTATTTCGGGACTTATAAATTCCAAATTATCTTCAGAATAGTCATTTGATAATGGCAAAAATATTCCCTCAGTTTTTGGGTGCAAACAAGCAGTTCCTCCAGTCTGATTTGAAATCATTATTCCAGTAGGAAGTTCAATTATTATTCCTAATCCAACAGAGTCCCAAATTTCAATTAAAGGTTTATTCATTTTTCGGTAATTGGCTACAATTTTGAATTAAAGTTCCTGTCTAAAGTACAGATGTTAACTTCCTAATAAAACAAGTATTTTATTTTCGTAATGTCTTAACCCATATTAGGTACTGTGTACACTATATTCGCAGGTTAAAAATCATCTTTAGATACTAATACTGATTTTTTTAGAATTCTGGCAATACGATTTCATGTTTTTATATCGACTTTGGCTATTGTCTTGCTAAAAAATAATGCTTTTTTTATCCCTAGAAAATCCTTTCGGATTTTCATAAGTTGGCAAAAACTAAACAATCAATTTTATGCGTTGATGTAGTAGCTAGCTATCCTTTTTCTTTCTTTTTTATATATAGAGTGAAGCTAGCTATAAATAATAAAGCAAAGTAAATTATTGCTCTAGAATAATGATAGTCATTAAATTTTTGATCAAAATAATGTAGCGCATAACTGTAAGGGCTTAAAAAACTAAAATCAACTCTCGACATAGGCATCGTTCCCACATATAAAACTAGTCCAACACCTATAGCTACTATAAAATTCTTGTATTGTAAACTCAATAAATATTGCAGTCCAATTATTGGTAGTATGGAAATAAAAGATTTAATTGTTTGTTCAATGGCAAATTGAAACGGAATTGTGTCTCTTGGTAGTGAACCGTTGATAATTAGATTTGGTGCAATACCATTTATCAAAACTCCCAAATTAAAAAAGAAAAAAACAATGAATGTTACTATTAAAAGCGTAGTAAACTTTGCTAGAAAGATGGTAACGTATTTTTGAGGTGTTGTATGCAATTGTTTCCAGTTGTTGTTTTTATATTCTATTTGGGTAATTAAACTACAAATTAGAATAACTCCAATAGGAAGTAAAAAGCCTGCAAATGGTCTTGAATTTTGTAAATATAGTCTTTCCCAAGAATTACTTTCTGTCCATAAATCTATATAGTGTCCAAGGTATATAAACCGTAGTGTAAAAACCATTGCAAGAACCATACTTCCAAAAATACTAACCCAGAGTAGTGCGCTTCCTTTTATTTTCAATAATTCGCAATGTAAACTGTTTACGAAAGTCATAACTTATTTTTTGTTAGGTTAATAAAAATTGATTCCAAATTCATTCTGTTTTCATTTACTTTATAGATAGACACCTTATTAGAAACTAAATCTTTAATGATATTGGGAATTGTCTCTTTTGAATAATTTGTTATTGTATGTATGTTGCCTTCTAATTTATTATTTACTCGATGTTTATTAATTATTTCAGTTGCTAGATTCTGATTATCGGTTTCTATACTAATTGATGAAACTGCTTTGGCTTTTAATTCTTCCATTTTTCCTTGAAATAATAATTCTCCATTGTTAATAATGGCAGTATGAGTTACAAGTTTTTCAATTTCTGATAGTAAATGACTAGAAATAACAATAGTAGTACCGTATTCTGAATTTATTTTTAGTAGAAGCTCTCTGATTTCAATAATTCCTTTTGGGTCTAAACCATTAGTTGGTTCATCTAATATTAATAATTCAGGTCGATGTAGTAAAGCAATTGCTATGCTTAGTCTTTGTTTCATTCCTAAAGAAAACTTACTTACTTTTTTTCGTCCAGAATCAGCTAAACTGACTAGAGTAAGTACTTCTTGTATTCTTTCTTTAGGGCATTGATATATTTTTTGAAGAATGGATAAATTCTCGACAGCACTTAAATGACCGTAGAAAGAAGGTGATTCTATTAAAGAACCTACGCTCTTTAGTATTTCAATTCTATCTGATTTTATTTCTTTATTGAAAAGTAAAATTTCTCCTTGCTGTTTTTTTAAAAGCCCTAGAATTAGTTTTAATGTAGTTGTTTTACCCGCTCCGTTTTTGCCTAAAAACCCAAAAATACTTCCTTGTGGTACTTTCAAGTTTATATTATTCAGCGTAGGGTCGTTTTTACTGAAACAGTGTCTTATATTTCTAGTTTCTATACTATACATTTGAGTTATTTATTAATTTAAAAAAACTTTTTTGGTAGGTTTTAGAAATAGGAATAATAGTTTCCTTTATTTTTATTCTATTGCGTTCTATGGTTTCAATTTTAGATATAGAAACCATATAAGATTTATGTATTCTACATACTTTATTTGAGGGTATTCGTTTTTCTAATTCATAAAAACTTTCTAGAGTCATAATTCTTTTTTCAATGCAGTGAATTTTCCTGTAATCTCTCATTCCTTCTATAAAAAGAATAGTATCAAGGTCTATTTTCTCTAATCTGTTTTCAGTTTTTACAAAAATGAAATTTGTATTTTTCGATATGGTGTTGTTCTTAATAACTTTATCTACAGCCTTTATAAATCGCTCAAAAGAATATGGCTTTAGTAAGTAGTCTGTTACACTTAATTCATAGCCTTTTAAGGCATAAGAATCATAAGCTGTTGTTATTATTATTTGCCCAGAATAGGTTATGTTTTCTAGTAAATCAATACCTGAAAGTTCATCCATTTCAATATCAAGAAAAATTAATTCAATAGTATTTGAATTTAGGTACTCAATAGCATCAATGGCATTGTCAAAAGTTTTTTCTAACTGCAAGCTATTTAGTTTTTCAACATAATTTTTAATACCCTCTAATGCTAATGGTTCATCTTCAATAATGATACATTTTGTTTTCATAGTTCAATTTTTAGATTAACGGTATACATGTCATTATTTTTAGAGGTTTTCAACGTATGACGATTTGGATAAAGTAATTGTAACCTTTTTATAATTAATTCATTACCTATACCTGCTTTTTGGGGCTTAGATAAAAGCCTGAATTTATTGCTGCATTTAAAATCTATTTGATTTTTAGTAATTAAGATGATTATCTTAATGGCGTTTTCTATTTTTTTATTTGTACTATGTTTAAAAGCATTTTCTATAAATGGAATGAAGGTCATAGGATAAATAAGTGAGTTGTTATGTTCTTCTCCAATAATATCAACCGTAACAAAATTTTGATTGGAAGTTCGTATTTTTTGTAACTCAAGATATTTTAGAATATAGTCTATTTCTTCTGAAAGTTTTATTTTTCTTCCTTTAGATTCGTAAAGAATAAATCTTAAAATACTTGACAACTTATTTAAATAATCTGAAGCTTTTTTTGAATCTCTTAGCACAAGTACATCAATATTATTTATGGTGTTAAAAAGGAAATGTGGATCTAGCTTAGATTCAATTAAAGATAGTTCCATTAGATGTGCTTTCTGTTGTAATTCTTCTTTTATTTTCAAATCACTGTACCAACTAATAAAACCCTTTATGATAAAACCTGAACCAATATTTAATAATGAAATAAGTAATGTAAGTATAAATTTTCCTGTAAATAAACTAATATCTTTTTGAAAAGTGAATTGATCTCCAAGTAGCACACTTGTTATAAATAAACCAATAATAGAACTGGATATACTTATCACTATTATGTGAAAGAGTAAAACAGCAATACTTCTAGTTTTTATATACTTAGGGAATAAAAAATAATAGGAACTGTAAAATGAAATTATAGATGGAATAACAATGATTGCTATTGTTATAAAGCGGATTATATTAAATGAAACCGAAGTTTTTTCACTAATTCCGCTTGCCAAAAGTATAATGAGGATCACAAAAGTATAAGTAACCCAATAGCATATATTGAGTAAGTGTATGAGTTTTCTTTTCACTGTATTATTTATATTTCATCAAATCTAGAAGAATGTAAATTAACAATAAAAAGTAATCTGCAAGTTTAGAAAAGTAGTCTGCTAAATTCAAGCTTTGTTCAATCAACTACTTTTAGTAGACATGCTCATTTTAATTATATTGGAGTCTAGCAGATTAATTGATGTTTTTCTAAATTTACCTTTTAATTCTGAATATAATTTTTCCATATAACTTTACTTTTTGTTTAATCGCTTGTTACATAGAGAAAGTAATTTATCTATGGTGATTTTTTGAGTACTTGTTGGATTTGAAGCCGAAAAAAGCCTACATTCATCTTCAATAGTTATTTCGTTTTTATCAAAATCTACTTTAAAGTTAAAGAGATTACTGTATAACAGTTTTTCTGTTGAAGCTTTTCCTTTTTTTAGAAACGCAATCAATAAAGGGATGTGGTCTGCTTCATTATTAAAATAATGCGTAATTAAATCTTTAGATGTTTGCTTGTTGTTACCCTTTTTTTCATTCATATTCATACACTTCGTATTCATTATATATTTCAGCCCAAAATTTGTTATTCCAATCATCATCAGATTTTACCAACATTAAATGCCTGTGTTTTTCAGAAATGTATTCAGTCCAAAGTTGTTTGGAATAGTTTTCTGTTAGCGGTTTTATTTTATTAGGAATAGCGTTAACATTATTAAAAAAACGTTGCGAACATTCTATAAAGAAGTCTTTTATATAAAACCATTCTTTAAAGTAGATGTACTTTTTATATTCTAACTCCATTAGTCTCCTAAAAATTTAACTTGAAAAAACATTTCTAATACCATCAATAATTTTCCAGCAAGTGTTTTTATCCAATCCTTGTCTTTATACTTATCCCTGTTAACAGTTACTAATGTTATATGTAGTTTATCCATCCTTATCTGCTGTTCTAATTATATTACGGATAAACACAGAGCCGAATTTTTATATTTTTTTTTAATTTTTCTCTTTTTAAAAGCCAAATTAAAAATTTGGCGGACTTCATAAATATACACGAACCTTTCGGTTAAGCACTTATTAGCTATGCATTATACACCTTGCTGTAATGCGTTTTTATTTCCCAAAAAGGTTAACATAACTGGACCAATCAGCCCAATGTTGCTTCACTTTTTCAATTAATTTATTCCCTCCCAAAGTTATAGTCTGTTCGTGAGTAATGTAGATTACCCAATCAGCATTTTCATTAGTATAATAGTTATCTTCACCTGCCCGAATGTTTATGTCTAAATTTTTAGAAATTTCATTTGATGCAAATTCGGTGAATTTTATAATTTTTCCACTAGATATATCTGTGCCAATTTTTTCTAAATTGTAAATTCCGACATTTTCAATAAAATCATTTAAATGAAAATGACATACTTCCATTTCGGGATATGACTTTGACGATAATGGAATCCAATAATCGTTTAAATCTATATTCCATTTTTCTTCTAGGAGACTTTTTATTATGGTTTCGTTCATTTTAATGCATTACAACTTTGTTGTATATGGTTTGTTGCGTGGTTTAAGCACTAAATTTAGCAAATAAAAACTGAATAGAAAATCCGCGAGGACTTTCGTAAATAGGCTAGAACTAGCAATAGGATACGGTGTTATGTATTGTTTTTTATTTCTCCTTTAAAATATTCTTCTGTTCCATTTATAGAATCTGTTCTATAATTTAATGTTTTATAGATAAATTTAGTCTCGTTAATCCAATAGAATTCTTTAAATGTACAAATATCATAATCCCAACCAAATTCTGTTAAATATATAAATTTTCCACCTTCTTTTTTTTGAAAAAAATAAGAAATGCATTCTTGACCTCCAAAAGAACCATTTAAACGATAAGTTCCTTTTGGGGAAGTAATCATATATTCAGGATTTCCAATAGTCAAATCAGTTTCTCCTGTTTTAATAGAAAAACACATATCACTAGAATGCCCTCCTTCAAGAACTAAAATGTCATATTCTGGATAATACCCAGACCAACCTTTAGCAAATCCATAATCATTACTTTTATCATTCAATCTAAGTTTCTGTCCTTTTTCTGTTATAATACTTTTAATAAAATCGTCTCTTTCATATTCTTTATCATCTTCGCCCCATATAACACGATTTTTTAGAATTGTTTTGATAGAATCTAAATTTCCTATTTTTTTAGGATGATATATATCTTTTGAAGCTGTTTTAAGTAGTTTTTTATATTGGAGATTATCAATTCTTGAAGAACTAATGAGATTATCAATTTTTAATTTCTTTAAATATCCATCAAAAACATAACCTTCTCTTTCAAATTGTTCTGTTTCTTCTGACACTAAAAAGAAATAGTTATTATATTTGATTTTTACCCATTTTCCTTTAATAATTATTCCATTATCATTTACACTTAATTCTTTATTAGTGTCAGATATTTTTTCAATCATAACACCAAAAGGTATTTTAGCAATTTTCTTCGAATCTAATTTGTTATTTGAGCGAACATTTAATCCATTTACTGCATTGATATAATAATACTCTTGTGAATAAATATTAATAGAATAAATAATTATAAAAATTGTTAAAAATATTTTCATATGTGTTCTCAAATAATACATAACGGTCTTGTGTATGAAACGTAGGGCGGTTGATAAGCGATACGTTTCAGTTTGATACTAAGCCAAATATAATATTTTGCTTTTATCTTTTTTGTTGAAAAATGCCTAATTTTATATTTGGCGACTTTGTAAATAAACACAGACCTTTTGGCAAGCCTAATCTGCCCTATGTTTTTTATACCGTGTTACCTACAGTTTTTTGTTATTAATGGCATATAACCAACCTTCTCCACTACCAATATATATTATACCATTTTCATCAATACTAGGTGTAGAGTAGATACTGCCATTATCAGATTCCCAAGCAGTTACTTGTCTGTTTTTTGGTTTGTTGGTGTTTTTATGATCTCCAAGAAATAGTTGCCAAATAAGTTTCTTACTTTTTATATCGAACGCATTAAAACTACCATCAAATCGACCCAAATATAACATGTTCTTTGCAATAACAGGAGATGACCAGTGAGGAAATGTAAACTCTCCCATTTCATATCTATTATTTGTTTCCCCATCTTTTAAGCTTAACTCGCAAAGCTCTTTGGAATATGGTTCTCCATAATAAATAAAGTCATTTATTACTGCTACAGAACTTCTAATATTTCCATTATTATCTCCGCCATTATTAGTTGCTTTCCATATTAATTTACCATTAGTTTTATTATAGGCATATATAGCTGGTGTGTTATAGTATGTTGATCGAATAAAAGGAACAATTAATTTGTCACCAGAAATTGTTGGCGCAGCATAGATACTATGAAAGTCTTTTCCGTATTGAGCTTCAAACTCTCCTTGTACTTTCCAAGTAACATTGCCTTTTTTGTCTAAACAAGCAATCACTCCCTCTTCAAAAGTAGCATAGATGTATTCTTTATCTGAAGACAATCCTCCTCTAATATTTGAATCGGCAACTTTACTTTCCTTCATTATTTTACCAGAATGCTTATCTATTATTAAAATGAAACCGTTTGAATCACCTACGATCACTGAGTTGTCTATTATTAATGGTTGTGAATAGAGTTCATATTCTCTTTTAATACTCCATAGTTCTTTTCCGTTCTTAGCATTTAAACACCTCAAAAAACCATCATCACTTGTGGCATAAATTTTATTTTTTGAAAAAGCAACACCACAAGCATCCTTTAAAGTTTTATAGTGCCAGTTTATTTTTCCTGTTGCTGTGCTAATACTGTATATACCATCTAAACTATCAGAACTATTGTGTTTGTTACCTGAACTTCCAACAAAAACTTCACTTCCATTAATAACACTATTATTTAAGTAACCTTGAATTCCTATATAAGTTTTCCATTTAATTTCAGGGTTTCTAATTTCGGGGCTATCTACAAAACCTGTTCGTGTATTATTAGCTTGAAAGGTATGCCATTTAGAAGTGCTACACCCAGTTAGAATGAAAATTATAAATAAAAAAACGTATACTTTCATTTGTTTAGTTTTTAGTAATTGTAGGTAACGTGTTTGTGTATGATTTCGTTGCGTTGTTTAAGCACTAAAGTTAGCAAATAAATCACAGATAGAAAGTCCGCGAGGACTTTCGTAAGTAGGCTATAACCAGCAATGAATTATACACGTCTTTGTTGCCATTTCGTTGTTTTTCAGTTTGTCATTATTCACTAATTTTAATTTTTAATTTTTGATTTTCAACCCTTGACTATATTCAATTTACATTTTTTTACTATTTTTTATTCCCATCCCATTAAAAGCTAAAAAGTCTGATATTATTTTACTCCTAATTATTTTATTTTTCAATTCTTATTTTCTTACAATGAATTCTTATAGGTTGAAATCCGTCAACATCTATAAAAAGATATAAATTTAAATCTTTCGATACTTTTTTTGAATCATATCTTAAAGAGTTTATTCTATTTCCATTCCAGTTTTCCTCAAAAAAATCGGATTGTAATTCCTTAAAAAAATCGGATACCTTTTCATAATTGAATACTCCTGAAAAAGTAATTTTTACTGACTCTTTTAATGGATAATATATTTCATAGAGATAAAGGGTAAGCACAAATCGATTCTCTTTTTCTTGTTCACAGCTTACAACTATTGAATCGTGAAAGTTATATTCTAATTCTTTCTTTATCATTTTTAATCACAATTTAGTAGTCAATTTGCTTTACAATATTCAAACCATATTTTTTCGACTTGAGAGCGAGTTTGTTCCGCAATGAATGGTAACTTCCTTATATGTAAACTTTTGTTACATATATCCACCTAATAAAAGGGGATAACATAACATTATGTTTATATAATAAATTTAAGTAGAATCTTTTTATCACCCTATAGCAAACTAATATCCGTAGTGTATCAATTTATATGCGCTTGCTTTTTTAGTTTATTCGTCTTTAAAAACCCCAAAAAAAACATTTCGCTATCGCGTAATATTCTATTTGGCAGACTTTTTAAATATGCATCAACTTTACGTTTAGCACAAACGCTTTATGTTTTTATACCTTGTTACCTACTGTATTTATAGTGTTTTCACTTCTTTTTTTTCTTATGTGCTATTTAAAAAAAAAGGTTTTTCTTTTACTTTTATTTTCAACTAGTCTTTTCATCATTATTTTCTGAATATCATTCAGGATTGATTTTGTCCTTGACTTTTTTAGAAATCATTAGTATGGTAATCAATAGAACTATTTGAATTAGAATAATTATAAATGCTGTAATTTGAGTTTGATAAGAAATAACGGATATCTGCCTCTTTTTTTTTCTTTCAAAATCAATTGCATTTTTTAATATATCTTTTTCACATTCATTAATGTCTGTTCTATTATTTATTTTTTGCTTTTCAAATGAAGCGTATGTATCATTTTTATTAGACGGAATATCAAGTAAATTCAATCGATTTCTAATAAGCCACCCGCAGATAACAATTGTAATAATTGGTAGGAAGATTACGATTGTTTTTTTCATTTTTGTTCAAGCAATTAAACCGCTATTATTTTATACATTGTTAGCATTTCGGTTTTTTTATTTCAATTGGATACCTAATTTCTCCCACAAAATCTTCCCTTATAATTTTTAAAATATTCTCATTATTCATAAATTTATATAAATCCATAAAGTGTATCTCCATATATTGCCACCAAGACCAATCAAGACTTTCTTTTTCTGACATTATATTTAAAAGTAAAGTTTGAATTTCGTTAAAGTCAGAACTGATGTATAGTTTATCAGCTCTAAATTCCTCTATAAATTTATCACGTTGCTTTTCAGAAATTTGCTTGTTCCAAAATTTGTTAACTATTTCTTGGTAAGAGAGTATTTCGTCTTTTGTTTTTAAAGAATAAGTTGACGGGTCGATTTGATTTATGCACTTATTCAGACATTTAATGCGTCTCCTATGAAATAATAATTCCTTTTCTGTCATTTTTGGAGAAGAGTAGTCTAAACAAATTTCAGATTGAAAATATTCATCTATTTTGCATAAATGATAATATAGTCCTTCAGTACCATTTTTATGAAAAGCTTCAATGTCACAAGTTTCTAAACCACCATATTTGATGAGTCTATTCTTACATTCTGAACATATACTGTCTTGTTTGTCATTTTTTTTTTGACAATAGACACAAAAGTATTCCATAATATCTGTTTTTTTAACTGAATGCTAACGGTTTGTGTATGAAACGTAGCGTTTAAAAAGACACTAACTTTTCGGATTAACACAGAGCCGAATTTTTATATTTTGTTTTTAATTTTTTCTCTTTTAAAAAGCCAAATTAAAAATTTGGCGGACTTCATAAATACACAAACCTTTCGATTTAGCAGTTATTAGCTATGTTTTATACACCGTGTTGTAAACAGTTATTCATTATATAATGAGTCAATTAAATCGAACATTTCTTGTCTTGAAGGATTCTCTGAAAATGATTTATCTAAGACAGTTTCAAAAAATATTCTATAATCAGAGGTTAAATTATCAAACTCCTTTTGTGTTAATTTTTTAAAGTCTTCGATATTGTCGGGTAATGCTCGTGATAAAATTTCATCATATAAATCTTCTTCAGGAAAGCTACTATTTTGCCAATCATCACCAGTATTTTCCCATATTGATATAATACCGAGTAAACGTAATGGATCAGCTCCAATAAATTGCCGACTATCTTTAATTGCCCAAAAATCACCCATATATTCATCTCTAGAATCAGGGTATAAGAATATTTTGAATCCTTTAGATTTAATAATTCTCAATGCTATGTTGTAAGTGTTCATTGCATCAGCAATCCGACATTTGTTTTTATCCATTCATTTTCTTAATTGTTTACAACTTCCTTATATGTAAACTTTTGTTATATATATCCACCTAATAAAAGGGGATAACACAACATTATGTTTATATAATAAATTTAAGTAGAATCTTTTTATCACCCTATAGCAAACTAATATCCGTAGTGTACCAATTTATATACGTTTGCTTTTTTAGTTTATTCGTCTTTAAAAACCCCAAAAAAAACATTTCGCTATCGCGTAATATTCTATTTGGCGTTACTAGTATATAGCACTCTACTTTCGTAAACTATCAAATACCCTTTTTACTACATATTGTTTAAGTTAGCAATAGTTACTCAATTTTTGTTTTATAATATTTAAATTTTTTAATCCATTTTTTATTTTCATATACTTCTTCATATCCTTTTATAACACAAGTATAACTATTACTCCATCTTATTTCTTCAATAGCCCATTCTTTTGAGTCAAAACTCTTATATTCGGTTAAATACATTTTGGGATTTTTTCTTTCTTGTTCATTTACTTTAATAAGACCAATAAAGCATTCTTTTTGTTCATAAACATGATTGTAATAATATATTAAGTAGTCGTTTTTAAGTGAAGGAATTGGCTTTTCTACAGGTGCATCTCCAATTGAGACTATTTCAAATATATTATCTGTTATGCTATCAATTAAAATAAGTTTTCCGAAACCTAAATTCTCAGATGTATAATTATTTCTTACTACATAGAAATCTAAATCAGAATAATAACCTACATACTCACTACCACTCCAACCTCGATTACCTTTATAATCTTTGTAGTTTTTAAAGGAGAAACTTTCATTTTTTGTTTTAATAGTAAAATGTAAATCGTCTTTTTTCTACTTCAGGTAATACCTTTGGCAAAATGGGGTTTGCTTTATCAAATTTTTTTTTTAGTTATCTCATCGAACTCTAATTTTGGTAAATCATCATAATTTTCTATATAACCAATCGAAATATAAGGCTTTTGCAATTTTAAAAAAACGCTGAAAATATATCCATAAACAATATTTGATCTAATAGCATCAAATTGCGATAAATTAATTTTAATCCACTCATCTTCAATAGGGATTTTATTGTCAAAAATTATTTCTTTTTTCTGGTTAGATTTAATGGTTTTTAATTTAGTATTAAATAAAAATTTTCCAAGGGTTTCAGATTTTAAACTTGATTGTTTTCTGATATTTAAACCATTTTTAGCAGTTACTATATATGTTTCTTGGCTATAAGTTTTAGTTGCAAATAATATGATTATTAATAACAATAGACTATTTTTTTTCATAATTATTACCATGGTCTTGTGTATGAAACGTAGCGTGTAAAAAGACGCTAACTTTTCAAATTAACACAGAGTCGAATTTTTATATTTTGTTTTATCTTCATTTATAAAAGCACAAACCTTTAGATTTAATGTTTATTAGCTATGTTTTACACATCGTGTTAGCAATAGTTTTTATCCTGCGGATTGTTGCTTAATCAGTTTTAATTTACCATTTTCAATTACGAAGTTATACCAGGTGGCATATTCATTTTCAGATTCATAGTCACTACCAAAGCTAAATACAGTTTCATCATCAAATAATTCAGAATTCGTAGAGTCATTATGCTTAAGAATTATTGTATCCCTTATTATGGAAATTGAAGTTATATTTACAAAAAAACCATCATCCGTTGTTACCTTGTAGAGTCCTTTTTCATTGTACCAATGTATGTTGTTCAAATCTAATTTGTTTAAGATTGTCTTTAATTCCTTTATAATGGTCTCTCTATACTCTGAACTTTGAATATTTAAAGGTTTAAGAATGTTATTTATTTTGGTAATATCAGTTGGTGTGTTTAATGATTCTTTTAAGTCTATTAATTGTTCGACAATCGTTTTTCTAAGTGCTTCTTTCTGCTTTTCGTGCCTCAAAAATAAAGCTATATTCTGTTTTTCGTTTTGGTTAAGCTGAATATGTCTATTAGTATCAACATCGGGTTTATACCAATTATACTTATCAAAGAAATATTTAGTCAGTCTACCGTTTTCAAAAACATATTGATGCCTTGCAAATATTTCGTTCCTTAGTATTTTTAGTTCTAATAAGGTCAATCCTTTAACATCAATATTAGAATAAACCTTGGTACTGCACTCAGAGCAATCTTGAATTTGTGCAAAAAAATTTTGTGTTAAAAGAACGAATATGATTAATGTGATATTTTTTTTCATAATTATTACGGTTTGTATAAGAATAGTAAGGGATTAAAAAGCATTTACTTTTCAGTTTAGCACTTAGCCAAATTTACAATTTTACCGTTATTTTTCTTTTAACCGTCAAATTGTAAATTTGGCGGACTTTATTAATATGCACCAACTTTGGGTTTGGTACTTGACCCTTATTATTTTTATACCGTGTTGTACAGCGTTTTATTTCTCCATATTGTGGCAGTCAATATTAAATGCAATTCCATTTTCCCCTAACCGTTTTAACTCTTTTGAACTAAATCCTAACGCACATTGATGTTTATATTCATAAACTAACCAAATTAAAATATCTTCTTTTTTCACTCCAATCTTTTTCAAATCGTTTAGTTTTGGTTCAAGTAAATCCATAAAAGTGTTTATAAAATCACCATAATTATCATTCTCTTCATCCTCTTCAAATTGTAGCCACCAATCAGAGGGTTCTTCTGTTTCATTTAAATTCTTTGCTTTAGATATTGTAGGAGATTTTCCAAGAATAGTGGTTATTTCTTTGTAAGTTTTCTTACTTGGGGAAAAATCAATATGTAGGTTATAGTATTTCAATTCTTTAGTTTGTTTGCTGTTTTTTTATTTCAGAATGAACTTTATTTACCAAATCCGACAAAAAAGAAAAATAAGTCAATTCAACTCCGTTTAATTCTTTTATAGCAGATTTCAATTCAAGATTAAGTTTGACAAGTAATTCAAAGTCAAGTTTTGAAAGTTTTCCTTTACGAGTTATGTATGTATCAATAATTCCAGCACTAAATGAGTCAAGTGAAGTCAATTCAAAAAATTGTTCTCCAGTTATATCGGGAAAACCCAAATTTAAAAATTTCTGATATTTATCTTCAATGTCTGTCATTTTTCTAATGCTGTACAACTTCCTTATATGTAAACTTTTGTTATATATATCCACCTAATAAAAGGGGATAACACAACATTATGTTTATATAATAAATTTAAGTAGAATCTTTTTATCACCCTATAGTAAACCAATATCCGTAGTGTACCAATTTATATACGTTTGCTTTTTTAGTTTATTCGTCTTTAAAAACCAAAAAAGAACCATTTCGCTATCGCCTAATATTCTATTTGGTGGTCTTTAAAAATAAACGCAAACCTCTCGATTTAGCACTTATTAGCTTAGTTTTACACATCGTGTTGGCAGTAGTTATTTTAATTTGTGTTTTATATGTTTTAAATCCGATTTCTTAATAGTCAGCATCTCTGTCTTTTTAATTAAGCCTTCAATCGTTTTGATATATTCGTAATCATTAGTGAGCTTTAGAAATCCAATATAACGGCTTAATAATAATAATGATTTTGCTCTCCAATTAGATAATTCTCCAATAGGATGATATGATTTTGTTTTCTTGTATTCTTTTAAATCATATGAAATCATTTCCTCGATGGTTGTATCTGGATAATCTTCTTTTACATTTTTAAAACATTTTAAAGTATCCTCTATTTTAAATCGTATTTCTTTTTCAGATAAAAATTTCAGACTGGATAAATCATTCATTTGTATAAAGTATTCAGCCAATGGTTTTGTGAATTCTTCATATGAAAACCAACCTCCGTGAGCACAAGAAATTAATTCTTTTATTTTTCCTTCATCTTTCCATTTCTCAACAATAATATCACGAGCTTTGTTATACTCTATTAATCTCTTTTCTTGCTCTTCTTTACTTGTCTCTAAGGCATTATATCTAAAAGGCCTATTATTTGACTTGTAATATTTTTCAATTTCTTTATTTAATTTAGTATAGCTCATTTATTTTTTATTGGGTACTAATTTTTAATAACTACCAACGGTTTTGGCTATGATTTAGTTGTGAAAAATGCCGAAAACTTTTCCGCTTATGAAATCAGCCTAAATTTATGTTTTATTTTTTTTTGTTCAAATGCAACAATGAATTATAGGAACCGTTGTTGTAGCGCGTTTTTTTTAATTCCATATCCTAAAACCCCTCCAACAATTACAGTTGGAATTATACCAAATAGGAAAATCCAGAATAAGGGTTTTACATAATAATCAAACAAGGCATTTTTAATTTCATTTTCTTTCTCAAAGTCCTGAATTCCCTCTTCGATAAAACCAACAGAAGAACCAACTAAAACTCCAATTAGCAAAATCAAAATCAGTCCAATTATTCCAGTCAAAATTGAATTCCATTTTCTATTCTTTATTAGGTTTTCCATTCAAATAGAGATGTAATAACCTCCAATAAACAGCCCAAATATGCCAACAAACAAATTCAACGGAATACTAGTAATTATGTCAATTAAATCCTTAAAACCAAAAGTCCAAATTATAATTATGCTAGCAACAATTAAATTAAAAATAATCGACAAAAAAGTTAGTTTGATTGATTTCTTCATGTAAATATTTTAATTAATGCTAACGATCTCGTATAACCGTCAGTTACGGGTAAATTAGCGAATATTTTCGGTTAAGCACTGACGTTAGAAATTCCGAGTGGATTCGGACGTAGTCGAATCCGCCGTAATTGCAGTTATACATTGTTGACAACTGGCTTTCTAAACCTAATTGACTCTTTTGTACTTCCCTTGAGCTTCTAATTTACCATTTGCATTGGGGTAATAAAAAATCAACATACGTTTATTGAGTTTTATTCTACTTTTTAAAGTAACTTCTTTTCCGTTTTTATATTCAGTCAGGATAAAATACTTTCCTTTCTTCTTGATTCGGCCATTTTTAACATTAGGTTTTATACGTTTATAGGATTTCCATTCTTTTTTATCCTCAAAAGCCCAATCTTTACTTGTATAAGTTGAGTCAGAGTGAATTTCCATAGTATTAACAATATATAAATCATCAAAAATGTAATCGTGCCATAAATAAAGTGGGTCAGTATTTTGTCCGACCATTCTTGATAAGGTAAAGACTATTAAAATTGTGAAATAGAACTTATTCATTTGTTGTGTTTTTTCAGCTTGTTGCCAACTTCCTTATATGTAAACTTTTGTTATATATATCCACCTAATAAAAAAAACTTTACATTTAATAGTATAAAGTTAATTACATTTTTTTTATCATCCTATACTAAACCTATATTCGTAGCTAAACAATCAATATTCGTTATTACGAGAATGATATATAGCTTCCTATATTGATACATCTATTACGGTTATTGATACATCTATTACGGTTAAATTTTACTAATATATTTTTATAAGATTAAACATAAATACAATAATACAATTTTCTTTTATATTTTATTAAACTATTAGTCTTCCATTTTTATGCTGCAATAGCATATACTCTTTGATAGTTCCTTTTTTATACGCATTTCTTTTTCTCCCTACTTTTCTCGGAAGTTTACTATTATTTTTAACGAACAAAATAATGATTTTCTCGCCCTTTTTATCTGCTTCTATTTCACAGGAATCTGCTAGAATTGTGTAATTCGTAATTCTTGCACCAGTAATATATTTCGTTAAGTGATTCCAAGTTTTTTCATCCCCATAATTTGAAACCCACGGTGTTGTTTTAACATACAACTCGGGCTTACATTCTACAACTCTGTCGTTAATAAGTACATAATCTCCTGCGTTCCACACCGCATAAGTTAAATATTCATTGTTGCTAAGTAATAACCCAAAGAAACCTGGTCCGCCCATTCCGTAGGTACCTAAATGCGTGCTGAAATCTATAATTTCTAAACCTATGATACTTTTTGTATTTACTAGATTAAATAATGTTGGTTTATTAAAAATTAACTGTTCGTCTTCTTTTATTTCTCCATATAACATAGAGGCTTTTTCGTCACCATCAGGCAGACCTATTTCTGTATATTCTAACCAACCTGTTTTTTTGCATTTAGGTAAGTCTTTCTTTTTTACAACCATTGAGTATTGTTCAATACTCCCTAATTTTAAATCTAAGTATTCGTGTTCAGTCATTTTTTAGCTTTTTATTATAGGTCATTGTAATTAATTTCGATTTTAAAAAATGTGCTTTTTTCACCCAAATTAATTTCTTCTAAATAAAGTGTTTTTTCGTTTATCCAAAATGCTTCTCCAATTGTACACAGCCAAACACTTGTTAGTTCATCAAAGACTTCATCTAGTTGGATTATTTTTTCATAACCATTGTTTGTTTTTCTTTGAATAAAGTAGGAATAACATTCTTGACCTCCAAAATAACCATTCAACCTAAGCTCCTGTTTTGGCGAAGTATTCATTTGTTCAGGGTTACCCGTTTCTTCGGTTTCTTTTCCGTTTTTTAAGTTAAAACTTGCATCACTTTCGTGTCCGCCTGTGCATAAAAGAATATCATCTTCGGGAAAATAAGCTGCAAAGGAATAGTCGGAAAGCATCCCTTCTTGATTTGTTTTGATATTACCATTCTTAAATTTTATTTTTTTAATCAATAAATATCCTTCTTCTTGTGTATCAAATTCAACGACTCCTTTTAATGTTTTTATAGCTTTATTAAAGTCTGTAATTTTTGCCTTTTTTTTCTGTACAGATGCTTTTTCTTTTTTTATCGTATGAAATTGTTCAGGATTAATCTCATTAATTTTAATTGAATACTGACTATTCTCTTCATACATTTCACCATTAAATTTTAAAAGCTTTCCTTCAGTAGTTATCTTATCTTTGGAATCGCACTCGCCATTTTCATCTAAGTAAGCTTTACTTTCAGTAATCTTACTTTTTACTTTAATATCAAAAAAATCATTAGTCTTTTCTTTAGACATGATGAGTGTATTGTTAACATCTGTAAATTCACCGGCACAATCGGTGTCCCATTCGCCTCCGTTATCTATAACATCGTAATTATGCACTACTTTTTTTAAGGTATCGTCAGATTTTATAAATAAGGATATAGTTTCATTCTCATGTGGGTTGGCATGAGACATTCCTACAAAATGCACCCGAATACCAAAGGCTCTAATATCTTTGGCAAGGATATACGGAGCAGTGTCTATGGTTATTTCTCGTAATTGTACTGCATCAGATACCCAACCATTTGTTTTAGCACTTTCAAAGTATTTGTGGGTTATTTTTTGAGTTTCATTATTTACGATTAGAATATGGCTGTTGAGTTCGAAGTGATGTTCGTCGTATTCTCCAGAAATTTCAGGAATTACCACAATCGTTTCTTGAGGGCTATTAGGTATTATTTTAGTAACTAATAAATCGGTGTTGATTTTTGAAGTATCTAATCCAAGTTGTTTTATTACAGCATCAATAAGAATTTCTTCTTGAGATACAGGTTCTATTTTTTCTTTTGATTCTATTTTAGATGTTGTTTTTGATGAATCAATGGATTTTTCAACCGCGTTTTGTGTCTTAACTATAGGTGCTACCTTTTCTTTAGGGTTTTGCCCACAAGAAATGAATGTTAGAATGATTATTAGATATAGGTTCTTCATTTTTTACAGAAATTTAATAACGTATCAGTTTTAATTCGGTTTGTTTTATTATAATAATCTAGTTTCCCGAAATAACGAGTACTATCTTCTTTACAAGGCTGAAAACTGAATTTTGCTAGTAAGTATTCTGGATAATATTCTAAAAGTTCAGCGGTCATACCATCAGCTCTTTCTTCGTGTTCTAAAAAATAAGCAGTACCGTTTTCTCCCCAATCGCCTTTGCTGTATTCGTAAAAACGCAGCTTTGTTTCTTTTGATACGTTTTTTGTTTCTTGCACCACTTTTTCTTTAATAGCTTTATGTATAGTACTTTTGTCTTTATCTAGGTTTTTTATTAGGTATAAATCTGGATATACATTGGATTGCACAAACTCCATTTTTAAAAAGAACTGCTGGTAAATTGTTATACTCGCTATAATGCCTATCAGTAAAAAAAGCGTCACAGCAATACCCTCTTTTTTATAAAATTTCCGTTTTAGAATTTTAAAAAGTAGGAACAAGCCTGTTCCTATGAGTATACATAAAATAATGATTGTTAGTATTTCCATTTGTTTGCTGTTATTTATTCTTATCAAGTGTAACCTTTTTAGGGTTTGGTTCTAATTTGTTATCAATCCATTTTAATTGTAGTTTCATTTTTGATGATTTTTCCCAGTTGAGTCCATCATCTTTATTTTCGTTATCTGAATATTCGCCTTCTTCATTTATATAAATGATTTTGTCCTTAACACCTAAAGAGTCGGTTGGAAAATATAGCTGTTCTTTTTCCCATAAACCAATATCATTACTTGAAAACACCTCAATAACTTTATGTAATTCTTTGGAATCAAAGAAAAGGTAATACCCTCCAGCATTTGCACCACAAGATTCTGGAATATAATTGATGAAAAGTATATGACTAATTCCTTGTAGCCCTTTATTGTTAAAAACCTTTAAACAAAACCCATTGTTATCTCCTAAAAAGATCGATTTATTTTCAGCATAGCTTCCGATGGTATCAGACAGTACTCTTGTTACAACATGTAATGTATCGTTAATTTTTTCGAAACCTATAAAACAATTAAGCCCATTTTTTGTAGCTTTTATTTGAGAAATTAATCCACCCAAAACATAACCTATTTGGTTTTGATGTTTTACCTTATACCAAGAACTAGCAATGCCTTTATAAGTGGTTACTACATCACTTTTTTCTATAATTTCTAGAATAGTTCCTATTTTTAATTGGATAACTATTTTGGATGTTGAAGATGGTTTTGCTCTAAGCCTTACATTATCGCCAAATGAATAAACAATCGCTCCTTTTTCAAATTCTTTATTTATTTTCAAGTATTTACAGTCTTGGGCATTTACAAGATTACATGCAAATAAGATGCATAAGAAAAGTGTTTTATTTATTTTCGATGAAATTCTCATATTCATTGGTAATCATTATTGTTGATTGATAAAGATCGATTGCATTTTCATCTTCTTCATTATATTCATTAAATATATTATTGATTAAATCTACTTTTATTGAATTTGGTTTAGTCTCTGGAAAATAATAGAGTTTTCTTTTTTCACCAAGAATAACCAAGTTACTTTTTTGTTTTTTTGAATAGTAATTGACATATTTAGGGGATTGCTCAACAAGTTCAAATATTCCATTCTTCGAAACTTCATTTGCAATTCCACATCCATGTTCCAATAGTTTAAAATGGATTTTTTTCGGGAATTCAAGTGGATATTTAGCTGTAATCTCAAAGCTTATATCGGTTGAATAACAGTCTGGTGCTCCACAATCAATTCCGTGAAGATTAAAAGGAAGTTTGAACTTAATCTTGTCGTCTATTTGATTTACAAGTCCTCTAATATATAATTCTTGTAAAACACTATTAGACTTTAGATTTTTATTCGGTTTTAATTTTAGAAGTTGTTTTCTAAGAGAATCTTGGGTTTCTTCAAAAGTTAATTGTGTATTAATTTCTTTTTCCTTTTTCGACATTATTTTTTCAAATACTACTTTAGGTCGTTCATTAATTTTCTCCTTTTTCTCTTTAGTAGAACAGGAGATAATTAATAGGGTAAAAATTAAAAGAGTAAATCTCATAATACATTTTTTAGTGTTTTTAGTATACGCTATATAAAGTCTAGATAACATCAATAACTTTTTCTAATATATAATGTGCGAGTCCTACAAACATGGTAATGAAAACAAGAAATAGAAACCGAGTAATCGTAGCCTGTTTATTCTTTTTTAGCTTCTTTTTCAAGTAGAATACATCTAAAAGAATAAATAACAAGGCTACAATACTTCCTACTGCTAAACCTGTATAAAACAAACCAAAGTCATAAAAAATATGGAGTAAATACCACAAGCCTTCGGTTGACGTTTCATTGGTCCCTAAAACAATTCGCATATAACCAATACCGAGCAGAAGCGATGCAACTACCCATAGACTATAGACGAAAATTATTTTTAATTTTTTCATTATTTAAATGGCATAAGAATTACAAAATTTAATCTTCCCAATACGGCTCTAATATCTTTTTAAAATGTTTTTCTAGTGCCTTTAAACCTAAATTGGTAGAAAGCCAATAAACTAACAAATACAATTCGTATTGGTACAACTCATCGACATTATAAATATTGTTTTTTACGGTTTCAATAAACTGTTGTATTTTTTTATCATCGTCTTTATAATCGTACATATATTCTAAATCAAAATAATATTGTGCTAATATTAAGTCTTGAATAAAAGGTGATTGTGTATCTAATTTGCTTAAATAAACGTTTAACTCATCTTCTGAGCCGCCCCATTTTGGAGATATAAATGAAAAATAATTAAAATGAAGTTCGGCATCGTTTGGATATTTTTTAACGGTATCGTTAAATAATTTATGAACATATTCCCTATTCATATTAGTTGTCTTGTATATTTTTAATAAGGATGCGACACCATTGGAATCAAAAAAAGTTGACTTATCGACCTCTAATAATAAAGTCTCTGCTTTTTTTAAATGCTTTTCAAAACCCATTTTATTTTGGTTTGAAACTGTATCTATAGTATCTCTTCCTCTAATTTCCCAAGCATTATGAATAAGCTGATACGCTTTGATTATTTTAGGTAAATCGTTGGTAGGTTCTTTTTTTAGCCATTCGTCACTTACAACTATTTCGCCATATTGTCCTAAACTTTTAAAGGCAAAAGCACGATAACTCGCATTCATACTTTTTAAGGTTTGGGCTACATTGCTAAATTGTTTCTTGTTAAAATAATCTATCAACTGTTTTAGTTTAGGATTGTTTAAGTGGCTGGACATTTTAAATTTGTACTTACCCACACGGTTGATAAGATTATCTATAGGACTAAATATACCATATTTGTCTAAAAAGTATAAAATTCCTGCTATTATTAGTATCCATTTTACAAGGGGATATTGGGTGAAAAAATTCATCATAATTTAAGGTTGTTTTAATTTTGTTTTACACATATTTTGTCTCTATTGGCTTCGTCAAGAATTGAGTTTTACGCTCTAAAATATCTATCTTACTTATATTCAATACTACTAATCTGTGCGAAATTGCATAAGAATTGTTACCTTCTTTATTTTGAAGATTAAAACCTACGTATGTCAATACTGTAGGTAAAACCAAGTGATTTTGTTTATTACTGAACAAGATAACAGCTTCATCCTATTTTTCGTCTTGTCTTTTAGATGTCTGTTATTCTTTCTTTTTTTTCAACTCATTTCCAATCTGCCATAGTTCTCTTACTTTATATTTTTTATTAATACTTGGATGTATAATTTGAGATAGACTACTTTGTATTTCAGAAATGCATATGTCGCTGTATTTAGTTCCTTTGTAGTAGTTTATAGGTACTAGTTTAACCACATCATTTTTTGTGAATACAAAATTCAGCTTAAATTCTTGTACCAAAGGTGTATCTAGTAGCCTTATAGTTCCTTTAAGAGTATTGTTTAAAAAAACTTTTAATTCTTTTACTCTTCCATTTTCTTTAAACGTTTTTTCTGATTTCACATAACCATTAACCAGACTTAACCTAAAAGGATTTAACAGGGTGTCATTCGGTTTTAAAACATCATCTACTAACAAATAGGTTTGAGATTTATGCCATTTATCATTACGATTTAGTGCTATTGAAATTTCTATGTTTTCATTTTCTTCAAATACAAAGGCTGTACTATAAGTTTTGTCGGATAAATTTTCAAACGGATATTTTTGATTCTTGTTATTGGCAGTAATACTAAAAAATAAAAGCTCTGAATACTCTAAATCTGCTTCGGTACAACATCTACCAAATAGTTTTTCTGACCATATTTCTACTTCATCTATTTTTTCATGCTGGTAATAATCGAAAATGCTTGGTAACTCTTCATCTACATACCGTTTTATTTCTTTGAGGCTCACAGAGTCTATAACAGCTAACGTAGTTAACTGCTCATTATCTACTTTTGAGATACTATTTTCATTCTTGGCTATGTTTACAGAATCAACTACAAATAC
Source organism: Ulvibacter sp. 2305UL32-6 (assembly GCF_058148545.1). NCBI lineage: Bacteria > Pseudomonadati > Bacteroidota > Flavobacteriia > Flavobacteriales > Flavobacteriaceae > Ulvibacter > Ulvibacter sp. 2305UL32-6. Next base: position 853,442 of record NZ_JBYVKA010000001.1, read on the forward strand.
TTTACTATTAGAGTTTTTCTTTGTGTTTGAATTACAAGCAATACATACTAGTAAAAAGACAGTTATGTAGATTAATTTTTTCATTGTTTTTTATACAGCTACTGGATTTCAAAATACTTCTCTTACAAAACCTTTTAAATTATACCGCTGCTTTATTTACTACTTCTATCAACTCCTGAAATGCCTTTTTTGAGCTGGTGCTAGCACTTTTTCTTTTATTTTTTCGGTTAATACCTGAATAATACTCTGTCTTTTTTCTTGACTTTGACCAAAATACGCATTCATAAGTGAACTAGGAATGATGTGATTTATTTTTAAAGTATTGTCCTCTTTAAAATATAGTTTTACAGCATGCATGCCACTTTTTTTAAGTACAAGACATTGAGCCATTTGTCCGTTAGCATCTGTTCTAACTTCCCACTTATCATATTCTTTAGTACATTTAAAAGAAGAAGCTTTTTTTAAAAAATTATGTAATGTATCTAATGAATTATACTCGTTTTTAATTTCTATTATATTTTCCATGACTATGGTTATTAATTGAATTAATTTAAACCTTCATTTACTATCAATAGCAAATGAAGGCTTTTATGTTTTAGTTTTATTTATTTTAAAAAGCTCTAACAGGTACTGCTGAACGAGTTAAAGTTTTAGGAAGACTTCCAGACCCAGAACCTAAATAAGCCACAAAAGCATTGTTATTATTATCTTCAGTGGAAGTCCAGTTTGAACTAATAATTGCACTCCCCCCATTTGCTTGCATTACAGGCCAAATAGTAGACCAATTCATAGATATTTGATTCATTTCATCTACACTAGGTAAAAACCAATCATCAAAGCCATTTATATTTAAATTAGAAACTGCTTCTGCAGCTCCTCCTGTTCCGCATCCAGCAGATATTATTGTTGTGGTGTTTGTTGTTCCAGTTCCGATAGCTGTACCATTTGCTCCTGTTGTAGTGCCAGAACAACCCCACTGTAAATTATCTAATTGGTTATTATATGCAAATACTAAACCATGCGTGTTGTCTGTAGGATCTACCCAAAATACAATTCCACCATCTCTAACATCTCCAATTGAAGCTTGTTCAGCTAAATCGTTAAGTGCAACAAAGGCATTTGCAGATACCGAATAGGTACCATTGTCTACTGAAATAGTCGCAAGCATATTGGGGTTGGTTTCAAAATCGAACAAACTGGCATCGGCAACAGTGAGTTCTCCAGTATTTTGGTCAATATTAAAAGCACCAGCAGGATTTTGAAAGGTAATGCTGTAGGTCAACGTCCCACTACTTGTGGCTTGTAGTGTTCCAACAACGTCACCATTTGATGGATTTTCATCAATATCAAAATTTGCATTTTGAACCACTATTTCATCTACATCATTAAGATTTATTGTTGCTATAGCTGTGGCTGTATTCCCATTATTATCAACCAAAATAGTCGCGGTAATTACGGGATTGGTCTCAAAATCGAACACATTGGGGTCATTAACCGATAATTCTCCCGTACTGGTATCTATATTTAATGCTCCAGTTGGTGTTTGAGATGAAACGCTATAGCTTAATGTTCCGTCTCCAGAAGCTTGTACCGCTCCGATAGCATCACCACTTGCAGGGTTTTCATCAATAGTAGCTGTAAAATCTTGAATACTTAATTCGTTTACATTGTTTAAATTAACAGTGGCTGTAATTGTTTGTAGATTTCCTGAATTATCCACAGAAATTATAGCTGTAATAGTTGGGTTCGTTTCAAAATCAAACAAACTAGCATCAGCAACACTCAATTCTCCAGTACTGGCATCTATGCTTAATGCTCCAGTAGGTGTTTGAGAAGAAATGCTATAACTTAACGTTCCATCACCAGCTGCTTGTACTGTTCCAATAGTATCTCCATTTGTTGGATTTTCGTCAATAGTAGCTATAAAATCTTGTGAGTTTAACTCATTAATATTATTAACTGTAATTGTTACAGAAGCTGTATTCTGTGCTTCATCAACTGAAACGGTTGCTGTAATTGTAGGGTTTGTTTCAAAATCAAACAAGGTAGCATCGGCAACGGTTAGTTCTCCTGTGCTAGCATCAATATTTAAAGCTCCTGTTGGTGTTTGCGATGTGATGCTGAATGTTAAGGTTGCCCCTCCTACTGTTTGGGTAGTCTCTACAGTACCTACAACATCACCGTTAGTTGGGTTTTCATTTATAGCTACCTCTAAATCTTGAAGATTTATAACATTTACAGGGTCATCATCCTTACTACAGCTATAGGTTATAATTAATAATGTAAGGAGTAGGGTTTTGGTAAATTTGATTGTTTTTTTCATGTTTAATTTGTTTAAAGATTAAAGTGTGTAATATTTTTTTTTAATAATCCATTTCAATAAAATCACCATTTAGGCTATATCGAAAAGTGAATGTAGTACCGCCGTTTTCTGGTTCTAACATTACAACATATTCCGTTTTAGAAATAGCTCCGTTTTTTGGAAATTTTATATATGCCATATTCAATGCTGGACTTACAATACTCTTTTCGTCTTTTAATTGTTTACTGGAAATTTCAACCAATTCACCTAATTTGGTTAGGTTGATTTTATCATCTAATTGAAACATAAAATCGGCTGCTTTACTACCTTGTGGAACTTCTAGAGAGATGTCTGAGTTTTGTTTCCAGTTATCTTGGATTAAATTCCATTGCCCCATTTTTAAAGATTCTGGAGCTTCTGTAACTGTCGCTCCAATAATATTGCCTATAGATTTATTATAGGTAATGGTTAAATCAGTGTAGTACGCATTATCACCAAACTTATTTTTAAGTTCTTTTTCTATGGATGTAAATCCTACTTTATCGTGAGATTGTTCATTGGTAGACTTTCCGCAAGCACTTAATGTTGCTATTACAGCTACAATTACCATAAGTTTTAGTACTCTCATTTTTAGTGTATTTTTGTTTTACACTATTAAAAGTACATAGCCAAAATAGTTTAGGAAATAGCGAATCTATTTTAGAAGCTATAGAATAAATAAGCGTGATACTTGAAAAGATATCCGTAAAAGAAGAAAAATTAGTTATTATTCCAATTTAAAAATGTGGCCAAAAACTGTTCTTTTTTTCTAGAAGAAACTGGTATTTTTCTACCATCTTTTAAATAAATAACACCGGACTTATCATACTTATCTATAAATTTTAAGTTAACCATAAACGATTGATGTGGGCGTGTAAAATTAGCTTTAGAGAGGCGTTTTTCAAACTCTTTTAAGGTTTTTGAAACCATGTGTTTTTTATTATTACTACAATAAAAAGTAGTATAACCTTTGTCTGATTCACAAAACAATAATTCGTTTAAGTCTATAACCTGAAAACTATCATGAAGCGACAATATGAGTTTAGAATCTTCATTGTTCCAAGCATCTTTTGTTGTTTTTATTTGTTGCTTTTGTTCTTTTATAGGCAAGTTAGAAACTTTCTGTAATGCTATTTCTAGTTCTTCTATATCTACAGGTTTTAACAAATAATCTACAGCGCCAATTTTTAAAGCACGCAAAGCATGTTCTTCATACGCCGTAATAAAAATCACCTTGTAGTTTAAATTATCTGTCTGTTCTAAAAAATCAAAACCTGTACCATCCGTAAGATTGATGTCTAAAAAAATTAATTCTGGCTTACACGCATTTGCTACAACAACAGCTTCTTTTACCGACTCACATTCTCCAATTATTGCAATTTCTGTATCTATTAATTGTAATAGATTACGTAACCCTTTTCTAATGTATGCCTTATCTTCTATGAGTAATGTTTTCATTAAGCGTTTTCTTTTATATAAGGAATTATTATTTATAACCAACAGTCTGTAGGACAATAAATAAATGTATCTTTATAACCTGAGTTCGATTAATATTTTGATAGATTTTATTAAGAAAAAAGATAGATTTTTAGTAAATTAAAGTACTGAATTTCAATTTATTAATCTAAAAATCTATCTATGTATTGTTATTCTAAAATTACGGATTTATTTTGTGTTATCGACGAATTTTGCAAAGAATATGACCAAATTGTCGATAAAGCGCTACTTGGCAATGTCCCAAAGCGTCAGCCAACGATGTCCAAAAGTGAAGTGATTACCATTACGGTATTGTTCCATCTAAGCAATTTCAGGACCTTTAAGCACTTCTATATTTATTATGTCAGGCAACATATGAAAAGAGAGTTCCCAAAAACAGTGTCTTACAACAGGTTTACCGAACTTATGCAGTCCAACCTAATGCCAATGACCATGAACTTAATCATATCTTGTATCCCCAAGTAACGCAGGACACACGACAAGAGTCCAACAAAAACAATCTAGTTTTTCCAGATTTAGGAGCTATTAACTTAAATGATAAAAGAGTTCTTTTATCAAGAACACAATCCGTTACAAGGAATGTGAACAGAAAGCTTCAAAGGGTTGCGGATAAGCTAAAAATCAATAAAAAAATTAGCATGCATATAGCCCGACACACTTTTGGCAATATTTCAGGTGACAAGATACCAATTCAAATGCTTCAAAAGTTATATCGCCATAGTGATTTAAAAACGACAATTAATTATCAGGCTAACTTCATCCATAAAGATGCAGATGATGCCCTCGATGCAGTACTAAATTCATAGATTAGCCATATGGAAGTAATATGTTTAGAAACCAAAGCTTTTTATGACCTTATGGATAAGATCGTTAAGCACATGAAGGAAACTGTTTCAAGCTATATCGATATAGAAATAATACTTATCTTTGTATTGCTCTTATAAAAACACTTTGTTTTTCTTTGTAAATTTTAATAATAGTCTTAATAATCAAATTATTTTAGGTGATGAAAACGTTAAATGTAAGTTTATTAGTTTTATTGATTTTTTCAAAAAATCTATACTGTCAACAAGAAAGTTCATATGAACAATTACATAGCCCTATTAAGGTTAATTATTTGATTTATATGGGACTAAATAGTGATGGCAACTTACCGTATGTAGTTTACAAAGATGACGCTAATATTATAGGGCAAGAACGCTCAATAAATATTATTAAAGAAGGTGAACCTTCAAATATCTTAAATACAAAGGGGCATTATCTAGGCACAACTTTTTTTGACAAAGTTATTGTAAACTCTAAACGTGAATATCATAAAATAACTAATAAATCAGGAGTTAGTGATGTGTTTAGTAGTCTAATTATTAATGTTTCAGATTATTCGGGAAAAAGTCTAGATAAAATTGAAATAAAAGAAGCTAATCGAAATGCTTATTTAACAACTAGTATGAAAGTTGATGACGGACAAATTTTAGTAGGAATCATAGGGAAGTATGAAGGAAAATATGATTACGATCTATCTGTTAAAACAAACGGAGTTAGTGTCTCTAAAATGAAGGCACCTAACATTGAATGGTTTCAAAAGCATGAGTTTTTCTTATTAAAAATCTCTCATAGCGGTAAAAAACAATGGATAAAGCGATTCCCAATAGATGGTAGATTACCTGATATAAAATATTTTCATAATTTAAAAACACAAAATAATATTATCATTTTTGACAATTCTGACGGAAGAAAAATACATGATGTATTTCATTTTGATATCAATGGAATACTATTAAAAAAAGAAATATGGGAAGGGTCTCAATATAAATTTGAAGAATCACTTAACGATTTAGGAAGAGATTACCGTTATAATATTAGAACAATTAAAAATAAGGCAAGTAAAAAGAAACAGCCTAAAAAACAGGATTATTTAATTACATATAATTTAGATAATGAAAAAAAATCAGAAAAAATGTTGTCTGAAGACCCATTCAGCAAAGGGTCTACAATTGAGCTTATTAGTGTTTTTGAACAAATAGTTGTTATATACAAAACTTCGAAAAAGAAAGAAAAAGACCATTATTATATGGATGTATATGATAAGGATTTAACAAAAAGAAAACATATTGAATTATTGAATTTTGGAAAAACAAAAGAAAAAGACTTAAGAGTTTTCGAGAGTGATGGAGAATTGATTATAAAAAACAAGAGATTCATCGGTATTTATGATAATAAATTTGATATGATATATAGTTATATTTCTGAGAAGGCAACTATTGGTTATCCATTTTTATTTGAAAATGGACACCTAGCATTTTATGATAATTCAGAGGTGCATCATTATAAAAAGTAGGGTAATACCATCATACTTTTTTACATAAAATTAGTTTTAATATCGACCCTCACAATTGTTCAAATCGATTGTTTTAAGCATTCCTATGTATGATTTATTGAAATATAATTATGCAGAAACGAGTAAATACTTAACTTGGTCGAAATGTAGTGAAACGAAATACATCTACACTAGAAATACATCTACACTACTTATATAAGCATTTAAATCGAATTGCAGCCATTTGTGAGATTGATAAGAACCTATCAAATCACATAGCAAGGTATTCTTTTGGAAACGTAGCAGGGGATTCAATATCGCCAATAATGCTTCAAAAATTATATCGCCATAGCCATTTAAAAACGACAATTAATTATCAGGCTAACTTCATCCATAAAGATGCAGATGATGCCCTCGATGCAGTACTAAATTCATAGATTAGCCATATGGAAGTAATATGTTTAGAAACCAAAGCCTTTTATGACCTTGTAGATAAGGTTGTTAAGCGCATGAAAGGAATTGAAAGTAACGAAAAACAAGATAAATGGGTATCTGAACAAGAAGCCATGCGTTTACTTCGAGTAACATCTAAAACAACCATTTCCAAATTGAGAAATAACGGGGATATACGCTTTAGCCAACCAAGAAAAAAAATCATTTTATATGATACAGAAAGTATCAATGAATATTTAGAGAAACACGCAAAAGACACGTTTTAAAATGGAAGAAACAATTGAACCATCCGCAGATTTTTTAAAGGGCTTTAATCATGGCTATGAAATTAGTAGGCATACCCCTGAAATGAAAGAGACAGTTTTAAGTGCAGAGAATTTGCCCGAAGATTACCGAATGGGTTTTGAGGGCGGCGAACTGCAATATGAGAAGGATAGAATAAGAGAAGAATTTGAACAAATAGAACAAGAAAATGATTTAGACGAAAATAAAGACTTGGGTATGGAATACTAAACTTTTTCGTTTGATAAAAATTTGTGTATGGAAAAAGATAAACAAATGCAGTTACGTTCATTGCTTGCTGATATGGTAGAACAATGGGCGATTGAATATCCTAATCCCGTTATCAAAAATCATTCGTATCTCAATCAAGATACAAGCCAGTTTTACACAAGCGAAGCAGAATTGAAAGTTTTCAAGATTGACCCTAAGCAACTGCATAGATTACACGTAGCTTATTATACTTATCTTGGTTTGATAGATGTTGCCGATAAAAGCGCATTTTCAGAAGAATTATTTGCTTTGCTCGTTAAAGCCCGTTCGCTTTGTCCAACGCTTAAATTTCACGAACAAGAATTTCCATTTAAAACTGGTTATGACGACCCACAAATATTTACTTGGTATTGTAAGCAATTTTTTAATTTACCGTTCCGTGCCAGTTCTGCATTTTGGCAAAAACAGAGTTTTAATACATCTTACCTGATTAATTATGAAGATGAAGAAAGCATAGAAATCTTACCACCTTTACGACAAGACAAACACCGAATGTCAGAACACCCAATTTTTAGCGATTGGGATAAAGACCCGTTTTAAGACCACTCTTTTTTCTTTTTTAGACAGCACATTTTTAATAAAAGTTTTGCCTGTTAGGGCAATCCTTAGGGGATGCCTGTGGATGAATAATTGTAGGCTCTAGTTTAATACTGCGTTGAAATTAGTTTTTGATACCTCAATCCAATATTTTGATATTTCCGATACGCAGTAATATCTTCGGCTACTTTATTTACAAATACATTTAGCTTATCATTTCTGTATTTAATTTTCTCTTTAATTCGATACCAGTTTAAATACTGTTGCAAATACTTTGTTGATACACCCCAAAATGTATTGCCAATCCATTTCTTAAGTCTATTATGAGTTGAGTTGACATGCTGAATATGATATATTTTGTTTTTTACACGTTGTCTAATAACTGCTTTTAGCGCATGGTGCTCAATTTTATTATCTATTGCAAAACCTTTGTAGCTTACATGAGCATCACTACACAGAATGGTTTGGTCTGGGCTTATTTGATTTCCTATCGCCTTTTCTATATCGATTTTCTTTATTCTGCCCATTGTAGCTACAGTAAGATCTAAACCTGATTTTCTATCTTGTGTTGCTATCACTGCAACTTGGTCATTACTAATGCCACTGCTTTTTGATGAGCCACCACGTTTTCTAGGTTCCCGATGGGATACGGCTCTTCCTTTTTCAGAATTCAGGAAAAACGTCTCATCACTCTCTGTTATTCCAGTAAAGTCATCTTTATCGTTTTCCGACAACGATGACAATATCTTATGGCGCCAATCAAAAGCTGTCTTTTTATTGATTGATAGCGCTTCTTTTATCTTGTCCAGGCTTTTTTCTTCTAGCATCAATACTAGATAAGCATCAATCTTATCTTTACGTTGCAGTCCTGCCATCCAAGTTCCCGTATACTCTGTAAAACTGCGTTTACAGGATTTGCACTTGTAACGTTGCGAACCTTTGTCAATGCCAAATTTAACATACTTTGAGTGTGAACAATGCGGACAACGTCCAAGTTTGTTGTCCAATATATTACGTCTTGATTCTTGGCTTTTTGGCGAGACTGGATTTGAACCTGATAATAAGTCTAGTTCCTTCTGTAATTCTAATCTATCTGCTTCTGAAAGAAGGGACAGACTGTTCTTTATTTCTTGTAAGTCCATATCTTAAATATACGAATAATAGCTGAATTAAACTAGAGCCAACCGAAAAGCTATCTACCTCAAAATCGGTATAGAAGTGTTTTGGTGCATTAGTGAGATAACCAATCTGATTAATATAAATATTCTGTTGGGTAAAAACCTGTAGGGAACTTACCATTAGAATGAATGAAAACAGTGTTTTCAGCAGTATTGTTGTGTGTGTTTTAGATTCCATAAGATTGATGATATAGATTGTCTTTATTGGCATCAGTAGTTGTTATTTTTAAATGCGTGTCCATTTAAAAGAGAGTATCAATTACACTTACCCTAAAAATCCGGTCGCCAAAGCTCAAAATACTCTGTACTTCTCCTTGGTGGTTGAGCTTTACCATTTTTCCTTGCATTGAACTGGTTACCAAATAACCGTCAGGTAGCGGTTGCACACCACCCATAAAGGCCGAGAACAACTCATCAGGAAGTGTGATATTGGTTGTTAGGCTTGCTTCATCACTTTGGGTATTGAGTGTATAAACAAGAACCCTGCTATATGGTCGTTCATCCATGCTGCCATTGTCAAACAACAAGAGTTTGTTTTCATCAATCATTTGTGCGTGATGTTGCAACAGAAAGGCCTCGTCTCCCGATAAGGGGATGGTACCTTGTTGTCCGAGTTTCCAAATTACATTACCCGAAGAACTATCGACTTTCCATATTTGATTTAGGTTTCTAAAACTTACTATATAATTACTATCAGATTTATCCAAGGTAAGAGAATTACCCCAGGGCTGGGACATATCAGCACCAAAAACATTTGATTCCACCTGCCAGTTCCAAATGTTGTTACCATTTGGGTTGAGTACAGAAATGCCGTCTGTTACCCTGCTGTTGTTCTGTGGCACATCGGTAATAAAAGCAAAATTGCCATTATTGAGCAACTCGACATCATGATGGGCAATTTTATTAAAATCCCCTTTACCATATTCCAAATGGGTAAGTGTGTCTCCTTCAAAAGTGGTTTCCAAAATTAGGTTGCCACTGCCTTGTTGGTTACCGGTATTATCTTCTAAAGTAAGTATGGTATTTCTGTTGGTGAGCTTTACCATCTTCACAAAATTGATAGAGGTTCTTGCCCATACGGTTTTACCGTTTTCATCAACCACAAAAATGCCCGAGGGCATGCTCATTTTGTTGAACAAAAGGTTTTTTCCTTGTAAATTCATTTCACCCGATATCTCAAAAGAAGATAAGTTGTCTATCCATTCTGGTGGTTCTGGCAGCATGAAATTTCCCTGATCGAGAAGGTTTTCGTTCTGGGTGATGATGTATTGATACGGGTGGGAATGCTTTAAACCTGTTACCAGCACCTTTCCTTTTACTTCTGCTATATTAACATGGCGGTTTGTCCATACTACTTGTGTAGTGGTTTGGTCAAAGACTTCTATATGTATGGGGCTTTCAAGGTTGGAAGCATCCCATTTCAGAATAGCACTAAAAGGAAATTTTACAGAGGTTTTAACAGTTACATTTACAAAAAATAAATCGGGGGTATCTTTTTGACAAGAAGAAAGGGTAAAAAACAAGGTTATTACCCATAGCATTCTATAAAAAATATTTTTTTTGTGTGTGTTTATCATCATTTTTAAAAAACACAGGCAGGAGTTTTTAATACTTCCTGCCTGTGCAAGTATGAAAACAAAGTTATTCTTGTTTATCCCACCAAACGGGTGTTAGCCAATCATCGGTGCCTCCCATTCGATCTATGGCTTCCTGATAATTGACCGGGTTGTTCACAGCTTCAAATTCTGGATAAAAGAACCTGCGTGGTATAATGCCACCGGTACCGCTACTGTACCATTCTACCGAGGTAAAAGGAATCAGTTCCGGATATCCTGACCGTCTGAAATCAGCATAAGCCTCAACACCGTTCATAAAGAAATTGACCCACATTTGTTCGTGAATAACCTTCATATTGTCAGGTGATGTAGCAGGCAATGGGTTTGCTACTATAAAATCATCTATTGCAGCTTGTGCTATTACCGGAGCGCCCGGATATTGTGCTGCGAGTTCCATTGATGCTTTGATTCCGTTCTTGTAATGGCTTTCGGCATCTGAAGCTCCCCAACCTCGAATGGCGGCTTCTGCCAATAGGAATTCCACTTCGGCATAAGTAAAATGAAAAAACGGAGCATCTAATGCCGCTACATATTTACTGGGTTGCATATATTTAGAGATATGTGGTACGTACACAATATAGTTGCCTTGGTCATCTACCAAATCACCATAATCTGCCCATTGATTCCACCACATGGCGCCGTAAGTAATGCCCAATTGCAAATACTCTGTAATATCTTGACCGTACTCACCGCCATTTACGCCCAGATAGGTGCCCCCATAAATTGGCAACCTTGGATCTTGTGTATCTTTCATAAAATCAACAAGAGTGTTGGTCAATCTATACCCTTCTGAATTTTCGGAAGCATGAAAAACTTGGGACAGACCGTTACCCCTGTTTTCCCCATCGGTAAAACTAAATGCATTGTATTTAACCATACATGCATCGTTATTGCTTTGCATAACACCTCCTTCAGCGTTTATTGCTGCATTAACCTGATTTTCCGCTTCGGAAGGGTCGACTTTTACCAATCTGAAACCAAGTCTCATTCTTAGCGAATTGCCAAATTTCTTCCATTTTTCAACATTGCCATTAAACATTACATCACCGTTGATGGCGTCCAGAGAGCTGTCCAAAGCACTTACAGCTTCGTCTAACTCCTTAAAGAAATCGGTGTAAATATCTTCTTGTTTATCATATTTAGGTTGCAAAATCTGGTCTGTAAAACCTTTTCCTGCTTCAGAATAAGGAACGTCTCCATACAAATCGGTCAATCTGGAAAAAATATACACTTTTAGTATTCTTGCTACAGCATTTGAATTGTTAAACTCAGGATTGCCTTGAGTCCTATTTATAAGGTCTATTACATTTTTGACATCTCTTTTATAAGATTCTTCCCAAAGGGTGTACCAATGGTTGCGTTCTACAATACGGTATTGTCCACCGTGTTGTGTCCACCAAGAGCCTCCAAGATACTGTACCATAGGGCTACAAATACCTAAATCGTACCGCCATACTTCTTCCCTGTTTCCTGCTATATCTAACTGTATTTTTGTTATCTGGCTGCCAGGGTCTATATAATTAAAGGCATTGGGATTGGTGTTGATGTCCTCAAAATCTTCGGTACATGATACAAACATCATAAGTACTATAGAGGAGATTATAACTAAATATTGGTTTATTGTTTTCATGTGTTTATTTTTTCCTGTTAATAATAACCATCTATTCATTCTAAAATTTCAGACTTAAATTAAGCCCATAATGGCGACGACTTGGTAAAGACCCATATTCCAACCCTTGCCCATTACCGTTGTTATATGTGGATTCAGGATCGATGTTGGGTACATTCTTGTAGAGTGTAAAAAGGTTACGTCCAATCAATGAAAATGTGATATCCTGAACAGGTGTTCTTTCCAGATATTTCTTAGGAAGCGAATACCCTATGGACAAATCCCTAAGTTTAACATAACTTGCATCGTACACATTGGTCTCGGGTATTGAGTTGGCCGCTTCGCTCCAATATCGCTGTGGATTAACAACAACATCATTTTCTTCGTAAATATCATTACCATCACCATCCTGTCCAACTAATTTTACACCTTTACCTACAAACCCGCCGTCCAAAGTCAGCGGTACATAATCTGCAGGGTTGCCTCCACCAGCTATAAAGTCAAGGCGTGCTTGTTCGTTTCTTGCTGCCCAGTCGTTAAAAGCATCTCTCCCTTGCAAAGTAGCACTATGCGTACCACCAATGTACATACCTCTATTGGTTATGGAGTAAATATCTCCACCAATTTTTACATCCAACGATGCTTTTAGTGTAAAGTTTTTATAACTGAATGTGTTGATAAGCCCTCCAGTCCAATCAGGTAGAATGCTTCCTAAAGTTACAGGGCTGTCTGTTGCCAATGGAAGTCCTGTATCGGCGTCGTGTACTATATTACCATTGGGATCGCGTTTATAACCACGACCAACAATTTTACCAAATTCTTCACCTTCAAAAGCAACAATGGTAACACCGGACCATCTTGCATTGGCAATGGTAAAGGCATCTACATCATCGTGCAGGCTTTCTACTTCGTTCCATATTTTTCCATAATTCAAGGTAATGTCCCACTTAAAATCAGTATCTATTGGTGTTGCTGTTAATTGTAGCTCAATACCGCTGTTCTTTAATGCTCCTGAATTCAATAAGGCACTTTCGTAACCCGAAGCAGGAGGAACTTCAACCCTTAAAATTTGATTGTCGGTTGTTTGATTATAATAAGTAAAATCCAGCCCCAACCTGTTTTTGAAAAATCTTAGGTCTGTACCAAATTCATAAGAAGTGGTTGTTTGTGGTTTAAGGTTGGCATTAGGTATGGTATTTTCAAGTATTTCACCTTGAGGATTACCGTTAAAAGGTAAACCTGTTAGTCTGTAGGTTAAGGATAATCTGTATGGATCTGTATCTCCACCAACCTGTGCCCATGAAGCCCTTATTTTTCCGTAAGTAAGAATATCATTTTTAATATCGAATGCATCAGAGAAAACAAAACTACCAGAGATAGAAGGGTAAAAAAAGGAATTGTTTTGCAATGGTAATGTAGAGGACCAGTCGTTACGAGCCGTAACATCTAAAAAGGCAAAGTTCTTATAGCTTAACTGTGCAAACCCGAATATACTTTGTATTTCCTTTTTAGTACCATCTGGCGTTACGCTCAAGTTACTAAAATTATTAACACTGGCTATACTCGTCTCAATAATCTCCGTACCCAAAGTTCTGGTCAGTTTCGATTCGCTTTTCTGGATATTCCCTCCTGCACTAACGGTTACGTTTATGTTTTCATTTATTTTTTTGTTGTACGTTAACAAGGCTTCATAATTAATTTCTTGTACCACTGAATTGATATCAAAGAACAATCCTCCTTGTGCTGTAGGCGTGTTTTGATTGTAAAAATTAACAAAATTAAAATCATACCTGTCTATACCTGTTTTCAGTCTTAAATTAAGAGATTCACTCAGACCTATGTTCAGATTTGCAAATCCTAAAAACCGGTTCTTTTTACTTTTATTAAACGTTTCGTTTATTGTCCAATAAGGGTTTGCCCTGAAAATATTTCCTGTGTAATCTATATAATTACCATTTTCATCTTTATAAGTCTGCAACCATTGTTGGTTAAAATTTGGAACTATCCCAACCAATCCATTACCTATGTTATTAACATCATCTGTCAATGCCGGACGGTTATTGACATTTTCAGTAATATAAGTAGCCTTGGCATCAAGTGCAATAAAATCGTTTAAATCGTTCTTTGACCGTAAGGTGAATGTGTTTTTTTCTAAACCACTTTTAGGGATGATATCATCATTGGTTACATTAGCATAGGAAAATCTTGTACTACCACTCTCGTAACCTGAACTGACTGAGATACTGTTAGTGTACGTGGTACCAATATTAAAAAAATCTTGAATATTGTTATTAACCAGTTGATACGGATGCTCCACACCATCTTGTTGTAAAATGCTACGGGACACATCGGTCATTCTCGGCCCCCAAGCAGAAGTGATACTATTGGCTGGTTGACCCTCCCTTGGTAATATACCGTTATTGCCCTGACCATAAATGGTTTGGTATTCATCGAGCTTCGTCAAAACCCTATCCACAGTTATAGATGAATTCACATCAACCGTTAAGCTTTTCTTTCCTTTTTTTCCCGATTTTGTAGTAATCAGAACTACCCCATTTAAGGCTCTGGCTCCGTAAAGTGCGGAAGCTGAAGCCCCTTTGAGTATGGATATTGACTCTATGTCCTCGGGGTTGATATCTGAACTTCCATCTCCCAAATCAAACCCACCAAACTCTGTGGCCTGACCTTGCGTCGAGTTATCAATAGGCACACCATCTACCACATATAACGGTTGGTTATTTCCTTCTATTGAACTGATACCACGTATCACGATACGCTTGGAACCAGAAGGTCCAGCAGTAGTCTGCGAGATATTGACACCTGCCACTTTACCTGAAAGACTAGCGATAGGATTTATTTCGCCGTTTTTCGAGAGGTCTTCCGATTTAACTTCGGTAACCGAATACCCAAGAGCCTTCTTTTCCCTTTTGATACCCAATGCCGTTACAACTACTTCGCCCAATGCTTCCACATCAGGATTTAGAGCAACATTGATGATTGATTGGTTTCCGATTTTTATTTCCTGGGTCTTATAACCAACATAGGAAAAGACCAGAACATCGTCGGCCTGTGCTTCAATGGCATAAGCACCATCAAAATCAGACACCGTCCCCTTTGCACTCCCTTTAATATACACAGAAACACCAGGTGCTGGTTGATTGTTATCAAGAAATGTCACAACCCCGGTCACGGATTGTTGCGCAAACATAATGCCCGTACAGCATATACCAAGAAGAACAAGCAAAATCGTATTGTTTTTTTTCATTTTGAATTGTTTTAAGTAAAGATAATTGCATCCAAAATTACAAAAATAACAACAAAAAACAAATTAATGCAATAAATATTTTTAATACTAAATAAAAAATTTAATTTTAAAATATAAATTACTGTTTATCAAATAAATAAAATTTATTATTTATGCAATTTATTGCACTAATAATAAAAATTAATATATTTGTATTGTTAATAAAAACAATCTAATGAACTCAAAAACCACAATCGCACCATGAGAAACAATAAAATTTTAGTATTAATACTGGTAACTTTCTTTGTCATATCTTTTTTGACCAATATTTTAAGTGCATTAAACCCCAGTGTTACCGACAGTTTTGGTCTAAACAATAAAATGTCAGCTTTTTTGCCTTTTTCTTTTTTTATTGCCTATGGTATTATGTCTATTCCTGCTGGTTTTTTGGTAGAGCGGTATGGCGAAAAAAAACTGATGATGGGTGCATTTTTGATCGCCTTTTTGGCTTCTGCCATGTTTGCCCGATATCCCAGTTTCCCAGTATTTCTTATGGCCTTATTTGCCATAGGTACGGGAATGGCTGTACTACAGGTAGTTATCAATCCGCTACTGCGTACTACGGGCGGTGAAGAAAACTATGCCTTTACCTCTGTATTGGGGCAATTGGTCTTTGGTTTGGCATCATTTGCGGCCCCGTTGGTATATTCTTGGTTGGTAACCAATATGGGTACCAGAAACAGTTCCAATTGGCTAATTAATACCTTGTCACATATTACCTCGAAAGACCTGTCGTGGGTATCAGTTTATTGGCTGTTTGCAGCTATCAGTCTTTTAATGCTCCTTCTAATATTTCTGATGCGTTTTCCAAAAGTACAGTTGTCCGACGATGAAAAAGCCGGGGCTAAACACAGCTATATCGAACTGTTCAAGAACAAACTGGCACTCCTTTATTTTTTCGGCATTTTTGCCTATGTGGGCACCGAACAAGGCATTTCTTATTGGATGAGTAAATTTTTGAACGAGTACCACGGTTTTGACTACGAAACTACTGGAGCCGTTGCTGTGGGCAATTTTTGGGGATTGATGACCATTGGAGGCATTGTAGGCTTAATCCTGTTGAAATTTTTTGATAGCAAAATTGTATTGAGGGTGTTTACAGGTTTTTCTATTTTGCTGTTTGGCGTTGCCTTGTTCACCACACATCCTAAAACTGCTTTATATGCCTTTCAGGTTTGTGGGTTTTTCCTTTCGGTCATGTATCCAATCATCATTTCATTAGCATTGAATTCCATCAGTAAAAACCATGGTGCTTTTACCGGAATATTAATGACTGGCATTATGGGAGGTGCAGTAGTACAATTGCTGGTAGGCTTTGTGAGCGATTACACTTCTTTACGATTTGGTATGGCTACTGTATTTATTGTATTAGCCTATATTCTAAGTGTTAGTTTTTGGGCAAAACCAATCATAAAAAATAAAACTATAAAACTAAATAAATAAACATGTCATTGTTACAGTTAAAAAGATTGAACCTTATTTGTATTGATTTAGGAGGAACAAAAATAAACGCAGGGTTTGTCAAGGACGGGAAAGTGTCCAGAAGAGTGTTCAAAAAACTGCCCAAAGAACTCAAAAAAGAAAAAGAGTTGATCGATTCAATAATCGATATCATAAACCAATTAAAAAAAGAAGCTTATATAGATGCTATCTGTATTGGCGTTCCAAGTATCTTGGACAAAGAAAATGGTGTGATATACGAAATACAGAATATTCCCGACTGTGAAGAGGTAAAACTAAGCAAATTATTGAACCAAGAATTCAAGGTTCCAATTCTGTTGGAAAATGATGCCAACTGTTTTGCATTGGGAGAATACTATTTCGGGAATAGTGCTGAAAATATGGTAGGGATTTGTTTAGGTACCGGATTGGGCGCAGGCATTATTAACGAGGGCAAATTGGTTAGTGGTTCTTATTGCGGTGCTGGCGAGTTTGGTATGATGCCCTATAAAGATGGCATTGTTGAAGATTATTGCAGCGGCAAGTTTTTCCTCAACAACGGCACTACGGGTGAAGAAGCCATGGAAAAAGCTAAAAACGGCGATGCCCAAGCGTTAGAACTTTTTAATGAATTTGGTCTGCATTTGGGCAACACCGTTACCATGGTTTTACATACCGTATGTCCCGAAAAAATAGTTATTGGGGGCTCTGTGGCACAATCGCATATATATTTTAACAAGGCTTTCCAAAAAACCATAGCCGATTTTACCTATAAAAAAGTACTCCAAAACCTGAACATTGCCTATTCCGACAATCCAGATATTTTTATCCTCGGTACGGCGGCATTGGCTTTTGAAAAACTAATAACCATTAACAACAACAAACTGAATGTATTTTAGAACGAAAAAACATATACTCTCCAGTTGTCTTTTTTTGATTGTGCTTATGGCCTGCAACCCTTCCAAAGATAACGGCAAAATCACCCCTAAACCAATCAGCAAAAAAATTATTGGCTATTTCCCTTGGTGGGAAGTGAACAACAGCACCGTTATCAATCAGATAGATTTCACCAAATTGACCCACGTGAACTTGGCATTCGTGAATCCTACTTCCGCCACCGGAAACGGTGCATTGAAATTTTCCGAAAATGTATCGAATAGCCAACTTGAAAACCTGATTGACATAATCGGAATCGAAAATCCGGATATAGAAATATGGATGTCCTTGGGAGGTGCTGGTGCAGGACAAAACTATTGGGGGCCACTATTAGACAACGAAAACAACAGAGCCGGCTTGATAGAAGGTATTATGGATTTTTTAGAAACCTATCAGTTGCAAGGTGTTGACGTTGATTTGGAACATGACGACATTGTTAATACCAACAACCAATACAACCATTTTATAACGGAATTAAAACCAGTGCTATCAGCTAATGATAAAGGCTTAAGTGCCGCTCTACCTCCAAACCATTATGGGGTTGGCATACGAAACATCTCTAATCAGGCCATGCAAAACTTTGATTTCATCAACGCCATGGCATATGACGAAACCGGTGCTTGGGCACCTAACAGCCCAGGCCAACACTCAAGTTACAACTTTGCAGAAACAGCGTTGGAATATTTTGAATCCAACTACAACATTCCTGATGAAAAGATAGTAGTTGGTGTTCCATTTTACGGAGTAGATTTTGACCATACTACAAATCCGGGAAGCCAAATTTCCTATAGCGACATATTAAATACCTACGGCGTAGAGGTCGCTACTATGGATAATGTAAACCAAGTTTGGTGGAACGGATCGGCCATGATGGAACAAAAGGTACAATTGGTTTATGACGAAAATGCATCAGGAATCATGATATGGCAACTTGCACAGGATAATTTTGCGGGATATTCTTTATTAAATCTTATTTATAACAAATGCCAAACACTGGAATAAGAATCATTATATTAGAAACCGTGAATACCAAATAGTTAATACAATGAAAGTAAAAAAAACAGATAACGGCAATAGAAAAGAAAAATCAGTAGTAGGTGTGTTTTTGGAAGGTACTACGCTCATTGCCGGAAAGGTAGTCAATGGTCGTATTGAAAAAGAGGTAAAAAAAAGAATCAATACGCGATTGACCGAAGAGGAAGTAGTTGCTGAGACTATAACGGCTATTGAAGAAGTGTTCGACAACAGTATTAAGGGTATCGGCATAGGCGTACCCAGTTTGGTAGATATCAATAGAGGTATTGTATATGATGTGCAAAAAATACCCTCGTGGAAAGAGGTGCGCATTAAAGATATCCTGGAAACAAAGTTTCAAGTCAAGGTCTATGTAAATAACGATGCCAACTGTTTTGCCGTGGGCGAAAAATATTTTGGTGTAGCAAAAAAATATGAAAACATTGTGGGACTGATATTGGGCTCAGGTGTTGGGGCAGGTATTATCTTTAAAAACCATTTGTATTCGGGTACCAACTGTGGTGCCGGCGAAATAGGATACCTACCTTACAAAGAACGCAACTTTGAATACTATTGCAGCACATCCTACTTTAAGATAAAGTATAACTTGGATTTTAATACCCTCTACAAAAGAGCCAAACAAAAAGATAAAATAGCATTGGCCATTTTTGAATACTACGGACAGGATTTGGGAAACCTCATCAAAGCAATACTGCTGATTGCCGACCCCGAAATCGTGGTCATTGGCGGTACCATTTCAAAAGCATTTCCTTTTTTTGAGAAAGAAATGCGAAAAGTGATCAAAACACACATTTATGAGCACGTATTGCCCACTTTCAAAATAAAGGCATCCAAAACGCCCGATATTGCCGTATTGGGTGCAGCAGCATTGTTTTACGATGCACAAACAGAACCTTTGATAAATACTAATAAAACACCTATAAAATGAACAAACAAATTGTTTTTATGATAGCACTCATCCTCACAACAGTTATGAGTTGCCAAAAACCCGAATCCCAAACCAATACTACACTATTGATTAACCATACTGGTTACCACAACAATGCTGTGAAGAAGGTGGTTTTACAAACCCAATCTAACCATGTTCCAAAAAATTTTAAAGTTATGGATAGCAACGACGAAATGGTCTATAATGGCTCGTTTTCTGAAGGCGGACAGATAGACCAATGGCATACCGGAAAAGCCTACGCAGGTTATTTTAGCGACCTTACTACCAATGGCACATATCGTATTGTTGCCAACCTTAACGGCAAAGACATAACGAGCAGAACGTTTACTATTGATGACAAAACACTCGCAGACAAGGCGTTGGAATTGCTGATAGAAGGTTACGAATCGCAACACCCTGCTAAAAAATATGAAGACAAAGACCGAAAGATGACCTTTTTCGGTAAGAGAAAAGATACGGTTGATGTGCACGGCGGATGGTATGATGCCTCTGGAGACGTGTCAAAGTACTTAAGCCACCTGTGCTACTCAAACTATATGCCCCCGCAGCAAACACCCATTTTTATATGGAATTTGATGGAATCTCTCGCCCATTACCAACAAAAAAGCAATGCAGACAAAGCACTGGGCGATAGAATGTTGGGTGAAATTTCCTATGGCATCGATTTTTTATTGCGAATGCAGGATGAAGAAGGCTATTTTTACCTCACCATATTCGATAATTGGTCCGGCGATCCCGAAAAAAGAGAAATATGTGCCTATAAAACCCAAGATGGCATTAGAACCGATGAATATAAAGCCGGATTTAGGGAAGGCGCTGGTATGGCCATAGCGGCACTCGCCAGATTTTCTACAATGAATACTGAAGTCAAGGGCAAAACGAGCCTGAAAGCTGCCGAAAAAGCATACAAACATTTGTTAAAATACAATCAAGCCTATATAGATAACGGTAAAGAAAACATTATTGACGACTATTGTGCATTGATTGCAACAACAGAATTGTATTCGGCAACAAAACAACCCAGCTATTTGGAGGATACCAGACAGCGAATGATACAACTTACCGAAAGAATAAGCAGTGATGAAAACTTTTCCGGTTGGTGGCGAGCCGATGATGGGGGTAAACGCCCTTATTTCCATGCCGTTGAGGCTGGGCTACCGTTAATAGCCCTTTATAAATTTCTGGAAATAGAAACCGACAAAACCCTTAAAGACAAAGCCATCAATGCCATTCGACAATCTTTTGATTTTGAAGTCCAAATTACCCATGAAGTTAACAACCCTTTTGGCTACCCGAGACAATATGTAAAGGCTACGAACGAAAACCAAAAGCGTTCAGCTTTTTTTATTCCGCACCAAAACGAAACTGGTTATTGGTGGCAAGGTGAAGACGCCCGTTTGGCTTCTTATGTAGCGGCTTTTCATCTAATACACCCTTACTTAAATCAAAAACAAAAGCAACAGGCACGGGAGTTTACAAGCAACCATTTGAACTGGATTTTTGGTCTGAATCCTTATGATATCTGTATGGTTGACGGATTGGGACATAACAATCCCGATTATTTTGCAGAAGACACCCATTTTAATTTTAAGGGAGGTGTTGCCAACGGCATTACAGCAGGATTTGAAAATGAAAACGATATTGCCTATATGCCCACGCCCTATGATGTTGACCCAGCTCAAAACTGGCGTTGGGCAGAACAGTGGATGCCCCATGCCGCATGGTTGATACTGGCGTTAACTTCATCAGCAAATTAAAGGTAAATAGAATAAATGTTGTCCTATAGATAGATTTATATCATTCATATAAAGAATATTTAGGTAAAATTGTACCTTGTCGCCAATACAATTCATAACTTGATATATATTGAAAAAAAAACAAAATGTAACCGTTGATGCCATAGCCAAATCCATAGGTATTTCGGCATCTACCGTATCCAGGGCGTTGAACGACCATGCCAACATAAGTAAGAAAACGAAAGAAAAGGTATGGAATGCAGCCAGAACAATGGGATATTTTTCCGATTTGCCCGATTATATCAAGAAACAAAAAAGAAACGTATTCTTTTTGGTGGATAGATATACCGACAAGTGTGACTATAGGTTTATTGCACTTGTTCAGGAATACCTTATTCAACAAGACATCCAGTGTGCTATACAACTGCTCACCACCAACAAAAGTCTTGATGCTTTTTTTGACGCCGTAACAGATGTCAGAACCGTATCGATAATCAGTTTGTTGACTCGTACCAACTATATAAAAAACATTGGTGCTTACTGCAAAAGAGAAAGTATTTCATTTGTGGTTATCAATCATATGGATGTCGAAGTTAGCTCAACTACCACTACCATTACAACAGATTTTTATAATGGTGCCCAGATAGCTGCCAAACATTTGCAATTTCAAAACCTTAAAAATATTGCTTTGGTAACTACTGAGACCCATCCTTATATAAATTCAAGTATCCAATCCGGTTTTGAAGCCTTTTTTGCAAACTCTGATGTCTATCATGAAATAGTAGCTGTTACTATAGATGAAAAAGGTACGGAAACAGCTTTCGCTCAAATGTTGGGAAAGGCTTCTTTTGATGGTTTTATTTGTACAGACTATTTTATGGCCTGTCAATTAGATATTTTTTTACAGACCCATACTGCCAATACTAAAAAGCCTGTTATTGTGAGCTTTAGGAAAGAATTACCTGGAGAATACACTGTACCTCACATATCTACTGTAGCGTATTCTTTGACCAATATTGCAGAAAAGGCGATACATTTTTTAAACAAGGTAGTCCATAAAAAACCTACGGAAAACAACGCTATTATTGAGCCAATGAAATTAGTTATCAGGAATTTTTCCTAAAAAGAAGACAATATTTTTTGATATGAAGAAAGACACTTGGCCTTTACGTTTTCGAGGGTTAAAGATTCTATCAATTTCCCAAAGCTTGAAATGGTAATTCTGTCGTAATAAATTATAAAGTGGTTGATGTAACTCTGTATTTATCGGATAATAAGTCGCCATTTGTAGATAACCTTGTAAAATTTATATTCCAACAGAACCTGAATCAATACCCTTTTCAATGCCTCTTTTCAGTTTCATCAATGCCTTGAATGCTAGTTGAACCTTGTTTGTAGGGATGTTGGGAATATGTATGCCTGATTTGTGCAACAGTTGGAAGGCCACTTGCCTTTCTGTGGTGGGTAATCCTGCCATGATAGCAAAAAACTTCTTGAGGTCTTTTATAAATAGATTCTTGCCCTGATAGCTTTCTACAAAGTTTCTATTGTAGTAAAATGTCCTGTCAAAGGTCTTTTCGGCTGCTTTAAAGAACTTGTCCCTATCAAATCCTCGTTTTACATCCTTTCCGTTAAGTTCCGTTTCTGATGCCCTGTATTTTGAACCAGGGGACAGGCTATAGGAGTTGCTCATGTCCCTTCTGCTGGCAATGATATGGATATGGGTCTGGTACCCTTCTTTTTTCATCCCGTTTACTATGCGCTTGCCGTTCTGTTGGTGTGGGGCTTCTTTTTCCAGTTTGGCAATCCTCAACTTCAACTTGTCGATATTTCCTTTGGCTTCGCCTTGTTCTATCTGCCGTATCTCTTTTTTAAGTTCCAGTATCTTATTGGCATATGGTTGGTTCTCCTGTATCTTTTTATCTGTTTCCTTATAAAAGCGCTCATGTTCAATCTTGGCATAGTATTTTATATCATTAACAGTCTTTTTTGGTTCCCTGTTGAACGATTCGGCATAATCTTTCATAATTTCACGAGTGTATTCCCGCAATTTTTCAGAATCGTTGCCGATATGCTTTAATTCTCGTTGAGTGGGGCTAACCACCATAGAATAAAATTTTGGGGCGTTTTTTTCCAATTTAGCTGTGTTCCCGTCAATTTCTTGTATCACCTGTTCAATAGCTATTGTATCCTCATATTGGTTAAAGAAATGTTCTTGCTGTTCTGGCGTCTTGCCTTCATTCTCTTTTTCAAGATAATTGGCAAAACCTCGAACACTTCCCTTAAAACTGCCTCCCCGATATTGTGCTGTAATAGCGATGTACATGGTTTATATATTTTTTACTGTTCTTTTGAGTCTTTCGATCTCTCCTTCAGTAAGTTCCAACCGTAAATGTTTCTTCCCGAAACTTCTCTTTACAATCTTGACCTTGTCCAGCACATAGTTAAAATCCTTTTTTAAAGAGTCCATTTTGTCCTCTAACCTTTCATAACGGATTTTGGGTACTGTAACCTCGATATGCTCCTGTTCTAGTCCATCCACCGAGCTTTGACTCTTAAAATGCTCAATCCATTCTTCCATTTCGTCCTCGTCTTCCTCCTGCTGTTCGAATAAGGACAACAACATGGCATTGGTAGGTTTGGTCTGGTTCTTTTCTATGTCCTTGATGATGGCTATGGTCGCCTCAGTGCGTTTGCGGTTTTTTAGGACTTCCTGTACCAGGCTCTTTCCATACCGCTCGGAGGGTATAAAGCCATGCCACTCAAAAAAGTCCATGACCATATCCAAAGTCCTAGAATAACTTTTACTTACTTTTTTCGAAAAGCTCTTAAACCGTTTGGCGGTCTTTCGTTTGAACCGTATGGTATAAAAGTTATCCATTTTTTTGTTTGTCTAATACCCAATTGGGTCAATTTTTTTAAGTGTTTATAAGGGGTTTAGAGGTATTTGACCCAATTTCCATTCTTTCTCTTTTTTTGTAAAAACCCGAATCTCTTATAAACAGGGGCTTTACAGAGCAAAATAGATACGTAACGGGGCGTGAGCCCGTTACCCTCTTGCTCTTCGATTTCGTCATGCTTTAGCATGACAAAATTTTCGAACAACCTGACTAAAAAGTCAGTTGCTTTTTTACGGAATTTACATTCCGTTTAAACTGTTATTTGATATGTACGGTCAAAAGGAAAGTCAAATCAAAAGTGTTTAACCGTACTTAAATATGCTGTATTCCAGCCTTATAAATGTATTGTTTTTACGGATAAAATAAAAACGTAATTCGGCATCAAATGATACGATTCGATATTAAAAAATATGATTTTTGGGGAAATTGAAATTTGGAGCGTCAAATTTTAAAATGTTCGGAGTTTAATTATTCAATATGATACAAATTAAAAGACCCTTGAAAATCAAAGGTCTTTATGATTATTGTATGTGAGATTAAATATTAAACACATATTGATAGTTATATAAATTTCGTGTCGCTTCTTCTTCCAATAGAGCATCATAATCCAAATAATGTTCCTTGGCATAGGCTTTAAGGTTCTCCCCAAATTTATTTTCTATATCTTCTTTAGATACCAATAACAAATGTTGTTGGGTTTCGTCGTCGAGATTGTTATAATTTAAATAGACCATGATTTGTGTGCTTAAAATTATAAATCTCCGTTATCTGCGAAACTGTAATAGCTCCCATCGGGTGTTATAATCAAATGGTCCAAAACCATGATGTCAAAAAACTGGGCTGCTTTTTTGATTTTTTCCGTTAGCCTTTTATCCGCTTCACTTGGTTTTAGTTTATTTGAGGGGTGATTGTGCGAAATAATTATCCCAACACTTAAAGATTTTAAAATGACCGCAAACAGTATGCGTAAATCGACCAATGTCCCTGTAATTCCGCCAGTTGACAATTCGTAAATGCCTTTTACTTTATTGCTGTTGTTCAATAATAATACCTTAAAAGATTCTTGCAATCCTATGGTGTTTTTATTCCAATGTTCAAAGAGTAGTTCAGCAGTATCCAGTGAAGAATTGATTTTGGGTGATTTTAGTGTGCTCACCTTCTCTTTGTAACTTATCTGTATTTCGTTAACTTTGTCTTTCATTGTTTTTCTGATTAAGATTGATAATGAAAAGAGGGCAGCACTTTCCACAGTTAATGCCCTCTTTATTTTTTGATTTACTTATCGGATTTTCCGTTTAACAATAGGATTTCATTTGCGACCACTTCGGTCACATAGCGTTGATTGCCATCGTCCGTAATGTAGGTTCTCGTTTTTAACTTGCCTACAATTCCAATTTCTTTGCCCTTGCTTACAAATTTTTCGATAATGTCCGCAGTCTTGCCCCAGGCTACAACCGTATGCCAATTGGTATCCGTTTGTTTTTCACCTTTGCCATTTTTGTAGTTTTCATTAGTTGCCAATGACAAGCGGGCTACTTTTTTACCGCTTTCAAGGTTTGTAATGGTTGGTTCTTGTCCAACGTTTCCGATTAACTGTACATGATTTTTAATTGTACTCATAACTATAGATTTAAAGATTAATATTTCCCTTTTTAAGTTTAAACTGAATTAAATTTTAAGGGGTGTTTGTTTGATTTCTTTCGTGCAGGGCACAATGGATAAAGTGGGTTTTGTCAAGACTTTTAGAACACAAATCAGGAGTGTTTGCGACGTAGTAAAATCTTTAGATTTTCAAGGAAGTAGAAACCTTATTTTTTTATAAAACTTGTATAGTCTTGATAAGTTTCATAATGGGATTAGCAATTCTTTTAAACGCATTTATGGAAGGAGCGTACAGAAAGTTAAGCGAGTGTAATAGATGTGTTTAAACTAGAAGTGTTTATGCCATGCCTGTTTTTCGCTGCCCCGAAAAACAATAAAGGCTTTATCTATTATAAACCCCTTAAAATGTATGAGGCAAAGTTTTGATTTTTAAGAATTATCGAGGAAAGACTCAAGAAGGATTTGCCGATAATTCTGTTAAGAAAATCGAGGCTTTGACTTTCCGATTTTTTATCGGACTTCATTCACAATTTTAGCACTGTAATGTAGTCCTTAGACTTTGCTCAGGATAAGTTCACCTCTCCAGCACAACAGAAAAAGTTAGCAGAATGGAAAGCTAAAACTGGGTGTGATGTCCAAGACTGATTTAGTAAAGCTCTTTGCTCGGAATGTAGCTTTTCGCGAAATGTAGAGGAATGTGCTGAATGGCTTATAAACTTGTATTCAATGAAAGCTAGTATTACTTTTGCGAGTAGCTAACTCACTCTTTAAAAAGCACTTTCTGATTTTCAGGTAGTGTCTTTTTCTCTGATTTTTCAGCACTTTTCAATTTATCTTTTAAAGCTTTTCTTCTTTTATCATAAATCCATCTTCTCAAATTATTCAAAAGCCTCATTTCATATTCCGAAAGTTCGGTTGATGCAATTTCAGTCATAGCTTTCAATTGTTCCTTTTTTCTGAATTGAGTTGCATATTGAAGCCCTAACCAGGTATAAATATTTACCCATTCGATTGGCATTGGTGCTTCATAAGTTCTAGGCATCATATATGCTAAAGTTTCTGTAAGCGATGCCATTTCTTCTTGCTGCATTGAACATAACAGTCGTGATAATGTTATATTTTTAAGTAGGTCTTTTGGTATGGTATCTTGCCAAGCAGATTTAAAAACAATGATGGGACTTGTAAGACAATCCATGAAATTGAAAACGAAATCAGTACTACGTTTTTTATTCGACTTTGATGTTTTCTTATGTGTTGGTATAGGTTCACATTCGAACCCAAAATCTAGTTGTATTAAATTAAAATTTTCCATAATGTGAGATTTTAGTTTGAATAATGGTTTAATAATGTTTGATAGTTCATCGGATGCTTGTCTCTGTAGTAAGCTAAATGGCCCTCGCCACCTTCAATAGCGTAGTTTTCACTACTTAACCGATAATGTTCTTCTGCTTCTTGCAATGAAATGTTGGGATTTTCAGATACTTGTTTCATAATGCTAAATTTTTTAGTTAAACAATATTTGAGCAGTACCCAAACGGAAGCTAAAATCTCAGCTCAAAAGGAAACGGAATAAATAAGCGTTGGATGGTGCGATGGCTTTATGCCGTAGTCTTTTGATGGGTGTATTTTACGAGTTTAACTTTGCAGCTATATTGATTGATTATTTTCCCGTTTTATAACCTTTTTCAATTGAAAAGATTATCTAAAAAAAAGAAGAGCCAGCACGAATGCTGACCCTTCCTTCCAACAACAAAAGCTAATCGTTCAAATCCTGAATTTGCTTTTCAAGACTTTCTATTCGCTCTTTCAAACGCTCTTCACGCTTGTTTTTCTTTTCCCCATATTCTTCTTCAATCTTTGCAATTTTGGTTTTATAATAACCTTGCATTGCATTGTAAAATGAAATGTTCGTTAGATTATTTACGTGATTGCTTTCTCCAAAATGCACTCGTTCGGTAAGGATAAATCGTATCAATTTATGGAAGATTTCCTTTTTGAATTTCTTTTTAAAATTCTCTACAATCTCAATTCGGGTCATTTTTGAAGTATCGCCCAACAATCCTGAAAAGTATTTTTGCTGATTCATATAATCCACGCTATTTTCATATAGCGATAATGAGAACGCTACCATTTCATCTACTGAAAGCGTCTTTTTGGTATCGATATATTTCGTTTCTCGAATCATCTGCACAACTTCTTCAAACTGTCTGTTGTTTTCGATTTGCTTTTTACGAATTTCACGTTCCTTGATTTTCTCGATTTGTTCATCTGGTAAACAATCTGCCATTTTTCTATTGGTCAATGGTACGGAATGCACTTGAGAATTATTATCGGATGCTTCTTTAATCTTCACAAATACTTCTTTTTGTAAGTACGATTCTGGATGGAATATGATACCCTTTACGAATCCGTTTTCTTCGGCTGAATTGTATGCTGTCAATTCTTCAGAATAAGTATTTGTAGCTTCCTCGAATTCTTCTTTCAACTCATCCTCTGTGTAATCGTAATGTTGATATTCTTCTTTGATTACTTCCATAGTAGGCTTAATTGGCTCTTCAATTATTTCAACATCGTCCAGAAGGTAGACCTCTAAACCGTTCTTCTCCAATTGTGAAATCACTAACTGATTGTGTTCTTCATCTACCCAATACTTTCTAATTTCAGGAATCAGAAAAATTGCTTCTTTCTTGGATTTTTCAATTAGGTTCAAGAATGACTTGTTTTTCTTAGTTTCATAACAAGCTGACTTTGTACAGACCATTTTACCATCGCCAAACAGATTACCTTGATTTGCCGCATTGAATGGACACACGTTACAAGCACCTGCTTTGGCAACCAGTTTTTTGTCGGCTACATCAAATGGTGCATTTTCTAAATTAAACGTTTGGTCTTTAATCATCCTATTAATTTGATGGGCGTTGAAATCTTCACCCATTGTTTCTAACATCATTTGTTGTTCTTCAGGCTCAAATAAAGCAACAGCTACACTTAATGAAATGGTCATTTCTCCATTCCTAACAAAGTGCTTAAAGCCTTCAATCAAACATGCCAATTTTAAACGTTGCCTTATAAAATTGTCTGTTCTCCCTAAACGCTTAGCGATTTCTGATGGTGCATATTTTTCACTCAAAAACGCAATTGCATCTGCTTCCTCAGTAGGTTCTACATCCTGTCTTTGAAGGTTTTCGATGATTTGAATTTCTAGAACATCGTTGTTCTCATATTTCCTAACAATACACGGTATGGTTTTCTTACCTGCCAATTTACTGGCACGATAACGACGTTCCCCCATTACGATTATATAATCATTTTCAGATTTTCGAACTGTTATGGGTTGAAGTACACCGTGTTCTTCAATGCTTTGAGATAGCAGCTTTAGAGACTCCTCGTTAAAAGATTTTCTCGGTTGCATGGCATCTGGAGTTATCTTCTCAATACTGAGATTTAAAACTTCCAGTCCAATTGTCTTGTTAGTCAATTTCTTTTTGACTTCTTTCTTAACTGTGGAATTTGTTTTTCCACCTTTTCTGGTACTACTTGCTTTTGTTGTCATAATACTTAAATTTTAGATTAAACAATATTTAAGCAGAACCCAAACGGAAGATAAAATCTTAGCTCAAAAGGAAACGGAATAAATAAGCAAGGGAAAGAGCGATGGCTTTATGCCGTAGTCTTTTGATGGAAGTATTTTACGAGTTTATCTTGCGGTTATATTGTATGATAATAAACTCTCCTTACGAAGAAGTAAGGTTGTGATTTACCAAAATTTATTATTCTAACTGTAAATTCATAGAGATTAAAGTCAAGTAGAATCATTTGATATCAAGACAAATGTTATCTTAAAAATACTAAAATGTTGTACCTATGTTGTACCCAAGAAATTTTAAGAGAGATTTTTAAATGAAAAAAGCCGAAGAAAATTCTTCAGCTTTTTGTACGGGTGGGGAGACTCGAACTCCCACACCTCGCGGCATCAGATCCTAAGTCTGACGTGTCTACCAATTCCACCACACCCGCATTTCAATATTTTTAACACTAATAATTAGGTTAAATCCTAAGTCTGGCGTGTCTACCAATTCCACCACGCCCGCTTTTTCAATATTTTAACACTTTGCATTAGGTTTAATCCTAAGTCTAGCATGTCTACCAGTTCCACCACATCCGCGTGATTTTCCAGTGCCCTGCAAAGGGACGGCAAATATAAACAAGATATTTTAATTTCTATATATTCTTTCTTCTAAAAATCACTCTTTTTGTACCTTAGCTGAAATCGGAAGTTTAATCCTTAAAAAAGAGATTCCCGTATTCTCGGAAAATATAATAGTTACCCGACTTCTCGGGCAGAAAGAAATGAAAAGCGCTACATCTTATATTCAAGAAAACAAAGACAGATTTCTAAAAGAACTTGTCGAACTCCTTAAAATACCAAGTATTTCGGCAGATTCGGCGTATAAAAATGACGTGATCCGCACCGCTGATGTTATAAAAACCAGCTTAGAAAAAGCAGGTTGTGATCATGTTGAGATCTGTGAAACTCCCGGATATCCTATTGTTTACGGAGAAAAAATAATCGATAAAAACCTGCCAACTGTACTCGTTTATGGTCATTATGACGTACAACCACCTGATCCTATCGACCTTTGGGACAGTCCGCCATTCGAGCCAATCATCAAAAAAACCGAACTTCATCCAGAGGGTGCCATTTTTGCTCGTGGGAGTTGCGACGATAAAGGGCAAATGTATATGCACGTTAAGGCGATGGAGTATATGACCGAAACGGGGCAGCTTCCGTGTAATGTAAAATTTATGATCGAAGGCGAGGAAGAAGTAGGAAGCGAAAGCCTTGGCTGGTTTGTTGAACGCAATCAAGACAAACTTGCTAACGACGTTATTCTTATTAGTGATACCGGAATGATCGCCAACGACGTGCCTTCTATCACTACAGGTCTTCGTGGTTTGAGTTATGTAGAAGTTGAAGTTACAGGTCCAAATCGCGATTTACACAGTGGCTTGTACGGTGGTGCCGTAGCCAATCCGATCAACATTCTTACAAAAATGATCGCTTCCTTACACGATGAAAATAATCATATTACTATTCCTGGTTTTTATGATGATGTGATCGAATTAACTTCCGAAGAACGCGCAAAAATGGCCGAAGCACCTTTCAGTAAAGAAAATTATTGCAAAGCACTGGCTATTGAAGACGTGTATGGTGAAAAAGGCTATACAACGAACGAACGCAATTCAATACGCCCTACGTTAGACGTTAATGGTATCTGGGGTGGTTATACAGGTGAAGGCGCCAAAACAGTGATCGCCAGCAAAGCATTTGCAAAGATCAGTATGCGTTTGGTACCAGACCAAGACTGGAAAGTCATTACAGAACTTTTTAAAAAACACTTTGAAAGCATTGCTCCTAAAGGCGTGACGGTTAAAGTAAAACCACATCACGGCGGACAAGCATACGTGACACCAATTGATAGTGTAGCATATCGCGCAGCCGAAAAAGCCTATGAAAAGACCTTCGGAAAAACACCAATCCCACAACGCAGCGGAGGAAGTATTCCTATTGTGGCGTTATTTGAAAAAGAACTAAAAAGCAAAACCGTATTGATGGGCTTCGGCTTAGATAGTGACGCTATTCACTCGCCAAACGAACATTTTGGTGTGTGGAATTATCTAAAAGGTATTGAGACTATTCCGCAGTTTTACCATTATTTTACAGAGATGAATTCATGATCCTCCTTTAGTGTATTACTAATTTAATTCAAGTTCACATTCAATAATTTAGCTATCTTTATGTACTAACTAACAATCAAGTACAACAGCCATAAAACAAAAAGATAGTTTCGGGAATGAGCTGAAAAGACGTAATGTCGTGAAGGCTTCCATTTCCTATGTGGTTGTGTCATGGTTAATAATTAGGATCGTTTCGCTGCTGGGTGATATTCTTGAAGCGCCTATTTGGGTCACAAAAGGAGTGTTTTTTCTATTACTCGCTGGTTTTCCCATCTGTATTCTTATCGCTTGGATCTATGAACTAACTCCCAATGGGATCAAAAGAACAAGTCAGGTTTCAGAATCGGTTTCGCTTCGGAAAAAAGGAATTTTATTAGACCCCGTTAACCAAAATAACTATCACGGTTTAGCCAATGCGTACTATTATAATAAACAATACAAAAAAGCAGAAACCCTTATTAGAGAGTCTTTGGACTTAGATCCAAATCAAGAATGCTCCTATTTTTTATTAGCTATACTTTTACAAATGCAAGGTCGATATGATGCAGCACTTGTTATACCGAAAAAGAACTTATTGAAGGTTTTTTGCCTCATTCAAAAGCTATGATATATCACCTAAATGGTAATCAGAAAGAGGCCGATAAGGTTTTTTATTGGTTAAAAAAAGCGAATGAGTATCATGATTTCGGACTCATAGAGTCAAAAATTGAACTTTTGCTAGATCCATTCAGAAAAGACGCCCCGATGGCAATGCTTTTCAGAAAAACTTGACTTTAAATAAACCCAAGAATTAGATCTTTTTCACATATTCAGTGATGATCACGATCTGTTGTCCGTCGACCTTTCCTTCAATATAAGTTTCATTTTCATGATCCAACGAAATACGTCGCACTGCCGTACCTTGCTTTGCGATCATACTACTCCCCTTAACTTTTAGGTCTTTAATAAGCACCACATTGTCACCTGCCTCAAGAATAACCCCGTTTGCGTCACGGTGTACTAAAGCATTTGAAGTGTCTTCTGCATCCCCTGCAGCTGCTGCCCATTCCAGTTGTTGCTCGTCCATATACATCATATCCAACAAGTCTTGCGACCAGCCATACGATTTTAACCGATGTAACATACGCCAAGACATTACCTGAACTGGCGCAGCCTCATTCCACATGCTGTCGTTTAAACAACGCCAATGGTTTTGATCGCGTTCTTCAGCATCGAATCCCTCAATGCACGTTTTACAAGCCAAAACTGCTGTATCAGCTCCTTCGATCCGTGAAGGCGTATTTGGAACCTCATAAACCGAGGTATGTTCAACATTTCCGCAAAATTCGCAAACATCATTTGCACGTTTTTTTACTTCTCTTTCAACACTCATGGTTACTATTTTGGGCAAATATAACCCAATCTTCGGAAGAATTTCTCAAAAAAGTTAGTTCTATGTTTGTAGAATTAAAATTTTATTCTACATTTGTAGAGCAAAATTCAATCTATGACCCCTTTATCCAATTCCGAAGAACACCTCATGCAGATCCTATGGAAACAGAAACGTGCCTTTATGAAAGATCTTATAGATGCCTATGATGATCCTAAACCCGCATCTACAACGATTGCAACACTGTTAAAACGAATGCAGGACAAAAAATTTATAGATTATAAACAACTTGGTCGGTCGCGGGAGTATTTTCCGCTAGTGAAAAAAAGTGATTATTTTTCTAAACATTTCAACGGACTCATAAAAAACTTTTTTAATGATAGTCCGTCGCAATTTGCTTCCTTCTTTACTCAAGAAACTGATCTTACCAAAACAGAACTAGAAGAATTGCGTGGTCTTATTGATCAACAAATAAAAAATAAGTAGTTATGGAGCTCTATATTTTAAAATCGGCCGCCTGTCTTGCAATATTTTATATTTTCTACAAAGCCTTTTTGGAAGGTGAGAGCATACATGTTTTTAAACGTTTTTATCTTCTTAGCAGCTTATTAGCGGCATTTTGTATTCCACTCATAACCTTCACGAATTATGTAGAAGTTATAGCTCCTTTACAAACAGTTTCGATGATTTCTTCGGAAGTAACTTCGGAAATTAGCTATGCTGGGGCGTCGCCTACCATCAATTATGTAAGCATTGCCTTATGGAGTATTTACGCCATTGGTGTGATTATTTTTGGCTTCCGGTTTTTCCGAAATCTATTTAAGCTTCTTCAGCAAGTACGCACCAATCCAATTTATAAAGATCAAGGATTTTTACATGTATTGCTAAATTCGCCTGTGACGCCGCATACTTTTTTCTCATATATCTTTTTAAATGAAAAAGCATATAAAGATGCCCAAATTCCTTCCGAAGTACTCATTCACGAAAGAGCACACGCTAAGCAAAAACATAGTATTGATATAGTATTGATTGAATTTTTACAAATCATTTTTTGGTTTAACCCACTATTGTATTTTATCAAGCACAGTATCAAACTAAACCACGAATTCCTAGCAGACAAAGCCGTTTTAAAACACGGGGTTCCACCAAGTCATTACCAAAACATTTTACTAGCATTCTCATCAAATGCTTCCTCGCCTATTTTGGCAAACGCAATTAATTATTCATCGACCCGCCTGAACGAATTATTTTCAAAAAAGCCATTCGGGCAAGTCAAAAAACGTTTTACAGTTATGAAAAATCAAACATCAAAAAAATCCATTTGGATCAAAAGCGCATTGCTTTTACCCGTTGTAGCGATCGTTTTGGTAAGTTTTAGCACTTCGGAAACTATTACAACCATTAAAAAAGACTCCGCTTCTGAAGTACAAGAAGTACAAAGTAACCACGCCTCTCCTGAGCAAATAACCGCCTACAACAAGATGGCAACCTATTGGAACACCTATTTTGAAGAAAACCCTACAGATCGTACGATGCCACTTACGGAGCTTTCAAAATTAGAAACTATCTATCGCGCCATGTCTATTGAACAAAAGGAATTAGCAGAGCCGTTTCCTGAATGTGTTCCGAAGAAAAAGGCCAACTATACCGAAGAATATCTAAGTGGAGCAGCCCGAAACAACACCAAGGCTTTTGTACTCATGATCACCACCAATGAGATCATGCTAAACGGGAAGTCTTCATCTTTGGAAACGCTTTCTGATGATCTTGATGCGCTTACGAAAGATTGGGAAGAAACCGATTATACCAATGCGAAACCTTCTATACTAATCGCTAGTAGCTCTAAAATATTTGTGGAAAAAGTGAACACAGCTTTTAAAAAATCACACTATGCAAAGGCGAATGATGGTTTAGATCTTGTTATTAATCCACTTCAACCAACAGACGCGGACGTTAAAATAACACCAAAACAACTCGCTGAATATAATGCCTTGGCAAAAAAGTACAACGAAATGGACAAGAATGACATGGTTGTGTATAAAAAAGACATAGAGCGTCTTAAATATCTCTACGATATGATGTCTCCGGCACAACGAAAAGATGCTGAACCTTTTCCTGATGTACCAATTCCTCCAATGGCACCAAAAATAATTAAAGGGGTAAATGATCACAACGGCAACATTCCACCACCACCGCCACCACCAAATACACCAGATGCACCAAAAGTAATTAAAGGGGTAAATGATCAGAACAGCAACATTCCCCCACCACCGCCACCACCAAATACACCAGATGCACCTAATGTTATCAAGGGAGTTCATGATACTGCTGGTAATATTCCACCGCCACCACCAGCACCTGAAAGTCCGTTAGATCATATCGTGCGTATGGCAAAGAAAAATGCGACCTTTTATTACGAAGGAGAGAAAATATCTTCAGATAAGGCGATAGCTATAATCAAGAATAATGAAACCCTAAATATTCAAACAGCACGGGTGAATACTAAAAGACCATTGGTTAAAATTTCAACGGCACCTATAACGGTAGACACATTTGAAGGATTGACACTTACGGTGGTCGATGTGCCATTTGAAGGGCCTTCAAACGATCTTTCTAAACCCTTGGACATGCTCAAATTTATGATCGACCGTGGTGCTAAAGTGTTTTTAGAAGGAGAAATAATTTCCGAAGAAAAGGCTATCGAGTACTTAAAATCGCAGCCATCGGTACGAATTAAAAAAATAGATACACCACATGATGTTCCATCCGTAATACTTGGCGAATACGGTTGTTGATCGAGTAACGTTTTTGTATAAAAAAGCCTCCAAGATGGAGGCTTTTTTTTAGTATAGCAGTAAAAATGCTATCTAAATCTATTGAGCAATGAGGTTTAATGAAACAACAAGTAAGCTACCCGCTCCATTATATTTTTCTGCCCAGACTTCTACATAGTCTCCTTGAGCCATTTCCACAGAAGCTACAATTGCAGCCGCACCAACATCGTTATTCCCTCCAATTTCACGGTACACTTTAGAATTCTCAAGCACGACTCCATTTTTTGCTATATAAAATATATAGATCGAGTTATTATTATCTCCTTGAAAAGAGATACTACCCGCAATTTGAAAGCTTCTTGTTTTTATACCCTCATATACTATTCGATTATCTACAGGAGCGCTAAATCTAAATAAATAATCGGACGTAGAAGTACCTTCTAATTTTGTTTTTACTCCAGATCCTATAGTAGCAAAATCTGTTTCATAACCAGAACCAATCGCTGTGTCTAAATTAATGTCTCCAATAGCTGCATTATCGGTTTCCAGAAGAAGCCCTGGGGAGTCTACGTCCCAGTTGTTCGCAAAAAAATATCCTGGATATGGACTTGGTGAATATCCGTTAACTCGCGTTCCATCACCTGTGAAACTAACCTGTGCTATTGAAGCAGCAATAGTAATTGTTGGATTTGCACTAACATCAATACCTGTTTCACCAACGTCGGTCACAACTCTTCCATTGGCCAATTGTAAGTTATTAAATGTACCTGAAAGCTTTAAAAAAGTACCCTCACAAGCATCTGTCCAAAATATTTTGTCTATATAAAAGTTTTTTACGGTTGTAACATCTAAACCGTCATCTGTAGATACCGCTTGAAATACTTCAAAATACACGGTATTTAAAGTACTTAAAGTACCTACCGAAGAAGCTCCAACCATTACTACACTATAGACAATAAGATTTTCATCTCCAGTGCTCCCAATGATATTAAATACTGGCAAGTCATTACCAAGAATCAACAAATCTTTAATACGTCCTCCTTTATCCCCTGTAAACAAAGCTCCTCCTGAGTCATTAAAAAGAATGTCTTCTCCTGTATCATGACCCCTTATATAAGCTCCATTTAAATCTATAGGATGATCAACCACAATAGTTCCGTTAATTTCATACATATAATTTTCGTCCAAGATATATTCTAACCCACCTCCTGTAATAAGTTCATCTGAAAGATCTGTAATATCTTTTACCAATTTATAGTTGTTCCGTTTTTCGGCACCTTCTAGACGCTCCCAAGCGCTACCATCAAAATAGTAAAAAACATCTTCATCGGTATCAAATACTAAAAGGCCTTCAGATGTGACCGTTGTAGTAATAGCAACGCGCTGAGCCGTTGTCATTCGTGGGGTTAACATTCCTTGGGTGGTAGACGTAATGTCGAGCACAGCAGAAGGATCTGGGTCAATGGTTCCTATACCAACTTGAGCATTGGTAATAATAGAAAAAAACAATAGCATAGCTAAAGGGAAGAACTTGTGAGGTTTCATAATTGTGGGGTTTACTAAATTATAACTGCTAAATACTTAATTGCTAGCGTTTTAATGGAATTTTATATCTAAACGCAGCATTGGATGGGGAAATCCAAGGTGTAAATATACGACAAAAAGTCGATTTTATCGATAAAAAGTAAAATAATTATCAAATGCCTAAAACAACAAAGTGTACAGCATCAGCGTTCTATAATTTCATCAATCAATTCATCAAGCTATGTTACAACGCTTTTTTATATTCTGTTCAGGAGCCGATACCGATATTCTAGAAGAATGTTCAGCCGGAGAAAATACTAAATATGCTGGTATTGGAGCCACCGTTTTTTTTACAGCGGTCATGGCAACCATCGCAGCTGCCTTTGCATTAAATACCGTATTTGATAATCTATTTGCCGCTATTTTCTTCGGAATTGTTTGGGGCCTACTTATCTTCAATCTAGACCGATTTATCGTTTCTACCATCAAAAAACGCGACAATTTCTTTGATGAATTTCTTCAAGCATCGCCGCGTTTACTGCTCGCAATTATTATTGCCATCGTTATTTCAAAACCACTCGAACTTAAGATCTTTGAAAAGGAGATCAGTCAGGTTTTACTACAAGAGAAGAACGACATGACCTTAGAGAATAAGGACCAACTAGCACTACAATACACGCCAGCAATGGAAGCGCTTACTTCGGAAATTGAAACACTCAAAGAAGAAGTGACTACTAAAGAGGCTTCCGTCAATGAACTCTACAATACCTATATAGCTGAAGCAGAAGGAACATCAGGTACCGAAAAACTAGGAAAAGGACCCGTATATAAAGAGAAGCGCGAAAAACATGATGCCGAACTCGCCGCACTTCAAACCCTACGCACGACCAACAATAACAAAATAGCAGCTACCGAAGCGCAAATAGAAACGCTGGCAGCAGAATATGAAGCTAAAGTTATAGAAACACAGCCTATTATCGATGGGTTTGACGGGCTTATGGCTCGGGTAAATGCCTTGGATCAACTTCCGTGGCTTCCTTCCTTCTTTATCTTTTTACTATTTCTCGCCATTGAAACCTCACCCATCATTGCTAAATTATTGTCTCCAAAAGGAGCATACGACTTAAAACTAGCCGAGCAGGAAGGTGCTGTAAATTCTTGGGTGAACCAACAAAAAATGCAACGCGACATTTTAATGAACACAGATCGTGATGTCAATAATCGTGTTTATGCTGATATTGCCGAAGAGCAAGAATTATACGATTACAAACGTAAAAAAGCACGCGAACTGATGCAATTGCAAGCCGATGCCTTTTACAAAAAGCAGAAGTCGGTTTTGTAAATCCCTGTCATTTTAAACGCTGCGAGAAATCACATTTTTTCACAAACTAACTGTTTCGGATAACCTGATCTTTAAGTGGTTATGTTTTTAGAATTAAAATGTGATCTCTCTAAATCTTCTATCAATCTTTTTCCTAATTTCGTTAGCCAAACATTCCTTGCTATGGCTCAAGTCACAATTCAGATTGCACAAACTGTTGCGCATGATTTCTTCGGAATTACTTCGGAAGCTCTAAAACTACCCGGAGATATTGACGAAAATTTTAAGCTAACAACAGCAGATGGCGATCATTTTCTTCTGAAA
Organism: Ulvibacter sp. 2305UL32-6; assembly: GCF_058148545.1. Taxonomy (NCBI): domain Bacteria; kingdom Pseudomonadati; phylum Bacteroidota; class Flavobacteriia; order Flavobacteriales; family Flavobacteriaceae; genus Ulvibacter; species Ulvibacter sp. 2305UL32-6. The sequence continues at coordinate 892,495 of NZ_JBYVKA010000001.1, forward strand.
TTTTCTTCCGCCGAAAAAAATAGTGACTCATCTTTTCAAACCGCGATTCTTAATTATCTCGAAACACAAAAGCTCGCTTTTCTGCTCCCGAAAGTTCTCTCCAGTAAGACCCAAACTACTGAAATCAAATTCTCTTCTGGAGAGATTCACAGAACCGCAAAACTGCTTTCATGGGTTCCCGGCCGTTTATGGGCCACAATCAACCCAAAAACAGCGACTTTACGCTATGATCTCGGACTAAAAGCTGGTCAACTTACACAAGCGCTCCGCTCTTTTAACCACCACGATGCACATCGCATATTCGATTGGAACTTGGCTAATTCCGCTTGGACTCTTGATCACCTCCATCTCTTCTCTGCCGATAAAAAAACCTATGTTGCCTATTTTCAACAACAATTTGCTGCGATGAAGTTAGTTTATGACTCGCTGCCAAAAAGTATTGTTCATAACGACCTAAACGACTATAACATTCTCGTTTCCGAAGATCTTAAAAAACCAACGATAAATGGTTTTATCGACTTTGGTGATGCCGTATATACCCAAACCATCAACGACTTGGCGATTCTTGTTGCTTACGCCATCATGGAAATGCCTGATCCACTCGCCGCGGCTCTTGATGTGGTGCGCGGTTATAATACTTCATATCCGCTTTCAGAAAAAGAACTCGAATGTCTATATACGCTGGTAGGTATGCGTTTGGTAACGACCGTTACTAAAGCAGCGCTTCGGAAAAAAGAAGATCCTTCCAACGATTATCACTTCATTAGTGAAAAGCCAGCATGGGAAGTCCTTAAAAAATGGCACAATGTAAATGCTGTATTTGCCTATTATTCGTTTCGGCAAAGTTGCAACTACACCGCTCACCCTTCCGAAGAAAAATTTCATAATTGGGCGGTACAGCACACTTTTCGTTTAACCGACTTGTTTCCTTCCGAGGAAAAAGAAGACATTCACCTATTAGATCTTAAAGTGTCTAGCACCTGGATGGGCAGCAGGCACGAATTCAATGATCTTTCACTTTTTGAATACAGGATCAATCAACTTCAAAAGGAACATCCCAAAAAGCTCATCGCAGGTGGATATTGTGAGCCAAGACCACTTTATACTTCCAATGCTTATGACAAAGAGGGTAATAGTGGTCCTGAAAGCCGAACGATCCACTTGGGAATAGATTTCTGGCTTCCCGCAGCAACTCCTGTACACGCGCTTTTTGACGCGGAAGTTTTTACAGCTACTAATGATGCGGGCTACAAAGAATACGGCGGACTCATCATTTTAAAACATTGCGAAGAAGATATAACCTTTTTTACCTTACACGGTCATCTTTCTGAAGCAAGCGCAAAGCAATGGAACGTTGGCGATACCCTAAAAAAAGGAGATTGTATTGGCTATCTGGGCACCCCTGAAGAGAACGGAATTTGGTCGCCACACCTACATTTTCAGGTGATGCTATCGATGCTTGATTATAAACTGGACTTTCCGGGCGTGACCTATTTTGATCAAGTAAATGTTTGGAAAAGTATTTGTCCGAATCCCAACCTGCTCTTTAAAAACGATCATTTAAATACTCAATACAACCTCTCTAATGAAACGATTATCGACTTCCGTAGAGAACACCTCGGAAAAGGATTAAGTCTTTCTTATGACGAGCCGTTGCACATTGTAAGAGGCGACGGACCCTATTTGATCGATACCTTCGGAAGAAAATACCTCGACACTGCCAATAATGTAAATCATGTGGGACATCAGCATCCCAAGGTGGTTGCCGCTGGTCAAAAACAGATGTCACTGCTGAATACCAACACCCGCTATCTGCACGAAGAGCTTGTAAACTATACAACAGCGCTTTTAAAGAAGTTTCCCAAAGAGCTTTCGGTAGTGCATATCGTAAACTCAGGCAGTGAGGCAAATGAATTGGCACTTCGCATGGCGAAAGCAGCTACGGGGCAAAAAGATATGTTGGCGATTGAGGTGGGCTACCACGGAAATACCAATGCCGTGATGGACGTGAGTTCGTACAAATTTGCGGCTAAGGGCGGATCTGGCCAACCCGAAACAACCCATATTTTACCACTTCCAGATCCCTTCCGCGGAAAATATCAAGGTGAAGATTGTGGCGGTAAGTATGCAGCGCACGCACAAATACATATTGAAAACCTTCAAAAGAAAGGACGCGGCATTGCAGGCTTCATTGGAGAATCTTTGATCAGTTGCGGCGGACAAATACAGCCTCCAAAAAATTATTTTAAAGAAGTGTATCAATACGTTCGCGACGCTGGTGGTATTTGTATTGCCGACGAAGTACAAACGGGTTTTGGGCGTATGGGAAGCACTTTTTGGGCCTTTGAGCAATACAATGTGATTCCAGATATTGTGACCCTTGGCAAACCTGCTGGTAATGGTCATCCTTTGGCGTTGGTGGTTTGCACCGAAGCCGTGGCAAACGCTTTCAACACGGGCATGGAATTCTTTAATACCTTTGGCGGAAACCCAGTTTCCTGCGCTATTGGCCGAACCGTGTTAGAGGTCATTGAGGAAGAAAACCTGCAGCAGAACGCCTTAAAAACAGGTTCATTCCTAAAAAATGAACTACAAGCATTGCAAAAGGAATTTCCTATCATTGGTGATGTGCGTGGCGACGGACTCTTCCTCGGTTTTGAATTAGTTGATTCTCACAAAAAACCCTTACCAGATCATGCTGCATATCTCGCCAATAGTATGAAGCGTCTCGGGATCTTGATCAGTACTGATGGCCCCGACTATAACGTTATCAAGATAAAACCGCCCATGGTTTTTAATCGAGATCACGCAAAAGAGCTTATCTTTAGACTGAAATCTGTCTTTAACGAAGACTATATGTCGCATTACTAAACCAACGAATTAAATTATGAAAAACTTACTTTTCGTATGCTTCGCTTTCGCTTTACTAAGCTGTAAAGCTCAAACCACCGAAAGCCAAGACAAAGAAGCTATTCTCGCCGTAATGAAAACGCAGGAGATCGCTTGGTCTCAAAATGACCTTGAAGGATTTATGCAAGGGTATTGGAAGAGCGATTCGCTTAAATTTTATGGACGTAGTGGACTCACAAAGGGTTGGCAGCAAACACTAGATAATTACAAAAAAGGTTATCCTTCTAAGGAACATTCGGGTACGCTTAATTTTACCATCAACGACATCTCTAAAATAGACGATGGCTCCTATTGGGTGATGGGCCAGTACTTCCTCAAACGGTCCGTGGGAGATGCCGAAGGCGTTTTTATAATCATCTTTAAAAAGATCAATGGCGTCTGGAAAATTGTAGCTGATATGAGCTGCTAAAATGTACGGTCTGGAGAGAACGGTATCAGATCTAAAGACGTTTTCTTTTCAGAAATTAATTCAGAAACCAACAAGCCCGTAGCTGGTGCCATACTCCATCCCATCATGGCGTGACCCGTTGCAATGGTCAAATTAGAACATTTACTCGATTTTCCAATGTAGGGCTTACCGTCTGGTGACACGGGTCGTAAACCACATGCCGCTTTTTGTTTTTCTTCTTCGGAAATCGTGAGATCTGGATAAAATTTATGCGCCGCATTAGCGATAGCAGCTACGCGAACTGGATTGATATTGTGATTGATTCCAGCAATTTCCATCGTACCAGCAAAACGTGTAAAACCGTTCATAGGCGTCACGGCAACATTGGCTTCAGCAAGAATTGCTGGCATGCTGATTCCCGTATTTTGAATGGTATTAATTCGATAGCCTTTTCCAGCTTCTAACGGAATACGAATCCCTAGTTTCTTGCTAAGCAACTGACTCCAAGAACCGGCAGCCAAGACAAACTCGTCTGCCTTTAACGACTGCTTATCGGTATGAATTTCTGTGATGTTACCTTCGGAAACTTGAATATCCAGAACCGTTTCATTTTTATAAAAAGTGACACCATTGGTGATGAGCCAGGAAGTCATTTCGTTCATAAACTCGCTTGGGGTTGTATGCCAATCACATTCGTAATGCAAAGCGCCTTTTACATTCATGTTTACGTTGGGTTCCATGACTTTAAGTGCTTCCAAAGACAATTCCTTTACAGTTAGCCCTTCTCTTTGCGCAAGTTCTGCCACGTGTAATTCTTCTTCCAGCATGCGTTCTGTTTGGCAAAGCATAAGAAGTCCTTTATTTTCTAACTGAAAACCAAAATTTTCAGACTTCCGAATATCTGAAAACAACTCGGCACTCAGCAAATTAATGTCTTTGATGACCTTTATCGATCGATCGACATTTTCTTGAGAACACGATCTATTAAAAGCCCAAGCCCATTGCAGAAAAGATCTATTGAGACGAGGCTTAACGTAAAGCGGACTCGATGCATTGAACATCCACTTGAGACCTTGCTTTACAACGCCTGGCGCCGCAAGCGGAATAAAATGACTTGGCGTGAGATAGCCAGCATTGACATAAGATGCGCCATGGTCCATATTAGATTGATCAACCACCGTCACAGTATGACCCGCTTTAACCAAATAGTAGGCCGAACACAGCCCAATAACGCCTCCTCCGATAACAATACAATGTTTCATTTAATTAATTGAAAACTAAATTAATGAGAGAATGATTTAATATATACTGGATGCATTTTTTCGAGCTTTAGACATTATTTTCAAAAATAGCTTTGTTCATTTGTGTCAATTTACTGTTATGAGGAGTAAAACACTTTATGAATTTACAACATTACTATTAATCATTAAATCATTCTCTCATTAAATCACTCTATAACTATATCACCTGAAATCCCAAAGCATACGGATCATCTTCGGGATCGATGGTGATCGTATTATGACCATAAATTTTAGCCCAACCTTTGATACTAGGAATAATCGCTTTCTTGCCTTCAATGATCGTCTCAGCTTCCACCTTACCAATAAAAGTAGATCCAATATAGCTTTCATGAATAAATTGTTCACCCATTGTCAATTGTCCTTTTGCAAATAATTGTGCCAATCGTGCGGACGTTCCCGTTCCACAAGGCGATCGATCAATGGCTTTATCACCGTAAAACACTGCATTCCTTCCATGCGAATCCTTGCTAATGCAAATACCTGTCCATTGAATATGACTCACATCACGAATGGTGTCGTTTTCAGGGTGAATAAAATAATTGGGATACTTTTCGTTGATTCGCTCACGTATCACCTGCGAATATTGAATCAATTTCCCCGCTGAAAAATCCTGTACACCGCTAAAATTATCTTGTGGATCAATGATCGCGTAAAAATTGCCTCCATAGGCAACATCAAAATGCAGCGTACCCAATTCGGGACAATCAATCGTTAGGTCTTCAGCTGCCAAATAGGAAGCAACATTGGTCAGTTTAACCCAATCAACTTTTTTGTTGGTTTGTTGGTATTCAATTTCAACCAATCCTGCAGGCGTTTCCATTCGAACCCTTCCCGGAATTTTTGGTTTAATTAGTTCTTCTTCAATAGCAATTGTTATTGCGCCTATGGTTCCGTGGCCACACATAGGAAGACAACCCGACGTTTCAATAAATAAAATTCCGAAGTCATTCTCAGGAAATTGAGGCTCAAAAAAGAAACTTCCGCTCATCATGTCGTGACCCCGAGGCTCAAACATTAAACCTTTACGGATCCAGTCGTATTCTTTAAGAAAATGTTGTCGTTTTTCGCTCATCGAAGCCCCTTTGAGAGGCGGACGACCACTCGTAACTACTCTCACGGGATTTCCGCAGGTATGTGCATCGACACAATGGTACACAGATTTTGACATCTTATTTTAATATTTCTGGTAATAACGCATTGGGAACATTCTGAAAAGTAAACGGCCTCACCCAGCGACGAATCGCCCCTAAACCTACCGCTGTAAATCGACTATCTGTGGAAGCCGGATACGGTCCGCCATGAGTCATCGCCTCACAAACCTCAACACCTGTTGGAACGCCATTAAAAACTACACGTCCCACCCGATCTTGCAAAGCTTGAAATACTTCTGTTAGCTTCGCATAATCCGACTTCTCAGCCATGATGGTTCCTGTTAATTGCCCTTCCAGTTGCTCGATAATTTGAACAAGTTCTGCTTTGTCGTTACAAGTCACGACCATTGAAAATGGTCCGAAGACCTCTTGATGTAATTTGGTGTTTTCTAAAAAGACAGCTCCTTTTACCGAAACCAACGCAGCTTGGGCATAATTTGGCCGTTCTGGAGAAGCAGCTTCATCAACCACCACCACGCTCGTTTGAGAGCGTATTTCTTCTTTATTTCTAGAAAATCCTGCCTCAATATTGGGATGTAACATACAAAAGCTTGGTTTTTTTGCCAGTTTATTGGCTAAGCTTTCCATAAATTCAGAAGCTTCGGGACTTTTAACTACTAAAATTAGACCTGGATTCGTACAAAACTGACCCGCTCCCATCACGATAGAATCGGCATACATATTCGCAATTTCAGCGCTTCGGGTTTCGAGGGCCTTTTGAGTAATGATCACAGGATTGATACTTCCCATTTCAGCAAAAACTGGAATAGGTTCCTCGCGCTTTGCGGCAAGATCATATAGGGCGCGGCCACCTTTTAAACTTCCTGTAAACCCAACGGCCTTGATGTATTTATTTTGAACGAGTAAACTACCCACTTCATTGCCATTGCTATTTAAATTTGAAAAGACACCCTCGGGCATTCCTGTTCTATGTGCTGCATTCAGAATGGCTTCGGAAACCAATTCGGCTGTTTGCGCATGCATGGGATGACCCTTTGCAACAACAGGATTTCCCGCGGCTAAAGCACTTGCAGTATCGCCACCCGCGGTTGAAAACGCAAACGGAAAATTACTTGCACCAAATACGGCTATCGGACCTATTGGGATCAACATTTTACGCGTTGCCTGATCTGCGCTCTGTTTTGAAGGTTCACGCCAATCATCTTTTTCAACAAGATCTGCAAAAGATTTTAATTGCCCGATCATTCGTCCGCGTTCGCCTTCCGCGCGGCCGCGTGGTAAGCCACTTTCCATCATATAAACGTCCAAAAGTGTATCGCCTTGCGCCAAAAGTTCTTCGGAAATAGCGTTGAGAAAGGCCGCGCGCTTTACGCCTGGTGTATTTCGATAGACCTTAAATGCTTCCGAAGCAAGCTTACAAGCACGTTCCACTTCCGAAGATGTCGCTTCGAAGATCTCCGTCTCATTTTCTTTATTTTCTTGCGGATTAAACGTTTTAAAGGTGGTTGTTCCTTCAGCAGACTGCTCAAAACCAATTCTATTTTTCCCTGTGATCATCTTAATTATTTAAATTTTTATAGTCGGGTAACGACGGTCTATTTTTCAAACCGCGTTCAATCACCGCGAGCACATGTTTCCGTTCATCACCATACAAAGGTAATCGCGGCGCTCTTACCGTTTCAGAGCCCAAACCGGTGGCTACCTCTGCCAATTTAATATTTTGGACCAATTTCGGGTTAATATCTAACTCTAACAAAGGTAAAAACCAGCGATAAATATCGATTGCTTCTTGTATACGACCAGCTTTTTGTAATTCATAAATTGCCACTGTTTCGGCAGGAAAGGCACAAACCAAACCGGCGATCCAGCCGTCGGCGCCCATCAACAAACTTTCTAGCGCTAGAGTATCAACGCCGGTCATGATCTTGAGTCGGTTGCCAAAAGCATTTTTAATACGTGTTACGTTTGAAATATCTCGGGTTGATTCTTTTACCGCCTCAATGGTGTCACATTTCAGCAATTCTTCAAACATCGGCAAAGTGACTTCGATCTTGTAATCAACAGGATTGTTATATACCATGATCGGTAACGACGAGCTGCTTGCAACAGCCTTAAAATATTCAACCGTTTCACGATCACCTGCCTTATAACGCATGGGTGGAAGCATCATCAAACCAGAAGCTCCATCTTCCTCAGCTTTTTGCGCTGCCGAAACTGCTCCTTTTGTAGTTTGTTCCGCAATATTAATAAGTACAGGTACTTTGCCCGCAACCTTTTGAACAGTTGTTTTGGTCAGTATTCTTTTTTCTTCATCGGCTAAAGTACTTGCTTCACCTAGAGTTCCTCCAAGAACAACCCCATGAACGCCGGCGTCTAGTTGCGCCTGGATATTATGCTCAAATAACGAAAGATCTAATTCGTCCTCATTTGTAAATTTGGTTGTAACTGCTGGCATGACGCCTTTCCATTCAAACTTCATGATTTCAATTTTTAGTTTATCAAAAATAGGGTCAATTTGACTATAACTTCAATCACAATTTATCCAATACCAATACAATATTATCCTTAAACAAAATATTATGCATAATTTAGAATATTATTTGAACACTTATGAAAGTTTTACCGTTCACTATTCCGAAGCCAAAAAAGGACGCGCTCATTGTTCAAGAAGACAAACAAGCTTCGTTTTACGATACGCTACATCAACACGAGGAAATTCAGCTTAGTTGGATACGCCAAGGGGAAGGCTCGTTACTTGTGGGAGACACAGTAAATCACTACAGCACAAATGACGTCATTATACTCGGTGGAAATATCCCGCATGTATTTAAAAGTGATCCCCAAAAAGATCAGGATTCACATATGCTCACCGTATTTTTTACGAAGGATAGCTTTGGAACACATTTTTTTGCGACTGAAGAACTGCGATCATTGCAGTCCTTCTTTAAAAAAGCAACACACGGTTTCCGTATTACAAAATCATCAGACAAGGTCAGGTCGTTATTTCTTGCCGTTGAAAAAACTCAAAAAATAGATCGTTTCCTCTATTTTATGCAATTACTAAAAACACTCAATAGTGCTCGCTACGAACGCTTGTCGTCTTATATTTCTGAAAAAAAGTTTAATGAAGTGGAAGGAAAGCGCTTAAATGCGGTATTTGCGTATACATTACAACATTTTAAGGAAGCCATCAGTCTGCAACGAATTGCGATGGAAGCCACAATGACACCCAACGCATTTTGTAAATATTTTAAAAAACATACGCGGAAAACATACGGTCAGTTTTTAAATGAATTACGAATTGAAGCTGCTTCAAAGGCATTGATTGACTTTCCCGAATCATCCATAACAGATATCGCTGAAACAAACGGATTTCAAAACCTTTCTAATTTTAACCGAAGGTTTAAAAAAGAAAAGGGTTGTACGCCATCTGAATTTCGAAAATCTATTTCCTAGAGCTGCTCAAGCTCATCTTTAAGTTTTCGGGTAAGTTTTGAAACCACTAGATCATACGAGTGATCGATCAATGCTATGACCAATTTGGGCGGTACATTTCCGTCAATTTCAACACTATTCCAGTGTATTTTGCTCATATGATAAGCCCCACGAATGCTGCCATCATATTCTTCACGAAGTGCTATAGCTCTTTCAGGGTCACACTTTAGATTTACTTCCGCAGGCACTCGATCAAGGCCACACAGAGCAAACATTTTTCCCATGACTTTGAAAACTAATGTACTTTCATCAAAGGGAAACGACTCACTAACGCCTTTTTTATTGATACAATAACCACGCACCTCTTCAAAATTCATATCAGTCCATTTTATAGCCTAAGGCTGGTTGATCATCGAAGAAAATAAGAAGGTGTTCGGCACCCAATTCAATTGGTATAGCAAAAACGATCGCGTTGTTTTCTTCGGAAAAAGGGATGGTTTTATGCTCTTTTCCGAAGGAATACGAGATCTTTTTAGGAGCCTGCGTAACAATCTTAAAAGGGATCTCGCCAAAATAAGCTTCCGAAGAGAGGTGTCCGTTTTTTGGTGTTTCCAACTCCGAATAGCGCAACTCCTTTTTTATCAAAATAGGACGCTGTGCGAAATCTTCTCTGCTAATAATTTCGGAAACAAAGGCGTCTTCCAACATTTCGGGATAGTGTGTTTTAAAGAATAATTCTGGATTGGTCTTGTAATAAAAATACGAAGGCTCTTTGATGAATTTCCCATTAAATCGCCCTGCTCCCCAAGTGAGATCAAAAAGATAGGGTTGCGCATCGATCACTGCAACATTCCACATATGATTGGTATCAAAAGCTCTTCCAATATCCTTAAAATGGGTCTTGGTATCTCCGCGAACCACATAATTTGAAATTCCTTGCAATTCTAAAAGCCGTTCAAATGTCATGGCATAGCCTTCACAAACGGCTAATCCTTCTTGCAGCGTAAAGGAAATGATCCTATTTCGGGTCTTTTCTTCTTTCTGATTGCGCTCGCGATAGTCTTTAAAGTTGTAGTTAAACATTTTATACGCCTCGGGATAATACGCAATGTTGTGAATCATCCAGCTATAAATGGCGCGTACTTTCTCCTCTTCCGAAGTAAAATCGCGTGTAATAAACTTACTGAGTTCTTCAGGAGTTTGTACCGTATTTGGGTAGAGTTGAATGGTGGCATCAACACGTTCATAATCCTGTGCGAAGCCAATATGAAATGTCAAACAGACAAGAATAAAAATTGTGCTAAGCAACTTCATTTTTAGAGAGAATTTGTTTGATTTGAGGTGTATCGAGCGTTAACGCCGAATAATCCAGCTTCCAATTGATGGTTTCAACTAACTTTTCCATCAACTGAATAGACTCTAACGCTTGCTTTGTGGCTTCTTCCATCACGCCACTTCCGGGTACCTTATCGATGATGTGCTGTTTGGCTTCGGCATTGATCTCCGTAAGATCTGAAGCGGTAAACGGATTGAGCCAGCCTTCTTTTTTGTCGTAGTACTTAAAATCGGTTTCCACCGTCATCAACTGCGGCTGCGGAAAATCATGCAGCGTAATTGTTTTCGTTTTGTTGTTGGCGTCCATCTTGATCTTCGAAAGGTCAAAACCAACATGGGCCTTGGCTTCGATCAATACGAGCGCCTTTTTCTTCCCAATGATCAAATTAAGCCATTTGTCTTTGACATTTTCGTAGTGATAAATTTCAGAGAAATCTCCTTCCACCGTAATTAGTTTACAGACGCTCCGGATCTTTTCCATCAAAATAACCGACTGGGTGGCCGTTTTGCTCTTTTTCCGCGTAGACGAAAAGCGCGCAAATAAAAAATACGCAATGATCGCACCAGCCGCAAGCCCTATAAAAAGTAACTCCATTTTATTCTTTTCCTATTGTACCCAAATGGGTATTTTTAAAACTGTCTGTATATTTTAAGCCGTAGCCAAATATCCTATCCATCGCCGAATGTGCATAAAGGATTATTCCTATTAACAACCACGGTTCTCCCAACATAAAATAGCCCAACAACATACACACTATTGCAATGCCTTTATGATGAAATATATTGTAGGTCCATGCTCCTGCCTTTGTATTGATCAAATAACCGATCATCCCGATGTCTGGCGTCAACAAAAGCAATGGAAACCACCACCAAGCATAATCTAATTGTGCAAATAACACGATGGCTCCCATAAATTGAGCCAGCTCTTCTAATTTAATAATTCCTTTCATTGCATTAACTTATAAAGTACAGGTTTACTAGGCGTTGCATCGTTATGAAACGGCGCGATCTGTAAATTTAAAAGGTATGAACCATCGGCAATATCATTCGATACAAAAATAAATTCGGTGATGGTCGCATCATATCTCGTAGCATTCGGGTAGTTCCAAAATGCTTTATGGGCCAACAACTTACCATCGTCTTTTTCTCTATCTACCGAAGGCAGATCGATCAGCAAATGCTTTACTCCTAGATCGTGCAAATAGCGTGCCGCTGCTTCCGCTACGTATGGCCAGTTGGTATGCGAATAATGCTTCGATTTCTTTTCGGATGTGTTGGGCAGTGTTCTAATCACGACTGCTTCAGGCGTTTTACCCGCTAATAATTTCTTTATTTCTGCTTCGGAAATAATGCGGTCTTCTCCCTTCATTTCGGGAGTTACCGAAATCACTTCCGCAGTAAAGAAAAAAGTTGTTAGCGCGTCATTTATCGAGTGAAATTCTTCCGAAATATGTCCAACACATTCGGTATGAGTTCCGTGGGCATGCGGATTAAAAGCGATGTTATTAAAATTCACCGAAGCGCCTTCAGAAACCTTGGCAATCCAACCGTCTAATTCAACAGGTTTGATCACGGGCTTTTCCAAATACCAAGCCTCCGGATTCTCTGCCGTAGCGCGTAATGGGATTGAAATATCCAAAGGGTGCTGAAGATCTATTTGATACGCTATATCGTGGATGTGAATGGTTGCTCGCATATAAATTTTAATAAGAACAATATACAATAATCTGCTACTATGGCATGCTTTAAAGGCCCTTAGTCCGTTAATTTAAAAAGATCGCTGGCAATACCATCGCTTAAAAACTTTCCTTTTTTGGTGACCTTTAGCTGTTTTGAATCAAGCTCGAGCAATCCTAATTTTAAAAATTGTGCTGCCTGAGTTTGTAAATAGTTTACATAATTCTCCCCAAACTTACTTTCAACTTCGTCTAATGAGATCCCGGCCGCAACGCGCAATCGCGTCATGACATATTCGTTATATTTATCTCTTTCTGAAAGTGTTTCCCGCTCCAAAGGCAATTGCTGTAGTGCTATTTCCTTTATATATTTTGTGTTGTTTGCTACATTCCAACTTCGAGTATCACCGTCAAAGCTATGTGCCGACGGCCCTACGCCCAAATAAGGCTTTCCATGCCAATAGGCTGTGTTATTTCGCGAATGAAATGCTGGTTTGCTAAAATTGGAAAACTCATAATTCTCATAGCCCGCCGTTTCTAACGCTTCAACCAACAATGTATGATGTTCTTGGGCTTGCTCATCGTTTACAGGAGCGATAAGTCCTTTTTCAATAAAACTTTTTAAGGCCGTCTTAGGTTCCACAGTAAGCGCATAACAGGAAAGATGCGGAACCTTAAACGACAATGCTTTTTCAATATTGGCAAGCCAGCGCGTATTGTTCATTCCCGGAATCCCGTAAATAAGATCGATACTTATGTTGTCGAAATACTGTTGTGCAAACTTGATACTTGTCTCCGCTTCGGTCGCATTATGCGCGCGATTCATAAGTTTGAGATCTTCTTCAAAAAAAGATTGTACGCCAATAGACAATCGGTTGATCTGTGAATTAGCAAGTGATTTGATGGTGGCTTCGGTTAGGTCATCTGGATTTGCCTCCAAGGTAATTTCTGAGGCTTCGGAAACTTTAAAATTTTGATAAACCGCTTCAATAAGCATCGCAATTTCTTCGGAAGTCAATAAAGACGGTGTTCCGCCACCAAAATAAATAGTTTCTACTTCTCCTTTCAATTCTCCCTTCCGAAGTTCTAATTCGGTGCAAATAGCAGCAATAAGCACATCTTTTTTCTTGAGAGATGTCGAAAAATGAAAGTCACAATAATGACAGGCCTGCTTGCAAAAAGGGATGTGGATGTAGATACCTGACACTAATTAATGATTTAATGATTTAATGAAAATATAAAATTCTTGCTACAGCCGTTTACTGTTCACTAATCACAACTTATTTCTTCACCCTTTTCTCGTTCTGTTTTACAAAAGCCGACCAGCCCGAATAACTTTTACCTCCTTCAATTTTTCCGGAATTATAAAAATGACACACCGCCGCTGCGAGTCCGTCGGTACTATCCAAATTCTTAGGAAGTTCCTTTAAGCCCAAGGTACTTTGCAGCATTTTCGCCACCTGTTCTTTGCTCGCGTTTCCGTTCCCGGTAATGGCCATTTTGATCTTTTTGGGTGAATATTCGGTGATAGGAATATCGCGTGAAAGTCCGGCCGCCATAGCTACGCCTTGGGCACGACCCAGTTTAAGCATCGACTGTACGTTCTTTCCGAAGAACGGCGCTTCAATCGCGATCTCATCGGGATGAAACGTCTCAATAAGCTCAATAGTTCGTGCAAAAATATACTTTAGGCGCACATAATGATCGTCGTATTTTGAAAGTTGCAACTCATTTAATTGCAAAAACTCCATCTTTTTACCCACCACTTTTATTAGCCCAAAACCCATAATGGTGGTTCCTGGATCAATTCCTAAAATGATTTTTTCTGAAGGCATATACGACTTAAATTAAGTAACTTCGTTTTTGATGGTCACCCTATCCCACAAAGCTAAACAATATCTACTCGTTGCCCTAAAAGTTTTGATACTCGCTGCAACCTTTGGCTATATCTACGTAAAATTACAAGACACCAACGCACAAACTATCGAGCAATTCACCACCAGTTTAAAGAGAAATACCCAAACCACAGCGTATCTTCTTCTCTTTGTATTTCTCACCATATCAAATTGGTTTTTTGAAATATTAAAGTGGAAAACTGTAGTCTCAGCGGTAGAAAAAATACCCTTTTGGACCGCCACAAAACAAAGTTTATCGGCTTTAACTGTTTCGCTAATTACACCCAACCGCATTGGTGATTACGGCGCGAAAGCCATGTATTACGAGCCTTCAAAACGAAAACAGATCTTATTACTCAACTTTTTTAGCAACGGAATGCAAATGTGCGTAACGGTTATTTTTGGGGTCATCGGACTAGCATTCGTGCATGCGTATTTTGATATTTCGATATCGCTTTTTAATCTTGCGTTACTCTTTATCATAGTACTTCTTTTTGCCTTTTTAGCCTACCTATTTAAAGAGCGTGAGCTGTTGGTAAAAGGTTTTACTATCGCCAAAGTTTGGCTCTATCTCAAGCAACTTTCAGCGCAAATAAAACTAAAAATAGCTACTTATAGCCTCATTCGCTACACGCTTTTTAGCCTCCTTTTTTATGCGCTGCTCCGCTTTTTTGGCGTCAATGAATCCATTTGGATCCTCTTGCCAATCATTTTTGCCATGTATTTGCTCGTTTCCATCATTCCCACACTTTTTATTTTAGATGTGGTGGTGCGCGGGGGCGTTGCCGTTTGGCTCTTCAGTTTGGCTGGTATTCCTGAACTGCCCGTACTCTGCACCGTTTTAGCCATGTGGTTACTTAATTTTGTGATCCCAGCCATCTGGGGGAGTTTTTATGTGCTCACTTTTAAGCCAAAAATAGCATGATTTGGTTCCTTATTATTCCTGCGTTCTATGGTGTGATCATGCTGTTGTTTTTCTTCGGAAATGTAACGCGCTCGAGATTTGTTTCTAAAAAACAAATACCGCTAACGCGATTTTCGGTCGTGATTCCGTTTAGAAACGAAGCAGAAAACCTTCCGGGACTTCTGAATAGTTTGAGCGCTCTTCAGTATCCCAAAGAGCTTTTTGAGATCATACTCATTGATGATGATTCTACAGATACTTCCGAAGAAATTATTGCCCAATGGATGGCCAATTCGGCTCAAGATCTAAACATTCGCTGTATAAAAAACATTCGTAAAACGGCTTCGCCTAAAAAAGATGCTATCAACACGGCAATAGCCATAGCAACGCATGATTGGATCATCACCACAGACGCCGATTGTGTTATAAACCCACTTTGGCTACAAACCTATGATGCTTTTATTCAAAAAACAGACGCGCTATTTGTAGCCGCTCCCGTTGATTATATACCGTGTGACGGTTTTATTCATCAATACCAAACGTTCGATAATTGGAGCTTACAAGGCATCACGGCAGTAAGTTTTGCGCTTGATCACCCCTTGCTCTGTAATGGCGCGAATATAGCTTACAAAAAAGAAGCATTTCACCAAGTGGGCGGGTTTGGTGGCAACCAACATATTGCTAGCGGAGATGATATTTTTCTGCTTGAAAAAATGGTGCGTACATTTCCGAAGCAGATAAAATACCTCAAATCGAATGACGCTATTGTAACAACCAAAACGGAAATTTCGTGGAAAAGCGTTATTTCACAACGGGTCCGTTGGGCTTCTAAAACTTCAAAACAGCGATCGTGGTTGAATAAAATTTTAGGGGTGCTCGTTTTTGCTATGAATTTGTATGTGCTGCTTTTTCCGTTGGCATTGTGCTTCGGGAGAACCACATTTTTTTGGATGATAGGCATTGTCATTTTCAAAATGTTTATCGATAGTTTGATCATTGGGCAAAGCGCAGGCTTCTTCCGAAGAAAAATAAACCTCCTTTATTTTTTCAGAAGTTTTATTGCCTATGCCATCATAACAACAATTGTGGTTTTCCGAAGTTTATTTACAACCTATCAATGGAAAGGCAGGATGCATCACCATTAAACCGATAAAATTTTTATCTTTAAGCTTTAAATCAAGCCCTTATGAAACGCCTACAAACCTTTTTGGTCTTAGCTTCCCTACTTGCTACGACCGCAATATTCGCACAACAACAATACACTGTTGACGGTAAGCAGTATACTTTACAAACAGAAGTTAATGGTCCGCTTACTCTTTTATGGACGACCGTTAATGGAGAATATCGCTATTTTATAAAGAAAGATGAAAAGCTTACTGAGTTAAAAAATACGCGCGTTGATGGCAATTATCAAGAAGAATATATAGATACTTTAATTTTAGAACGAGGTGATATAAATATTGACGTAAGCAAGGTGAAATTCACACGCCCGGGTCTTAAAAAGTTTGTGAATGCCTATAATGAAAAGGTAGATCCAAATTATACGACTGAAACCGAAAATATCGATTTAGCATTGCGTTTAGGTGGTTTTGCGGGAATTAGCAACAACGCTTACTTTGTAAATCCAGACAATTCTTTTCTACCAGCATTTGGGATCGATTTTGAGATCATCGACAATGTAAAATTAAAGCGCCACGCTATTTTGTTTCAATTTACCCAGCTTTTGAGCAGTAGTGATTACGAATTTTCTTCTTCGGAACTATCGTTAAACTATCGTTTTAAGTTTGTGATGCAGCCCAAATTTGATGTCTTTGTCACTGCCAAAGGTGCATCGTATATAAATGTAAGCCGCGATATTGTTGTTCTAGACGAAAATGACAACGAGGTGACTAAAAGTGTTTCTGGAGGTGATTTTAGAACACCCGGAAGCTTTGGCCTTGGAGCAGATATTGCCTTAGGAAACGGATATCTCACGCTTGCTTATAACGACATTGTTGCCATTGGTCTAGAACAAGGCGATGAATTTCCAGTCAATCTGACTTTAGGTTATAAATTCGCGCTTTAGTTGCCCGTTTGAACCACAATCGGTAAGGTAAATCGAGTCTGCACAGGAACGCCACGCTTGTAGGCTGGTGCAATTAAATGGATCTCTTCAACACTTTTCATCAACCAGTCTTCTAAGAGCGGAAAAGACTGCTGCAGCGTACTGTCTATGGCAATGTGTGTTACTTTGAGTGTTGCATTCTTTTCTACAGAAAAATTCATAATAATTGTATCCCGAAGCTGTATTGCGGTCTTTAATTCCTTCTCAGCGATCGTACCATAGATATGTTCAGAAAGCGCTTGTGTAAAGCAAGTTTTTTGCACCGCTTTTTCAGTTTCGTTCTCACAGTTCGGAAACGCTGGATATTGATCAACGCATTTCCAATCGATCGTTTTCATTTCTTGTTCGTAGAATGCTTCGGAAGTAATTTTTTCCGTATCAAAGAACTGGCAAGAAGTTGCCAACAAGAAGATACCAACAAAGAGTAGTTGTTTCATTTTCAGGAAAAAATAGTTCGTGAAAAGTACAAATTTACGCGAACATCGTACATACCTAGCAAGAATTCTTTCTGAAATAGCCATGAATAAACATAAAAAAGCTAGCTAAAATAGAATCATCTATCGCAGCTAGCTTTCTCTGTATAAAAAACCGAAACTAGATTGACTATTTTATTTCAAACATGATCGGCAGTGAATACATCACACTTACTTTTTTACCGTCGTTCATACCAGGCGTCATTTGTGGTAACTTTTTCAACACACGAATTGCTTCTGCTTCAAAAGCAGGAAACTCGGCTTTTGCCTTGATATCTACTACATTTCCTTGGCGATCTATTTTAAATTGCGTCGAAATACGCTGTCTTCCCGAAACACTCTCGGGTGCTATTTTTGTATTAAATTCAGCACCTACAAAGGCAGCTATTTTTTGAGAAAAACAGCTTTTTAGCGCTTCCTTATCGCCTTCACATCCTGGATAAACCGGTACTTGTTGTATGGCACCAAACGGAATGGTCACTTGATCTTTCACATCGTCAAACGACGAACTATTCACGCCTTCGGGAGAGGTTAAAACGTGTAATTGCTTTAAGGCATCTTCTTCTTCTTTAGAAATATTTCCTTTTTTCGCAACCGCCTCTAGCAGGTCGTTAACACGTTGAATGATCTCACTGTCTTCGCTTCCAGCGACATAGTCTGTACTCTCACTCTCTTCTGCTTTTGTGCCAGCTTCGTTGGTGCAAGCTGTGTACAATAACATTCCGCAGATCATCGGGATGAGGAGTAAATACTTCAGTAATAAAGGGTTCTTGGATTTTGATTTTTGTAGCATAACGATTCGTTTTTTTACTTGTCCGTCGCCCTTTCCGAAGGAAAACTTCAGTCCGAAAACATTCAAGCGGATTAATGATTGATTAAAAAATGGATTTATAAATGAAATAGCTTCCGTTTGAAAAACTTGTGAAAGCAATGATTGGTAGTAGGCTTTTTTTGTGCTTTTACTGCTCGCTTGTGCATCGGCGATATACTCTTGAAGCGTTATGATGCGATTCTGAAAAATATATACCAACGGATTAAACCAAAAGAGGATCCGTTGCAGTTCAAAAATAAGCAGATCGGCTGTATGGCGTTGTTTAATATGGGTTTGTTCGTGCAATAAAATACTTTCTTTTTGTGCTTCGGAAAGATCTTCACCTAGAAAAATAGTATTGAAAAAGGAAAAGGCGGTATCGGTTTTAGGAAGAATCACCAATTTCATTCCGTTCCATTTTTGCGTTGTTCCTTGTCGCTTTAATTTTGCAATGCGGAAGAGCTTTACCAATAGCCAAGCCGTGGCTAAAATTGCTCCGGCAAGCCAAATATTTTGGATCCACTCAAACAAGGTCCAAACATTTTGCGCCGTTCCCGTCACTGTGACCGGGTTCAATTGAATGAGGGTCGTTTCTGAAAACCCACCGATCAATACTTCCGGAAGTTGCACGGTATATCCCGAAGGAATGATTCGCTCTACCGCTTCAATACGAAGCCAAGGGAGAATTAAACTTACAATCGGCGTTGCAATTAAGTAAAGTCGGTTGTACTGAAAAAAGGTTTCTTTCTTCAGAAAAAGATCGTAAACCGCTAAAAATAGCAGCTGAAAAACAACAATTTGGATGATATAATGTATCATTTTTTGTCTTCTTTGTTGATCTCCTCCAAAATGGCTTCCATTTCGGTCATGTTGATATCGTTTTTCTTCATAAAGAAAGAGACCATGCTTTTAAAAGAACCCTGAAAATAGCCGTCGACTAACTTATGTAACGACTGATTGCTATAGGCTTCTTTTTTTACCTTCGGAAAGTAGATATGACCCCGTCCTTCCTTGCGGTAATCTACAAAGTCTTTACTCTCCAGAATACGAACGATGGTAGAAACGGTGTTGTATGCGGGTTTTGGTTCGGGAAGCTCATCAATAATGGCTGCCACATTGCCCTCGCCAAGGGTCCAGAGCACCTGCATGATATCTTCTTCGGCTTTTGTTAATTGTTTCATAGGTAACTCCCGTAGATACGGGTATCTTTTACTGTGATTTAAAACTAACTGATGATGATCTTAAAAGGTTTCAACTCCTTTCTAAGATCAAATATAACTAAATATTTAGTTTAAACTAACTTTTTAGTTATAAAATTTGTAACGTCGGTTAAGAATGTGCGTCTAACCAAGCAACTATGGATATATTTTTAGTGATTCTCGGATTCTTTCTAATGCTTGTTGGTATTGCCGGCAGTGTTTTACCCGTAATTCCTGGGACGCCCATCTCGTGGCTCGGACTTATTATTCTATTTCTTGCGCCTTCGCTCGAATTTGATTGGGTCTTTATTAGTATTACAGGCGTTGTGGCGATCGCCATTTATATCTTAGACTACATTATTCCCGCCATTGGAACCAAGAAATTTGGTGGTAGTAAAGCGGGTGCCTGGGGCGCCATCATTGGTTTGTTTGTGGGGATCTTCGCTCCTATTCCGCTAGGTATTTTGATCGGTCCGTTTGTGGGCGCCCTAATTGGCGAACTGGTCGTTAATAAAACCGAAAGCAAACTCGCATTAAAAGCTGCCTTCGGTTCTTTTATTGGCTTTTTAACCTCAACCTTTATCAAGTTCTTTGCGACTTGTATTTATCTCGGTTTGTTTATTTACCACGTAATTATTCATTGGGATGTGCTCATGGGCTAGCTAGTTATCTTGACATTACATAAACAGCCAAACGGCTATTGAAAGCATTGTTTCCTAGTTTCAGGATTACCCATTAAAAATAAACTACACATCCGGGTAGCGCTTTCTTTATACGATCTTGTTCTTTCTCATTGAAGTTATTATGTGTAAGAATAAGGGTTTTTAAATTTTTCAAGCCCGAAATATCTTGTGGTAACATTTTTAAATTATTGTTGGATAAAATGGCCAATTCAAGATTTTCTAAGGTAGAAAGACTCGCTGGCACTTCTTGAAGATCATTATTATTTAAAATAAGGGTCTTCAAGTTTTTTAGTCTTCCAATATTAACAGGGAGAGTTCTTAAGTAATTATGCTCCAAATTCAACTCTTGTAAATCTTTTAAACCATTCCATTGAGTATCTAGTTCATAAAATTGGTTATAACCAATATTCAGAACTCTCAAGGCATTTAAGTTAGCCATTGTACTTGGCAAATAGCTTAGTTGGTTATTATCAAGCTGCAAAACTTCCAACTGCTCACAATTACCTATACTTATAGGTAAAAAAACCAAACTATTTCCAGAAATGTAGAGATATCTAAGTCTCTTTAATACACCTATTTTTTCAGAAATTTTAGATATATTATTGTCGGCTATATCTAGTTTTATTAAACGCTTTAACCGCTTGATGTCGGGAGGAATCACCCCTAAATTATTAGCTTTTAAGTTTAATACTTCGAGGTTTTGAAGTTCAAACACCTTTGTATCCCATCTTTCAAGATGATTTCGCATGGCATTGAGGAAAACCAACTTTTTAAGCTGCTGAATATTATTTGGCAAGTAAAATAATTCCTGATCACGCAAGTTTAATTGAGTTGCGTTCTTGTACTCAGATAACGCCTTTTCAACATTGTAGAACATCTGTTCTTTCAACGGATTGGCATTTTGTGAAATTGTATTATAAAACCCTATTCCGAAGAAAACAGTGAATATCCAAATTTTATGGTTTATCATAACACGTTTTTAGATTATAAAATATAAAAGACTAGTGCGACAAACATCGCACTAGTCTAATTTTCTATGTATTAAAAATTAATTTTTCTTTACAATTTTGTAGCTACCCGAGTTTTGTCCTACGGTAACTTTAATCACTAACATCTGATTTGCGTCAACATATGGCGCAAGATCTAACACTATTGATCTCTTTCCTCCTGTAATTATAACGTCTGTCGTAGTCAAAACCGTCTGTCCTAACATATTGAACACTTCAACGGTGATGGCACCTTCTTGGTCTGCAACCTCAACATTTACAATACCGTTTGTTGGATTAGGATACACAGATATACTATTTTGGAGAACCTCATCTACACTAAGCACTTCTTGTACTAAGATGTAATCTTCCTTTGTCATTCCTGCACTAATTCCTGCGGCATTTTCTACTGTAAGTGTTACGTTGAATTCACCTTCATCAAGATAGGCCACCACTGGAGATTGATCTGAAGAGGACGCTGGAATTCCTCCTTCAAAAGTCCATGACCAAGACGTTGGGTTGTTCTCACTTAGGTCTGTAAATGTTATTGCCGTTCCTGGTTCAACAACTACTTCCGAAGCTTCAAATTCAGCAACTGGAATCTGTGCTCCTAAGTTTTCGTTTAAAGCAAATACAACCGTTGCGGAAGCATCTAAAGTCACATCCATAAATGTAGCGTCTTGTTGGGATGTATTAGAACCACTAGGATGTTGCACCGAAAAGAAACCATATTTAAAGTCTGGAGTAAAAGTTAGACCAGTTGGCTCAGAACCATTGGGCATAGACGCGAACAAATCAACATTTGGTATTTCTTGCGTATGATCTGGACGTACTACCCAAATATAATTGTTACCTCCATCTTGCAATACCCAAAGATTTCCTTTGTCATCAAAAGTAAGGTTGTCATTTCCACCACCCCATGCTTCAGGAAAAACAGCACTATCGGTAGTGATATCATATGATTTTCCGCCTACAAATGTTTTGAAATTTGAAATTGTTGAACCGTTATCTGTAAAACTATACACGCGGCTTTTTCCTTTTGAAGTAAAATAGATCTCACCTGTTATTGGATTAATTTCACAATCTTCAACTCCGTTAAAATCGGTTCCACCCAAAGCAGAGGCTGCTGTTCTCACATTGTTACGCTCAGCCTGCGTGCTATTTGGCACTTGTACCCAAGTTGCAGTTGGTGATGATGGATCATTATCGATCAATGGAGCATCCAATTTCAGCACATATAAAAAGCCTTGGGAAAGATCACCTGCCGTATCTGCAACAAACTTGTATACACAATCTGTTCCTCCATCTTCTCCATAATAGGCGGTTCTCATATCATTAGAAACCACTACGTTTTCATGATTCATACGTCCCATAGCCCAAAGCTTTTCTTGGCCGTTGCCATAATCTACAACAGACGCCGTGCCAGGATCGATTTCAACTAGCCAACCTACATCTTCATATCCATCTGCGTTATTATCTCCACTGTTTGTAGATTCTTCAGCAGTAATAATAGTTCCCCAAGGAGTTACTCCTCCAGAACAGTTACGTGTAGTTGTTACCAACTCGCTATTGTATAAATCTACTGGTTCAGATTCATCAACTACCCAAAGTAATGCATTTTCATCAAAATGCACATCTACAATAGATACGCCTCCAGGTGTTGTTTCGTGATTCACTGAAACATATCCTAAGGTACTGGAACCTTCAATAGGTACATATCCTGTAAAATCATTGTTACCAGGCACGGTACCTCCACCTACGGTATAAGTATCACCTTGTTTAAAGATCAATTGAAAGCGATGCTCACCAGGTATGATCATGTTTGATGTCTGCCCTGTTGGAGTTATTGAAGTAAAACAACCAATATCTCCCGGTACGCAATCTGCATTTTGCGATTGATTTTTGATAAACATATCAAATTTAAGATCAGAACTTTGACCATCACGGTTGTGTATCTCTACAGCAATTTTGTTCACACCTTCTACAAAAAATGTTTTTGCAACTTCATGGATAAAGAATGCATTTTCGTCTGAACCACTTACTGTTGTTTCAGAATTTGTTAGGAAATCAATAGGCCCAGCAGGCATATTGTCTCTAAACACCTCTACACCATTTATATAAACAACAGCACCGTCATCACGATTAAGTCCGAATACCACCTCATCAGTCAGTGCTGCCAAAGAGATATTTACTTCTCTCGTGAAGTAGGTCGTGATAAATTTGTTTCCGGCATCTGGACCAAAAGAAATTTGTGTCGATACAGGATCTCCATATCCTAATGGTGCAAATCCTGCAGACCAAGAGGTGATATCGTAGGCAGCTTCTGTCCAAGGCTCAGCATCTAAGCTCACCCCAGTATCTAAATAAGACCATACAGAATTTGCTACAAAGGGATAATCTGCCGGCTGTGGCGCTGGAATAAAATCGGTAGACATGTCAAAACTCAAATCTGAGCTGGAATTGGATCCCTGATGAACTTCTACAGCGATCACATTTGGGCCATTCTGTAGCAAATTTGTAACACTGAAAGGAAAGAAAGTGCTTTCTTCTGAGCCTCCAATAGCACTAGATGCCTGAGTGTTGTAATCTACAGTTCCTGCTGGCATGTTATCACGCACCACTTCGGTACCGTTTAAATACACTATTGCGCCATCATCTCTTAATAAGTTTATAATGAGGTTGCTATAAATAGATGCATCTACAATATTAAACTCATACCTAAAGTAGTAGGTAGGATATTTCATTGAAGAATTTGGTCCAAAATCTAATGTAGTAGATTCGTCGCCATCTCCGTACCCCATTTGGGTGGCTCCTGTTGGCCAAGCACTATCATCGTAGCCAATTTCTTTCCAAGCTACACCTAGATCAGTTCCAGTGTCGTTATAGCTCCAGATGCTTCCTGAGTCAAATGGAAAATCTCCAGGTGCGACAGTTTCCATCACACGAGTAATTTCAGAAGTTGCAGTTGCAACAAAGCTAAGGAACATAAAGGCTACCATAAGAGGTAAATTTCTTTTCATGTCAATAATTTTTTAGTTGATTTATGAATGGTTTTAATCGTCACCCAAAATTACTGATACACCTTTCCAATTTCACCAACTAAGCTTTATGCTTACATCATAGAACCGTTAGTATGCTGGTGCTATTTTTAACTGAATATTAAGCAGGCAATACAGTCTTAGCCCAAGTATGAAGAGAACTTTAAGAGAATGTTAGTCAAAGGAGGTTTCTTTTCTTAGTAGAATAGCTTTCCTACCTTTCTGCAGCAGAAGTATCTGTCAATGCATTCATAAAAGCAATAAGAGCATCTATTTCGGCTTCCAACAAATCAAGAGGAGCATCAGGCAGTGTTTGATTGGTTACATCTAGCCCCAAACCAGAACCACCACCTTGGTTATAAAAATCTATTACTTGTTCTAAACTTTCATAAGCTCCATTATGAAAATAAGGTGCTGTTTTTTCAATGTTACGAACGGTAGGGGTTTTAAAAGATTTTTCATAGATCCAAGCAAATTCCCCCGCGATATTGTTCTTCCATCTACCTTCATCCAGATCAACTTCTTTTTCTTCGGAAATAGGGCTTTTTAAGACACCTAAAATTTCTGTTTCCGTTTCATTAAACAAAGGAGGTACCAATCCTGAAAAAGTTGGTGCAAAGTGGCAGGTGGCACAAGCGCCTTTTCCCATAAAAATATTAAACCCTTCACTAACTTTAGTCGGAATTACTTCGGTTTCACGCCGAGCATATTGATCAAATGAACTATTGAAAGACTGCAGCGAGAGTACGTATGAGGCTAATGCTTTTACCAAGTTTTCTCGAGTTACAGCGTCCTTTCCGAAGATAGCATCAAATCTGTCTTTATATTCTTTGCTATTGTTCAATTTTTGTAAAATTTCGGCGTATGCCGTATTAAATTCTTTCGGATCAAAGATTACATGTTCTAATTGTTGCTCTAAGGTGAATGCACGGGCATCATAGAAAAACCGTTTAGCATATACCGCATTTAGCAAGGTGGGTGAATTGCGAAGTACTGTAATCCCTTCTATATTGCTCAATGATTTTGCTTTCCCATCAGTAAATGCTATATCTGGATTGTGACAGCTTGCACAACTCATCTTCGCATCTCCACTAATCAACGGGTCATAAAATAGGTCGGCTCCCAATGTATTGATAAGCTGAGAATCTTCGCTTTCTTTTAACTGCGTGTAGAAATATGGGTCAAGAAAATTGGCAGCAAAAATGCTAGTACTATTTGGGTTCCATGCCGTATAATTCTTTAAATTTTTAGAATTAATCGAGATGGGCAATGCACCTAGCTCCCTATATAAAGGGTCAATATAATTTCTTAAAAAAGCAAGTCTATCGAAAGATTCAAAGGTGGTATCGTCTTGCAATTGTTCTATAGCGCCTTCAAACAAGGATGCGATCACATTTCTTTGTTTATACTGTTGCACGAGAGGCTCAAGTTCAATAAGTTCTTGCATAGATTGTAAGGAGGCTCCTGCCTCCTGCAGTCCATTTACGGAACCTGGAGTATCAAAACCTGTTAAACCTAATGTAAAAATTCGTACGAGTTGCAATCGTGACGCTAGGATAAGGTCTTCAATATTTGGCTTCGACACTTTAAGAGCATTTGCTAAAAGATTGTATTGCGTATTTACTTTTTTTGAAAGTGCGGCTATTATTACTTTTTCTTCGGAAGGATTTTCAGAATAGATCAACTCATCCAACATTTGTAAACCTTCTGGCGGAACTACAGTAGGTTGATTCCCCGATTTATTGATCTTAAGCAAGGGAGCGCCGTTTAAATACTTACTAGTAAATTCTGGACTGCTATAGGCAAAATAAAATTCGACAGATTTATACTTTAATCGCGCTTGTGTTAGTATGGCACGTAACGAATCCTCATGAATCTGCCCATGTTGAAATTTAGTAGCTGCTTCGTCCAATTTTTGCAAGGCCCTAGCGGCATCATTTAAATAATAGTTAAATCTTTCTGGGTTCGCATTGTATTGAATATTTGGCCCACAACCTTGTAATAGGAATACAAAAAGACCTAGCGCAACAAAAATAAGAGAAACAGTGGTTTTCAAAGCTATCAATTTAGTGATAGCCAAACGTACTATTGTCGATACACTTGGTTGTTACCTCTAGGTTACCAAACTCTTAAATATGCTATTTTATAGCCATTGTGTTTTTTCTTCAATACTTGAATTCCGAGCCCCATCGGGAAGGTCGCCATCGTATTTCCCCATATAGAAAAAGCCCAAACACCGCTCGCCTTCGGCTAGCTCAAAAAATTGCCCCATGTGGGAGATAAGTCCGGGAGAGCTCCAATAAGCTCCAATATTTAAGTCGTGTGCCGTAAGCCACATATTTTGCACTGCCATGGCCGTTGCGGCGATCTCTTCCCATTCTGGGACGCTTTCGGCAGGATCGCGTTGCATACAAATAGCAATGATACAACCTGCCTTTTTAGGGTTTTCTAGTAACTTTTGATATTTAAATTCTGAAAACTTAGGCGCTATTGCTTTAAATGTATCGGCTAAAAACCGACCCAAAGCCGCTTGCGAATCCCCTTGCAACACCTTAAAACGCCAAGGTTCTGTCTTTTTATGGGAAGGTGCCCAATTGGCAGCGGCGAGGACAGTTTGTATCTCTTCCTTTGATATGGTTTCGTTGTTGTATTGTGCTGGGAAAACCGATCTTCGGTTTTGAATAATTTCTGTGATCATGCTCATTTTTTTTTGTTGAATAAAGATACGAAACTATGGATGTTGCATTTAAGAAAATCACCTTTTTTGATTGCTTCGGAAGGAAAATTTTAAGATGACTTCGGCCAAAAAAAGACAAACTGTTCCTATTTTCCTTTTATCTCTTTACATCTCCTTTTCACGTGGCTGATGCTTCGTCGAAAACAAAAAAACAAATATCTTTGACACTTACTAATGTATAAAACTAAGCGATGCGTTTTAAGGCAGTACTTTTTGATATGGATGGGGTGATCGTAGATACCGAACCGCTACACCGAAAAGCCTATTTTAGTATGTTTAACGATGTAAATATTGCGGTTTCCGAAGCAATGTACACGCGTTTTACTGGGCAATCTACCTTAAATATCTGTAAGCAATTGGTGACGCATTTTGAACTTCAAGACACCCCAAAATCGCTTGTAGCTTGCAAACGACAGCACTTTAAAAATCTTTTTGAAAACGACACCTCTTTGCAATTGCTAGACGGTGTGTTGGATCTTATCAAAGATTATCACAGTAACGGACTCACACTGGTGCTCGCTTCATCCGCCTCCATGCCTAATATTGATCGTATTTTTGATCGTTTTGACCTCAACCAGTATTTTGTGGCCAAACTTAGTGGTGCCGACCTAAAACAGAGCAAGCCACATCCCGAGATCTTTATTAAAGCTGCGGAAGCTGCTCAGCACGCGCGCGAACACTGTATGGTGATCGAAGATTCCAGCAATGGTATAAAAGCCGCCAACGATGCCGGTATTTTTGTGGTGGGTTATGATAGCAAACATTCCACCGATCAAGATTACTCTAATGCCGATGTGGTGGTTTCTACGTTTCGGGAGATCTCCCATAGCAGCTTACGGCATTTGTAGTTGTAGCGTGATCGATAATTTAAATATGAGTAATCGCCTTCGCTAACGCTACGGACGGGTAAGTTGGGTGTTGGAAAGTAAACTACAAAATTAACCTAGCTTAGCTTTAAAATCCACCGATCACTGTTCACCGATCACCATTCACCACTAATCATAATTTATCCGATCCCGAATCGTCCCATCGGCGCGATGAATAATAACATCTGCCTTGTGTTTTCTAGCAATGGGAAAAGAACAAAATAAAAATTTATTTTTTTATCATTTCTATTTTGCATGCTTTAACTTCTTTCATGTTCATTTTTTTCTTAGATAAAAAAACGAACCAAAAAAATCAAGTTTCATCGAGGCGTTTTTACTTCGTAAAACCAAAAATTCAGGGCTAAATTCCCTACAGGGATTCAGGAATTTTCACGCCCTACATTTTCTACGCTGCGATTCAACAGTTTTTTGTATTAGCCAATCGAGCCTTAGAAAAATCTGCATGAAATATAACGAAGAAAGCTTATTACGCTTTATTCTTTTTTGCATTGCCCAAAAAAGAAACAAAAAAGTCTAGTCTCACGATTCTTCTTCACCCATTACGGCTTCCAATCTAAACACACACAACTCATTCGTCAAAGACGAACTCAAACAGTGTTTAGTTTTTAACGATCGTTCAGCCTATGGGTCCCGAAGTCGAATCGTAGGACTTCTATTTGATCGACAATAAAAAATTGGTGTTCTGAAGTTTTGGCATGCAATTATTCCGAACCCTTTTATGCCAGAATAGGTGAACCGATTTTCAATACTGCGCACTGCGTAAGATATTTGTACTAGCAAAACCGAGCCTTAGAAAAAACTACGTAAAATGCAAGGAAAGGAACGTATAGCACGAAACGCTGTTTGAACGTCGCCAAAGGCGAAGTGAGTTCGGTGAGTATAGTGCAGTGACGTAGTATTTAGGAGGTTTTTCTTCAGCGCTAGACCTTTTGGTTCTTTTGCGGCAATGGGAAAAGAACACGAACTTAAAATTTAATCATAATTAATACGATCCCGTATCGTCCCATCAGCGCGATGAATGATAACATCAGACTTATATTTTCTAGCTAAGGTCTTAGCCTTCGTAATGGCCGTGGATTGTTTTCTATGCTTGGAGGTAATGCGTTTATTCCCTTCTCGCTTAACCGCCCAATCATCTTCATACGGCACCACATGCATATGCCAGGTACGCGGTCGCTTATTCATACTTTTTAAAAGCACTTCGATGATCTCGCGAATGGCGGTAAACCAGGATTTATTTTTGGGCATTTGTTAAAATATGATTAAACTATTTCTACTAAATTATTTTGTTCTCTGGTTCAACAAGAAAATCTTCTTTGTAAAGCTCATTTAAAATTCGATCTCCAATTTTTAAATCTAACGAGTTATCATTATTAAAGACACTCATTTTACAAACGCCGCAACTATGTTTTGCGGGATCATCAAAAAAAGCAGTCAATAAATTGTCAGAGGTTGCGGAAGGATATAGCAATAACGCATTTTCTCCTTTCCAATATTCGTTATAAACAAACATCTGTCGCAAATCATTGGTATTAGGCTTACTATCCTTATTGTTTTTCCATTTTGTATCTATTATACAAGTGGTTTCATTTTGTTTAATTACAATATCTGGTCGTATGGTGGTACCATTCCAGAATGTTTTTTGATTTTGTCCATAAACTTCAATATCTAAATCTTTTGTTGCTTCCTTTAGCTTTAAGAGTACATATTCTTCCCAGAGTATGTTCATATCAAATAATAAGGCTAACATATTTTCGGAACCTGTTGAAACGTTGGGAGCAAAATTTAAGATGATCAATCTAGCAATTTCAATTGCTGTTTCATAGGGTTTATTTTTCCTATTAAAAGTTAAATTTGAAAAGGTGGTCTCGCTACATTTAATATTAGAAACTTCTGGAAAATTTAACTGTACCTCTTTACATCTAGCGTATAAATAAGTGCCTTTAGAGACCAACTCGATTACTGATAACGACTGATTTATAATTTGATGTAATGTATGATCCTTATTATAAATTTGATGAGATGTATAAAAACGCTCTTTGTGAATTAAATTTTTATTCAAATGTTGGGCAAACTCTAATTTACCCTTTAAAGCTTTTACATTTTTAGATTCCTTATAATAAGTTTTAATCAGTCCTTTTCTACATAGATCTTCAACTTCCCTTAAAAACCAATCAAAGTAAATATCTAGCAAATGTATATTTTGTTTATTTACTTGGGCATGTCCAACTTTTTGTACTTTCAAACGCTTGGTTTGTTTAAGCATTTCGATTAATACACCCTGCCAAATTCCTTCATCCTCGGTAGAAATGGAATCAATTTTAGGCAACACTTCGATATTCAAATCATCTACTCTAATTACCCCAACGTATTGACTAAACTTTACACCCTTATGCACGAGTGTAAAGTATTTATTGTCGTGCAGACTGTTTAATTTTGCTAATGCCTCGAAGTGTTTTTTCTGAAACTTTACGCCATCATATTCACGCCCATAAAAGAGTTTATGGTGCTCAAAGACCTGTATGCGTTTGGTTGTCTTCAAAGGTGTTGATTATTAAATAACATTTTCTAGAGGCTTATTAAGCAATAAAAGGATGGCCTCTTCTATATCCTCTATTGCTGCTTTAAGAATATATTGCGTATCAAGTGAAGGCACTTCAATATTTTTGAAATTTGCAAACTTAGTTTCGTTGTTGCCATTTTCTTCAACGAAACCTGAACCTAGAATCAAAGCTATTTTTTCATAATCGTGATAGAAGTATTCTTGCAATAATGGAATTATTTTATTCTGAAACACTAAAATTAGTGCTTCCGTATCACCAGCTTCTACCGAAAGGAAATAGGAATGTCCGATGGTATGATCTCTATCAACTAAAACTTCGATACGGTTATTGATTGTTCGTAATACTTCTTCAAGTGTAAAACCATCAAATTGCTTATCACTTAGCAAACTAGGGTCTGGCATTATCTCTTTAAATGAAAAACGTCTTCGTAAGGCTGTGTCTAATGCCTCAACACTTCTGTCGGCTGTATTCATAGTTCCATAAATATCCAGATTTGAAGGTACGCTGAAATCTTTTTTAGAGTAGGGAAGCTTTATACTCATTTCATTTTTAGCCCCTTTTCGCTTGTCTATTTCAATTAACGTGATCAATTCTCCAAAAATAGCAGACACATTTCCTCTATTTATTTCGTCTATAAAAATAGCATATCTATTATCAGAGTCATTTTTGGCTCTGGTACATAAACTTTTAAAAACACCATCTTCAATGGTATAGCCCAAATTTATTGCTTCTTCTCCATTATCTGGAAGAATTGGTTTGATTCCCTCTATAAAATCTTCATAAGCAAAGGATTGGTGAAAGGTGACAAAATCGTAATGTTTAATAATTTTATCTGGATCTGGATTATAATTGTCTACTGAGTCTTTAATTTCATATAATTCCGGCACTAACTCCTCAACTTGATCCTTTAAAATATCCCAAAAGGAATCTTCTGTTTTATTAAATATTAGAGGTTGTTGTCTGTTAGATACATTTACAAATTCACACTCGTCAATTGTATGACTTTGTAATTGCCCCCAAATCGTTGGTCGTACCGTTTTAGAGTTCGATAGGCTTGCTTTTTTCTGTACCCATTCATGCTCAAAAATATCTGACACTTTAGAACTCCCAATATCCAGTAAAGCAATAGCAATAACCTGCCACCAAGAGCAACCACTTACAATGGTTTCAAAATGTTGTTCTAAACTAATCGAGGTCTCCTTTGATGTATATTTTTCAAATAATTGATCTTTTAAATAAAATGTTTTTCCTGTTCCAGGAGGCCCGTAAAGGATTTGGTTGATTACAACATGTTTTTTGTTGCCAATACCCTGATGCCTATTATTACTATCCATAATGCTTAACAACCACTCATAATAATAATCAAAACCATTTTCTATAGTATCGTATGGAGTAATATCAGTTAACGTTTTAAGTACTAAACTATGTTCAAGATCCCAATTTCCTTTTCTTTGCCAATTAACTTTTCTTCTATGTTTATATTCGTCCTTGGAATTATCCCAAAAATATTCTGATGCAATAATTCCATAACCCAACAACTTGCTCCTCCCTTTTTTTACGATAACAACATCGCCTATATTCATATTATTTGCAAACTCCCAATTCGCTGCAGTATCGTTCATTTTATTTCCATCACCACCATAGGCATTTCTAAGTGCATTTCGTACTTGTTCTTGGTTTTTGTATTGAGATACATCTCCAATTTCATCCCATCCTAACGCAATTACGCCTTCTTCATAAAACTCATTCCATTTATGAGCATTTCTGCCTGGCGCTATGAGCCAATATTTTTTTTGTAGATCCATTTTCTTAGTTTCTTTAATGAACTGAATATATTTTCCTAACGAAGCCGAATAAAACCCTTTATCCCCATAGGAAGGCACACCTGAATTGTAGAAGATTCCATCTTTATTTCGTTGTTCACTTATTAATCTTTGGTATAGACTATTTAAGTCTGTTAAATCGTCTACTGTGAATACGTTGTATCCCAGAGGTTTTTCTAGCAACTCTATAGCTCGTATGTAAGATGTTTTAGTCCCAGAATCTGATTTTATATTTGTATTTAACCATGTAATAA
Source organism: Ulvibacter sp. 2305UL32-6 (assembly GCF_058148545.1). NCBI lineage: Bacteria > Pseudomonadati > Bacteroidota > Flavobacteriia > Flavobacteriales > Flavobacteriaceae > Ulvibacter > Ulvibacter sp. 2305UL32-6. The sequence goes on from NZ_JBYVKA010000001.1 coordinate 925,010, forward strand.
ATTGTTCTTTGTAATTTTTGTTGGGAATCGACGATTTCTCGAAATTATCAGTATCAAGTGTTCGAAAAAGAATGTCCTGAGCCAATAGTAAATGATTTGGATCTTCGTATGAATTTTCAGATTTTGCTTCGGAAACCATTTTCAACAGATTATCATCTTTTTGAATATATCCATTGATTAACTCATCTACTAGTGATAAATAATGCACGTATTTTTTACCTGCTTTTTTAGGCTTAATCTTTAATTGTTCACATAATTTTTTATAAAAAGAACTTTTGTAAAATGTATATTTTTCTGGATTGTGATAAGTCAATAATGTTGCAATAGTTCGCTCATCATGATGATGGGATAAGTTCTTTGCCCCGTCAAGATCACGGTACAAAGTTTCTATACCGGCTCCAAACCGATCAATTCTCTCTTGTAGTGGAATTGACTTATCAAAAAGCAACTTATATTGTTCTCTATATCCTTCTTCTTTCTCGTTTACGATATGATGCGCTACTGCTCTTGCATTGTGATACAAAAGATTTGAGAAATCAATAGCTTGTAATTCATCCGCAAAATTCTCAACGCTCGGATTGGGTCTCCCCTGATATTTTTTAAGTAATTCCCATTTGTATAATTCCTTATGAAAACCCTCTTTATCTATAATAGAACTGTATTTGATTAAAAGGTTTTGAAAAACATCATTATTCAATGCTTTCTTTTCTACTGTAAACCCGAGTTCTTCATATTTTTTAAAACAATCAGTATCGATTCCCCCTTTAAAATAGCGTTCTAACTTCCTTCCCGATGCATGATAATTTGCATACACCATAATAACTTTAGGAGGATACAATTTTCCATTATAAACTAAATTGTAGGTAGTTGAGTTTTTAAACCCGGCAGGGATTCCCTTTTCTTCAAAATCCTTAATTCCTTGAAGTATGTGTTTTCTTTGTACTTTATCAAATTCCATAGAAGATTACGTAATTATTTTAAAACCCAATTTTTCCACTAAATCGGGGTAGTACCTGTTTATGTGATTGCTGGCTGTTTTTGCACTATTGCTAATAAATATTCGATTCAACAAAGCGATATCTAGCAAAGAACTCTCTAAAAAATCGACGCCCTTTGTATAACTTGATACTGCTTTAGCCTTTGTTATGGACTTAAAATCTTCTAATCTGTGAGAATCTCTTGCAACGGCGCAAGAACTAAAGTGAATCACTTTATCATCGAACCATCCTCGGCATATATCACCCAATTCTTCAATACTTATGGTTTCATCTTTAGATAACTCTATTTCATGGCGGGAACCATGGGCGGCCAATAATATAACACCATATTTTTTGTAGCGAGCCGCAGTAGATGACTCTAAATATTTTAAAAGGCTGTCAACTGTATTTACTTTTCTAAAAACATGGTCAACACCCGACACTTCTTGTAATAACGAAAGCACTGACTTAATTGTGAGATTGTTATCTAGTTTATCTTCCCACTCACCCTCGATCGCAAAAATGTGGTTGTCTTTGTTCATAGATACTATAAAATTTCATTTTATTACTAATTCACCCCACCAAAGGCCAATCTCCATACTGCCCTTCAGCTTGTTCTATCACTTCTTTTAATAATTGGTCTAGCGCAGAGAAAGGTACTTTACCTTTTAATTCTTTCTTTACGGCTAACCGTATTGCGGCGCGTGCATTTTCTTTCTTTGTCCAGTCAAGTTGCAGGTTTTTCTTTACCGAAGCCACGACCTTATGCACTAAATCCTGCATCGGACCTTTCTCATTGAGCAGTTTTTCATTGGCGGCCAGTAAGTCGTAGAAGGCCAGTTCATCTTCGGTTAAACCTAGTTCTTTGGTTCGCTTGTCATCATTTTTAAACTCATTGGCAATATCTAATAAGTGCTTAATTGCGGCAATGGAGTCTAAACTGTTTTTATGGTAGTTGCCCAGTACTTTTTCTAGCTCTTCTTTTAAGGTGGTCATGCGCCTGATGTTTTTAGGCATTCTCACTTTTAATTCGTCATTAATAATTCTTCTTAGGAGCTCAATTTTGATATTCTCACCTCCTTTTTCTTTAACGATTGCCTGAAAACGATCATCTATAATAGAGATGTCTATTTTATCCAGATTGTACATGGCAGCCAAATCTACAATCTCATTAGATTCGATAGACCTACTAATTAAATCTTTAATGCGGTCATTCTTTTTACGCTGCGGTCCGGGCGGATTCTTAATCTTCCGAATGACTTCCCTGATTTTTTGAATCACTCCAACCTGTTCCTGAATCTCCCAAATACGCTTGTCCGAACTGGTCATAGCAACCAACTCGGTTAGCTTCCGTTCTTCGTGCAGAAAATCATCGGTTATTTTATCTGTTTGCAATAAATCGTTTACCAAACTAGTAGACCATTTCATTTTTTCAATTTCGGTCATTGCATTTATGGCTTCTATGTCAATAGTACCCGTTAATTCAATGACGTTTACATACTGGTCTAAACAAAGAATCACAGCAGCGTTCAAGTCTAAAGTTGGTTTGCCTTTTCCGCCGCCACGTGTGTATTTTTTGGTCGCTGCGGCCAGAAAGCCTGAAATACCTATAAAATCGACTACCAATCCATTGGGCTTATCTTCAAAAACCCGATTGACGCGCGCAATGGCTTGCATCAGGTTATGACCTTTCATAATCTTATCTACATACATAGTATGGGCGCACGGGGCATCGAAACCTGTAAGCCACATATCTCGTACAATGACTATTTTTAAAGGATCTTCAGGCGTGCGAAAGCGCTTTTTAATGGCTTCCATAGCATCTTTGGTACGTACATGGGGATTCCATGCTTTGGGGTCTTTACCAATATTACTCGTCATAATTACCGCTACTTCTGGGCAACCGTCCAAGGCAGTAATGGCATCGTACATTTTTACACAGTTTTTACGACTCATACAAACAATCATCGCCTTGCCATCCAAAGCTTCCACTCTGGCATTAAAATGCTTTAAAATGTCCTTTGCAACACGTTTAACACGATCTTTTGCCCCAGCTGCATCTTCAATCGCAGCCCAAACGGTATGGACAGTATCTTCTTCTTCCTCATCTACCGCTTCTAATTTTGCAGCATACTTTCCTTTAATGTTTAACGGCACCATTTTAGGTTCGTAGTAGATAGGTACCGTAGCACCATCTTCTACAGCTTGTTTTATATCGTAGGAATGAATAGTTTTCCCAAAGACCATTTCCGTATCGGCATCTTTTCCATCTACTGGGGTTCCTGTAAAACCAATAAACGATGCGTTAGGTAGGGCACGACGAATGTTTTGTGCAAAGCCACCATCTTTAAAACCATATTGGGTTCTGTGAGCTTCATCGGCCATGACAATTAAATTGAAACGCTCTGAAAGTACCGGATGCTCTTTTTCTAATCTTTTTGCTGCTTCATGTTCTTCGGAAATATCTTTTAACCGAAACTTCTCGATGGTGGTAAAAATAACACCGCCACCTTCGGCTCGTAACAAATCCCGAAGCTCGTTGGTAGTGGTGGCGTGCTGCACATCGCCCACCAAATCTTTACAGAGGACGAAGTTTTCATACAATTGCTGGTCTAGGTCCGACCGATCTACCTGAATTACAATCGTGGGGTTTTTCATTTCGGGTAACTGCCGTAGGATACCCGTAAGGATTGCCATAGAAATACTCTTGCCAGATCCCTGTGTATGCCAGATCACACCCAAACGTCCATCACCTTTCGGTTTTATATTAGCAACGGCACTTTCTACCGCTTTCTTGATACCCCAAAACTGATGGTATTTTGCACCTTTTTTAATAATCTTCCCGTTGTGGTCTTCGTGAAAGATAAAATTTTGTAAATAATCTACTAGTATTTCCTTCGGAAACAAGCCGTGTAAGAGGGTTTCCAGTTGAAGTTCCTGAGCCTGTTCTATATCATCGCCGTGCAGACTTTTCCAGGGGGCAAACCATTCGAGTGCCGAATTGTACATCCCGTGTAATGCTTGCATTCCATCTGAAACTACCGTAATGGCATTGTAATCGAACAACTGCGGGATGTCTAAGAGGTAATGCCCAATTTGGCCATGTGCATTGTCAATGTCCACCTCTTTATCGAACATATTTTTAAACTCAAATACGATAACAGGTAGCCCGTTTATAAAAATAAGTAAATCTGTTCTACGCGTGTTTTTGCCAATAATGGTCACCTCATCTGTACAAACAAAACTGTTTTTTTGTGGCTCGTGGTAATTGATTGGGTAGAGGTGTCTGGCTTGTTCGTTGCCTTTGGCATCTTTCCAGCTTACCGTATGGCCTTGGGTCATTTTACGATGAAAATCCCGGTTGCGATGGTCTGTATCCATCCCTTCGTGTTGGGTAAAAGCTGCCATAGCTTCGTTGATGGCTGTGGCTGGAACCTTTGGGTAGGTGGTTTGTAAAAAAGTACGCAAGTCTTCTTCCAGCACTACTTTTTTAAGATCGCGTTGTAGCGAATTCCCTTCTTTATAGGTATACCCTAATTGTTGCAACCAGGTGATGGCAGCTTTTTGAACGGTATGTTCTATAAAGGAACTCATATAATTTCTGAAAGTGTTTTCTCCACATCTTTTATCCGTACTTCACCGCTAATAAGTTTGGGTAGGAGAGTGTCTCGGAGTTGGGTGAGGGTTTGGTTTTCAATTTGTTTAGAATAGATAGAATCCATTAAAGGTTTAGCTTGTTCAACATATTTCAATAAATTTAATTTATTTGGAATTGGGATCATCAATTCTTTCAAATTAGTTACTGTAATATGACCTAGGCCTGTCGTTTGTTTATGTGTAGCCAAATTTATAAAAGTTGACAAAAGATTCTTAAGTGTATTAAACACAAAACATCTATTTTCTTGGCCATCAATTCTTACAACAAAAAGATGTTGATTTAAAAGCGCCTTACCTTTATCCCATAGGTGAATACCAATCGAAGTATGGGGATTCCCTGACCATGGAAATAAAATATCGCCGTTATCAATTATATATTTTCCATCTAATTTTTTATTGGAATACATTGTTTGAGATGTAATACCTTGTTTTACTTCTGCAATTTTAATTACTGGCAGCCCGTCAGCTTTATCATCAACAAAATCATTCTTTTTAAACGATGAACCATTAATAAAGTTGGCAATTGAATATACACTCTTCACCTCCCAACCTTCGGGAATCATCCCCAACTCAGACTCCACAAACTTCCCATCTTGAAACGGACCGAAATCTACAAACCAATGTTTGTACAATGCCATAGCCATTTCTTCAAGGGTTTTGTTTTGTTGGAGATTGAGCTCTATTTTGTCGTCTAGGGCAGAGAGGATGGAGGCGATGGCTTTTTGGTCTTTGATGTTTGGAATTTGGACTTCGATGTTTTCAAAAGTATTTCTCGTAATCGTGTCGAATACTGATCCATGAGCATTCGATTGAATATTAGAAACTGAATGTTTAAGAAGGTAGTATCCATAGTCATTATTCAAAATATCAAGTTTGCCTGTTAGACCGTAACAAGATTGGTTGAATGCCATGTCTTTTCCTAATTGAGCCAATTGACCTACAGTTCCTCTGGCAGAAATTATAATTTGACCTTTTTCAAGCAACTTTGTACTGCTTTCTTTAAGTCCAAGTTGAGTAATAGACTTCTCCGTTTTATTTACTGTTCTTTGGTCATTATTGAAATCAATAACTGAAAGCCATGGAATATTTCCATTCCAGTATTCTGGTTTTTTAGTCTTAGGAGTACCTCCTCCAATTATATCGAAAACTTCAGATAGTTTATATGTTTTCCAGTTTTGGGGCATATTAAAATCGTCTATCTAGATTAGGATTACAAGATCCATTATGTCTTTGTTTGCCGCAACAATCACAATATTCTTCATCTGTCGTATAAGCCATATGTATTTTTTGTCTAGATTTATCATCGAATTGGATACTGTGTCCACAAATTCTACAGAAATAGCCATTCAACTTATCGTAATATTTACATTGTTCACAATTATAATTTGCCATGTTATTATATTTTCGAAATATTTATTATCGTTCTTTTTTAAACTTAAATAAGTGAACCTATAGATTTTCTATATTTTGTTTTTAGATTTATTTTCTGTTTTCTTTTTTAATGCAGGACATTATTATTATAAAAATGCATTATTCATTTTATTTTAAAAAAAAACCGAAGCCCCTATAAATAAAGGGATTTGTTCTTTTTGTTTTTAATTTTGTTTTTTATTTATTTATTTTTTGCCACTTCATAAGTTCTATTTTTGAGAGCACCTAAAGGCACTAAAGAGCCTTCTTTGACGAGAGCATAGATACATTTTTGTATATCTTTAAGTTCAACATCCTGAATTTGTTCATTAATTTCTTGTTTGGACTTTTCACCATTGTATTTCAAATACTCCAAGATCAAGTGCTTTAATTGTGCTTTATCGATGGTTTTTAAAGTGGGTGCAATATTTAATTTAGATTGAGAAAATAATGCGGGGTTGAGTAAATATTCTGTTCCTTTTTTAATTCCTCTTGTGGTCAGAATAGATTTTTCTAAAAGACTTCCTAACCAACTTCTTAATCGATCTTCCGAAGTCAACTGCAGTTGCTGTGACAGTTGTGTTGATAATATCTTTTTTTCTGAAGCAACCAAACCTAGAACAATATATTCTTTTTGAGATAGTTGAAAATGTTGGGAAACATATTCTAAAATTTCAAGTGCTTCTTTATCAACAACACCTGAAAAAACAGTTACTGAAGTTTTATTAATAGAACTTTCTATAAGAGGTAATGGTTTTATTTCTCGTACTAATTTCTCATATATTAAATCATAACCTGAACCTTCCCCTTCCATAAGTCCTAAATCATGTAATGTTTGAATTAGATGTGGGTTGCGTCTATGTCTTTCATGCAAAATATTCTCTGCAGTAATTCCAAGAGGTAAACCACCTGGATTAGTAATTACCATTCTATTTGGATAAACTTCAATAAAAATATCTCCAGAAATGGTGTATCGTTTGTGAGCAATGGCGTTAATAAGCAACTCTCTTATCACCTCTTTCGGATAATTACGTAATTGTTTTCTGAAAAAACCACTTGAAATTTCTGAAGAATAATTCAATTCAATAGCCTCTTTTTCAATATCCAAAAGCAACTCTTTGAGATTATGTATATGGAAATGCCAATCCTTTTTTCTAATCTTTTCTTCCAATTCATTATAAACTATATATTGAACTGTAATAGGATAGCTTAATCGAGCTCTTTGACTTGATTTGCCTAGCCAAACTACTCCTAAATTAGTTAAATATCCATCTTGATTAATTAACTGGTAATGTTCAAGAATTTCTTCGTTAGTTTTTTCTTTAATAAAATCTGAAACAAATTTTGATTGTTGAATTTGCTCAACGAAATATACCACTTGGGTTATATCTGCATTTTCAAGCTTTATTTTCCCTACAGAAATTAATTCCCATTGAAAAGCATTTTTTTCTGCTGCTAGATTTGTTAATTCTTCACCCGAAACAGGAATGCAATTGTCAGTAACTCTAATAAAAACTTTACCTGATGATGTTGTTGCTATCGTTCTTGTTGTAGGATAAATTCTAAATTTGAAATACTCCCCACCATTAGTATGACCTAATATTTCAGGATTCATAATGCCAACAGCATCAGTCAAATCTCTTAATCTTGAAATAGTCTTGTTAACTAAATCCTGCTCAATTTTTTGTTTATTTGGTGGTTCTGATTCACCATCTTCAATACCCACAACAATTTCTCCTCCTTGAGCATTCGCGAAACAAACGCAAGTTTCTGCTAAACTTTTGAGATCGGCTTTTGGGCCTACAACTTTTTTCAAACTTTTATAGTCAATATTGCTATTCTCGTAATGATTCATCATTTATAGTTTATCAAAATTCTCTAATATCTGCTTTTTCAGTTGTTCTCCCTTTTCAAACTGCCCCAATAATTGAGCTTTTAAAGTTTCCATTTTTTCTTCAAAGGGGATGCCGTCATCTTCTTCCGCTTCTGTACCCACATAAATACCTGGGGTAAGTTTGTAATCTTGTTTTTGTACCTCTTCTAGCATTGCCGCTTTACAAAAACCGTCTACATCTTCATAATCCTTTTTGGTAGTTCGCCAAGTATGATACGTTCCCGCTATTTTGTCAATATCTTCATCTGCAAACACACGTAGTTTACGGCTTGCCATAGTCCCCATTTTGGAGGCGTCCAAAAACAAGATTTCATTGTTGCGTTGTCTATGTACTCCATCGTTACCATCTCGGTTTTTGCTTAGAATAAATAAGCAAGCAGGAATCCCTGTGGTAAGAAAGAGTTTATCTGGTAGGCGCACAATACAATCTATCATGCTATTATCTACCATATGCTGGCGTACATTTTTCTCTCCTTTGGTGTTGGAGGTCATCGCTCCGTTTGCCATGACAATGCCCGCCGTTCCTGTGTCGCTTAGATGGCTCCAAAAGGTTTGCATCCACATATAGTTGGCAGAACCATCGGTAGTGAATTCTTCTTTAGGGCCAAACAAACGTGGATCGCCATCGGGTAAATCTTCGGGGTGCCAATTGCTCACATTAAAGGGAGGGTTGGCAATAATATAATCTGCTTTTAAGTCGGGAAATTTATCGTCCAGTAAGGAGTTTCCTAGTTTTATGTCAAAAGACAAGTCGCGTAACATCAAGTTCATTAAACACAGACGCAGGGTTTGCGCCGTCATTTCTTGTCCGTAGATAGAAATATCACTTTTATCACCATCGTGTTCCTTAATAAATTTTAAACTCTGTACAAACATTCCACCGCTTCCACAGGCAGGATCGAAGATTCTTCCTTTATAGGGTTCAAGAAGCTCGACCAACAAGCGTACTATACTGCCAGGCGTAAAGAATTGCCCGGCACCAGAACCTTCTGCCATCGCAAAACGCCCAATATAGTATTCGTAAATACGGCCAAGGATATCGGTTTCAGGATTGTCTTTTTCAGAAAATTTAGGATGAGAAAGTAAGTTGATAATTCCTCCTGTTTGTTTAGGAGATAACTCAGATCGCACAAAGATTCTTGGAAGGAGGTTATTTAATTGTGTATTGTATTGCGTAAGCAAATCCTGAATCACATCGAAAGCATCATCAACCTTTACTTTGATATCGTCCTGTTCGGCATTATCTTTTAGGTATTGCCAAGAAGCTGTTTTTGGTATTTTAAAAGTATTCCGAGAGCGGTACTCATCTTGATCTTCTAACACATAATTTATTTCGTCCTGATCGGTAGTGTAATAATCTGATTTAGGATCGTGCAGTTGTTGCCTAAGCTCGTCATGTACAATATCATAACGCTCGCTAAGGTGTTTTAGGAACACTAGCGGTAAGATATAATTTTTATAGTTATTCTCTGATACAGCACCTCTTAGTTCGTTGGCTGCGTCCCATAGTTCCTTTTCAAAATCGATATCTGCCTTTGCCATAAAATAGAAAAATTGGTTTTTAGTAAATATAAAAGAACCCCACAAACCTCCTTACGGAAATCCATAGTGTTTGTAATAAAAAAGTTCTCAGAAAAACATAGAGAACGTGGGGAGAACCCAAATATACCTTTTTTAGTCACAGTGAAAACCAAAAAAGAGGTCTTGTTGCTATTTTGGGAGGATAGTAGGCACAAGCCTGTTTTAACAAAGCCTAGTGCTTTTCAGATTCATTTAACAGCTGTCTGTTAAAAACTGTTAGTAGTCTTTACAAAACGCTTGATTTTAGATAGTTTTAGGTAGCTACTAACCCTTAAAACAGCATATCATGAAAAAGAAAGAGCAATTAATAAGTACGCTGGGATCCTGTATCAATGCGTGTAACCATTGTGCCGATGCCTGCCTGGATGAAGAAAATGTAAAAATGATGGTCGATTGTATTCGTACTGACCGTGTCTGCGCCGAAGTATGTAGCAGCCTTTCACAAGTGCTTCATACTTCGTATGAGAATGTAGCAGGTCTTATTCAATATTGTATTAGCGTTTGTGAAGACTGTGCCAGCATTTGCGAAAAACACGAACACCAACACTGTCAGGATTGTGCAAAGGCTTGTCGCAATTGTATCGAGGCTTGTAAGCAATATCTTGCTGCCTAAATAGAAGTTATTCCAACACGATCACCTCACTTTTTAAGACCCATTTGCCATTTTCCTGGGCACTATGGGTCACGGTGATCTTATTAGGGCCTGTCTTTTTAAAAACATCGATCAGGCTTAAATTTCTATGCACGTTGGTATTGATCAAAATGGGCGCCGTAAGTAGCGTAGCCGTAGTTGCGTTATAAACAGATAAGGTTTTGGTGGTGGCCTTGATATCCCAAAAACCAAGTTCATCTGCCCCATCACCGTTAAGGTCTTTTAGGTTTTCTAATTGCGATTTGTAAGCGCCTTCAACCACAATGGACTTTAGATCAGGATTGCTAAAGGTGATCACACTATTACAAGCTCCTTTACAAATAACCTCAGCGTCTACTAGTGTCGCGGTGCTATTAGTAGCGATAACTTCGGGGGAGAGCACATAGGCATAATCTGAAAGTGCATCGCCGTTAAAATCGCCATACAGACGTCTGTTTTTAGTAATTAGCTGATGGTTTTCACGATATTTTGGGAAAATAGGCGCGTCCAGATCGTCAGAATCTTCAGCAACGCCTTCCCGAAGTATTTTAAAATCCCCATTTTTATAGATCACCGAAAGGTAAGAAGTGTAATCGGCTTCTATTCCGTCATACTTTACGTGTTTGGTAAAAGTCACCAAATATGTTCCTCCCTCCTTTGAAATTGTAAGCTGATCATTTAGGATTTGCTGCGTATAATCTGGAAATTGCTCAAACAGCAAGTTTTTGTCTTGTTGCACCTGTGTCTTGGTGCGCTCTTTTCCGTAGTATTCTACCACATCCATATACGAAGGCTGCAGGTAAGCCGATTTGAGCTGTGTATGGTTTTGGTTCCACTGCAGAATAAAAGTACGCACCTCCTTTTCGCCTTTCGGATCGAGCTCATTGCAGCCAAATAATAGCAACATACAAAGACAAGAAACAAGCGGAAATAACTTCATAGATTTTAGTGATTTTTTGAATAAAACTGAAATTTAAAGATACATGATTTTTAGAGGAGTAGCAGGCTCTAAAGAGATATGTAAAAAAGATTGATGTCTGGGTGCCACGCCTTCACTATTGCAACGGACGGGCAAGTTGGAAGTATGGAGTATGGAGCATGGAAAATAACAATTCCCAATAATCCATATTCCATATTCTAGGAGCGAAGCAATCCATATTCCCAGTCTTTACTCTTCAACAGCCACAAAAAAACCCACGCAGTTGCGCAGGTTTGATACATAAATAGATCGATATAATTAATCGTTCTTTCGTTGCCCCGAAGGTGTTTCTTTGGTGTTTCCATTATTGTCGTAACCCGCAGGATCATTCGATTCAGGCACATCTTTGGCGTCATTATTACTCGGTGTGTCTGCCGTTTTTGGCTTCGAGTTTGGTTCACCTTGATAATCCTGATTCGTGATATTTTGCTCGTTTTCTAAGTCCTTTTTTAATAAAGGCGCTCTCTTATCTTTGCTCATCGCGTTGATTTTTAATTATTGTACCCTACTAGCCTCGTCTTGATCACCATACTGATTTTGGTGCTTGTCTTTCTGCGGACCCTTGATCGTTTCCGGATTTAGGCTATCGAGTTCTTCTGAAGCGTCTATGTCTTTCTTTTTCTTATCGTCCATGATCTATAATTTTAAGCGTTATCTCTTGGTTGGTGCTGCTCGCGACGTTGCTCTACTTGATGGTTGATCTCACGCCCGTCAGCTTCATTTGCCTTCTTGTTGATCGCACTATCCTTTTTTGAAGTTGACTCCTCTTGTCCAGGTATTTTTTTGTCTGTATTCATAGCTGTCGTTTTAAATGATATCCTAAATATACCATTCAAACAAGCTGAAATAAAGAACATTAATATAGATTAACACCAAATGTTAAACGAACGCTAAAGGGGAGTATGGAGTATGGAGTATGGAAAATAATAAGTCTCAATAATCTATATTCCATATTCTAAGAGCGAAGCGGTCCATATTCCTTATACGTTACCCACTCGGCTCACCACTCCTTTTGCCCAATCGTGGGTTTCGGGGCTAAAGCATTCTAAGATCGCATCAGTACCCAAAACACTGCCCTTGGCATTTCTTCCCACTACGGAAATAGGAATTTTCTTAGACGCATCTTTAGGGTGTACCACAGTCCCATCGGGATGGGTCAGTATGCCTAAATCTTCGTGAACGGGTTGAATGAACTCTTTCTCACGTAATTCTTTAAAGATGGGGCTCTCCATTTTTTCCAACACAGGCGCATCCATAACCGAGTTTATCAATTCGGGAGCAACAACACTGCTTTCGTTTTTCGATAATTTCCAGCCTTTAGCGACTAGCTCAATGGTCGGATCATTTACATAGTCTAGATTTAAAATTTCTGCTTCATGCAGTGCAATGAGCTGGAGTATGCTCTCCACAGGCGGCCCATACGAATACCGCTTGGTGTCTTGATCTATTTCAATTAGTTGTTTGATAAGTTCGCCCGAAATCCCACTAAAAGCGAATAATCGATACATACTGGGTTGCAAATGCCGCCAAACTTGTCCGATAGTAAAATCTAATGAAGCCGACTCGTTCCCCCACGCCATTTCCACCGTATGCCGCATATAATCTATAGTTGGCAATTCGGTATCGAGAATGAGTTGGTGTGCCGTACTTGGGTCTTTTAACCAAGCCACCGTAAGCGTTTTAATTGCTGCTTCGGAATGCTGTTCTTCGGAATTTTGTATGTAAATAGCCGCAGCTACTTCAGAAAAAGCATCGAGGACAAAATCGATTTCCTGAAGAGCTTCTGGTGTCGCTAAGTGATTCCGAAGTGCTAGTTCAAAAGTGTTCTTCTGAACCAATGTTGGCTCAAAAGTAGCATCCACTTTTCTTCCGAAGGGCTTGGGAACACAGGGCAATCCGTCATTACTATACGGAATGATCTCCTGTACACAGTCTTTATTCGGAAGAAATTGCAAATAACCAGCATCCGACTTTTCTTCAAAAGTCCCAAATTTATAATTAGTGAGCTGCCGCGCAATATCGAGCATTGAGAGTCCGAAACCTTTGATCACCACCTTGGTGTTAGTCATGCCCTTGCGCGCAATTTTCGCCTCATACGGATCGTGAATATAGGTCACGCCCTCCTTTTTACCGTGCGCTTTAAAATTGACCGTTTCTTCGCTGTCTTTTGTGGGCGTATGACCAATGGTTATCAGGCATTCCGAAGCATTAAAAACATCATTGGAGGTTTTGATCTTTACAATGTCATCATCATACGCAACCGAAACTACCTTTTCATTTATGATGGTTAAGGCTTTATTCTTTGATAAAATGCTACAAATACTCGTTGCGCGTTGGTGTAAATAGTTCCCCATTTGGGAACGCGACGGATAGACATCTTTGTCGCCCACAATATTTTCTTCCTTGTTATTATTGAGGCACCATTGTGTATACGAAGAAAAGGACGGAATAGTCATCGTTCCCCAAACCAGTTTTTCCCGGCCTTTTAAATTTTGCAGTGCATGGTCTGAAATATTAATATAATTGGTTTCGGGTTGATCAACCTCCCAGGCTTTACCCGTTCCCAAATTAGCGGAAGGTTCAAAAATAAAAAGATGCGGTTTTACAATATTGGCTGAAGCAAGTTCCAACACCAAATTCTCAAGACACGCCAAGCCACGCGGACCAAAACCAATAATTGCTATATTCATCCGAACTGTTTTTCAGGCTAAAGGTCGGAATTTATCCTACTCTCCGTTTACAAAGCTTCGTTAAAAAATGAAGTGTGACTCTTTTAAAAAAATTACTGTAGTTGCAGTGAATCTTGAACCACGGTTACCACAGAATCTAAAGGGATTCCCAGTTGTTTCCGTCGCAATTCATTGATGTAGGTTGAATCTGTTTTAAAGAAATTTACGGCGTCTTTGGCTGGTAGTTCGCTAAAGGTTGGACATTCAAAATACGGACTTTCATATTCGAAATTGGTTAGCATAGGTCGGGTCCAGCTGCTTAAACCTTTAAACACCGAAGCCACCATAGGCATTGCGGTTCTTGCACCGCTTCCTAAGCTCGTGTTTTTAAAATGCACTCGTTTGTCTTGTGTTCCTACCCACGAACCGATCACCACTTCGGGGGAAGCACCAATAAACCATCCGTCGCCGTTGTTTTGCGTGGTTCCTGTCTTCCCAATGATATTAAACGGAATTTCATACGCTTGAAAGGAAGCGCCAGAACCTTCGGTAATGACTTCACCCATCATTTGTTGCAACTTTTTGATGGATGCTTCGGAAGCCACGCGCCCGAGATATTTCGGCTTTGCCTCAAACAATACTTTTCCTTCTTCATCGGTTATCTTCTGAATCATATAGGGCTTCACTAGATGGCCGCCGTTCGAAATACTCGCATAGGCGGTAACCATTTCGAGTAGATTAATATCGGCCGTCCCCAATACGATGGAAGGCACCTCAGGGATACTTGCGGTAATGCCCATTTTTTCTGCTTGCTTAATTGTCTTCGGAACGCCCACCTGCATTTGTAACGCAACCGAAACGGTATTGACCGAATTCGCCAAGGCACCGTGTACACTATAGCTTCCGCCGTAATTATTGTTGGCATTGCGAGGTTGCCAATTTTCATATTTAGAATAGGTTCGTAAGGTATTATCGTAAAAATCGCATGCATCAACACCTTGTTGCAAGGCTGTGAGGTAGGTAATGGGCTTAAAAGTGGAGCCTACCTGCTTGGGCGATTGAATGTTGTCTATTTGCGAAAAACCGTAGTCAATGCCGCCTAAATAGCCCAAAATAGCACCACTTCGGCTGTTTATTGCCAAGATTCCTGTATGCAAACGTACGATCGCGCTGATCACGCTGTCTTGATAACTCTGTTGACGTGGCTCAAAGCCCTTGTTGATCTCCCAATATTTTCTGGCGGTAGTTTTTTGGAGAAAGGTTTCAATTTCTTCGGGAGATTTCCCTTGTTCGACCAGCTGTTTTACTTTGGGTTGCTGCGCCATTAATTTCTGAATAAACGCTTCCTTTCCGCCTTCGGTAGTGCTACTTTCCCAATGTTGCGCCATCGATTTTTGTAAGCGCTCTAGGTTTCGAACCATGGCATTTTCAGCGTATTTCTGAATATTTGGCTGCAAGGTGGTGTAAATATGTAAGCCGTCTTTTTCGAGATCGTAGATCGCGCCTTCGGCATTTGGATTCGCTTTTGCCCATGCTTCAAATTCTTCCTTTACAAATTCTTTGTAGTAGCCCGAAAGAGACGAATTCTTTTCTGCTGGACTGTATTTTAAGACTAGAGGCGTTTTTGCTTCGGAAGCTTCTGCTTCGGTGATCGCGTTGTATTTGACCATTTGATCGAGTACGGTATTACGACGGCGGGTTGCATTTTCGGGATTTCGGCGTGGATTGTAATAGCTAGGCGCTTTTAGCACACCCACCAAGGTGGCGCATTCGGTTAAGGAAAGTTGTTCTGGTTTTTTACTGAAAAACCGTTGGGCAGCCTTTTCAATTCCGTAGAGATTTTCACCAAAGGAAACGGTATTGAAATACAGCAACAACAATTCATCTTTGCAATACATACTTTCGAGGCGGCTCGCGATAATTAGTTCCCGCATTTTACTAATGGGTGTGCTTAGGAGCCAAAGATCTTTTCTTCCGAAGATATTTTTAGCGATCTGCTGCGTGATGGTACTTCCACCACCTTTTCCTTGCTGCAGCAAAACCGACTTGACCAAAACCCGTGCATAGCTTTTATAATCGATCCCTGAATGTTCGTAAAAACGAGCGTCTTCGGTAGCGACGAGAGCCTTTTTTAAAAACGGATTAAGCTGAGTAGAATCTATATTGCTTCGGTTTTGCATATAGAAATAAGTGATCGGTTTTTTGTCACTTCCGTAGATAGTAGAAGTCACAGGGTTTTTAAGACTCGCTAATTCTTTTTTTGTCGGTACATGTCCGAAGACCCCAAAATACGTACAAAGAAAGAGCAGACCTACAAATACAACACCCGAAAGCATCAAATAGCCAAGCGATCTAAAGGGTTTCTTTTTTACATAACGGAACATCTTCTGAAGTGTATTCAGCGTTTTATTAAAGAAGCCTTGCGTATGGGTTGTTGCCAATGAATCAATTTTATAGATGCAATGTACAGTAAATTTTTTGAGATAATATCTTCAAAATTTGCAGATCTTTTTGCGAGACTCTTTAGACCAAAAATGTATAGAAACGACCCTTAAAAACATCTTATTTCAAGAGAAACGTATCAAAATAGGGTTATGGTATCGCTAATATTTAAGACTTCTCTTTCTATTTTCTGACGAAATTTTTCTCGTTCTTCTGGGAGTTCTAATTGTAATAAAACTTGTGTGTTTTCCCAAACATCTTCTCGCCAGGAAGCAATAAGTCTTGAGATCAGGAATTCATCCATACGTCCAAAGAGCGTATCGATCCATTCGAGTGATGGACTTAGCGGTTCTAAAATTTCATCTTGAACGCGATCGATGGTGCCAGCGATCACCTGATTGACATGATTGTGATCTTCATAGCGTTCTTGTCTTTTAGCATCAGATAAATTGTTCCATTCGGGTGCTAGCATATCGTACAAGGCAAGGACGAGATCGTAATTTATATGGGCATTTACACCTAGCACCAACAATTGAAGTTTACTCACCCTATTATCTTGGCAGGCACGATGTGCATTGAGCCATACTTCAGGTGTTTTTTCACCACAATCATAACACAGTAAACTTTCAAAATAATAGTCGGCAAACCGATTTAAAAGTTCATTGACCCATACGGTATCGTGAAATTCGTTATTCTGCAAGGCGGAACTCATATTTGAGCTCATCATATGGTAGCAACTCAAGAATACGTGCCGAGAATCGTTGCATGTCTTCCATTTTTCAACATATTGCCCCATTTTGATAAGTACCGTATCGGTTGTTTGCATATCCTTTATATTGAACAGATTAGCTAAGGTAAAGAAATACCAAGAAAAAAGATACTGCTGTTTTGTGAATTCGAAGCACTGTATAAATTAAAAAGAAGCCTATCCGTTTGGATAAGCTTCTCAATAATTAATAGTAGAATTAGTGTGAGGGCTTGTTATGCTCTATTACTGATGATCTCGTCCATGATTTCCGTGACTTTATCTACGGAAATAGGTTTGACCACAAAATTATTTACAATTGAATAATGTTTTGATCTTTCATGGTCAACAGGGTCAACAGAGGAGCTTAAAATATAGATGATTATTTCTTTATCTATTTTAAATTCTGAAAAACTATCGAGGAATTGCCATCCATCCATGATAGGCATGTTTAGATCCAAGAGTATTAAATCGGGGAGGTTTTCTCCTGATTCGATCAACGATTTTAATTTGGCTAGTGCGTCATGTCCATTGTTAAATATCAAAAAGGCATTTGAGAAGTTGGCTAACTCCATCATTCTTTTTGCACCATATACAAAAATTGGATCATCATCAACGATACAGGTAAGATCAAGTACTTTCATTACGTAAATATATAAAAAATGTTGTCCCTACGTTCACTTCGCTCTTCACTTCTACTCTTCCTCCCATGGCTTCAATTTGATTTCTGGTTATAAACAGACCTAGCCCTCTCGCATCCTGATGTTTATGAAATGTTTTATACAATCCGAAGAGTTTTGATCCGTGAGCTGCGAGATCGATTCCCAATCCATTATCTTTTATACTCAAGACGATGTGTTTGTTCTTTTCAAAAGCGGTCACTTCAATTTTGGGAGCCCGTTCTAATGATTGATATTTTATGGCATTGGTAAAAAAGTTAAGAAGAATGCTATCCATATACGCAGGAATTGCCAAAACCTTTAAAGCAGGGTCTACCTTATTTTCTAGTTGCACAGATTCATCCAAAATAAATGAATTAATGTTTGCAATGGCATTGTTTACATATTCTGCGAGATTGAGGCCCAGGAGGTTCAATTCGGTTTTTGTGTTTAGAACAGCAACTTCATTTAAATTCTGCACGGTTTCTTCCAATTGACC
Organism: Ulvibacter sp. 2305UL32-6; assembly: GCF_058148545.1. Classification (NCBI taxonomy): domain Bacteria; kingdom Pseudomonadati; phylum Bacteroidota; class Flavobacteriia; order Flavobacteriales; family Flavobacteriaceae; genus Ulvibacter; species Ulvibacter sp. 2305UL32-6. The sequence continues at coordinate 943,153 of NZ_JBYVKA010000001.1, forward strand.
TACGGCTTCTTTGAGCAGCGGAAATAATTCTTCCTTTACAATTTCAGGATTATCTGTTACCATTAAATCTAATAGCATTTCTAAGTTACCCGAATGTGATCTGAGGTTATGTGAAACGATATGAGCAAAGTTAAGGAGGCGATTATTTTGTTCTTTTGCCACAGCAAGTACTTCCTTCACTTTGTTTTCAGCATATTTTCTATCTGTAATATCATTTAGCTGAGACAACAAGTGAAGTGGGGTTCCAGTATCATCACGAACCACAGAAACCGTTAGAATACTCCATACGATCGTACCATTTTTATGGATATAGCGCTTTTCGATCTCATAATCGTCTAACTTTCCTGTAAGGGCTTCCGTAAGTAAAATTTTATCCTGTTCCAAGTCATCTGGATGTGTAAAATCTTGATAAGACAGGCTTAAAAATTCATCCATGGAGTATCCTAACATATCGCATAGGCTTTGGTTTACCCGCAGCCATTCGCTATTCATATTTACCATTGCCATTCCGATACCCGCAAAATCGAAGGTTTTTCGAAATTTTTCTTCTGTAATGGCCAGATCTTGAATGGTTCTTATTCTTGCGTCAATATCATGAAAAACACCATACACCTTTGTGCAGATCCCTTTTTCCATAACAGCAACACCTATAGAACGAACCCATTTTTCTTTTCTGTTTTGAGTCACAATAATGAATTCATCGTCAAATCCGATGCCTTTGGCCACGCATTTCTCAAACATTTTTGTTATTTGAGTTCGATGTTTTCCTTCTTTGTAAAAATTAATGCCTGTTTCCAGAGTAGGATTATAATCATCTGCAACCTCATGAATTTTTTTGGTAACCTCGCTCCAGTCGATCTTATTATTTACAAGATCCACTTCCCATGTACCTATGGAAGCGGCTTCATTGGTCTTTTTAAGTAGGTCCTTATACTTTAAAGCGAGTAGTTCTTTGTTTTTCTTTTCTGAAATATCTTGAACAAATCCGACTAAACATTCCGGTTCATTTTCAGTAGTGTAGCTAATGTTTTCGCAATGGTTTTCTACCCAGATCCAGTTTCCATTGCGGTGAAGCATTCTAAATTCAAAAGAACATTTTGTTATTAAATTTCTATGGAAGGGCGGAGTTAAAAAATCAAAAAATGCTTTTTCTCTAGGGTGTACAAGGTGAATGACATCGCTAATTTTTAGTGTTGGGAAATCTTCAGCTCTATATCCAATAATATTCAGAAAAGAGGGTTCTAAAAGCACTTCCTGTGTTTGGAAGTTAAACCTCCACACACCAGATTTTAAGGTTTCTAATAATTTATCGTATATATCAAAAGTTGTTAGACTCCTAGTTTTATGTATGGGTATGATATTTGTTTCTTGCATTAAATTTAAGGTTTAATGGGGAATAAAAAATAGAAGTATATGTCGATGGTACGAGCAATAAATTTCAATCTTGAGAATTATAGGTTCCGTATAAGAATAGGTTAATACACTTAAGCGACTAAAACAGTGCTGGGCTTTTACTAAGAAAGCACGTACACTTAATTTATAAGCATCCTTTAGCTTACCACCAAAAGGCAACGGCCTAGAATATTGCACGGGCTCAGTTCACTAGAATATTACGTTTAGTAAAGCAGATGAGCCTCACTGATTGCAATAATTCTTTCCTGGTCTAATAGATAAAAATCTAAAAACAAAGCAGCTCGCCTTTTTTAAATTCAATAAGTAAGAACGTAGCAGCTCTTTTAATGAGTTACTAAACCTTCGGCCAAAAGGCCAGAAGGTCTAATAACATCAATAACAATACTAAATTTTTGAATTATTTAATACTTAGGTTTAGCGAAAACACGGTAATTGAAAGAGCGGAATTTCCAACTAATCTCTGCCCCCAAATTTCAACATAGTCATTTGGCTCCAATTCAACGGTTCCTGAAATAGCATTACTTGAAATATTAGAAGTAGAATTCACCCGCATCAAAGTATTCGTTTCAACTAAGGTAGTTGTTCCGTTCTTTTTAATAAAAAACGCAAAATAATCTCCTACTCCGCTATTTCCACGAATGGATAATGCCGCATTTATTTGAAACGTTCTTTTCTTTGTACCCATATAGGTAATTCGATTATTTTCTGGCGATGATGTTCTAAATAGATTTACTGCTGTTGATGTATTCCCAGACAAGTTGAATTCATTACCATCGGCAACAGTATGTACAAATCCAGTTGTAATATCTCCGTTATAATATATATTTCCAGAAGCCGTGTCGTCAGATTCTCTTGGAATCCCAGGGCAATCTACTGTCCATGAGTTTGTAAAATTATATCCCGAATACGATCCTGATCCATATCTTTTTACATACTCTGTACTAGTTCCTGAAAAAGCAGTCCCTTCAAGAACTCCGCTTCCCACGGTAGGATTACTACTTACATCAATGGCGACAACAGTGCCATCAGCACTACTAAAGCCGCTTACCTTCTGAACTATTGAGAACGTACCTGTGAATGTTTCATAGGTACCTCCGTTACTGCTCAACCAACCTTGATCAGTAAGCAATAATGTATTAACACTGTTATATGTAATTCCTGTGATATTCGAAGCATACTGTACTACACTACTAAATATTATTCCGAAACCACTTAAAGTACCTACCGAATTAGAATCTTTAACGACCGAATCACGAAAAATTAGGCTCTCTGATACAGGCGCAGTTATTGAAAAAATAGTTCCTCCGGGTGCTGATAAGGTAAGTCCTTTGATACTTCCACCGGTAGTTCCTGTAAATAATACACCTGCTGATCGCGATAAAATATCTTCGTTTGTATCATTTCCAATAATATAGGCACCGTTTAATTCAATTGGATATGATACGGCTACCGTACCATTAATTTCATATAAGGTATTGGAAGAAAGCATGAATTTAGAGCCGCCTCCTGCTATACGTTCATCGGCCAGATCAGCTTCAGATTTAATGATCTTATAATTATCTCGTTTACTGCTTTCGACACTAAGTTGATCCCATGAAGTTGTGGCGAGATCATAAGAATAAAACCTTTTTAAGTCGGTATCGTATACCAGCAAACTATTGGCTGGTGAGCTTATCGCTAAACGTTGAAGCGTCGTCATTCTTGGCATAAGAAAGCCTTTATCTGCCGACGATATGTCGAGAATTGAAGAAACGTTTGGGCTTGTAGTACCAATTCCTACTTGAGCGAATATGTTGGTCTTGCCTAATAAAAAAATAGACATAATTAATGCAAAAGTGGTTAAGTTCAGTTTTTTCATTTTGTAAAATTTAGAATAGTTAGATTATTATTTTCGGGGGAATTGAATGCTATATTTATTTTTTCTACTGTTAATGGTTTTGTTACATACTGCTTACAAAAAATGATATCCCGGCTTCTTTCAAGATCGTTTTCATATTGGGACGAGGAAAGCATTATGACATCGATATTGTATCGACTCAAAATTCCCATTGTTTCAAACTTTTCTATTAATTGAAAGCCGTTTAATTCGGGCATGTTTATATCCATTAAAATAATGTCAGGAATCATAGAAGGGTCCGTCATATTGGCTGCCTCTATATTTTCAAAAAAGTTGATCGATAAGCTAGGGCTTGAAAACATGCTTACCGTGATATTATCATCAAAATTTTGGAGCATACGTTGATTGACAAAAAGGTCTATTTTGTTATCATCAATCAGCATTATGTTATTAATTTTTTTCACCTCTGTACTAATTCTTATTGCTATTAGGAATAATTATTTCAATACATGTACCCAGTTCATTTAGCGTTTTTACTCTAATTTTTCCTTCAAGAATTTCTACAATGTTTTTTATAACATACTCTCCTAGTCCGCCATAAGACAAACTATAGTCGGATGTAAACCGATTTAAATCGAAAATTCCTTTTTTTGATTCGTTATTGTTTTCCAAAGCATTAAAAGCAATTGCTATCTTCACTCCGCCGAGATATTCTTTAACTATAAGGCGGATATCTGGAATTTCATCTTGACATTTAAAATGTGTGAAATTAACGGCGTAGCGCATTAAATTTTTCAACAGTGAACTAAGCAATTCTTGGTTACTATAGAACTGTGTGTTCAATTTAACATCAAGATCGAAAGCAATAGAATCAAAATCATCAAGGCCTTGCAACGCGGCAAGTGCGTCTATGGTAATTTCTTCAAAATTGATTGCCTCAACAGATCTGTTTTTTTTTGAAATGATAGAAACCAGCGCCAGATCATCAAGGAGTTGTTTGCCTTTATCTAAAGTGCTTTCAAGCATGGAAAGTATACCGCGTACAGTAGGGTTTATCTCTTCCTCTTTAAGAATATTTATAAGTCCTTCTGCGGAACAAAACGGCGCCTTTAGATCATGTGCCGATCTATAAAGCAATAGTTCAAGCTCTTTCGATTTCTTATCCAGTTCAGATTCTAACGATTTCCGAATTGAAGTATCAACCATGATGGCTATATAAAAAACACTGGATGTGATCTCCCCTTTTTTAATTTCAAGTTCAATCGGAAATTGCTCTCCACATTTTTTCAATCCGTATAATTCGAGTGCTTCTCGTGAATCAGAATTACTAGCTTTATTTACGGTTTTAAATAAACTCTCTATCGACATTTCTTTTTGTGACAAAGCAAAAAGTCCAATCATGGGAAAACCGATAACTTCCGATTTATCATAGCCGAAAGTAGATTCTGCACATGAATTCCAGTCGGTAATATTTCCGTCTTCATTAATCACAGCAATACTCGCCGAATTTCCCAATTCAAAAATGGTTCGATATTTAGACTTTAGTTCTTTTAACTCTTTTTTCATATAACATGTGTAAAAATTGGCTTTCTCAAAGATTCACCTAACTTGTTTTCTGTACCTATAGGTTCTTAGAGTGTTTTCCTGTTTTACTCAAAATCTCCTTACTGTATTTTCGTACTTAAAAATTCTTCTTTTTTAGAATTGCAATATGCAATGGCATCCTTCATTGACTTGAATATGTCATAATCTGTATTCGGATTAAAAATTCTCTTATACGACACTACCGTTAATTTAGACCCCATCGAATTTAGAACGTATGCTTCGGCCAAACGTACTTTGAGAAGTTTAGCACTATTTGATATAAGCTTGGCTGCTTCACTCGTATAGGTTCCTTTAGCTTCTCTTACATCGATTACAAAAGGTGACATCCTTCCTTGACATAGTTTGCTCATAGCATTAATATAATTTTGGGCAGACTTTTCAGATAAATTATGATTTATATCCTTGTTGAAGAGCTTACAAAATAAGATCCCATCTTCATACCAAAACTTAGCCCTCTCAAAAACTATTATCTCTTGCATAATCTATATCGGTTTAAATAGAGTATGCCACTCTCGTGCCAAAAAATAGAAAGCCCTATAAATAAATATTTAAAGCGCTGATTAGCTATTTGTTATAAACTAGTATGTAAAAAGTGGCAATTTGAATTGCCCACGGAATAGCGTTGGTAGAATTTGCTATTCCTTTGCTTCCACGGAATACCGTGGGTTATTTAGGCCTTTTAATGTCTAATTTTTTCATGCGATCACGAAGTGTACTCGGCTTTACTTTTAGCTGAAAGGCAGCACCTTCATCACCATCAATCTTCCATTGGCAAGTATCTAATACCTTAATGATGTGAAGTCGTTGTGCTTCATCCAATGATAAATTTGTGTTTGTAATAAGTCTCGCACTTAAGGGATTTACGTCTTCAAATTCAAATACGTGTAGTGTTTCAGAGCTACATAAAATAATAGCGCGTTCAATAAGGTTCTCGAGCTCTCGAATGTTTCCAGGCCACTCGTATTGCTGCATTTGTCGCATAGAGTTGTCTGAAATGTACTTAATATCCTTTCTATAGATCTTGCTGAATTTATCTACAAAGTGCTCAATTAGAATTGGAATATCTTCCTTTCTATCCCTAAGAGCAGGTACTATAATTGGAAATACATTTAGTCTAAAGTACAGATCTTGTCTGAATTGTTTTAATGAAATTTCCTCGACCAAGTTTTTGTTGGTTGCTGCAATAACGCGCACATCTAATTTTCTAACTTCGGTATCTCCAATTTTTTCGATTTCGCCCTCTTGAAGAAAACGAAGGAGTTTTGGTTGCATCAATAGTGGTAACTCTCCTATTTCATCGAGAAAAAGTGTCCCTCCGTGGGCTAATTCCACCTTTCCTATTTTGTCAGAGATCGCTCCGGTAAAAGACCCTTTTTTATGACCAAATAGCTCGCTTTCAATTAGCTCACTAGGTATTGCACCACAATTTACCTTAATCAAAGGATTATCTTTTCGATCACTTAAGTTATGAACAGCCCTTGCCAGTAATTCCTTTCCAGTTCCAGTTTCTCCCATTAAAAGAACCGTTGCTCTGGTTGGTGCTACTTTTTCAACATCACTCAATATTTCACTAAATACTGCACTGCCATAAACCATTTCCTCAAAATTGAAAACCATATCAATTTCATTCCGAAGATATACGTTCTCATTTTGCAGTTGATCTTTTAATTCGTTTAATTCTGTAACGGCGCTAGAGAGATTCTTGTTCATTAATTTTAACTGCTGTTCTGCTAAAACTCGTTCCGACCCTTGTACCATAAGTGATACCAAACTGGCAATTGAAATGGCAAATTCTTCTTCCTCGGCTGTCCATTTTCTAATGGAGTCAACTTGTTCAAAACAAATAAGACCGTAATGACCATGAGACCCATTGATACACACATCTAACATAGATGATATATTATTAGGTATCAAGTAATCCTTTGAGAAACCCTTGGTGCGATCATCTAACAGTGCGTCGGGTACATTTAAGGTTGGATTTGTCTCTAACGCTTTGAAATAGGCAGGGTTATTCTTTTTTATCAAGCAACTACCTTTATTAAACGAATTACCGGTACGTATAAATAAATTTTTACAGTCAATTTGAGCAGTACTTTTATTAAATTCCCAAACGCTAACCCGTTCAACATCCATAACTTCTGCCGCCAATGATGTGATTTTACGAATCGATTCTTCAAAGTCTGATCCAACGAGACTTGCCAATTTCAATATTGCTTTCTTTCGGAGATTAGATTTCTCTGCTGTTTCTTTTAATAAGGTTTCTACTTTTACCTGTTCCGAAATATCTTTGATCGTCGCAAAATGGGCAAGTATTTTTCCTTCGGCATTTTTAATATTTGCTGTAGATACTGAAACTGGAAAGCGCTCCCCGTTTTTGCGCATCAACATGAGCTTAAAATTATTTCTTTCCCCTTTTTGCACTTCTAAGAAAGCATCTTTGACATCCTGATAAGTTTCTTTAGGCCAATAAGCGAACGGAGCTTTCTTCCCTATTAATTCTTCTCTTGTAAAACCGGTCATCTTTAATAATGCGGGGTTTACGTCTATTTGGATTTTATCTAAACTCATCACAGACAGTCCTTCCTGTAAAGATAGAACCAACTGCTCTGCAAATTCCTTTGCCAAACGAATCTCATTTTGAGCCTGTTCTCGCTCACTTATGTCCTGAATGGTTGCAATTATTCCACTTACGTTCCCAGATTTATCTTTTACTTGAGAGGCCATGATTTGTACGGGAAAACGCTCCCCGTTTTTCCGCATATAAACGGTCTCATACGATCCTCTTGATCCATCGCTCAATAGCTTTCCGAAGTATGCTGTACAGGAATCGTAACATTCTGGTGACCAAAAGGGGAATGGAAGTCCTGCTGCTTTTAACTCTTCTTCCGAAAAACCTGTCATTTCACAAAATGCAGGGTTTACACTTTTGATCGTATTTTCAATGGTTGCCACAACAAGACCTTCATTCATTGACGACAGCAAGTTTTCTGAAAAATCTTTTGCAGCTCTTATCTCTTCCTCAGCCTTTATTCGATCGGTAATATCTTCAATAGTCAAGAAATACGCCAAAACATTACCCTCTTTATCCTTAATAAAAGAAGTTGCAAGTGTTGCTGGAAAACGTTCTCCGTCTTGACGAATAAAAAGGAACTCAGAGTTGCCTTCTTTACCACTCAATGCACCTTTTAAACAAGACTGAATTAATTCTTGAGATTCAGGCGGTAAAAAAGGAAAAGGCGCCGAAATTCCTAAGAGATCTTCCTTTTTAAATTTAGTAATTGCGCAGAATGACGAATTTACATCAATAATATTACCCTCAATATTCATCACAACAAGACCCTGGCGTAAGGATGCAATGAGTTCTTCGGAAAACTCTTTTGCAAGGCGTAATTCTTCAGCAGCTTGCACGCGTAGAGAAATATCATTTACTGTAGAGAAATAGGCGGTAGTATTTCCGCTGTAGTCCTTTAGTGGTGATATTGCCAACGAAACTGGAAATCGCTCGCCATTTTTCCGCATAAAGATCAACTCTATATTTCCAGTTGCTCCATTTAGGCTATTATGAAAGGCTTCTCCTATGACATCATATTCTTCTTGAGGCCAAAGTTTCCACGGCATTTTGGAAACTAATAATTCTTCTTTTGTAAAACCAGTCATTTCACAAAGTGCAGGATTGACTTCAATAATGGTTCCGCCCACATCAAAAATTGCTAAGCCCTCGCGTAATGAAGACAAAACCTTTTGCGAAAATTCCTTTTCTATTTTTAATAGTTCTTTGGAGGCTTTAAGCTCACTTCGGTCGAGAATTTCACTTAAAACGAAGATGTCCTCCTCAAAAATTATTGTGTCTAATGATATTAATACTTCTTTTCTATAACCACCCTTTGTAATAATTTCTGTTTCGTAAGATTTTACAGCAATACTCTGTTCAATTTTTCTTCTTATCTCATTGCCTTGTTCTTGCTCAGTTAAACCAAGATCGCCTACCCTAAAACCAATTATCTCATTACGACTGTAACCAGTATAAGCCTCCCAGGCAGCATTGACAGCAATAAATTTTTCTGTCTTTACATCTGAAAGTGCCTTTGGAATGGTGCTTTTATGAAAAACCAACTCAAAACCAATATCTTTTTTTAGAAACTTGAATAAATCATGATAGGACTTATTCCCATCGTCGGTAATAAATTCATTTCTCAACTTTCCTTGCTTCATTTTCATTTCTCTGATAAATGTAATAGTTACAAAGTCTACCCATCATAAATGTGGATCCACCTTGAACAAAAACCAAATAGTTGACCATTCGAAAACAGTCTAAAGGGGAGCTAGTTAGGGACGCAAGTTAACGTTTTACCTTTGAAACAATACCATTCAACGATTAAAAAAGAGCATTTTGGTTTTTAAAACTATTAGTTTTCGATAATCCATTGATTATCTGGACTAAATGACAAATATTTTAGTATTAAAATTAGTTTCATTGGAAAAAACCCCATAGAGCCATTCTTAGTATACGCTGTGTAATAATAATTTTGCTAGTGATATTTTCTTCGGAAAGAAAAATTAAAGCACCCAACCTGAAATACTTTATAGCGTACTATTAAAATTTGATTGAGCATCTATTCGCTCAAAATGGAATCGCTAAAGCATCTTAAAAGTAAAATTAGTTTGTATTTCCCTGTAATAATCAAATAAGACAACACACCTTTAAGGTGTTGAAAACTAAATACTTTGTTTGTTCTTTTATGCAATCTTTTTTTTACTTTCATTATCGTATTAAACGAACCATCCATGAAAATAATTTTTAAAGTTCTTCTCCTTAGCTGTATCGCTACTTTCAGTTGTAACGCACAAATTCTTGAACAAATTAAAAAGGCAAAAAATAAAATTATTGAAAATACGGTAGATGTTCTCAGCAGGGATAAATAATTTTAATTCTAAACACACAATTGTGAAAGAATTTATACTAATTAAGCATTAATTCTATTCACAACAATGTACACCTTGAAGAAAAGATGCACACCTAATTGCACACCTTTTTTGGTGTAAAAAACTTGTCAAAATTGACTTTTAGAAAGTGAATTAAGTAGAAACAAAAAAAGCCCATCCATTTGGATAAGCTTCTCATCGGTCTATTTCTAAACCACAAGCCACATTTAAGTGACTCAACACAACATTTTAATTGCGGTCTGGACGAGACTCGAACTCGCGACCCCCTGCGTGACAGGCAGGTATTCTAACCAACTGAACTACCAGACCGTGCTACTATTTTAAAGACTTTAAAAGCTTGTCTACTAATATTAACTATTAGCGAGGGCAAATATACACCGCTTATTCAATTTCACAAACAAAAATTTTAAAAACTTTAAAGAAAAACACACAAGTGATAATTCCGTAGTTAAGATACATAGGTAATACAGTAAATACCACCTACTTGGTTGTTAAGACTCGTGCTCTAGATTAGCTTACTAAAACGATTATTTAACGCGATATAAGCAACATTCTACACCATTTACGAACTATAACACGCATTTAGTTGATCACCCGAACTTTTGACGCTCTACCAAAAAGGTGGTCAAGATCTTATTAAAAGATTCATTTATGTCTGCCGGCACATATTTAATACGGTATTGAGCACACTTTAATTGTAGATTGGTGAAAAATTGCTGTACCGCCTCTTCATAAGATTCCTTAATATTATCGGCGTATAGGTTCACATGTTCACCCGTCTCAACATCCACAAAACGCTTTGGTCTATTATTGAAATCGAATTTCAATTCGGTTGACTTATCGTAGGTATGAAACAAGACAACTTCGTGTTTGTTGTATTTCAGATGTTGAAGCGCCTCAAACAGCTTCTCTTCTTCCGTATCACTTTGAAACATATCGGTAAACAGAAAGACCAGCGAACGTCTTTTGAGCTTTTCAGCAATCAAATGTAAGTGCGTATATGTTTTTGTCTGAACCTGTGCTCTCGGTTTACTGATAGCGGTATTCAGCTGATTGAGCATCATTTGATGGTGGCGTTCACTACCTTTTTCCGAAGTATAAAATTCATACTCAGTACTATAGATACTCATTCCAACAGCATCACGCTGACGCTTTAGCAAGTTCATGATCGCAGCGCTCCCTAACACTGAAAAACCGATCTTATTCAATGAATTGATGTCTAAATGCTTCAATTTCGGATAGTGCATCGAACTACTATTATCCACAATAAGATGACACCGTAAATTGGTCTCTTCTTCGTAACGCTTTGTATAAAGCTTATCGGTTTTAGCGTAAAGCTTCCAGTCGATATGCTTGGTGCTTTCGCCGTTATTGTAGATCTTATGTTCGGCAAATTCCGCAGAAAAACCATGAAACGGACTCTTATGCAGCCCCGAAATAAACCCCTCCACCACTTGGGATGCGAGTAATTCTAGGTTCTTAAACCCAATAATTTCGTTTATTTCTTTTTCTATATTCATTGATCCTTAGTTCTTACTCTAGATCGCAATCTATCATTTTTTGCTTGGTAAGTAAAATGTATAAAAACGAAAAAGTAGTAGTTCTCATATTTTTTTCTCCTTTTCATTAAGAATAGAAAGACAAAACAAGGAAATTCAGTTGCACAAAGAGCAACGCCTTGTTTTGATATTCGGTTTTCAGCAACGCTGAAAAATTCCTAGGAAAAGGCCTCTTTTTTTGTTTCTTTTTTGGATGAGCAAAAAAGATAAGAACTATATAACACCATCAACAATCCCGTACTTCACACTTTCTTCAGCACCCATCCAATGATCACGATTAAAATCTTTCATCACCTTTTCGAATTTCTGACCACAATTATCGGCCAAAATCTTAGCGCTTAATTCTTTAGTTTTTAGAATTTCCTGAGCCGTAATTTCTATATCACTTGCTTGTCCGCGTGCACCACCACTAGGCTGATGAATCATCACACGTGCATGTGGCTGAATAAAACGTCTTCCTTTTTCACCTGCCGAAAGCAAAATACTTCCCATACTCGCAGCCAAACCGGTACAAATAGTAGACACCGGACTTTTAATAGCCTTGATGGTATCGTACATTGAAAATCCCGAGGTTACGTATCCACCTGGGCTGTTAATGTATAATTTGATCTCTTCGTTGTTGATTGAATCTAGGTACATCAATCTGTCAACGACGTGGCGCGCCGAATGATCATCAACCTGTCCCCACAAGTAAATGGTACGGTCGTCAATTTGTTGCTGCGCGATTAAATCTTGAATTTTTAGTTTTTTATCTGAACTCATATTGTTTTGTTGAAACTTCGTAGTTATATTTCAAAGATACTTAAATTGATCAATGTTGCTTCTCTCATTACTTTGTAATTTTATGAAGCAAAAAAAAGGCCTGACAAACAGCCAAGCCTTTCCACTTTTAATTTATTTCCGAAGAAAACGAAAGACTATAGGAGTCCGTCGATCGCTTCAGCATATACATTCTTAGGAGCAACACCTACTTGACGTCCAACGAGTTCTCCGTTGTTAAAGATCAATACTGTAGGGATGTTACGCACACCGTATTTTGCTGCAAATTCTTGGTTTGCATCCACATCAACTTTTCCTACAACGGCTTTTCCGTCATATTCTTCGCTGATCTGATCAATGATAGGTCCTACCATACGGCAAGGTCCGCACCATGCTGCCCAAAAATCAACCATTACTGGTTTATCACTTTTTAATACTGTTTCTTCGAATGTTGCGTCTGTTATTTCTAAAGCCATAAAAATTTATTTACGTTTCCGCGACTACGGAAATCTTATTAATACTTTGTTACACAAAAGTAGTCAAAAATTATTCCATTCGGTATAGCGCCTATATTCAAATGACAAATAGTCAAATTGATTTTTTCTATGTGGGATTGCCAGAGTTTTGTCAGTCACACGTGCTCTATCAACATCCTTTCTGTCTCTTTTTAGATAAAACAAGATACCATATGCATTCCTTTTGGAATCGATCACTAATCGGATTCAAAAAAAGAGGAAGGAGCTTTAAGATAGAATACAGACAAATTCGGCTATGACTTTCATTTGGTCTGCGTTTTCTTCTATACTTTTTTTTGAAGTAGTCATTCTTAGTCACAATAAAAAACTTTGACAGCCACTTCTTACAATAATAATTTCTTGAAAAAAATCACTTTTAACTTTGCACAATCTAATTTTTGAATTAATTTTGTAACCAATGTGTAAGGTTATATAATATGGTTATAAAAGATTATTATTCGCTTTCGGAGACATCTGAAATACTTGGGAAAAGTAAAGAAACACTTAGAAGATGGGATCGAGACGGAAAATTTTGCGCCGTTAGAGAACCAATGAGTAATTACCGTGTTTATAAAAAAGAACAAGTAGAAAACCTTCTGAGTCTTTTTTCAAATAATACAATTGAACCTGTAGATAATTTCGTCAAACCACTAAAAGAATATAAAGTTCTTGAATTATTCGCTGGTGCAGGCGGCTTAGCAATAGGTCTTGAAAAAGCAGGAATTAAATGTATTGCCTTAAATGAGATTGACAAGTGGGCTTGCCAAACTTTAAGAGAAAACAGACCCGATTGGAATGTACTAGAAGGTGATATTAAATCATTGTCATTTGAAAAGTATAAAGACAGGGTTGATATTGTCACTGGAGGGTTTCCCTGTCAAGCGTTTAGCTATGCTGGCAAGAAACTAGGATTAGAAGACGCTCGCGGAACACTTTTCTACGAATTTGCCCGTGTAGTAAACGAAGTAAGACCACCTATTTGCGTTGGGGAAAATGTGAGAGGCTTATTATCTCATGAGGGAGGCAAGACCTTAGAAGGAATGATTTCTATTTTAGATGAGATTGGCTATAATGTAGTCCCGACAAAAGTACTTAAAGCTATTCACTTTAGGGTTCCTCAAAAAAGAGAACGACTTATCTTAGTAGGAATAAGAAAAGATATTGAACTAAAATATGAGTACCCAAAGCCCCATTATAAAATTTACAATCTTAAAGATGCTTTAAAAAAAGGCGACTTGTATGATACTAATGTCCCCAAATCACCTGGGTCTAGTTATCCAGAACATAAAAAAGAAGTATTAGATTTGGTTCCACCTAAGGGTTATTGGAGAGACCTACCCATCGATATTCAAAAGGAATATATGGGTAAAAGTTTTTATTTAGGAGGAGGTAAAACAGGAATGGCAAGAAGAATAGGGTGGGATGAGCCAAGTTTAACCCTAACCTGTAGCCCAGCGCAAAAACAAACGGAAAGATGTCACCCAGATGAAACTCGTCCATTTACTATTAGAGAGTATGCTAGAATTCAAACTTTTCCAGATAATTGGAAGTTTAGTGGATCTGTATCTCAACAATACAAACAAATTGGCAATGCTGTGCCTTGCAACTTAGGAGAAGAGATAGGGTATTCGATAGTAAGCTTTTTAAACCAATTCTATGAAAAATCAAACAAATCGGATGCTTCAATTTCTATGGCTAATTTTTTATAACCACGAATAAAAAATTCTTCTGTATCAATATTTAGAATCATAGTATCTAAACTAGAAACCAATCTATTATAGAAATTTGGGAAACCTGTTAGCCTATGCCAAAATTCTCTACCAATAATTACTGGGTGTGTTTTATCTATTTCTCTGTAATGCAGACTTAGCTGACCCTCATCACCATATAGCACACCCAACATAAGATCCGAGTTATTTAAATCAATTGAATTAGTTCGAGCTAAATTGGCTACTTTAGAAAATTTTCTTAAGAGCGGACCAACATCGCCTTTGTTGATAGTATTTGGGCCAGACTTTAATTGACACCATTTTTTTCTATTCTCAATCTTATCAATAAACTCTATGTCCATTTCTGGAATTAAAGAGCCTTGTGCTAAATTTAGATCTACAAGCATTTTTTGAATTCTGGTTCCAAAAGAAGTATTAATTGATGTTCCCAGAACTCTAGGAAAATACAAAGCTTTTGCAATTCCCAATGGAGTAAAGTCATCCTCTAGAACTTTTGATAAATACTTTACGAGTATTGGATTTATCTTATAACTTTTTAGTTTAGAATGCTCCTTTAAAACCTTCTTTTTGTGATTATTGATAATGTTTTTTTCAAAATATTCTACAATTAGTAAGATAAGCTCCTGTTCTGTCATTCATCAAAGATATAATAATTTCTAATTCAACCTCCAACCCACTTGTTCTCTATCCAATTCCTGTAATAACTCTTTCGAAATATTTACTTTCTGGCTGCGGCTTGGCATACTTAGTTTTACTTTTTCTTTCGGTTGGTAGATCGTAAAGTGTAATTGTTTATCGCCCGCATGTGTTCTAAACAGCTCTTTTAGAAAATCAATACGCTCTTCCAAGACCTCATCTAAAGGCATTTGAAGCGTTAACTTTTTCGCCTGATTTTCCATAACGTCATGCAATAACTGCATACTATTATATTGTATCCGTGGATCGCCCTTTTTCCCTGTATCTCTATTGGTCCAACCTTCTTTTACAAATACACGCGCATAAATAAAGCTATTAGGCACCAAGAAATGACGCCACTTTAAATACTCTTCGCCAAAAATTTTAAACTCAAAACTGTCCTGGTAGTCTTCCACCGAGAAAATTGCCCAGCCTTTTCCAGCTTTCGACTCGCGATGCTGTACATCACCTACAATGCCACCAAAGACCATCTCTTTATTTACAAAGCGCTCTAGATCATTGAAGTCGGTTACCTGACACGTGCAAAAAGTTTTCATTTCGGTTGCAAAATCATCTAACGGATGCCCCGAAATATAAACCCCCACAACATCTTTCTCCTGCTTTAACTTTTTCATGGTTCCCCACTCTTCACAAGGTGGCACCTCTGGTTCCGGAATTTGGACTTCACTTGCATCGCCAAATAAACTCACCTGACTGCTATTCTGGGTTTCTTGATACTTATTGGCGTACTTCAATACTTTTTCCAAAAACACCACACCATCGCCTTCATCGTGCAAATACTGTGCTCTGTGGGTGTCGAAACTATCAAATCCTCCCGCCAAGGCAAGATTTTCAAAGGCTTTCTTATTCGCAGCACGCAGATCAATACGCTTAGAAAGATCAAAGATCGATTTGTATTTTCCGTCCTTTCTGTTTTCTACAATGGTCGCCACCGCATTTCCACCAACACCTTTAATGGCACCCATTCCGAAGCGAACCGCACCCCGATCATTTACGGTAAATTTATAGAAAGATTCATTTACATCGGGACCTAAAACTTCCAGTCCCATGCGCTTACATTCATCCATAAAAAAGGTAACCTGCTTAATATCACTCATATTATTACTCAATACCGCCGCCATATATTCGGCAGGATAATGTGCTTTTAAATAAGCTGTCTGATATGCGATCCAGGCGTAGCAGGTCGAATGCGACTTGTTAAACGCGTAACTCGCAAAGGCTTCCCAGTCTTTCCAGATCTTTTCGAGCTTTTCGGGATCATGACCCTTGGCAGCCGCTTGTTCAATAAACTGCGGCTTCATCTTATCGAGGACAGCTTTTTGCTTTTTCCCCATCGCCTTCCGAAGTACATCGGCTTCACCTTTACTAAAATCTGCCAACTTCTGTGACAACAGCATCACTTGCTCCTGATACACGGTAATTCCGTAGGTTTCTTTTAAATATTCTTCCATCGCTGGAAGGTCATAATCAATCTCTTCCTCGCCGTTTTTTCTACGGATAAAACTCGGAATATATTCCAACGGACCCGGTCTGTACAAAGCGTTCATTGCAATTAGATCGGCAAAAACCGTCGGTTTCAATTCTTTCATATACTTCTGCATTCCTGCAGATTCATACTGAAAGATCCCTACCGTTTCACCACGCTGGAAGAGTTCATAGGTTTTTTCATCATCGAGCGGAAAATTATCTGGATCCAGATCTACATTGTGCTTATGCTTCACCAATTTGACCGTATCCTTAATAAGGGTCAGTGTTTTTAGACCTAAAAAGTCCATTTTCAACAATCCTGCACTTTCAACAACCGAGTTGTCAAACTGTGTCACATACAGATCACTATCCTTAGCTGTGGCCACAGGAACGAAATCGGTGATATCACTCGGTGTAATAATAACACCACAGGCATGAATCCCTGTGTTTCGCACCGAACCTTCCAATATTTTCGCCTGATTAATGGTCTCTGCTTCTAAATCACTTCCTTTAGAAAGGTTCAGCAATTCAGTAACTTTAGGCAATTCGTCACTTCTAAATTTTCTGCGCAATTCTTGATCGGTCAAACCAAAGATCTTGTTCAGTTTGGTCATGTTCGGGATCAACTTCGCAATTCTATCGGCGTCATTCAACGGAAGATCCAATACCCTTGCAGTATCACGAATGGACGACTTGGCGGCCATGGTTCCGTAGGTGATGATCTGCGCAACCTGATTACTTCCGTATTTCTTAATTACATAATCCATGACGCGACTCCGACCTTCATCATCAAAATCAATATCAATATCGGGCATGCTCACACGATCTGGATTCAAGAAACGCTCAAAAAGCAGATCGTACTTAATGGGGTCAATATTGGTGATCCAAAGGCAATACGCAACCACCGAACCTGCAGCGGAACCCCTTCCTGGGCCTACCGAAACATCCATGTTTCGCGCTTCTCGAATAAAATCTTCGGTGATCAAAAAGTATCCCGGATAACCTGTTTTTTCAATTACATCCAACTCAAAATCGAGCCGTTCGGTAATGGCTAAGGTTAATTCTCCATAGCGCTTCTTCGCACCTTCATAAGTTAGGTGGCGTAAAAATTTATTCTCTCCCCGCTTTCCGCCGTCTGCTTGATCTTCGGCAACTTTAAATTCCTCAGGAATATCAAATTTCGGAAGCAAAACATCACGCGCCAAGGAGTATGATTCTATCTTTTCAACTACTTCCGCAATATTGGCAATTGCCTCAGGCAAGTCTTTAAAAAGCGCTTTCATCGCTTCCTGACTCTTAAAATAATACTCCTGATTTGGCAATCCGTAACGATATCCGCGACCTCGACCAATAGGCGTTGCCTGCTTTTCGCCATCCTTTACACACAACAAAATATCGTGCGCATTTGCATTTTCTTTGTCTACGTAGTAGGTATTATTACACGCTACTAACTTTACATCGTGTTTCCTTGAAAAATCAATTAACACAGGATTTACACGATCTTCATCTTCTTGCTGATGACGCATGATCTCCAAATAGAAATCGGAGCCAAATTCAGATTTCCACCAAAGTAAGGCCTCTTCTGCCTGTTTTTCACCAATATTGAGAATCTTACTGGAGACTTCCCCATAGAGACTTCCCGAAAGGACGATGATATCTTCTTTATACTTCTTTATTATCTCCCTATCAATACGTGGCACATAATAAAACCCGTTCGTATAGGCGAGAGAAGCCATTTTGGCTAGATTGTGATATCCGTTTTTATTTTTGGCCAACAATACAATTTGATAACCGTTGTCTTTATGTGATTTGTTGGCGTGGTCTTCACAAACAAAGAATTCACACCCAACAATTCCTTTTAAAAACGTAGGTTTTTTCGGCTCTTCAGGAACTACTCCTTCAAAATCGGTTGCGGTATCATCAAAAGTTTCGTATTCGGCAAGTTCCTTTTCATATGCAGCCTGCATGGCACTATTATGTGCATTAACTGCCCTTGTAAAGTGAAAGGCGCCCATCATGTTCCCACTATCAGTTAGGGCAACTGCGGGCATCTTATTTGCAACAGCTGCATTTACCAGATCTTGCGTGCTGATCGTTGACTGTAAAATGGAAAACTGCGAATGGTTGTGTAAATGCGCAAAAGCAATCTCTTGCAGGGTCTCAATATTTTCTTTGATCTCTGCGGAAGAGATCTCTTGAGGCTCCAATTCGGCCTGAAGCGCTTCCTTAATTGCTTCGGAAGCTTGCTTTAGGTTAATATGTTTAAGTCCGATGAGCTCAATGGTCTTCGGATTTTCTTCTGAAAAACGATCGAAATAGTCAGGCTGTACATCAAGCTCTTCCGAAGTAAATAATCTGCGTCGAATTAATTCAAGAAAACAACGGGTTGTTGCTTCCACATCGGCTGTTGCGTTGTGCGCTTCTCCGAAGGGAACATCAAATAAAAATTGATGTAGTTCAGTAAGTGTTGGCAGTTTAAATTTGCCGCCACGGCCTCCTAGAATCTGACAAAGTTGCGCGGTGGTTTCGGTACATGTATCGAGTACGGGAAAATCTGGCAACGGATTTTCAAGACCCATTCGTAGATATTCAGCACCCATGATATTGAGGTCGAAGCCAACATTTTGCCCAACTAAAAATTTTGTTTTTTTAAGTGCTTCGGAAAATTTAACAAGCACTTCTTGTAGCGTGATTCCTTCAGCCTCCGCCAATTCTGTAGAAATTCCGTGGATCTTTTCAGCGTCAAAAGGAATATTAAAACCTTCGGGCTTTACCAAGTAATCTTGATGCTCGATCGCATTCCCCATCGCATCATGTAATTGCCAAGCGATCTGAATACAGCGTGGCCAATTATCACTATCGGTCAGTGGAGCATTCCAATTACGGGGCAACCCGGTGGTTTCGGTGTCAAAAATTAAATACATGTGCTATGTTGCTTGATCGAGTTGTTTAGAATACTTTTAAAAAACACCAACTAAACAACTCAATATCATTTCATTGTGTGTTATTCCCTTACGCCTTCAACTTTCATTGATGACAAGGAAGTAAAAATAGCAAAATCACCTTTTTAAACCAGCTAAAGTTATGCCAAGTTGTTCACATTGATCCATAAAAAAAGACCGTCGTCAAACGGTCTAATTCTTCTATATAGGAATGTGATATTTATGACATTACCACTTCAAAGTTCTGCGCACTCTGCAAAGCAGTTTTAATATTTGTCACATGCGAGGACAGGATGCTCTTCGTTGTTGGTGGTAGCGTGGTATCATGAATAATATCTGTGTATTCATCTACGGCAGCCTTTTCACCTTTAATTACTTCCGCTAAAATGGCTTCTTCATCATTTGAAGTGAATGTGGTTTTAATATCCATCCAAGCGCGATGTGCATCTCCTGTAAAACTTGTTCCCTTATCTGGGGTTTCGCCGTAATTTCTGATCTCTGATTTTAATTCATGTCCGAAATCATATCGTTTTTGCGCTTCATTCTCGAAAAACTGCTTTAACTTTACATTGTCTACAATTTCTGCAGCTTTCTTATAACCCTTTTCGGCATCATAATTTTTGGTAAGTAGTTCGTTTAATTTGTTCGACATTTTCTCTGTATACTTCATCTTCTTTTCTGTTTAAATGTAGCAAAGCAAATTTTAACCATCAGACAAGAAGCTTTGCCTTTTCTTTATCCGATATAGCCTAATATACCGAAAAAAGTGGCTTTAGCCAAAAAATTAACCCAAGCTTAACGGGTTTTAGCAACCTTTAACGTTAGACTTGGGTTAAAAAATATGTTGGGAAAATACTACTCGTATCTCACATTAAACTGCCCGATAGTAACAGAGTGATTTTCTGTTTCGAAAGAAAAGGTTCCTTTAATTTTTCTGGTAATGGGATCATTTCCAATAACAATTATATTTCCAGTTTCAACTTCTTCTGTACCATTGATATCGGTGATGGTAGCGTTAAATCTGTTTCTTGGCAAAGCATAGCTACCAATTTGTGCGTTAACCGGCAGCTCAAGTGTAATAACACTAGTGGCCGATTCACCCGTTAAAATAATACTCTCTTCAACTTCTACAGCCGTTACTGCAATAGGATTAAAAGACATTCCGTCAACAGAAGCAACAAAAGTTCCTGCATTATCATCTGTAGTATCTATAGGATCTGCAGGCTCATTGAGCCCAGCGGCATAAGAGACACCATTAAAAACTCCCGAATGTACCACTAAGGTATCATTCCCTGTATATGTTGTAAAACGAAACAATCCACTTAAGGTTTTATCTGAAGTATCCCATCGAGTCACTTCTATTTCGCCATCACCATCAGGGCTTGTCACACGAATGTTACCGAAGCCATCTTCATAAGATGCAAAATTCTTTGAGTCTCCACCTAATTCGTAGATGCCGCTTGTAGGGCTCGAAATACGAAGCGTAAGAGTTTCGTCTTGCGTATAGCCTTGAATAACGTAGCTACCATTATCATTGGCCGTTGCTCGCGCATCGTTCGCTCTAAAAAAAGTTTGGTTGAGTTGCCCCTGCAATCCAGGGTTATTGTCTTGAATGTCTTCACAACTAGTGAGGGCTAGCGCTGCGATTATTACAAATAAATACTTCTTCATGATTGATTTGGGTTTACATGATTACGGACAAATATAACAAAAAGTTTAATGTATTGAATTTCAATAGAAATAAATAGTATCTTTGCAGACTTATAAAAAATTATAACCGGAGTCGTGTACTCCAAAAATTAATTCTATGCCTGTAAAAATTAGATTACAAAGACACGGTAAAAAAGGAAAGCCTTTTTACTGGATCGTAGCGGCAGATTCCCGCGCAAAAAGAGATGGTAAATACTTAGACAAATTAGGTGTTTATAATCCAAATGTTAACCCTGCACATATTGAGATCAATGTTGATGGTGCGGTACAATGGCTTCAAAACGGAGCGCAGCCTACAGATACGGCACGAGCTATCCTTTCTTATAAAGGTGTTATGATGAAAAATCATTTAGCTGGTGGAGTTCGCAAGGGTGCTTTAACCGAAGAACAAGCTGAAGAAAAATTCAATGCCTGGTTAGAAGAGAAAGCACAGTCTGTTGATTCTAAAAAAGGTAAATTGGCAGATGCTAAAGGAAAAGCGAAAGCTGAAGCCTTAGCTGCTGAAAAACTGGTAAATGAGGCGCGTGCTGCTGCTAATACTGAAGCGGAAGCTCCAGCAGAAGAAGTAGTTGCTGAAAGCGAAGAGACTCCTGAAACAGCTGAAAACGTAGACGCTTCGGAAGAAGTTGCTGCTGTTGAACAAGCTGCGGAAGAAGCTCCTGCTGCACCAGCAGAAGCTCCAAAAGAAGACGAATAAACTGTTGTACGATGCAAAAGAAGGACTGTTTCTTCGTTGGCAAAATCGTAAAAAAGTACAGTTTTAAGGGCGAGCTACTTATCAAACTCGATACAGACGAGCCCGATCAATTTTTAGAGATGGAATCAGTTCTTGTGGAATTACACAAGAATTTGATTCCATTTTTTATTGAACACTCCTCCTTACACAAATCTTCATTACTCAGAGTTCAATTTGAAGACGTACGCAATGAAGCGGACGCAATAGCACTTATAGGAAAAGAGCTTTTTTTACCCCTTGATAGACTCCCAAAATTAACGGGTAATAAATTTTATTATCACGAAATTACAGGCTTTAAAGTAACAGACCTCTCGTTTGGGGCTGTTGGATTTGTCACTGGTGTTAACGATAACACAGCACAACATCTTTTTATTGTTGATCGTGATGGCACTGAGATCTTGATTCCAATAAATGACTCCTTTATCAAGGAAGTAAACAGAGAAAAGAAAGAACTCACTCTCGACGTTCCTGAAGGATTGATCGAACTCTACCTCTAATGTCTAAGCCCTTTCATTTTAAGGAATTTACCATCGCTCAGGACCGATGCGCCATGAAAATTGGAACAGATGGTGTGCTTTTAGGTGCTTGGATCTCTTTGGAAAACAAGCCCCAAACCATTCTTGATATTGGCGCTGGAACTGGCCTGATCGCTTTACAACTTGCGCAACGAAGTAATGCTCAAACTATTGACGCTGTTGAAATTGACGATGAAGCTTACGAACAGTGCACCTCCAATTTTGAAGAATCCCCTTGGGCTGACCGCCTGTTTTGTTATCACGCCTCTATTCAAGAATACGCTTCGGAAATAGATGAAACCTATGATCTTATTATTAGCAATCCGCCCTTCTATTCTGAAGATTACAAAACCGAAAATGACGCACGCGATCTCGCGCGCTTTACAGAAGCACTTCCATTTCAACATTTAATCGTTTGTGTTGCTCATTTACTTAGCCAGACAGGTGTTTTTGCACTTATTCTTCCGAAGAAAGAAGAAGAAAATTTTATCAAATTGGCTGCAGAAAATAACTTGTATCCCAACCGAATCTGCCATGTGCAAGGCTCTTCCTCTTCCGAAGTAAAACGAAGTCTACTAGCTTTTTCGAGGAAACGTGTTCGTCCGACCATGGAAACACTCATTATTGAGACAGCTCGTCATCAATACACCAACGAATATAAAAATATTGTTAGCCCCTTCTATTTAGACAAAAATCTTGGATAATAGCTGTTAAAAAGGTACGGATAACCTAATAACTCTATCACAATTCTTATCTTTAGGCAAATTCTCAAGACATGATAAAACAACTACCTCAATCCCTATTATTTATAGTGATAACAATGCTTTTTGCAGTCAATGTTACTGCTCAAACTTCTTCACTTACCGTATTTGACAACATCCTCTTCTATGATGGCTACGCGCCGCTTGTTCCGGCAGGTGATCTATATGAGCCTATTCCTGCGGAAGTATTACGACATAGCAATTCACGGTACGCAATTCAGCTTACGGAAGCACAATTAAATTCAATTGGCAATAAACTTACCATGGATGTTACACTGAAAGCTGCTTGCGATAATTACGACCGTATTGCTCGCGTGTATTTAGCCTTTGTGCCGGCTGGTCAAACCACCTATGATTCCAATGCAGTAGAGCGGGTTGAATTAGGTCGTTTTATCACGCCATTTATGAATAAAAATAATTCGCCAACCGAGGTGCCTTTTTCTTTTAATATAGATAATGCTGCCGAAATCTTTAGTGACACAGCATTGCGAGCTAATTTTGATATTTGGGTTGAATTAGACGTTTTTGGAGTGCCGTATGCCGCGCAACAGCAAGTTGCTGGATGTGCAGGAAGAATTGATACATTCTACGGTACCGTTGTTTTTAATTCGATCGTAGACGTTAATCAAACATATCCAAATCCAAACTTTTTAATGTCGCTTGCCTGTGATGAAAACCTGAATAACTACAACGCAACCGATGTTCCTGGAGAAACGACCAAGATCATCGATTTTACACTGAATCAAACGGTAGAAGATGTTACCTTATATTTAATTACTTCAAATCACGGAGCCAATGCTGGCGGTGAGGAATATGAGCGTCGAGACCACTTTTTATATTTAGATAATGACCTTATTCTTGAGTATATCCCCGGTGGAAAATCATGCGAACCGTACAGACAATTCAACACTCAAGGGAATGGTATCTATTCTCCAACACCAAGAACAACAAGAGCTTGGCTTGACTTTAATAACTGGTGTCCTGGCGACGTAATTCCAAACCGGGAAATCTATTTGGGGACATTGACTGCTGGACAACATCAAATTAAACTAGACGTTCCAGATGCAGTTTTCGTTAATGGCGAAGGTTATATTCCCGTGTCTATGTATCTTCAAAATAGAAACAGCTATCAATCAATTTGTATAGATCCAACAGATCTTGTAGCAAGTGGAGAGACCTATAATTCGGTTGATTTTGAATGGCAGGAAAATGGTTCTGCTTCACAATGGGAAGTTATGTATGGTAGAACTTCAAACACAGGTGATGAGACCATTATTCCCGTATTTGACACCCAAGAAACCATAGACAATCTTACAGATAATAGCTTTTACAGCTTTTATGTTCGATCTGTTTGTGACGCCGATTTTAATAGCAATTGGGTTGGCCCAGTAACAAAGCGAACCGAATTGGGTATAGAAGAATCAAACTTTGAAACGTTCCAATTCTATCCAAATCCAACACAAGGAAGCATTTTCTTGCAAGCCTCTGTTCCCATTGACACCATTACAATTTACGACACCCTAGGGAAAGCAGTACTCACTAAAAATATTGGTAGTCTGACTTCAGAAATTGAACTTTCAGAAATTTCTAGCGGACTCTATTTTATGGATGTAACCATAAATGGCGCTGCCAGATCTTATAAATTAATTGCGAATTAATACCTAAAAATTATTCACATATGGGTAGTAAAAGTTATTTTTGCTACCCGTATTAAATAGCGCTTAATAGCTCATATTTTATCTTAAAATCCTTATGAAACCAGATCTTTTTGAAGCTCCCGATTATTACAATCTCGACGATTTACTTTCCGAAGAACACAAATTAGTGCGTGATGCAGCTCGTGAATGGGTGAAGCGTGATGTCTCTCCTATTATTGAAGACTACGCGCAACGTGCAGAATTTCCTAAACAAATTATTGGCGGTCTTGCAGAAATTGGTGCTTTCGGCCCTTATATTCCTGAAGAATATGGTGGTGCTGGGCTTGATCAGATCTCATATGGTCTTATCATGCAGGAAATTGAACGAGGAGATAGCGGTGTGCGAAGTACTGCATCCGTACAGTCTTCTTTAGTAATGTATCCTATCTGGAAATACGGAAATGAAGCACAACGACAAAAATTCCTTCCAAAATTGGCCAGTGGCGAATGGATGGGATCTTTCGGACTTACAGAACCGGATCACGGAAGTAATCCTGGAGGAATGACCACCAACTTCAAAGATATGGGCGATCATTACCTATTGAACGGAGCCAAAATGTGGATCTCAAATGCTCCTTTTTGTCAGGTAGCTGTTGTTTGGGCAAAAGATGAAACTGGACGTATTCACGGACTGTTAGTTGAAAGAGGGATGGAAGGCTTTAGCACTCCCGAAACTCACAATAAGTGGTCACTTCGCGCTTCTTCTACAGGAGAACTTATCTTTGATAATGTAAAAGTTCCTAAAGAAAACTTACTCCCGAACAAATCGGGCTTAGGAGCACCATTAGGGTGTCTAGACTCGGCACGCTTCGGAATTGCCTGGGGTGCAATTGGCGCCGCAATGGATTGCTACGATACTGCCCTTCGTTATTCTAAAGAGCGTATTCAGTTTGGTAAGCCCATTGGTCAGTTTCAGCTTCAGCAAAAAAAATTAGCCGAAATGATCACAGAAATCACCAAAGCACAACTATTAACTTGGCGTCTTGGTGTGCTGCGTAATGAAGAAAAAGCAACAAGTGCACAGATCTCGATGGCTAAAAGAAACAACGTTGACATGGCTATCAACATCGCACGAGAAGCGCGTCAGATGTTAGGGGGAATGGGAATCACAGGTGAATATAGCATCATGCGACACTCAATGAACCTAGAAAGTGTGATCACCTATGAAGGTACTCACGACATACACTTATTAATCACCGGACTGGATATTACAGGCTTAAACGCTTTTAAGTAGACAGTAGTTAAATTATCTAAAACCTCTAATTCTCATTAGAGGTTTTTTTGTTTCCATTTGTGTTGAACGCACAGCAAATTGTATCTTTAAAAAAAGAAAACTCATGTCTTCATCATCCCGAATATCAAGAGCCTACCAAAAGGCCCGACGGATCTCCTTTAATGATGATTCAAAATTTGTGATCTTTAGCGATTGCCATCGAGGTGACAATAGTTTTGCCGACGAATTTGCCAACAATAGAAACATCTATTTTCACGCACTAAAGCATTATTATCAAGAAAAATTCACGTATTGCGAATTGGGCGATGGCGACGAACTTTGGGAAAACCGAGAGTTTAAGTCCATTTTAGAGGCACATAAAAATGTGTTTGATCTTATGCAGCTTTTTTTTAATGAAGGAAGATTATATCGCCTACTCGGCAACCACGATATGGTCTACCGCAATGAACGCTACGTAGAAAAACATTTATTTTCGTATTTCAACAAAGTTAATGGTGAACCAACACCCCTATTTCCAAATATAAAATTTTCAGAAGGTCTTATTCTAAAACACGAGACAACAGAACAAGAGATTTTTATGATGCATGGACATCAAGCCGATTGGATGAATTACCGCGGATGGAAATTTAACCGTTTTATGGTAAGAGCGCTGTGGCGGCAACTTCAAGTGGTTGGTATTAGCGACCCTACAAGTCCGGCCAAGAATTTTCACGAATTGATCAAAGTAGAGCGGCGTACAAAAAAGTGGATCACCGACAATAACAATATTTTCACCATCACTGGGCATACGCACAGACCGCGTTTTCCGGAGCCTGGAGATATCGCCTATTTTAACGATGGAAGCTGCGTGCATCCAAGAAGCATTACCGGACTAGAAATTGAAAATGGAGCTATTTCTTTGATCAAATGGCAAATATCCACCACTGAAGACGGCACGCTTAAAGTAATACGCGTACTGCTTGAAGGTCCGCAACCTTTAAGCTCTTATAAAACATAACAAAACTACTAATTACACTTCGGGGGCGATCTCAACTTTGAGTCCGTCGAGCTCAGGATGAATATGAATCTGACATCCCAATCTGCTATTTTCTTTAACATTAAACGCTTCCGCAAGCATAGCATCTTCGTCATAACCCATTTCTGGAAGTTCTGTGTCGCTTAACACATAACATTGACAGGAAGCGCACATTGCCATCCCACCGCAAATACCAATTGTTCCTTCCGGAGCGAGTTCATACGAACGGATCACCTCCATCAAATTCATATTCATATCTGTTGGAGCAATCACCTCATGGATGGCTCCTTCGCGATCAATAATGGTTATGTTTATATCCTGTTCCATATTTTTATTTTGGGCGTGTACCTTTCGGCACCAGGCTTTCGGCTGTATCCCCGCCCGTCGTTCCTTTGGCGGGGGATGCCGCCTCAATCCTTCACGCGAGACTCGTCATACTCGCTAGTTAATCAATAGATTTTACTACCGCCTTTGGCGCTTCCTTTTTGGTTCCATCAAAGCCTTCAACACCACCTACAGTAGTGTATTTCATTACGTAGCGTTTATCAGGAAAGATTCGCTGATACGCACTTTGACACATCAAAGTAGCTTCATGAAAACCACATAAGATCAATTTCAATTTCCCTGGATATGTATTTACATCGCCAATTGCATAAATCCCAGGAATATTGGTTTGATAATCTAAGGTATTATCAACCTTAATAGCATTCTTTTCGATCTCCAATCCCCAATCTGCAATAGGTCCTAATTTTGGAGATAAGCCAAATAAAGGTATAAAGTGATCACAGGGTTCATTAAATACCTTGGCATCTCGCTTAATACTTACACCTTCAATTTTTGTTTCCCCTATCAAGCCAACAACTTCAGCAGGTGTGATCAACTTGATCTTCCCAGAATTCTTTAGTTCCTGAACCTTTTCTACGCTGTCTAAAGCCCCTCTAAATTCATTTCTGCGATGCACAAGGGTAACACTGCTAGCTACATCTGCCAAAAAAATACTCCAATCTAAGGCAGAATCTCCACCTCCGGCAATAACAACACTTTTGTTCCGATACAATTCAGGTTCACGTATCATATATTCTACGCCCTTATCTTCAAATTTGGCTATATCTACAATAGGTGGTTTTCTAGGTTCAAAACTCCCTAGTCCGCCAGCAATAGCAACAATAGGCGCCTGGTGTTGCGTTCCTTTGTTTGTAGTGACAACAAAGCTCCCATCTTCCAGTTTTTCAATGGTCTGTGCGCGTTCGCCCAGAGTAAAACCTGGTTGAAACGGTTCGATCTGTTTCATTAGGTTGTTAACAAGATCACCCGCTAGAATTTCGGGAAAGGCTGGGATATCGTAAATAGGTTTTTTGGGATAGATCTCACTGCATTGTCCGCCAGATTGTGGCAAGGCATCAATAAGATGACATTTAAGTTTTAGTAATCCGGCTTCAAAAACGGTAAAAAGGCCCGTAGGACCGGCACCAATTATAAGAATATCTGTCTTTATCATATATATTTCCCTATGATACGGGTACTATTTTATGGTTTGTATTCTATTAACACTCAAGAACGAGCACTACAAAGTTCGGTATTCTCGCTGGGTCATTTTATGACAAACGTCATATGTAAAGCCAGCGCTGCGTGAGGTCCATCTGTACCGAACGCTATTTTCGGGCAGGGGTTGAGGCACTGTTGAAGCTCCTCGAAGAGAGCGACTGCCGAAGACCCGACCACGTCGTAGACGTGGGCACGCCCAAAAAATCAACCTTCTACATTGATCACTCGTTCTATTTGAGGCGCATACTTTTTGATGGTCATTTCAACACCGCTCTTTAGTGTCATTTGATTCACCGAACAGCCTACACATGCACCTTGCAATTGCACCCGCACGATCGTACCATCTTCAATGGATAACAAGGAAATGTCACCGCCATCGCTTTGTAAAAACGGACGAATCTCATCAAGTGCTATCTCTACTTTTGCTTTTAACTCTTCTGCTGTCATATTATTTTTTTACGGCACTGCAACCAGCCATGGTCGTAATTTTAATGGCCTCCGTAGGGGGCAAGTTTTCGTTACGCCTTACCGTTTCTTCTACTACGTTCTTGGTGATCGTTTCAAATGCTTTTTCTATGGCTGTTGCAGTTTGCAAGGCCGCCGGGTGACCTGCATCTCCGGCTTCACGGATACTTTGCACTAAAGGAATATCACCTAAAAATCGGACTTGTAGATCCTCAGCGAGATTTTTTGCTCCTTCTTTTCCGAAGATATAGTATTTATTGTCGGGAAGTTCAGCTGGCGTGAAATATGCCATATTTTCTATAATTCCTAAAACAGGAACATCAATGTTTTCTTGTTGAAACATGGCCACACCTTTACGGGCATCAGCCAGAGCTACCGTTTGTGGTGTACTTACCACTACTGCACCTGTAATGGGCAATGATTGCATAATACTTAGGTGAATATCACCCGTACCCGGAGGGAGATCTAATAACATAAAATCCAATTCACCCCAAGCGGCATCAAAGATCAATTGGTTCAATGCTTTTGCTGCCATGGGACCGCGCCAAATTACCGCTTGATCTGGTTTAGTAAAGAAACCTATAGACAAAATCTTTACGCCGTAATTTTCGACAGGTTTCATTTTGCTTTTTCCGTCAACGGTAACAGATAATGGTTTTTCCATAGCCACATCGAACATGATAGGAATAGAGGGTCCATAAATATCGGCATCTAAGATCCCAACTTTAAAGCCCATTTTGGCTAAGGTCACTGCCAGATTTGCCGTGACAGTTGATTTACCTACACCGCCTTTTCCCGAAGCTACCGCAACGATATTTTTAATCCCTGGAATAGCTTTTCCTTTGATCATATTCGGGTTTTCGGGTTTGGCCGGGGCTTCAACTTTAATATTTACCTGTACTTTCGCATCGGCATAGACCTGTTCTTTTATAGTCTTGATTATATCGGCTTCGGCGCGTTTCTTAATATGTAACGCTGGAGTACTTAATTTTAGGTCGATCACCACTTCATCAGCGAAAGTCATTACATTAGTAACGGCACCACTTTCAACCATGTTTTTACCTTCACCCGCAACGGTGATCTGTTCTAAAGCTTTGAGGATATCCTGTTTGTTTAATTTCATATAACGGTACGCCTAATATAGATTCATTCTAAGGTGCAAATATACTTTGAAAACTTCGGAAACGGAAAGGAGATGCATTGAAATGATTGATGGCTGAATAAGCTAAATGTTGGGTGTTGCGTGTTTAAAAAACTACGCATTTGAAATAAACTAATTTTACGTCTTAGCGAATTTGCGAGTTAGAAGGCTGAAGATCGAAGAACCATATTTGAAGAGGAGTGGTTTCTTTTTTAAGTAATGACTTTTTAATGAACACTATAACTCCTTCATCGGATCCCAAAAGAGCGTTTCAAACTGTTGTATTTGATTTTCAACAACCTCAACACCTTCCGATTCTAATAACTGCTGCATAAGATTGGTGCCATCAAAATGATGTTTCCCAGTTAGCAAACCTTTTCTGTTTACTACGCGATGCGCCGGAACGTCCTCTTGTCTGCTGCTGGCATTCATAGCCCAGCCTACCATACGAGCGCTTTGGGCCGCCCCAAGATACTTTGCAATAGCTCCATAGCTAGTGACGCGACCGTAGGGAATCAATTTGGCGACATCATATACCTTGTCAAAAAAACCTTCAGCAGCCATTATAAATTATTTAAAATTTTCATTAAGGTGATAATGGCGATCACAGCTGTAATAAGGCCAATAATATAATTCATATTGATCTTAAAAACTGGTTTATTATCCTTGCGCTTAAAAAATTGAATATATAACACAAGCATAACAAATGTTCCCAGTCCGGAAGCAATTACTGCCATTAAAAGATCTGTTTGACCAAACGAAAACCAACCAAAAACTGAAAAAGTAACACTTATATAAACCCAATAAGGTAAAGGTAGGAGATTGAGTGCTGCGACAAACATTCCAGAAAAAAACCGACTCTTTTTAGAGCGATTCATATTTTTTTTGGGTAATTCTCTCCGAGTGTCTTTTGCGATAAACAGAAAATAAACGGTAAGGCAGATAAAAATACCTAATGCAACTTTTTGAAGTACATCAATGATATCGGGGTTTTTATCGAGATAACGTGCCGCTATTAGTGCCGCATAGGTTTGCAACATAACCGTTGCACAGACCCCTAAAGAGAATAATGTGGCTTGCTTGCGCCCACTGCTCATGCTAATTTTAGCAGCCGACATATTGAGTAAACCAGGAGGAATAACACCTACAAATGCGGCTATAAAACCAATAATAAAGTTGAGGATCAAAGACATAAATAGCGGTTGCTATGTGAAGATACGTATTTTATCCCTAACGGAAACGAAACTGTATATAGGTGATCTTCTTATTTTGGGCCAAATACTGTTGTTCATAAAAAGTTTGAATACCTGTAACCTCTGGAGGTGCTCCTTCACTTCCGTAAACGTCGTGATGCGCATATTCAATGGTTTCCCCAAGTCCGTGTAACAACCCTAAGGTATATCCGTGCATAAATTCACTGTCGGTTTTTAAATGAACTATCCCTGTTGGTTTTAAGATCTGCTTGTATTTAGCTAAAAACGCTGTATTCGTTAATCTATGTTTAGTACGCTTATATTTTATCTGTGGGTCTGGAAAAGTGATCCAGATCTCATCTACCTCATTAGGCTCAAAAAAGTGATCGATCAACTCAATTTGAGTTCGAAGAAACCCCACATTGTTAAGGTCTTCTTCTAAGGCTGTTTTGGCACCTCGCCAAAATCTAGCTCCCTTTATATCAACTCCTAAAAAATTCTTTTCGGGATATGCTTTTGCGAGATTAACTGCATATTCTCCCTTCCCGCAGCCTAATTCAAGGACAATTGGATTGGTATTTTTAAAAAAATGGCTTTGCCAGTTTCCTTTTAAGTCAAGCGTATTATTCACTGCCTCTTCGCGAGTTGGTTGAATTACATTGACAAAAGTTTCGTTTTCTTTAAAGCGCTTTAATTTATTTTTACTTCCCACTGCAGCTTGCATTTAATTATTTGGTAAAATTACGGAAATATGGGACGGCAGCAATTATTGTTACCTTTGTTTTATGTTGAAGCGTAAAACCATCTTGGTTGCCCCACTCCATTGGGGGCTAGGCCATGCAACTCGGTGTATTCCAATTATTGAAGCGCTTTTGACGCAAGACTTTGACGTCTTGATTGGTAGCGACGGGGCTGCCTTAAGCTTGCTTCGGAAGGAATTTCCGCAACTCGAATATATTGAACTACCCTCTTACAACATCACCTATCCTGAAAAAGGAAATTGGTTTGCAATGAAACTGCTTACCCAGTTTCCGCACATTAAAAAAGCGATGATTTCCGAAGAAAACCAAATTGCTAAACTAGTTTCTCAGGGAAGAATTGATGGAATTATAAGCGACAACCGACTCGGAGTTTACAGTACGCGTGTGCCTTCGGTATATATCACACATCAATTGCAGGTATTTAGCGGCAAAACATCGAAGATCAGCACAAAATTACATCAAAGAATCATTAAAAAGTTTGATGCTTGTTGGGTTCCTGATGTAGCTGGAAATATAAATTTGAGTGGCGAATTGGGTCATCCGGCGCAATTGCCATTTGAGGTAAATTATTTAGGGCCTTTGAGTCGTTTTACTTCCGAAGTAAAAAAAGAGATCTCGGAAAAGAAGTATGATCTCTTGATCTTACTATCAGGTCCTGAACCACAACGCAGCATATTAGAGCTTCAAATGATGGAAGCCTTTAAAGATGATGACAGAGACATTCTTTTGGTGCGCGGAGTGGTTGAAGAGCGACAAACCTATGAGGTCATCAATGGGATCATTTGCGTAAATTTTCTGCAATCGGCTGCTTTAAAAGAAGCAATTCTCTCTAGTGATCTGGTTGTATCACGTTCTGGGTATACCACGATCATGGATTTGGCTTCTCTAAACAAAAAGGCTTTTTTTATACCTACTCCAGGGCAGTATGAGCAAAAATATCTCGCAAAGCGGTTAAAGGATCTTGGCATGGTTCCTTCTTGCAAGCAAAGTAAATTTACTAAGGAAAAATTGAGAAAAGTTCCTATGTATTCCGGATTGCCAAAATTTGAGACGAAACCCGATTTCAAAAAATTATTCAGCCTTTTCCATGGTGAATGAAAATTCTGAACCAATACCTAACTGACTTTCAACATAGATCTTTTCGGTATGCGCATCGATAATATGCTTGACAATAGCAAGTCCTAAGCCACTACCTCCCTCTTTACGCGAGCCACTTTTATCGACTCGGTAAAAACGTTCAAAAATTCGATGAAGATGAATTTTATCAATTCCTTCACCGTTATCGGTGACCCGCACAATAACTTTGTTTTGAATAAGATGTTCAACACTCACCTCTGTAGTTCCGTCTTTTTTTCCGTATTTGATCGAATTTACTAAGAGGTTTGTAAGAACCTGCTGTATACGATCGCGGTCGGCTACCACATGAATAGGCGTGTCGTAATCCCTATCGAAAGTAAGCGTGATATTTTTCTTAGCAGCCTTCATCTCGAGGAGATCAAATACACTTCGAACTAATTTGATAATGTTAAAGCGTTCCTTTTTAAGTTGAAGACCACCCGCTTCTAGCTTCGTGATCATATCTAGATCCTTTACAATAAAGATGAGCCGCTCAACGCCTTTATTTGCACGTTTTAGATAATTTTTACGCACAGCTTTATCTTTCATGGCACCATCTAGTAGTGTTAAAATATAGCCTTGTACTGTAAAAAGAGGGGTTTTAAGTTCATGAGATACATTCCCAATAAATTCCTTTCGATAGTTTTCTCGAATTTTTAGAGTTTCAATTTCCAGCTTCTTATCTTGGGCAAAACGCTCTACCTGCTTGGTAAGCGTTGCCATATCTGTAGTAATTTGTTTTCTACTTAAAGATTTGGCGTCGAGTATGGTAACGTCATCGTATATCTTTTGAATGCGATTGTAGATCAGTCTCTCTACTCTACGTTGAATTATAATAAAGGAAAAGACAAAGCAAATAATTGCAAAGGCAGCTAAAAACCAATAGTTAATATTTTGCTGAACGTAAAAAAAAACTCCCATAAGGAGTGTTAGAAACAAGGTAATATACGATGTAGTATAGGTCGCAAACTTATATGTTTTTCGAAAATTTTCTGGCATTACAGTGCTATCTGAAAGCACTAAATTACAAATTTATAACCTACACCCTTCACCGTTTTAAACTTTTTGTCTCCAATTTTTTCCCGAAGTTTTCTAATATGCACATCTATGGTTCTACCACCAACAACCACTTCATTTCCCCAAACTCGATCTAGAATATCTTCTCGCTTAAATACTTTTCCTGGTTTAGAAGCTAAAAGCGCTAGTAATTCAAACTCCTTACGTGGTAAAATGATCTCTTTATTCGCCAAGATGATCTTATATTCTTCACGATTAATAACAAGATTACCCAGTTCCATGTTTAATGAACTTTCGTCACCTTCTTTAAAACGTCTCAATAACGCTTTTACTTTACTAATAAGTAGTTTTGGTTTTATTGGTTTCGTGATATAGTCATCGGCACCTGCATCAAAACCGGCAACCTGCGAGTAATCTTCACCTCTGGCTGTTAAAAAAGTAATAACGGTTTCGGAAAGTTCAGGAATGGCACGTATTTTTTCACAGGCCTCGATCCCATCCATTTCAGGCATCATCACATCTAAAATAATAAGGTGAGGTTTATGTTTTTTGGCCTTGGTAACCGCCATGGCTCCATTTTCGGCCGTGATCACCTGGTATCCTTCCGAAGAAAGGTTATATCCTACAATCTCTAAAATATCCGGCTCATCATCAACCAACAATATTTTTGTGTCTTTTTTCTTCATCAAGTCGAATCTTTTAACGGCATAAATATACTTAATTTTGAATGCACACAAGCTTGAAGTTTGAATTGTTAACGATAGGGTAACATTCTAGTTCTCTTTCCCTAACCTTAAGGCGGCAACCACCGTTAAGCTTACGTTATGCTTCAAAAAAACCAAAGTTTAAACGTCACAAATACTTCATTTTTATCTACCTTTGCACCCTAATTTAATAAACAATTTTGTAATGAAAAAAATTACTTTTTTAGCAGCTCTTTTTGTAGGTGCTGCCTCTTTTGCCCAGGTTGCTTACACGAGTTTTGAAGAAGAACCGATTGTAATGGGTACAAATAGTGACAAATATTTTGACACTGGTGATGCTAGTGTTGCTCATGATCTAGTAAATAACCCAATGCAAACACCAGTTGACCAAAATGGTGCTATTGAACTAGGTGTAAACGCACGTTACGAGCCATATGACACTCCTGATGTTGGTCTTACTGATGGTGACTTTGTAGGTGTAACAACTTTTCAACCATCATCAGAACTTGGTTTTACAGATGGTGTTCAAGGATATCAAGTAAGTGATGCCGATGGAAATTTTATCATGGAATTTGACCAGGTAGACTTAACTGGCGTTGGTACTGCTAGTATTTCTTTAGACTTTTTATTGTCTATCAATGATACTCCAACCAACGGAAATTATGAAGGTGACGGTACATTAAATGAATCTGGATCAGACAGATTACGTATTTATGTAAAGGACATTACAAACGCTACCGAGATCGATCTTTTTAACTCTACAGGAATGGATCTTGACGATCTAGTTCCGTTTGATGCTGGTACTATGGAATATCAATTAGAGTGGCAAACAGTTACTGCTGCACTTCCTACTGACGCTACTGTACAATTAGTGATCGAATCTAGAATGAACGCTGGTGGAGAAGTATTTTACTTCGACAACATCGAATTTTCTGGAAGCTTAGGTGTAAATGATGTAAATGATAGTGCTTTCACTCTCTATCCAAACCCTGCTACACAAGGTTTTGTAAACATCACTTCAAAACTTGCTGGTGATAAGAACATCGCGATCTATGACGTTCTTGGAAAGCAAGTGATCAACACAACGATCGCTGGTGACAGACTTCAAATTTCTGAGCTTAACAGCGGACTGTACATCGTAAAGATCACGCAGGCTGGTGCAACTACAACAAAAAAGTTGATCATCAAATAAGCTTTTAACAATACAACTTTTAAAGCCTCTTTTTTTGAAGAGGCTTTTTTTATTACCTATTTTTGACGCAATACTTCGGAACTCAGCTATGCTCAAAGAACAGATCTTTTCTATTTCCTCTTCGGAAGACTTTTTGGCCGCCGCACTTGCTACGTTTCGGTTTCAATATACACATACTGTTCCCTACCGAAAATACTGTGATCTTTTGGGCGTAAACCCGAAAGTTGTAGACAAATTAGAAGACATTCCGTTTTTGCCAATTACTTTTTTTAAAACGTATTCGGTGATCCCAGAAGGACAAACAGCAACGACCATCTTTACAAGTAGCGGCACTACCGGAAGTACCATGAGCAAACATTATATCACCGACGAATCTTTATACCGAGAAAGTTTCCGAAGCACTTTTAAACAATACTATGGAGATCCAAAAGACCTAACCATTTTGGCGCTCTTACCGTCGTATCTGGAACGTACAGGATCTTCACTCGTTTATATGGTTGACGACCTTATTGGCGCCTCCGAAAACCTCAATAGCGGCTTCTATCTTGATCAATTAGGCACCTTGGCAAAAAAGCTTCAGGCGTTAGATCAACAAAACAAAAAAGTATTGCTTATTGGTGTTTCATATGCATTGTTAGACCTGATCGAAACACATAACTTTCAATTAAAACATACGATAGTGATGGAGACTGGTGGCATGAAAGGAAAGCGTAAAGAAATGATCAAAGAAGAACTTCACGCCGTATTAAAAAGAGGGTTTGGAGTATCTACAATACACAGTGAATACGGAATGACCGAAATGCTTTCACAGGCCTATTCTACAGGTAATGGCTTGTTTACTTGTCCGTCGTGGCTCAAAATTCTAACCCGTGATCCCGAAGATGCGCTTACCTTGGTTCAAGGCAAAACCGGCGGTATTAACGTGATTGATCTGGCAAATTTAAACTCCTGCTCATTTATAGCTACGCAAGACCTTGGGAAAGTACATCCTAATGGTAGTTTTGAAATTTTAGGTAGATTTGACACCAGCGATATTCGTGGATGTAATTTAATGGTTGACTAGTGAACGTGCCAAAAAAACAAAATAATGGATGCTTATGGATTGTGCTTCCTGTGCTTCTTACATTATTCAGTTTTGGTTTTTTTAAATTTGTTTTCGCGCTTTCATCGTGGTTAACACTTGGAGTTGCAATCGTTTTCTCACTACTTTTAAGTTTTAAGATTTTAGGAAAGCCAGCAACCAACGCGATTTTTAAAACGTTAGCATCACTCGCCGTTTTCTTTTTTATCGTCGTTCTAGGACTTTCTTTTTTAAACTCCCTGTTTTATGCTGATGGTGATATCGCGCTTCCAACGGCTGAAGAAGGTGTAGTTATTGATAGCCGAATTGAACAGAATGACACATTAGTAGTATATAAAAGCCATCGCATCTGGCGTGATAACTTCGGAAAAACATACACAGGTGATCTTGTGGTTCGCGATCGTGATTATCAGCGACTCAAAGGCCTACAAAACAAATTTGCTCCCAAACGAGAATTGAGTTATTGGGGACAATTATATCTTGAGATGGACAAGACAAATGCTCCGAGTCTTGATCTGGTGATGGAAACTTTTGAGCAAATTAATCGCGAAAAACAACTCAATGAGATGGAATTCGCAGATATGGTGGTGAGTTGTATTCAAGATATACCGTATTCTTTTGTTTTTGAAGCAGCTTGTCTGTCACCAGAAAATTATGAACTTTCTATAAGACGCGTCCTTGAAAAATGTCCTGATTGCTGTATAGGCGGTATTACGTATGGAGTGCAAAATCAAGTTTCATTTTTACAAAACTTAAAAGGTGATTGCGATACACGAACAGTGTTAATCTACAGTATTTTAAACTATTTTGGCTATGATGTAGCCATATTAAACAGCAATGAATATCTCCATTCTATTATTGGCCTGAACATTCCCGGAACAGGTTCGTACAAATTATATAACGGTAAAAAATATGTGGTTTGGGAAACCACCGCCTTAGGACACCCCTTTGGCAAACTTCCCTATGCCATGACCGACCTAAACCATTGGAATGTGGTATTAACCAGTAAATAACACTTATGAACTCACAACTATTCACCCTCGCCCTAGTAGAAATTATTCTAGCTCTCATCATCGCTGTCGTGATCATTTTTATATCCTATAAAATTTTAAAACAGCTTTTCTTCAAATCATTTGATGTTGCAGGTAACAATATGGCTTTTACGGTATTTACCTCAGGGATCGTTTTGTCAATTGGTCTTATTTTAAGTGAAATTGTTCCTTCAATAACAAATATGATCCGTCTTTCCATGCGCCAAGGAGACAGCATTGATATGGCAAGCATTGCACAATATTCTGGGCTGTACCTCTTTATTGGTTTTGTGATGGCCGTTCTTATAAATGCAGCCGTTTTCTTACTCTTTTCGGTGTTAACCAAAGGAACAAATGAATTTAAGGAAATTCAAAAAAATAATCTTTCGGTGGCGATCTTAGTGGTAGTAATTTTAGTAAGTATCACGCTTATTGTGAAGGACAGCATTGCACTTTTAATTGGCTCCTTGATCCCGTATCCTGAAGTAACTAATTTTATGTAAATAAGTTGTAAGGTTTTTAATGCTCCTCCGACTACAACGCTATAAATTATAAAATGAAATATATAATCGCTAGTATCGTATTGCTTTTTACGGTGACGCTCTTCGGACAGAACCATGTAAATCTGAAAAAAGGATTTGCCGCTGAAGGCTATGATGTGGTCGCTTATTTTAGTAACGAGGCGGTTAAAGGAGACAAAAAAATTGAAGCTTCACATAAGGACGTGAAGTATCTTTTTACTTCGGAAGAAAACCGTTTAAAATTTCAAAAAGATCCAGAGCGATATATCCCTCAATATGGCGGATACTGCGCTTATGCGATCGGTGTAAAAGGAAAAAAAGTAAGTGTTAATCCGAAATCTTTTCAGATTATTGATAACAAATTATACTTATTCTATGACGGTCTTGGTGGAGACACCTTAGAAAAATGGAATGAAGAAGGTTCAGCAGAATTGCAGAAAAAAGCAGATGCGAACTGGAAAATTATTGTAGCGGAACAATAGTTCCGTTTCATGTTTGGTTGGTTAGTTAATGTTGCGCGACCCGTTGGGTCGCGCAACATTTTTTATACCACTTTGATGATAAAGTAGTTCTTCTTTCCTCGCTGCAATAGTACAAATTGACCATTGATTAGATCACTTTGAGAAATACTATATCCTTCGGAAACTTTCTCTTTATTAACAGATATTGAGTTTTCTTTTAACGCACGACGTGCTTCGCCATTTGATTTCAAAAAGCCAGTATCTTCGGCTAAAGCAGCAATAATATCAAGTCCGTTTTCGATCTTTTCCGAAGCAATTTCAGCTTGGGTCACCCCTTCAAATACATCTAAAAATGTTTCAGAATCTAACGCCTTAAGATCTTCCGAAGTCGATCTTCCGAAGAGAATCTCTGAAGCTTTTACTGCTTTTTCATAGGCTTCTTCACTATGCACTGTAGTTGTCACTTCTTGAGCAAGTCGTTTTTGTAACGCGCGTGCATGCGGTGCTTCTTGATGCTCAGCAACCAATGCTTTGATCGTATTCTGATCTAAAAAAGTAAAGATCTTTATATACTTTTCGGCATCTTCATCACTAGTATTTAACCAATATTGATAGAATTTGTAGGGAGAAGTTCGCTTGGCATCCAGCCAAACATTACCACCTTCACTTTTTCCAAATTTACTTCCATCACTTTTGGTAATGAGTGGGCAGGTAAGAGCATATCCCTTTCCGCCACCTATACGACGAATCATCTCGGTACCTGTTGTGATATTTCCCCATTGGTCACTTCCACCCATTTGCAGGGTGCAATCGTAATTTTGAAAAAGGTGAAGAAAGTCGTAACCCTGTACCAATTGGTAAGTAAATTCGGTAAACGACATACCTTCAGTGTCTTCGCCTGCAATTCGGTTCTTTACCGAATCTTTAGCCATCATATAATTAACGGTTATATGCTTGCCTACATCTCTTATAAAGTCTAAAAACGAAAACTTCTTCATCCAATCATAGTTGTTCACCATGACCGCCTCATTGGCTTTCCCAGAACTAAAGTCTAAAAATTGAGATAGCTGATTACGAACACATTCTTGATTGTGGTTTAGGGTTGCTTCGTCTAACAGATTTCGTTCACTCGATTTTCCAGAAGGGTCACCGATCATTCCTGTTGCACCACCAACAAGAGCGTAAGGTTTATGCCCACAACGCTGATAAAAGCTCAACAACATAATTGGAACCAGATTACCAATATGTAACGAATCTGCCGTAGGATCAAACCCCACATAGGCCGAGCGCATTTCTTCCATCAGGTGTTTTTCGGTGTCGGGCATTACATCATGCACCATTCCTCTCCATTTCAGTTCTTCTACGAAATTTTTCAAGCTCATTGTTTTAAGTTTCGGTAAAGATAAAGCGATGCTACTTAACATAAAAGAGTATTCTAAAAAAGAGTACTTTTGGCGTATGATTTTAGTCACTGGCGGTACAGGTTTGGTAGGTTCGCATTTGTTGTATTTTCTTCTGAAGGAAAACAAAAAGGTTCGAGCAATTCATAGAAAATCTAGCGATCTCAATGCTGTAAAAACTGTTTTTTCTTATTATTCAGACGAGCCCGAAACCCTTTTTAAGTCTATAGATTGGATTGTTGCCGATATTACTGAGATCACATCTCTTGCAGATGCCTTTCTGGGAATCACACAGGTGTATCACGCCGCTGCCTATATCAGTTTTGATCCGAAGAATTACTATAAGCTTAAAAAGATCAATATTGAGGGCACAGCAAATGTTGTAAACCTCTCTTTGGCCAATAATGTGGAAAAATTATGTCATGTAAGTTCTATTGCAACTTTAGGAAAAACACTAGATAATTCGAGTATTTCTGAGGAGACCCATTGGGATCCGGAAGCAAATAATAACGTCTATAGCATTACCAAATTCGGTGCTGAAATGGAGGTTTGGCGCGGGACACAAGAGGGGTTAAACGTGATCATCGTTAATCCGGGTATAATATTAGGAGAAGGTTTTTGGAATTCTGGTAGTGGTGTTATTATTAAAAGAGCCGCCACTAAAAAGTCATTCTATACATCAGGAAGTAGTGGTTTTGTAGATGTTATCGATGTGGTTAAAGCAATGATAGCACTTATGAATACGACCATTCACAATGAGCAATATGTGCTAGTAGGAGCAAACGCATCATACAAATCACTGCAAAACACACTTGCAAAACACTTCCAAAGAAAACCACCGAAACCTATTTCAAAAGGGGTTTTGTCTTTCCTTGCGCGTCTCAATTGGTTGTCTTCTAAACTTTTTGGAAGCAGAAGAATACTTTTTAATAGCACGGTAAGATCTTTGTTCACCGAGAGTTCTTATAACACAACAAAGATAAAAACAGCGATCGATTACAATTTTATTGATCTCGATAAGACATTAGCCCGAATAGCCAATACTTACTCGTCTAGTGAATCTAGGCCAGAGGCTTGAATCAATGGATTAGAGAGCAACGTTCTGCGCTCCAAAGAATCTTTTTCTGTCTGCCCTGGTTTCACTTTTTTGTTCTCTCTTGCAAGACTATCGGCCAACTTTTTATGAGCGTCAAGCGACTTTTCTACTCCCTCAAATAATTCGGTATAAACGGTCATATCTGAAATATAAAAGGCATTGCTTTTAACGAATTGCAAACTATCTATTCCGTATTTTTTATAAATTATAGAATCTAGTTGGAGTGCATTATCTCTAATTTCTCTACTATTTAAGCTTCGCGCAGCATTACTCAAATAAGCATCTGTTAGCACTTGGATCATCGTTTGTTTACTGATCAGGTTTTCAGGCTTTTCAGGTTTTTTTATATCTTCACACGAAGACAGTAACACAATCGATATGAGTATCAAAAAGTACTTCACGGACGATTAAATGTAAGGCGTTCTCCATTTCCGCTACTCAAATATTTCCCATTTTCATACACGATAACACCATTGACAAGGGTATAGCTTATTCGAGAGCGAAAGGTCGTTCCTTCAAAAGGAGACCAACCACACTTATAAGCGATATTGTCTTTAGTGACCGTCCAGGGAGCTTGCGGATTAATAAGTACAAGATCTGCTTTATATCCCTTTTTAATAAATCCACGTTCCGCTATTTGAAACAAGATCGCGGGGTTATGTGCCGTTTTCTGAACGATCTTTTCAACTGAAATGCGCCCTTTGTGATACATTTCCATCAAGGCAACCATAGCGTGTTGCACTAAGGGACCTCCCGAAGGGGCCTTAGTATAGATATTGTTTTTTTCTTCTGAAGTATGCGGTGCATGGTCTGTTGCAATAACATCGATACGATCGTCATTAAGTGCTTTCCATAATCCGTCTCTATCTTTAGCTGTTTTTACAGCAGGGTTCCATTTGATCTTCGAACCTTTTTTTGCATAGTCTTCATCTGTAAACCACAAGTGATGAATACAGACTTCTGCTGTGATCTTCTTTTCTGAAAGTGGCTTTTTGTTTGAGAACAAATGTGTTTCTTTTTCCGTAGAAAGATGAAAAACATGCAAACGAGCGCCCGTTTTCTTAGCGAGTTCAATAGCTTTTGAAGAAGAAATATAGCAGGCTTCTTCACTTCGGATCTTTGGATGCATATCCATAGGAATATCATCTCCAAATTGATCCTGCGCTTTGACCATATTCTCTCTAATTGTAGCCTCATCTTCACAGTGCGCAGAAATGAGTAAATTGGTCTTACTGAAGATATTTTCCAATGTATTTGGATCATCCACTAGCATATTTCCAGTAGAAGAACCTAAAAATAGTTTGAGTCCGGCAACCTTTTTAGGATCAACCTTTAAAATTTCCTCCAAATTATCGTTCGTTCCTCCAAACATAAACGAATAATTCGCCCAGGAAGTTTTTGCAGCAATGTCAAATTTAGCTTCCAATAATGGAATTGTCGTTGCTTGTGGCGAGGTATTGGGCATCTCAATAAAAGATGTTATTCCACCAGCTACTGCTGCACGTGATTCTGTTTCTATAGTTGCTTTATGTGTAAGCCCTGGTTCACGAAAATGAACCTGATCATCGATCATTCCTGGCACCAAAAACTGACCATCAGCATCGATCACCACAGTGTCAGCCGATTTTACACTGATACTACCACCAACTTCTGCAATGCGATCGCCTTGCACAAGTACATCTCCTTGCGTGATCTGTCCTTCGTTAACAATCTGCGCGTTTTTAAATATAATGTCCTGCATTAGATTTCGTTAAAGTCTTTTTTGCCAAATAGGCTTTTAAATTTCATTTTTATGACGCCAAAAATAGCTTCGGAAATAATTCCGCTACTCATTTTAGATTCGCCTCTAGTACGATCTGTAAATACTACGGGCACTTCGGTAATTCTAAATTCTGCCAGATACGCCTTAAACTTCATTTCTATCTGAAAGGCATACCCCACAAATTTTATTTTATTAAGATTGATCTTCTCTAAGACCGTTCTGCGATAACACATAAAACCCGCTGTGGTATCATAAATATCCATTCCGGTAATAAAGCGCACATATTTCGAAGCTAACCACGAGAGCAAAACTCTACTCATGGGCCAATTAACCACATTTACACCTTTTACATAACGCGAGCCAATAGCAACATCATATCCGCCTTTACTACAAGCGTTATACAATCGGATCAAATCATTTGGATTATGAGAAAAATCGGCATCCATTTCAAACACATATTCATATTCTCGCTCCAAGGCCCACTTAAATCCAGCAATATACGCTGTACCTAACCCCATTTTACCCTTTCGGTTAAGCATAAATAACCGATCTGAAAACTCTGGCAGCATGGCATCTACAAGCTTTGCTGTTCCGTCGGGCGAATTATCATCGACTACTAAAACGTGAAAATTGCGCTGCAATGCAAAAATATTGCGCAGCAATCGTTCTATATTTTCGCTTTCATTATATGTAGGTATAACCACAAGGGCATT
The DNA here is from genome assembly GCF_058148545.1 of Ulvibacter sp. 2305UL32-6. Classification (NCBI taxonomy): domain Bacteria; kingdom Pseudomonadati; phylum Bacteroidota; class Flavobacteriia; order Flavobacteriales; family Flavobacteriaceae; genus Ulvibacter; species Ulvibacter sp. 2305UL32-6. The sequence goes on from NZ_JBYVKA010000001.1 coordinate 987,487, forward strand.
AGTCATACACCTATTTTTAGGGCAAATGTACCTCTTTTTGTTGTAATAACCGATAAGTTAATGCGGTCACAGGAAGTTTCTATACAGACAATTTTCGTTTACCTTTGCCAAAAAAAGAACGGTGCAATACACGCTTCGAAATCTAGAATCTTTAGACTGGATCACGCTTTGCTTGGTTAGCTGTGTTGTATTATTCACCGTAGCAAAATATTTTTACCCTAGGCGTTTTCAGGAATTTGTGCAACTACCCATTACCAATAAATATTTTTTGGTTCAGGGGCGGAATGATGAGATTCAACACCCCTTTAATGTTTTATTGTTTGTCACTCAGGTGATTCTTGTTTCATTATTTATTTACGAGATCCTATCGGTGTTAAAGCCTGAAGTAGGAGCTTCGAATAAGTGGCTTTTTATTCAGATTTGCACAGGATATAGCGTTTTCGTCTTTATTAAATTCTGTATTGAAAAAATTATAGGTGCCATTTTCTCTATGGATAAGTTAATTAATAGCTATCTATACGAAAAACTCACCTATAGAAATCTTTTAGGAATTTTACTTTTTACAGCAAATATTCTACTATTCTATATTGTCAAGCCTACACCTACGCTACTCTTGATCATTAGTTTGATTGTTTTAACCGGAAATGGTATTGCCTTGTTTTACAGCTATAAAACTCACGGAAATGTTATTTTAAAGCATTTCTTTTATTTTATTTTGTATCTTTGCGCACTTGAAATTTCACCTTACATTATCCTCTATAAAGTAGTGATAACCTAAGGGTAAAATTAATATCGCAAGCTTATGAAAGTGAAAACTATTTTAGTTTCGCAACCAGAACCAACGGTTGAGAACTCCCCCTATTTCGATTTAATTGAAAGACAAAAAGTCAAAATAGATTTCATTCCATTTATTCACGTAGAAGGGGTATCTGGAAAAGACGTGCGTTCTCAAAAAGTAGACCTTGCTCAATACACGGCTATCATTTTAAATAGTCGCAATTCTGTGGATCACTTTTTTAGAATTGCTGAAGAGCTTCGTTTTAAGGTGCCGGACACTATGAAATATTTCTGCCAAAGTGAGGCCGTTGCCTATTATCTTCAGAAATATGTAGTGTACCGCAAACGTAAAATTTATGTTGGTAAGCGTACCTTTACTGAACTTTCTCCTCTTATCAAAAAGTATAAAAACGAGAAGTTTTTAATGCCTTCTTCAGACAAATTGAAGCCTGAAGTTCCCAATGTATTAAATGAATTAAAAGTAGACTGGAAGCAGGCCACTTTTTATAAAACAGTGGTAAGTGATCTATCTGATCTTCGCAATGTTTATTATGATATTTTAGTTTTCTTTAGCCCAAGTGGAATCATTTCCTTGCTAGAGAACTTTCCAGACTTTAAACAAAATGATACGCGTATTGCTGTCTTCGGAAATACAACGGTCAAAGCCGCTGCTGAAAATGGTCTACGTGTAGATATTCAGGCACCAACACCTGAAACTCCATCGATGACAATGGCTCTCGAAAAATATATTAAAGAAGTAAACAAGAAATAATTACTGCTATCTTTAAACTAAAAAAGGCTTCACATTTGTGAAGCCTTTTTTAGTTTGTATCATTTCTGTTAGCCCATTAATGGAGCTCCATTCATGATCTCATCGTTTGCAAACTCTTCAAACTTCTTAAAGTTCTCTTTAAAACTTGAAGCTAACTTATTTGCTGTTTTATAATATCCTTCGTCGTTGTTCCATGTAGATCTCGGACTCAAAACTGCTGTAGGCACATTAGGACACGTTCTAGGTTGCTGTAGACCAAATACCGAGTGTATATGGTAATTACCGGTATTGGCAGCCTCCAACGACCCATTCATCGCTGCTGTGATCATAGCACGCGTATATTTTAGTTTCATACGTGATCCAATTCCGTAGGGACCACCAGTCCAACCCGTGTTCACCAACCAAACATTTACGCCAGTTTCCTTCATTTTAGCACTGAGCATTTCAGCGTATTTCGTAGGATGCAAAGGCATAAAAGGCGCTCCAAAACAAGCTGAAAAGCTCGGTAATGGTTCGTCAATACCAGCTTCAGTACCAGCAACTTTCGCCGTATATCCACTAATAAAATGGTACGCGGCCTGCCCTGGAGTTAATTTAGAAATGGGAGGCAACACACCAAAGGCGTCTGCTGTTAAGAAAAATATATTCTTCGGGTTCTTACCTATAGAAGGCTCTTGAATATTATCGATATGATAAATAGGATAACTAACCCGTGTGTTTTGTGTAATGGAAATGTCAGAAAAATCAACTTCTCCTTTGTCATTCATCACCACGTTTTCTAAAATAGCACCTGGTTTGATCGCCTTATAAATATCTGGTTCGTTTTCTTCGGAAAGGTTGATCACCTTAGCGTAACAACCACCTTCAAAATTAAACACAGTGTTTTCAGCTGTCCAGCCATGTTCATCATCACCAATCAATTTACGATCAGGATCTGCCGAAAGAGTCGTTTTCCCAGTACCCGAAAGTCCGAAGAAAATCGCCGTTTCACCATCTTCACCTACATTGGCAGAACAGTGCATAGGCATCGTATTCTTATATACAGGTAAAATAAAATTAAGAGCAGAGAAAATTCCTTTTTTGATCTCACCGGTATAACCAGTTCCTCCAATAAGCGCAATCTTTTTAGTAAAGTCTAAAATTGCAAAATTATGCTGACGCGTACCGTCAATTTCGGGATCGGCCATAAACCCTGGGGCATTAACAATAAGCCACTCCGGATCAAAACTTATAAGCTCCTCTTCCGTTGGTCGTAAAAACATATTATAAGCAAACATGTTTGACCATGGATATTCGGTTATAACGCGAATGTTAAGTCGGTATGCATCATCTGCACAAGCATAACTGTCGCGAACATATATTTCTTTTTCAGAAAGATACTGGGTCACCTTATTATAAAGTGCATCAAACTTCTCTGTCGAAAAAGGAATATTGATGTTTCCCCACCACACTTTGTCGCGAGTTACATCATCTTCTACAATAAATCTATCTTTTGGGGATCGACCCGTAAACTCTCCGGTATTTACAGCTAAGGCTCCGCTGCTGGCTTCTTTACCCTGCCCTTTTTGCAGAGTGATGTCATGTAATTCTTCGGAAGAAAGTTGGTAGTTTACTTTGGCATTTTTGATTCCATACTTTTCTAATGAAATCGTTTTCGTAGTTTGGTGTTTGTCAACCATAACTTGTTTTAATTGTTGTGGGTACAAAAATAAGAAATCTGAGACACAATTAATCGTTAAAAAAACATAATTATCCCTACTTCATTGTTAATAAACCATAGGCCAATTTACCCCAACCTAAAATAAATAATAATCCTCCAATAGGTGTGATTGGACCAAGAAAAGAGACCTCAAAAGGCAAGATACTTTTTAAGGCAAGAAAATAAATAGACCCCGAAAAAAAGACGATTCCGAAGCAAAAGAAACGAACCACCCAGCGTTTAGTTTTCTGCGGAATAGTTGTTGCAAATCCAATAACTAATAGCGCGATCACATGGTACATTTGATATCGAACCCCCGTTTCAAATGTATTTAGCGCTTCTGCACTGATCAATTCTTTTAAACCATGAGCTCCAAAGGCGCCAAGAGCAATTGTTAATGCTGCTAAAACTGAGGCGATGATCACTATTTTTTTATCAAATTTCTCCATAATTCGTGTTACAATTAGTACTTTGGTCGACTGAAAAAGAACCCAAACAAAGGTATCAAAAAACAGTTGCATGAGAAACATTTTAATCATTGGAGCAGGTCGTTCTGCTACGAGTTTAATTAAATATTTATTAGACAAGTCGGAAGCCGAAGAACTTTTTATTACCATTGGTGATCTCAATATAGAGCACGCGCAAAAATTTACGGCAGATCATCCCAACGCGCGTGGTATCTTACTCGATGTTTTTAACGAACCTCAGCGAAAAGAAGCTGTTGAAAGAGCCGATCTAGTTATTTCTATGCTGCCAGCGCGTTATCATATTGAAGTAGCTCATGACTGTATTGAGTTTGGAAAACACATGGTGACCGCTTCCTATATTAGCGATCAAATGCAGCTCCTTAATTCTAGAGCAAAAGCAAAAGGATTAGTTTTTATGAACGAAATTGGTCTCGACCCAGGTATCGATCATATGAGTGCTATGCAGATCATCGATCGGGTACGTGACAATGGCGGTAAAATGCTCTTGTTTGAATCGTTTACCGGCGGACTCATAGCTCCCGAAAGTGACAATAACCTATGGAACTATAAATTTACATGGAACCCTAGAAATGTTGTGCTCGCAGGTCAGGGAGGCGCTGCCGAATTTATTCAGGAAGGAAAATATAAATATATCCCGTATCACCGCCTTTTTAGACGTACCGAATTTATCGACGTGGCTGGCTACGGAAAATTTGAGGTCTACGCAAATCGTAACTCACTTAAATATCAATCGGTTTACGGTTTAGAAAATATCTTAACGCTCTATCGCGGAACCATAAGACGTGTTGGATTTAGCAAAGCTTGGAATATGTTTGTACAACTCGGTATGACCGATGACACCTATTATATTCCAGATTCTGAAACGCTTACGTATCGTGAATTTGTAAATTCATTTTTACCGTATTCTCCAACCGATTCGGTAGAGCTTAAACTACGACATAACTTAAAAATTGATCAAGATGATGTTATGTGGGAAAAATTGCTGGAGCTAGATATTTTTAACGATAAAAAGGTTATTGGTATAAAAGAAGCAACACCTGCACAAGCACTTCAGAAGATCTTAATGGACAAATGGACGTTAGCAGCAGACGACAAAGACATGATCGTGATGTACCATAAATTTGGATACGAGTTAGATGGCAAAAAGCATCAGATCGACAGCCATATGGTTGCTATGGGTGATGACCAAACCTATACTGCAATGGCAAAAACCGTAGGCTTACCAGTAGCTATAGCTGCTTTAAAAATCCTAAACGAAGAGATCACTACACCAGGCGTACAATTACCTATCGCGAAGGAAGTCTATGAGCCTATCTTAAAAGAATTAGAAGAACTAGGCATCATTTTTAAAGAAACTAAAGTCCCTTATTTGGGATATAATCCAGCAAATGTGGTTGGTTAATTAAATTTTCAACAAAAAAAATGCTTCCATAATTGGAAGCATTTTTTTTTATTTAATATTTAGGTTATCGTCTTCCTAAAAACATCGTAATAAAATACATCAAGGTTGCTAATGAACCTAAAGCAGATACAACATAGGTACGAGCGGCCCATTTTAGAGCATCTTTCGCTCCCGCGTGTTCCTCTTGAGTTACCATATTCTTTTGCTCTAACCATACCAAGGCACGTTTACTAGCGTCAAATTCTACAGGCAAGGTGATAAATGCAAAAACAGTAGTCATTGCAAAAAGCCCAATTCCTATTAAGAAAACCCAATTTCCTAAGGCCATTCCTGCGAATGACAGCATCAAACCTGCCATGATCACAAAATTAGACAACTTACTAGAAATGCCTACCGCAGGCACAATAGCCGATCGCATTTTTAACCAGCTATACGCTGTAGCGTGCTGTACTGCGTGACCACATTCATGCGCCGCAACAGCTGCTGCTGCTGCATTTCGTTGTTGATAAACTCCTTCACTTAAATTTACTGTTTTATTTGCCGGATTGTAATGATCAGTCAACATTCCAGGTGTTGAGATCACCTGAACATCGGTAATTCCATTATCAGCAAGCATCTTTTCTGCGATCTCTTTTCCGCTCATTCCGTTGCGTAAATGCACCTTTGAATACTCCTTAAATTTTCGTTTTAGTGTGTTGCTAACAAGCCAGCTCACTAAAAATATGGCTCCAGCCATTATATAATATCCTATCATAATCTTTCCCTGTCAAGCAGGTGTTTTTTTAAATGTTTAATTCCTTTTCTTAAAGATAGCAAAAAGCGTGCAAATTTTTATCGCTTCGAAAAAGTGAATACAACAAAGGCTGCTTAGCCTACAATATTTACGATCTTTCCGGGAACAATGATAACCTTCTTAGGTGTTCGCCCTTCTAAATAATAGATTGTTTTTTCATGCGCCATTACGGCAGCTTCCATATCTTCTTTGCTCATATCGAGTGGTAATTCGAGCATAAAACGCATTTTTCCGTTAAACGAAATTGGATACTCTTTGCTACTTTCAACCAAATGAGATGCATCAAATTGTGGAAACGGAGCCGTTGCAATACTCTGCTCATGACCCATTTTGCTCCATAACTCTTCCGCGATATGCGGAGCATAAGGCGAAATTAACACAGCCATCGCCTCCAAGATCTCTCTCGAATTGCACTTCTGTGCAGTTAATTCATTCACAGCGATCATAAAGGTAGAAACTGAAGTATTAAAACTGAAATTCTCAATATCATCGGCCACTTTTTTGATCGTTTTATGCAAGATCTTTAAACTTTCTTTCGTTGGTTTTTCTTCGGAAATAGTAAAGGTTTCCTCAGCACCCGAATGATACAAACGCCATAGTTTTTTCAGAAAAGAATGAACACCACTCAATCCGGAGGTACTCCACGGTTTGGCTTGCTCTAACGGACCTAGAAACATCTCGTACATTCTGAGCGTATCGGCGCCGTATTGCTCGCAAATGTCGTCTGGGTTGACGACATTGTACTTCGACTTAGACATCTTTTCGACTTCGCGGGAAACCTTAAACGTGCCGTCATCTTCAGTAATAAATTTGGCCTCTTTAAATTCTTCGCGCCAGTTCTTAAATGCTTCTATGTCTAATTCATTCGATAAATTAACCAAAGACACGTCTGCATGTACTTTTTGAATTTCGTAGTCCTTAGATTTCCCTGCAGAAACAAATTTATTCTCTCCCGCCACGCGATGCACAAAAGCACTTTCCCCCAAGATCATTCCTTGGTTGATCAACTTTTTAAACGGTTCCTCAACAGGCAACACATTTAAATCGTATAAAAACTTTACCCAAAAACGGCTGTAAAGCAAATGTCCCGTAGCATGTTCGCTTCCACCTACATAAAGATCGACATTCTTCCAATAGTCCATTGCTTCTTTTGAAGCCAACGCATTCTCGTTATGCGGATCCATATAGCGGAACATATAACAGCTACTTCCTGCCCAACCGGGCATGGTGTTTAGCTCTAACGGGAAGGTTGTTTTATTATTAATTTTATCGTTGGCTACAACTTTATTAGTAACAGTATCCCAAGCCCAAACAGTGGCGCGTCCCAAAGGTGGCTCACCATCTTCGGTGGGTAAATATTGTGCTACTTCGGGTAAAGTAAGTGGCAAATGTTCTAAGGCGATCATCTGTGGCAAGCCGTCTTTATAATATACTGGAAATGGTTCTCCCCAATAACGCTGTCTTGAAAAGACCGCATCTCGTAATCTGTAATTGATCTTGCCTTCTCCCGCATTTTTCTTTTCCAAGGCTTCGATAGCCTTTTGAGTTGCTTCGGAATATGATAACCCATTTAGAAAATCGCTATTCGCGATGATGGTATTATCCTTATCGGAATAGGCTTCTTCTGAAATATCAACTCCTTCAAAAATATTTGGGATCTCAATTCCGAAGTGCTTGGCAAAATCGTAATCACGCTGATCACCACATGGAACGCTCATTACAGCGCCTGTTCCGTAGCCAGCCAACACATAATCTCCAATCCAAATAGGGATATTCTTTCCCGTAAGCGGATGCACCGCGTAGGCTCCCGTAAAAGCGCCGCTAATAGTTTTTACGTCGGCCATACGTTCGCGTTCGCTGCGCTTTGCTGTGGCTTCCACATAGGTTGTTACTTCTTGTTGTTGTGCTTCCGAAGTAATCATAGAAACCAGCTCGTGCTCTGGCGCTAAAACCATAAAGCTTACACCAAAAATAGTATCGGGGCGCGTTGTAAACACAGGAATTTTATGATCTTCATTTGCTACATCAAAAGTGACCAAGGCTCCTTTTGATCGTCCGATCCAATTGGTTTGCGAATCTTTTAAAGGTTGCGGCCAATCGATTGTATCTAAACCGTCAAGCAAGCGTTGCGCATAGGCAGTGATTCGCATGCTCCATTGGGTCATTTTCTTGCGAATTACTGGATGTCCGCCACGTTCGCTCACACCTCCAACGATCTCGTCGTTTGCCAAAACGGTCTTAAGTTCTGGGCACCAGTTTACTTCGGTTTCGGCGAGGTAGGTAAGTCGGTATTTTAAAAGTATTTTTTGTTGTTGTGCTTCGGAATAGTGCTTCCAGTCTTCCGAAGAAAAAATCAAAACATCATCATCGCAAGCAGCATCAACAGTCGCATTTCCTTTTTCAGAAAAGATCGAGATCAATTCAGAAATAGGTCGGGCCTTATCTGCCGATTTATCGTACCAACTTTCAAAAAGCTGAATAAAGATCCATTGTGTCCATTTGTAATAGTTAGGATCTGAGGTGCGCACTTCCCGACTCCAATCAAACGAAAAGCCAATTTTATCAAGTTGTTTTCTATAGCCCGCAATTTCATTGCCTTGTTTGTCAACACCACCTTCAATATTCACTTTGGTGGTTTGTGCAGGATGCTGACCGGTTTGTATGGCGTACTGTTCGGCTGGCAAGCCAAATGAATCATAGCCCTGCGGATGCAAGACATTAAAGCCTTGGTGACGTTTATAGCGTGTATAAATATCACTGGCGATATAGCCCAACGGGTGCCCTACGTGCAACCCAGCTCCCGAAGGATAAGGAAACATGTCGAGTACATAGTATTTGGGTTTATCACTGTTATTTTCTGCCTGAAAGGTTTGGTTTTTCTCCCAATATTGTTGCCATTTGGCTTCAATTTCGTTGAAATGATATTTGCTCATCGCTGCGTTTTATAAAGCTGCAAATTTAAGATTTCTTGACGGAAGGCGGGCGTTTATCCCTTAAAAAGTTGGGTGAAGGAGTTTCCCTGAATATAACACCCAAAGCATAGATAGCAATGCAGAAATATTCATTGCCAGACCAAACAGCTTCATTTGCGGAACCGTGTAGGGTTTCGATTTAAATAGCACGAACACATCGAGCACTAACCAAGCAGAGAATACGGCTAAAAAGCCTGCCAGCACATAATCCTGAAACCAATAGCTTAAAATAAAGACTTCGGTTATCAATAATGCTAACATTAGAAACTTTGTATTTCGCCTGCCAATGAGCGTTGCAGTGGTTCGCTTTTTTGCAATTAGATCGGGCTCTATATCCATGATCTCGCCAGCGATATGTGCTTGAAACGCAAATAAGCTAAGATATACCAATGTTTGCCATGGTAGCATCTGAAGGTCATTTAGCATCACACTAAAGACAGCGGTAAAGACATAGCCTACTTGTATAAAAATTTCAAAAGGAGGTCTTTCTTTTATTCTGAAAGGTCTAAAATTGTATACAATGTTGATCCCGATCATAAAAACAAGGAGCAGTAACATTTTCCATCCTGCGACGAACGTAAAATAAACAACAAACGGAAGAAGCACCAAAGCAATCTTTTTGGGTACTGATCGCAACTGTCCTTTAGACGCCTGCGCTCCAAAAAGAAAGTTTCCTTTCCGCTTATTGATAGCATCGGCACTCATGTCATTGTAGTCGTTTAGACCATAAACGAGATAATTTAGTGGGAAGGTCACAAAAATAAAACCGATCCAGAACAAAGGTGATCTCCAGAATTCGAGATTGAGACTAAAAGGCACCAGATAGATCCAAATGGTCGGAAACCAGAGTCCGGGGCGAGATATTTGTAGGTCGGTTCGCATAGAACGATTTAGAGATCGTACCCAAAAGTACACGCTTTATAACAATTTAGAAACTTTAAACGTTGTTTTGGGGTAGCATTAAAATTCCTTGTATTTTTGTTACGTTAAAAAACAACGCAAATAAGCGCCTATGGCCACCTCTTTTGAGAAATATCAGAAACGAAGACTTATATCATCCTACTTTTCGGTAGTGATCAGTATTTCGTTGGTCTTGTTTTTATTGGGCTTATTAGGACTTCTAGTGCTCAACACCAAGAAAGTTGCAGATCATTTTAAGGAAAAGATCGCACTTACGGTTTATTTAAAAGACAGCGCTAAAGAAGTAGAAATAACCCAACTTGAACAAAGTCTTGCTTTGGCAGAATACACCAAATCTGCTAAATTTATTTCCAAAGAACAAGCGGCGGAAGAACATTCGGCTGTGATCGGCGAGAATTTTATGGAGTTTTTGGGTGAGAACCCACTGCAGAATAGTATTGATGTTTATATGTTGGCCGATTATGTCTCTCCCGAAAAATTGGAAGAGATCACAACTGAGCTTATGACCAAAGATTTTGTGGATGAGGTGATCTACGACAAACCTTTGATCGCACTGCTTAACGACAACGTAAAAAAGATCAGCCTTTGGGTATTGATCATTAGTGGGTTGTTCACGTTTATAGCCGTTTTATTGATCAACAGCTCGATACGACTTTCAGTATACGCAAAACGATTTACCATCAAAACCATGCAAATGGTGGGTGCTACAAAACGCTTTATTAGGCGTCCATTTATTTGGAAAAGTGTGCGTTTAGGCATGATCGGAGCCATTTTAGCGATGATTGGTATGGGTTTAGTGCTTTACTATTTAAACAAGACTTTCCCCGAATTGCAATTACTGGATGATCAATTATTATTGGGAGCACTGTTTTTATTTATATTTTTAATGGGGTTATTTATCACTTGGATCAGCACATTTTTTGCGACGCAACGTTTCTTGAACTTGCGAACGGATGAGCTTTATTATTAAGATTTTAAATTAAACATTTAACTTGTACGTCCTTGAAAGGGCTTAAAAATAAAATAGATAGCAATTATTAAACGTTTATCACGTTCTTTTTCCGAAGAACAACCAATACAAGAATCATGGGAGAACAAAAGAGAAAAGAAGAAAAGCAGTATAAAATTGAATTTATCTTCGAACGTAAAAACTACACCTTTATGCTTATTGGTGTTGCCTTTATCCTTATTGGTTTTATGCTTATGATGGGCGGAGGAAGCGACGACCCTAATGTATTTAATCCAGAGATCTACAGCTGGAGACGGATTCGTTTAGCGCCTGCTTTAATTCTTATTGGTTTTGGCATTGAGGTTTACGCCATTTTGTTGAATCCGCACAAGAAAGACTAATCTATGGATGCATGGGAAGCCATTATTCTTGGCATCGTCCAGGGTTTTACAGAATTTCTACCCGTTTCGTCTAGCGGACATTTAGAACTGGGAAAAGCTATTTTAGGAGATACTTCGGTACCTGAAGAAGGCTTGTTATTTACTGTGGTGCTACACTTTGCTACTGCTTTGAGTACCATTGTGGTATTCCGAAAAGATATTGTTGATATTATTACCCAACTGTTTAAATTTCAGTGGAACGAGGAAACACAGTTTATTGTTAAGATCATTATATCGATGCTTCCGGCAGTGATCGTTGGATTATTATTTGAGGAAGAACTCGAAGCCTTTTTTGGCGGAAATATCGCCTTTGTTGGCGCCATGCTTATTATTACAGCTTTATTACTTTGGCTTGCAGATCGAGCTGAAGACACCGGTAAAAAAGTTTCTTTTACCCATGCTTTTATCATTGGTGTTTCACAAGCAATTGCAATGCTTCCGGGTATTTCTCGCAGTGGAGCGACTATTTCTACTTCTGTATTATTAGGAAACGACAAGAGCAAAGCAGCTCGTTTTTCTTTTTTGATGGTGGTGCCATTGATCTTCGGAAAGATAGCCAAAGATATCTTTAGCGGCGACCTTTCTTCGGAAACTGCCAATTTTACAACACTCGGTTTAGGATTTATCGCCGCCTTTATTTGTGGCCTTATTGCGTGCACATGGATGATCTCACTGGTACGAAAAAGTAAGCTCTCCTATTTCGCCCTCTACTGTTTAATTGTAGGTATTATTGCCATTTCTGTAAGTTTCTATATGTCATGAAGACTGTAGAAGATTATCAAAACGGACAAGTACTTTTAATTGATAAGCCATTAAATTGGACGTCTTTTCAGGTGGTGAACAAAATTCGTTGGCTGATCAGAAAAGAATTTGGTTTAAAAAAACTCAAAGTAGGCCATGCGGGTACGTTAGATCCGTTGGCTTCTGGGCTCCTAATTCTCTGCACCGGGAAATTTACCAAGCAGATAGAAACCTATCAAGCACAGCACAAAGAATATACGGGTGTTATTACTTTGGGAGCTACCACGCCTAGTTACGATTTAGAAACGGAGATCGATGTTCAATTTCCTACAGAAGGAATTTCTTCGGAAATGATTTATGCCGCAACTCACCAGTTTATTGGAGATATCCAACAGCAACCACCAATATTTTCGGCATTAAAAAAGGAGGGAAAACGACTCTATGAATTCGCCCGAGCAGGCGAAACGGTAGACATCCCAAAGCGCGAAGTTCATATTTCAGCTTTTGAAATCACCAATATTGATATGCCTGATGTTAGCTTTCGCGTTGCCTGTAGTAAAGGAACTTACATTAGATCCTTGGCGCATGATTTTGGTAAAGCACTTAACAACGGAGCTCATCTTTCAGCATTACGCCGCACTAAAATTGGTTCCTTTTCGGTGGAAGATGCCATAAGCTTAGACGATTATATAAAAGCTTTTCAAGCATAAAAGATTCTTAAATAACCGAAATTTTACCTATTTTTCGCGAGGTTTGCATAGAATCTGTTTTATTTCCCCATGAATTTTAATTATTCATATCGCGCTTTCTTGATCACTTCCCTACTTTTTGGGATCCTGTTCACAATTCTCTTTGGAATTAAATTAAAGTCGGATGCCACTCCTGAAGACGAAAGTGACGCTGTTGAATATATTGAGATCATTCCCGAACGGCTAGAGGATCTGGCCACCAACAAAACCGAAAAGGTCGCAATAGAAACAAATCGCGCGTATAATGAAGCCGAAAAGTTTATCCGTGAATTGGAGAGTGAACGAAACGAAGCTATGGAGTCTTCCGAAGACTTGTCGGACGTTACCAAAACCGAGTCGGTTGATAACGGTCTAGGAAATTCGGTAAAAAAAGTTGAGGTCAAGAAAGTTTCCGAAGAAAAAAAAGTCACAAAACAGAAAGTGACTTCTGCCAAAACGCTGGCGACCAATAGTGCTAACCGGCGTACAACCGTTCAATATAATTTAGTGGACCGTAAAGCGATGGATCTTCCCAACCCTGTGTATACCTGTTCTAGCGGCGGAAAAGTTGTTATTACCATTGAAGTTGATGCTTTGGGCCGTGTAACAAAAACCAATTATAACAAAAGCGCTTCGACCACGAGTAATGGTTGTCTTGTAGATAGCGCGCTTGAATATGCTCGCACTGCTCGGTTTTCGACGAAGGCTGGAAAAAAGGAGCAATTAGGAACCATCACTTATAATTTTCCCGGACAAGGAATTTAAAAGATCAATTTATAAAGGTCTTCTGCGATATTTTTACCCTTATCCTTATTATACCAGACTTGCAGTTCATGTTTGAATTCGGGCGTTAGCATACCATGTTTTTGCTTGTAATCGATTACCATTTGAGTCGCTGTAGAAGGTCTAGGACCCCAATCGCCAATAATTTCCTGTGTTTGATTATCAAAAACGATCAATTTAGGAATACCCATGGTTCCATTTGTTAAAAATTGACTCATTAAAGCTGGATGTTCATCACGAAGTACAATTTTGAGGTTGATAGACGCTGCTATTTCAGCCAATTTATTCATCATAGGCAACGATTGTGCAGCATCACCACACCAACTTTCACTAATGACAAGCCAGGTTTGATCTCCTTTAAAATTTTTAAATGCGTCTAAAATATACTCAGGAATAAGAGTTGTTTTATCAAGGCGTCTCATTCGAGAATCATTCAATAAGGTATATTGTGATAAGGCTGGTGTTTGAACAGGACCGGTACTTGTTCCCTTTGCAACGTGATCTGAAACTAACTTTCTATAAGCATCATAACTAATGGCGTGAGCCAAAGAATCTAAAATTAGTGTTATGCGATCTAATTTTGGAAGCGTATCTTTTATTTTCATAACATATATGACGAAAAACAGTATGGAAACTTACTATCTTTAATTTTAAAACAAAGTTATGAAAAAACAACGTTGTTGGTGGTGTGGAGACGACCCCTTGTATATTGCTTATCACGATACCGAATGGGGCGTTCCCGTCAAGGATGACGCAGCTCTATTTGAGTTTTTGATCTTAGAAACTTTTCAGGCAGGTTTAAGTTGGATCACGGTGCTTCGGAAGCGGGAAAATTTCAGAAAAGCATTTGATTCTTTCGACTACAAGAAAATAGCGAATTATGACCAGGAAAAAATTGATTCGTTATTACAAGATGCTGGGATCATTCGTAACAAATTAAAAATTCGCGCAACGATCACCAATGCTCGAGCGTTTATGGAAATTCAAAAGGAGTTTGGAAGTTTCAGCAAGTACATTTGGGGCTTCGTAAATCATGAGCCCATCAAGAATGCCTTACGCACAAAAGAAAACGTACCAGCGAATACAGCGTTGAGTGATACATTGAGTAAAGATCTTAAAAACCGCGGATTTAAATTTGTGGGCACAACGGTCATTTACGCCCATATGCAGGCAACGGGAATGGTTAATGACCATCTCGTCGATTGTTTTCGCTATAATGAGATTTGAGAAGTATTAGTTTGCTCCTCCTGAATAAGATAGATATCGATTCTCTTTATTGTAAACTCGCAAAGCCTTTAGGGTCTGCTTATAGCGGTACTTTAAGGTTGCATCTGTTGGTCTTTCCATTTCAAACAGCATCTCGAACCACTTTTTAGCGGCTGAGTAGTTGCTCTTAAAATAGTGTGCGTTTGCGAGATCTTTATAGATCAGAGCAGTACCGTAACCTTCTTTAACTACTTGTTCGTAGACAGCGGTTACATCAACATCTACATTGACGTCAATTTTCTTAGTAGTCTTTTTCTGGGTCTGTGAAAAAGCGATCGATGTGCAGCATAAACATACTAGCACTGTGAGGAGTGTGCGTATTTTCATAATTAGGGGCTTAAATAATAGGGCATAAAGATGGTAAATTCCTACAAATTAAGCAAATATATCGCTTATTAAGTGTGTTTACTGTAAGAATTTTCCTTTATAAATTGCAAATATGGTCTACAATTCGGGGTTTCCTAAGATCTAAGCGTTTAGGTTTGTTTGTTAATTTTTAATCAGTTTTTTGGTTATTTCGCCAAATTCTCCTGAAAAGGTAATGAATAAAATACCATTCCAATCATCCTGAAGGGGGATTTCAATGATTTGGTCTGTATTCTCAACGGTCATATTATACAATTGTTGTCCTAACATATTGAATACACTAACCTTTACATTTCCTTCAGTGCTCATACGAGCAAATACATTTTTACTTGTAGGATTAGGGAATACAGTCACCAAATTAGTTTCTAGTGCATTATGCGTAGTGCCTAAGATTTCAGTGTCAATGGTCCAATATCCTTCTGGTGCAACAATAGGTCTGGTTAATGATTTCCCAGAATTGGCTTCCGCCCAGATATAATATTCAACATTCTCTGGGTTTGCTGGAAATTCAAGATCTGCTGTCCAAGTATCATCACTTACAAAAGTCATGGCAGTTTCAGAAAAATCTGTAGTTCCTTCAATTCTCCAAAAAACTTTTGCTTCGCTAATTCCTGAAATGTGTTTGATCATGGCATCGATAGGCACTGTAGTATTTGCATCTGCTGTTGGCACAGGTTGGTGAACAATCCAAAGCGGATCTGCAACGCCAATGGTATGTGTTATACAGTGAATGGCTCCAACTGCCGAAATAAGATTCTCCCCTGGATTGTCCACGTCGATACCCACAATATTATAACCGGGCATCATCTCTTGCCATTGCGCAAGTGCGGGCCCATCTACTTCAGGACGGTATATTGGCAATAAAATAGTTTTATTTATAAAAACTGAATTGGTGAAATTTCGATAGTAACCGCCATTATCCGGGTAATTCCCGCCCGTACTTGGTGGTGCGTCGATCCATTTTACCTTATATGGTGTTCCGAAGGGAGACATAAAATTATTGAGGACATAATCAATATTTGCTTCAATTTGTGGGCCATCGGCCACACCGTCAGGATACTTGCTAACTAATAAAGTTTCTTCATCGAGTAACTTTAAATGCATGTCGATATGATTAATCACATCGTAAGGTAAGGGTGTCATTTTTATGTAGCGATCAATTCCCATATACTCATTCATGATCTGATCGATCTGTGCTTCTGTTTTCGCTGAAACGCCATAAGGGTTACCCGCTTCGTTTTCATTAAGGATCAATTCCGAAGCAAATGCATTTCCTAAACCATCGCTCATAAAATTCCCCCCTGTGTTCACTAGATCCATGTTTCCAGTGTTTGTAGTATAGCTTGGCATTCCAACAAGACTCGCATGAAATGGCGGCATCACATCATCATTAGGTCGGGGTCTATTATAGATCCAATCTACCAATCCGCGTTCGCCAACATCGTCTGTATAAATTGTGTTTCCGCCGTAATCCCGAATCCAGATACTGTCCCAATTTTCATCCAAAAAACTTACATTGGTTACATCGATTCCATTTGCGGTCAAATAATTACTAACTGAAGTTGCATTTTGAGTTGTAATGATCACCTTACACTCCTCAACAGCTGCTGCTACGATCTGGCGCAGAATACCAGGAAAACCTGGATCCCATGTAAGCACTAGATATTCAACCTCTTCCCATTCGGCCATGGTACGCACAGGCCCGGTTGGTGGCGGAGTGATACGTGAACTAGTAAACTGATAGTTAGGGAGAAGTTCTTTTTCGGCTTCCGTTAAACCTTTTGGAAGCGACTCACTTTGCTGAGAAAATACAATTGGAGTGTAGAGAGCAAGTATTAAAAGAAGAAAGAAATTGCGATAAAAACGTTTCATGGTGAGTTTTTTTATGGCTTCTAAGATACACTTTTTGTTCTTTTCTATAGAACATCTTTGTCTACTTAACGCTTTAGATAGCGTAAAAATTCTTTTCGCGCTATTTCTACAGCACCGAGTCGCTCTAAATGTGCGGTGTACATCTGACAATCGATCAATTTATAATCTAAGCGAACCAGTTGCTGCACCCAATGATAGAAACCAACTTTAGAAGCGTTTGAAACCTTGCTAAACATACTTTCACCACAAAATACTTTTTGAACAGGCAAATCGATACCGTACAATCCTCCTACCAACTCATCGTCTTCCCAAACCTCAACTGAACATGCATGCCCTTGTTTATGTAGTATCTCATAGGTCGTGATCATCTCATTGGTGATCCAGGTACCATCTTGCCCCTCTCTACCGATGTTGGCACATTGCCTAATCACTTCAGAAAAATTTTTATTGAAGGTTACGTGAAATTGTGATGACCTTATCGTTTTCTTAAGGCTTTTGGATACTTTTAATTCCTTCGGAAATAGTACCATTCGCGGGTCTGGGCTCCACCATAAAATGGGCTGATCGCTTTCATACCACGGAAAAATACCAGAATGATATCCCAACAATACACGTTCGGGACTGAGGTCACCTCCTACAGCCAGCAGCCCATCTTCATCTGCTTGGGAAGGATCTGGAAACCAGCATGAGTCATCTAACAAAACCATCTAACTAAGTAATACGTGGGTATTTTAATAAAAAACCCTGAATTGTGAGCCAAAAATAATTAGCGTTCAATTCAGGGCTCTAGTATGACCAATCGACTTTTCCTAAAAAGGAAGATCGTCGTGATCGTCTTCGTTTAGATCGTTTACAGGCTCAAAGGTATCTGCCGGTGGCATTGGAGGCATGTCTTGAGATACGGCTTGCTCTGCATTTTCAATTCTCCAGCCAGTAATGCTGTTAAAATATTTTGTTTCTCCTTGTGGATTCACCCATTCGCGACCGCGCAAATTGATGCTTATTTTTACATTTTGACCAACTTTATAGTTATTTAATAGATCTGTTTTATCCTGAACAAATTCTACTAATATGTGTTGTGGGTATTGTTCTTCGGTAGTAACAACAACTTCGCGTTTTCTGAAGCCATTGTTTCCGTAGGTCTTCGTTTCTTCGATCATTTTAATCTTTCCTGTAATTTCCATTTTGCGTAATTTAAAATTCTAACTATTTACTATTATTTTGCCAGCAATAAGCTGAGTGCTTCCATTATTTTTCCTTCTGAAATAAGTCCTTTAGCGGCCAAATGCCTGTCTTCTATTTCTCCCGTTGTAACGGCATATTGAATTGTTTCCGAAGCATTTAAAATAAAATTTTGTATAAATTCTTCGGAAGGAAGTTGCTCTACATTTCCTAAAAGTCCGAGATCATTCCCCGTTAGCACCGTACTATTTTGCACTTCTAAAGGTAGCGAGTCAACACCTATCCCTAAGGTAAGTAATGGCTTTGGCACTTCAAACAAACCGTCTTTAGCACGGCTATACCAATTACCGCCCATTCTAGACACGGTATCAATTTTTAAAGGATCAATAACTCCAGCTTCATCTAAAATTGATTCGTCAATGTGTAATTTGACAACTTCACAGATCACCAAGTTCCCTGCACCTCCTTCAGTACCCAAAGCGATCACTTCTTTTACCTTACATTCTAGCTGAACTGGCGCCTCGGCCACACGTGGTGGGGCAACGATTTCAGAAGGTATTTCAGTAAAACCTGCCTTTACAAACTCATTGACTCCTTTGGCATATTCCGTAGAAGATAATGACATTTGTTGCACCATGGCATAGTTCACAATGTTGATAACTACCTCTTTAGTTTCTAAAACATTCTCTAAAGTATGCTTTGTGGTGTTATCTCGCACGCGACGCGCAGGTGAAAAAATTAAAATAGGTGGCTTGGCACTAAAAACATTGAAAAAACTATAGGGAGAAAGATTTACGTTCCCCTCTTTGTCCACAGTACTTGCGAAGCAAATAGGACGAGGCGATACCGACCCAAGCAGGTATCCGTGTAATTTTCCCGTAGGAATCTCTTGAGGTGTTATCGTGATCATGAAATGCAAATGTATTTAATCTATAGGGCTTCCAAAAATATGAGAACACAATAATATCAACATAATTACTTTATATTTATCGACTTTGATTTTTAACCGATTTATCTTCGGTTAAAACTTAAAAATTGTTTTTCTATGCAGAATAATACATCGCTAACCCGCTGGCTTTTTATCAGTTTTTCACTCCTTATCATTAGTTTGATCCTATGGAATACGTTTTCGTTTTTTAATAGGCTAAAAGACAATGAACGAACAAAAATGCAGATCTGGGCGGCGGCACAGGCTGAAGTTCAAAATGACGATCCAGATGCCGAAATTAGCGTTACTGCACTTCAAATTTTACAAAGCAATACTACAACTCCCATGATATTGTACAGTCATAAAGAAGATATTTATGATTCTAAGAATATCAATGGTTTTGATGTGACCAAAGAAGCGAAAAAGCGACAGCGTCTCATCACTCAATATATTTCGGAATACAAGCCTATTGAGGTTAAATACAAGGATGAGTTACTAACTACGATATACTTCGGAAACTCCCCCATAATTAATAAAATTAAGTATTACCCAGCATTTCTAATACTCCTTCTGTTTTTGTTTATTGCTGCCATTTACTTTTTTAATAAGACCGCAAAATCGTCTGAACAGAATAAGCTTTGGGCGGGAATGGCAAAAGAAACAGCACATCAAATAGGAACTCCTTTGTCTTCCTTGGTTGGTTGGGCAGAAATCTTAAAGACTGAAAATGTAAACCCCGAATACATAAAAGAAATAGAAAAAGATATTGATCGTTTAGAGACCATTACTGAGCGTTTTTCTAAAGTAGGTTCTATTCCTAGCCTTAAGAAAGCCGATATTGTTGCAGAGACCAGAGACTCTTACGAATATCTAAAAAGTAGAACCTCAAAACTGATCAATTTTAATCTAATTACGCCAGATGAACCTATCTATGTTCAATTAAATCCACAGCTCTTTAGTTGGACCATTGAAAATTTAGTGAAGAATGGTATTGATGCTATGAAAGGTAAGGGCGATATTACCATTGCTATTGAGCAGAATAATAAAAATGCGCTAATAAGCATCTCCGATACAGGCAAGGGAATTTCAAAAAAGAACTTTAAACGAGTTTTTACTCCTGGGTTTACTTCCAAAAAAAGAGGTTGGGGGCTAGGTCTATCGTTAGCAAAACGTATCATTACCGAATACCATAATGGAAAAATTCGCGTTTCTAAAAGTACGTTAGGCAAAGGAACCACTATGGAAATTGCCTTAAAAATAGCGAACTAACACTACATTATGGGGACAACTACACATGTCTTGCACAACGCGAGAGCTACTAACAACTGCCCGGAATGCTACGGAAATGATGGCTTAGAGTTTACTTTTTCGCAAAAAATGGTCGAGAGTGTTTTTATGAAAAAACCAGATCCTAAAGTGACTGAACTTCTCTATTGTCATACCTGTAATAATCAGATCTATCCAGTAAGTTGGACCGACGATATTGAACGTGTATACAAATACAACAAGAAAATAGCAGAAGAAAAGCGATTACCCCTTAAATTAAAACCGCTACTTTATGGCTTTATATTACTTGATGCAATTATTGTGGGTGGTTTAATCTACTATTTCGTATTACGCTAATTCGTTCTGAATTGCTTCGGCAAGTGCCGAAAACTCTTCAGAATTCATTTTAACCTTGTGAGAAAAGGTCATTTCTTTCATACTGTTTAACGGAATGAGATGTACGTGCACATGGGGCACTTCCAAACCTACAACAGCAACTCCTACACGCTTGCATGGCACTACCTTTTCTAAGGCAATGGCCACTTTTCTAGAGAACATCATAAGCTTTGCATATGTGTCTTCATCCAAATCAAAAAGTTTATCTACTTCTTTCTTCGGAACACATAAGGTATGACCTTTGGCATTTGGATTAATATCTAAGAACGCAATAAAGTGGTCATCCTCTGCTACTTTGTAACAAGGAATCTCACCAGCAATGATCTTAGTAAAAATTGACGCCATTAATCTCTTGATATTTCAATAATCTTAAACTTTAGTGTTCCATTAGGCACTTGTATTTCGGCAACATCCCCAACTTCTTTTCCTAATAGTCCTTTTCCGATAGGAGAATCGACAGAAATTTTTCCTGTTTTAAGATCAGCCTCACTCTGCGCGACCAATTTATAATTCACTTCCATACCGTTATTCTCATTCTTGATCTTTACAGTAGAATGGATTAAAACTTTGGATGTGTCTAATTGAGACTCATCTATAACACGTGCATTAGCATACACTTCTTCTAATTTGGAAATTCGCATTTCAAGCATTCCTTGTGCCTCTTTGGCAGCATCATACTCGGCATTTTCACTCAAATCTCCTTTATCACGCGCTTCGGCAATTGCCTGCGACGCTTTTGGACGTTCTACATCTTTTAATTGATTGAGTTCGTCCCTTAGTTTTTTTAAACCTTCAGTTGTATAATAAGATACTTTACTCATAACTTCATCGTTGTATATCTATAATCTTAATGTTCTGTTTCCGTCAAAAAACGAAAACACTATATACCAAGATTCCCGCCAGCGCGGGAACCAAAAAACCCTATGGAAGATAGGATTTTGTATCTCAAAGATACTAAAAAAATAAATAACCATCTATTTATTGTATTTTTGACAAAGTAATAAAACAACTATGAAGCCCCTCTTTTTCAGTATACTAATTGTTGGTTTGCTCTATTCATGTGGAAAGGATGATGATCTGCGAAATGACAATCCAAATCTTACCGATCCAATTGTCAATATCTCACTCAATTTAAATCTGCCACAATACGATCCGCTAAAATTTCCAGGCAATAGTGTCATCCTAAGCAGCGAAGGAATTCGCGGTATTGTAGTGTATAATGTCAATAACGATCTATACACTGCCCTTGAGCTTAGCGACCCCAATCATCCGCCCAATGATTGTTCGCGTATGACCGTTGCCGCACCCATTGCCACCTGTCCGTGTGGTTCAGACACGAATGAATATTTTATCACCGATGGACAGCATACTACAGACAATAATCTGTATCCTATGCAAGCATATCGAGTGACTCGAACTGGAGATCAAATTAGGATCACCAACTAGAAAAGAATGGTTGCCCCTAGTAGGAAGTTGGTGGTTGCCTGTGGGTAAAAGCCTGCCCCTTCTACCGTCGTGATGGTTCCAGGTTCGCTAAAATCATCATCGTAGGTAAAGAAATATCCATTCGAAACATATTCTACGCTAAACAAGTTGTTTACCAGACCGGAAAACAAAATCTCTTTTGCAAACGGCACTTTCTTCCAACGATACGTTATATTGAGATCATTGATAAAATAACTCTCTAACTTAGAAAACTCACTGTCAATATTCCCCATAAATTGCTCTCCTACAAATTTTGAAAGAAAACCGAGATTGAGGTCCTCAACCGGTTGATATTGTATTATATTACCCGCTACAACAGCAGGCGAATACGAAATATTGGTGTTGCCTAAATTGACTAGCTCTCCATCTCTTGAAAAAATAAAATCAACATTTTTATTTGTGCTTAAAGCGATATTTGGCATGATCTGTAGTTTTTCTGAAACTGCCCACATAGCATCAATTTCAACACCCAAACGATAACTTTTTCCACTGGTTGCTCTAATGGGAGCACCCACATCATCAATAGCACCTGTCAACACCAACTGATCTTTATAATCCATATAAAAAAGATTGGTATTTATTTTTACTTTTTCTGAAGCATAACGCCAGCCTAATTCGAAATCGTCTAATATTTCAGCCGTAAATAAGTCTTGCTCAAAATCACTTCTTCTAGGTTCGCGATTCGCTCTTCCGTAGGAAAAATAAAACTGATTTCCCTGGTTTAACTGAAAGGAAGCACCAGCTTTGGGATTAAAAAAATCGTAATTAATATCAACTTCCAATGGAACACGATCTGAAGTGATCCCTGAGATCGTATGATTTAAAAATCTTCCTTGCAGATCGGCAAACACGCTCCATTGATCGTTAATACGGTAGGTTGCTTTCGAAAAAATAGTAAATTCTTTTTTTGTGCCATTTCCTTGATAGTATCGACCTCTATAATCATATCCTGTAGGGAATTCAGACCATAAGATCTCACCAAAATGATCACCGTCATACAAACTGTAAAATGCACCTCCCGTAATTTCCAAAGCATCTTCTTTATAAGTTGCATTGGCATTAACAGCATAAAAATCGTTATCGAGCCATCTTTTTCGGATATAATCAGTTGATGTAATAGTTTCACCATTAACTTCAACAGGTTCTGCACCTATAAAATCGAATGATGATGCACCGCTAAAAAGCACATTGCTGTAATAATAGTCGTCTACATACTGTTCAAAGTAGCCTCTTCCGAAGGTATAATTCAACGAAACATTGGTCGTCCATGCACCATTAAAACGCTGATTCCATAGCAGCTGATAGTGATCTTGCGCATAGTTATCAACTTCATTATCGTAATACCCCTGAAAATTACCATCGGCATCAAATTGTTGGCCTACGGTGTTAAAGGTTCGGTCGCTCTCCAGAGTTGCAGCATCAATTCCATAGTACGCTTGGTAAGTTTCCTCGCGACCGCCAAAGGTAATCGCCTTGATCAAAGTATTATCTGTAACATAGCTCCCTTGTAAAAAATAGGATTTCAGATCACTCGAAGCTCGGTCAATATACCCATCACTTTGAATTGTTGATAATCTTCCCGCAATTTCGATCTTGTCATCAAGTAAACCGGTACTAAATTTTACATTGTGTTTTCTAGTATTATAGGAGCCAAAACTATTAGCGATCTCACCATAGGCCTCTTCTGAAATAGCATCGGTTAAAATATTCAGACTAGCTCCAAAAGCACCGCTTCCATTGGTTGACGTACCCACACCTCGTTGGAGTTGCAAACTTTCCACGGAAGACGTAAAATCGGGTAGATTCACAAAAAAGGTTCCCTGACTTTCGGCATCATTAAAAGGAATTCCATTAAGCGTTACGTTGATTCGCGAACCGTCACTTCCACGAACGCGCAAATACGTATACCCCACGCCTGCTCCAGCATCACTAGTTGTGACCACAGAGGGCAAATAATTAAGCATATACGGAATGTCTTGGCCCAAATTTCGTGACTCGAGCTCTTCGGCAGTGAGATTGGAATGTGTAATAGGTGAATCTGCATCAACGCGAACACTCTTGATAAGTACTTCTTCTAGGTTTTCTACCTTGGTAGAATCTTGTACTTGTGTTTGGGCAGCTAGTTGAAAAAAGCTTGCAGTTAAAATGGCAAAAATAGCAGTACGTTTCATTCGTAAACAGTTTTGTTACGAATAAAAGGGGCATTATTCTAAATTTATAAAAATGATGTTGTCTGGTCGAGCGCAGTCGAGATCTTATGAGAAAAACTCGACTCACATCTCGACTGCGCTCGATGCGACAGTAATATTCCTTAGCAGCATTACCTGCTCAGGTTCCATGGGTATAATCTCAGCCTAATTTCTTAAGCACCCCTTTGAGATGTTCCGCAAAGATATACAAAGAGTTGTTTGCATTTGCATTTTTTTATCAAAACCTTAATACCCTCTTCTACAATTTGTGGCTACTTTTGAGGTATGAACCTTGGCAGGCAACGATTTACGCTTAAAATTATTCTCAGTTATTTGGTGCTTGTTGCCTTAGCTGTGTTTGTAAGTATCTTTTTGTACAATGAACTAAAGGATGAGTTTAATACAACAACAGAAACGGCCGCCGAGAAACGATATATTGAAACAGGCTCCCTCCTCATCTCACTTTACGAAACAGATCGCTTTTCAAAAATCGCATTGCTCACCCTTGACGAAACCGACTTCAACAATTATTTAGACAAAAATGATTCGCTGTTTGGAACTATAGAATATATCAAAAAGTTGACTTCCGAAGAAATTCAAAAGCAACAACTCGATAGCATTAAAATCCTGTTGCGCGATAAAGAAGATAATATTGCGGAACTGCGATCCTTAAAAATTGAAAACTCCAATGACACCTCCTTAGATGCAATTCTGAAAGAATTTAAAAGCCTTGAGGACAATATTGGCAAACTTACTATAGAAAATTTTGTTGCAAACCCTGAAAAACTTTCTAAAAAAGAACTCCAACAGGTACAACGTTATGTAGATTATATGAATCGTAATAGGCAGCGTGACAGCATAAATGTGCCTGCTGCTGTGATTGATTCAATTCTTGGCGTTACCCGATATATAGTGTTGGGCGCCAAACGCAACAACCGTCAGCTTAAAGCCTCCCTTGTTGAAAAGGAAAGTGAACTCATTACCAATGATCTCATAATTTCAGAAAAGATCCAACAAATGATGTATGCTTTTGACAGCGAAATCACGCGGAAACAATCTCAAGACAAACAGCAAAAAGTAGCCACTGTTACCCGTTCGTCAAAGGTCCTTAAAACCTCTGCGGTTTTAGGAGCAATCGTTATACTCCTTTTTTCATATTGGCTTATTACCGATTTCTTTAAAGCTGAAAAGCTTAAAGATAAACTTCAAAAGGAAAAACAAACAACCGAAGCACTCCTAAAAAGCCGAGAGCAACTTATTGCTACTGTAAGTCATGACCTCAAAACACCATTAAGCACCATCATGGGGTATACCGAGCTTTTTAAAAACACCTCACTCTCCGAGAAACAGACGTATTACAACGCAAATATTGGAGATAACGCTGCGTATATAGCAAAACTGGCAGATGATCTGTTGGATCTATCGAAACTGGAAGCCGGAAAGTTGCGTTTAGATAAAACACCCTTTAAACTAAAAGCGATCATAGAGCAAATCGCTGAAGATCAGCGAGCCCTTCATAAAGAAAAGTCTGTCAAATTAACCGTTTCTATCGATAAAAATCTTTCCACCGCAACCTATTTGGGAGACGCACTGCGTATCCGGCAGATCATTACCAATCTGGTCTCGAATGCTTTTAAATTTACGTCGGAAGGTGAAATAAATATTAGCGCAACGCCTATTTCCGAAGATATACCTCATCAACCTATAGTTAAAGATCACGACATCATTTCACTCGCAGTTAAAGACACAGGTATTGGTATTGAAAGAGAGAAACAGGCTCGCATATTTCACGAGTTTACCCAAGCAGATGACGACACAACACAGCGCTACGGTGGGAGCGGTCTAGGCCTTACCATTTCTAAAAAACTCACACTACTTTTAGGAGGAACTTTAGATGTGACAAGCAGGCCTGGCGAAGGGAGCACCTTTATATGTACAATTCCACTAGAAAGAACAGACGCTAAAGTTATATCAGTTTCTTCGGAAATAAAACCGTTAAAGGGTCTCAGCGCAGTGATCATTGACGATGATCTTTCTATCCTTCAAATGCTGAAAGAGGTTTTTGAGCAGTTCGGACTAAGACCTATATTATTTTCACAATTCAGCGATCTAAACGAAAAGGTCGTAGCTAATGCCGATTTTATCTTGACCGACATGCAAATGCCTATGCACTCTGGGTTTGATGTGCTTTATGCAATTAAAACAGGTGTTTTTTCAAACCACGCTGCTATTCCGGTGATTCTTATGACGGGCGACAGATCGAAAGCAGAACGTTTTTATATTGATAAAGGGTTTGCTGCAATGCTTCAAAAACCATTTACGCCTAACACACTTTACAAAACGTTAGTGAGTTTGTTTTCTTCGGAAGCCACTTTACCAGCTTCCGAAGAAAACAGCAATATATCTAAAACCGATTATGATCTAAGCTTGCTTCGTTCGTTTATGGGCAGTGATCACGCCGTACGCGATATGCTACAAACATTTTTTGTGCAGTCTGAAAAAGACCAACAGGAATTGCATAGATCTATTGAAAATGAAGACTATAAGGCAATACAAAACATTGCTCATAAAATGCTAACCATGTGGCGTCAGTTGGAAGCAAATACTATTGTTTCTTTATTGGAGCCTTTTGAACAACCCGTAGCAGCCGATTTAGATCGAACTAATTTGGCGAAAAAGGAAGAAATACTTCAGAGAGAGATCTTAAAGATCACAACCCAGTTAAAAGCAATCTAGCGATCGATCCCGTATTGTTCCATTTTATTATATAAGGTCTTACGCGACATTTCTAATAGAATTGCGGCTTTAGATTTGTTTTGACCGGCCTCTGCCAACGCATTTAGAATTAGCTGTTTTTCGTTAGCTGTTTTTGAAAAATCTACGAGTTTTGATTCCTTGTCTTTAACCTGAAGAACCTCCCTTGGGATGACATCGAGTAGAATAAGAGTGCCTTCGGTTAAAAGAACAGCTCGTTTGATCACATTCTTTAATTCTCGTAAATTTCCAGGCCAATGATACGCCCTAAAAGCGATCATTACTTCTTTACTCACTCCTACAACATTTTTGTTTAACAGCTCGTTTGCCTCCCTCAAAAAGGCATCGATAAAAAATAACAAATCTTCCTTGCGCTCGCGTAAGGGCGGAATTTCCACAGAAAACTCATTTAGCCTGTGATACAGATCTTCTCGAAATGTTCCGTCGGCCACCGCTTCTCTCAAGGCTTCATTTGTTGCAGAAATCACCCGAATATCTACTGCAACCGCAACATTACTTCCAACAGGTTTTACCTGTCGTTCTTGTAGTGCTCGTAACAATTGAATTTGATTCTCATACGAAAGATTTCCCACCTCATCTAAAAACAAGGTTCCTCCATGTGCTGCTTGAAAATAACCTTTTTTATCCTCTATAGCACCGGTAAAACTGCCCTTTACATGTCCAAAAAATTCACTGGTAGCGATCTCCTTCGGAATAGCTCCACAATCAACCGCAATAAAGGCGTCTTGGGCTCGTGTACTCGCGTTATGAATGGCCTTTGCCGCCACCTCTTTTCCAGTACCATTTTCTCCTTGAATAAGCACACTCATTTGCGTAGGACCTACCAGAGCAATATGTTCATTTAATTGTTTTGAGCGTTTGTCAATACCAGTGACAAACGCATTTGGTGGCGAGGAAACAAGCTCGGGTGGTGTTTTAATATGATTTTCTTTTTGCTTCGGAAGTGCTTTTAAAGCCTCTTGCACGGTCATTAGCAATTCTTCTGGCCTAAAGGGTTTCGAAATATAATCGAATGCACCTTTTTTAATGGCCGACACTGCTGTACTCACATCTCCATAACCTGTCATCATTACTACAGGCAATTGAGCGTATTTTTGCTTGGCAAAAGCTAAAAGATCTAACCCAGAGCCATCGGGCAGCTGTAGATCGGTAATGCAAATATTAAAAGTCTCTTTCGAAAGTAGATCTTTGGCCTCGTCGAGGGTTGTAACATGATGCACCACGTGATCGTTTCGGGTTAAAAATGTGCTGATCATTTTTCCGAAAGCAATATCATCTTCAACAAGGAGTGTTTTTACAGCCATAGTTATGTGAGAATCGCTAATTTACTCACTAAAGGAAGAAAATAAATTAAAATTATCACAAAAAAGGGCGTCCCGAAGGACGCCCCATGCGAAGTATTGAATCTAAAAAATACCTGCAGCTTACTGCTTTGTTAGCCACTCTCCTTTGGCACTCGAGTGGAGTGTTAGGTTCTGTTTGTCTGCAGTTTTAACAGCGAGTTTAAACTCACCTTTTTCGTTTTTCCAGGCTTTTAAGATGGTGGCATCTTCAAAATCTTTTGCAACGGCATCGCTAACAGGTTGGGGAAGATCAGATACATTGACTTCAATAAAATCTTGAGTACTTAATGTGGTTTGAGCCACTAACTCTTCTTTAGAAACTTCGGTTTGAGCTACTGTTGTGGTTAAGAATCCCATTCCTAAAATTGCGGCAAAAATTAACTTTTTCATTGTATGTTGTTTTTTATTATTCATAGCACAATACCCATTGAAAAAGTTATGCCATGATAAATAAAACTCGACGAATCAGTTTAAATACCTATAAAACAACATTTTAAACAAATCGTTTTCTAACAAAAGAAGAAGAAAAGTGTGAAATTATGGATACAGTTGTGTAAATTTTACACAGTTATTGTCACTTTTTAGTCGTGTTGGGGAGGTTTTCGGTTTGCTTTTTTTAAAGCATTATTCTTTTTCGAGCGGATACGCTTTTCAATAGCACCTTGAGAAGGTCTTGTTTTTTTGCGAGGCTTGGCTACCTTTAAATTTTCCGTAAGAATACTAAGAAGTCTAGATATTCCGATGGCCTTGTTCCTGTGCTGACTACGTGTTTCACTGCATTGAATAATAAGTTGTCCTTCCGAAGAAAGTTGTTTTACTAATTTTGACTGAAGCCGTTGCTTTTCTGTTTCCGTGAGCCCTTCCGAAGCATGCAAGGAGAAAGTAATCTCAACCTTAGAAGCCGTTTTGTTTACATGTTGACCGCCAGGACCACTGCTGCGAATTGCCTTAAAGGAAAGTTCTTTAATTATAATATCTGCATTCATCGCATAAGGGGTCGGTGCTCTTTTTGAAGTAGATCATTGACCGTTTTAACTGGATTAAACGTAATTAACGGAACCTCAACAAAAGCTGTATTCCATTTAGCCATAGCACCATTCCAGAGTCCTGGAAGCTCTAATGCCTTAAGGTCTTTACCATTTTGAGATTTATTTGAGATAAACCCACTATTTGGATCTACAAACTTAGTAAGATCAAATTTGTTTCCTTTATAATCTCTAACGCCACATACCAGATCAACAGGATTAAAATGTGTAGCTTCTTGTACGATCGCCTTCTGATGCGGATTGGTCATATCAATTTGAGCTGTTTCAACAATTTGCAAGGAATTTAGGCCCGTTTCATTCACCACCCAAAATGGTCCGCCGCCCGGTGCACCTGTATTCTTCACAACTCCACAAACACGAAGCGGTCTGTTTAAAATATAAGTCAGTTCAGCTATTCCTTCAGGGATTCCCTTTAAATGTAGTTGATTCCAAATAAACGAAGTAATCTCTTTGCGAACTTCTAAAGATACATCACCCTTTTCTAAGGCTTCCAAATACCCGAACATTTTACCTTGGAGCCAAAGTAATTTGCCCGCGAGTACTTTTTTATAATGCGCTATCTCTTCGACGTAATTTTCGGAAACTACATTATCGATGTTCTTAATAAAAATGACATCAGCATCTACTTCATTTAAATTTTCTATCAGCGCTCCATGCCCAGAAGGGCGAAATATTATATTTCCATTTTCGTCTCGAAAAGGTTGATTGGTTGGTGTAACGGCAATTGTATCTGTTTCCTTTTTCTGAAAAGAGTATGAAATATGAAAGTTCTTTTTCGTTTTCTTTGACACCCGATTTTTAACGCGTTCAAATTCCGACTTAAAAAGGTCTACATGTTTTTCTGAAAATGTAAAATGCAAATAAACATCTTCCTTTGCTACCGCGTAAAATGCAGCTTCATACAATTGCTCTTCAAAAGCAGTTACTGCGTATTTGGTGTATTTATGAAATGGAATGAGTCCTTTGGGGAGATTTCCAAAGTTGAGTCCGTCTTTATCCAACATAGATTTTACACAGATCATATAGCGTTGCCCCTTGTTGCATTGCTTATAATTTGGATACTTCTTGCGAATTTTTTTGCGAAGTTTACTTATAAAGGCAAATTCTTTAAAAGATTCGAAAAAACGAGCCACTTCTTGATGATTACCTTGCTTTAGAAAATCTGTAAATTTTTGCTTTTCTGGATCATAAAACTCAAGAAAATTGTGCAGAAATTTAAACATTCGGGTTGCTGCACCAGATGCTGGCACAAACTTAACAATATCTAAAGGTTCTTTTCTAGCGTCGTAAATAGCAGTGAGAGCCTCTTGATTCTCTTGGCTGATCACTTCAATTCCGTTGCCTATAGATGCTGCTGTTACCACTTGAGTACATGGGATGCCTCGCATAAACATTTCTAATTGCGACACAGCTTGATCCACTGATACTCCGTGATCTTTGATTTGAATAAGGTCTTTTTCTGTTAACATTATTGTATTCCAAATTCGCGATCTATCGCGCAAATTGCGTCGTGCAATCGCGTCTTTTGGTCGCCTTTTAAAACTTGGTAGGGAATGTTATTCTTTAGCAATTCGAACTCAAACTTACGAAATAGTGCCGACCTATCATAGGGTCTATCTCTTAAATCATCAGCTTCCCAAGGAGTATCTATATAGGTTAGTAGATAAAAATGATAGGTGTTCTTAGTCAAAGCCGTTATAATTTCTGGCGGACAAAAACCGTTGTAATAATATGAAGCATAGACTTTTAACTCTCTTAAATTAGTGTCTAAAAAGAGTAATTTATTAGCTACTACAGCGACCTCATTTTCGGCTTTCATTTGCCCTACAGCAATGGGTAATAAATCTTCTTTTTTACAAATTTCTTTATGATCATCCCATTTATTTTGTAGGTATTCTCTCATAAACTCGGGAACATACTGCGTATTGTAATGATTCGCGAGTTGTTTAGCCAAAGTAGTCTTACCCGTAGATTCTGGTCCGAATAAAACGATCTTTATGCAGTTTGAGGAGATTTGTTCAAGGTCTTTTTCCATGCTAAATAAGCCTGAATTGCTAAAATTGTAAAAATTAAATATTGTAAAGAAAACATTCCCCACCCTCGTGATGCGTAAAGTGGAACTGTAATAATATCGGCAAAGATCCAAAGGGTCCAATTTTCAATTTTCTTGTTTGCCATATACCACATAGCAGTAAAGAACACCCCCGAAGTAAATATATCGATATAATTAGAAGGCTCAATTACCGTTCCGTAAGCTCTGTAAACAGCATAAGTTACTATCATGGTAATTATAAAAAGCAGAAAACCAATAACTTTTTCTTTTTTGGTGGTTCGAGATATAGGCACTACGGGCACACCTTCCTTTTTCCGTGACCAATTCCACCAACCATACAGGCTCATAATAGAATAATAAAAATTCATCATCATATCTCCCATCAATTCATCTTGTAAAAACAAGTAGACCGTGATAACGGTCGCTACTAAGCCGGTGGGGTAAACCAAGACATTTCTGTTTTTGGCATATACTACACTTGCAATTCCGAAGAAAAAAGCAATTGCTTCCAAAATGATAAGATGAGCGGGCCTATCGTAATAGGGTTCGAGGAAAAAATCAAAAATGGGGTTCATAGTCGCTGCGATCCGATTTTACAATTTTAATATACAACAATCCGCGGTCTACTGCTTCTAAGGCTACTTTCATTTCTTTATTAAGCACTTGCATTACAGCATCATATTCGCCATAGATCTGTGTGCTTAAGGGATTTTCTAAAACTGTTAATCCGCTCTTTCGTAAACTTTTAATAAATGCAATAATTGCAGGTTCAAAATCGTCTTGTAAGGGAGTAAGAGTAAGTTCTACCGAAATATTCATAATCAGCTATAAATTAAGTCACAACAAACCTTGTTGCGAGAGATTTTTAATTCTTTTTTTTTCTTCAAATACGGTGCCCATTACAACCAAATCGGCGCCAGCATCATAGGCTTGCAGCCTTTGTTCTTCAGTTCTAATTCCTCCTCCAACAAGAAGCGGTATTTTTATTGCCTTTTTTACTTCTGAAATAATTTTGTCAGCAACAGGCGTCTTCGCGCCACTTCCCGCTTCAAGGTAGATCATTTTGGCGCCCATATACTGACCGGCAAGCGCCGTGTTTAGAATAGTTTCAACTTGAGTTTGTTGGATCGGACTTGTTTTACTCACTCTCGCCACTGCAGAGTCTTGTCCTCCATCTATCAATACATAAGCCGTTGGAATAATTTCCAAGGAACTATCTTTTAAAAACGGAACAGCCTTTACTTGCTGACCGATTAAATAATCGGGGTTTCTTCCAGAGAGCAATGATAAAAATAAAATACCATCGGCCGCCTCTGTAATTTGCTCGTAACTTCCAGGAAATAAGATAACGGGGAGCGAGGTGCTTCGCTTTAATGCCTTTACCACTCTTTCCGTCTGCCCTTCGAGTACTGTACTGCCGCCTACAAAAAAATGAGTTGTTTCCGTTGGAAGTTTTTGAAGAAACTCACTTACTTGTTCTACAATAAACTTTTCGGGATCTACTAAAACGGCAAGTGCTTTTTTACCTTGTAACCGATCGTTCAATATGTTTTGATATAGTGTTTCACTCATATCTGGTTTCCTTCTGAAAGTAGTGCATAGGCGCAGGTAAACCCTTCAAATTCTAAAAACCAAACGCGGTATTCTTCAGTTTTCCCTTCATAACTCACTTCCGAAGTCGTTTTAAGATCGTCCAAATTGAAATCGTCTACATAAATATGTTGTAAAAAACTTGTGCCGGGAGTTGCAAAACTTTTATAGAGCGACTCTTTTGCTCCCCAGACCATGGTTAATTTTCTCATAACCGCATCTTCATTAGCGAGCGTTCTATACTCTTCTATAGGTGTAAATTTATGCGCGATCTTTAAGATCTTGGAGCGTTGCTTTTCGATATCAATTCCTACTTCGGTATCACTTATAATTATCGCCGAGAATATAAATGAATGCGTTATAGAAATTTTTCGCCCGTCACGTAAATGTGGTTTCCCGTTGTCATCATAAAATAGATCATGATCGGTATAGCCTTCTATAGCAAGTAAATGACGTACGCTCATAAATCCACGCTGGTGTAGATCACTTTTCATCCCATCAACTCGTATCTGACAATTTTCCGTCAATTTTATGGGTGTCGCCAAGGTTTTAAAGTCTTCCGAAATCTTCCAAATCAGGACTTTAGTGGTTGGGGTAACTGTTATAGTTTTGTAAAGAGGCATGATTTTTAAACGATATTCCGTATTTTTGCTAGCGAAAAATTAGCACGGTAAAAGTACGTATTCTGCTGAATTTTTTGGTTTACAACGATTACAAATTACTTATAATTAAAAGAGTTTCCTGTTTCCGAGGGAATAAAAAGAAAAATACTATGTCTACGAAAACAATACCTTACACAGCTAACAAAGTAAAAGATATTACGCTTGCCGATTGGGGAAGAAAGGAAATAAAACTTGCTGAAGCAGAAATGCCAGGGCTGATGTCATTACGTGAAGAATACAAAAACGAACAACCTCTAAAGGGTGCTCGTATCGCTGGATGTCTTCACATGACCATTCAGACGGCCGTTCTCATTGAAACGCTTCAAGCCTTAGGAGCAGAAGTTACATGGAGTTCATGTAATATCTTTTCAACACAAGATCAAGCAGCTGCAGCTATTGCTGCTGCAGGTACCGCTGTTTATGCCTGGAAGGGTATGACCGAAGAACAATTTGATTGGTGTATCGAGCAAACATTGTTCTTTGGTGAGGAAAGAAAACCATTGAATATGATTCTTGACGATGGTGGTGACCTTACCAACATGGTTTTAGACAAATATCCAGAATTAGCTGCAGGAATTAAGGGGCTTTCAGAAGAAACTACTACAGGAGTGCACCGTTTATACGAACGTGTAAAGAACGGAACACTTCCTATGCCAGCGATCAATATTAACGATAGCGTTACCAAATCTAAATTCGATAACAAATACGGGTGTCGTGAAAGTGCCGTTGATGCAATTCGTCGTGCAACAGATGTAATGCTAGCCGGAAAACGTGTTGTGGTTTGTGGCTATGGTGACGTAGGAAAAGGAACAGCAGCCTCATTTAAAGGCGCGGGATCTATTATTACAGTAACCGAGATCGATCCTATTTGTGCTTTACAAGCTGCTATGGACGGCTTTGAAGTGAAGAAACTTGAGACCGTTATTGGTAATGCTGATATTGTAATCACAACCACTGGAAATAAAGATATTGTACGTCCTGAACATTTCCAAGCGATGAAAGACAAGACCATTGTATGTAATATTGGTCACTTTGATAACGAAATCGACGTAGCTTGGTTAAATGCCAATGCTACTAAAGACGAGATCAAGCCACAAGTAGATCTATATGATCTCAACGGAAAAGACATCATTTTACTAGCCGAAGGAAGGTTAGTAAATTTAGGTTGCGCTACGGGACATCCAAGTTTTGTGATGAGTAATTCATTTACGAACCAAACCCTTGCGCAGATCGAGTTATGGAAAAACGGACAAGCTTACGAAAATAAAGTATATATGCTTCCGAAGCATCTAGACGAAAAAGTAGCCAAATTACACTTAGAAAAGATCGGTGTAGAATTAACCGAACTTCGTGAAGATCAAGCATCTTACATTGGTGTTGATGTTCAAGGCCCGTTTAAACCAGAATATTACAGATACTAGACCCAAAACGTCTAATAAGTTACCTAAAAAACCCTCACAGCAAATGTGGGGGTTTTTATTTTAATGCCCTTTATGTTTGTTTATTAAGGCAATTGCCGTGCTTTCCGCTATAGTTGTGCCTCGATGCCAGCCTCGGCACAAGCTGCCACTGCAATCACTATTGCGAGCTAGGGCGTGTTCATTTTGCTCGGAGATACACCTCAATATAA
Source organism: Ulvibacter sp. 2305UL32-6 (assembly GCF_058148545.1). NCBI lineage: Bacteria > Pseudomonadati > Bacteroidota > Flavobacteriia > Flavobacteriales > Flavobacteriaceae > Ulvibacter > Ulvibacter sp. 2305UL32-6. The sequence continues at coordinate 1,023,001 of NZ_JBYVKA010000001.1, forward strand.
TCGGTTGTAGTTAAGTATTCTTGTCGTAATGCGGCAACAAATTGACCTACTCCTTCGTAATTATCATACTTCGGATTTAAACAATCTTTGTAAGCTTCATCAGTAACGGTAAGCGCGATATACCATTTTCCAAAGCGTGTTTCTTCAGCATCTTTTAAAATAGGATTATAGCCTTTTTCTTCCAAAGAAGAATTTACCAGAATAGGAATCAAATTAACTGTTTGCGTTTCTTTATTCACTTCATAAAAAGTCAAATACGCCTTTCTTTCATTGATTATAACAGGTACATTTCCGTCTTCATAGGTGATTTGGTATTTGGCATTGATATAATTATAAAATTCGTTTGCGTCTTTTGGGTCATCAAAAACATAAGCGTATTGGTTGGGCAACTCTTTGACAAATCGCTTCGCTTTCACCACCTCACCATGCTCCATATTGGGAGCGATCTTAAGCGGGATACACGAAAAACTAAGACTCAATAAAATAACAATGGCTAGGTATTTCATAATTTGGTTTTTTAGTTGTGTCTCAAAAACCATACCTATCTCCCTTGTTACTGCACACTCAGGTTTTAGCATGGCACTTAACCACGAGGTGTAATCCTAATGGCTATTTGAAACATCCAGTTATATACGAAGGAAATACTTTTCAACGTTCTCTACTAAGAAAGTTGAATTTTTATGTTCGTTAAACAGATAGTTTTCTTGGCATTAATAGTAGTTCCCACCTTCGGAAATGCGCAAATAGGCGATGTTATTAACCGTGATCATGGTAAACGCAGCACGTCAACACCTATGAGAGCAGAGCATAAAATTGATCTTAACCGTCTAGCGCGAAGTATTACTGGCGGTCAACTTTCCGAAGAGGCAAAAAGCAAGGCTATATTTAACTGGATCGCTGCCAATATCGCGTACGACCATACCTTGCACACGAGCAAAACGTTACAAAAAGAGATTTACACTTCCGAAGCGAATGTGGTTCAAACTGCGCTTAAGCGAAAAAAGGCCCTTTGTGGAGGATACGCCATGTTATTTCGCGATTTGTGTTCGGAAGTTGGAATCAAAGCAGAAGTAGTTCATGGATATACTAAGTTGTATAATGGACAAGCTAGAGCTACAAATAAAGTAAATCACACTTGGAATTCAGTAAAAATTAATGGTCAGTGGAAACTCCTGGATATCACATGGGCTAAAAGTCATAGTCGCAATGCTCGTCCTAATCTATTTTGGTATCACACCAGTCCGACCGATTTTATAAAGACGCATTATCCCGAAAATAAGCAATGGACATTACAGCCAAATCCAATTTCGCTTAAAGAATTCGACAAACCCGTATTCTCTCAATAGTTTAAAGCTCAATTAAATAGTAAAGGCTCCCTTTTTACTAAAAGGAGCCTTTGTTTGCATAGTTTTAGACGTTTACATCCCTACCTGCGACATCCCTGCCTGGTAGCAATAAATTTCACTGTTAATAAAAGCCAGTCCGTCTTCTCTTGTTGTATTTGGATCTAACTTTATGTCTTTACCATCTGGCAAGTGATACACGATAAGTCCTTCTTCAATAGAAGATAATTTGATCAATTCGCCGTTCTGTTTTACAGCATTCCATGATTTTTCTGAAGGCTTGTACACTAGATCGATACGTTCTCCCATTCGCTCTCCATCAAGAATTTTGATCTCAAAGCGATTTTTTGAAGCTTTCATTTCGAGATTGGTCCCATTGTGCTCAACAATCTGGGTTTCCATTTCGCCATCGGTCATCGCAATAGGATTGCTCCCGCTCCAAAATTCAATTACATTAAATACAATTACATCACCCATAAAAAAGAGACCATACACAGGAATAATGTTTAATCCCCAAAAGGCAAGATTATTGACAAATTTACTATCTGTAAGGTCCATATTCCAGTCTTTCAACCCATTGAAAGCACTAAAAGATCCTAAACAGCTTGAAAATAAAACGGAAGATGCCAAGGCACCGCAAATAATAATTTTTCTCATAATAATAGGTTTTAGATTATACATATGAAGTTACAACTTTTACTTAATAATTGTATTCCTTTTAGTATAAATCCGTTAGCTAATTTTTGAGGATTTCGCTCAAAAATTCATTGGGGAATCAATACATTTAAGTTAGTTTTGGGTTTTAAACATAAAATTTTAAATAATGAAAAAAATCAAAACTATCTTTCTATTTGGTGCGTTGTCACTTCTTTTATCTTCTTGTTATGTACAGACTCATGTTGTGGGTAATGGTGCGCAAGGAAACAATGAAGTTACAAAATGGAATCACTACGTAATTTACGGATTGGCACCAGTAGGTGTTTCTCAGCCTGAAACTATGGCAAATGGGGCAAAAGACTACACTGTAACAACTAAGCACTCTTTTGTAAATGGTCTTGTTAATGCTATTACTTTTGGTATTTACAGCCCTACCACTACTATCGTTAAATATTAAGCATGTTAAAGCGAATAGCCTTTTTTATATGTTTATTGCTCCTATGCAGGTCTATTTACTTTTTGGTAAAGCTTGTTGGGTTTAAAGTCACTAATTTAAGTGATTTTGGTCAAGGTGCTTTATTGGGACATGTGTTGCTTTTTATCATACTAACCATTATTAGTATCCTATTGGCAAGACATATCTGGTTTAAAAAGGTAAAATAGTCTAAACACAAAAACCCCAACCAGAAATTCTGATTGGGGTTTTTAATCGTTTAAAAGAAAATCTCGATTAAGCTTCAGCCGAAGGCACGATGCTTACATACGATTTGTTATCTTTCTTTTTAGTAAACTTTACAACACCGTCTACACGAGCGTGTAAAGTATGGTCTTTTCCACCATATACATTCTCACCTGGGTGATGTGTATTACCACGTTGTCTTACAATGATATTTCCAGCAATAGCAGCTTGTCCTCCAAAGATCTTTACACCTAAGCGTTTCGATTCGGATTCTCTACCGTTTTTAGAACTACCAACTCCTTTTTTGTGAGCCATTTTGTTTCGGTTTTAAGTTCCCGTTATGCAACAGGATATAAGTTAAACTTGAGTGATGAGCAATTACGCTTTCCCACCGTCTAATTCGTCTTGCCATTTTTTAAGCTCATCCCACTTACCATCGGCAGCCAATTGAGCTTGTGCTGGCCATGTGTCTGTTACGTGGTTTCCACGAACATCTGCGATGATATCAGCGATCTTAGCAGCATCTGTCTTTGCTAATTTAGCAAATGTATCAATTCCTGCTTCCGCTAAAGTTTCAGCAATTTTAGGACCGATACCTTCAACTTTTTTAAGATCGTCTGCCTTAGCAGTTTTCTTAGGAGCGGCTTTCTTTGCTGGAGCAGCTTTTGCTGTTTCCTTTTTAGGCGCTTCTTTCTTTACTTCTGCTTTAGGTTCAGCTTTTTTAGCTTCTGCCTTTGGAGCAGCTTTTTCGGCTTTTGCCTTTTTAGCTCCTGAAGCAACAATGCTTTCAATTACGATTTCAGAAAGTGCTTGTCTGTGACCGTTTTTCACACGGTAGCCTTTTCTTCTTTTCTTTTTGAAAACAATAACTTTGTCACCTTTAAGGTGTCTAACGACTTTTGCTCCAATAAGAGCGCCGTTTATAGCCGGGGCGCCAATGGTAACATTGTCACCGTCACCAATCAAAAGGACATTGTCAAACTCGACTTTTTTTCCTTCTTCAGTAGCTAAACGGTTAACAAAGACCCTTTGATCTTTCGCAACTTTTAGTTGCTGCCCTGCTATCTCTACAATTGCGTACATAGCGTAACGTTTAATTAAATTAATTTATAATTTCCTCTCTGTTTTTGCAGCTTTCGGCTACCTACACGAAGATCTTTCGCGTAAGAGGGGTGCAAATATAATTTTAATAAGTGAATCTGCAAAGTCTTTAAGCACTATTTTACAGCACTTTCAGCACAAAAAACGTCTCCCCTTTTATTTTCTATTCGCTAAAAGAACACCCGCTAAAATAACAGAGGTCGCTCCCAACTGCATTGCAGAAAATTTCTCGTCGTCTAAAAGCCCCCAAAGCAAGGCTACAATGGGAATAGTATAGGTAACTGACGAAGCAAATACAGGGGTGCTAATTTGCACCAGCTTATTGAATAAAACCTTGGCCACACCCGTGCCAACCACGGCAAGAATAAGCAAATAACCTAAAGCCTTATGTGTTGCTTCGGAAGTGATCACTTCTTTTTCAAAAAACCCAGAAAACAACAAGACGATAAACGCTGGAATTACTAAAACGATAAAATTCCCCACAGCAATAGCCATTGCCGGTATTTCCTGAAGGTATCTTTTGATGATATTTACATTGATCGCATAGCAAACGGAAGCCGCTAAAACCAAAGCACTATACCAATAATTCTGATTGGGGTTGACCTCTGCACCACTCCAAATAAGCAAAAAACTTCCTATCAATCCCACGATCACACCTACCAATTGATTGCGCGAAAAACCTATAGCAAAAATGGAAGCGCCTAAGACAAGCGTCATAATTGGGGTAGTCGAATTTAATATACTCGCAATAGCACTGTCGATCTCTGTTTCTGCGAAAGCAAAAAGGAAAGCCGGAATAAATGTGCCCATAAAGGCAGAAATGGCAATCCATTTCCATTCGTTTTTCTTGATCTTCTTTAAAGAACGAAAACCAATAAGCAAAAGAAAAGTAGCTGCAAAAAGTGTTCGAAGAGCACCCAATTGCAGTGGAGTTAGACCAATGAGTGCTTTTTTAATAAGTATAAAGGAACTTCCCCAAACAACTGAGAGAACCGCCAAATACATCCACTTTTTTTGATCCATTTTCATGCGCTGCAAAGATGAGGCTTTAAATTGAAAAGTAACGATGTAAAATGTTGGAAATACAGTGTTGAGTGTTGGGTGTGGGGAACAGTAAATTGTCTTGAATACTGAAAAATACTTCGGAAAGAGACAAAACAAAAATCGGCTGGCAAGCAGCTCATTTTACTTAAAAAAACACGCTTGTTAAAATTTCCGAAGAAAACCTAATGCTCAACCGGCGTCCAAGTGAGTGTTTCCATAATATGACGCATATCTTCACGCAAATAGATCACAGCGGGATATAAGGAATCAAAATTTGGTTTGATGTTAAAATAAAGTGAGCCCAACAAAAAATGATCGAGACTATCGGTCACATAGAACTGCGCCTGTGTAGCGGCATTTCCGTTGATCTCATAAAACATCCCATAACTGTTGTGTTCGGGATTTACAAATACCTGACTTGGTATGGCGTCGGCATGCGTATTATGATCATAGGTCAACTTCTGCGCATCATATAATAACGAATCCAAATTCTGATTACGAACAGGTTGATATGTTAGATAAACCGTAGCATTCAAATTCGGATAATGAATATTCATACCGTAATTTCGCTTTGCTATTAAGGTGGCGGCAGTGTTTTTCTCAAAGGTATAGGGAGCCGCTGTTTTTGCAAGTGAATAGGAAGCTTTAGGATACTCTAAACGCAGTTTCGCCTCTGGCTTCACGGTTACTTCATCTTCACAAGAAGCAAAAAAAACAATAAAAAGAATGGCAGCAATAAAACGCATATTATAACGGACTTATTTGAACTTTGATCTGTTTGATGCGCTTGTTGTCAAACGCTTCAATGGTAAACGTAAATCTGTCAAAAATTATTACTTCATTGAGCTTTGGAAAGCCTTTAGAAATTTCCAGCAAAAATCCCGCAACTGTTTCGGCTTCACCTTTCGCGTCGTCAAAAAGTTCGGTTTCTTGCCACTTAATTGCTTTATAAAAATCTTTTAAAGGTGTTTTTCCTTCAAAAATAAAGGTATTGTCATCTAATTTGGAGAAGATCAGATCATCATCATCAAATTCATCGCTAATATCACCAACAATCTCTTCAATGATATCTTCCAAAGAAATAAGACCGCTTGTACCGCCATATTCATCAACCACAATAGCCAGGTGCATCTTCATCTGCTTAAATTCATTTAACAGATCGTCTAGTTTTTTATTCTCAGGAACGAAATAAGCGTCACGCTTTAAATTTTGCCAATCTAAGGTCTTACGATCAATGTGGGGCATTAGATCTTTAACATATAAGACTCCCGTGATCGTATCAATGTTGTCTTTATATACCGGAATTCTGGAATATCCGCGTACAATAATTTCGGGCATGATCTCCTTAAAAGAGGCTTCTTCATTAAGCGCAAAAATATCCATCCGGTTCTTCATAACCTGCTTGGTATCTGTATTTCCGAAGGTCACAATACCTTGTAAGATCTTTTGTTCTTCCTGAGTTGTATCGCGCTCATCGGTAAGTTCAAGAGCTTGTGAAAGTTGGTCGACGGTAATATTCGATTTCTGATTTCCGAATTTGTTATGAATGGCAATCGTTGCAGCACGCATAGGCATACTAATAGGTGTAAGAAGTGTATCAAGTACATTTAGCGGATATGCCATAAACGAAGCGAATAACACTTTGTTTCGGCTGGCGTATATCTTCGGAAGAATCTCTCCGAATAACAAAATCAGAAAGGTTACAACACCAATCTTTACAAGAAATACAGCATTAATTTCAAAGAAATAGGCATCGAAAGAATAATTCCATCCTTCAAACCAAATAGAGCTCAAATTCTCAAAGAGAAGTACGATGGCAATATTGATCGTGTTGTTTGCAACCAATATCGTAGCAAGCAATTTTTTGGGCTTTGAAAGCAGCTTGCCCACAACCTCCATTTTTTTTGAACGTTTATCCCCTCCCTCCTCAAGATCGGTTGAAGACAAAGAGAAAAAAGCAACTTCGGCGCCACTAATTAATGCAGAACAACCCAAAAGTACGAGCAAAATCACCACGCTCGCAACGTTGGTATACGATAAAAGTGAGATTAATAATAAACTAGGAGGCTCTATGTCCAAGGTAGTTAAATTCGCCAATCAAAAACTGGCAGGTTAAAATTAAAATGGTAGATCATCTTCTTCAGGGGCCACAGACTGCGATGACTGCGAACTCTGAACATTTTGTTGAGTTGCTTGACTAGAAGGAGCGTTTGTACTTCCTGCTTGCTGCATTCCGCTTTCCGCTTTAGGCGACAGAAATGTAAAGTCTGTACATTGAATTTCAGTGCTATAGCGATCATTTCCTTGGTCATCTTGCCACTTTCTCGTCTTTAAACGCCCTTCAATATATACTTTATCTCCTTTTTTTAGATACTTTTCACAAATTTCAGCACCCTTATTCCGAACAACAATATTATGCCATTCGGTATTCGAAACCTTCTCACCCGTGGTTCGGTTTGTATAGGTTTCGTTGGTAGCCAATGGAAATCGACCAATAGCTCCGCCACCTTCAAAATAGTGCATTTTCACTTCGTCTCCCGTATGCCCAATTAGCATCACTTTATTTAATGTTCCACTCATATGTTTAGTTTCATAACTAGTAATTTACAAAGGTAACCTTTGCAAACTAAATATACTTAATTTTTTGATTTTTGAAACCTCTCCTACATTAATGTGTTTCTTAAAATTAGCTTACTCCAACACAAAAAAATGCATTAAAAAAATTCTGAGACAAAATCGGCTATTAACACCGGAACTGCATACTCTTGCACCTCTTTTATTGGGATTCCCTTTGGAAATGCTTCGGAAAGAGAACAGATCCAAAAACGGGTAGTCAAATGTTGATGCGAAAGTTTATGAACAATTAGATTCTCATTATACATACTGATTGATTCAATAGGGTGATTCTCACTAAATTTCTGAAATGCCTCTATTTGCTGCAACTCTTCAAGATTTACTTCCGAAGTTGTTTCGATCAACGGAAATTCAAATAACTTTTGCCATATCCCCTTGCCCATTCGCTGATTAAGCAAGGTTTTATTGTCTTCTGAAACTAGCACCATATAATTAAAGTAACGCGATTTCACTTTGGCAGCTTTTATCTTTACAGGCAATTGCGCCACCGTCTTGTTTTTATAGGCCATGCAATGCGTATTGAGCACACAGTTCTCACAATCCGGATTTTGCGGTGTACAGTGGCGAGCGCCAAATTCCATGACCGCTTGATTGAATGTGCCAGCTTGCGAGGTATCGATAAGCTCTTGCGCCAATTTTTTAAACTCCTTAGCCCCTGCAGTACTATTTATAGGTGTGTCAATTTGAAATACACGTGCCAAAACACGATATACATTTCCATCCACCACAGCTGTTGGTTCATTATAACATATAGAGGCGATAGCACTGGCCGTATAATCACCCACTCCTTTAAGAGCCAATAGATCTTTATATGTTGTTGGAAAGACGCCATTGAGTTCGCCCGACACATATTTTGCCGAGGCATGTAAATTTCTCGCTCGCGAATAATAACCTAAGCCTTGCCATCGTTTTAGTACATCATCCTCAGAAGCTTTTGCTAGATCATGAATGGTGGGATATGCCCTTATAAAGCTTAAATAATATGGTAATCCTTGAGCTACACGGGTTTGTTGTAAGATCACTTCGCTCAACCAAATGTAATATGGGTTGGTTGTTTCCCGCCATGGCATATCACGTTTATTGTCTAAGTACCACGTTATGAGTTTTTTAGCAAAAAAAGTAGAGGTGTTGAGCATTTGGCAAAAATAATAGTTATCTATTTATATTTTAATAGATTACCGTTTGAGTATTTGATTAAATAATCGTTATATTTGCCGTCTTGAAAAACAAACCCAATACTTATTATAAATATTTTAAACAAAAAAACATGACGAAAGCAGATATCGTAGCGAAGATCTCAGAAAAATTAGGAATGGAAAAAGGTGATGTACAAGCTACTGTTGAGACCTTTATGGAAGAAGTAAAGACGTCTCTTGAGAGTGGTGATAATGTATACCTAAGAGGTTTTGGTAGCTTTATTATCAAGACGAGAGCAGAAAAGACAGGAAGAAATATTTCCAAAAACACAACTATTAAAATCCCTGCACATAATATTCCAGCATTTAAGCCTGCAAAGATTTTTGTTGAAGGCGTGAAAACGAATGTAGAAGTTAAATAATAATCTGTCCCGTCTTCGGGCGGGACGCTTTAAAACACTCTAAATATGCCAAGTGGTAAAAAAAGAAAAAGACATAAGGTAGCGACGCATAAGCGTAAAAAAAGAAGACGCGCTAATCGCCACAAAAAGAAGTAGTGATTTCACTACTTTTTTTGTTTAAGACAATTCGGTTCATCAATTGGTGAACCGATACTAACAAATCGTTCTTTGAAAATGAAACTATTCTGCGAAAGCCTTATAGTTTCGACGGGTTAAAAACCTGTGATAATTTATTGTTTAATCCATCCCGATAATATCGTCGGGACTAAAATTAATGCCAAGTGAGCTACGAATTATTTATAAGATCCAGTTCACAAGAAGTTGATTTTGCCCTTTTAAAAGATGGAAGACTATTAGAATTACATAAGGAGGAAGAAGGGAACAAGTTTTCGGTAGGTGATATTTATATCGCTAAGATCCGAAAGACCGTTCCGGGTCTAAATGCCGCATTTGTAAATGTTGGTTACGAGAAAGATGCATTTTTGCACTATCACGATTTAGGTCCTAAAGTTCTTTCCCTCTTGAAATTCGTAAAACGTGTAAGCACAGGTAAGCTTAAAGATTACTCTTTAAAAGATTTCCCATTTGAAAAAGAGATTGATAAGAATGGAGGTATTAACGATGCCCTCAAATCAAATCAGTCAACTCTGGTACAAATTGTTAAAGAACCCATTTCCACTAAAGGACCCCGTATAAGTTCAGAGCTATCTGTAGCAGGACGTTATATTGTATTGGTTCCATTTTCAGATCGAATTTCAATTTCACAAAAAATTGAATCGAAAGAAGAAAAGGAAAGGCTCAAACGCTTGATTACAAGCATACGACCAAAAGGTTTTGGTGTTATTATACGCACCGTAGCAGAGGGCAAAAAAGTAGCAGAACTGGATAGAGATTTACAAAATCTCGTTGATCGCTGGACAGCGATGTGTAAAAAGCTACAGGGAGCACACCACCCTTCAAAGGTGTTGAGTGAGTTAAATAGGGGAGCCTCTATTATTCGTGATATCTTCAATGATTCTTTTACGAATATTTATATAGACGACGAAACCCTATACTTGCAAATTAAAGATTACGTGCAGGAAATAGCACCAAATCAAGACAATATCGTAAAGCTTTATGACTCTAAAGTTCCCATCTTTGAAAAATTTGGGATCGAAAGACAAATAAAAACTTCCTTCGGGAAAACCGTTTCTGGAGCAAAAGGTGCCTATCTGGTCATCGAACACACGGAAGCCATGCACGTCATTGACGTCAACAGTGGTAACCGTAGTAACAAATCGAAAAACCAAGAAGATACCGCGCTCGAAGTAAACATTATTGCAGCTACAGAAGTAGCGCGCCAATTGCGTTTACGAGACATGGGAGGAATTATTGTAGTAGATTTCATTGATATGGGCTCTGCTGCAAACCGCAAGAAACTCTATAATCATTTGCGCGATGAAATGGCAGATGATAGAGCAAAGCACAAAATTCTTCCACCCACAAAATTTGGATTGATCCAAATTACACGACAACGGGTGCGACCAGAAATGAATATTAAAACGCGCGAAGAAAATCCTGAAATAGGAGATGACGGCGAAATTGAAGCACCAATTAATGTGGTGAATCGAATTAATGAAGATGTTAAACGCCTCTTCAAAAAAGACTATAAAAAGTTAACGTTAAATACGCATCCTTTTATAGCGGCCTTTTTAACCAAAGGCATTCCATCTGTGCGTTCCAAATGGTTTATGGAGCACAAAAAATGGGTGAAAATTCAACCAAGAGATGCTTACACGTATCTAGAATATCATTTTCACGATAAAAACGGTGAAAAGATAGTCTAAAACTCAAACCCTCCCTCGCGAAAGCTTTGGAGGGTTTTTTTATTGCCTCCCACGACCATCGGGATATGAAGGTGTGTTTTTTGGGCATTCCTCTCGCCTCTTTCCAAGAGGCTCCTGGCGGGCTATTCGCTGCAATCTCTTGGTTTCACCAAGAGGATTTCCACTGCTATCCCTAATGCATTTCTCTTCCATAACGCTTTCAACACTACATTAAATGAACTCGCTATGCTCAAACAGAATTTAGTGCTTAACGCATTTTCAAGCTATGGAATGTGAAGTCAAATGCGAGGGCGATTCCAGAACCGTTTCCGTAGAATAGGCACTCAAAAGCTACGGAATTCAGGAGCGTAGCGACGCGTAGTTTTGAGTGTGCTTTTCAGCTCTGCTGAAAAATTCCTCGGAAAGGGGTCTTTTCTTTTGGTTCGTTTTCTTTGGACAAGCAAAGAAAATGAACGAACCATATCATTACAAAATAGGTCGGTTTTTTCATCTAAAGAAAAAATGAACAGAAGAAAAAAAGAAGTAATTTCCCTTCGTGAAACCAACAAAAACCTATACCGTTGAAGAAGCTCGGCAACGCCTAGAACGCTATTGCGCCTATCAAGAGCGCTGCCATAAAGAGGTAGAGCAAAAACTCTACGAAATGCAAATGATCCCCGCAGCCAAAGAGCAGATCATTCATCATCTATTACAGCATAATTTTCTCAATGAAACACGCTTTTCACAAGCTTTCGCTCGTGGAAAATTCAGAACAAAAAAGTGGGGAAAGACGCGTATTACACGCGAACTTAAGATGCGTAATATTTCAGCATACAATGTAAAACTAGCACTTAAGGAAATTCCAGAAAGTGAGTACTATAAAACCTTTGATGCGCTCGTTGAAAAACGCCTGCAACAACTCACTTCCGAAGAGAATCTTCAGAAAAAAAGAAAAAAACTAGCCGATTATCTGTTGTATCGCGGTTGGGAATCGCACTTGGTCTATGAACGTGTACGAGAGGTTAACTAGATATTAAACGAAGTACCTACTGTAACGGTCACTTGATTATTTAATTCCTCCACCGAACTCAGGTTATCCTTGTAATAAGCAAAAGGGATATGCAATTCGCTATAGAGCCCAAAACCATTTGAAAAGAAATACCGAATTCCTAAATGACCTCCAAAATTACGCGTCCCTACATGTAGTCCTGGATAGACATCTAAAGCTCTATCTGAAGTAATCACATTTCCAATATTAGCATTAAAACGCCCTTGCACATCAAAACGATCTTCAAACTGCGCACCTAATGATCCTTGCACATTTAATAAGTAAGAACTGTAAACGCCCAGTGAGATATTTTCACCCAATCCAAAATCAACTGAACTAGCAATGCCTGTTCCACCGCTTTGAATATTCGCGCCCACCTGAAATTTAATATCCCCGGCGCCGGTATAAGCTTGAGAAAACAATAAAGAAGTCGTCAACAATGCAAAAGAAAGTAGTAGATTTTTCATAGATATCGCTATTTAACTGAGTTTATCATTCGTTCGTAAGATGGCCTGCTTATTTTTCCAATCGATCCATTTTTGTCCTTTAATACGTCGCATCAACGTATCAAAATGTCGCATGATCGCAATATTGTAAACAGCTTTTGCTAAATTTTTAGGGTTTCTAGCAATCGCACGTAAACTCATCGAAAAACCTGGTGTGGCATAACGCATATAATGCCAATATCCTTCGGGCATGTATAAAACATTCCCATGGGTCAAGTTGGCTCGAAACCCCTTTGCCTTTTTTAAAGCTGGCCATTGTTCGTAATCCGGATTTTTAAAATCAATATCTTCCCGCACGATCAATGAATGTGGTATCTTATAAAGAAAATCATTCTGCTTTTGATCAAAAAGAATGGTCTCTTTTTCACCGTGAAAATGGAAGTGAAAAATATTTGCCAGATCGATATCGTAATGCATGAACGTGTGCGAATTAGTTCCCCCAAAAAAGAGCATAGGAAGCCCTTTCATAAGCTTTAAACCAAAATCTGGGTACTGATAATCCTTTTGTAGCTGAGGCACCTCCTTAAGGATATTCCAAAGAAAAATACGATACTTTGTAGGTTCTCGTTTTAAAAGCTCAATATAATCCCGCATTTTCATCTTTGCGTGAGGTTCGTTAAAACCATCGTTGTGATTGACAGGGCGATCATCATAAAGCGGAACTTCTTTATCGCCCGCAACTTCAGCCATATAGTCGAGATTCCATTTAGAAAAGGCAGGCCAATCTTCAATAAAACGCTCAATAACCACAGGTTTTTGAGGCTTAAAGTAGTTAGCAATGAAATCTTCCTTGCTAATGGTTTTGACTCTGTCTATTTCTTGTAATTGCATAGCTATTTCCGAAGTAAACGAAGATACGAAAGGTAACAAAAATCTAACAGCAAATTAACACGCCTTTACCATCAATCAAAAATAAATATAGCCGTAACCTTCGTGTATATGCTATACTTTTCGGAAAAATATAATTTTAAAACCTAAAGCTTGGCCTTTGCTTTAGCTTCTTCATTACGCTCAATAGAATGACCTGGTCTAGACCATTTCGGTTTCTCCCCCAAGGGCTGATGCTTTGAATGCGCCGCCTCAACCGTTTCTGGCTGGGCTTTTTTAACGAACGGCTTCATAGGTTCTAATCCCAGCAACTCAAACATTTTCATATCTTCATTGACATCTGGATTGGGCGTTGTAAGTAATTTATCTCCCGCAAAAATCGAATTCGCTCCAGCAAAAAAGCACATTGCTTGTCCTTCGCGACTCATCTCTGTTCTCCCTGCGGAAAGACGAACTTGGGTGTTTGGCATAACAATACGTGTAGTAGCAACCATTCTGATCATATCCCAAATAGAGATGGGCTCAATATCTTCCATAGGCGTTCCTTCTACAGCAACTAATGCGTTGATTGGAACGGATTCTGGCTGCGGACTCAAACTCGCCAAGGCAACTAACATTCCAGCGCGATCTTCTAAGGCTTCTCCCATCCCAATGATACCGCCGCTACATACAGTCACGTTGGTTTTGCGCACATTCCCAATGGTATCTAATCTATCTTGGTACGCTCTTGTTGAGATAACATCTTTATAGTAGTCTTCGGAAGTATCTAAGTTATGATTATAAGCGTACAATCCAGCCTCAGCAAGGCGTTGCGCCTGATTTTCAGTGATCATTCCGAGGGTACAACAAACCTCCATATCTAATTTATTGATAGTCCGAACCATCTCCAATACTTGGTCAAATTCTTGGCCATCCTTAACATTTCGCCAAGCAGCTCCCATACACACGCGTGAACTTCCCGAAGCTTTAGCACGTAAAGCCTGTGCTTTTACATGCGAAACAGTCATTAGATCGTTTCCCTCTATGTCGGTATGATAGCGCGCTGCTTGCGGACAATAACCGCAATCTTCCGGACAACCCCCTGTTTTAATAGAAAGCAGTGTTGAAACTTGTACTTGATTAGGGTTATGTGAACTGCGATGTACTGTTGCCGCTTCGTATAACAATTCCATCATAGGCTTGTTATAAATAGCTAAAATCTCGTCTTTGGTCCAGTTGTTTTTTACACTCATATGGTTATTATTAGACCCCACAGGTTTTAAAATCTATGAGGTCTTATGTAATTTCAAAAATAAGTAAATTAAGTTTAGGCTTATAAATAATCTACCGATGATAGGCTTTAATTAATCCTTGTCTGTTATTTCTTCCTCCGTTTCGCCCTCAATATCTTTTCCTTTTAGATAATCTGGCAATTGCATTCCTGCCATATTAAACATTTCTTGTAAGGGCGGTACAGCACCATACATTCCTGAAATAAAGTTTGAAGTAGCTGTTTTACCATCTTTACCGCCACCATTCTCCCAAACGGTCACTTTATCTATTTTGATGTTTTTAATTGCCTCAGCCTGCAACTTGACTAGCTCTGGTAGTTTATCTGCAACCAATAATAGCACCGCATCTTTCGAGTTGTTGCCTGCTGCCTTTACAATTTGATCGAGACCTTGCGCTTGTTTCGTTAGAATTTCATAAAGTCCTTGTGCCTCTGCTTGTGCCTTAAATAAGATCGCATCAGCCTCCCCTTTTGCCAGTCTTCTAATCTGTTCAGCTTCGGCCTCTGCATTAATTTCTACTTTCTTTTTATCGATTTCCGCAGGAACAATAACGTCTGCTAGTTGTGTACTTCGCTCTCTTTCTGCACGAGAGACTTCGGCTAGTTTTTCGGCTAAATAAGACTCTTCCAAAGCCTTTGCTGTTTGTACTTTTTCTGAAGCAATCGCAACACGTTCGGCTTCTGCTTCTCTTTGACGACGTAACGAGTCACTGTTTGCGACGGCAATTTTTGCAGTATTTTCTCCATCAACAGCTTTAGCATTTGCTGCAGCTACTTGGGTTCTCTCATCTTGTACCGCGTTAGCTTCCCCAATAGATCCGTCCCTTGTTTTTTCGGCAACCGACTTACGGGCCGCGTTAATAGCGTGCGCAGCAGCTTCTTTACCTAAAGCTTCAATATAGCCAGATTCGTCAACGATATCTGTAATATTTACGTTGATTAACTTCAAACCCACTTTCTTTAGTTCGCTTTCAACACTGTTTGAAATATTAGTTAAAAACTTATCACGATCATTGTTGATCTCTTCAATGTCCATAGAAGCGACTACAAGACGTAACTGACCAAAAATAATTTCCATGGCGAGTTCTTGAATTTCTTGTTGACCAAGACCCAATAAACGCTCTGCAGCATTTTGCATGATACCCGGTTCTGTTGATACTCCAATAGTAAATCTCGAAGGCACATTAACTCGGATATTCTGTTTACTCAAGGCATTCACTAGATTTACCTCAATAGAAATTGGTGTTAGCTCTAAAAATTCATAATCCTGAATTACAGGCCAAATAAAAGCCGCTCCACCATGAATACATTTGGCAGAATTTCCTGTTCCAACTTTACCGTAAACCACCAAAATGCGATCTGATGGACATCGCTTATACCTGCGTATAAAACTAATGATGATGATAAAGAAAAATAATATAGCGAACCCTATAGCGGCTAAGCCAGCGAAAGATTCTAGTTGTAATGGTAGTGTTAGCATATTAAATAGTGTGTTTATTTACGATTAAAATTCCGTTGTCTGTTACATTAGTAACTGTTATAATGTCTCCTTGTACTAAATCATAATTTTCATCTGTAAGAGCTTCAAGATCCCGCAACCCGCCTTGTACGTTTACCTGTACTTTTCCTATTCGAGATCTATTCGCACCAATAGTTAAATACACTTCACCAACGCTATTAATAGCGTTTTTTATCTTGAGTGAACCATCACTATCTAGTTTTGCCAAATAATAGAACAGTGACGCCATCGCTAGCATCATCAGTAAACCACAAATTACCGAAATAACGATGGTAAGTCCCGTTGAATATCCTGCATCCAAACAAGCGATTCCGCTCCATCCAAAAATGGTGAAAAATCCCATTAAGTTTTTAAACGAAAGAAACTGAAACCCTATTCCCGAGTCTCCATCAACTTCCGCATCAACATCGCCCAAGTCATCTACTTCACCGCCCACAAAGGTCAATACTAAAAGGACAAGAAAGATTATTGAAGAGATACCAGCAGTAAGCCAATAAACTGTTTCAAACGTACTAAGCGAAGCAAACCATTGTTCCATAGTTAAGTATTTTAAAGATTAGAAATATACTAACTTTTAAAGGCAACCAGACAATTTGCTCGATCGATTGTTCACAAGGATACTAACATATCGCAGAAGCAATACATGATTGTGAAACCCATGTTGGATGAGCTATTTCGGGATGTTAAAAGTTTAATAGAGTGTACTTGAGGTGTCTTTAAAAAGACTTTTTAAATCCTTTTACTATTTTGAAGCTTCACGAGGTTGGGACACATAAGTACGCTATTAGTCGCATTTAGAGCGTTTTGTTACACCTACGCCCCGTACTTTTCCAAAATAATGGAAACAGCATTGCCGCCAAAACCCACCGCATTGATCATGATCGTTTTTAATTCCTTCGGAAGATGACGTGCATTACTAAAAAATGGATTCTCTATAAATGCATTCTGTTGAAGCATTAAAACAGCCATCTCAACGCTTAACATCCCTGAAGCTGCAAAAGTGTGCCCTATCATCCATTTGTTGGAAGTGAGTAAGGGTAATTTCTTTCCGAAGACAAGATCAATAGCTTTCTTTTCTGAAAGATCACCTTTAACTGTTCCAGGCGCGTGCATGATGATCGCATCAACTGTTTGTAATTGTGCATTATCTAAAGCCCGTTTCATTGATCGTTGAAAACAATCGGCATTCTCAGAAATAGAGCTGTTGTGCGTAATTGCTTCCGAAGCAAATCCGTATCCCTTAATAATGGCCTTCGTTCTTTCTGAAATACCACGTTCCAATACGGCCACGGCAGCACCTTCACCCAACACCATGGTGTTTTTCTTCTTTTCAAAGCGCATGGATTCGCAAGCTCGCAGGTTTTCAGAAGTGCTATATAACTTTAATGCCTGCATTTGCGCCACTGTAAAAGGAGTCAAAGCTGCCTCACTACCGCCCACTACAAAAGCATCTGCCATTTCAGCTTGTAACCACGCAATTCCGTTTAGCATCGCATGCATAGCTGTTGAGCAGGTCACCGAATGATCAATATGTATGCCTTCTACGCCTAATTCTTGGGCCACCCACGACGAAATATTACCTAAAGTGGTAGTTGGCGAACTAAAAGGAGAAACCTTTCCGCGCTTCTGAAAATCACTATAATAGTGTTCAAATAACTGCGTTGCTCCGCGTGAAGAACCAATATTGACACCTATATTTTTCTTCGGAAGGGCTTCGTTCGCAAAAAGACATTTAGAAGCAGCCATAGCCAATAAAACAGTACGATCTAATTTTTTGTAGGCCAAATTGGACTGCTGAAGTTGCTTTAAAAGTTCTTCTGTTTCCGAAGAAATTTCAGAAACAAAAACTTCCGAAGCACCTAATTTCTTACTATTAAAAAGTGCCTGTTTATATTTATACCGCTGCCAAACAGCTTCCGCGCTTAATCCTAAAGCAGAAATGGAGGAAATAGCAGTAATGGAAATAGGATGCTTCAAATTTTGTAATTTGGCACAAAAATAAAGCTTCTCATTAAGGCTACGATTCATTATGGAAGAAAATATACAACCCAAAGGATGGTTTAACAGAAACTGGAAATGGGCAGTCCCCACGGGAGGTTGCCTACTTGTGATTATTTTATTTGCGGCTTTTGCAGGCACTATTTTTTACGGTGTCACCAGTATGTTGTCAGACTCTCAAGCGTATCAAGATGCCTTTGAAAAAGCGCGAACGAACGAAATTGTCATTGAACGTCTTGGAGAACCCTTGGAGCCTAATGGCATCATGGGCGGCAATATCAATTACAGAAATGGTTATGGTGAGGCCAATATTTCGATCCATGTAAAAGGTCCAAAAGGAGAAGGCACCATTCGTGTTGAAGGCGGCGGGGTTGATGACACATGGAGTTACCAAAAAATGGAGGTTTATCTCCCAGAAACCGATGAGATCATCGATCTACTGCACGACCAAGAATTTTTAGATTGAAGCCAAGAGCTCGTCAATAGCACGATACATCTTTTTTAATTCTGAATCGCTAATTATATAGGGCGGAAGTAGATAAATGGTATTTCCTAACGGCCGCAAAAGCACACCACGCGCCAAGAAAAATCGATAAAGTTTGTCCCGGAGCGCTCCATAACGATGGGTGTCCACCTTTAAGTCAATAGCTAAAATAACGCCCTTTGTTCGAATATCATCGATCTTATCGTGGCCTTCAATACGCTGGGCAAATTCAAGGTGCGATTTTTCAATACGTTTAATATTTGCTTTGATTTCTTCGGAATGCAGCAGCTCTAATCCCGCTAAAGCCGCAGCACACCCTAAAGGATGCGCACTAAAAGTATGCGCATGGAAAAAACCTTTTGATGTTTCATCACTTAAAAATCCTTCGAAAACCTGTTGAGAACAGCTGGTAATGCTCAAGGGAAACATCCCCGCGGTCAATGCCTTGCTCAAACACATAATATCAGGTTTATGTTCAAGTTGGTCTACTGCAAAATGAGTTCCTGTTTTTCCAAAACCGGTCATGATCTCATCGGCAATGCACAATACATCATGTTTTTTACAAAGCGCAATTAATGCATCTAAGCCTTGAGCAGAGTGAAATTTCATTCCAGCAGCACCTTGAACTAAAGGCTCAAAAATAAAGGCAGCGCACTTATTTTCGGCTAAAATCACCTCCAACTGTTGTAAAACAACCTCCAAATTGTGGTCTTGTGGTACGGGAATGCGTTCTACTTTCAGAAGAAAACCTTCAAACGGACCATTATACGCCGAAAGTCCGGAGGCACTCATGGCACCAAAGGTATCGCCATGAAAACCATCTTCAAAAGCAATAAGTGTATCGCGCTTTTCACCTCGATTATGATAAAATTGCAACGACATTTTAATAGCTGCTTCTACCGCCGTAGAGCCATTATCATTAAAGAATATTTTTTGTTGGTTCTTTGGGAGAATTTTCATGAGTGCTTCGGAAAGCTCCACCGCAGGTTCATGTGTCAAACCACTAAACATTACAAAATCGAGCTGCTGCATTTGCTTTGTCATAGCAGCCGTGATGTGCTCATTGCAGTGCCCATACATTGCAGTATACCAAGAGGCAATCCCGTCGATATATTCATTGCCTTCCTCATCCCAGAGCAGCGCTCCTTTTGCTTTTACGATGGCGATAGGATCTACCGCGGTTTGATGCTGTGTAAGTGGGTGCCAAATGTGTTTTTTATCTCGATCCTGAATGCGCATGTACTAATGTTGACTTTATAAATTATTTGTATGCTCTTATAGATTTAAGGTTTCACGAAAATGCTCAGCATACTCGCTCACCACGTTTCTATCAATATAGGGTTCTGGGTCTATGCGACCTAAAATAGGAACGCCGCTCATGGAAGCAATGATCTGTTCTGTTGTGGATGTCTCGGCACCATTGAATATAATTCCGAAGACATTCAATCCGCGATTCTTTAAAGCTTCAATACTTAATAAGGTATGGTTAATACTACCTAAATAGTGCTTTGAAACGAGAATCACTTTGTCCATCGGCTGAATTAGATCGAGCATGGTTTCTTTTTCGTTCAATGGCACTAGGAGTCCGCCAGCACCCTCAATCACCAAATTATTTTTTGTTTTGGGGCGTTTTATAGTCTTTGTAGAAATAGAGATCCCGTCTATTTCCGCAGCAGCATGCGGACTCATAGGCGTTTGCAATGCATAGGCCGATGGGTGAAAAATTGTTTTTTTATTAGATACCCATTGTTGCACTTTATGCGAGTCGGAATGATTCAATTCACCCGCTTGAACGGGCTTCCAATAATCTGCTTCAAGCGCTTCGGTGATAATGGCCGACACTACGGTCTTGCCAACTTCGGTAGATATTCCGGTAATAAAAAATGTAGATTTCATTTAGCGACAAATTTTGTTTTACACACCTCACAGGTATAGTCATATTTTGTGTAAAAAGGCAGCCCTCCAAAGACAAAACCAAAAAGAAATGCCAAAAGCGATTTTATATCAGTTACATGAGAGAAAAAATTAATTTTGTTGCTCCCACAGTTCGGACAAACAATATCTTCACCATCATCTGAAATAGAATATTGGCTAATTGTCTCCAAAATTTCTTTGCTTTTAGTCGCGTCTTCCGTAAAAACCTCAAGTTTTACCCCACCAATAGCATTGCTTACTAAGGGATCAGTATCGATGGTGAGGTCGTCTCTTAAAAATGCTTGAATTCCTTCTGCCTCTAAGCGACCTTGAATGATTTTCGCTTCAGAAGAATAAGTAAAAGTTGCTACGGTAGTAAAGGTAGATTCCATTAAAGCAAGGTAGCTAATATTTGAAGGAGTTGTTCTATTTGTACTTCGGTATTAAAGCTATGCAAGCAGATCCGAAGGCGTTCTGAACCTAATGGAACTGTAGGCGAAAGAATAGGCTTTACATCAAATCCTTTTGCTTGAAGCACTGCGGAAATGTTCCTAGCATTACTATTTCCAGAAACAATACAGCAGTGAATGGCAGATTCACTCGGAATAAAATGTGATTGCAGCTGACATTCAATAACGTTTGATTGCAATATTGCTATATTTCTATGTAAACGTTCAATCATTTCATCTCCTGTAGCAGCACTTACCAACTGTTCATACGCTGCTTGAATCGTTGCAATAGTATGTGGAGATTGCCCTGTTGTGTATATAAAGCTGCGAGCAAAATTGACCAAGTATTGCTTTAATTCGTCACTCCCCAAAATAGCGGCACCATGACAACCTAAAGCCTTTCCGAAGGTCACGATTTGAGCAAATACTCGCGCTTGCAAGCTTAATTCATGAAGCAAGCCTCGCCCCTTACCCATTACGCCAATCGCATGTGCTTCATCAACGATCAACCGACAGTCATACTTCTCACATAGCACTACCAATGCCCTAAGATCGGGTTGATCGCCGTCCATAGAGAAGACAGATTCGGTCACTACATAGTATTCTTCATTTATAGCTCTCGACTCCGCTCGAACCGACATTTTTTTTTCTAAATCCGAAAAATTATTATGTGCAAATTTATAAGCCTTCGCATGACTCATAGCTATACCATCCCGAATAGACGCATGACAATATTCATCATAAAAGATAGTATCACCACGCTGAGGAACACTGCTAAAAAACCCCATGTTGGCATCATAACCACTATTAAAGATGAGGGCTTCAGGAAAACCATGGCATGCTGCGATCAGAGTTTCAGTCGTTTCAAATAACTGATGATTTCCTGTAAGCAGGCGCGAACCTGTAGCACCATTTCGTTCAAGATTGTGTTCTTTTAAAATTTCCGAAGCACGTTTAAAGATAATTTCTGAAGTTGCAAAACCTAAATAATCGTTTGACGAGAAATCGATTAAATTTAGTGTTTTACTCAGTCTCCGAAGCGAATTTTCACTACCTCGTTCTGCTATTTTTCTTTGTAATTTCTTCGGAAGCATCAACCAAAGATACTGAAGTCAGAGTAAAATAACTTTAGAAAAAATTCTATTAAATTATTGTTTTTCAATAATTTTGTTATATTTGTTATCGATAAACAATAATAAATCACTATATCTATGGTAAATAGAGCGAAATTAAAGTTAATTATAAACAGCATTTTTATTGTAGTGCTGGTCTTGGGTTGCCATCAATTCTATAAGAACTACAGTATTTACCAAGATTTGATCAACAATGAAGGTCGCCAAACATGGGCTGGCACACTATATCTTATATCGTGGTTAGCAATTTTAGGTATCTTCTTCGGGCTTATACATTTCAACATTACTTTAAAACAATGGAAAGAAGAGAATTTCTTTGATACCAGTACCGTTAAAAAAATTGAAGTCTTGGCCGCCATCTTATTAACGATTGGGGTTTCCTTATTTAGTGTCGAATTTACCACTATCAATATGCCTTTTAGGGAGTTTTTACCTGCTGGCTTTTTGGGCATTGGTCCAATGGGAAGCGCACTAATTATTGTGATAGGACTACTCTTTAGCTTTGTAGCATCCGTGATAACAGTCGCAAAACGGTTAAAGGATGAAAGCGATTTAACCATATAAAGATGCCAATACAAATACAACTAGATCAACTGTTAGCAGAAAGGGACATGAAAGGCAAAGAACTGGCGGAAGCTGTTGGAATTACGGAGGCAAACCTCTCAATCCTCAGATCGGGTAAAGCTAAGGCCGTACGCTTCTCGACATTAGAAGCTATTTGTGAAACTTTAAATTGTCAACCTGGGGATATCTTAACTTATAAGTCTTAAAATGAGACATATAAACAGCAACTTAAAGCAAATTCGCTATGATCACTTATACAACTTCGAAAACCGACAATGATCTAAAGCAAATTTTAAGACTTCAGCGAGCAAACCTACCTCATGTACTTTCTTCCGAAGAAAAAACAACCGAAGGCTTTGTTACGGTACATCACGATTTTAAAATGCTTCAAGCCATGCACGAGAAATGCCCACATATCTTGGCAAAAGATGATGACACCGTTGTGGGATATGCCCTAAGTATGCATCCAGATTTTGGAGAAAGTATCGACGTATTGAAACCTATGTTTAAGGAAATTAACCGTGTTATTGATTCACCTCAAGGGATGTTGAAACAACTGCGATACGACAACTTTATTGTCATGGGACAAATCTGTATTGATAAGTCCTACAGAAAGCAAGGTATTTTCAGGAAATTATATGAAACAATGCAAAATTATCTGTTTCCTCCGTTTTCGGCGATTATCACAGAGGTTGATGCAACAAACACGCGCTCACTACAGGCGCATTATGCTATTGGTTTTAAAGATGTCACTAGATATAGAGCAGGAGGGCAGGCTTGGATGTTGATCGTTTTATCTTAAAAGTTGATGATAAGGTCTAATTTCTTTTTTTCTTCCAATAGCGTCTGATAAGAAATTTGCGTTTTACCTTTAGCATGGCTGGAATGCAAAATATAAACTTCAAATTTTAGCGCTAATTCTTTCGCCGCTGAAACTGCGTCATTTTCATCACCATAGACGCCCAACTTGACATGTCTTCCGCTATTCAACCAGAGATTCACCGGATAAGCACCTGATCTATTTTTATGAATAGAAACATAGTCTATCTGTCGCATGATCTTCCATTTTCCATAGGAAATGGGCCCCACACGATACTTCATCCTATAGAGATTATTCTTAAAATCGAATTCATAATCTCGAACCATCGAAAAACTGATCCCAACACCCAGACAAAGAATGATCAAATTAATAGCACTCATCACGCCTTTCATTTGCACAGATGAATTCCGAAAGAAAATTGAACCTAGATAATAGATAAGAAATACCGCCATGGTAAAAGAGGCGGCCGCGATTAACGTTTGCCACAAAGATCGTTCTCCTTCAGAAATAACAAAATCTATTTGCCGTTCTTCCATCAAAATATTTAAGGGTTCGAGGGCATCAAGATCAACAAAAATCATATTATTAAGTGGTATTGACAGCGCATTACTTACTTTTTGTGCAGAACGAACAGCTACCTCCTCTTTCTTTGTTTCAAACAAAAGAATAGCCTGTTTTTCATCATAGAATAGTTTAGCCTCAAAGTAGGTTGTATAGTTTCTAAAAACCGACACATACTCCAAGCTTTGATATTTTTTTGACTTTTTGTGGTAGGTAATAATCCCTACGGTCTTTGTGAAGGTTAGTGTTTTGTTAATCCTGTCTATTAAAATTCCTTTTTTCGTGCCAATAACGGTACCTGCGATCAAGGGGAAAATTGCGACTAACACTCCAGCAATAGGACTATATGATTCTGGGTCATATGCTTGAGTGTATGGCAATACCAATGAATACAAAAGAACAAAGGCTGCTAAAGAAATAAACAGAAACGAAAGGATACGTCGCCCATAAGAGATTTGTGTTTCGTATTTATAGAACTTTTGATCTATTTTCATCGTATTAAAAGTACAGGAAAATGTGCATACAACGCAGTACCCACTATCAATAAAAAAATCCCAAACTCCAGAAATTGGAATTTGGGATTTTATATAATATAGCTTTTATTAATCTGCTAGTACAATAACTTTATTGTTGTTCATTTCAAGCGTACCTCCACTGATTTCCATAACCCAGTTATTTCCGTCGATCTTCTTAAAGCGATCTTCATAACCTTCTGCTATCGTTGGATTACCCGTAAATTTCACTTTTCCTTCAACCAACAATGAAACGATGGCTGCGTGGTTATTCAACATTTGAAATTCGCCTTCCATTCCTGGAACGGTCACGCTTTCAACTTCACCGCTTACTAAAGAAGCTTCTGGGGTTACAATTTCTAAGTACATAGTTTTTAGCTTTATGCTTTAAGCTTTAGGCTTTAAGCTAATTACGCTTCAGCAAGCATTTTCTCTCCAGCTTCGATAGCTTCTTCAATGGTTCCTTTAAGGTTAAAGGCTGCTTCTGGCAAGTGATCTAATTCACCATCCATGATCATATTAAATCCTTTGATGGTTTCCTTAATATCAACCAATACACCAGGAATACCTGTAAACTGCTCTGCTACGTGGAAAGGCTGTGAAAGGAAACGTTGTACACGACGTGCACGTCCTACCGCCATTTTATCCTCTTCAGAAAGTTCTTCCATACCAAGGATCGCAATAATATCTTGTAGTTCTTTATAACGCTGTAGTAACTCTTTTACGTTTTGTGCACAATCATAGTGCTCATGACCTAAAATATCAGCTGTAAGAATACGTGATGTAGAATCTAGTGGATCTACCGCTGGGTAGATACCTAGCTCTGCGATCTTACGTGATAATACAGTTGTAGCATCCAAGTGAGCAAACGTTGTTGCCGGTGCTGGATCCGTAAGGTCATCTGCAGGCACATATACTGCTTGTACCGAAGTAATAGACCCCTTTTTAGTTGAAGTAATACGTTCTTGCATCGCACCCATTTCGGTTGCTAATGTTGGCTGATATCCTACTGCAGATGGCATACGACCTAAAAGCGCCGATACCTCTGAACCTGCTTGTGTAAAACGGAAGATATTATCAACGAAGAAAAGCACATCTTTCCCTTGACCATCTCCTGCTCCATCACGGAAATATTCAGCAATTGTTAAACCAGACAAGGCAACACGCGCACGTGCTCCAGGTGGCTCATTCATTTGTCCGAATACAAACGTTGCTTTACTTTCTTTTAATGCTTCTTTATCTACCTTCGTAAGGTCCCATCCACCTTCTTCCATCGAATGCATAAAGGCGTCACCGTACTTGATAATACCAGATTCAAGCATCTCACGAAGTAAATCATTTCCTTCACGAGTACGCTCTCCTACACCAGCAAATACAGATAAACCACCGTGTCCTTTTGCAATGTTGTTAATCAATTCTTGAATTAGTACTGTTTTTCCTACTCCAGCACCACCAAAAAGACCAATTTTACCACCTTTTGCATAAGGCTCAATTAGGTCAATTACTTTAATACCTGTAAAAAGTACTTCCGTAGAGGTAGATAAATCTTCAAATTTTGGAGCTTGACGGTGAATAGAAAGACCTTGATCACCCGCCTTTGGCAAGTTACCAATTCCATCAATTGCATCTCCAATTACATTAAAAAGACGTCCGTAAACAGCATCCCCAATAGGCATCTGAATAGGCGCTCCCGTTGCAACAGCATCTGTACCACGGCTTAAACCATCGGTAGAATCCATAGAGATGGTACGCACGGTGTTTTCACCAATATGCGACTGTACTTCGAGGATCAATAAATTTCCGTTGTTATTAACTTCTAATGAATCATAGATCTTTGGAAGTTCCGCTCCGCTTTCAAACGCAACGTCGACAACTGGACCAATAATCTGTGCAACTTTTCCTGTAACTTGTGACATGAATAACTATTTATATTTTAGTACTATGCAAGTGCCTTAAGCACCTTGATTTTCAACGGTGCAAAGATAGTTTTTTCTACTTTAAATATGCAACCCAATCGATGGAAAAATTTAGATGTAGTTGAAGAAGTTTCTTTGGGCGGGCTTCTGCTTCGCGAAGCCATTCAGAAAAAACAGCCTACTAACGTGCCGCGCTTTGCAGAACCGGGCTTTCCGCGCTACACGCCTGCCCGTCCGAAACGAACGTGAAGGCGGGGTAGCTTGCTGCAATCCCTGCCCGATGGCAGTATACAGCATGCAAAAAAGTAAAACACATGTCATTTATCGCTAGCCTCGAAATGACAAACCAACATAACTATAAACAAAAAGCCTCCCCTTAAATAAAGGAAGGCTTTAATTATTATCTTCTTTATAAAAATTACTCTACAGTAACAGATTTTGCTAAGTTTCGTGGCTGGTCAACATTGCGTTTCAACATAACAGCAATATGGTACGAAAGCAATTGCAAAGGAATTGTAGTTACTAACGGAGATAACATCTCAGGAATATTAGGAACTTCCATTACATAATCTGCCATTTCACGAACGGTTGTATCACCTTCAGTAACTACAGCAATGATCTTACCCTTTCGAGATTTGATCTCTTGAATGTTACTTACCACTTTATCGTAGTGATTACTGTTTACAGCGATCACAACTACCGGCATCTGCTCATCAATTAAGGCAATAGGTCCGTGTTTCATCTCAGCAGCTGGATAGCCTTCTGCGTGGATATACGAGATCTCTTTTAATTTGAGTGCCCCTTCTAAAGCTACTGGGAAGTTATAACCCCTTCCGAGGTATAAGAAATTTGAGGCATCTTTAAAGATCTCTGCAATTTCCTTGATCTTGTCATCACTTTCTAAAGCTTCTAAAACTTTTGCAGGAATGTTATCTAACTCACGTAAGTGAAGCATATAGTCGCTTTGTGAGATAGTTCCTTTTATTTTAGCCAATTTTAAAGCAATCATAGTCAGTACTGTGATCTGTGTTGTAAAGGCCTTTGTAGAAGCCACTCCAATTTCAGGTCCGGCGTGCGTATATGTTCCACTATGTGTTTCACGCGAGATTGTTGATCCAACTACATTACAAATTCCGTAGACAAAAGCACCGCGCTCTTTTGCTAATTTAATAGCGGCAAGTGTATCGGCCGTTTCACCACTTTGAGAAATAGCAATGACAACATCTTTTTCTGTAATAACTGGGTTTCTATATCTAAATTCGGAAGCATATTCTACTTCAACAGGAATTCGCGCCCAATCTTCAAAAATATATTCAGCTACTAATCCTGCGTGCCATGAAGTTCCACAGGCAACAATAATGATACGATTTGCATTGGTGAATTTTGAAATATGGTCTTCTAATCCGCCTAATTTAATGATCCCTTCGTCTGCCAATAATCGACCTCGAAAGGTGTCTTTTATTACCGATGGCTGTTCGTAGATCTCCTTGAGCATAAAGTGTTCATAGCCCCCTTTTTCAATCTGCTCCAAATTTAATTTTAACTCCTGAACATACGGATGAACCAATTTATCATTCTTGATCTTTCTGATCTTTACATCGCGTCCTCTGCGAATAACCGCCATTTCTTCATCTTCGAGATAGATCGCAGTTTTAGTAAACTCAATAAAGGGTGTTGCATCACTGGCAACAAAAAATTCATCATCACCAACACCAATGGCCAAAGGGCTTCCTAGTTTAGCCACAACGATCTCGTCTGGTTTATTTTTATCGAATACAGCGATCGCGTATGCTCCTACTACTTGATTTAGAGCTAATTGAACTGCTTTTCCTAGTTTTACATTTTCGTTCTTTTTAATTTCTTCGATAAGATTTACCAAAACTTCGGTATCTGTATCGGATTTAAATGTGTAGCCGCGATTGATCAATTCCTTTTTTATAGAACCGTAATTTTCAATGATTCCATTGTGTATGATCACTAAATTCCCACTATTTGAATAATGTGGATGTGCGTTCACATCATTTGGTACGCCATGAGTAGCCCAACGTGTGTGGCCAATTCCTAAACTTCCTTTTGTTGAGATCTCTTGAGCTACTCGCTCTTCAAGATTGACAACTTTTCCTTTGGTTTTACACAACTGAATTTCATTTCCATCAAATAATGCAATTCCAGCACTATCATACCCTCTGTATTCAAGGCGCTTTAACCCGTTAATAATAATCGGGTAAGCCTCTCTTTTTCCAATGTAACCTACAATACCACACATGTGCTCTTAGTCTTCGTTAATTTCTGTATAATAAATCTGCAACTTAAGTCGCTTAGCCTCATTTGTTGTATTATTCCCGTACAACACAGTTCCTTCTGGAGAAACTACAGTAGCAGCAGGCACTTTAAAAATACCAGGGCTTTGAGGATTCTGTAGAGATTGATATTCTTGAATCGTCACATTACTTGATACCACAAGTGCAAGTGGAATATTAGTAGAATCTCTATTGATCAAATTCTTGAGATGATGAGTAATGTTCATTTCATAATATTCACCATTGTCATCACTATCACGAACTATTCTTCCTAAATGTTGATTATAAGCATCAACATCTTCATATCCACCAGTGACATCTTGTGCGTAGTCTGCTAAAACAGACCCATTTACAGCATCATAGATAGATAGGCGTTCTGGTTCTTGTGAACCGCCGGTAACCTTATCCTTATCGATATAAAATTTTAAATTAGCCTCTGTAATAAGCCATTCATCCTCTCTTAAACGATCTAATTCGTCTGAAACCCCATTAGGTTCAAGTACTTCCGCTCCATCAACAAAACTTATTTCGTCTGTCTTTCCGAAGAGCTCAATGATGGTAACAATACCATCTCCGCCTCTAACATATAAGGTTTCCTCCCCGTTTTCAAAATCTGGATTAAATAGATCTGAAGCAATCCCGGGATTGAGATCATTTTTAAAAACATTGACATTCTGACTTGCAAATCGGAGGTTAAAGGTATCCTCCGCTCGTCCGTCGTCATCTGTTTCATCTGGCCCACTATTATCGTCAGTATCACTGGTAGAATTTCTTGTGTAATAAAGTGTTATAAAGGCTTCGTCCATATCAAACAAAAACAAACTGCCATCATTAGAACTTGATTGCACGTCAAAATAAAGTCCTCTAAAAAATTCTCTAAAGTTGTTGTTATTAAGGAGTGCGGACATGCCCTCTTGATCTATGATCTTTTCCTGAAAAAAATCATTTGGAAGTTTTTGATACAAGCCCGGATTAATCCGCATTTCTTTGTCGGAGTCATCTTCAAAAAAGACAATTTCACTTGCACTAGGCTTAAAATCTTCAATCGAAGCTAGTTCCTGACCTAAAAATCCTTCAAACTGCGCTGCTTGATTAGAATAATACAACTGAGGATCTTCAAAATTAGAATCGGGATCAAGATCGCGTAAAAAGAAATTTGATTCGTAAATTTTAATATCAATAGGCTGATTTCCGTAGATAGAATCTAGTGTAAAACTACGGATACCGTCATTTATCTCTAGATTACTGAAATACGGTATATAGAGCACCACACTGTCTAATTCAACATCAACTCCAAAATCGGGGTTATTCTCGCTTAAAGTGACCTGAGACTGTAAACTAACTGTAGATTTACCATATACGGGATCATTATAAACCCCCAATTGATACGTTGGGAGACCATTGGTTGCTACAGGTAAAAATTTTCGGCTGTAGGTAACAACTGTTTTTGTCTCATCCAAAATGTCGTTAATAGGCTTATTGATAACCTCTGAATCTAACGAAGTAAAATCTTCGTCACATGATGCCAAGCCAATAATGACAAGTAATATGATCATTACTTTTGGCAAGATTTGGGTACGCTTCATCTAATTTTTTTATTTTTTTCTTTTACTATAACTTGGGGAAGTTACTTTTCTTCTTCTAGCAGTTCAGTCTTGTAGAAATCTAAATAGGCCTGTTCCATATCTTCTTTTGAATGATATTTTAAAACCGGTTTATTAAGCCCTTCAATATAGCTTTCGAGACCTGCTGGTATTTCTTCAGAACCAATAATAACTGCATCTGAATTTTTTAATGCAACCTTCATTACATTTTCATATGTAGGATCTTTCAACTCCATGACCGCTTCATCGTCGATGGCATCAAACATGATCTTATTGAATACGTCCATATTTAACGTTCCTTCGAAGCCTTGATTGTATACAGATGTAACAATTTTACTATTTTCAAATAGTGGCTCATTTCCATAATAATTACGCAAGTATAACGGCAAGAAAGCTGCTAGCCATCCATGAACATGAATAATATCTGGTGACCAATTGAGCTTTTTAACTGTTTCTATAACGCCTTTTGCAAAAAATATTGCGCGTTCATCATTGTCTTTGAAGTATTTTCCGTCTTCGTCGGCATATGTTGCCTTCCGTTTAAAATAATCTTCATTATCAATAAAATAAACCTGCATACGCTCCTTTGGGATCGAAGCCACTTTAATTATCAATGGCATATCAAGGTCGTTGATCACCAAGTTCATTCCACTCAAACGAATGACCTCATGCAATTGATGACGGCGCTCGTTGATATTTCCATAACGCGGCATAAATATGCGAATCTGCCCGTTATTGTTATTAACCATTTTGGGTGCTTCAAACGACATTGAAGAAATCTCGGTCTCAGGTAAATAAGGAATTACTTCCGAAGACACATACAAGATTCTTTTATCTTTCATCTAATTTATTTTTGTGTATTGAATACTACGTTGATAAAGACTCCTTTCTAGGAACTTTGTTGCAGCAAAAACAGGATCTCTCTAGAGCACTGTTGCTGATGCTTTTAAAAACACGCAAAATTACGAAATTTTATGCAGATTGACCGTAATATCTTAATATTGCTGTACGTTAAATCAATTTTATGCCTATACACACTACCGAAGCATCGCTTTTAAAGGCCCTATCTCCTTTCAGAAAAGCAAAACAAATTGGCTTTGTCCCTACTATGGGGGCCTTACATAATGGCCATATAAGCTTGGTATCACAGGCCTTAAAAGAAAATGATTGCGTGGTGGTTAGCATTTTTGTAAACCCAACACAATTTGACAATGCAGGGGATCTAAAAAAATACCCGCGTACCTTGGATGCCGACGTTCAACTCCTTAAAAAGGCTGGAGACAGTATACATGTTTTTGCTCCTGAAGCATCACATCTCTATCACGGACCCGTAGTTTCTCGGCATTTCAACTTCGGAAATCTTGAAAATGAAATGGAAGGCAAGCATCGAAAAGGGCATTTTGACGGAGTGGGTACGGTTGTAAGTTTGCTTCTGAAGACTGTAAAGCCGAATACAGCCTATTTCGGAGAGAAAGATTATCAGCAGCTTCAAATCATAAAAAAATTAGTCGAAATTGAGCAAATTCCAACAAAAATCACAGGATGTGCTATTGTTAGGGAACCGAATGGCCTTGCTATGAGCTCTCGAAACAAACGCCTAACTGAAACACAATTTGAGGCAGCAACCCTTATTTCTAAAACCCTTAAAGAAACCAAAGCATTATTCAAATCGCATTCCATTTCCCAGATCAACAAAATTGTACAGCAGCGTTTTGCGCAAAGCAAACACCTCAGCCTTGAATACTTTGAAATTGCGAATAGTGATACCTTAAAAACAGCACAACGAAAACGAAAAGGAAACCAATACCGAGCCTTTATTGCAGCCTTTGCAGGAGATATTCGTCTTATTGACAACATGGACTTAGGGAAAGGGTAGCGAAGCCCGATGCTATAAGCTTGATGTTAGACAATCGAAA
Organism: Ulvibacter sp. 2305UL32-6; assembly: GCF_058148545.1. Classification (NCBI taxonomy): domain Bacteria; kingdom Pseudomonadati; phylum Bacteroidota; class Flavobacteriia; order Flavobacteriales; family Flavobacteriaceae; genus Ulvibacter; species Ulvibacter sp. 2305UL32-6. Next base: position 1,055,203 of record NZ_JBYVKA010000001.1, read on the forward strand.
AACCAAAAATCTCTAAACAGTTTGCCACTTACAACCTACCGCGTTCAGCTTTTAGTCTTGTCTTTAAAAATTTTGAAACTTGAAAATTTAAAAGTTATCTTTGCACCATGCTTATACACGTAGTAAAATCAAAAATCCATAGAGTTAAAGTTACAGGTGCAGACCTCAACTATATAGGGAGTATTACCATTGATGAAGATTTGCTGGACGCTGCAAATATCACAGAAGGTGAAAAGGTGCAAATTGTGAATAATAACAATGGTGAGCGCCTTGAAACCTATGCTATTCCTGGCCCAAGAGGTAGCGGTGAAATCACATTGAACGGTGCTGCTGCACGCAAAGTAGCTCCCGGTGACATTCTTATATTAATTACCTACGGGCTCATGACACAGGAAGAAGCAAAAGCTTTTAAACCAGCATTGGTTTTCCCAAATAGCGACAACTTACTCACTTAATTTGAACAAATCACTCGTCAAGTTCCTAAAAATTGCCATTCCCTTAGGTCTGGGTATTTTTCTTATTTGGTACAGCTACGCCAAATTCACACCGGAACAACTTGAAGAAATCAAATTCTACTTTCGCAAAGCCGATTATGGATTTGTAATTCTAGCGGTGACCTTTTCTATTTTCAGTCATATTTCAAGATCCTATCGATGGCTTTTTATGATAGAGCCTTTAGGCTACAAACCTAAGCTAGCCAATAGCTTTATGTCAATTTGTATTGCCTATTTAATGAATATGTTTATTCCAAAAAGTGGGGAGGTTTCTCGAGGTATTGTTTTAGATAAATACGAGGGCGTGCCCTTTGAAAAAGGTTTTGGAACCATTATCACTGAACGTATTGTTGATCTCATCTTCCTATTGGCATTTACAGTGGCCGCGTTGGCCTTACAGTTTGATTTGTTGTACGACTATTTAGCCACCATTATACAACCATCAAAGCTCTTATTAGGAGTTTTAGGTTTAGTGGTTATGGGGATATTGTTTTTAGTGTTTCTGAAATTCTCTAAATCGAAGCTTAAGCACAAACTCACCACATTTTTAGTTGGATTAAAAGAGGGTGTTTTTAGTATTTTAAAAATGAAGAAGAAGGGCGCATTTATACTTCATACTTTTATAATTTGGGGTCTTTACTTATTGTCCTTTTATACAGCAACCCAAGCGCTTGAGGAAACTTCAGCTATTGCGATCGGCACACTCATCATTACTTTCGTTGTGGGTAGCTTCTCTTTCGCCTTTACTAACAGCGGTTTTGGGGTGTATCCCTTCTTTGTTGCAGGAATTCTTGCCATTTTAGGAATTCCAGAAACTGTAGGAACCGCATTTGGATGGATCGTTTGGACCTCAAACATCGCGTCTATAGTGTTCTTTGGTGTATTGGCATTTCTTATATTACCGTTCTACAATAAAAACCGCGTATAGCGGTCCCGGTTATTCTTCCGAAGAAAAACAACTTTCATTTTTAATTTTTATCTTTCGGCATCTAAAAAACACCTCAATGAAGAATATACTGCTTATACTTGTTTGTTTTATAACCTCCTTTGCCGCTACGGCTCAAGTGGTGTATGAAGAGTTTAATTCTACGAAACTAGGCGAGACTCGACGACTTAAAATACAACTCCCCAGAAATTACGACACGAATACTGAGAAAGTATATCCAATTGTGATCGTGTTGGATGCCGACTACCTTTTTGAGCCAGTTGCAGGAAATGTAGATTATTTTAGTTATTGGGAGGACATGCCCGAATCTATCGTTGTGGGAATTATGCAAGGTAATACGCGTTATGAAGACTGTGCATACGACGACACAAATTTTTTGCCCGCCGATAAAGGTTCCGATTTTTTTGAATTTATTGGTCTTGAATTGGTTCCATATCTTGACACAAACTACAGAACGGCCAAATTTGTAATTGGCGTAGGTCACGACTTTACGGCAAACTTTTTAAACTACTATCTCTTTAAAGATCCACCTTTATTTAATGGATATATTATTCTAAGTCCAGACTTAGCACCCATGCTTGAAGAACGTCTTCCTGAAAGGATCCCGGCCATTGAATCTAAAGTTTTTTATTACTTAGCGACAGGAACTGATGATATCAAAGGCTTGATGGAAACATCAGATGACTTGAACAACAAGCTTAAAGGGCTAAAAAGCGACCGCTTTAGCTATAATTTTGATAATTTTGATGGAGCCACACATTACTCTTTAGTAGGACGCGGAATTCCGAATGCTCTGGAAAAGATCTTTGCTGTCTATCGCCCCATCAGCAAAAAAGAGTTTTCAGATAAGCTTATGAAATTGGAAACTCCCATTCACCAGTATCTGATAGAAAAGTACAGCACCATTGAAGACCTTTTCGGTTTGACGAATCCTATTCGCGTAAATGATTATATCGCGACAGCTACTGCCTCCGAAAAAAAGAAGCAGTGGGAATCTCTTCGTGAGATCGCAACCATGGCTAAAAAAGATTATCCAGATACGGTTTTGGGCGATTACTATTTAGCACGTTACTATGAAGAGGTTGGCGAACCTAAAAAAGCAATGCGTACTTATCAAGCGGCATTCGACAAGGAAGAGGTAGACTTTATCACTGTAGACATGATGCTGGATAAAGCAGATAAGATCAAAGAAGACTTCGGGTATTAAAAAAAATAAACATCGTAAAAAAGCCATCCTTTATCTAAACGAGGATGGCTTTTTTAGTTAATTTGGTTTTACTTGGCTTTTCCTGCTTCCGAAGTAAGATCACATATTGAACTAACTCCCCTGTTTGCCATAAATGATCTTCAAAGAGACCTGGACGGTAGATATCAGGCTTGCCACTTTCTATTTTTGTAATTACCGGATTGAAAAAAGTAGGGTATATTATTTCGTTATAATGAAAGAAACGTGAAATCGATGAAGGTAAATTGCATATAGGGTAAAATGCTTTTTTTCAGTTCTTAGAATAAAAAAACCCGGCATATATCATACCGGGTAATTTAAACTTGGTTTCTAGTAATCGAATATATCATCTGCAAGGTATTATATTTAAACATGCAAGTAAATACGTGATACTACGTAATTTTTAAGTATTGGTGCGTAAAGCGATATTTCGAATAAGTACATGATTTTTCATGGCCCACTTAGTTAAACTATTTGTTTTCTTTGGAAGTTTCAACTTGTTAATGATATTACTTCTGTGTTTTTCAATTGTGCGCTCGCTCAAATTAAGCACCTTAGCAATTGCTGCCGAAGTTTTATACGGGGCTATTAAAGAAAGAATATTGATCTGTGTTTCTGAAAGCAGATGCACATTTTTTAAAGGGACATCATCAAAGATTTCCTGTTTTGTCAGAAAGGAATCACTTACACATTTTTTCCCTTCAACGACTTTTTGAATACAGACCACTATAGATTCAAAACTATCACCCGTGTAAATAGTGCCAGACAATTGCCAAATACGCGAGAGGACTAAGTGCTCTTCCTGAAGATTTGAGAATACAATAATAAATTTTGTAGTAACACCTTTGTCGCTAGCTGTTTTCATGATGTCAAAAGCTGAAAGCACTGGCATATTTGCCTCTATGATCGCTATGGAAGGGCGTTCCTCGAGAATATAATTAAGAGCATCAATTCCTGTCTTGTGAGAAGCTACTATTTGACAATTCAAATTTGCTAAACCCTGATGTAGGCCAAATAGGAAAACCTCCTGACTATGAGCCAGGTAGAGCTTAATTTTTTTCATGTCTTGGTTGTTAGTTCCTGCAAGGTAAGAAAACAAGTACGAGAATAAAATACGCATTACTACGTAGATTTTACCAAAACATGACCTTGTTTAGATGTCTAGAATAATATTTTTATTGGTCAGACACCAAGTAGTTAAACTATTTGCTCCACCGGCAATTCCTAGTTTTAACTTTATATTACTCCTGTGCTTTTCAACAGTTCGAGATGAGACAAATAATGTTTCTGCGATAGAAGAAGTACTTACTCCTTGTGCTATTAACTTGAGAATGGTTTTTTCTGAAGGAGTCAAAACTTTGAGTTTATCAAGCTCATCAGAGACATGTTCTAGCGATAGAGTAGTAAAGGCGCTACTAAAAAATTCACGTCCCGCCAACACCGATTGCATGCAATTTTCAATTTCTGCAAAGGAATCCTCCTTGAGTAAATATCCATCAATTTGAAGCGACTTGGCTTGAATCACATATTCCATTTCTTTGTGAAATGAGAGCACGATAAATTTTGTGTCTATTTCTTTCTCTCTAGCCGCTCTTACTACTTCAAAGCCGGTTAATTCAGGCATGTCAATATCTAATAGCGCTATGGTAGGCTTGTGGAGCAAAATCGCTTCCAGAGCTTCTGCTCCGTTTCCTGCTTCAGCAACTACATTGTAATTATGACTATTAAGCTCGTCTAATAAACCTCTTAATAACATGGGATGATCGTCTGCGATCACCACGGAAAAATCTTTATTAATCATACTATAGGGACGGAATTTGTAATGAAACAGTGGTTCCTTTATTTTTTATACTTTCAATAAAAAGTTTAGATCTAATAATTTTAGTTCGCTCCATCAAGGTTTTCATTCCTAAGCTAATACTTTTTTGCTCTTTTTCAGCATAATCAAAACCTATCCCGTTGTCTTTGATAACTGCACGAATACTGTGATCATCCTTTCTCAACACAACAGAAGCTGCCTTAGCCTGCGAGTGCTTTACCATATTCCCCAGTACTTCCTGAATAATACGATATAAATGCAGAGCATCTTCTTTTGAGAGCAGTGTGTCAATATTTTCTATTTCATTAGTAAAAAATATATTAGAATTTGCATCCACTTCATTTACCATAGTTTCGATGGCAGCTGTCACGCCTAATTTTTCGATGGTCGACGGATGGAGACCACGTGAAATATTTCTCAATTCTTCCAATGTGCTGCCAGCGAGTGTTTGAAGTGCCGTATCACCATGTGTCTTGGTCTGCCTTGTTAATAACATAAGCTTTTGCCCAACACTATCATGCAGATCTCTCGCTACTCGCGTGCGTTCTTCTTCCTGAGCCTTAATTAAGTCTTGAGAAAATACCTCTTGCATCTGTTGCCTTTTTTTAGCACTTTTACGAGAACGCATAAAAAGTATAAAACCGAAAATAGATAACAAAATCATGGCACCCACAATCATCCATTGATTTTTAATTTTGTTTTTTGCATCCAGCAATTGAATATCTTTTTGCTGGGTAGCAATAGTAGCATCCCGCTTTTCAGTTTCGTATAGTGTTTGATAATAGGTTAATGCTTTAACTCGCTGTACATTTGAGATAGAATCTTTTAAACGAGTTGCATTCTTAAGGTGGCCATATGCACTTACCTTATCGCCCATTTTTTCATATACACGTGCCAAAAAACTTTCTGCCAACTCGATCTCTTCATAATGATTGCCCTTGTATTTAAAGGCCAGGTGCTCATTACCATAACGAATTGCATCGGCCATATTCCCCTCAACAAAGGCCAAATTCTTTAGAGTTTTTACATAATTTTCTCTGTTAATTCCTTCGGTAAACTTTGAAGGATCCTTTTCAAGCTCTCTTAGCAATGATTTTGCTTTGTTTAAACTATCGGCCTTGGCATAGGCTGGTATCAAGTTTGAATAAAGCACAGGCAACATAACTTCCCTATTTCGGTTTTTTGCATTGGCTTCTAGTGCCAAATTCAAATAGGAAATTTCGGCCCTAGTATCATCTTGCTTACTTGCATCTGTTGCGGCATTATAATAAAATGAGACTAAATGTTCTGTACTCCCAATTTTTTTGGCGAGTGTAATTGCTTCTTCCCGTTCTCTCTGAGCTTCCTCAAAAAAATCATTCTGACTGTACAACACAGAAAGTGAGTTTTTCGCTCCAATGATGTTGAACGTGTCTTTTTCTCGCTTAAATATAACTGCAGCTTCCTGAAATATCTTTGACGCCTCAGCATACTTTCCTGTAAAGCTAAGAGACCCTCCTTTATAGAGTTTTGCAACGCCAACACCACGCTGATAGTCGGCCTTCTGAGCTTCCAAAATTGCCAAGTCATAATACTTTATGGCGTTGTCGTGATCCTCTATAAAATAATAAGAGTCTCCACCTTCAAGGTAAAGTTTATAAAGAATACGATGGTTATTGATTTTGGATGCGTTTTGCAAAGAATTTATTAAAAGCTCTTTCCCCTGAATCGGGTTTCCCTTTATATTATTCTGATAATAGATAAGATTTGCCGTTTGTGCCATGGCAATATCGAAAGAATCAAGCTCAATCGCATAATCTACAGTTTCGCGTATTATGCTATCATCTTGAAACGCTGTGTCAAACGCAATATAATTTGATAGGCTATCCATAAACACAAGTTTTTGGGCACCCTCTGTTTCGGCAATTTTTTGCTCTAATTCTCTTGTAATTTCTTCGGAAGTAGGCTCTTGAGATAAACTAGGCAAGCTTATCACTAAACACAATAAAAGTAAAAAAGTATATTTCACAGGAAGTAGGAACTTGTTTATAACGGTAAATATACTCGTTTTCAACCTTATAAAGGAATGTCCAATCTAATTATAGTCCCCGCATTTATATCACTCTTGATCTGTAAATTCGATTTTAAAATCTTTGCTCGTTCGCGAAGTGTTTTCATTCCTAGACTCCGCGTTCCTTTTCCAATAGCTATGTCAAAACCACTTCCATTATCCTTTATTTCAGCAACAATAGTATGTTCTCTCCTATCAATTACAACTGAAGCCACTTTCGCATTTGCATGTTTGACCATATTGTTTAAAACCTCTTGAATAATTCGGTATAAATGTAAGGAAGACTCTTTAGACAAAGCATTATCGATGTTTTCAATATCATTTGTAAAGAAAATGGAGGTATTTGCATCAACTTCATTGACCATAGATTCAATGGCAGCTGTAAGCCCCAAGTCTTCTAAAATACTAGGATGAAGTCCGCGAGAAATATTGCGTAACTCGGCTAAAGTTCCATCTGCAAGAGAGTCTACCGAAGCATCTCCCATACCTCTGGTTTTTTTTGAAAGTAGCATTAATTTTTGACCTACACTATCATGAAGCTCACGTGCAACTCGTATACGCTCATCTTCTTGTGCGTTAATAAGATCCTGAGAAAACTGCTCTTGCATTAACACCCTGCGCTTAGCTGCATTCCGTGACCGCCATAAAATAATCGACACAAAAACTACTAGCAATCCAATACCACCCAAAAGAAGCAATTGGTTTTTAATTTTATTCTTTTGATCTAATAGAGCAATATTACTCTGCTGCGCCGCGATCTTATTATCTCTTTTTTCTGTTTCATACAAGGTTTGATAATACGCTAGATTCCGAACGTTTTGAACATTCGAAATCGAATCTTTAATGGCGTAGTAATTCGATAAGTGATAATTTTTTTTGTTTGAATTGCCCATAGCAGCATAAACATCAGCTAAAAATTTTTCGGCATTATAGATCTCAACAAAGCCGTCTTCCGCTCTTTTTAAAGCAAGATGTTCGGTTCCGTATTGCAACGCTTCGTTGTAGTTTCCTTTGGCAAAAGATAATTGCTTTAAGGCTTCTACATAAAATGTTCGGTAATCGGTTGTAATAGAAGGTATAGCTTTTACTTCTGAAAAATAACTTTCGGCCTTGCTAAGACTATCATTTAATGCATGCGCAATGACCAAATTGCTTAAGATGTTTGGCAAAAGTGCCTGGCGGTACTCCGACTTTTCATTCACTTCACGAGCCAAATTCAAATATCGGATCCATTCTTTATTATTTCCTTGTAACCTATGATCGGCCGCTTCGTTGTAATATAGTGAGGTTAATGCTCCTCCTCCAATATTTTCTATAAGCCTTAATGCTTCTTGCCTTTCGGCCGATGCTTCAGCATAAAATCCACTATGGCTGTACAAATTCGCCAAGCCATTTTTGGAATTAACCATACTGATGGTATCGTTGATCTCACTAAAAATATTAAATGATGCTTGCAAATCGGTTGAAGCCTCCGCCAATTTTCCAATTTCAATATTGGCATAGGCCATACGTTGCATGACCAAAGCAATCCTATTTTTATCTCCAATTAAAGTCGCAATTTGTTTTGCTTTTTGAAAGCTCTCCATGGCAGCCTCTAGATCTCCCAGCCCGTAATAGCAGTCGCCAGCATAGAGATACAAGTTAACCGTATTTCGATCTTCAAGTAACTGTGGGTGCTTGGCAACAAAGGCATTGAATACAGTTAATCCTTCCGCAGGTAAACCAAGAATAGAACTCTTGTAAAATAAGATATCGGCTGTATGCCGCGTGGCGGTACTCAACGAATTAATGGCTAATGCATACGCTATATTTTGATTGATGATAGCTTCATAACCAAAGGCTTCATTAAACTCGACCAGCAACGTTAAGCTATCCATCCAAGCCAGCTTTTCAGCTTTTTCTGAAATGGCAATTTTAGATTTTAATTCTGTTACTTTTTGAGACAATTCGGTGCTTTGAGCAAAAATAAAAGTGCAACAAAACAGGAAAAAAAGTGAGGCAAGTTGTTTCATAAGTTGGTTACTAGTCGTGTAAATATAGCTATTTTAGCAAAACGATTATGGCCAAAACTAAAACCACCTTTTTCTGTCAAAACTGCGGCGCGCAATATGCCAAATGGCAAGGACAATGTAATGCTTGCAAGGAATGGAACACCATTGCCGAAGAGATCATTCAAAAAGCCGAAAAAGTGGCCTGGAACACGTCTTCAGCCGCAAGCACATCAACCACAAAGCGAGCTGCTAAACCGCAACGTTTAGCCGATATTTCTATGCAGGCCGAAGCGCGCCTCAACACGCAAAACAATGAGTTGAATAGAGTATTGGGTGGCGGCCTCGTCCCAGGATCCCTCACCCTTTTAGGCGGAGAACCTGGAATTGGAAAAAGTACACTGATGTTGCAAATCGCGTTGCAACTTCCGTATAAAACCTTGTATGTTTCTGGCGAAGAAAGTGCGCAGCAAATTAAAATGCGCGCAGACCGAATTCATCCTAATTCAGAGAATTGTTACATTCTTACAGAAACTAAAACACAGAATATCTTTACCAATATAGCCGAAATGCAACCTGATATCGTTGTCATCGATTCTATTCAAACACTGCATACCGATTATATTGAAAGCAGTGCCGGAAGCATCTCGCAAATTCGAGAAACCACTACCGAACTCATCAAATTTGCCAAAGAAACGGCTACACCCGTAATTCTAATTGGTCATATTACCAAAGACGGAAATATTGCAGGTCCTAAGATCTTGGAGCATATGGTTGATACCGTACTTCAATTTGAAGGCGATCGCAATCACGTGTATCGCATTCTGCGTGCAAACAAAAATCGCTTCGGAAGTACAAACGAACTGGGTATTTACGAAATGCAGGGCAGCGGACTTAGGGAAGTGAGTAATCCTTCGGAAATTTTAATATCGAAGAATGATGAGCCCATGAGTGGAACGGCCATCGCCGCAACGCTCGAAGGCATGCGCCCATTAATGATCGAAATTCAAGCATTGGTAAGCTCTGCAGTCTATGGTACGCCACAACGAAGCGCTACAGGGTACAATGCTAAAAGACTCAACATGATCCTAGCTGTTCTTGAAAAAAGAGCAGGCTTTAAATTAGGCGCGAAAGATGTATTTTTAAACGTCACAGGAGGGATTAGCGTTGACGATCCCGCTATCGATCTTGCTGTTGTAGCTGCCGTGCTTTCCAGCAATATTGACATTGCTATTGAAAAAGGAATGTGCTTTGCTGCCGAAATTGGCCTTGCGGGCGAGGTTCGTCCTGTAACCCGCGTAGACCAACGTATTTTAGAGGCTGAAAAACTAGGCTTCTCATCCATAATTATTTCTAAGCACTGTAAACTTCCGAAGCAAAACTACGGCATCAATATTATTAAAGTTGCTAAAGTACACGACGTAGTGCATCACCTATTCGGCTAACTTTTATTCCTTTATTAAGCGCGTGCTTATTGAAATATCAACTCCTGAAAGCTGAACCATATACATAGCCGAACCTAAGTCTGAAATATCAATTGTCTTAGCACTTCCCATGCCCGTTAATGTGACCTCTTTTACAACACGCCCCGAAATATCGTAAAAAACGGCTTGTTCTAAAGTTAACCCTTTTGGATTTGCCAAAACTACCTGATCTCTAGCCGGATTTGGGAGCAGCGTAATGTCCTCGGAAGCAAAACCAGCTACACCCAATACTTCTTGCGAAAAGAACACGGTAAACCTACTTTTATAATCATCGGCAAAGGCTGTGAACGTATAATTTTCCGAAGAAAGATTAGTAATTACATTTTTTACACTGTCAAACAGAAAAACTTCCGAAGCTAGTAGATCTGCACCTTCTATCTTCTTTATGGAAATAGTGTAATCTGTGGCCGCCTTTACTAGTGACGAGAATCCAATCGGTATTTTAATACTTGCATCAAATGCTTCACGCGACTGAATCCCCAATTCTTCTCCCGTCTCAAGCTGTGAATACAAGGAGACAACCGTTGCAATACGCCGACTATCATAGCCTTGGTCTAAAGCCGCGGTTGCATTATCTAAAAAGGCAACAAGCGTTGTTCCTTGAAACTCAAACTCCTGATTAGCAACTTGTAACCAAAGTCTATTTTTCTCTTCGGAAGAAGTTCTCCAAGTATCATTATTGGTTAGTCTGCGCATTTCATTCGTAAACATGGCCGTTCCAGCTGCATTCGCTTTGATCGCAAAACCTTGGGCCGAAGCAATGTTCCCATCCGGCTGCGTATCGCCAGTAAGATCTGATGCGGCTGCGATCCCTCCTGCAAGATTATACATAGAGAAATCTTCCATGTTAAAGTTTTTCGGATACGGTCCTGGAAGGGAATTAGATGGTCTCGTAAGGTGTTCCCAAAAGTAAACTTCATCGATCATGCTGTTGGTTCTAATAAAGTCATCTGCATTGATGGCCGATGGATATGGATTTCCGAGGAAATTCGGACTGTCATTTTTGTCGTTGTTAAAGATCACATTAAAGGGAATATCTCCATTATTAAGTGTTCCCTCATCATAGATAAGATCATAGGTGGTATTTCCGTCTAAATAACCCGACTGCGGACGAACAATATAACCTTCGCCCACATTAATAGGCCCAAGATCATAACGCGTCCAATTGTCTTTGTTGTCATCCATAAAATTTTCAGCGAGCGGAAACATGGCGGCTACTGCTGGGTTTGGAACAAAATTACTCGTGGTATGATTCAATACTAAAAATGCATTATTATATACACCATTGCGGGTTTCTAGATCCATAGGACTTCCCATGAGCATTAGATCTCTTGGGCGTAAAAACGGTGTAGTTTTACGTACGCGAACCGTACCATTGTTGGTTGTAACTGAGCTTCCGTCACGCTGCACAATACTTCCTTCATGTAAAATATCGAGTATGGCCGTTGGCGGAACGTTGACATCATAACCCACCTCTACATAATCACCGGCACCTATTGTTAGCGTCACATTATTGTCTAGAGAAACGCTACAAGCACTAAAACTTCCAAGACCGGGTGTTGTGGTATCATAGTTATTTCTAAGAATTACGTTTGTAGTTATGTCTGGGGCGTTAGGTAGCCATACCCCGCCAACAAATTCGACCGTTGCAACGCAAGCAGCTAAAGGTGCAGCAAAAGCTTGTATTCTAAAATTTGACAAACCTGAAAAACCAGATACAATAGCCATACGAAGCGTATAGGTTGTTCCTGCAGCTAGATTAAAAAATGTAGTATTATTAAAATCGCAACTTATTTCAGTGCCTCCGCAGCTTTCAAATAAAGAAACATTATCAAAACCGCCTACATTAGTGATCTGAACCGTACCATCAACTGGCATGACAAATTGATACCAGGCATCATGATTGGTATTCCCAGCAGTTTCACAAGATGAATCTATGCTTTCTGTCGCTCCGCGAAATTCTACCGTAATTTCTGAATAATCTACAGTAGGCACATTGATAACGGTTGCATTAGCACATTCATCATTGGGTATTTGTTCAAACGCTTGAACCCTAAAATTGATCGTGTCGGCAAATCCTTCAACTAAGCCGAGACGCAGCGTATAGGTATTTCCTTCAGTTAAACCATAAAAGAAGTCATCATTGTAAAAACAGGCAACTTCAGCACCACCACAACTATCATAAAGCGTAGCTGTAGTAAAACCACCAATATTGGTTACTCTAACACTTCCGTTAACAGGCATCTCAAATTCGTACCAACCATCTAAATTTGTATTCCCCGCAGTTTCGCAACTACTATCTATACTTTCTGTAGCACCTCGAATTTCCAAACTGGTTTCAATATAATTTGCCGTTTCCACTAAAAGGGTCTCTTTATCTACACATTGATCATTCCCAACCGCCTCAAAGGCTTGCAATCTAAAATTCATTTCGTCTGCGAACCCTTGAACTAAACCAACTCGCATGGTGTAGTTTTGGCCTTCACTCAAATCATAAAAAAAGCCATCATCATAAAAACATGAAATTTCTGTCCCGCCACAGGTATCAAAGAGCGTAATATTTGTGAATCCGCCGATATTAGTAACTCGAACATTTCCGTCTACGGGCATGTCAAAATTATACCAAGCATCTAAATTTAAATTTCCAGACGATTCACAACTACTATCTATACTTTCGGTGGCCCGACGTATGTCTAACGCTGTTTCAGTGTAATTAATAGTAGTTACAGTGATCTCTTCAGAAGAGACACACTCATCATTAGGTAGTGTTTCAAAAGCTTGAAGTCTAAAATTAATAACCCCTGCAAAACCTGCTACAAGACCAACACGTAAGACATAGGTTGTATTTTCAGTCAAATTATAAACAAAATTATCATCAAAGAAGCAAGCAATCTCGGTGCCTCCACAGCTGTCGTAAACCGCTATGTTTGTAAATCCGCCAATACCAGTTACTCGAACATTTCCGTCAACGGGCATTTCAAATTCGTACCAAGCATCCAAGTTTGTATTTCCAGGCGTTTCACAGCTTGCATCAATGCTTTCAGTCGCCCGTCTAATATCTACTGAAGTCTCAAGATAATTCGCCGTTGTAATTGTCAGAGTTTCACGATCAATACAGTCGTCATTAGGCAAAGCTTCAAAAGCCTGTATATCAAATGATGAATCGGTCGTAAAGTTTGAGAATAACCCCATACGCATGGTATACGTTTGGTTTTTGGTCAAATTATATATAAAGCCATCATCATAAAAACACGTAATTTCAGTGCCTCCACAACTATCAAATAAGGTAACCGTTTCAAATGAGCCTAAACTAGTCACTCGAATATTACCGTCTTCTGGCATCACAAAAGTGTACCAAGCATCGTGATTTGTGTTTGCAGGCGTTTCGCAGGAGCCATCTATACTTTCGGTTGCCGCTCTATAATCTAAGTTGACCTGTGTGATTCCAGTTGTGGTAACTGTTATCAATTCGGAAGTTGCACATTCATCATTTGAAATAGCCTCAAATGCCTCAATATTGAAGGTTTGATTGAGCGTAAAATTAGAACGAATCCCGAAGCGCATTTTATATGAAATTCCGCTTATTAAACCATACACAAAGCCATCATTAAAAAAACAAGCCAGCTCGGTACCACCACAACTATCAAAAATGGTCACATTTTCAAACGAACCAATATCTGTTACACGAACATTTCCAGTTACTGGCATCACAAAATCATACCAGAGATCAAGATTATCATCGCCCGTAACCAAACAAGATCCCTCTTGCGTTTCTGTAGCCGTTGTTAAATCGGCTGCATATTGCGTTGAGCCACCTGTGGGCACCGTGATGGTTATACTGTTTCCACAGGTGTCATTCATGGGTTGCGCAATAGCTAGCAATGGAAAAAAAAGTAAAAATAGACAGAGCGATAATTGTTTCATAGTAAGTCGTTTTATTAGGGAATCAACTACTTAAAACTAAAACATCCTCTTTAGACCTTATAAAAATTTAGCCAAACGACACTATTTTGCAGCCAAATGGACCAAAAATCTATGAAAACCCTTAGACTATCTTTATCGGTTTTTTGGCAATAATATGCTGTAACTACTTTATTTTCTTCGGAAATTTTAACATCCACACGTAGTTCGATTGCCCACCGCAATAGCTATAATTAACACTTTGTTGGGCGGTGTCTGAACATTTTCGGTTTATCTTTAATTCATTAAAACCACCAATATGTCTGTATTCTCAAAAATCAAGCAAACCTTTTCCGTATTAAAATCGGTTGATATTCAAGCCATCGCAAAACTTTCTGAAAAAGTAGACCTTTCCGAAGTAATGAAGACCGTAGGGTCCTTAGATGATAGACAACTCGCGGGTCTTATGCGCATGCTTAAAACCAAAGCCCGAAAAGGTCAACATAAATTGCCTCCCATTGATGGCGATTTTTACGATCTCAGTCTTAAACTAACACCACATCAACGGGATATTCAACTTAAGGTGCGACAGTTTATGGAAAAAGAGATCAAACCGATCGCCAATGATTTTTGGAATCGCGCTGAATTTCCTCATCATATCATTCCTAAAATGGCCGAATTAAATATTTGTGGTATCGCTTACCACGGTTATGGCTGTCCGGGCGAAACCTTCTTAATGGAAGGTATTATGGCTATGGAACTTGCCCGCATCGATGTTTCAATTTCTACCTTTTTTGGCGTTCATAGTGGTCTCGCCATGGGTTCTATCTACCTCTGTGGTGATGAAACGCAAAAACAGGAATGGTTGCCCAAAATGCAACGGATGGAGGTTATTGGTGCATTCGGACTTACAGAACCAAATGTGGGTTCAGGCGTTGCGGGAGGTATGGAAACTACCTGTTATAAAGAGGGAGAAGAATGGGTCATCAACGGACAAAAAAAATGGATCGGAAATGCCACCTTTAGTGATATTACCATTATTTGGGCGCGTGAAAAGGAAACAAATCAAGTAAAAGGTTTTATTGTCAAAAAAGAGAACCCCGGATTTGTAGCAGAAAAGATGGAAGATAAAATGGCACTTAGAACGGTGCAAAATGCCCTGATAACCTTAACCAACTGTAGAGTTCCTGAAAACGACCGACTCCAAAACTGCGACTCTTTTAAAGATACGGCCAAGGTACTTAAGATGACCCGAGCAGGTGTTGCCTGGCAAGCGGTGGGCTGCGCTCGTGGAGCTTACGAAAGTGCCTTAAAATACACTAAAAAGAGAGAACAATTTGGCAGACCCATTGCTCGATTTCAACTAATACAAAGTCATTTGGTTGAAATGGTTGCCAATCTTACTGCCATGCAAACCATGTGTTTCCGCCTTTCTGAAATGCAAGATCAAGAGATCTTAACCGATGAGCACGCCTCTCTCGCCAAGGTATTTTGTAGTATGAGAACCCGAGATGTTGTAAGTAGAGCGCGTGAAGTCATGGGTGGAAACGGAATTCTGCTTGAATATGATGTAGCTCGTTTTGTTGCCGATGCTGAAGCTATTTATAGCTATGAAGGCACCAAAGAAATAAACACTCTCATTGTGGGGCGCGCAATTACTGGTTATAGCGCTTTTGTGAGTTAAGGGGCTGGATTCGGAAACAGGGTATGTACCGCTTCAATTTCAGCAAGAATTTCTTCGGAAAGATGAACATCGATGCTACCTATATTTTCCTTTAACTGGGAGAGCTTTGTCGCTCCAATGATATTTGAAGTAACAAAAGGTTTTTGAGTAACAAAAGCTAAAGCCATCTGAGTAAGCGACAAACTATGTTTTATTGCAATATCACGATATAACTCGGTAGCTTTTAATGCACCTTTTGCGCTATACCGACTGTAATTTGGAAATAGTGTTACCCGACCATCTGCGGGTTTCTGATCATTTAAATACTTCCCTGTAAGCACTCCAAAAGCAAGTGGCGAATACGGCAAATAACCTATCTTTTCCATTTGTAGAACTTCAGTTAAACCAACCTCATCCCGGCGTTGCAGCATACTATATGCGTTTTGTACCGAAACCATCTTTAGCTTACCCTTCCTATGTTCTTCCATATAGCGCATCAATCCAAAAGGTGTTTCATTCGATAAGCCTGCATAACGGATCTTCCCTTGGGCCACAAAACTGCTTACATTATCCAAAATTTGCCCAATATTATCTTCCCATTGTGAATTGGCTTTATAGTTATAATCACGAACACCAAAAATATTAACGCTGCGCTCAGGCCAATGCAATTGATAAAGATCTAAATAATCTGTTTGTAGTCGTTGAAGGCTTTTATCTAGCGCATCCTGTAAGGAGGCTTTGCTAAAATCTAATTGTTTTCTTAGGTGAGTAAATCCGCGTGACGGGCCAGCGACTTTTGAAGCTAAGACAATCTTATCTCGCAGACCGGTTTTAGCGAGCCAACTCCCAATATACTGCTCTGTTTTGCCTTGGGTTGCAGCTTTTGCCGGTACCGAATACATTTCGGCAGTATCAATAAAATTTACACCTTTTTCAAAGGCAAAATCTAATTGAGCGTGGGCATCGGCTTCGGTATTTTGTTCGCCCCACGTCATGGTTCCTAGGCAAATCTTACTTACGTTAAGATCGGTATTGGGTAAAGTAGTGTATTTCATAGCTCGGCGCAATTTACAGCTTTTCAGCATCCTTTACTACCCTCATTTTCTGTTTTTCCGAAGGTATACGCCACTCAATAATAAACCTAAAGGTAATAGAAGCCACAAGTACCAAGGGCTTGAAGTACTTTGAGTTGAGGTGCTTCCGTAGTAAACAAAACCCGCCCAATAATAAGGCGATTTGCGTAGATCATCTATGGTCTCATCTTCTAAAAATGCTATCTGTGCCTTATGCAAAGCATTCTGATAAGATTGCGACTTACCTACTTCTGAATAAAATCTCCCCATTAATTGTGCGGTGCTAAGATCATTTACTTTCCACAGTGAAAACAAAACATTTTGGGTTCCCGCATATTGAAAAGCTCGTGCTATACTTTGGGGGCCTTCGCCCTTAAAAACCATCCCTACACCCGTTTCACAAGCACTTAAAACAACGAGATCTTTTTGAAATGGATAACCATAAAGTTCGGTGTCGGTTAGATCTCGATCGTAAAATTCTATTTTGGCACTACGGGTAAAGGTACCACCAATGGCATGTGTAGAAATATGTATGATATCTGCATTTGTTGACTGCTTTAAAAAAGCTTGTGCCGTTGCTTGCTCATTCATTAAAAGCGTTGTGTTCATTTTTTCTGAAAGCGCTTCGGCCTCATAACTAGAATAGGTTAACTCACGAGCTGTCCCTTTAAACACAGGAAAAATTCCGAGCACTTTAGGTTTTTTAGTTAGTTTCTTTTCTGACATTAAAAATCCATCTAAAGAAACTTGATATGACACATCACTTTCAAAAAGAAGATAAGGCCATGAACCGAAACTACTTTCTTGCGATGACTTTACGAGTAGGCTGCTAAAGGGAACGAACGCCAGAATTCCGTCTGGAATTACAACCATACGCTTCGCTTTGGGTAGTTCCAATTGGTTATAAAGGCTATTTGAAACCTCAGCAAATTGTATTGGATTGTTTACAATATTGGCTGCTTTCTGAAAAAATCCATTAAACTTCCGAACGATATCGAGAAAAGCATCCCGCTCTTCAATTGTCTTGCTAATTTTCTTGAACTGTACTGTCTCTTCGGAAATGACCCACTGATAAATAGCATAGTTCCCTATAAAATAACTGACCAATGTGTTTTTGTGATGAGCTGCTTTTTTTTGGAGCGCACTCAATGAGATCGAATGATCTGGTTCAATTCTGGAAAAGTTTTCTGAAAAATCATTTAAAAGCTCCAATTGCCTCAAACGAAGAATATTAAATTGATTTTGAATGGAAGCCACAGTATCTGGGTGGGTAATTTTTCCTTTTTCCACTTGGTCAAGCTGGTCCTGAAGTGCTGCAAGTTGCCATTGGGAAGCCTGAATTTTTTTAGTGAGCTCACTTTCGGGATGCTTAAAAAGTTGTTGCTGTAAACGTTGAGCTTGCAGTAGAACTGGTGCTTTTACAAGTTGATCAAGCTGTAATGATTCTGTTATCCAAATAGTATCATTCGTTTTCTGATATAGATCAAACAATAGGTTTAAAGCATATTCACCCCTGCGTTTGTTTGCACTTTGCTCAATCAATTTTGTGCTCTGTAAACTATTAATCTCGCTTAAAATTTTGGTTACGAAAAAAGCTCTTTGGTAGCATTTATAAGCCTTCTTTGGTTTTTCTTCGGAAGTAAAGACTTTCGCTTGCAGATCTAAGGCATCAATAAGCGTGTTTTCTGCATACAATTGAGCTTCCGAAGGGATTTCCACTGCTTCCGAATAATCATCAATAAGAATTTTATAAACCGATTGAAGATGTTTTTTAGTAGATTGAAGATGCTGTAAGGTCAGCTCAGTTTCTGCAACCGCCATATGAGCCTTGCCAAGTCTTCTTGGCGACGTATCCTTACTTTTCTGTAAAATTTCTAGTGCCTTTTTATATGCATCCAACGCTTCCTTATGATTGCCTTCCCTTATGAGTAATTTGGCATGTAATTCATGTACCTCAGCTTTTTCAGAGTTATTTTTTAGTAGATCTCCTGTTATTTCGGTCGCTAAATCAAGTTTGCCAGTTGTGATCTGATTGGTCGCCAATCGTATTAAGAGTCGGTTGTCATTTGGCGTGAACTCGAGTGCTCGGTTTAATATGACAATTGCCTGTGTTGGATTCCCTGCACTTTCAAAAACTACTGCCAGATTCAATAAACCTGTTACAACGGTTGATGTATCACCCTTATTTTCGGCCTCCAAGATATAGGCTTTGATCTGGTTCTCTGCTTCACTCCATGCATTGGTTTGCGTATATAAATTACCTAAGGGAATGTAACATGAATTGACCATGTCATAACGTGACAGTTGTTGCGTTTCAAAAATTAATTTAGCAGTTTCGTAACTTTGAATAGCTTCGGAAACTTGCCCGAATTGGTTTTGAGCAAACCCTAAATTACACAGCGAAATAACCTTTGCAAGTTGTAGTTCTGAAGAAGCCGGTTGCCAGTCCGAAAGCTCATTTTTAAAGTCTACGATAGAAGTTTCGGTGGGCTTTACATTAAAAGAATCTAAGCGATCATAGGCTTGATCTAGCGTCTTTTCTTGTGCTAAAATTTCCGAAGAAAACATCAGCAAACAGATCAAACAAGTTGCCTT
Organism: Ulvibacter sp. 2305UL32-6; assembly: GCF_058148545.1. Lineage (NCBI taxonomy): Bacteria > Pseudomonadati > Bacteroidota > Flavobacteriia > Flavobacteriales > Flavobacteriaceae > Ulvibacter > Ulvibacter sp. 2305UL32-6. The sequence continues at coordinate 1,074,440 of NZ_JBYVKA010000001.1, forward strand.
TATGATTTTTAGAATTTCCAAATACCGTATACTTGAATCTGTGAAGTAGGTTCGTTAAAATTAAACACATAACGTGCGCCCAAGCTAGGCCCTATACGTGCTCCTCCCACATTGGCTCCTATAAAAACACCGCTTTGAAAGTTGGTAAAACTGCTGCTACATTCGCTTCGCTGAAAGGTATCTAAGGTTTCATCGCGTATTTCGCCCTCCCCTGGTATTTCAATGGAATACTCACCCGTGGTTTCCGTAACGCATGAATTACTGAGGTCTAGTTTTAACTGAACCCCAGCACCAACGGCAAGAAAATTATTGATGTTATAGCGATAGGACGCAGGCACAAGATAGGTTGTGATGCCTTTTTCCTCATTGGCTTCGGCAAAACGCCTTATTTCTTTAATGCCCAGTTCGTTTACATTAATAGCTTCAAAATTCTTTAGATCGTCAAACGAGTTGGCCGAAAGGAACAATTCGGCTTGCAAATAACCACGATAACTTTTAAAAGGTGATAAGGTAACTCCAGCAAAGTACTCTTTACTATTATCTAAACCTGGATTTAAAATATAGCCTGCTTTTGCACCGATGGAAATTCCTGGAAGAAAACGCGTCACACTATAATTGGTGATAATAGGCTCGTTTTTATCGAAATAAATAGCGGTGCGACTGCGGGTTTTCTGTTTGTGAAAATTATCGCCGAATTTCATGCTGTAACGTACAAATCCTTTGGTTGAATCCTTTTGTGTCACACCTTCCTGAGCAGTACCTGGTAAATAGATGCGTTTAAAGGTAAAGACAATTTTATCCTTTTGGAAAAGGGTATCAAGACAGGAATAATTGACTTCTCTGTCTTTCGGACAAATACGACATTCGGGATACATATCGCGAACTTCCAGTGTACTTTTATCGAACATTTCGGGGGTATCAACTTCCAGACGAATGGTATTTGCCGGACCTTCCCCATCATTTTGAAAACGCACTTTAAATTTGATGCGTTTTAAGCGGGCAAAGCGATAATTAAGAACTGTTCCGCTGGTCGACATTTTATTTGGGTCGTGAGAGGTAACGATCTCTAATTCGGTATCTTTTACGGTATGCGTTCCTTCATTTACATCGGGCACATAAATGCTACGTAGGGTGACGATTGCGCTCGTATCTTTAAGCATTTCTGGCGTTGTTTTTAACGTTCGAAAGATATTGCGTTCTTCACCCGGCTGCATGTTTTCAAAGGTGATCACCTGCCGGTTACGATACAAGGTTTTAGATTCTTCCAAAGTAACGGGTAGGGTGGTTCGTTTGGTTGTGTCTTGTTGTGCAATACGTTGAAAAACGAGTTCATTTCCTTCGGAAGCGAGCCATGTAGCAGGGTTATAGTCGGTTTTTTCATAGCGCTGTTCTGTTTCCGCAGCAGCGAAAACCAGATCATCTTCAATGCGCTCACCATGATGCAGGCGCGTATCTTCGAGTACAAAATTGTCATCCTTAAATTGTACATCATTGTAATATAAAAAGAGCTTCCCATTTGTTACATAGGGTTTTGTGTTTTTATAGCTTGTGATCAAAACGAGATCTTGATCTGGCAATGCCTCACGATTTGTCTTTACCAACAGATCGTCTTCTCCTATAAATGGCGACGCACCTTCAGTATCTGCTAAATCTGTAGCTTCCTCGGGATCAAATGTTACAGAGACATCTGTGGGTCTACTTTGCGGGGGTTTTCCATTATCATAGTTATTTGTGCTCCATAAACGGGCAGTATATTTTCCTGGTTTTTTGTAGGTGTGCTTTGGTTTTTCTTTAAAACTATAATCGCCGTCACCTGTCTCCCAATAATAGGTATAATAGGCTTTGGGAGCTCCCGCAACTTGATTCAGTGGAGGCATGGTTGCGTTATATTGAACCGTATTTCCCTGAATATCGAACGAAATAGGAGCGCTTCGGGTAATAGTGTCATTAACTATTTGCTGTGCAATTCCTTCAGAAGAAAAACAGAGCAAGATGGAAACAAACAATAGGCGTAATGTGTTTTTCATATTACAAATTGTTTATTGCATTAATAAAGTTGTTTTCGTTTGCTTCAGAAGGCTCTAAAGTAGCGGTGACCAGATCTGGAGTGATGGTAACACGATTGGTCCCAAAGACATATTGGTTGTTTTGAACTGTCACAAAAACAACATCGGCAGCCGTATCAACGGGCAACTGACCGAAACTTTCAGTAAAGACATCAAAATCGGTGTCATAACGTTCAAAAAGTCCGATTGCGGTACTTGGTGTATTATAGTGAATAAAAACGTTGGCGTTACTCTTATTATATCCGTTGGGCGCCTTATTGTAGACTGTTGTTCGTGTATTTGCATCTGTATTGTAGCGGCCAATGTCTTTCCAACCTACATCGCTAATAAAAACGCTATATCCAAAGATCTTGTTTCCTACAGGATCTACAATTGGCTCTTCAAAAACTTGTCCTTCAGGATCAAATTCCCAGAGCACAGTACATTCCAGTTCGGGACAGCTTGGAGAACTAAATAGAAATTGCTGGATCCCCAGATTATCTGAAGGTGCGAAAACGCGAATAGGCTGTAAAAAAGTAACGGGTCGATCTTGGTACGTAATATCAATATAGAACATACTTTCACTAAAAATAGGCTCAATGAGATTGGTTGTGGTTATTCCGTTGGTTGACAACTGACAAGCAATGATCTCACCAGGCTCATACATTTCGATCAATGAAATAGTGACATCACCGTCTATAAATTCTCCGTTGACATCGATAAAGGTTTGGGGATTTACAAAGAGAATAGTTCCTTGAGCAGCCATGATCTGTGCTCCTTCTATGTTGGATGCCAAAAAGGTTTGCACACGTGGCAATCTACAATCCATTAGGCTTTGTCGATATTCGGCTCCGTCAATAGGATCAATGGCATTAGGCAGCACAATTGGTCCGTCGTCACAATTAGCCTCCTCATCATTGGAGCATGCACTAAGCGCAACTGATAGAAAGAGTATTCCTATATAAAAAGATAAAAATCGCATGATAGTTAGTTTGGATTAAAGTTAGGTAAAAATCTGATACCGGTTGTTTCAGAAACGCGCTAGGCACAAAATGATCCCAGCGCGCTTCATCAACAAACAAACCAACACAAAAGCATGTGTTTAACATTGAGGCAAAAAGTATGTTACTCAAATTCTCAAGAACACTCTTAAGAACCTTACAACCCTATATCAATCAAATTTTGCTTTTGTTACCCCTTGTTTTCTTCGGAAAAACAAAAAACCCTTCAAAACAAGTTTGAAGGGTTTCCCATAGCGTTAAAAAGTATGCTACTTTTTAACAAGTTTGGTTATATACGGATTTCCATTAGCTCCAGTCACCTGAACCATATAGATTCCCGAAGGCAATCCAGATACGTCTAAGGTCATAGCACCTTCTTTTCCATCCCCACGTTTTGCCATTGCTTGCTGTCCGTTTAAACTAGATACCGTCACATTAGTAATAGTATCATCTAATAGTTGAAGCGTAACAATATCTTCTGATGGATTTGGAAACAGTTGTAGCGAGCTACCAGTCTCAGCATTTCTACTAATCCCAACTCCTGTGGTAGGTCTGTCGAGTCCATTCATGATAGCATCAATAATATCGGCTTTGGTTTCTTCACTCATCCCACTAGATTCTTGGTTGAAAGTAAGCTGATATGTAAATCCTTCGTCATAGCATCCACATTGTGGTGCATACATACCAATTACATATAGTTTGTTACTATCAAAAGTATAACCCGGAAAGGTTGTGGTAAGATCCCAATTAGGCCCTGGTACGCTTGCAAATGGTGGAAGTAAGCTTCCGCTACCATTTCCATAAGAAAAAGTACTCCAAATGATACTTACTGGAAACCCTGAGCTTTCAGCTACATACCAGTAGTATTCTTCACAGTTACCGTGAAGGGTGTCATCACCCGTTGCAATGGTATTCAATGAACCTGTGATTTGATCTGTTGTAGGATCGTGTTGTACCGTGATCTCCAAATTTGGATCTGCCAATTTACCTATATAGATATCATCAATAGCAACGTCATTTCCATCGCCATTTCCGCCTTCATCTAATAAGATACGCACGTTTTGAGTAGAACCAGTTGCCGTAAATATAATATCAACCGTTTGCCAGTCGCAAGGATCTGACGCCACTGTATTGATAGTTTGGGCACCCGAAGAAGTCATTCCAGCATTTAAAAATATTTGTGGTAAAATATCGAACGTACATTGTGGCATATTCTTGAAATTTGCACAAAAACGGTAGCTTTCACCTTCTTCCAGTCCGCCGATGGTCTGTTCCCAAACAACTGCAGTACTCATTTGTTGTGTTCTTCCGTTAACAGTCATAAACAGATCATTTGAGGCATAGGTCACTGGGTCTGCGCAAAAGGAATGATCGGTCACTGTTGCTCCAAAAGCAGCAGCACTATTGGTCACATCATACTCACCAGGAAAAGTAGCAGCATTTTGAGTATAGCTACTCGTAAAACCAGTATTTCCTGCTTCAAAATTACCATTCTTTACCAAGTTTTCATCATCACAGCAATACGCTCCTTCATTACTTGGTGGTTCGTCATTATCACATTGTTGAATACAGATATTATCAACCCCGATGATCTCATTTTGAGCTCCAGAACCGGCAACATCTACCCAAAAAGCAATTCCACTCACATTGGCAAGTAAGGTGTTAAAATCGGCTGGCGTAGCACCACCACCCATGGTCCAAGCACCTTCAGCATTACTCGGGAAAGTACCTCCAGTTGCTAATGCGATAGGAGCACAAACATGAACCCACTCACTGTTTTCGGTGATAGGTGTGGTTCCTACAAAGGTTGCACGCAAGCCACCTGCATTTGGATTGGCGCCTTGATAGAGTGTCACTTTAGGATATAGTGTTGGCGAACCTGCCGCAGCGTCGTTAAACACCTTGTAGTCAAAACAAAGGCAGCTGCCTTCATACGCTACCCAATCATTTGGATAACTCGTGTTATTATGGGCCCATGAAGCACCCGAATTGTCTCGTACCCGAAGGTAGTTAGTTCCATCAAGCGCGGGTGCTGCAATACTGGTTGTTGATAAAAGCTGCACCCAGCCTTCTTGTGTTCCACTTTCAAAGGTGGTACAGATCTCATTCTGCGAAAAAATGGTGCCCAGACTTAAAAGCCACACCAAAGCGAAAAGATAATTTTTTGTTTTCATAATTATTAGATTTAAAATTTATACTGATTGTTATTTGCTAGCATTTCAACCCTATATCCCTTACTTTTTAAATTGTTACCCCTTGTATTTATTTTTTCTTCGGAAATTTTAAACATCCATGGTATTTTGGTGGTTCAGCGGCTAGCGATGGCGATTCTCGTGTGCGCATTTACCGCCCATTCCGTGCGATTTCCGAAGTACTTCAGAAAGAAGAAATCCCACACTACAAAAAAGTAGTATGGGATCTCCGGCTAGGTAGTAAACCCTATGAGCGGGGGGCTTACTTCTTCAAAAATTTAAAGGTTTGAACTTGTCTTAATTCGTTTGATATGGTTATAAAATAGAGTCCGTTTGGTAATTCGCTTGTATTCACAACCGATTCTTGGGCAAAGTTTCCGTTACGAACCACACGTCCTGTTGCATCCAAGACCTGATACTCTTGCGCATTTTTCACTGTAGTTTGAAGCTCATTTTGCACAGGATTCGGATAGATAAAGCCCGTTTCCTTTTCAAAATCCTTTGTTCCTAAGATATCTGAACATGAATTTTCTGTATAATTAAATCCATTTACAGTAAAGCTCATGGGCGTTTCCGAAGCAGGTGTTGAACCAGACATCACCTGGATCGGAAAAATATTGATACTACTTGGGGTGATATTCAATACAAGATTGTCACAAATATTTCGCTTATCGGTTCCTGTTTTAAAAAGTTCGGCTTCCGTAAAGCTTCCAGCAGCTTGCGTACGATATCCTACATGGTAGTAGTTCCCTACTGCGCCTGGAATTTCACTATATAAAAAGCTTATGTCTGGATAGTAGATCAATGGCATTTGTCCGTTCCAAAAGTTAAACTCATCACCTACTGGCTCTGTATGTGGCAGTAAAAACTGATAGTTTACACCCACGGCGTTACCACTAGATTTTTCAAATTCATAGACAAAAATGTTGCTTTCCCCGGTCTGTGCTACCCCTGCAGCATCAACGAAGTTTTCCTGACGATCATAACCTGTTACAACTAGATTATTTGAGCTGGTAGCCGATTCCATCAACGTAAAACCATAGCGATCTACATCACCTGAAGTAGCATACCAAGAGCTTGTCATATCGATAGTTCCTGTGGTATTATCTAGTACAGTTACTCCAAAATAATGTGACACAGAGTAATTTGCCAGCATATAGATCTTTTGAGAAGTTACGTCAAAATAGGCATCAACACTTACGTCACGAGAATTTCCGAAGATATAACTGCGATCCCAAACCGGGCTTCCCGTAAAGTCAATTTTATGCGCTAATACACCTTGCTGTGTATTATTGGCAGCGTTTAGACCGGTTGCGCTTCCGGTAAGGAAAAAACCGTCATTTGTTTCAGTAATTCCGTTGATAAAATCATAATCGGCCGTTGCAGGCACTGAAGTATCTAATTCTGAAGCCCAAATAAGATCCAAATTATTGTTCACTCGTAAAACAAACCCAATATTGAGTGAACAGTTTGTATCTAGATTATAGCACGAGCTAAAAAAGCCTCCAACAATAAAGCCTGGGTCGGGTGTAGCATCGCCGTTAGCGTCGCTATCTGTATATTCAATTTGCAAGCCACGTGAATTGAAGTTGGGTGAAACTATGTCATAATATTTGACGTTGATCACAGAACCTGTGGTGGCTAGAATACGTGCAATAAAAGTTCGTTTGGTTCCGCCCACATCAATTGATCCTGTGGCGACGATCATATCTAAATAAGGAACGATGTCAAAAACACGAGCGTTTGGAAAGGAGGGGTTGTCATATTTTTGCGCCCACAAAACCGTCCCTGTTTGATCAATTCGCTTTAATGTAAACGTCTGGTTGGTCATGCTGGCATCAAAAAGATTGGCTGCTACCATAATGTCGTTGGAGCCGTCATTCATGGGCTCTTGGTTAAGATCGTGATAATTTTCGCCCGCTGCGCCTACATTCTTTTGGAATTGGGCGTAAACAGATACGTTCAGTAATAAAGCGAATACAGATAAAAGTAATGTTGTTTTCATAATATATAATTTAGAGTTCTAACTAGTTTTTGGCTTTTCAATGTTTGCCTTTGTTTGAACTTATATCCCATACCTTCGAGATTGTTACCCCTTGTGACATTTTTTTTTTACTTTGGTCTCTCTTTACAACCACTATGGGGCAAACAACCGTTCACACCGATCAAAAATATATTGACGGGCTACTCAAAAATGATAGTCTGATCATCTCTGAGATCTATAGCAAATACGCTCCTAAGGTTATTGGGTATATCAAAAAAAACAGTGGAGACGAAGCTGCAGCCAAAGATCTCATTCAGGAAGTACTCATTATAGTATACGATCAGGCCAAAACCAAGAACTTACAGCTTACCTGCCCATTTGATGCCTATTTCTTCTTGCTTTGCAAACGAAAATGGCTCAATGTTTTGAAAAAGAATAGCAAGCAAAGGGTAACAAATGAGCCACTTGGTGGATTTATTTCTGAAACGGTAGCCGATCACGTCACCGAAACCGAAACCTTTGATACAAAAATGGAATTGTATAAAACCGTTTTTCAAAAGTTGGGTGATACCTGTAAAAAGATATTACAGTTGTCATTCTCACGTTTTTCGATGGAAGAAGTGGCAACGCAATTAGACATTTCATACGCTTATGCGCGTAAAAAGAAGTCGTTATGTATTGGTCAACTCACAAAATGGGTTCAAGAATCTACCGAATTTAAGCAACTAAAAGAAGATTACTAATGGCCCTAAATGAAGAAACATCTCTCCTCTTTGATCAGTATCTGGAAAACGAACTTTCAGACGCGGTTACCACAGCTTTTGAAACACGACTGAGTCAAGACAGCGAATTTGCCAACGATTTTGCGACCTATAAAGAAATGCGTTCATTTTTAGCGAATGAATTTTCCGAAGAAAAGAAAGCATTCGCCTCGAACCTTAAAAACATCACTGATGCCTATAATTTGGAAGAAAGTAGCACTAAAAAAGGGGGCAAACTGATCCAATTCAAACCCTGGCAATTAGCTGTTGCCGCAAGTGTTGTACTTGCGCTTGGCGTTGTGTTCTTTAATCAAAACAGCAGCTTAGATTATACCGATTATCAATTTGAGGAACGTATCTCGCTGGGAGTACGTGGAGATTCTGATGCAACAGCAAAAGAAGCCGAATTGCTTTTTAACACCCAAGAATATGCAAAAGCGATCCCGCAATTTGAACAACTACTACTTCAAGATCCAAACAACGCTGAAGTACAATTCTATAAGGCAATTGCACACGATGCTGTTGAAGATTTTAACGAAGCAAACACACTGTTTTTAACATTAGCGAAGGGTAATTCAGCGTACAAAAACAAAGCGCTTTACTACGGCGCTATTAGTTATTGGAAGCAAGATGACATATTACAAAGCAAGCAGTTATTACACGAGATCCCTGAAAATGCGTCGGAATATGAGAAGGCAAAGCGACTGCTGAAGGATCTATAGTTGTTTGCTTTGTCTCCTTAATGCTTTCGAAAACTCTTTGAATAGCCAGTTGCGATTGTTAATAAGGCAACGCTGAGAATTACGCTTTGTATGATATACACCAAAAAGGTTTCTAAAGGAAATAAGTTCCAACTCTGACCTGTACGCGAGTAATCTCTGTAAAAGCTGGTCACTATAACCACAAACATTTCCATGTAGGCACCAATTTTTATTGCGACGGACACAAATAGTAAGTATAACCATTTTGAACTTAATTTTTTACTTAAAAGCGTGAGAGGAACAATTGTAGCCCCAAAGAACATCAACCAATATGCATATTTATACGGCCCTGTTGCGCGAGAGGTAATAGCATATTTGTCAGGCTCTATTATTAGTCCGATTGTAGTGGTAACAATACCAATGATCGCAAATCCAACGATGATCCAACGAATGAGATTGAGCGTTTTTGAAACTTCATAGCGATCTTTAAAAAGCTTTTTAAGAATAACAAGGATCAGAATTATGGCTGGTAGCACAAAGATTAGATGTTGATCAATGAATTCTTTGACTTCTAGGGTTTTATCCATAGACATTTCTTTTTTTCCGGAAATGATCTTGCGTTCAATTGCAAAAGATTCGCTAAACCTTTGATGAATCTGCTATCTTTTGATAATTTTTGTTATGTTTTCTCTTCCCAAATCGTCTTGTATTTTCAGAAAATATAAGCCTACTTCTAGATTTGAAATGTTGATTTCGTTAGTACCCACCTCTGAAAATACTTCCTGCCCTAAGGTATTATACAATGCTACCTGTGCTACCCGCGACCCTGGCACTATGGTAAACAATTCGCTGGTAGGATTTGGATACACTTGAAATTTGATTTTTGAGAATTCTTCTACACCAAAAACCTCATCAACAACTTCTGTAGCCACTGTATTTGTGATTATCGGTGCGTTAAAGTCGAAGTAAATAGCGGCATCATTAAAAAAGACATCCCCTATCACAACATCTGCTTTTGGTTTAATTCTATAGGCAACATGACCGTGAGATTCTGGCTCATTCATAGAACTACTTGGTAGATTAATGTTGTCAAAAATAAAATTGATGTCTGTTCCGTTTTCAATAGTAACTCGGTTTGGATGACTATAACTTTCTAGTTGCAGAGTAGTCCAATCTAATTTACCGTCTAGTACATTTTCTATATTTACGTTAATGGCGCTTGCTGTTCCAGTATTTTGAAAGCGAATTAGGTAGTGCAGATATTCGTTTATATCTTCAATTAATATCGATTCTCCCTCCAAAACCGTCATGTCATTGGGGTCAAAAGATCCTACTACTGTTTGGTTATAACCAAACGAAATAACCTCTCCCATGGTTGGAGTTAAGGTCAACACATGAACTAATATATCATCGATATTCACAGTTGGTGGCGGCAAAATGTTCATTTCAACATCGATGGTTCTCGTTTGAAAAGGTTCTAATGTTAAGAAATCGAACGTTATACTGTTCGCAGTTTGAGAACTTGTAGGTTCACTCGAACTAAGAAAATCCATTTTAGCATCATCAAATACATATTCAACAGATCCATCTATTGGTGCTGTTCCATTATTTCCATAGATGATTTGATATGATGCATCAAAACCAGGTCTTGCGTCAGAGATTGGAATGATGCTTACGTTGAGGCCTTCGGCAGGATTTAAGGCAGTAACACAAAAATCTGCCTCGTAGGTATCTCCTGTGGTTGTAAAATTGAAATCGTGCGAAAGCGGATTAGATGAATAGTAACTTGGTAGCGTAGATAAAACACTAGTTGAATAATCTCCGAGACTCGGGAAGAGTTGATAAAAGCCGTTACTTAAAGTGAACGTTGCTAAAATTTCAGAACCGTCTTCAGCAACAACCATTAAACCCGGAACGGGCGTATTGGAGGTTGCACAATCGTCTAATGCAGCATCTAATCGCACATAACCATTAATTTCATTAGACCCGAGTCCAGAATTTTCATACCACTCAATTTTATCATCACTACTAGAAGTAGCTCCATAGTCTGCCGCTCTAGTGGTAATAACATCTGGACTTCCGTCACCGTTTATATCGCCCATAATTGCGGTATTTGATATATTCAAGTTCTCCACGATAATTTGCTGAAAGCTAAAAACGCCTAAGCCGTCTGTGTTCTCATACCATGCAAGTTTTTCTGCGGAACCTGAAACAATATCCAAATCGCCATCACTGTCTATATCAACCGCTTCCACGTCATGTAGTAACTGGATATCATTTGATATCAACAACTTTGGACCAAAAGTACCTTGACCGTCCACATTTTCGAACCAAGCGAGATCTGTGTTATTAAATGTATTGGTTCTGTGCGCATAGATAACATCATTGTCATTATCGCCATCTAAGTCGGCAACCGTTGCTCCATAACCTTCTTCTGAAATATTAAAAATTAATTCTTCCGAAGAAAAGTTAGCATTACCATCATTTTCAAACCACGATAGCGGACCAGAATTATAGTATAAAATATCTATGTTTCCATCACCATTCAGGTCTCCTGTAAACACCGTGGGTGATGCAGAACCTTGGGACGTACTAATGGTTTGAATTGAACCAAAGTTTCCTTGTCCATCAGTATTTAACATAAAAAATAAATCAGATCCGAAGTATTTAGTAAAAACCAGATCAATATCTCCATCGCCATCAAGGTCCTCACCCACTATTGATTCTGGACCTGAGTCATTCTCATAGATGACCTGAGCATTTCCGAAGTTTCCTAAGCCATCCATATTCTCAAACCATAATAGTCGATCCGCCGAATTACTATTGTGATCTCCTGTGAGAATGTCTAGGTCACCATCACCATCTATATCTACTACTTCAAGCGCTTTAGGAGTAGTAATATCAACCCCAACAATTTGCTGGCTCCCAAAATTTCCCTGCCCATTAATATTTTTATACCAGGCTACTTTATTATCATATTGCGATATCGAAACAATATCAAGATCTCCATCATTGTCCATATCCGCAGAAATTGCCTTCAATGGTAAATTTATGCTTGCAGTTAAAATAATTTCTTCGGAAAAGGTAGTAGTACCATCATTAATATACCAAGCAATTTTGTCGTCTATTCTAGACGCCGAAATGATATCAAGATCGCCATCACTATCATAATCATAGCATCTCGCAGCCACTGCTCCCACAGCATTATCATTGACAATGGTTAAGCCCCCAAAATTTCCTAGTCCGTCGTTTAGAGCCAGCCCTACCGAATTACTCTCAAAGGAAGAATACACTACATCGTCATCGCCATCTGTGTCAATATCATATAGTTCCATGAATGATAAACCAACTACATCAGTTATAAATTCCTGAAACAGAGCAAAATTTCCTGCGCCATCATTTTTTAAGATCATAATACTTTCAATGGCACCAGCAAAAGGGTCTGAATCTGTAATTAAAAGATCGAGATCATTATCATTATCTATATCGTTAACACGAATGGTTCCTAATCCATTATCTTGAGCGTCTATTATGCTATGTGCTACATAATTTGAGGTTCCAACATTTTCGAACCATTCAACCTCACCATTGTCGATATTAAATGAGAGGATGTCTATATCGTTGTCATTGTCTAAATTTGCAGCATGGATATAACGAGAGTCTGCAAATTCAACTAAGATACCGTCCACAAAAGTCCCTTGACCATCTGTATTTTCAAGCCAGGATATTCTAGAAGTAAAGGCAGTTGCCTGATAAGAGTACAAAATATCTAAGTCTCCATCTGAATCAAAATCTACCGTAAATGTTGTGTAAATGGGTGCATTACTAGTCTGTAAAATCTGTATGGGCTGACTAAAAGTTCCTAAACCATCTATATTTTCAAGCCAGAATACTTTACTGGAACTTTCAGCGACTATATCCATATCGCCGTCGTTGTCAATATCTGAAGCAGAAATATATCGAACCGATAAGTCTACTACCACATGTTTTTCGATAGTACCATTTTGTCCATCTACATTTTCGAACCAAGTAATGGTATAAGAATCGGTAAATAGTAAATCTACATCCCCATCACCATCAAGGTCTGCATCAAAAATAGACGTTACGTTTTCGGCAGTAATATCATTCTCCATGACCACATTCGGATCAAAGCTAATTTGAGAATAAGAGCTTGACGCGTAAGAAAGAAGTAATAAAAAAAGTAAGCGATTTATCATAAGTACATTTATTTGGAGGCTGTGATCAGGGGATAGCCACTGAAATTGACTTATTGCAATATAAATAAAAAGTGGGTAATGATTATTGTCTAACTAACTATAACCTAATTTTTCAAACAAAAAATGACTTCAGAATAATCTTATAATTGCTCTAGCAATTTATTAATCTCATCCAATTTAGGCGTAAGAACGACCTCAATACGTCTGTTTTTTGCTTTCCCTTCGGAAGTTGAATTTGGTGCAATTGGCGAAAACTCGCCACGTCCTGCAGCGGTTAAATTATCTTTCGGAATATTGCCATTTTGGGTAAGGATATTTACAATAGCTGTAGCTCGTTTTGTAGACAGATCCCAGTTATTTTCAATATTTCCACTTCCACCGTAAGGCACATTATCTGTATGACCTTCAATAAGTACAGCGATCTCCTTATTTTCAGCTAGCACACGTCCTAAAGCGACAACAGCTTCCTTACCTCGAGTATTCACTGCCCAGCTTCCACTTTCAAACAACAGCTTGTTTTCCATAGAAACATACACCTTCCCATCACGCTGCTCTACTGTGAGTCCGTTGCCCTCAAAATTAGTGAGCGCCGCAGAAATGGCATCCTTTAAAGCACGCATCTTTGCATCTTTTGCCGCGATGATCCCTTCTAGTTCTTCCACGCGTTGAGAACGCGCTGACAGTTCCTTTTGAACTTGCTTTAAACGCGATTCTTCGGCAGCAAGGGCACGTTCCTTTTCTTCCAATTGGGTAAGTAGCGCCCGATTGCGTTCTAAATTTTCTGTGAGTGATGAAGAGCTATTCGCTTCTAATGCGTCATACGATTCTTGTAGTCGTTTTTGGCTGCTTTCACATGCTGATAAGTCCATAGCGAGTCTACTTTTTTCAGCCTGTAACTTCTCGATCTCCTTCCGAAGATTCGCAACACTATACACTTCTCCGTTTCCTTCAGAACCGTCTAATTGCGCCATTAACGATTCGTTTTCGGCTTTGAGCACGTCATATTTATTTTTTAGATCGTCATAGATCTTCGATGAAACGCAAGAGGTACTAAGGAATGCAAGTGCAATTCCGAGGAAAATTTTATAAAACATAGGTCAAGTTTAAAATTTGAATTCTACTAGATGAGGGCAATGGTCGCTATGGTGAGCTTCGGGTAATATAACGGCGCGTTTTAGATTTTCTTGTAATGGATTTGCAACCATATTATAATCTATACGCCATCCTTTATTGTTTGCACGCGAGTTAGCGCGATAACTCCACCACGTATATTGATGTGGTTCTTTATTAAAATGACGGAAACTATCTATAAATCCGCTATCGATAAAGTTCCCGATCCACTCACGTTCAACGGGTAAAAACCCTGAAACATTTTTATTGCGCACCGGGTCGTGAATGTCTATTGCTTGGTGACAAATATTGTAATCACCGCAGATCACAAGATTTGGGATCTCTTTTTTAAGTGTGTTTATATAATCTTGAAATTGCGCCATATAATCCAACTTATGCTCCAAACGAGCCATATTTGTTCCACTTGGTAAATACAAGCTCATCACAGACAGTTCATCAAAATCAACCCGAATATTTCTTCCTTCAAAATCCATGGACTCAATACCAGTACCGTATGCTATATGTTTGGGTTCGGTTTTACAAAAAATTGCCACGCCGCTATAACCCTTCTTTTGAGCGCTAAACCAATAATGAAACGGATAACCTGCTCCTTCAATTTCGGCTACTTCCACTTGATCCATATTTGCCTTTGTCTCCTGAATACAAACCACATCAGGATCTGCAGCTTGAAGCCAGTCTAAAAAGCCTTTTCGCATGGCGGCACGGATGCCATTTACATTATAAGAGATTATCTTCAAATCAAAGGTGTTTTAAGGTTTATCTTGCAATCTATTGCGTGCTTAAACGCACTTATGCGAAAATAAATAAGATTGTATTTTTACCACGGGTGTTCTTTAAAAGATTTTCAAAAAAGAATCAACAAAATAAAAAGCCGCTCACCAAGTTGTATAGTTGATGAAGTTATATCTATTTCTTTCTTTGTTTTGCATACTGTCTTATGGCTATGCACAGGATATTACTTCAAATTATCGCATAAAAAAGGTAGTAGCCCGCGATACTGTTGTTTTAGACAGCGTGAGCATCAATCCCGCCAAATTTGACATCTACAATAAAGGAGAGAAATTACCTAAAACTTCTTATGAGGTAGATTATCAAAGGGGTTATGTGGTTTTTTCTGAAGAAATTAAAGCATTTCAAGACACGCTCTCTATTCATTATTTGCGCTATCCTGATTTCCTGACGCGCGACTATTTTACCTTTGACCCCAAGGTCATTGTAAACAATACCGATATTCAGGATCGTTTGTATAAGTTGGAAGAAAACACCGCTAAAAACCAGTTTACACCCTTTGACGGTTTAAATACCGTTGGAAATATCTCCCGAAGTATAACGGTTGGAAACAATCAAAACGCGGTTGTTAATTCGGAACTCGATCTCCAAATAACAGGGAAATTAAGTGATAAAGTATCCATTCGCGCTTCGCTACAGGATGCTAATGTTCCTACTCAAGAAGGAGGTTATTCACAAAATTTAAACGAGTTTGATCAAATATTTATTGAATTGTTTAGCGACTCTTGGAAAATTAGGGCCGGAGATATTGATCTGCAAAACAACACGAGCTACTTTGGGCAATTCACTAAAAAAGTACAAGGAATCTCACTCGGGGGAACCCTTGATCATCAGGATGGAAGTAAAACTTCAGCTTTTGCAGCAGGTGCCTTAGTTCGAGGTGTCTTTACTAGCAGTCAGTTTACCGCCCAAGAAGGAAATCAAGGACCCTATAAACTTATCGGTCCGAATGGCGAGCTATACATTTTGGTGGTTTCTGGGAGTGAATTGGTGTATGTCAACGGACTCCTATTAGAGCGCGGCGAAAATGCAGATTATGTGATTGATTATAACAGTGGAGAGATCAAATTTAATCCTACATATCCTATTACGGCCAATATGCGAATTGTGGTAGATTATCAGTTTACAGACCGTAATTATACACGTTTTATTGGCTATGGCGGTGGAAGTTACGAGAGTGAAACACTTTCTATTGGCACCTATTTGTATTCTGAAAATGATGCTAAAAATCAGCCATTACAACAAAACTTATCTGAAGAACAGGTTGATGTTTTACAAGCTGCGGGTGATGATATGATGGCAATGACGGCACCTTCGGCTGTATCAGATACCTTTTCAGAAAACAAAATTCTTTACCGAAAAGTAACGCTAAACGGGATTGAGATCTTTGAGTTCTCTATTGACCCTACGGAAGAACTATTTAATGTCCGTTTTACCCAAGTAGGCGTAAACGCTGGTAATTATATACTGAGTGAAAGTAGCGCCATTAATCGAATTTTTGAGTTTGTGCCACCAATAAACGGCGTGCCGCAAGGAGATTATGAACCGATCATTCAGTTAACAGCTCCAACCAAATTGCAGTTGGGTGGAGTTCATGGTAATTATCGCCCTTCGGAAAAGACCCGAATAGGTTTTGAGTTAGCTGCCAGTAACAATGATCTTAACTTATTTTCGGATCTCGCCGATGATGATAATGACGGTTTTGCGGGAAGGTTAGATATAAGACAGGCGTTGCTCACTTCCGAAGACACCTTAAACCTTGTTGGTTTTGGAACCTTAGATTATGTGAATACAGATTTTAGAAATGTACAGCGCATCTATAATATCGAATTTAACCGTGACTGGAACCTTCAAAATGCTACGGGTGATCAACGTTTGATCACAGGTGGTTTGGAGGCTAGTCATCCCAAATACGGTGGCGGACGTTACGAAGTTCAGCAATTAAACTTTTCTGAAAATTTTGATGGCTTGCGACATGTATTTACCTCGGGATTGCGTTATAAAAATCTTCGGTCACGAACCAATGGAAGTTATTTAGAAAGCGAAGGTGATAGTATCAATTCAAACTTTTTTAGAGTTCACAATGTTACGACCTATTCGTTTAACAAGGCATGGGTGGGCGGCAAGATCTCTTCCGAAGACAATTCAGTAAAAAACGAAATGCGCGATAGTTTGTCACCCGTAAGCCAACGCTACGCGGCCTACGAAGCGTTTGTTGGACTTGGCGATAGCACCAAGGTCTTTGTTGCTGGAGGTTATCAATATCGAACTAATGATAGTTTGCGCAATAATAAAGTACAGCGAGTAAATCATGCGAGTACATTTTATCTCAAATCAAGACCGATTCAAACAACGGCGTCTCAACTCTCTATTTTTGCGAATTATAGAGTGTTGAAGGATGACTTCGGAAGTGAAGAAGACGATCAATCATTAAATGCACGCTTGCTCTACAATCAACGTTTTCTAAAAGGTGGAATTCAATGGAATACCGCTTTAGAATCGAATAACGGTGTGATCGCTCAGCAGGAATTTACATATTTAAAGGTGGAGCCCGGTCAAGGAGTGTATACGTGGATCGATTATAATAACAATGGAATTCAAGAATTGGAAGAATTTGAAATCGCCCAATATCAGGATGAAGCCGAGTATGTACGTGTCTTATTGCCCAATCAGATCTTTTTAAAAGTTCGAGAGAATAAATTGAGTCAGATCGTGACTTTGAATCCGCAGTCATGGAACAATAAGGAAGGTTTTTTAAAAACCTTATCACATTTTTACAATCAAACGTCTTTTCAGATCAATCGCAAAGTACGCCGCGCCAAGGACGAATTGCTTTTAAACCCTTTTGAAGATGGTGGTGAAGACGAATTGGGTCTTACAAAGAATTTTAGAAACGCACTTTTCTTTAACCGTGGAAAACAATATTTCACAACAAGCTATACGTATTTGGAGACCTCAAGTAGTAATTTGATCTCTTTAGGACTTCAAACTTCAACCTTGAATAGTCATCAGTTTAATTTTAATCATAAATTTTGGGAAAGCTGGCTGGTAACATTGAAAGGTTCTTTAGGAGAAACAGCGAGTATTTCTGAAAATTTTGAGAGCCGGAATTTTGAGTTAGACACTTACGATATAGATCCGAAGGTTTCGTATTTATTGAATCGGCAAACACGTTTTGATCTGTTTTATGGCTTCTTAAATAAAACGAATGTATTAGGAGCCATGGAAACGCTTAAACAGCAGAAAACAGGCTTCTCTTTCGCTTACAACAATGCTGAAAAGATCTCGATGAGCGGAACCATTAATTATATTCAAAATGCTTTCGACGGAAGTGCTTTTTCGCCGGTTGCTTATCAGATGCTAGAAGGTTTACAGCCAGGGACCAATTTTACTTGGAACGTTTTACTTCAGAAGAAAATAACGAAGTATTTGGATGCTAATCTTTCGTACTTCGGAAGAAAGAGTGAAAATTCGAACGCGATTCACACAGGAAATATTCAACTACGTGCATTCTTTTAAAAATAAAAAAGCCGCCTTGCGATGCAAGACGGCCTTTGTTTTTAAATTCTTCCGAAGAAAAACTACTTCACGATAATACGTTTTACAACGCCATCGGTTTTTGTTCCTAGTTTGATCAAGTAAACACCAGAAGCAGCATACGACATATCTAATGTGTAGCTATACTGATTGTTTTCCTTTTCTAAACGATAGTTAGTTAAACGTTGTCCTAAAGTATTATAAACATTAAGTTCTAGTTTATCGTCATAAGCAACATTGCTTAAAGTGATCTCAAACATATCGGTAGAAGTTTCAATTACTTTGAAATCTGCTCCTGAGAAAGTTGACTCATTAACACCCAAAACTCCTATTAAAGCAGAGTAGTCTTCAGTTTCACCAAAATCGGTTGTTTCACAAGCATCGGTAGGCACTTCAGCATCCCAGTTTGTTTTAGCTCTCATGATGTGTTGCCCTAAGGTAGCACCGGCAGGAATTACTAGATCCATCGTTTCAGTGTATGTTCCACCTGCTTGTCCGTCTGCGATCTCGTAGTTATCAACTACAATTTCGTCTGTTGTAAAAATGAAATCGTCGTTAAAATCGATCCAAACTACTACAAATTGATCACCGTAACCTGTTGTTACTGTAAGATCGTACGTAGTACCTGGTTCAAAACCTGCAACAAGACTTGTAAAATCACCATAACCTTCACAAGCTGATGGATTGTTTATATCAGTCACACTAAACAATTGGAAACCGTCACCAAAAGAACAATCAGAAGATGGCAAACAGTTTGAATTCACAACTTGAACAGCCGTTTCATCATTAGCCGTGTCACTATCTCCAGTTAATGAAGTAGTAGCACTAAGATCATAAACACCAAAAGCTGAAAGATCTGCTGTTTGAGTAAAGTCATAAACCATTGAAGTATCTCCGGCCAAAGGACCAGGAACTACTTCTGTAACCACGGTACCGTTAAGATCGTAGCTTACGTCAAAATTAGTTTGGGTAGCACCTCCAAAGTTGTTGATCTCAACAGTTACCGTTTCAGCATTTGATAAGTTCTCACCTGAAACTGGTGAAGAAATACTAATAACTCCAAGATCGTTTGGCTGTAAGTGTGTTACCTCAACTGTAATATCATCATTTGATGTATCTTCATCAGTACCATAAACAGTTCCTGTTGTAATTGAATATGTTTGACCAACAGTAGAAAGATCAGCCGTTGTTGCAAAAGTAAATTGTGCTGAAGTCGCAGAAGGAATACTACCTACATACGGTTCAGAAACAACCATTCCACCATCAACTTGATACGTAACATTAAATCCTGTTGCAGGTAATTGACCGAAGTTGAAGATATCAACAGTTACTGTTTCAGCGTTTGTCAATGTTCCAGTAACTGGCGTTACCAAGTTAACAACACCTAGATCATTATTGAAATTAGGAGCAATTTTAAATACACCAACAACATCTTTACGACCGCTGTTCATATATTCGTTGATAAACCAAAATGTTTTATCATCTACAGGATCAATATCAATTTTACTGTAATCTCCATAACGCAATCCTGGAATATTTGCATTTCCAGCTGCGATCAATTCTTCTGTAATAGTCATTGTGTTTAATGGATCTGCAGCGAAACGTCCAGTATAGAATGAACTAACTTGTACAGGATTTGGATCATTAGGATCAACTGTCATACCAGAGTATCCCATACCAATATTTCCTTGAACATCCATCATCATACTCGCATGCCATGCGTGCTTATTGTTAGGAGATGTATATGTTCCTTCTTGGAAAATACCCCAAGGCTGACCATCACCTGCTTGTCTTAATTCGAACCAACGAACACCTGCACGCTCACCAGAAGTAGCATCAGTATCTACCACAAAGTTAAAAACAGCAGAGTTATGACCTGCAAATTTGCGGAACTGAGCTTGATTCATGATGGTCGCCTGAAGCGCATCAATTGGTGTTCCTCCACCTGGTTGTGTAAGGTTAGAAAAACTACCTCCATCAAACACAGAGATAAATGGTGTTGTATTTAATTCGTTTGGAGCAGAAACTGTTGAGTTCCCTGGAGTTGCCCAGTCAACATCAATAGTCCATACTTTAACGTGATCTGCACCTACACCACCCCAAGCATCATCTTGAAGGTAGATTACCGGAAGACCACCAGGAGCTGGCATGTTATCATCGGTTACATTAAGCGCTTGTGGGCTATAAAAACCACTAGTTACAATTCCGGGAAGATCAAATCCTTGAATTCCAGCACCTGCATTACCTGCAAGCATTTCGTCTCTTTCTAATGCCCACACTCGGTTGGCAGAACCTGTGTTATCAGTCATATAATAACCATCACTCCAAACAGAAAGTTTTTGATAATCGTTTATTTGTGAAATGGTATAGTTGTACCATCCATCGTTGATAGGATCTGGCCCATCTGAAACCGCGATCTGAGCGCCACTTCCTAAGAAGGTCATAACCCATCTATCTGCAGCCTTATCATAAGATACAGTTAGATCACAACATCCGCCACTTGGAAAAATAGTTGGATTTGGAGATAGCTGACCTGTAAGATCATTCCCAGCTTTATCATAAATGATAAAACCTGTATTAAATACCACTACTACGTGATTTGGTCCAACTGCTAAAGATGGATCTGTAGGCTGAGAATTAGATTGAGCAGCATCAAATACTAAAATTGGTGCTTTTCCAGGGATCTTTTGTGTTAGCGGATCTTGATTTCTGAAGAAATAATCATCTTCTGTTTGCTTGTCTTTTCCGATAATAACTTTATTACCTGAAGAGCGTCCGTCTTTGGCTTCTTTTAGCCCCGTCTGAGCTGGAAGCAGTTCCGATCTTGATGCAATAGAGGGTACATATTGCATAGATCCAATGGTTCCAACATAACTAGCGCCGGCACCGTCATTTTGTTGAGAGATCGCAGTAAAACTTACCGCAAACAACAACATAAGTAAAGAAATTTTTAATTTCATAAATATAGTTTAAAGGTTTGAAAAAATAAGAGCTCTAAAATACAACCTTCACATTTAAAAGCCTAATTGGATATTTTAAAATTTTTATAGCTAAAGCAATAATAATTAGCGAGTTAACATTTTAAAACTCTTGTAGTTTACTAGGGTAATAGCTGCCACAGTAAAAGGACTATCAATACAATAATTACATTAGGCGCATCTTGATTTAAGTTATAAAATAAAAAATCCCGCCAAATGGCGGGATTTTTACAATCAGATTAAGATCGTATTATTTAACAATGATCTTTCCTGTTACAAAAGATGAAGATCTTTCATCTCCCATTTTGATCAAGTATACTCCACCAGCAGCATAAGACATGTTTAAGTTATAAACATAACTAGAACCTTGCTTAGAAAGGTTTTGGAATGCTACTACCTGCCCTGCAAGATTGTAAACATATACCGCAGCAACACCATCAAAATTATCAGTTGTCAAAGTAACCTCATATTGGTTATTGTCTTTACTCAAAATTACAAAATCACCTTCGTTAAAGATATTTTCGTTCGTTCCAAGTACATCAGTGATGATCACAGTATAATCTTGAACTTCACCAAAATCAAAATCAGTACAAGGATCTAATACATCTCCTCCAGCTGATCCATCAATTGCTTTTGCACGTAAACGGTGTGCTCCCATGTTAGCACCAATAGGAATTTCTAAGTTGAAATCTTGTAATGCATTATCAACAGTAAAGGTTTCCCCGTCAATTAAACGTTCTGAAACCTCAAACGTACCACTATCATCAAAATCGATCCAAACAGATAATTGCTCAACACCAACACCACCTGGCCAGTTTTGCTGGGCTTGTAAAGTGTAAACATTATTACCTGCTGTATTTAATAATTGCGTAGAAAGTGCTGTTCTGTCTGCATACCCTTGTGGGCTACCTGCTGGTTCAGTATTACAACCATCGCCACCATCGTCTGCATCAATTGTATTAAGAACAAATTTCTTGATTCCGTCAATATTACATCCCATTAGGGCTTCAGGCTCACAATAACCACCAACTTGCTGCATAACAGTTTTTACGGCGGTATCATTTCCTGTATTTGTATCACCAACTAAATTAGTTTTTGCTTCGATCACAAATGGACCAGCACCTGATAAATCAGCTTGAGCCATAAAAGTATAACTTGCTGTACCACCTGCAGGAATAGAACCCGTTGTAGAAGTTTCAATTACAGGTACACCTGCATCAATTGTGTATTGTACAATTGGGTTTGAGATCGCGTTACTACCAAAGTTACGAATTGTAATAGTAACATCTTCCGTAGCTGTTAACGGACCACTATTAGGTTCATCAATAGTTACAACACCAACATCATCTGGAGCTGGTGGCTGTAATGAGAAATGAGCAACTACATCACGACGAGAAGTCTCGAAGTATTCTGCAATATGCCAAAAAGTATTATCTACAGGATCCCAAGTACAGTGTACATAATCGGCCAAACGATTGGAAGGGTTTGCACCAGTACTCTGTGCGATCAATTCTTCAGCAACATTCATTGAATTTAATGGCGCACCAGCCAATTGGCCTGTATAGCGAATAGAAATTCTATCGGTTGCAGAGGAAGAAGTATATCCCATTGCAATGTCTCCGTTATCATTCATAACCATTGAACCTGAATAAGCATCACGTCCGTCTGGAGCTTCGTAAGTACCTTCTTGGAAAATAGACCATGGTGCACTGTCACCACCTGTTTGGCGTAATTCATACCAACGAATTGCTGCCTTTTCTCCTGCTCCTGCAACTACATCTACTACAAAATTAAAGACTGCTGAATTGTATCCAGGAAATCTGCGATATTGTGCTTGATTCATAATTGTCGCTTGTAAGATATCAATATCTACACCACCCCCTTGAGGACGGTTAGAGAAAGAACCTCCATCAAATACACTTACAAAATCTGCTGTTGTAATCACTTGCGCAGCACTCATACTTGCACCTGCCGCATTAGTCCAATCAATGGTTGCGTTCCATAATTTAATATGGTCATCACTTACACCAGACCAAGCATCATCTTGTAAATAAACAATAGGACAGGGTGCCGTGCTAGGCGCTAATGCATCATCAGTTGTGTGAAACGCCTGTGGGCTATAAAAACCACTTGTTGCAATTCCTGGTAAAGGAAGCGCTACAAATTGTGAAGGATCACCATTTAACATTTCATTACGCTCAACCGCAAAAACACGATTAGTAGCACCAATATTGGCTGTTACCATGTATTTGTCACCAAATACAGAGAATTTTGTATAATCTGGGAACGATCCTGTTGAAAAGCCAGATGTATACACATGCCATCCATCATTTACAGGGTCTGAACCTTGACAAACTGCGATGTTAAAGCCATTAGGGCTGTTATCAAACTCTGTAATTACAAAGCGATCTGCTTCAGCATCATAAAATACAATAGGATCCCCAATTGCATTCCCTGGGAATAAAGTCGCTAAAGATGCTTCAGCGGTCAATGGATTTCCATTTTTATCGAAAATTCGAAACGAAGAATTCCATGCGCCAACGTAGTGATTAGGACCTACAGCACCCGTAGGATCTGAAGGTGTTGCAGAAGAAATATCAGCAATAAATGTTAAAATTGGCGGCTGTACACGTTGTTGCGTGGCATTACGCTGTATGTCTACCAACGGATCATTTCCGTCAGAGCCCTTTCCAGGAACAATATTGTTCCCATGTTTTCTTTTTGGCTGACCTAGCATTGGTGAATTGTCGGCTAAAACCAACATACCTGAACGTTGTTGTTCAGCAATACTCGGAACATATACTGGACCTTCCAGCATTCCTACATCAGTAGGACCATAACTTTCTTGAGCGGATACCCCTAATGTAACTAGGAATAGTAACGCCATAATGTAGTACGTAAATTTCATTTCAAATTAAGATTTAGTTATTTTTTTTAGAACCCTAAAAATAACATGATTTATTGAAAAAACAATGCATTTTTAAGCAAAACTTACAAAATAACTAGTCTGATAATGAGTAGGTTACTTTTTTGCAGAGGACCAATGAACTTGGGCGTTTTTATTTTATTGCGGTTTTTCCCTAAAGTAATGTTCTGCTATACGGCACAATATTTGTAATTTAGCAATCATATAACCATAAAACTTAACGCTATGACGTTTGCTAAAGCCATTTTTGCCGCGACTACAATTTTACTTTTTTCGTGCTGCGGAACTCAAAAAACTTCTGAAGAATCTTCAACGATGAATCAAGACATTGTAGAAGCCTCAAATAGCAAAGAAGTTGCTGCCAAAATGATAGAAGCTGGTATGATGCGCGGAACTATTGTCGCTTCCGAAGTAGAAAACGACTGCCCATTTACCATAAGAATGGCCGATAAAACGGGAACTTTACTAGATCCTATTAATTTAGACCCAAGCTTTCATGTTTCTGGTATGAAAGTATGGTTTAGTTTTAGACCATTGCGTATGATGAACCGCTGTGACAAGGCCAACCCTGTTGAGCTAAGCGATATTCAGACAAGAATTGAATAGGACTTTCCCTTCTTAATTAGTACAACTAATTTTTATAGTACAACTAATTTTTATTTAAGATTACTGTAACCATGTTTTAAAGGAAATACTATCTTTTAGTTTTTCTGAAAGGTCTTTGATGGCAACTCGTTCTTGCTCCATAGTATCTCTATGACGAATAGTTACGGTCTGATCCTCTAATGATTGATGATCAACAGTAATACAGAAAGGGGTTCCCGCTGCATCCTGACGGCGATAGCGCTTTCCTACAGCATCTTTTTCGTCATATAAAACATTGTAATCCCATTGCAGATCGTCTACGATCTGTTTGGCTAGTTCCGGCAATCCATCTTTTTTAACCAACGGAAAGATAGCTGCTTTTGTTGGAGCTAAAATGGACGGTAATTTTAAAACAGTACGTGTACTGCCATCTTCAAGGGTTTCTTCCTCAAGTGAATGACTCAAGACAGCTAAAAACATGCGATCCAGTCCTATAGAAGTTTCCACTACATAAGGAATATAGCTTTCATTAATTTCAGGATCGAAATAGCGAAGTTTTTTACCTGTAAACTTTTCATGTTGACTTAGGTCATAATCGGTTCTTGAGTGAATTCCCTCCAATTCTTTAAATCCGAAAGGAAAATTAAACTCAATATCGGAGGCAGCATCGGCGTAGTGCGCCAACTTTTCATGATCGTGAAAACGATAGTTTTCGGCGCCCATGCCTAAAGAAAGATGCCATTTTAAGCGGGTTTCTTTCCAGTGTTCGTACCATTTTTTCTGCTCTCCTGGACGTACAAAAAATTGCATTTCCATTTGTTCAAACTCGCGCATTCTAAAGATAAACTGTCGTGCAACGATTTCGTTTCTAAACGCCTTCCCCGTTTGTGCAATTCCGAAGGGAATCTTCATTCTACCCGACTTCTGCACATTTAAGAAATTGACAAAAATTCCTTGTGCTGTTTCAGGACGCAAATACAGATCCATTGCATTTTCGGCATCAGCACCAAGTTTGGTTCCAAACATTAGGTTGAACTGCTTTACATCGGTCCAATTTCGGCTACCGGTAGCTGGGTCTGCAATTTCAAGTTCTTCGATCAAAGCCTTTACATCGGCTAGGTCTTCATTATCTAATGAACGCGCCATGCGTTCTAAAACTTCTTTCTTTTTAGTCAAATACCCAACTACTCTTGGGTTTGTAGCTACAAATTCGGCTTCGTCAAAACTTTCCCCGAAACGTTTGGCTGCTTTTGCGATCTCCTTTTCTGCCTTTTGGTTGAGTTTTTCAGCATAATCTTCAATCAACACATCGGCGCGATACCGCTTCTTTGAATCTTTGTTATCAATCAACGGGTCATTAAACGCATCAACGTGTCCGGAAGCCTTCCAAATAGTAGGATGCATAAGAATTGCAGAGTCAATTCCAACGATATTCTGATGCATATGAACCATACTTCGCCACCAGTATTCTCTGATATTCTTTTTCAACTCTACACCATTTTGGGCATAATCATAGACCGCACTCAGGCCGTCATAAATTTCGCTTGATCCAAAAATGTATCCGTATTCTTTTGCGTGAGATACTACGCGTTTAAATTGATCTTCGTTGTTTGCCATAGCGCAAAAATAAAAAATCCGCTATGATAACATCACAGCGGATTTGTTTTTTTTAAAAGTATTCTATATTATTTCAAAATCATGGTCGTTGTGGCGATCTGTGCAGCTCCATCAAATACAGTAATTGTATACCTTCCTTCAATAAGATCGGCTTCCAAAGCGTTTACAAGAACACACACATCCAGCTCTTCATTTTCGTAAAACACTCTTGAAGATGCACTGTAGTTCACTACTGCATTGTCCACTTCCAAAATACCTTTTTCACCAAGAATCGTATTCTTTGGATTAATTACCTGAACGTACAATATTCGATCACCCTTTTGAGCAATAGCATTAGGTGCTAATGTAAAACAAGCTCGTATCTTATCGGCTCTGCTAGATCGTTTTGTGTCAACTATCTTACCGCTGTTTCTAACAATTACAGCCTCTCCACGCAGGTCGATCGCGTTAATTACTGAAGCTTTTTTGATTGTTTCAGACATCATAACGTTACTCAAACTAACAGAATCGACCGTTTGACGAGTAGATTCAAGCACCACGTTGGTACTATCGCGCTCCAATGCAAGTCGCTGATTTTCCACAATAAGACTGTCGGCTTTCTTAAAGAGCATGGTTCGCTCACGTTTAAGACGCCCTATTTCAGCTTTATATCGCTCAATAAGTCCAACGTTGGCTTCAGATTTTTTAACAGAATCCAATAAAACATTGATCCGTTCACGTGCCGCCAAAAGATCTTGATCTTTTAGTTCGTTATCTTGAATGATCTCATCATAGTTCGCGATGAGGTCTTCCAATTCTCCTTCAATTTTAACCTTTTCGGCTGTCAAATTCGTTTCAGTATCCTTACTGTCATTAAATAACTTAACCGTATAAACGGCCAGTGCAATAAGTAAAACAGATAATACACCAATTAAAACCTTAAATTTAGTGCTGTTATTCTCTGTGGTCATAAAATATAAATTAGATGGTTACTAAGGTGCTAAAGTAAACACAGTTACATTGCAAAAACGTTTATGAAATGGTAAAAAGTTATAAAATATGTTAAATCTGTTATTTCCAAAGCATTGTAATGGCTGTAAAAAGATCTTAGCTACAAATGAAAAAGTGATCTGCACCCAGTGTATTCACGACCTTCCCTTAGCTTGTCATCATAGAAACAACCATCAAGCAATGAAGCAAGTTTTCTTCGGAAGATTCCCGCTAGAAAACGCTACAGCCCTATTACAATTTCAAAAAAGAGGCATTACTCAAGAGCTAATGCACAATTTAAAATATCGCGGACAAGAACAAATTGGTGTTTTCTTCGGAAAATGGTTAGGCGCCGAATTAGCCGAAATAGAACAATACCAAACCATTGATCTTGTGATCCCAGTTCCTTTGCATAAACAAAAACTGAAAAAACGGGGTTATAATCAGGTGGCAGGTTTTGGAAAAGAAATTGCCGCGGCACTCAACAGACCTTATATGGATAATATCTTATTAAAGATCTCTAAAACCAGTTCGCAAGTCTTTAAACAACGTTTTACACGTTTTGGCGCACCGCAAATTTTTACCGTACAGCATTCAGACCTCATCAACGACAAGCACATCTTATTGGTTGACGATATTGTAACAACAGGAGCAACCCTAGAGAATTGTGCGCTTCAACTTATCAACGGAACCAATGCTAAGATCAGTTTGGCTACCATAGCAATCACGCAGTAGTTCTTTTAGAAAAAACGTTTCAGCGTTCTTTAGAACAATTAAAAGCCCTTACTTGAAAAATCTTCCTACTTTTGTTTCCGTTACTATGGCTAGAATAACTTTTCATCAAATAAAACACCGGCTGCTCTATATTCCTATAGCGCTTTTATTTATGCTTTCGTTTGCAGATTGCGCAAAAAAAGGACGGCCTACTGGCGGGGCTAAAGACACTATTCCCCCTGTCATTCTAAAGAGTGTTCCCGAAAATTATACAACGCGCTTTTCAGCAAAAGAGATCCGTATCACCTTCGATGAATATATTAAGCTTAACGACATCCAGAAGAATTTGATCATTTCGCCTCCTTTAAAATATACGCCGGTCATCACCCCTCTCAGTACTTCAAAAACGCTGAAGATAAAAATTCTTGATACTTTAAAAGAAAACACAACCTATTCAATTAACTTCGGTCAAAGCATTGTTGATAATAATGAAAACAACCCATATGAATATTTCAAGTATGTGTTTTCTACAGGAAGCTATATTGACAGTCTTAAGCTAAGCGGTACGGTACGCGATATCAAACTTCTGAAATCGGCTGAACCCGCTACCATTATGTTGTATGAGGTAAATGATGCTTTTAAGGATTCCTTGATCTTTTCGGAAAAACCCACTTATATTACCACAACACGTGATAGCACTAGAACCTTTGAACTTTCTAACGTCAAAGAAGGCACCTATTTATTGATGGCACTGCAGGAGAAAAATAGTGATTATACCTTTCAGCCGTCTACCGATAAAATTGCATTCGAGAGTAGCTTTGTGACACTTCCAACCGACAGCACTTTCAACCTTAGCTTGTTTAAAGAAAACGCAGCGTATGTTTTGGCAAAGCCAAAGCAAGAAAGCAAAAATCGCATCGCTATTGGCTATACAGGTAAGATCGACAGCTTGCAACTAACACTTCGCTCGGAAGTGCCAAATGATTTTAAAAGTCGTATTTATAAAGATTTAGAAAAAGACACCATTTATTATTGGTTTAAACCTGCTTTGGAAGTTGACTCATTGGTTTTTAGAACCGAAGCCTGGTTACCGCCAACTTTAAGTGGAACGCCTATCGATACCGTGACGGTTCGCATGCGTGAGTTGTATTCCGATTCACTTGTTATTGGAGCTCGAAAGGTAGGCTTTGTAAAACCTACAGACACTTTTCAACTCGTTGCAAATATTCCATTGGAAAGTCTAAATTCTGAAAAGATCAAAATAACAGACAAAGACTCGTTGGCCGTAGAATTTAAGGCTTCTCTCAATAAAAAGAACAATACTATCTCTATTTCCTTTCCAACTTCCGAAGAACAACGTTACCAAATAGATGTTCTTCCTGAAGCAATTCAATCATTTTTAGGAAAAACCAACGACACCTTATTGTATAATCTAAAAACAAAACTGGCCTCAGATTATGGTCAGATCTCACTTACACTACAAAATGTATCTTCCTATCCTTTGATCGTAGAATTGGTAGATTCTAAGTTTAAGCCAATAGAAACTACCTACTTAAAAGAGCCTGGCCGTGTCGAATTTTTTAATATTGATCCGGCCTTTTATTATATACGGGTGATTGAAGATACAAATGAAAACGGCATTTGGGATACCGGTAGTTTTCTCGATCGAAGACAACCAGAAAAGATTATCTATTATCCTTCTAAGATCGAAGTCCGCCCTAATTGGAGCTTAAAAGAGACTTTTATTCTAAAGTAAAAGGATCTCTATCTTGCAAAAATCGCAAGTGTTTTCTGTTTATCTTGAGATGTTCTTTTTCCAATACGATCGTTTGAACAAATTCCTCTGTTATTTTATTTGAATGCTCCTGCTCTTCCCCAAGAGCATCATAAACTGCCGAATGTCCTGAATAGGCATGACCATTTCCGTCTAAGCCAACTCGATTAAGACCAATACAATAGCACATATTCTCTATGGCTCGTGCTTTTAAAAGTGCATCCCAAGCCGTTACGCGCTTATCGGGCCAATTGGCACAATAAATAAGGATGTCGTAATCTTCAATATTTCGTGCCCAAACCGGAAAGCGTAGATCGTAACATATTAGTGGGCAGATACTCCAGCCTTTGTATGAAACAATGAGTTTTTCTGTTCCTGCGGAATAGATCTTGTGTTCTCCTGCTAGCGTGAACGTATGTTTTTTATCGTAATAATGAAATGAACCATCTGGAAAGACAAAGTATAGCCTGTTGTAATTTTTACCGTTCTCTTTGGTGATCACGCTACCAGTAATGGCAGCATTTTTTAGTGCCGCATGTTCTTGCATCCATGCCAAGGTCTCCCCTTCGTGTACTTCAGCAAGCGCATCAGCATTCATTGAAAAACCCGTAGTAAACATTTCAGGCAACACTATTAGATCGGTTGGCTCGACAATGTTTTGTATTTTTTGTGAGAATTGGGCTCTATTTGCTTCAGCATTTTCCCAATAAAGTTCTGATTGTATAAGCGTTATTGCAAGGGTTTCCATAATTTTTGACTTCTAAAAACAAAAGTACTATTTGGAAGAGACTCCTTCCAATAGCAAAATAAGATCTTTTAGACCCTGCATTTTTGCGTGTTCAAGTGCTCTATTTCCACGATCATCCCGCAAATTGGCATCTGCACCATTTTTAAGCAATAAAGCCACGAGTGATTTCCTATTAAACGTAGTGGCAAAAATAAGGGCAGTAGCACCGTTAGAGTTTGTAATATTTACTGCTGCTCCATGTGAAATAAGGCTGCTGGCTATTTCCTCAAACCCTTTAAAACAAACCCCCATCAAAGCGGTATTTCCCGAAGCATCTTGCGCATCAAGGTCTTGCT
This sequence comes from Ulvibacter sp. 2305UL32-6, assembly GCF_058148545.1. NCBI lineage: Bacteria > Pseudomonadati > Bacteroidota > Flavobacteriia > Flavobacteriales > Flavobacteriaceae > Ulvibacter > Ulvibacter sp. 2305UL32-6. The sequence continues at coordinate 1,105,444 of NZ_JBYVKA010000001.1, forward strand.
TGTAGTTTAAAATAATTTCTGAAATATCTTCCAGTCCGTAATAGGTTGCTAAGAGTAAAGGTGTTGATCCACGGGCATCTTTTTCTTGTACCCAAGTTGGATTTTCACTCAATAGATGAGCTACCAAAGCAACATCCTCATTCCTAATGGCATCAAACAACACAGTACTCATAGGCTTGTTTATAATGAGGATATTTAAAAAGTATGGAAGCGGTTTTTAACACAACCAGAACCTTCTAAATATCCTCGTTAAGATAATAATTAACTACAAAAAACTATTTCAGATCAAAACGATCTAGATTCATCACTTTAGTCCAAGCAGCAACAAAATCTTTAATAAATTTTTCTTTGGAATCTGAACAAGCATAAACCTCAGCAACAGCTCTTAGTTCTGAATTTGAACCAAAAATAAGATCGGCGCGAGTCCCAACCCATTTAAATGTATCAGTGGCGCGATCACGACCTTCAAAAACGGTTTCATCTGCTGAAACGGCCTTCCAAGTAGTTCGTATATCAAGCAGATTTACGAAGAAATCGTTTGATAATGTTTCCGAAGCATCCGTAAAGACCCCGTGACTTGACTGATCATAGTTTGCGTTCAATGCGCGCATACCACCTACCAATACAGTCATTTCTGGAACCGTAAGTGTAAGCAACTGCGCTTTATCGATCAACAATTCTTCTGGAGCGATCTCTTGCCCTTTTGTTACATAATTTCTAAACCCATCGGCAAGCGGTTCAAGATGTGCAAAAGAATCAACATCTGTTTGCTCTTGAGTAGCATCGCCCCTTCCAGCTGTAAAAGGAACTGTTATTATATGTCCTGCATTTTTGGCTGCCTTTTCAATAGCTGCAGCACCCCCTAAAACTATAAGATCTGCCATAGAAACACTTCCCTGATATCCCTTTTGAATATCTTCAAGAACGTTAAGAACTTTCGATAGTTCTTTCGGATTATTAACTTCCCAGTCTTTCATTGGGGCTAAGCGAATTCGAGCTCCATTGGCACCTCCACGCATATCAGACCCTCTATAGGTCGACGCTGAAGCCCAAGCCGTTGTAACTAACTGTGAAACAGATAAGCCTGAGGCAAGAATTCTGTTCTTTAATTCGGTAACTGCCGCATCGTCTAACTGACTGTTGCTTTCTGGAATTGGATCTTGCCAAAGCAATTCTTCCTGTGGAACTTCTGGACCCATATACCGAGAAACTGGTCCCATATCTCTATGTGTTAGTTTGTACCACGCACGAGCAAAAGCATCTTCGAATTCTTTTGGATTTTCATGGAAATGCTTTGAGATCTTCGCATAGATAGGATCCATTTTTAAGGCCATATCGGCAGTGGTCATCATAAGGTCCTGTTTTTTGGACGCGTCGTGTGCCATTGGAGCCATTCGTGCATGAGAAGCCGCTGTTGGTTTCCATTGATGTGCTCCTGCCGGACTTTTGGTCAATTCCCAATCGTAGTTTAATAATACATCAAAATAGTCATGATCCCATTGGTAGGGGATTGGTGTCCATGCTCCTTCTATTCCGCTTGTAATAGTATCATCTCCTTTACCAGATTTGTATGTGCTTAACCAGCCTAAACCTTGTGCTTCAATTTTTCCTCCTTCAGGCTCCACACCTACCAAATCTCCATCACCAGCTCCGTGGGCTTTTCCGAAGGTATGACCCCCAGCAACTAAAGCAACTGTTTCTTCGTCATTCATTGCCATACGCCCAAAAGTTTCTCTAATATCGCGACCCGAACCAAGTACGTCAGGTTCTCCGTTAGGTCCTTCCGGATTTACGTAAATAAGGCCCATATGTGCAGCACCTAAAGGTTTTTCTAATTCTCCTTTATTTTTATAACGTGCATCATTTCCCATCCATTCGGTTTCTGACCCCCAATAAATATCTTGTTCTGGCTCCCATATATCTTCTCTTCCAGCTGCAAATCCAAAAGTTTTAAAGCCCATAGATTCAAGGGCACAGTTTCCAGCTAAGATCAACAAATCTGCCCAAGAGATCTTTTTACCATATTTCTGTTTGATGGGCCACAATAAAAGTCGCGCCTTGTCAAGATTGCCATTGTCGGGCCAACTATTTAATGGTGCAAAACGCTGATTTCCGGTATTTCCACCGCCTCGGCCATCGGTGACGCGGTAAGTTCCTGCACTATGCCATGCCATTCGTATAAAAAAACCGCCATAGTGACCATAATCTGCAGGCCACCAATCTTGAGAGTCGGTCATTAATTTTACTAGATCTGCTTTTAATGCATCGTAATCGAGATCCTTAAAGGCTTTAGCATAATCAAAATCCTGTTCCATCGGATTTGACTTGCTAGTATGCTGACGTAATATATTTAGTTTTAATTTGTTAGGCCACCAGTCCTGATTTCTTGTTCCACCTCCCGCGGTTTGATGTGGTATCCCACCAAAATAGGGGCATTTACTTGCGTCGCTATCGTTAATATCCCAGGCTTCGCCGTGATCTTTGTTCTCAGTGTCCATAATTTGAATTGTTTTAATTTAATGATTGACTAAAAGTACCCAAATATTATGAATCCCTCAGGGCTAAGGTCATCATAAGATATGATTAATTAATTGATAAAACTTATAGTTAATAAGTTTTTCGATCGATAAAAACTTTTAAAGTATGTCAAAGTTGCCTTAAAATATTAGCTGCAGCACCAAGTGTTTCTTCGGTTTTTGCGAAACACACTCGAATTTGCTTAAAATCTATTCGATCAGCATTAAACACTGAAATGGGAATCGTCGCTACTTGATGTTGTTTGGTGAGGCGTTCGGTAAAAGCAACGTCTCCTTCCGAAGAAATTTCAGAAAAATCCAACAATTGGAAATAGGTTCCCTGAGATGGATGAATTTTGAATCTGGATCCTTGAAGTTGTGATAGAAAGAAATCTCGTTTTTGCTGATAAAATTCAGGAAGGCTCATATAATGACTTGGGTCTTCCATATACCACGCCAATGCCTTTTGAATAGGATGATTTACACAAAACACATTATACTGGTGTACTTTCTGAAATTCACGCATCAAAGGTTCGGGCGCTAAGCAATAACCCATCTTCCAGCCTGTATTATGGAACGTCTTTCCGAAGGATGCTGTGATAAAAGTTCGCTCCGCCAAACCTCCGAAGCAAGCAGCACTCTGATGTAGCTCTCCATCAAATACCATATGCTCATAAACTTCATCGCTAAGTACCAGAAGGTCGTGTTTTTCGACTAAAGTTTGAAGCTGTAACATATCATCTTCAGAAAACACCATCCCACTAGGATTATGAGGAGAATTGATAATGATCATTCTCGTTTTTTCTGAAATGCAGTCGGAAACTTCTTCCCAAGGTGGTGCATAATAAGGAGCCGATAATTGCACTTTAACCACTTTTCCTCCAAAAAGCCGAATAGCAGGTTCATAACAATCATAAGCAGGTGTAAAAACAATAACTTCATCTCCTGGATGAATCATGGCGGCTAATGCCGTAAATATTGCTTGAGTTGCTCCTGCAGTGATTGTTATTTCACTATCTGGATTGTATTTCTTGCCGTATAATCTGTTCACTTTTTGAGATAAGATTTCTCGTAAAACATGATCGCCAGCCATAGGAGCGTACTGATTGTATCCATCTCGCATCGCTTTTTGAACATAATCTATTAGTAAAGGGTCACTTGGAAAATTAGGAAACCCTTGAGACAAATTAATGGCTTGATTTTCAACAGCCATGGCACTCATAATCGAAAAAATACTGTTAGCGGTATTTGGCAACTTAGATTGTATGTTCATAACTTTTTGTAAAATTTCCTTACATGATGTGTTTAAAACGTCGATTAAATGTATGAATATACTGACGAAACAACCTAATTAGAAGATTATTAGTATATTACCTCCTCTCAAATCAAACTAACCAATGAAGCTTTACCTACACTTCTTTTTGATTTTTTGTTGTGTCTTAAATGTTTCTTCACAAAGTTCTGCTGTTGCAGAAGATGATAGAGCATTCGAATATACTATTCAGACCGATATAGATTCTTTAGGAAATTTGACACCTAAACCCTCTGAACATCAAATTGCTATTGATGAGAAACGAGACATTCTCAACGATGCCTTTGAAGCCGAAAATCCGCTGGCCATTCATCAAGGTTATCATTTATTGGCTAATGAATACTTGTCTAATAACGACACGCTACTTGCTCGTGAAAGCTTCGAAAAGTCTAAAAAATTTGCAAAATTATCTAAAAATACCGCAGCACTTGCTTTAAGCTATAATGATCTCGCCAAATATTACGCCACCGCACAAAAAAATTACAACAAGGCTTTTCAATATAGCAATAAATCTATTGATCTGTATAAAAAAATAAATGATACCATTGGTTTGAGCAAGGCGTATCATAATGATATTTTAATGGCATTTGACGACGGCAAATTACGCCAAGTATACGCTACCGTTATAAAAGCACGAAGATTACAGCCTGTAAACAAAATTACCGCCTTCGGGATTGCCCTTGACTATCTAGCGGGTGAGTATTATTCTAGAAAGGAGAATTATCAATTGGCCAATAACTATTTTAAAAAATCTATATATGAAGCCGAAAGTAAAGGATATACAATAGAACTAGAAAATGCTTATGGCTATTATTACAAATCATTAAAAAAACAAAACAAACTCAATGACGCTTTCGAAGCACTTACTATTTATGAGGCTTTAAAAGACAAAAACAGAGATGACATGAACTCTGCCGAAATTTCAGCACTTGCAGCTAAATTTCAGGTTGCCGAATATCGCAAAGATGTATTACTGGCAGAACGCGAGAATAACTTTAAGTCTGAATTGGTCGAGAGCAAAAGTAAGCTAAATCGCTTTTTAATTATCATTGCAGCCTGTTTTCTAATTCTTCTTTTTGTGCTACTCCTCGTACTTAGTAAAAGAAAGGTGCTCGTTGATAAACTAAAGGAAAGAAATAAAGAATACCTCAACGCCAAGCGCGAAGCAGAACTTCTCTCTAAAACTAAAAGTAAGTTCTTTTCTACTGTAAGTCATGAATTGAGAACTCCTTTATACGGAGTTATTGGTTTAAGCACCATTTTACTCGAAGACAACACTCTAAAGGAACATGAGTCTGACCTTAAATCGTTAAAATTCTCAGCCGATTATTTGTTAGCTCTTATTAACGATGTGCTTCAGCTAAACAAGATCGATTCTAAAAATTTAGAAGACGAACATACCGATTTTAATTTGGAAGAACTCATCAGGAAGATCACGTCTTCCTTTGAATATATGCGTCTTCAGAATAAAAATGAAATCCATGTGCATATTTCAGAATCTGTACCACAAAATATTCATGGTAATACCGTTCGCTTATCTCAAATTCTTATGAATTTAATCGGCAATGCTTGTAAATTTACAGAGAATGGCAATGTGTATGTTATTGCAGAAACTGTGCGTAACACCCGTGATAAAACCTCCGTTAAGTTTTATATCCGTGATACAGGGATGGGAATTCCTTCGGAAAAGCAAGCCAGTATTTTTGAAGAGTTCTCTCAATTGCACAATACAAACAGTAAATATCGCGGTTCTGGATTAGGACTTCCCATAGTAAAGAAATTACTGAATTTGTCTAATTCTGAAATTAACCTTCAAAGTGAAGTTGGTAAAGGTTCTATGTTTACGTTTACTCTTGATTTTGATATTGCAACGGGGGTCCAAAAAACTGTTGTGAATGGATTGTTAGATCTAAATTTATTGCGCGGCAAACATATCTTGATCGTAGAAGACAACCGCATTAATCAAACTGTAACCAAAAAGATCTTAGAGAAAAATAAGATCGTTTGTAGCATTGCGGAAAATGGTTTGCAAGCAGTAGAATTAGCGAGAAAACAACTTTTTGACCTTATTTTAATGGATATCAACATGCCTATAATGAATGGTATGGAAGCTTCTGAAGAGATAAGAACTTTCAATAAAACGATTCCAATTGTAGCGCTTACAGCAGTCGAAGTTGAAGAAATGAGGCTTAAAATAATGGATTCGGGAATGAACGATATTATTGTGAAACCGTACGACGTAACGCGCTTTACACAAACAATACTAAAGAATATCACTTCTGTTGAAACCAGATCGGTGGATCGCAGCGAAACTCGATTGAGAGCTGTTTAATCTATATTGAACAAGTATTAAAGCATAAAAAATCCTAGGAATGACCCTAGGATTTTTTTTTATTCTTTCGAAATTACTCTGAAATATTTATCCCTTCAAAGTTGCTGAAAGATATTCACGATTCATACGTGCAATATTTTCTAAAGAAATTCCTTTCGGACATTCAACTTCACAAGCACCCGTATTGGTGCAGTTTCCGAAGCCTTCTTTATCCATTTGCTCCACCATGTTCATTACCCGTGTTGCCGCCTCAATTTCTCCCTGAGGTAGCAAAGCGTATTGTGATACTTTCGCTGAAGTAAACAGCATAGCACTGGCATTTTTACACGCTGCTACACATGCTCCACAACCAATACAGGTTGCTGCGTAGAACGACTCATCTGCATCCTCTTTTTCTATAGGAATGGTATTAGCATCAATGGTGTTACCCGAGGTGTTTACTGAGATATAACCTCCTGCCTGTTGAATTCTATCAAACGCGCTGCGGTCGATCATCAAATCTTTGATCACTGGAAATGCTTTTGCTCTAAATGGTTCGATAACTACGGTATCTCCATCATTAAACATTCGCATGTGCAGTTGACAAGTTGTTACCAAACGGTCTGGACCATGTGGCTCCCCATTGATTTGTAACGAGCAGCTTCCGCAGATACCCTCGCGACAATCATGATCAAAAACTACAGGTTCTTCGCCCTTGTTAATAAGACCTTCATTTAGCACATCAAGCATTTCGAGAAATGACATATCACCTTCTATCCCATCAATTGGATAGGTAACCATGCCTCCTTTTGCGCTTGCATTCGCCTGACGCCATATTTTTAATGTAAGTTTCATAATATAGTCTTATGTTATTCGATCTTAAGGCTTAACACCTTATCGATCTTATTTATAACTACGCGTTTTCAGTTCGATATTTTCAAAAACCAAGTCTTCTTTATGCAATACAGCATCTTTAGGCTCTCCTTTGAATTCCCAAGCCGATACATACTTAAAGTTCTCATCATCTCGAAGCGCCTCGCCTTTTTGCTCACCACTTTGCTCTACACTTTCTTCACGGTAGTGACCTCCTGCAGATTCTCTTCTATCTAAAGCGTCCTTTGCGAACAATTCTCCCAACTCCAGAAAGTCGGCCACACGGCCTGCCTTCTCTAATTCCGGATTCATACTATCTTCGCTTCCAGGCACTTTTACATTTTTCCAAAAATCCTCGCGTAGTGCAGCGATCTCTGAAATAGCCTCTGTTAACCCTTGTGCGTTTCTAGACATTCCACATTTATTCCACATGATCTTTCCAAGCTTCTTGTGGTAATAATCTACCGAATGTTGTCCGCTGGCATTCATCAATTTGTGAATACGATCTTTTACATCTTTCTCCACCTGATCAAATTCTGGCGTATCTGTTGGGATCTTTCCAGTACGGATATCGTGTGAAAGATAATCTCCAATAGTATATGGCAATACAAAATAACCGTCGGCTAAACCTTGCATCAATGCTGAAGCACCTAACCTGTTTGCTCCGTGGTCAGAGAAATTAGCCTCTCCAGCCGCATAACAACCCTCAATGGTCGTCTGTAAATTATAATCTACCCATAATCCGCCCATCGTATAGTGTACCGCAGGATAGATCATCATAGGAGTTTCATACGGATTCTCGTCCACGATCTTTTCGTACATCTGAAAGAGGTTTCCATATTTATTTTCTATAACCGCTTTCCCAAGACCATAAATTTCTTGATCGGTTGGATTGTGGTTTCCATGGATCAAGGCTTGCTCTTTTCCGTAGCGATGAATAGCCGATTTAAAATCTAAATAAACGGCTTCTCCAGTTTTGTTGACACCATAACCAGCATCACAACGTTCTTTAGCCGCACGTGATGCAACATCACGAGGTACTAAGTTTCCGAAGGCCGGATAACGACGCTCTAAGTAGTAATCTCTTTCTTCTTCGGAAAGCTCTGTAGGTTTCTTTCTGCCTTCTCGAATTGCCTTAACATCTTCAATGTTTTTTGGAACCCAAATACGTCCATCATTCCGAAGTGATTCAGACATCAACGTCAATTTAGACTGATGATCTCCACTCACAGGAATACATGTTGGGTGAATTTGTGTATAACATGGGTTTGCAAAGTAAGCACCACGTCTGTGCACTTTCCAAGCGGCTGTAACATTACTTCCCATGGCGTTAGTACTCAAGTAAAATACATTTCCGTAACCACCCGTAGCAATTACTACAGCATGTGCCGAATGACGTTCAATTTCACCTGTTACAAGATCACGTGCAATAATTCCACGTGCTTTGCCATTTACCTTTACAATGTCAAGCATTTCATGACGATTAAAAGGCTGGATCTTTCCGCGATTGATCTGACGATTCATTGCCGAATAGGCTCCTAACAGTAATTGTTGTCCTGTTTGCCCTTTGGCATAAAAGGTTCTGGAAACTAGCACACCTCCAAAAGAACGGTTATCTAAAAGACCTCCATATTCACGTGCAAAAGGAACACCTTGTGCTACACATTGATCGATGATATTTCCTGAAACCTCAGCCAAACGATATACGTTGGCTTCTCGAGAACGATAATCGCCTCCTTTAATAGTGTCATAAAACAATCTGTAGTTACTATCACCATCTCCTTGATAATTTTTGGCGGCATTGATCCCTCCTTGCGCTGCAATAGAGTGTGCGCGACGCGGTGAATCTTGATAGCAGAATGTTTTTACGTTATAACCGAGCTCAGCGAGCGTAGCTGCTGCACTTCCTCCGGCAAGTCCTGTACCCACAACGATAATATCAATATTTCGTTTGTTAGCTGGGTTAACAAGATTGATCTTGTTTTTATGATTTGTCCACTTATCTGCTAAGGGTCCTTCAGGTATTTTTGAATCTAATATAGACATAGCGTTATTTTTAATGTGGAATTTGATTTAGATGTAAATAGATAGCGATAAAAATAAATCCCACTGGGATCAAAATCGCATATACTTTAGCAAATTTGGTTAGCGCCACAGAATATTTATTGTTGAAACCAACACTCTGAAATGACGAAGCGAAGCCGTGCCATAAGTGAACAGCCAATAAAATAAATGCTAGGATATACAAGCCTACGCGCACTGGACTTTCGAATTTATGCACCGTCTCAGCATAATAACGTGTTGGATCTTCAGGATGTGATTCTACATACTTATGAATCATCTCCGGGATCCAAAAATCGTAAAAATGTAAACCTAAAAATGCCAAGATCACGAGTCCTGAAATAATCATATTTCTTGACGCCCATGACGCATTCGCACTTCCTTTATAAGAGGCATACTTTACAGCACGTGCATTGCGGTTCCTTATCTCTAAAATAAAGCCCATGATAAAGTGAAAAACCACACCAAAGATCAAAACGGGTTGCAGTGCATATTGAACCAAACCGTTGTTTCCCATAAAATGGGACCAACTATTAAAGGTTTCCGGGTCAATGACGGCTGATAAATTAATTGTAAAATGTTGTCCTAAAAAGAAAACTAAGAACAGGCCTGAAAGTGCCATAGCTACTTTACGGGCAATAGAGGATGATATCATTCCCATTATGGTTGTGTTTTCAAAATTTTGTATTACAAAAATACGGCTCAAAGAAACTTTCGCCAAATAATCTGAGTTCTTTTATTGCAATCACAGTAAGCTATATTAGAAACTTAAAGAATTTAACCGTAAAAATCTCTTGAAAATTACATTTATGAAATAAACATTGGCTAATATACAACGAACACTGGCCAATAAACAATTAGTATTGTGAGAAGTCATTTTTAATATCAAATTAGAGCTTCATTCGAATGGTTACAATTGAAAGACTTTCTACTTTATCATGTTAAACCATAAAATTTAAAAATTATGAAAAAATTAATTTTAATGTCCGTACTTATTGCTGCTGTAATTGTATCAGGGTTCACTTCCGAAGATAAGTTTCCAGAATACATTTCAGATCATTCTGTAGATCGATATGAAATGGAATTTATGAAGACCATAGATGACAATAATCTCAATGCCAAATTAGCAAAAAACTTTGTGCGTTTTTTTGATGAAATATCGAGTATAGATGCGCAGTATTCTGACTCTGTTGGCTACTATTATATCGTTTTCGGCACTAAAGATAATGCCAAAACTATGCAATTATTGAAGATAGAAAAGGAGGATTTCGACAATGAAACTTACTCCTATATTGACTTCAGTAAAATCAAAGCCGATGAATTCACAGTATACTGTTACTATGGTGCTGATCCTAATGCTTTATGTCCGAAATACGGTTGCCAGAAAATGGGACCTTCTGAGTGCGAAGCTCCAATTTGTGGTGTTTGGCTTCATTCACAGCAGTTATGCTATAAATATTAAATACAACTAGCCCTATGATTATTTCATGGGGCTATTATTTCAATTCAAGAGGTGTGGTTGTTTCTTTTCCACCCAATTTTACACTCACCGTATAAATTCCCTTCGGAAGGTATGTACTGCCATTTGCAGCTTCGGAAACATTAATGTCTTTCTTTTTTAAGGCTTTCACTCCTTTTTCTGAAACACTCGCATCGTACTTTATCACATTAACTCCCTTCAACATTTCCACTTCCCAAGATTTTAACGTGCTTCCATCTTCTGTTAGGATAGAAATTTCGCCTTTTCCGCCCACGGGCGCAAATACTTGAAGCGCTACTGAAGGCTCAAAATATTCGCCATACTGATTAAACCCTTTGCTTCCCCAGCGTCTTGACACACGCAATGATGGTATTTCAGCTACAATCAAGTCCTTCATACTGTTTTTTGTCAACTTCTGAAGTAATGAAATATCGGCTACATAAATAGAACGACCATGGGTTCCTATCAGTAGATCCTTATCCCTTTCTTGAATCACCATATCATGAACCGCTACGTTTGGCAACCCTCCTGAAAACGGCTCCCAAGTTTGCCCCCGATCTAAAGAAAGATACGCGCCGTTATCGGTTCCTAAATACAGTAAATCTTCATTCACAGGATCTTCCTTAATTACATTTACTGGCGATGCTGGTAAATTATTGGTAATGGCGGTCCAAGTGGCACCATAGTTATCACTCCTATATATATACGACTTGAAATCATCCCAACGATACCCATTGAGCGTTGCATAAACACGCTCTTTTTTATGAGAGGAAGCAATCACTCTACTTACCCACAGATCTTTTGGCAATCCTTGCGAAATATTGACCCAATTTTCTCCACCGCTCCTTGAAACATAAACTAAGCCATCATCACTACCTGTATAGATCAACCCAAACTGAAAGGGCGATTCAGAAATGGTTGTTAAGGTTCCGTAGGCAACATTCCCTGGTTTTCCACCATTGGTAAGATCCCCTGATATCGCTTGCCAATCTGTCCCCTGATTCATAGAACGCATCAATTTATTTCCACCTAAATATAAAATATCCTGATTATAAGAACTTAACAAAATAGGCGTTTGCCAATTGAATCGATAAGGCGCATCACCCAATTCATGTTTTGGTTGAATATAGGTTTGCTCATCAGTTTTTAAATTGAGTCTGAAATAATTTCCAAATTGAAATCCGGTGTAAACAATATCGCTATTCCGATTGTCAATTTGAATCTGCATGCCATCACCACCCATAATAAACTTATACGGATACTCACCATTTTGCATCCAACCAGGATTGGCTTCATAGGTATGAGCACCTTTCCAAACACCGTTATCTTGGAGTCCGCCGTATACATTATAAGGCTCCTCGTTATCCACATTAATGGCATAAAACTGACCTACAGAAGGCGCATTGTTTTTGATCCAGCTTTCACCATCATCATAACTAATATTCACACCGCCATCATTACCATTTATAAGATGACCAGGCATTTTAGGGTTGATCCAAAGTGCATGGTGATCGGCATGTACATTGTCTGCACTGATCGATGTAAAGGTCTTTCCGCCGTCTTTCGACTTTAAAATAGGAACGCCGTAAATATAGATGCCGTCTTTATTAGAAGGATCTACATGTACTTTTCCGAAGTAATACCCATAACTGTAATAAATTCCATCGAGATAACCTTCATGTGTTTTCTTCCACGTTTTACCGCCATCGGTACTTTTGTATACCTCAGCGCCGATCACAGGCGTATCAAATAACATAGAATTGGCATCTTCAAGATATTTTGCCAGATCAACGGGCTGCACAGTACCACCACGCACCATATTTTTTACGTTAGCTGCTTTGTATTTTTCCTGAAAACCATTGTTGCGTAAATAGGTGTTTAGTTTTGAATCGTCCAGCGCTAAAAATTGGGCAACCGACATACTTTTAAACTCGTCTTTGCTTAAACCGTCACCTTTTTTTGAACTTTCGCTATCTTCTCTTCGGAATTGATTATCATGAACAGCATACACTGTATTGGCATCAAAAACGGCGAGTCCAATACGACCCGCTCCTTCACCTGTTGGAAAACCGCTGCCAGCACCCGAAACATTTGTCCAAGTACTTCCGCCATCTGTACTTTTATAGATCGCACTTCCAGCACCACTTCCGCGGAAATTCCACGCTTTACGATCCTTTTCCCATGACGAAGCATACATCAAATTAAAATTGTTTGGATCTGCATCCATTTCAATAATTCCTGAAGTATCGCTCACAAATAAGGTCTTCTTCCAAGTGATTCCACCATCGGTAGTTTTATAAACTCCGCGCTCGGTATTGGGAGAATACAAATGCCCCACAGCACTAACTACTAATTCTTTTGAGTTATTCGGATTAATAATGATCTTACTAATATGATGGGAGTCTTGAAGTCCCATTACCTTCCAACTCTTGCCATTATCGGTTGATTGCAATAACCCAATGCCAGCATAGCTTGATCGTGAGGCGTTCACTTCGCCTGTTCCTACCCAAATGATGTTGTTTTTCCAGTCTACTGCGAGACTCCCCACGTTTTGTGTCGGACTCGAATCAAGAATTGGAGTAAAGGTCGTTCCGTTGTTTTTGGTATGCCACACACCTCCGCTGGCGTAACCTACGTAGAATTCAATTGGGTTATTAGGGTTAACTGCAAGATCAACCACGCGGCCACTCATAATGGTTGGCCCAATGTTTTTAAAGGGAATATTCTTTACTAAAGAATTATTTGTGAGTTGTTCCTTTTGCTGAAGTGCTTTCGCTACATCAGCTGCAGAAGTAGCCGGTTGTTGCGCAAAAGTATAGAAGGAGAGAAATAACGTTAAAAAGGAAAGATAGACTGTTTTCATAATTGGCTTTTAAAGATTGTACAAATTACTGAAAATGTTGGGCTCGTACAATAGCCTTTCACAAGGACCTATTCTTTTTCTACTCTCGCAGGGACTACGTACCTTTATACCATGAATACTACACCTGATATTTTGGTAGATTATATCGCTCGTTTTGCTCAAGACGCGCCAAGACTTGATATTGTAGAGATCGCCAAACAATTCACCCTTTTGAAATTATCAAAAAACGAATTATTGGTGCAAGAAGGTGCTGTTTGTCAATATTTCTGCTTTATTGAAACAGGGATTCTTCAACACTATTTAACCATTTCCGAAGAAGAAAAAACAACATATCTCGGCTTAAAAAACTCTGTGACCACGGCTTTGAATAGTTTTAAAAATCAGATTCCTTCCCGAAAAAACATTCGCGCTTTAAGCGATTGCTCCCTTTGGGTGATCGATCAAAAACAATTTAGTCTTTTGCTTAAGGAAAATAGCACGTTCTACAGCTTCTATCATAATTTGATCGAGCAGCAGATATTTTTAATAGATGACTATCGCATCGATTTACTTACTAAAACACCAGAGGATCGCTACCGAAAGCTACTTGCAAATGAACCAGCATTGCTGCAAGAAGTACCTTTACATTACCTAGCCTCCTTTCTAGGAATATCTTCTCGCCACATGAGTAGAATTCGAAAAAACATAATTTAGCGCCATTTGGCTGGTTATTGGACAAAAATGATTCGTTATTTTTGAGTCACTTTAATTTAAATCACTTTTCAAATGAAATATCACCAAATTGACAGCGCCCTATACATCAAAAATCGTAAAAACTTTATGGCGAAGATGAAGCCTAAAAGTCTTGCTGTTTTTAATAGTAATGATATCTATCCTATTGGAGCAGATAGCACCATGCCTTTTGAGCAGGCGCGTGATATTTTGTACCTAAGTGGTGTTGATCAAGAGGAAAGCATCTTGGTTTTATTTCCAGACGCTCCTAACCCAGATCATAAAGAGATCCTCTTTTTAAAGGAAACCAACGAGCATATCGCCGTTTGGGAAGGTGAAAAATTAACCAAAGAGCGTGCCCTTGAGGTAAGTGGCATCAAAACGGTTATTTGGCTGAAAGATTTCGACAAGGTCTTTTACGAGATCATGACGCAGTGTGACACGGTTTACTTTAATACAAATGAACATTATCGTGCTAACGTAGAAACTGAAACACGTGAAGATCGTTTTATAAAAACCACCAAAGCTAAATTTCCAGCACATAATTGGGCTAAGAGTAATCCAATTTTACAACGGTTGCGTTCGGTAAAAGATCCTATTGAATTAGACCTTATTCAAACTGCTTGTGATATTACTGAAAAGGGCTTCCGTCGCGTACTTGGCTTTGTAAAACCAGGTGTTTGGGAATTCGATATTGAAGCTGAATATATGCACGAATTCTTACGAAACCGTTCTAAGAAATTTGCGTATACACCTATTGTTGCCAGCGGAAACAACGCCAATGTACTTCACTATATTGAAAACAACCAACAATGTCAAGCTGGCGATCTTATCTTGATGGATGTGGGTGCTGAATATGCTAATTATAGTAGTGACATGTCACGTACCATTCCTGTAAGCGGAAAATTCACCAAACGACAACGCCAAGTGTATGACGCTGTAAATCGTGTTAAAAACGACGCGACCAAAATGTTGGTTCCTGGAACCCTTTGGAAAGAATATCACGTAGAAGTTGGTAAATTAATGACTTCAGAATTGCTAGGCTTAGGCCTACTTGATAAAGCCGATGTTCAAAATGAAGATCCTGAATGGCCAGCCTATAAAAAATACTTTATGCACGGAACTTCGCACCATATGGGATTAGACACTCATGACTACGGAATTCTTTGGGAGCCTATGCAAGCCAATATGGTTTTCACAGTGGAGCCAGGTATTTATATTCCCGAAGAAGGCTTCGGAATACGTCTGGAAGACGATATTGTTATTCAAGAAAACGGAGACCCTTTTAACCTCATGCGCAACATTCCTATAGAGGCTGAAGAGATCGAAGATCTGATGAATTCTTAATTATTCGTTAGTTCGGCCTTTACGTTAAAATAACCTCAGTGTCATGGTGACCATAGGAGCGGTCACATAATCAGCTTATTCAAAAAGTGGACAAGTCTTGTTTACTCAGATGAGATTTTTCGATCGTTCCTTCCTTGAAATGACTTGGCAAATAAATTAGTCGCTATAAAAACGATCAATGCTGGTAAGACCCAACCCATGCCTTCAGCTGCTAATGGTATAAAGCTTCTTACACCTTCCAGCGCACCTTCGGGAACAAAGAATTGTAAAAAATCTGGAATACTAAACAGCAAGGTAATTATCACAACTCCCTTGAATACTAAACGCGAAGCATATTTTTGGGAAACTACATTTAACAAGATCAATACAATGGTAAGTGGATAAATAAACATAAGCACCGGTAGCGCCACATCAATGATATATCCTACGTTAAACTGGCCAATAGCCACCCCTAAGACACTACCTATAATCGCCGTGAGGTTATATGCCTTCTGAGAATTTCCAGCTAATTTTTTTACAAAATCTGATGTCCCAGTAACGATCCCAACAGCTGTTGTGAAGCAGGCTAAAGCGACAAGAACAGCCAAAAATGTAGTGCCAATATTTCCTAAAGTATTAGTGCTAAGTGTAGTAAGCAATTCTGTTCTCGACTCAACTGTTAGACTTCCGCTATTGAAAGCTCCTAAGGCTATGAGTCCGCCATAAATTAACAACAATCCGAATCCTGCCATCAGGCCAGAGCGGGCAATCATGATCTTCTTCTGTTCGTAATCGAGGGTTCCTTGTAAAGCCAAGGAAACCACAATAACCGCCCCTACTACAACACCTCCTATGGCATCAAATGTTTGATATCCCTCTACAATTCCACTTGTAAATGCATTATCGAAAATAGAGGCTCGCAAGGGTTCGACCTCAGTAAAGAGACCTATTGCGATGATACATAATAATATAATGATGATAAGTGGGGTTAGAAACTTTCCTATCAAACTCATGATCCGCGTTCTGTTTAAAGCGAATACCAGCACAAGGGCAAAATAGATGATACTCAACCAAAGCGACGATAACTCAAAATAAGGTTCAATAGACATTTCATAGGTTACCGAAGCGGTACGTGGGGAAGGTAAACTTATGGCAATAGCGTAAATAAGAACGGCAAAAACAATCGCAAAAACGGGAGATACCTTATTTGCAAAATCAAGAATTGTGCCTTGTAAACGCGCATGTGCATAAATTGCCATGATCGGAATCACTACTGCCGAAAGTGCAAAACCCAGGGTTACCCAGATCCAGCTTTCGCCAGCGTTATACCCTAGGAATGGAGGTAAAATAAGATTTCCTGCGCCAAAAAAAAGCGAGAATAGCGCAAATGCCGTAATAAAGGTCTGTTTATTAAAACTCATGAATATTCGAGGTGTTAGCCTGTAAGATTAATTAGTACTATTGTATCTTAACCGCTGTCGAAGATAGAAAAATGATTCTGCACTACAATGATACCCCAATTTATTACGAGCTTCATGGCAAAGGTCCAGCCTTAGTACTTGTTCATGGTTTTTTAGAAAGTTCAAGCATGTGGCAGGCTTTCGTTCCTTTATTTTCTGAAACGCATACGGTGATCACCTTAGATCTACCCGGACATGCACAAAGTGGCTGTATTGCCGAAACACATACAATGGAACTCATGGCAGATGTGGTTTCACATGTGTTAGAATCGAATCATATAGAATGCGCGACCTTTATCGGACATTCTATGGGAGGCTATGTAACCTTGGCCATTGCCGATAAATACGAATCTCTCGTTCATAAAATAATCTTGCTGAATAGTACTTCGGAAGGAGACTCTCCCGAGCGTATTATAAATCGTAATAGAGCAATACGGCTCGTTGAACAAAATAAAGAAACCTTCGTACGTATGGCCATTGGCAATTTGTTTACAGAAAATACACGTCTTCAAGCTGCTTCGGAAATAGAAAGGTTAAAAAATGAGGCAATTACTTTTCCGAAGAAAGGGATTCAAGCTGCTTTACGAGGAATGCGCGATAGAAAAGACAGAACACATGTGCTAACTTCCTTTAATAGAGATAAGTACCTCATTGCGGGTTTAGAAGACCCATTAATACCTATCGATACGATCGAAGTGCTTTCAGAAAAAACCCGTACAAACCTTAAAATAATGACTGGAGGTCATATGCTTTTGGCAGAAAATTGGCATGAAATCGTTAAATATTTACACTTTATCGTATAAAAATTACACTTTATCGTATTTATTAAGAATTTTTTGTTATGTTTATCCCAACCAAAACCAACATTATGAAAAATTCTCCCCAGAATACTCCTCAAAAATCCTCACATACGCTTTTTGGAATCATCTGCCACACTTTTGGTCATAACTACTTAGTTTCAAGGAAAGTAACCAACCATATTAATGAATACAAGTGTTCACATTGTGGGAAAGAGGTAACAGACACATTTACTGGTACCATTGAGCCTCTTACACATAAAACAAAAATGCAGAATTCAAGCCTTGCCGCATTCTTTCAGAAAAAATCGAAACGCAGATTAACAGCCTAGTATCATGAAGAAATCATGTAAAGGAAAAGGGCATACTATTGTCCCTGTCTCAACGCAAAATGTGCAGATCAAAGAATTTGAATGCTCACATTGCAAGCAAAGATTTACTACCGACGGATATGGCCGTATGGTCAAATTAACTGCATTCTGGAAGCAGAATAACGAATTATTTCAGAATTATTTCGCGCAACAGCGTGTTGCTTCATAGCGGTTTACTCTTCTATAGCATTCCAACCCCTTGCGATCAAAGGAATTTTTGTGTTTGCTCTAGAGATTAAATGAACCCCTTCCTGTTCTTGGGTCATATGGCCAATAATACTCATATGCGGATTTGCCTTAATTTTCGGAAAATCTTCCTGAGGAACTGTAAATAAAAGCTCATAATCCTCCCCTCCGCTAAGTGCGATCGTGGTACTATCCATTTCAAATTCTTCGCAAGTTGCAATTACTTGCGGATCTAATGGAATTTTATCTTCATATACATTACAACCAGCTTTAGACTGTTTGCAGAGATGTAAAATTTCAGAAGACAAGCCATCGCTAATATCGATCATAGCAGTAGGTTTTACCTTCAACTCGGCTAATAAGGCAATAATGTCTTTGCGCGCCTCAGGCTTCAATTGTCTTTCCACTAGATATGCATAAGGCTCTAAATCGGGTTGAGCGTTTGGATCTACCTGAAACACTTGCTTTTCACGTTCTAGTACTTGCAACCCAAGATAGGCTGCACCCAAATCTCCCGAAACTACCAAAAGATCATTCTCTTTTGCTCCGCTTCGGTAAACAATATCTTCTTTTTCCGCCTGCCCGATTGCCGTAATACTAAGGACCAATCCGGTAGTAGTTGAGGTTGTATCTCCGCCTACCACATCAACACCATAGACCTTTGCAGCCGTAACAATTCCGGCGTATAATTCTTCCATAGCTTCTACTGGAAAACGGTTAGAAACCGCTATTGAAACCGTAATTTGAGTAGCTGTGGCATTCATAGCATATACATCGCTTAAATTCACCACAACTGCTTTATAACCCAAATGTTTTAAAGGCATATAGCTAAGATCAAAGTGAACACCTTCTACCAACATATCGGTAGTTATCACTATCGCTTTATTTTCTTCGGAAGCAATTACCGCTGCATCATCTCCAATCCCTTTAAGAGTAGAAGGCTGCCCAATTTTAACATGCTTTGTAAGATGGTCTATGAGTCCAAATTCTCCTAAACTGCTTATAGGGGTTGCTCCTTCGGCTTTATTTTCAAACATGGTTTTGTGTTTATGGGTTGCAATAAAAATAGCTATGCAAAAATACATGTATCTAATGAACTAGTATTGCATTTATACTTTATTTAAGGATGATTTTTTGTTCGAAAGAGCAATTCTAGTAAATGAAATGTAGTAACATCAAATATTTTGGTATATTTAATGGATTCAAATAATTATGAAAAAAGCCTTTCTATTAATCCTCTGCACAACCCTTCTTTGGTCATGTATTGCCGATGATCCTAAGTCTGTATTCCAACAGACAGATGATCCAACAGATGAGGCGCCTACAGATGACCTTCCAGATTCCGATGACACGAACGATACGTCTCGCGATGATGGACCGTATGAAGGTATTTGTGAAAATGCCTATATAGATGATTTTTATCCTTGTCATGATTATGATCTGGTTCTAAGAATTGATCTAGATACCTTTAGAGCTGATTCCGGAAATGATTGTTGGGGCTGGACCGATCCCGACACCGGTCGAGAATATGCCATCATGGGCTTAGATAACGGAACCGCTTTTGTTGACATTACCGATCCCACAGCCATACATTATGTCGGAAAAGTAGATAGTGAAACCGGTGCTAGTCCGTGGCGCGACGTTAAAGTATACCAAAATCATGCATTTATTGTAAGTGAAGCACCTGGTCATGGAATGCAGATTTTTGACCTTACTCGATTGAGAGGAATCACCGATACAGGTGTTGGTTTTAACCCTGATGCCGTCTATACTGGTTTTGGAAGTGCTCACAACCTTGTTATTAATGAGGAAACGGGCTATGCATACGCTGTTGGCACAACAACATACATGGGTGGACCACATTTTGTGAATATTCAAGATCCTTTAAATCCGATTGCAGCGGGAGGTTATAGTTATGACTCATATAGCCACGATGCCCAAGTTGTAACCTATACTGGGCCAGACTCAGAACACCTTGGCAAAGAAATTCTTATTGGAAGTAATGAAAACGAAGTGGTTATTGTTGATATAACCAATAAAAATAATACTCAGCAACTCTCTCGTATTAGTTATGACCAAGTAGCATACACTCATCAAGGCTGGTTTACCGAAGATCAACGTTTTTTCCTGTTCGGCGATGAGTTAGACGAATCGTCTTATGGCTTTAATTCAAGAACTATGATTTTAGATCTTACAGATCTAGATAATCCAGAATTTAAATTTGATTATTATGGACCCACACCAGCGATTGACCATAACGGATACGTAAATAATGGCTTTTATTATTTGGCAAATTACACTGCCGGTATGCGAGTAATCGACCTCGCTAATATTGAAAACAACACCTTAACCGAAGTTGGCTTCTTTGACACTAACGCACAAATTAATATTGCAGCTTTCCGTGGCGCATGGAGTGTATATCCGTTTTTTGCTAGTGGTCATATTGTAATTAGTGACATGAACGATGGGCTTTTCATTGTTAAGAAAAAAGGATAGTTATTATTCGAGATAAAATCCATTTCTTTCAACAAAACATTGTTTTTACCTGCTTTGCTTACACTTTTAACAGTCAAATCGCATTTTCTTTAAATAATTTTCTTTTTTTTGTAGGCTCATACATGTTGTATGGATCACCTCACTTATGTTTAATACAATCATTCTCACCATGAAAAAACTATTACTTCCCCTTTTATTTACCTGCTTTACAGCAATGCAAGCTCAAACCCCATGTGTTGGTGGATTTGCAGGACCTTATTCTTGTGATGGATACGATCTTCAATCGGCTATCGACCTCAACACTTTAAATGCTAACGCAGGAAATGACTCTTGGGGATGGACTGACCCTACCAATGGTGATGAATACGCGCTTATTGGTCTTAGCAACGGTACTGCATTTATTGACATTACTAATCCTACGAACCCAGTATACCTAGGAAAACTTCCAACGCATACGTCAAGTAGCACCTGGAGAGATATAAAAGTATATAACAATCACGCTTTTGTTGTGAGCGAGGCTAATGGTCACGGAATGCAGGTTTTTGACCTAACAAGACTGCGCAATGTACCAACCCCACCCGCAACCTTTACGGAAGACGCTCATTACGATGGCTTCGGAAGTGCGCATAACGTAGTAATCAACGAAGACACAGGATACGCTTACGCTGTTGGGACGCAAACTTTTAACGGCGGACCGCATTTTGTCAATATTCAAGATCCTCTAAACCCTATTGCAGCAGGCGGATATTCGTCGGATGCGTATAGCCACGATGCCCAAATGGTAACTTATTGCGGTCCAGATCAAGATTACACAGGCCGTGAGATCATGATTGGTAGTAATGAAAATGAAGTTGTAATTGTCGATATTACAGACAAAGGAAATCCAGTTAATATTTCATCAATCGCCTATTCTAATGTAGAATATACACACCAAGGATGGTTTACTGAAGACCAACGCTACTTTATACTTGGAGATGAATTAGATGAGCAAGGTGTCGGTTTTAACACTAGAACCATTTTCTTCGATTTCGAAGATCTTGACAATCCACAATTTCATTTCGAACATGAAGGTGAAACTGCAGCTATTGACCACAATGGTTACACGCGTGGAACAAAATACTATATGGCCAACTATCGTGCTGGATTACGAGTATATGACCTAACTAATATTGAGGCAGGTTCTGTAAGTCAAGAAGGATATTTTGACACTTATCCAGGTAGTAACAGTGCTAACTTTAGTGGTGCATGGAGCGTTTATCCATATTTTGCTAGTGGAAATATTGTCATCAGCGATATTAACCGAGGTTTCTTACTTGTAAAAGCATCAACAATAGACCTTACACCTCCTGTAGCAAACTGTATGGATCTTACAGTATCCCTAGATGTGAACGGAGAAGCCACCATCTCAGCCTCTGAACTTGATAATGGCTCAACGGATGATAGTGGGACTGTATATTTTATTTTATGCAAAGACACTTTTACATGTGATGATCTAGGTACAAATAATGTTGAACTTGAAGTTTATGATGACTTCGGAAATAAAGATTATTGTACCGCCGTGGTTACCGTGCTTGACGAACTAGGCCCACAAATGGATTGCCCTGCAAACTCGATGAAAGCTTATGACAGTGGCTCTTCTTTTTACACAATGGAAACCTTTGACCCTGTTTTAACTGATAATTGTACCACAAGTTTTACCGTGAACCAAGATCCTGTAGTAGGAACTCAACTTACAATAGGAACATATACTGTTACTCTAGACACAGAAGACGATTATGGCAACACTGCCTCTTGTACTTTTGAACTTGAAGTTGTTGAAGTACTATCAACAGCAGATCTAGCTTTTGAAAGAGGCCTAACTGTATTTCCGAATCCAACAAATAACATACTGAATCTTGTTTCTACAAGTCTACCCATTACAAGTATTGATGTAGTTGATATTTCAGGAAAAACGCTTATTTCTCAAGAAAACATCTCTTTTGAAGAAATGACCATAGATCTTTCTGCTTTCTCACAAGGAATTTACTTCGTCAATGTAAATGACGCAGCAGTACTTAAGGTTTTGAAAAAGTAAACAAGACCAACTTAAATCAATAAAAAAAAGGGATGTTTTACAAGACATCCCTTTTTTTGTTTTTACTAAATTTTAAACAATATTCTAGTAATTTACTAGGGTTTAAAATTAATCGAAAATTTGTATAAATCCCTTATTTATAGGCAAAAGCAGCGTTTTTTATCACTATTTTCCGTACTATTGTAATGCTGTTGAAATTTCATTTTAAAAACACCCCATGAAAAAACTATTCCCGCTTTTCGCCATCTTATCTTTTTCGGTTTCCTTCGCACAAACACCCTGTGAAAATGGAACTGCTGGAGGGTATCCTTGTGATGGATTTGACCTTTTCTCTCATATTCCACTATCTACTTTTAATACTTCAGGAGCTAATGACTCATGGGGATGGGTAGATCCTGACAACGGAGACGAATATGCTTTAGTTGGACTTGAGGACGGAACAGCATTCGTTGACATCACAGATCCTATAAACCCTATTTATTTAGGTAAGTTGCCCACACATACTTCTTCAACAACATGGAGAGACGTTAAAACCTATAATGACTACGCTTTTATTGTAAGTGAAGCAAGTGGTCATGGAATTCAGATTTTCGATTTAAAAAAATTGAGAAATGTTCCAAACCCACCAGTAACATTTTCAGAAGATGCTCATTATAGTGGTTTTAGTAACGCTCACAACATCGTGATCAACGAAGAAACCGGATTTGCATATGGCGTGGGAACCAATACATATAACGGAGGAATTCATTTCGTAAACATTCAAGACCCTTTAAATCCTGTTGCCGCTGGTGGTTATGGTGCCGATGGCTATAGTCATGACGCTCAGGTTATAATCTATAATGGCCCAGACACGCAATATCAAGGAAGAGAGATTTTAGTAAGCAGCACTGGTAATGATCAAGCGGTTGCCATCGTTGATGTAACAGACAAAGCAAATCCGCAAGGAATTGCCACTATTGGATATCAGAACGTGGGCTACACCCACCAAGGCTGGTTTACTGAAGATCACCGCTTCTTTTTACTTGGAGATGAATTTGACGAGGGCGATGTAGGTTTTAATACACGTACTGTTGTTTTTGATCTTGCCGATCTAGACAATCCTATTGAAGATTTTGAATTTTTTGGAGAAACTACCGCCATTGATCACAATGGCTATGTACTTGGCAATTATTACTATCTGGCAAATTATGCGGCCGGTCTTCGTGTAATTGACATTAGTGATATCGCAAATAGCAATATGAATCAAGTGGCTTATTTTGACACCTATGTTGCAGACAACAATGCAAGTTATAACGGTGTTTGGAATGTTTATCCGTATTTTCCAAGTGGAGTTGTTACTATAAACGACCGCAGCGAAGGATTTTTTGTTGTAAAATCAACAGATATCTTAGGTGTTCAAGATTTTTCTTCTTCGGAAATTTCCGCTTACCCAAATCCCGCAACCGATAAGCTAACAATTTCTTCAACCAACACCATCATCAACTCAACTGAAATAGTAGATGTTGCTGGAAAAGTGCTCTTTTCCGAAGAAAATACCAACCTAACAACTCAAGTAATTGATATAAATAGTTTTTCAACCGGAATCTACTTTGTCAAGATCAATAATACCCTTGTTAAAAAGGTAATTAAGAAATAAAAAATGTAATTATTACAACAAGTTCTCGACTGATTTTACAGCGTACTTAACACTATTTTATGAAGGAGCCCGTTGTAGTGTAGCATTATAACGTTAACTTTATCCCTGCTAATCCAAAAAAAGAAAAAAATGAAAAAATTCTTACCAGTATTAATGCTGGTGTTTACAGCAACAACCTTCGCACAATCACCTTGTAATAGTGGCTCTGCGGCTGGATTCCCATGTGATAAATTCGACTTACAATCGCAATTAGACCTCAACGACTTAGACGCAAGTTTTTGTAACGATTCTTGGGGTTGGACAGATCCTGATACTGGTATAGAATATGCACTTATTGGCGTGAACAACGGTACTGCTTTCGTAGATATCTCAGATCCTATCAACCCTGTACTTATGGGCAAACTGGAAACACATAATGGTATGTTGGATGGCGGACAAATTTGGAGAGATATTAAAGTTTACCAAAATCATGCATTTATTGTAAGTGAAATTAACAATCACGGAATGCAGGTTTTTGATCTAACTCGACTGCGAACAGTAACAAATCCTCCTGAAGATTTTACTGAAGACGCTCACTATAATGGCTTCGGAAGTGCTCACAACATAGTGATCAATGAAGATAGCGGATATGCTTATGGTGTAGGAACACAAACGTATAGCGGTGGTCCGCACTTCGTAAATATTCAAGACCCAACCAATCCCGTTGCAGCAGGCGGATACTCACAAGGAAACTATACCCACGATGCGCAAGTTGTTACTTATAACGGTCCCGACAGTGATTGGACAGGAGCAGAAATTCTTATAGGAAGTAATACCGATGAATTAGTAATTGTAGATATTACAGACAAAAACAACCCAGACGAAATTGCAACTATTTCGTATTCAAACGTTGGCTATACTCACCAAGGATGGTTTACCAATGATCAAAAGTATTTTATTGTTGGTGATGAAACTGATGAGATCGGTTTTGGATTTCCTACACGGACCATCATATTTGATTTTACAGACCTAGACAACCCACAATTACATTTCGAACACTCGGGAAATAACCCTTCATCAGACCATAATGGTTATGTAAATGGCAATTATTATTATATGGCCAGCTACAGAGCCGGAATGCGCGTATTCGATATTAGTGATATTGACGGTCAAACCATGACTGAAGTTGGATATTTTGACTCGCATCCACCTAGTGATGCCGTAAATACGAACAATGGCGCCTGGAATGTTTATCCTTACTTTGCTAGCGGAAATATTATTATTTCAGATCAAAGTCAAGGTTTCCTGTTGGTTAAAAGTGAAGAAATTTTAGGGATTAATGATATTACCTTAGGTGACTTTGGTCTTTATCCAAACCCAACAAAAGACAATGTAACCATCATGTCAACATCCGATCCTATTAGGAGTGTTGCGTTTTATAACGTTCTAGGACAACGTGTGTTAGATTTTAACTTCGCCGATAGCATTTCAGAAAAACTAAACATTGAAAGTTTAAATGCTGGCCTTTATTTAGTAAAGATTAACGACAATACTGTTAAAAGATTGATCGTAAATTAACCCAATACCCTATGTTACACATTAACAAAAGAATAGTAAAACACCTACTAGTACTTTCTTGCGTTGCTCTTGTTTTCTCCTGCGGAAAAGATGACCCAGCCTCAGATGACGTACCAACCGATGACGACCAGATAATAATCCCACCTACCGGACTCCTTGCAGAACTCGATTTTGTAAAGACCTACGGCGGAAGTGGTGAAGATGATGCTACCGGATTCTTACAAACAAATGATGGAAACTTTGTCATTCTGGGAAGCACCCGTAGTACAGATGGCGACCTCACAGGACGCACCGGTGACGACTCCGATTTTTGGTTGCTAAAGGTTTCGCCAACTGGCGAAAAGATCTGGAGCAAAACCTATGGTGGTACTGAAGACGACAAAGCATCAAAAATCAATAAAACAAGTGACGGTGGTTATATCGTTGCTGGCCACAGTAGAAGTAGTGATGGAGATGTTTCAGGTAACAACGGTTTTCACGACTACTGGATTTTAAAATTAGATGCTGAAGGAAATTTACAGTGGAACAAAAATTTTGGCTTCTCCGGAAGTGATCAAGCTTTTGAAGCATTCCAAACATCAGACGGCGGTTATTTTGTAACAGGCTTTTTTGACGTTTCTGCTAGTGGTGGTGACGGAAATGATGCGACAGGTAATAACGGAAATGACGATTCTTCAAGAGCTGGCCAACACGGCGTAGGTGAATTTTGGGGAATTAAACTGGATGCTACTGGTAACAAGCAATGGAGACGTTATTTTGGTGGAAGCAACAACGACAGAAGCTATGGTGCGCTTCAAACTAATGATGGTGGTTTCCTTATGGTTGGTCAGTCTGAAAGTAACGATTTCGATATTATCGATGACAAAGGAAGCTATGACATGTGGGCCGTGCGCCTAACTGCCGATGGAACAAAAATTTGGACCAAATCTTTTGGTGGCTCTGAAATTGATCTGGGATATGCCCTAAGCAAAACCCCAGATGGAAATTACATAATGGTTGGTGATTCACGAAGTTCAGATAAAGATGTAACAAGCCCCATTGGCAATGCTGATGTTTGGGTAGTAAAATTTAACGATTCTGGAGATCTTATCTGGCAACATAGTTATGGTGGAACACAATTTGATTCTGCCCGAAGCGTTGTTCCTTTGAGCACCGGCGGCTTTTTGTTGGGTGGATCTACGCGAAGTAATGATATAGATGTTACCGTCAATAAAGGCCAAAATGATGTTTGGGCTATGATCATTGATGCAAGTGGAGCGCTTGTTTCTCAAAATACCGTGGGCGGAAACCTTTTGGACTTCGGAAATGAGGCCTTACAAGCCAGTGACGGTAAGATCTATATGGTTGGAAATACCGAAAGCAATAACAATGGTGATATCCCTCTAAATCGTGGAATCAAAGACTTTTTATTTATCAAATTCAAATAACCCTAAATCTAATTATTATAATGAAAAAAATCACCTTTTTGGTAGCAATGGCGTTAGCTATTGTGTCGTGTAAAAGCGACGATGAATCGGGAACACCTCAAGCAGAAGATGTTTCTGTAGCATTTCAATTCACTCAAAATTGGGATGGCACAGAGATCACTAATTCCGATTTCGAATCTACTGTATATACTAACGAACATGGAGAAGTACTTACCTTATCAAAGCTAGTTTATTTAATTTCTGACATTACATTTACAGCAGCAGACGGAACTGTTTATGACGCCGGAGATTATAATTTAATTGATGTTAGAAATGGCACCGGACTTACATTTACACCAAATATTGAAATCCCAGAAGGTACTTACGATGTTTCACTTACCTATGGTTTTGACGATGAAGATAACACAGATGGTATTTATCTAGATCTTAATAGTTCAGATGGATCATGGAGCGTGCCTGCTATGTTAGGTGGTGGTTATCACTTTATGCGTATGGAAGGTTTCTATACCAATGAAGCTTCAGAAATAACCGCTTTTCAATTCCACAACATTCGTGCAGCACAACCTGGCACAGATCCATTAGTGACTACCGATACTTCCATTCCAGTTGATCTTGGACAGATCACTATTGAGCAAGGAACAACTATTGAGGTAAAAATGAATGCATCGGAATGGTTTAAAAACCCCAACCTTTGGAACTTAAATGAACTTTATCAAGTATTGATGCCTAATTATGAAGCACAAATTATGATGAATGCAAACGGACAAACCGTTTTTTCTAAGGGTGCCGTTACGGTTGAAAACTAAAAAACAAGAATTACAATGAAGTTAGGCTTAATAAGTATATCTGTGTTGCTTTGTTTTTCAATGATTTCATGTTCGGATGATTTGGACGACAACGCAACCGGGTATACGCCTACACCAGCACCTATTGAAGTGCCGCAGGTCTTTCTAGACCGTATTCTTCCTCCTGTAATACCAGAAGATAATCCGCAAACCGTTGAAGGTGTAGCCTTGGGGAAAAAATTATTTTATGATCCTATCCTTTCGGCAGACAACACCTTGGCCTGTGCAGGCTGCCATAGTCCGCAAAATGCTTTTACAGATCCGCGCCAATTTAGCGTAGGTATTGATGGTATCTCAGGAACCCGAAATTCGATGCCATTATTTAATTTGGCCTTCAATTACAATGAAAAATTTTTCTGGGATGGTCGCGCAAGTTCATTAGAAGACCAAGCGCTACAACCTGTAACCGACCCTATTGAAATGCACAATACTTGGGCTAATGCTGTTTCCGAATTACAAGAGGATGCACTTTATCCAGAATTATTTGAACGTGCTTTCGGAACACAAACCATTTCTAAAGAACTCACAACAAAAGCGATAGCGCAATTTGTTCGTACCTTGATTTCAGCAAACTCTAAATTCGACCAATATCTAATGGGAGAAGCAACCTTAACTCCTTCCGAAGAAAACGGCCTTGCTATTTTTATGGATGAAGGTCGTGGTGACTGTTTTCACTGTCATGGAAATCCAAACAATCCACTATGGGTAGACAATACTTTCCACAATAATGGTTTAGATGAAACCATCACCGATCGAGGCCTTGGAG
The DNA here is from genome assembly GCF_058148545.1 of Ulvibacter sp. 2305UL32-6. Lineage (NCBI taxonomy): Bacteria > Pseudomonadati > Bacteroidota > Flavobacteriia > Flavobacteriales > Flavobacteriaceae > Ulvibacter > Ulvibacter sp. 2305UL32-6. Next base: position 1,134,512 of record NZ_JBYVKA010000001.1, read on the forward strand.
GCTTTACTGGTGATCCTCGCGACTTCGGACTATTTAAGTCTGGATCGCTTCGGAATTTAGCCTATACGGCTCCTTACATGCATGATGGCCGATTTGAAACGCTTGACGAAGTCATAGACCACTATAGCGAAGGTTTGGTCTATTCAGAAACTATTGATCCACTAATGAAAAAGGTTGCCGATGGCGGCGTCGGACTTTCAGCTCAAGACAAAGCAGATCTTAAAGCTTTTTTATTGAGTCTTTCAGACCCCTCCTTTATAAACAACCCTGATTTTCTACCCGAAAACTAAGGAACTCCTGTTTCTTTATTCTTTCTTTCTTCGGAAGAAATGAAACCCTTACTACCATCACAGAAAACTATTGTGGCATGCCTATAAATTATTTTAGAGGCATGGTTTAAACTAGCAAATACCGTATATTTGCAGTCTAATTTAGAATTAATCTACGTTATGATTCAAGTAAGTGAAACCGCGAAAATAAAAATTGCGCAGTTGATGTCTGAAGAAGGCTTTAACATTGCCAATGACTATGTGCGTGTAGGAGTGAAAAGTGGAGGGTGCTCAGGTCTATCGTATGAATTAAAATTCGATAGTGCTCTTGGTGACAACGATAAATTATTCGAAGATCAGGCAGTTAAAATTGCCATTGATAAAAAGAGTTTTTTATATCTCGTAGGAACCACCTTAGAATACAGTGGAGGCCTAAATGGTAAAGGATTTGTATTTAATAATCCGAATGCCAATAGAACATGTGGATGTGGTGAGAGTTTTTCGCTATAAAACGCATTGCTCCCTCTAAATCTCACGATCGAATAGATAATAAAATTTTTGAACAAATAGTATGTCAAAATATACTGAAGACGATTTAAAAAAAGAATTAGAAACCAAAGAATACGAATATGGTTTCTATACCGATATAGATTCAGACACCTTTCCGGTGGGACTGAACGAAGACATTGTTCGTGCTATTTCTAAAAAGAAAGAAGAACCGTCTTGGATGACCGATTGGCGTATCGAAGCTTTTAGAGCTTGGCAAAAGATGGAAGAGCCTGAATGGGCTAATGTAACCTATGAAAAGCCAAACTTTCAAAACATTTCGTACTATTCGGCGCCAAACAAAAAACCAAAATACGATAGCCTTGACGAAGTTGATCCAGAACTTCTAGATACTTTTAAGCGTCTAGGTATTTCGTTAGATGAACAAAAAAAATTAGCTGGGGTAGCCGTTGATATCGTAATGGATTCCGTTTCGGTAGCAACTACGTTTAAAAAGACTTTAGCCGAAAAAGGTATTATTTTCTGTTCTATTTCCGAAGCGATCAAAGAACACTCAGAATTAGTTCAAAAATATATTGGAAGTGTTGTACCACAAAAAGATAATTTCTATGCTGCCTTAAACAGCGCAGTTTTTAGTGATGGTTCCTTTTGTTACATCCCAAAAGGCGTTCGTTGCCCTATGGAGCTTTCAACCTATTTTAGAATTAATCAAGCAGGTACAGGGCAGTTTGAACGCACACTTGTCATTGCAGACGAAGGGAGTTATGTAAGTTACCTAGAAGGCTGTACAGCACCAAGCAGAGATGAAAATCAGTTGCATGCAGCCGTTGTTGAACTTATCGCCTTAGATGATGCTGAAATAAAATATTCAACCGTACAAAATTGGTATCCTGGAAATAAAGAGGGTAAAGGCGGTGTTTTTAACTTTGTGACCAAACGTGGGATTTGCGAAAAGAACGCAAAGATCTCCTGGACGCAAGTGGAAACAGGAAGCGCTGTTACTTGGAAATACCCTAGCTGTATTTTAAAGGGTGATAACGCAGTAGGTGAATTTTATTCTATCGCAGTTACTAACAACTATCAACAAGCAGATACCGGTACAAAAATGATTCATTTGGGTAAAAACACCCGAAGCACCATTATCTCGAAAGGTATTTCAGCAGGAAGATCACAAAATAGTTACCGTGGCCTTGTAAAAATAAGTCCGAATGCAGATAACGCTCGTAATTTTTCTCAATGTGATTCGCTGTTGATGGGAAACAAATGTGGGGCACATACATTCCCATATATTGAAGTAAAAAATAAGACGGCACAGATCGAGCATGAAGCTACAACGAGTAAGATTGGTGAAGACCAGATCTTTTATTGCAATCAACGTGGCATTAACACTGAAAAGGCCATCGCACTTATTGTAAATGGTTTCAGTAAAGAAGTGCTGAATAAACTTCCTATGGAATTTGCCGTGGAAGCGCAAAAATTATTAGAAATAAGCCTTGAAGGCTCTGTTGGATAACTAGAATGTTTAAATAAATTATTTTTAAAATGAAAAAGCTTTTCTTACTCCTTACCCTCTCTCTCATTATTTTTTCTTGTAATAATACCGAAGAAAAATCAGACAAAACGGATATTGAAAAATACGGACCTGCCAAAATGGTTAATCCAAATATGGCCGCTGCAGGAGCCACGATGCCTATTATTCGCGGTGAGTTTGTTTACGTTGGAGATGCTGCTGTTTTAAAAGGATCTGACTATATCTACGGAGTAGTCTTAGACACCCTAGCCATGGAATTAGCCGAACGTGTAAAGCCAGTAAAAAGAGACGAATTTGACATGGTAAAAGTTGCTGTGAAAGGTGTGGTTACTAAAAAAGAAGCAGGCTCCGAAGGCTGGGATGAAAAAATTACAATTAAAGAAATCGTTTACGTAGCATCAGAGCCTTCTGAAGCAGACGTTAAAATTCAAGAAAAACAATAACATGCTAAAAATAATTGATTTACATGCCGGTGTATCGGACAAAGACATTCTAAAAGGAATTAACCTTGAGGTAAAAGCAGGTGAAGTACACGCTATCATGGGGCCTAACGGTTCTGGAAAGAGTACACTTTCTTCGGTAATTGCTGGAAAAGAAGAATTTGAGATCACAAAAGGAGAGATCTTATTTGAAGGAGAAGATATTGAAGACCTTGACCCTGAAGAGCGCGCTCATAAAGGGATTTTCTTGTCGTTTCAATATCCTGTTGAGATCCCAGGCGTTTCTGTGACCAATTTTATTAAAACAGCAATTAATGAAACCCGTAAAGCAAAAGGTCTTGCAGATATGCCAGCCGCTGAAATGCTAAAAAAGATCAAAGCAAAAGCAGATCTTTTAGAAATCGACCGAAAATTCTTATCTCGCTCCCTTAATGAAGGATTTTCAGGGGGTGAGAAAAAACGAAATGAGATCTTCCAACTCGCTATGCTAGAACCTAAACTAGCCATCTTAGATGAAACCGATTCAGGCTTAGACATTGATGCCCTAAAGGTGGTTGCTAATGGTGTAAACAAGTTAAGAACCAAAGACAATGCAGTTGTAGTCATTACTCACTACCAACGTCTGTTAGATTATATCGTTCCAGATTTTGTACATGTTTTGATCGATGGAAAAATTGTAAAATCGGGTACCAAAGAACTCGCTTACGATCTGGAAGCAAAAGGATACGACTGGATCAAGGAAGAATTGGTAAAATAATTCAAGATATAAAACTGAATTTTGAATTTTGAATTTGAAGTATGAGCTTAAAAGATAAATTACTTTCCTCTTATATTGCTTTTGAAGATCATCTTGAAGATGATTCACCTTTGCATGACCTTCGTAATGAAGCAATAAAGACCTTTGAAACTATCGGTTTTCCTACAAAAAAGGATGAAGCCTGGAAATATACGTCGCTAAATTCCTTGTTAAAACAGGACTATAGCATTTTTCCGAAACGCGAAAATAACATAGAATTTAAAAACGTTAAGAAGTACTTCTTACACGATATCGACACTTACAAAATTGTATTTATTGATGGTGTTTATAGCTCATTTCTTTCTGAAACTTCTCATGACGGCCTAGATGTTTGTTTACTGTCTTCTGCCTTAAGCAAGCCAAAATACAAGCCTGTTATCGAAGCGTATTTTAACAAAGCCGTAAAACAAGACAGTCTAACCTCGCTCAATACCGCTTTTGCGAAAGAAGGCGCTTATATTCGTATTCCGAAGCACAAGGAAGTTGAAAAACCCATTGAGATCATCAATTTTGCCACCGGAAACGAAGCTGCTACATTTTTACAGCCGAGAAACCTCATTATTGTTGGGGAAAACGCACATGTACAAATTATTGAGCGCCATCAAAGCTTGTCGCAAAATGCAGTATTCACCAATAGTGTTACTGAGATCTTTGCTGAAAAAAGAGCGATGGTCGACTATTATAAAATTCAAAATGATGCTTCTGAAGCATCCCTGATAGACAACACCTATATTGCACAAGAGCGAGAGAGTAATGCCAGCGTTCACACTTTTGCTTTTGGCGGAAAGCTAATTCGGAATAACTTAAACTTCTTCCAGAACGGCGAACATTGTGATTCAACCTTAAAAGGAATCACTATCTTAAAAGATAAGCAGCACGTAGATCACAACACACTGGTGCATCATATCGCACCAAACTGTGAGAGCCACCAAGACTACAAAGGGATCTTTGCCGATAGCTCAACAGGTGTGTTCAATGGAAAGATCGTGGTTGAAAAGGAAGCTCAAAAAATTGATGCTTTCCAACAGAATAACAACATTTTGATCGACGATAAAGCAACCATTAACGCAAAACCACAATTAGAGATCTTTGCTGATGACGTAAAATGTTCTCACGGTTGTACTATTGGGCAATTAAATGAAGATGCTTTATTTTACTTGCGCTCACGCGGAATTGCAAAAAATGAAGCCCGCGCTTTATTGATGTATGCTTTTGCAAACAACGTATTGGAAAGTGTAAAAGTACCCGAGATCAAAACCCGCATTAATAAATTGATCGCCAATAAACTTGGAGTTAGTTTAGGGTTTAACCTATAGGCAATCGCCTAGCATTTCAATAAATTATGCCTTTGGACGTTCAAAAAATAAGAGCCGATTTTCCCATCTTAAAACGCCAAGTGAATGGATATCCTTTAGTATATCTTGACAATGCAGCTACATCACAAAAACCGCAACAGGTGATTGATTGTATCGTTGACTATTACAGCAACTATAATGCAAATATTCATCGCGGCGTACATACCTTGTCCCAAGAAGCTACTGATGCTTACGAAGCAGCTAGAAAAACGATCCAAACGCATTTCAATATTGAAAAATCTCACGAAGTTATTTTTACTTCGGGAACCACACACGGAATTAATCTCGTTGCAAGTGGCTTTACCTCTTTGCTAACTCCAGGAGATGAGATCATTGTTTCGGCATTAGAACACCATTCAAATATAGTTCCATGGCAAATGCTTTGCGAGCGCACAGGAGCCAAGCTGTTGGTCATTCCTATGAATCAACATGGTGAACTAGACATGGTTGCTTACAAAAAATTGCTTTCAGAAAAAACAAAACTTGTATTTGTTAATCATGTATCAAACGCCCTTGGAACTATCAATCCCATTGCCGAGATCATTTCCGAAGCAAAAAAAGTTAAGGCCGCTGTCTTAATTGACGGAGCACAATCCTGCTCGCATATCAAACCCGATTTACAAGCATTGGGAGCCGATTTCTACGTGACCTCAGCGCATAAAATGTGTGGTCCAACCGGAATTGGAATGCTTTATATCAATGAAGTCTGGGGTGAAAAACTCCCTCCGTATCAAGGTGGCGGCGAGATGATCGATCAGGTTACTTTTGAAAAAACTACCTACGCCGGAATGCCGCATAAATTTGAAGCAGGAACGCCTAATATTGCAGGAGGAATTGCTTTTGGCGCAGCAATTGATTATCTTAACTCAATTGGATTTGAAGCTATTGAAGCCTATGAAACAAAGCTTTTAACATACGCAACCGAACAGTTGTTGACCATTGACGGTCTCAAGATCTACGGAACAGGAAAGGAGAAGACCTCGGTTATTTCTTTTAACGTAGGTGATATTCATCCATACGATATAGGCACCATTGTTGATAAACTAGGTATAGCCGTGCGAACCGGACATCATTGTGCACAGCCTATTATGGATTATTTTAAAATACCAGGAACGGTGCGGGCATCGTTCGCTTTTTACAATACCATGGCCGAAGTCGATAGCCTTGTCGCTGCCGTCAAAAAGGCACAACAAATGCTCACTTAAAACAAAACAAATGAAACAATTGACCTTAGTAACAGTATTTATGTTAAGCCTCTTAGTTATGGGATGTGACGAAACCAAAAAAGTAATTGATACCGCAGGAAGTGTTCAACTTTCGGGCATGTACACCGTGAACTCGATCAAAGGAGTAGATACGGGTGTGACTAATATCAACATCTCATTTGCTGCCTTAGATAAATCGATTCGCGGAAATACGGGTTGTAATACTTTCTTCGGAAAATATAACAACGACTTGTACGCTTTATCGTTTAATGATATTGCTGTAACCGAAATGGCTTGTGAAGAGCCAATTCATTCGCGTGAGCAAAACTTTTTAGAAGTACTTCGGAATACTGGTTCTTATACATATGATAAAGGTGTATTAACCTTGTATTCTAAAACAGATCGTAGTGTTCTTCTTACAGCTAAAAAAGATTCAACAGACGGAAATTAAAATATGACCATTTCAGAAATACAAGAAGAGATCATTGAAGAATTTGCACTGTTTGACGACTGGATGCAGAAGTACGAATATATGATCGATCTAGGAAAGTCACTTCCTTTAATCGATCCTTCGGAAAAAGCAGACGATAAACTCATTAAAGGGTGCCAGTCGAAAGTATGGCTCAACGCCGAAATGAAAAATGGCCAAGTGGCATTTACGGCAGATAGCGACGCGATCATTACCAAAGGGATCATTGCTATTTTGATCCGTGCATTTTCGAATCAAACACCAGAAGCCATTCTCGCTGCAGACACTGGCTTTATTGATGAAATTGGCCTTAAAGAACATTTGTCTCCCACACGAGCGAATGGTTTGGTTTCAATGATCAAACAATTAAAATTATATGCGGTTGCCTTTCAGGCACAACTTAATTAGATTAGACACCATGACAACACCCACTGATATTGATACTGCTGAACTTGGCGAAAAAATCGTTAAAGTTCTAAAGACCATTTTTGACCCTGAGATTCCTGTGGATATTTATGAACTCGGACTTATTTACGACGTATTTGTAAATGAAGACTTGGAGGTTAAGATCCTAATGACACTTACAACACCCAATTGTCCCGTAGCCGAAACATTACCTGTAGAGGTAGAAGACAAGGTGAAGTCACTTAAAATGGTAAAAGATGCTGAAGTGGAGATCACCTTCGATCCCCCTTGGACACAAGACTTAATGAGCGAAGAAGCGAAACTAGAGTTAGGGATGTTATAAATAATATAAGCCCGAGGATTACAATATATTGACTACAGTTCGAAAAATGCCAGAAGAAATCATAAACCGCGTAGCGAATAGCAAATTGATCACTATTGATCTTGAGGATCTCTATCCAAAAGGTGAGCGGGTGGCTTTTGATATTGCACCTTGGTTGATGGAAGGCATCGTTTTAAAAGAAACCGATTTTCGAAAGTCGGTTGAAGCACATAACTGGTCGCAGTACAAAGATTCTTTTGTTGCTCTCCATTGTTCAACCGATGCTATTATTCCTGGATGGGCATATCTCTTATTAACTGTTCATTTGTCTCCTTTCGCCAAAAAAGTGGTGGTAGGAAACACTAACTTATTAGAAACTATTCTCTTTTCAGAAATACTCAACAATTTAGATCTGTCTATCTACCTAGACAAAACGGTTATCATTAAAGGCTGTGCCGAAAAGGCCATTCCTGAAAACGCTTATATCATGCTGGCAAGTCGGTTACAACCCATTTCCCAGAAGATAATGTATGGAGAAGCCTGTTCTGCGGTTCCTTTATATCGGAAAAAATAGACTTTTAGCCGATTTTGGTCGTTTTTAATCGAAAACCATCATCCTGTAACAATTCTTTATGAAAAGGTTCGGAAAGTTTGAAGTACTTTTGTGCTTTCAAAACCTGATAAACATGAATAAATTACGCTTAACATTGGTATTGCTTGCTTTACCAGTATTACTTTTCGCTCAAGACGAAACACCCGAACCACCCAAAGAAGGTTGGAGCAAGGGAGGAAATCTTTCCTTACTCTTTAGTCAGGCATCTTTTAGTGATGAATGGACCGGTGGCGGAACTTCAAATATTGCAGCCAATTTAACAGGATCGTATGATATGAATTACCGCATGGGTAAATTGACATGGGATAACCGTATCATGGCAGATTATGGTATTACAAAATTAAAAGATCAGGACTTTGCTCGTAAAACAAATGACCGTTTAGAATTAAACTCTATTGTAGGTCACCAGGTTAAAGATGAAAGTAATTGGTACTACTCGTTCTTTTTAAACTTTAGATCGCAATTTACTTCAGGGTACGAGTTCGCTGATGATGAAGTAACTGGGAAAGAAGTGCGTTTCGAAACAACAAAATTTCTTTCTCCAGGATATTTACAAGCTGGACCTGGTATGCTTTGGAAAAAAAGTGATAACTTGAAGGTCAATATTGCGCCTGCGACAGCAAGACTTATCTTTGTGGATGATGTCTTTACTAAAGACCTTCCTGAAGGAGCTGCTTATTTCGGTGTAGAGCCAGGAGAAACCACACGTTTCGAATTTGGTGCTGCAGTGAATGGTTATTACAAAGTAGAGCTTATTGAAAATGTGACAATCGAAAATGTTTTGAATTTATATTCAAATTATCTCGAAGATCCACAAAATGTAGATATCGATTATACGTTAAACCTAATGTTAAAGGTTAACAGTTTTATAACTGCCAATGCAGCGTTTCAAGCCATCTATGATGATAACGCGGTACAGGCAACACAAATTAGACAAGCCATTGGTATTGGCGTAACATACGGATTATAAGAACTTCACTCTACTGAGTGAATACCCTGAACGTAACCGAAATTTTTTCATAAACTTGGTTAGTTAGTATTCGATACGTTCAGATACAGGCCGCTCCCATCGGGGGCGGCTTTCTTATTAAATAGATCTTCGGAAATTTTAAATGGTGACGAGTAGCGCATACCTTTTACTTCGGAAATGTCCTTAACTAGATCCATCAGAGTATCGAAAATTCTTTTCAAAAGTTTAGATAAAGAGATCCTTCCGAAGAAAAATCAACTTTCAACATACTCTTCAGGATATAGAAAATTGTTATACGGGAAGCGCGTTATATGAATTTCACGTACTTTGTCATATACCATCTTTCGGAAAAGTTCAAAATTCTGCTTTTCCAAAGCCGAAATAAAAATTGCATCCCCGTTCATTTTGCTCATCCAAGTCTTCTTCCATTCCGCAAGCGTATAATGTGCTTTCGTCTTTTCAGTAACCAGATCATCATCATCAATAGTTTCAGGTTTATACGCATCGATCTTATTAAAGACCATAAACATGGGCTTATCTGCACTGTCAATTTCGTCTAAGATCTGATTCACCGAATTGATATGATCCTCAAAAGAAGGATGTGAAATATCAACTACATGCAATAGAAGATCGGCTTCCCGAACTTCATCCAACGTACTTTTAAAGGAGTCTACCAACTGTGTGGGCAACTTCCGAATAAAACCAACGGTATCACTCAATAAAAACGGAAGATTTCCAATAACCACCTTGCGCACTGTTGTATCTAAGGTTGCAAACAATTTATTTTCTGCAAAAACATCGCTCTTACTAATAGCGTTCATAAGCGTAGACTTCCCTACGTTGGTATATCCAACCAAAGCAACACGTACCAAAGCTCCGCGATTTCCACGTTGGACCTCCATCTGGCGATCAATTCTAGAAATTTTCTTTTTTAATAAGGCAATCCGATCCCGAACAATTCGTCTATCTGTTTCTATTTCGGTTTCCCCTGGACCACGCATTCCAATACCTCCACGCTGTCTTTCAAGGTGTGTCCAAAGTCCCGTAAGTCTTGGTAGTAAGTATTCATACTGTGCCAGCTCTACCTGAGTTCGCGCGTAGCTTGTTTTTGCCCGTTGCGCAAAAATATCGAGTATAAGATATGTACGATCAATTATTTTACATTCCAGAACCTTTTCAATATTTTTCTGTTGACCCGGTGTCAGTTCATCATCAAAAATAACGGTGCCAATATCATGGGCATCTACATACTCCTTTACATCTTCAAGTTTTCCCGTACCGATAAAAGTCTTTGGGTTGGGGGTGTCCATTTTTTGAACAAAGCGCTTTAGCACTTCGCCACCGGCCGTATATGCAAGGAACTCAAGTTCATCTAAATATTCTTCAGATTTTTCGGCGTCCTGGTTTTGGGTGATCAACCCTATAAGTATGGTTTTTTCGTAATTAGTTTCGGTGTTTTCTAACATATATGCTATTTATACTATAAAGATACGAAACCGCTTCATACCTTTTTTTGTAATTTAGAAGCAATTAACAAACACTCAATGGACGAACTTTCTCATGCCGCTTCCGATGCAACTATTTCAGCAACTAAAAAATTCTCAATGGCTTTCTACAATGTAGAAAATTTGTTCGACATAGAAGATGATCCCCATACGATGGATGATGATTTTACTGAAAAGGCTCATAGACGTTGGAACGAAGACCGCTTTAAAAAGAAAGTAAAAAAAATAGGCCGTGTGATCTCCAGTATTGGACTTACCGATATAGAACACCCTCCTGTCTTAATTGGCCTTGCAGAGGTAGAGAATAAGTTTGTACTCGATAAACTAGTGGAGAGTAAATTTCTTAAAAAGAAAAACTATGGAATTGTTCATTTTGATTCCCCCGACGAACGAGGCATTGACACCGCCCTTCTGTATCGAAAAGATTATATAACCATCAAGCAATCTCAAGCACATCGGGTTGATCTTGAAAATGTAGGTAATCGCCAAGATTATACGAGAGACATATTACATGTAACAGCAACACTAATGGAAGAAACATTTCACGTTTTGGTTAATCACTTTCCTTCGCGACGCGCGGGAGTAGAAGAAACAGAGCCAAAACGCTTGCTTGTCGCTGCACAAAACAGATCTGTAATAGACCAGATACGCCAAGAAGACCCATTGGCACGTATCTTAATTATGGGAGATTTCAACGACGATCCAAAGAGCGCTAGTATGCAACACTTGGCTCATACCGATTTTTACAATCCTATGGAGCTTTTATTGACACACGCAGAAGGCAGTTTAAGCTATAAAGGCACCTGGAATTTGTTTGATCAACTCCTTGTTTCCCATGATTTTATGCAACTCCACGGAAACAAATTCCGCTTTCAAGAAGCCCACATTTTTAACCCAGAAGTGCTGCGCGCTTACAAGGGAAGAAATAAGGGTACCCCCTTTAGAACCTACGCCGGAAGAAAGTACCTAGGTGGAACTAGTGATCATTTCCCGATCTATGGAATCTTTTCCATCGACCCGAGCTAATACATCCTTTAACATGTTATTAATCGGAATTTTCTTGCATTTAATCTAAAAAAATTTAGAACCATTTTTTGCTAGGGTATTTTCTATATTTTTATCATCCATTTAACAAAACACACATGATTAAAATGCTACCAGCCAAACTATCATATCTTGCAGCTGCTTCTAAAAAAAGAACACGCTCTATTTTAAGAGGAACCGTCACATTTATCCTGTTTTCAGCGTCACTTACGGCATTTTCCCAAGCGCCAGGAACGCCATTTGTGGATGCCGGCCCAGACCAAAACATTGCCTGTGGAACCGGTGGATGTACAGACATTCAGGCCACCTTCTTAGGAATTGGAGAAACAGACACGTATACTATAACTCCCATTCCTTATATGCCTCCGTTTCCTTTTGACGGACTCGCAAACTCACTAAACCCTAATATTGATGACGCTTGGTCGGATGTTGAGGATCTACCTTTCGACTTTTGCTATTTTGGTGATGTGATCACTCAATTTCAAGTTGGCTCGAATGGAGTAATTCGATTTGAGGTTGATCCTTCAGATACTGGTTCAGGTAGTAATGGGTGGTCATTCTCTGAAGACTTACCAAACAACTCAAACCCAACATTGGGCGAAGCAAACATTTTTACACCAGGACATGATATCGATCCTGTACAGTCAACAACAGAAGAAATTGGATATGAAGTTTTAGGTACTGCACCTAACCGCGTTCTTGTGGTTGCTTATTTTGAAGTTCCAATGTTTCAAGCACAGTGTAATAACTTATTAGCCACTCAGATGGTGGTGCTTTACGAAACGACCAACGTTATTGACATTTATATTCAAGACAAACCTGTTTGTACTACATGGCAAGGTGGGGTTGCTACCTTAGGTATTCAAAACAATGCTGGTACTGTTGCTTTTGTACCACCAGGAAGAAACACATCAGATTCTCCATGGACCGCTACTAACGAAGCATGGCGTTTTATTCCTGCTGGCCCTAGTATTGTTGATTTTGCATGGTTGGATCCGTCGGGTATCGTTATTTCGAACTCAGTTACTACAGAGGTTTGCCCTACTGAAGACACTATTTATACCGCAGAGGTTACTTATACTAATTGTAATGGCGATACTGTAGTAATTACAGACGACGTTGAAGTGACCGTTGATGGTGAATTTACTGTTGAACTCGGAGAAGACAAAGCATTTTGTGATGTGCCTTCATATGAGATCGTTCCTGAATTTACAGGTGATATAACTGGCGCTACCTTCTTATGGAGTCCAGGTGGTGAAACCACACAAACAATTACTGTTACTACTTCAGACACCTATAGTGTAACTGTAAGTAAGAGCGGCTGTGATCTTACAGACAGTGTTATGGTTACCTTTTTCGATCTCCCTTGTAACATTGACCCTATTTGTAATTCAATAGATTTTGTAGATGATTTTGGGGCTGAGGAAGGACGTTTTTGTGACCTTAACGGAGCAACTACAACCTATACCTGTAACACCGTTTCCCAGCTTGAAGGTGGTGAATACACCGTTACAAATATTTCTGACAACTTAAACTCAGGATGGCATCAAGGAATCGAAGATCACACCCCAGGTGATGTTAACGGTCGGATGATGTTCGTAAATGCCGCTACACTTTCCTCTGGTGAATTCTACCGAAGAACTATATCACTAATGGCAGGAGAAGACTATGCTCTAAGTACTTTTATAGCTACAGCCTATGATACCGATACCGGGATTTGCGGTGGAAACTCAATTCCTTCCAATATTACCATTCGTATTGAAGATATGGCAGGAACGCTTATTGCTGAAACAATGACAGGCGATATCCCAAATGGTGCCAATTTACAATGGTTAGAATTCTTTGTAAACTTTAACACAGGAACTGAAACCGAAGTACAATTGGTTTTTACAGATAATATTGGTGGAGTCTGCGGAAATGACTTTGTAATTGATGATATCACTATTACACGAAATAATGACACTCCAGTTATCGTTACGCCTCCAAACTTGTTTGCGTGCGATATTAGTAATGACGGTGTAGAAACATTCGATTTAGAAAGCCAGATAACAACCATTCTTGACGGACTCGATCCAGCAGATTATAATATCACTTTCCATACAACTGATTTTGATGCGATGTCTGACCAAAATCCAATTGTAACGCCAAATGCGTATGACAACACTGCAAACCCTGAAACGATTTACGTTCGAGTAGAGCGCGTTATGGAAGAAACATGTTATAGCAATGTTCAATTCGATCTAGAATTAGGAGAGGTGATCGTTTTTACAACAGATCTGCCTTCCGAAGTAATTGTACTTTGTGACGACGAAGTTATTCCTCCGTTTGATGCAACACCCACTAATCAAGGAATTGACCTAAGTTTGGTAACCTATGAATGGAAAAACGCCGCAGGTGATGTGGTTTCAACAGACGCCATCTACACACCTACTGCATCTGGAATCTATACAGTAGTAATTGCAATCGCTCCTTGTAGCGAAACAACAATAACTGTTGAAGTTCAGATCAATGAAAAACCAACTTTAGACCTAGGTCCTGATCAAAGTTTCTGTGATGGCGATGCTTTTGAAATTATTCCTACTATTACAGGAGACATAACAGGCATTACATACCTATGGAGCACCGGAGACACTTCACCTACGATCACCGTTGATGAAACCGGCACATATACACTTGAAATCACAGTGGGACCATGTGTTGTAACAGACAGTATAGATTTAGATTTCAGAGAAAATCCTGTAGTTGAATTGGGCGCCGACTTTAAAACTTGTCCGAATGAACTACAAACAATCACAGCAACTGTTGAAACTGGCGATAATTTGACCTATGAGTGGTACCTAAATGGAAACATTATTTCAGGTGAAACCGCTAGCACATTAGAAATCATGCTCGATCCAGCCAATGGAACCTCGCAAGACTACGCTGTTATTGTTCGCGATGGCGACTGTGAAGGAACCGATGATATTACCATTACTCTTTATGACATCGGACAATGTATTATATCTGAAGGGCTTTCACCAAATGGCTCAGTAGGTTTCAATGACAGTCTTGATTTAGAATTCCTTTCAGATCGAAGTGGAATCGTCAAAGTACAGATCTTTAACAGACTGGGAACATTAGTATTTTCAAAAACAAATTATGTGAACGAATGGTCTGGTCAGGCTGATGACGGTAACGCATTACCTACTGGGACATATTTCTATGTCATTGATTTCGAAAATGAAGATCCTTTATACGGTCTGCAGGCAACTGGTTACATTTATTTGAATCAAGAAGCCAATTAAGATACGTTTATTTGAGAATTCCTTCCGAAGAAAGTGTGATCTCATGATTAGAAAAATAGGTCTTAAGAAAGACTGAAAAAATTAAAGCATTAACAAACAACCAATAATAATGAAAAAACTATCGCTATTAGTACTCTTAGTTAGTATACTGTGTACCGATTATGCTACAGCACAGCAGGATCCTCAGTATACCCAATATATGTACAATATGAACGTGGTGAACCCTGCATATGCAGGCTCGAAAGATGCGCTATCGCTCACAGCTTTATATCGTAAGCAATGGTCAGGTTTTCAGGGCGCTCCAGAAACCATTACTTTTTCTGGACATTCGCCGATAAGCGATAAAATAGGACTTGGTCTTTCAGCAATTAAAGATGAACTCGGACCAGTAAGTGAGACCAATGTCTATGTAGACTTCTCTTATACCTTGCAGATGAGTTCAAGCCTAAATTTGGCCTTAGGACTTAAAGCAGGAGCTACGTTTCACGACGTGGGTCTTACAGACCTTGATCTACAGGATCCTAATGATCCTTTCTTTTCTGAAAACATCAATAATACATATCCAAATGTAGGAGCGGGAGCTTTTTTATATACAGAAAACTTCTATTTGGGATTGTCTGTACCTAACTTTTTGAATTCGGTTCACCTAGATGAAAACGACCTGAAAATTGGTTCAGAAACGAATCACTTTTTTGCAACCGCAGGTTATGTGTTCCAAGTTTCAGAAAACTTTAAACTAAAACCATCGGTTATGGTTAAGTCGGCATTCGACGCCCCTATATCATATGACGGGAATTTAAACGCGCTGTTCTATGATAAATTTGAAATTGGTGGTTCATACAGATTGGATGATTCCTTTAGTGGTCTGGTAGGTTTTCAAGCCACAGATTTCTTACGTATAGGATATGCTTATGATCGTGTTACTTCAGATATTAAAACGGTGGCAGATTCGTCGCACGAAATTATCTTAACCTTCGATTTAGTATTTAACAAACGTGCATTACGCTCTCCACGATACTTCTAATTAACTAACTAAATTTCATTACAAATGAAAAAAATATACACATTCTTGTTTCTTATCGCGGTTAGTTCTATAGTGGTAACCGGACAAAATAAAGACACAAAAAAAGCAGATCAATTCTACAATAAATTAGCTTATGTAGATGCAGCTGAAGCCTACCAAAAGCTTGCAAAGCGGGGGAAAGCAGATCGCTATGTTTACGAACAACTTGGAAATTCATACTACTTCTTAAATGACACTAAAAAAGCAGAGCCTTTTTACAAACGTGTGGTAAAGGGTAAAAATGTAAAGCCAGAAACCGTCTACAACTACGCCCAAGTGTTGAAAGCAAACGGAAAGTTTAGTGATTATAACGAAACTATGAAAATGTTTGCCGGAATGAAGCCTAACGATTCTAGAGCCGTTGAGTTCATGAAAAATCCAAACTATGTACCGATGCTTATGGAAAAGGTACAACGTTACGAAGCAAAAAACATGAAAGACATCAATACCAAATACTCTGAATTTGGTGGAACGATGGTTGGAAAAGACTTTTACTTTTCTTCCGCAAGAAATACAAGCCGAAAGACCTATCAATGGGATGAGCAGCCGTTTCTTGATATTTACAAAGCATCTGATGTTGGTGGCACTATTAAGAATCCAGAACTTTTAGGTGGAGAAATTAATAGCAAATATCACGAAGGAAATATTGCGATGACGGCCGACGGAAAACGTATGTATTTTGACAGCAACGACTATTATAAAGGAAAATACGAAAAAAGTGAAGAAGGCATCAACCAGATCAATCTTTTTTACGCCGAAAATATTGACGGCCAATGGAAAGGTATTCAGTCTGTTCCTTTTAACAGCAGTGAATATTCAGTAGGTCATCCTGCCTTAAGTCCTGACGGAAACACACTTTATTTTGCTAGCGATATGCCTGGCGGACAAGGTGGAAGTGATATTTATAAGGTTTCTGTTTCAAAAGACGGAAGTTTAGGAACACCTATAAATCTAGGTTCCAACATCAATACGGAAGGAAAAGAAGCATTTCCTTATATGGATAGCAACGGAACTTTATACTTTTCAAGCGAAGGCCATATGGGTCTTGGTTTATTAGATGTTTTTGCTGCAGAAGCTTCTGGGAGCTCATTTAAAGCGCCTAAAAATTTAGGACTAGGAATTAACAGTGACCAAGACGATTTTGCTTTTAAATTCAACCCAAGCACACAAACCGGCTTTGTATCATCCAATCGTAAAGGGGGTAAAGGACGTGATGACATTTACCAGATCAAGCAACTTGAAATTCCTTGTGAAGTTGATATGGATATCCTAGTTGTTGACGCAAACACAAAACAACCTATTCCTGGCGCCCGTGTTGATTTGTACGATACAATGGAAAACAAATTAGGAACTAAAACATCCGGTAACAAGGGAGACGCAAACTTTAAGGCTGCATGTGATATTTCTCACGAAGTACAAGCTGTTGCTAAAAATTACGAAAGCAATGCAATTACGCTAGATGCAGCAAATGATGAAAAAATCACTGGCACCATTGAGCTTAGACCAATTGATGAGATCATTGTGGATGACAAGGTTGTATTAAACCCTATTTACTTTGACTTCGATAAGCATAACATCAAGCCTCAAGCTGCCTTTGAATTAGATAAATTGGTTGCTATCATGCAGAAATATCCGAATATGGAGATCGCTGTTGGAAGCCATACTGATAATCGCGCAACCGATGCTTATAATGATGCTTTATCTGAAAGACGTGCACAATCAACCGTTCAATACGTAATTTCAAAAGGTATTGACCGCGCTCGTATCACTGGAAAAGGGTATGGCGAAAGACAACCCGCTGTATCTTGTGGTGGTTCATGTACGGAAGCGCAACATCAAAAAAATAGACGATCTGAATTTACGATCGTTAAACGATAGTTTCAACTAACTAATTTATTTTAAGATGCCTGTTACTTCGTAGCAGGCATTTTTTTATGCTATTTTCTACGGAAATAAATGTGCGCTTCTTCCGAAGAAAAGTAGAAGAACATGCTTTCTCACAACAACACTAAACACAAGCCTATACATGACCAATAGCGACAATGGAGGACGTATTTTTGAAGAATTATTAAAAGTTACAATGAGTGATATTTATACTCCAGCTGAATGGGAAAATTATATTTCTTATAAAAATGAATAAATGTATTTTACCATAAGGTTGTGAAAAACTGCAATAAAAAAGGGCGGCTCTTGACAGCCGCCCTTCTTAATATATAAAACATATGATTAGTTCGCGTTGATCACGATCTCATCTAGTTCGTATGTTCCGTCAGTTGCTTCATCACCACTTCCAGCGTATTTCCATGCAATATAACCACTTCCGTTTACACAAGAAAGGTCTACGTTACCACTATCAAGCCAATCTCCGAAGTAATCATCATCCATTACAATATAAGCCGCAGGTAGCAAATTCCATGTAGCTGAAGCGATGTTAGCCTCATTGCCATCCCAGTCTGTTGAGATCAATAACTCTAGTGTGCTTCCATCAGAAAAACTGTTTGAGGTCTTAAAGTTAAGCGTCTCGCCGTCTTGTGCATCAAAATTGATCTGTGGCGTAATTAACCAGTTGACCGTACTATCATCACCAGACATAAATGAGCCGATATTTGCTGAAATTCCTAAGGAAGCATTACTTCCATCGTCAAAATAAGCTCTCCAAGATCTAGTTCCTTCTTCACTAAAATTTGTCCAACCATTACCAGCAATTGGTGATCCTTCATTCTGTGTTTCAAAGAAATCACTAAACAAGATGTTTGATCCTGTGCTTGTAGCGAGTCCACAGTCGATTTCGTCTGGATCACACCGATCCGTACTATCAAAGTTAATATCGTTTGGTGTGTTTATTACTAGGTTAAATGTATCCCCGAAGAAATTTCTAGTAAGAACCGCATCCACTGTTCCTCTTCCGTCAGGTAGCAAAAGGCCTTTAAAATCTGCAAAAGTACTAGTGCTAAAAATTGTGCTGGCACCTGAAGCACAACTCTCTAGCACACGCTCGCCATCAAATTCGTCTTCTGGTTCAGCAGCGTATGTTTTTTGACTATTCAAAACTTCGTTACGGTTAAACTGAACATCCGTTAAACGCACAAATAGATTTGTTTTAGCATCCGAAAAATCTGAAATCGCAATTGGTAATGGAACGATCTCTTCTACCTCATCATCACGTAATATCACATTGCGCAAATCGGCTTCGGCTAATTGCTCAACACTGTTTCCGTCACGTAAACCTATAGTAAATACACCATTTTCTACTCCAACTGTTAAACCTGTTACTTTTACAAATACCTTGCGGCCAATTTGATAGGTATTAGATAAGGGGCTGGTATTGATCAATACCTTAATCCCAATCGTTGGATTGGCAGCTTTATCTTGTAAGATAAGTTCCTCAAAGAAATTTCCTGTGGCATCACTTGAGATTACATAGGCTTCGAAATATTGCTCAACATCGGAAGGAAACGTATATACTTGTTCGTTATCAACTAACGCTTGCTCGTAAAGCGCACGCATTCCGGTAATTGTTAATAATTGATCTGCGGGAATTTCAATCGATTCTACTTCAATTTTTGGAACGTCGAATTCGTCATCCTGTACACATGAAACCGTTACGACAAGCGCTAGGATTAGGGTACATAACTTAAAAATTGTATTTGCTTTCATAATTACTAATATATTTATTTTTCTTTTTCTTATTAAAATCGAACGTAAAGGTTTACGTAATAGGTAGTTCCATTTCCGAAGAAATAACGATTACCAAAAATAGGAGTGTCTCTTCCTTGCTCTTCAACTTGCTGTCTATAGCTCGCACGACGTGAATCTTCAAAACCACCGGTTCTGTAATCCTCACTTAATACATTGTTGATGGTTGCAAAGAAACCAACATAGTAATCTTTGATCTTCCAAGATTTTCCACCAACAACATTTACCAACATATAGTCGTCTAACTGTTCCTGTTCCAATAATTGGCGTGCCGTTGCTTCGTCGTATTCTACAAAAGGAACACCGTCAAAATCTGTATAGAAATCGGATGTTCTTCGCAAGTTACTTACATCCACATACGCATTTGAGAAATAGTTCGCTGTAGCGCCTACCCACCAAAACTCTGGATCGCGATACTCAAAACCAATTTGATAAGCTTGCTCTGGGCCACCAGCAACATGATAGTTTTTTAAGGAAACCTCACGAATTCCTTGAGTTGAAATATCATTACCATCAAGATATGGTGTTGCTTCATCGTCAAAATCGTCTCCCGCTAAGTATAAGTTAGGGTTGCTTGTGTAGATGTTCTGTCCGGCAGAAGCAGCAGCTTTTAATTTCACAGTTGGCAACACTTGTGCTTCAATACCAAATTCAACACCCATACTTCTTTTATCAATGCCTGTAACGATTTCTTGTACAAAAGCATCATTTTCATCATTTCCTAAAGCGTTTTGAGTAAAAAAGAATCCAATGTCGGTTTGATCTTTAATTCCGTTATAGTACCCTGTCAGTCTCGATTTAACAATGGGTGATCTAAAAATATAGCTTACATCTACAGATTGAATACTTTCATCTGTTAACCCAACTACGATATCATTATTCTGACGGGCATTAGCAAACGAATTACGAATGTTTGGTGCCTTGGTAAGATATCCTGCATTTACATCAATTAAATGACGTCCAGTGATCTTATACGTGAATCCACCTTTCACACCGAAGTTAGTAAAATCAATTTCTTCACTAGCTCCTAAGGAACGTCCTGACTCAAGCGCATCTGGAAAATATCCATTCTCATACAATCCTGTACGCTGGTATTTTGTGTTGCTTGCGCTTGCAGCAACGAAGAAATCTACGACGTTATATTTAAAGACTGCTTGTGCAAACCCTGAAATAACGTCTGCGTCAATTTCATAATTGTATTTATAACGTTCTCCAACTGTTACAATACGATCTGGATTTTGAAGATCACTTTGCGATTCTAATCCGCCATCACCAAAATTATCGATATCTGCATATCCTGTGGCGCCTAAAAGATCAGCCAATTCAGCAAAGTTTTCACTCGTTAGAGTACGATAGTTCAAATTCCCAGAAAGCGTTATATTTTCAGAAATACTTGAGTTAATGATCGAGTTAAACGTTAACTGTTTATCATCTACACGATCTTCTTGGATCGAATAGGTCGCTAAGCCGCCTAATGTTGGATTCGCATTAGCTTCATAAAACGAATTCCAGTCTAGTTGTCCGTCGTTGATAAACTCCTGTTCTGCTTTATACGCATTTTCGTAGTCTAATGACGTTGGATTTGGATCGCCTAAAAAGTAACTTGGAAGTCGTTGATAGTAATTTCCTGCTGGGTTTCGGTTTCCGCCGTTATCCAAACGTGTATTTCCTACTTTCCCAAATTGGTATGCAACATTGGTATTTAAGGTTGTTTTTTCTGAAATATTCCAGAAATGATTCAACATCACAACGGGCTCTTCGATCTCACGAATACGGCTACTGCGTTGTTCTCCATCTTGAAATCCCCAATTAGGATTGTATCGAATACCCTTTAAATCACGAACTTCTTGTGTGATTGCCGTTCCTCGCCCTCTCCGATTTGGCGTATAAAATGTCGTAAAGTTTACGCTATGATCATCATTAATTTTTTTCTCTACGGAACCAAAAAATGAATTTGCGTCATATAGTGTTCCGTCAATATATCCTTCATCTCCAAAACGTCTTGACGCTAACACCGAGTATGCCCAGCCATTTTGAGTTAGACCGCTATGGTAAGAACCCATAATTCGTCCTTGGTAGCTGCGGTTGGCAGAAGCAAACGAAACGCGACCCCCTTTGCGATATTGAGAAGCACGCATGATCATATTGGTTGTTCCTGCAGCATCACCAAAAGTGTAGTCATTTGCTTTGAGACCCATAGAGAATTCACGGTTACGCTGTACGTCATTTAAGCCTCCCCAGTTACCCCATTGCGGACGACCCGTAAATTGCTTGTTCATTTCAATACCATTGATAAGAACCTTTCCGTTGGCATTGTCTAATCCTCGTGGATTAAAGAAGGTCGCGCTAAAATCAAAGGCAGCTGCATTTAGAAAGACATCGTTTGATGCTTGTAGCAATCCGGAGATATTAAAAGATGTTCCTTCGTCTTGATCTAATTCGTTATCAGAAAGACTAATAATCCCAATTTGTGCTTCAACTTCAGATAAATCGATCTGAAGCAGGATAGGATCTAAATTGATTGTTTTACCACCTTGGATCGTGATAGGAATGCGCTGTGAAATAAAACCAGATTTGCTTACCAAAAGTACTTGTTCTCCTTGAGGAAGATCTGCTCTTGTAAACTCAAATAATCCTAATGCATTCGTTTCTGCATTAAAATTACTATCTTGTATTTGCACCTCAACGTCTGGAATGACTTCACTAGAGTTAGTATCCACGACCCTCCCCTTTACGGTAGCTTCCTGGGCAAGTAATGTAAAACTGCTCAACAAACCAATACATAAAGTAAAAATGAATTTTTTCATTCTGTAATGTGTTGTTTTATAGATTAATTAATTGTTATAAAATGCGAGCAAAGCTACATTTTTTAAATGAAAATCCTATTTTTGGCGCGTCAATTGTAAAGGATTTTACATAAACTTAATACCGTAATTCATGAAACAGACCTGCTGTTTTTTAGCCGTTCTAATTTTAAGTTCAACAACTCTTTTTGCCCAACAAAAGAAGACCTACAAAGTCAACACCATTGCGTTCTACAACCTAGAAAACCTCTTCGATTTTGAAGATGACCCTATTACTTTTGACGACGATCGCACGCCTGACGGAAAGGATCATTGGACCGAAGAAATCTACTATGCGAAAGTGAAAAACATGGCAAAAGTGATCGCTGAAATTGGCTCCGATGTTACGGGTAACGCTCCGGCACTTGTAGGAATTTGTGAAACCGAAAATAGACGCGTTTTGGAAGATCTTGTCAACCAAGAATCGCTTATAAAACAAGACTACGGAATCATACAATTTGACTCGCCAGATCGACGAGGAATTGACGTTGCATTACTCTATCAAAAGAAGTTATTTACGCCAACTCATTATAAGGCACATCCGCTGTATATATATGACGATAACGATCCAACAAAACGAATCTACACCAGAGATCAGTTATTGGTAAGCGGTATGCTTGATGGTGAAAAAATTCATCTTATTGTAAATCATTGGCCATCAAGAAGTGGTGGAGAAGCGCGTAGCAGACCTAAGCGCATGAAGGCGGCTAAATTGAACAAGCGACTTATTGATTCGTTGTGGAGTGATGATCCATATGCAAAAGTTATTAGCATGGGCGACTTTAACGATGATCCCACGAGTCCGAGTGTAAAAGAGGTTCTCGATGCTCAAGGAGAGCGCGAAGGTTTAAAAATGAAGCAACTATACAATCCTATGGAGGAAATGTATAAAAAGGGCATTGGAACGCTTGCTTGGCGTGATGGCTGGAATTTATTTGATCAGATGTTGATCTCTACGGAATTGACGAAGAAAGACTACAGTTCGTACCGTTTGTACAAAGCAGGTGTTTATAATAAGACTTATTTAGCAAATCCGCGCGGACGATATAAAGGGTATCCCTACCGAAGCTTTGCTGATGGCGGATTTACAGGTGGATACAGTGATCACTTTCCAGTGTATTTGTATTTAATTAAAGAGACCACTTCCGAAGAATAAATAAAACAAGGGTATAAAAAAGGCGTTTCAGTGGTTACTGAAACGCCTTTTTTGGTTTTCTTCCGAAGCCATTAGAACCATTGAGCCCATGGAATTCGACTCAACATTAAAATCAAAGCTATTGTATAGAAAATAGCAAGTGTTTTAAATTTAGGCGTAGAAACCAGTTTCTTTTTGTGTTTTGAATAACCAATAGTTATAAAGACAACTGTTAAAATCATTACTAGCGGATGCTCTACGGCATAAAGGCGAGAAAGTGAATCTCCCATAACTTCGGCCATCCCATTCTGGGTGATATTTTGAAGTCCTAAAGGAGAGATAAAATACAACACCAAACCAATTACTAATTGAAGATGTGTTACAATAAGTGCGAACAATGAGATTCGAAAATCTTTTGGGCCGTACTCTTTTCCGGAGAAATACTTAATTAAGGCATTGAGCGTGGCAAGTGTTACCACTAAAAGAACTAAATACGCCCAATAGGAGTGTAAATGTTGAACTGCTTGATACATACGTTTTCTTTTGTTAGATGGATTATGCTAAGGGTAAAGGTAGGAATATTCAAAATAAAAAAGGAGCTGTTCATAGAACAACTCCTTTTGTATAAAAACTAAATAGAATTATTAGAATGAATATCTAAGGCTTCCATTATAAGTTCTTCCATTTTCAGTATAGTAACCGAAAGCATCAGTATTAGAAAGTCCAATATAGTCAAATACGTTGTATACGTTTGCTCTAAAGGTCAAGTCGTTGCTATTGCCCAGATTAAATTTATAGGTAAGTCCTAAATCTGTAATAGAGTAAGCAGGTAATCTTTTAGGATCATACTCTGCAGAACTTGTACCTGGATCAGTGAATTCGTAATGACGATCGCTATAGTTGATATTTCCATCAACAGATAATCCAGTCATAATTTTCGCTTTAGCACGAAGTCCTGTAGTAAATTGTGGAGCAGTTGATACTTTAACACCATCTCTATTTACACCGTCCTCTTTTGAAATTAATTCTTGAGTATCTAGGTTGTAAGTTTCGTTGTTAGATTCTCCTCTGAATATCCAACTTCCACCAGAAACATAACTATTTAATGTCAACCAAGAAGTAGTTCTCCAGCTAAGGTCAAATTCTGCACCAGTGTGATACTGACGAATTCCACGTTGAAGTGTTGAGATATCAAAATCATCTGAATCATCATCAGGAGTTCCGTTATCACTTGAGTCAATGTTAGAAATTGTACGGTTATCCCAATCAGTGATATAAGCGTTAAAGTTCATGCTTAGATCATTTCCTCTGTAACGGTATCCAGCTTCAATGCTTCGGATAATTTCGTTTTCTACTTCTGGCGTAATTAGATCTGCATTTGATCCGTTAAAAGAAAAGATATTGTCTAGATACGGTTGTCTTGAGTAATATCCACCGTTAAAGAACACAGTGTTGTTTTCAATTAATGAATAAGAAATACCTCCTTTTAGGTTATAACCATCTCGGTTAACTTTTTCTGAAGTTTTTTCTGCAAATCTATCTTCTCTCTGGTAAGATTGATCTGAATAAGCTCCTTGGAAAAATACAGAAAATGAATCTGTAGCATATTCAATTTGACCAAATCCACCAAGGTAACTGATGTCTTCAGAATAATCGTAGTTAATTCTTTCACCTTCACTAGCAAAATCTGTAAGTGATGCCCAAGGTGTTGGAGCAAAAGAAGTAGTAACGATAGCGTCATCTGGACGGTCATTAGACCAACCTGTTAAACCATAAAAATCTGCTACTTGTCTAAAGTGGTCTCCTGTATACATTCTACCATCAACACCAACGTTAGCAGTAAAGTTGTCTGAAATATCAATATTGAAATTTGATACAACTCCATACCATTCGTGATTATTAACTGAAGATCTTCTGATATATCCAGCTCCTAGATCATTTCCGTAGTCTCCACCAATACCAATCATCTCATTTTGAGCTTGTGTAGCAGCGTAATCAATTTGTCCTCCTAATGGACCATCTCCGTCAGGATCTGCGGTTCTAATACGACCATTACCTCTATCTCCAGTTCCACCACCGCGGCCCCATGAGGCGTAAGCTACTGTTGAAAGTTCTGTATTCTCACCAGTGTTCCAGTCCCAGTTTAAGTTCATTACTGGTTTGTGGTAGTAGTTTTGTCTTTCAGACTCGATTCCGTCTGAAGTATAACCCCAATGTTGGTTATATTTTGGATCTGCTTCAATAATTTCTTTAGATTGTGACCATTTTTGACCGTGCAATTGTGGAGCACCTGTTACTAAGAAATTGAAGTTGTGTGTGTCATTTGGCTTATAACCTACAGAAAAGAAATAGTTTTGACCTTCCCCGTAAGTACCCTTAGACCATTTTCTATGTGCTTGCCAGTGATCTAACAATACAGAAAACGCCCAACCTTTTTCGTTTACACCTGTGTCATAAGAAACAGTACCTTTAAAATAGCTGTCGTTTGCTCCTAAAAATCTCACAAATCCACCTTCAGATCTATCAGCAGCTTTCATCACGATGTTTGTTGTTCCACCCACCGATGAGATAGCTAATTTTGAAGCTCCAAGACCTCTCTGTACCTGAATAGCACTTGCAATATCTGCAATACCTGCCCAGTTAGACCAGTATACACGTCCGTCTTCCATTCCATTCACCGGCTGTCCGTTTAATAATACAGCGATGTTTGTTTGGTCGAAACCACGTAAGTAAAATTGTGAATCTCCAAAACCAGATTGTCCTGAAACGTGTACAGAAGGAGTGTTTTTAAGTGCTTGAGTAAGTTCAACGTTACCTGCAACTCTTTCTTGAATTTCATCGGCTTTGATCGTAGATACTGCAACTGGAGTATTTCGTCCACCTGCAAGATCAATAACCCCAGTACCAATAATAACTACCTCTCCAAGAGAGTTAGCATCTTCTGTCATAGGAACGTTCCCAAGATCAGCCTTTCCATTTACTAAAGTGAAAGGAACTTTACGCGACGTGTAACCTACGTAGGTCACAGTAATTGTACCGGAATTTTTGCCAACAGTTAGGCTAAAGTTTCCGTCGAAGTCTGCAATAGCACCATTTGTAGTGCCTGTTTCGACAACATTGGCACTAGACAACGGCCCACCAAGGGTTTCGTCAACCAAAGTACCGGTAACAACTCCTTGAGAAAATGCCGTAAGGCTTCCTAAGAAGAACATGAGTAGTAGTTTTTTCATATCTGTTTGTTTTGTTAAAATATTTTTGCAAAAGTACTATGAATGCATACTACTTTGCAAATTCTTTTGTTGTGAAATTGTTAACAATTTCAAGATAACTGAAAGTTACAAGGAATAATATAACGGCTTGAAAATTAATAGCTTAATTAATAACAAGGTTATTAACATATAAAATTACTCAAATGAGATACAATCTAATCGCTCTTTTAGAGGCGCAATATGTTGAAAATAGTCGCTACGAAGCGCTTCATCAAGCGGTTTTGAAGCAGGTAAATCTTGTTTAAATGGATCTACTTGTTCTCCGTTCTTCCAAAAACGATAACAAACGTGCGGCCCACCAGTGTTTCCGGTCATTCCTATCCAGCCAATTACATCCCCTTGACGCACAAAATCTCCCTGTTTTACGTTTCTGCTCTTCATATGAAGGTATTGAGTCTCATAGGTTCCATTATGTCTTATTTTAACATAATTCCCATTTCCGCCACGGCGTTCCGACTTGGTAACGGTTCCGTCTGCTGTAGCCAAAATTGGAGTTCCCAACGGAGCGGCAAAGTCGGTTCCCTTATGCGGACGCAATTTATAACCGTAATATTTGATCCTGCGTTTAAGATTGTATTTAGAAGATATTCTGAAATTAAACTTGATAGGCGACTTTAAAAAGGCGCGTCTTAAGTTATTTGCATCTTCATCGTAGTAGTCAACTACTCTATTAATGCTATCCGTTTCAAAATTAAAAGCGTAAATAGGTTTTCCGCGGTGTTCAAAATAGGCTGCTTTTATTTCATCTAGACCCGCTGGAATGGTATCGTTTATATATTTTTCGGTATAAATGACTCGAAAACGATCACCTGCTTGAAGATGAAAAAAGTTAACCGTCCACGCATAGATATTCGCCAATCGATCGGTCATATTAGCACTTAAGTTATTCTCAGACATGGTTTGGGACAAAGAGCTCGTAATAATTCCTGAAGCTTCCTTTTCCACAAAACTTATCGGTTTGGTAGCATTATAGCTATTTAGAGAATCTCTTAAGTCAACCACGGCATATGCCACTCTCGATTTTTCATAAATAAAGACTTCAGTTTTATTCAAAGAGTCTTTAGAGTTTAGTAGCACATATGGTTTTCCTACTACAATTCGACGCACGTCAAAGCTATCGCGAAACTTATTTGCAACTTCAAAGATCTTTCCTTGCGATACGCCATTGGCATCAAGAATATCACCAAAGGTATCACCAGAACGAATGGTATCACGCACCACATTAAAATCATTTAGCCTAAAGCCATATTCCTCTATAAGTAAAGGTTCTTCAATGATCTCTACGGTTTCGGCGTCATCTTTGACATCGTCTGAACAGGCAAACAGCAAACTAAATAAGGGGAGGAGTACTAGGTATTTTTTCAAGATTACTTACTATTTGTAGATTATACGTTGTGGCCCCATTCTTTCAGTTCCTTTTCGGTCCAAACCGAAGGGAAAAAGATACGACGTTGATATTTTGGATGCATATATTTGGTCCATTCACTTCCACCAGTTGCTTCCACAGATTCGTTATTGCTGTTCAAATACTTATTGGCCGCGTGATAGTGTGACATAACCCAGGTGACGTTAACGGTGTAATCATAATGACGCATTGCATCTCGAAGTGTAGGATCTTCCTGAATCTCTTTAGGAAGCTGTTTAAACTTGGCGTACAAATTGGTGGTATTGTACTTTTGAGTAAAAATGATAAACTCATCCTTATATCGTTCTTCAAAAGAACTCAACAAATATGATTTAGTACCTGTTTTAAAGTCTTTACCCGCCGCTTGCCAGTATAGGTGTTCAAGTGCGTGTTCGTAAGGCGTATTGCGATCAATAGTATCGCGGAAACGAGCGTCAATCAGGTTAATGAGATCTGTTGAAGCAAACTCAATTTTTCGGTATTGCGCACTTTGAAATCCACTAGCCGGAGTAAGTGTAGTTCTAAACTTCATGTACTGTTCTCGCTCCATACCATCACCCATGATAGTAAATGAAGATGTCAGCATATCGAAATAGCGACTAATTCGCATAAGTTTTGCTGAAAAGAACTCTACCGTAATTTGATCTTTTTCTGATACTTGTTCAATTTCCCATAAGATCATTTTAAACAGTAGTTCATTGATCTGATGATACATGATAAACACCATTTCGTCTGGCAAATTGGTGCGCTGTGTTTGCAGATTAAGCAAGGCATCGGTTTGTATATAGTCCCAATAGGTAATAGGTTTGCCATGCAGCAAGCCTTCAAGATGTGTATTCAGATCTTGATCTATGGCATTGTATTTTTCTGAAAGTTTAGCTAAGAGTTCCTTGGTTTCGGCATCTATATTCATACACTAGTCGACTACAATTTTAAAAGAATTTTGTAGTCCCTTAAATTCGGTCAATGAAGCTTTTAGTGATCCCACAGCGAGATCTGCTTTAATAAGTACTGGCATTTTATTGTCGTCATCACTCACCCAAACAGTGAGGCTTTCTTTCTCCTTAAAAACACGACCAGCACTTACATAGGGTCTAAATACCAAACAAGGAACTTTGCCAAAGTTAGTTTTTAGAGTTTCCCTACCCAAAAATTTTAGACGGAATTTATAATTTTCTTTATCAAAAAACATATTCATGTCTACTGTTTCGCCTTTTTTAATGGTTTTGGTGTCAAGATGATTCCGTAGATAGTAAAAAGCAGAAACCATGTCTTGTGCATCCTTCGGAAAAGAAACTACATCTGTTTTGTTGTGCTCCTTATTATTAACCGTTGCTAGTTTACTGTTGTGGTTAAAATCGATCTGTATATCCTTTGTATATCCACCTTCATCTATTTTCCGAATAAAACGATAAGGCACATCTTTTTCCTTGTCAACATACGATTGATAATTGTCATCTACCTTAAAAAAGAACTTAGACATTCCTGTTGTAACCCCTCGCCCCTTAATGTGAAAGACCTCTCTCCCATCAAGCATGGTATTATTTACTTTCAAGGTTGCGTATCCAGCGGTCACAAAACCGTAATGTACCCGAAATTTAAAAAATTCGCCATCTCCATAAGCTCGCTGCTGTGCAGAAACCATGGTGATACAAAGTAATAGTATAAGGGTTAAAAAATTTTTCATGTTGTTCATTTTGCTTTACAGCAACGTAAATACAAGGACTGTTCCAAAAGTTAAAAACTCCACCCCTATTAACGATGGAGTTTTTAATTTGTTACATCAATTTCTATAATGTTCCGCGTTTTGCTTGTTGTCTTTCAATGGCTTCAAAAAGGGCTTTAAAATTACCCACACCAAAAGATTGAGCTCCTTTTCTTTGAATGATCTCAATAAACATGGTTGGTCTATCTAATACATTGTTTGTAAACAACTGTAACAAATATCCTTCCTCATCACGATCAATTAGGATTCCGTGTTTTTTAAGCACTTCCACATCTTCGTCGATCTCGCCCACTCGCTCTAGAATATCATCATAATAGGTTTCAGGTACGTATAAAAACTCTACACCACGATCACGCATGGCAGAAACAGTAGCGACAATATCATCGGTTGCCAATGCTAAATGTTGTACTCCAGGACCATTGTAAAAGTCAAGATATTCCTCTATTTGCGATTTCTTTTCCGCTTTTGCCGGTTCGTTTATAGGAAATTTAATCCGACCATTTCCGTTACTCATCACTTTACTCATGAGTGCGGTATATTCAGTGGCTATATCGTCATCGGCAAACGAAATAATTTGAGCAAAGCCCATTACTTCACCGTAAAATTTACACCACTTGTTCATTTCGTTCCAACCTACATTTCCAACGATGTGATCAATAAATTTTAAACCAACAGGTTCTGGATTGTAGTGTGATTCCCATTTTTCAAATCCTGGTAAAAATAAACCGTGATAATTTTTTCGCTCCACAAAAATGTGAACGGTTTCTCCGTAAGTATAAATTCCAGATTTGATCACATGGCCGTGCTCATCTTCCTCTTTCGTAGGCTCCATAAATGGTTTAGCACCGCGCTTAGTCGTTTCCTCAAAAGCCTTGGTAGCGTCATCCACCCAAAGGGCGATCACCTTGGCTGCGTCCCCGTGTTCATCAAGATGTCTATTTATATCACCGCCTTTATTTAAAGGAGATGTAAGCACTAAACGTATTTTACCTTGTTTCAGCACATACGAAACTCGGTCTTTAAGTCCTGTTTCTAAGCCTGCGTAGGCTTCAGATTGAAATCCGAAGGCCGTTTTATAAAACAATGCTGCTTGTTTTGCATTTCCTACATATAGTTCTACGTAGTCTGTGCCTAGGAGTGGAAGAAAATCTTCGGCTTCCTTAAAAAGCTTTTTTAAGCCGTATTCTGTATTTTGTAAATCTTTTAAATTCTTTATTTCTCTTGCCATGATAGCTTTATTTATGTTTCCAACGAATTGAAAACCGAATTTTATTCTTTTCTGAAATGTTCTTTGATCAATATATTTATACTCTCCCTAGTATACTTGGAAAATTAAATTACCACATAGCTCTCAAGTGAGGCGTTATATCAATTCTTTTTTGTGTCATTGTGTGGTGTTTTATAAATGGTTAGCTAAAGATACTAACTTTTTCAAGCATTTCGTTTAATCAATACGAAGAGAATCTATCCGGAGCGTGTCTGAAGCAATTTCTATGCTATCCTGCTCTTCAATTTCCATTATTTCTACGGAATCGTCCCAGTTACCTTCATCCAATTCTTCTATAAACGTGCGATCATCCCAATCGTTTAATAGAA
The DNA here is from genome assembly GCF_058148545.1 of Ulvibacter sp. 2305UL32-6. NCBI lineage: Bacteria > Pseudomonadati > Bacteroidota > Flavobacteriia > Flavobacteriales > Flavobacteriaceae > Ulvibacter > Ulvibacter sp. 2305UL32-6. The sequence goes on from NZ_JBYVKA010000001.1 coordinate 1,165,960, forward strand.
TATCGGAAATAGCGGCACCATAAAAAATTGCATACGAAAGATATGCGAGAGTGGCGAGTCCTGAAATGATCACTGCAACAATATTGATAATTCGTGCAGATTTTACATTACCTATACTTTGTGGTGTATAGTTTTCAGGTGTATCATAAAATAACTTTATACTTCGATTGGCATAGACCCAACCAAATATTGCCATGATCAATGCAGGCACCACCGTTAAACCACAGCAACAAGCTCCGAAAACGAGAACAATACTTAAAATGCCAAGAATCATGGCATTAGGATCTGCTGGTAATTTTTGGTCATTCATAGCGGTGTGGATATTAGCCGCAAAAATAGAAAAAACCACTTGTTAAGCACTGCAAACACCCCAAAATCGATCTATTCTTCTTCTAACCAAGATTTGTAGTAGCTCTCATCGGCAATTTTCATTGCTTCTTCGGTCACCTGAAGTGGCTTAAAAGTATCAACCATTACGGCCAATTCATCGGTTTTTGTCTTCCCAATACTTCTTTCAGTAGCTCCTGGGTGCGGCCCGTGAGGAATACCTGCTGGATGCAGTGAGATATGACCCGCGTCAATATCGTTTCTACTCATAAAATCTCCATCTACATAATAAAGCACCTCGTCGCTATCAATATTACTGTGGTTGTAGGGTGCCGGAATACTATCTGGATGATAATCATACAAGCGTGGCACAAAACTACATACTACAAAAGCATCAGTTTCAAAAGTTTGGTGTACTGGTGGCGGTTGGTGAATTCGACCCGTAATAGGTTCGAAATCATGAATAGAAAAAGCATAGGGATAGTTATATCCGTCGTAACCAACAACGTCAAAAGGATGTGTAGCATACACCATTTCAATGATCTCGTCCTGCTTTTTTACTTTGATAAGAAATTCACCCTTCTCGTCATGAGTTTCTAGGGTTTGTGGCTTTCTGATGTCTCGTTCACAAAACGGACTGTGTTCTAATAGCTGACCGAACCAATTGCGATATCGCTTAGGGGTATAAATAGGTCTGCGAGACTCAACAATAAACAATCTATTGTTATCATCGTCAAATTGCATTTTATAAATGATACCTCTAGGTATCAATAGATAGTCACCATATTTGAAATCAATATTCCCTAAATGTGTTCTTAATGTACCCGTGCCTTTGTGAATAAAAATAAGTTCATCAGCATCTGTATTTTTGTAAAAGTAATCGTCTTGCGACGTTTGTGGCGCTGCTAGAATGATCGTACAGTCACTATTAGTTAGTACGGCCTTTCGGCTTTCTAAATAATCTTTTTCAGGAGGTACCTGAAAACCTCTAAAACGATACGATTGGATATTATTGCCTTTAGCAATTTTAGGCGCAACACTGTATTGTTTTTTGATCTCCTTAACTTGTGTTGGTCTGTGTTCGTGATATGAATTACTGTACATTCCATCAAAACCAATGGTTCCAAATAGTTGTTCTGCGTAAAGCGTTCCGTCTGGCTTTCTAAATTGTGTATGACGTTTTGGTGGAATTTTTCCAAGTGAATGATAAAGTGGCATATGCGTTCATTTTATACACAAATATCGTAAAAATAATGCGGCTTTGCATGTCCTTTTATCAAAAGCGGAATCCAGCAGTCACATACCATTCGCTTGCGGCACGTTCGGGAGAATAAGCGTATTTTACTTCAATAGGACCTAAAAACGTTTCTAGTCCGTAGCCAAATCCGTAACCACTGTAATCAACACCATCTATCCAAGCTTTAGATTCAAAGAGATCATCGCCAATATTAGCTATATTTCCGAAGACATTCAAATGATTTTTCCGAAGAAATTCATAATCGAAGGTAAGGGTAGTTTTTAAATATGTATTTCCGCGTAAGCTGATCGCTTCATATCCGTAAAAAGGCACAATATTATTAAGTCCTTTAAAGCCATATCCGCCTAAAAGAAAATCTAAAGATTCTGTATTTTCACCTGCAATTTTAAACCCACCTTCTGTACTTATTGCCGCAGAAAAAGCATTCGAAAAAGAATATGCATAGGCAGCTTCCGCCTTGGCAATAGAAAACTGATCAAAGTCTTTATTGAGCCCGTTTGCGATCAAATACAGGTGAAAATCTCCCTTAAAATAAAGTCCGTTTTTCGGGAAAAATTTATTATCTAAGGTATCAAACACCAAATAACCATAGGTACTCAAATAGTTCGTGTCTTCAAAAATAGTTCGTGGATTTTGGTTGTCGTCTATTCCAATCGTTTCTGAAAGATACCGCAACCATTTATGTTCTGCTCCAAGCCCAAGTAAAAAACTTCTTTGGAAGAGCGTCTCAAAATAAAGTTGGTTTGTGAGATCGCCATATTCTAGGTCAATTAGATTTAACTGCGTGTTCTCTTGAGAAAGACTTTCTGAAACTAAAAATTCGACTGGTACGTTTTTACCGAAATAGTTAAAAACAGAATTGAATCCAACACTCCAGTAATACCCTTTATCAATATAATAATTGAAATTATACCGAAGATTATCTCCTACTACAAAGTCAAACGAAGCAATATCGTTATTAGTTAATAGCCGTTTTCGTGTCACATTAATTAACACCCCTGTTCTATACAGGTCATCATAGTGCGCTCCCAAGCGAAGTTGTAATCTGGAAGGATTCTCACGTAGGTTAAAGGTCACCTTATAGGTTTCGTCTTCAAGTTTTTCATAGCGATAGTTTATGTCTTGAAAATTTCCTGTTGCCGATAAATTATTGATACCTTCATTAAAACGTTTATAGCTTATGACCGTGGGCACACGTAGCTTCAGCTTACCCAATATGTAAGCGCGTGTGTAGCGATCAAGACCTTCAATCTCCACTAAGCTAATATTTAGTTTTTTACGTTCTATAAATGTAATAGGGGGTATAACATGTGGTTTTTGTCGTGCTGCAACAGCCTCAAGTTGCGACATGACCTTATCACCTGCTTCTTCACCAGATTTAATAATTTTACCACCATCATCAAAAGATATAACAGTGTAATCATCAATATTGGGGTCGAGGTAGATATCGGTCTTATTGCGCTTGTCGACCATGCTTTTAATTGAATTGAAGTTGTTGAGTTGCACTAACACATCGAAAGCTGATTTTAAATTTTGGCGATTGCGTAAGGTATCCTGTACATCAACACCAATAATAATATCCATGCCTTTGGCACGCACTTCATCTATGGGATAATTATTAAGTACCCCACCATCAATCATCATCACGTCGTCAATAAACACCGGACTAAAAATAGAAGGAAGCGCCCCACTTGCTGTGATGGCACGTGGCAAATAGCCTTTCTCAAGAACCACTTGCTTCCCTTTTTCTACATCGGTAGCAATACAAAGAAAAGGTGTAGGGAGTTTGCTGAAATCGTCAATATCGTTAACATGGGCTGTTAAATTAGACAGTAGATTGTACACATTCTGTCCGCGAGATAACCCCGACGGAAATGCTATATTAAATTTGTCAAACGGAAGTGAAATCGCATATTTTTCGCTTTCTCCTTTTTCAAAAAATGTCTTTGCGCTTCGCGGAATATCATCCTGAATTAAAGTGGAAAAATTAAGTGAATTAAAAATTGAATCTAATTGTTTTGCCGAATAACCCGATGCATAAAGGGCTCCTACAATGGCACCCATGCTAGTTCCACCAATATAATCGATACGAATTCCTGCCTCTTCAATTTTTTTGATCGCGCCTATATGCGCCAAACCTTTAGCCCCGCCACCACTGAGTACCAAGCCAACTTTTACATCTTCCTGAACAGCTTCTTTATTCTGAGAAAATGTACAAATGACATGAAAAAATACTATGAATATGATATATCTTTTTAAAAACAAGATTCCTATTGTATTTATATTTGGTTTATTACTCTTTTTCGCTTTGAAAATATGTTACGATCTTTTTTGCCTTACTAGCCCCTACCACTTTCGCCAAGGTGTCGAAATCTGCATTTTTAATACGCTTCGTACTTTTAAAATGACTTAAAAGTTCAATTACCGTTTTTTCACCTATTCCAGGAATGGTTTCCAAACTTGTATTAAGTGCTTCTTTGCTTCGCTTATCACGATGAAAGCTGATCCCAAAACGATGCGCTTCATTTCTTAGTTGTTGAATGATCTTTAATGTTTCAGATTTTTTATCCAAATACAAGGGAATAGGATCATCTGGATAAAATAATTCTTCCAGTCGCTTAGCAATCCCAATAATAGCGATCTTTCCGCGTAAATTAAGTCTATCCAAACTCTTTAGAGAAGACGACAACTGACCTTTTCCTCCATCAATGATGATTAGCTGCGGCAAAGGTTGCTCTTCATCCAATAGTCGTTTATAACGCCTGTACACCACCTCTTCCATTGAGGCAAAATCGTCTGGCCCTTCAACCGTTTTTATATTAAACTTCCGGTAGTCTTTCTTACTTGGCTTGCCATTTTTAAAAACCACACAAGCAGCTACAGGATTGGTTCCTTGAATATTACTATTGTCAAAACATTCAATATGCCGCGGCTCTTCGCTAAGACGTAAATCGATTTTCATTTGAGCCATGATACGCTTTTCATGACGATCTGGGTCAACGATCCGCGCTTGCTTAAAACGCTCCATTCTATAGTATTTTGCGTTTCTTTCAGAAAGGTCCAAGATGCGTTTTTTATCACCAACCTTCGGAATATGAACTTTTATACCTTCTTCCGTAGTAATTTTAAAAGGTACGTAGATCTCTTTAGACTGCGAATTAAAGCGCTGTCTCATTTCCACAACGGCCAACTGAAGCAATTCATCATCGGGTTCATCCAGCTTTTTCTTTATTTCCAGCGTGTGTGAACGGATGATCGAGCCGTATGAAAGTTGTAAAAAGTTAACATAGGCGTAGCTTTCGTCACTTATAATGCTAAAAACATCCACGTTGTTGATCTTCGGATTTACAACGGTCGATTTAACCTGATAATTTTCAAGCACCTCAATTTTTTCCTTGACACGCTGTGCATCTTCAAACTGCATTTGCTCGGCATACGTTTTCATTTGCTTTTTAAAACGAACTAGGGAATCCTTAAAATTACCTTTAACAATATTTCTGATGGCCTCAATATTCTCTTGATACTCCGCTTCACTATATTTTGCTTCACAGGGGCCCGCACAATTGCCCAAGTGATATTCTAGACACACTTTATACTTTCCTTTTCTAATTTTTTCTTCGGAAAGATCAAAATTACAAGTGCGAAGTGGGTACAACCCTTTAATAAGATCAAGCAGGGTATGAACCGTTTTCATACTGGTATACGGACCGAAATATTCAGATCCATCTTTAATAAAACGCCTCGTTGGAAAAACTCGCGGAAAGCGTTCGTTTTTAATGCAGATCCATGGATACGACTTGTCATCTTTTAATAAAACATTGTACTTAGGCTGATACTTTTTGATCAGGTTGTTCTCAAGCAGCAAGGCATCTTGCTCGGTAGCAACTACAATGTGCTTGATATTTGCGATCCGCCGAACCAGCAGCCTCGTGCGCGCATTATCGTGTTGTTTAGTGAAATATGAATTTACTCGTTTCTTTAAATTCTTCGCTTTCCCTACATACAGTATTTTCCCGTCGGCATCATAATACTGATACACACCAGGTGCTTCTGGGAGTGTTGAAATTTGCAATGTTACAGAGGCCTTGTCCATATACTGTAAAGATACTAGCATTTAGTTTTTTTGCCATCCCATTTACCGTCAAATTATGTTTAAATCGACTTCTTTTTTAATGCTTTTGAAATATTTCCGAAGAGATCAAATAGAACACCTACTAAAATTTCAAATTGGAATATTCTTTTTCTTACATTGCAATAGTAAGAACCATATATGAACATTGCGATACTTTCCCGCGGGGAAAACCTTTACTCTACCCAAAGCCTTATAAGTGCGGGTGAAGCTAGAAATCACAGCATGGAAGTGATCGATCCAGCCTATTGTAAGCTTTCAATTTTTGAAGGTAAAGTAGTACTGCAATATCAGGACGAGCCACTGTTAGGCATAGACGCCGTGATTCCCAGAGTTGGTTCTTCTACTACAAATTTAGGAACTTCGGTTGTACAACATTTTGAAGCTATGGGTGTGTTTTGCACTGTTACTTCGGAAGCCATTTGGCAATCCCGAAATAAATGGACCTGCTTTCAAATACTCGCAAAAGCATCTATCGCTCTCCCAAATACGGTTTACGGTGTAGCCTATGACATGGAAGAATTGCTGAATAGTTTTCAAGATTTTCCCGTAATTATTAAACTAACACAAGGAACTCATGGACATGGCGTGATCTTGGCCGAAACGTACCAATCTGCACTCTCAACAATAGAAACGCTTAGTGCCTCAAACATATCATTTGTTATTCAAGAATTCATTGCCGAATCGAATGGTGCCGATCTACGAGCTATTGTAGTTGATGGTGTTGTGGTTGCTGCAATGAAAAGACAAAGTAAAGCAGGTGATTTTAGGTCAAATCTACATCGTGGCGGTTCTTCCGAAGCCATCAAATTAACACATGAAGAAGAGCGTTTGGCGATTAGAACGGCAAAGGTGTTGCGTTTGGGTGTGTGTGGAGTAGATATTCTTCAATCAAATAGAGGACCTCTTGTGTTGGAAGTAAATTCGACGCCAGGCCTCGAAGGAATTGAAACCACAACAGGTAAGAACATCTCTAAAAGTATCATAGGTTACATTGAGCGAAATAGGCGATAACATTTTGTCTTATTCTGTTTGTATTACGGGGCATTAAATAGTGTTTTTAGTATATTGCCCGATTAATAAAGATCGCTTTTTGAAAAAGAAAATAGGAAGAACAGACAAAGCAGATTTCCCTTTGCTGCAATTATATGACGTAGAGGTCAAAATAGACACCGGTGCGTATACTTCAACCATACATTGTAAAAATGTAACTGTTGAAGACAACTACCTTAAATGTGTGTTTTTAGACCCTGAACATGCGGCATATCACGAAAAAGAATTTATCTTTAGTGAATATGATGTGCGTGTAGTTAAAAGTAGTAATGGGCAAACACAGGCACGTTATAGAATTCTTACTGAAATAGAACTTTTTGGAAAAGTATACCCTATTTTTTTAACGCTAAGTGATCGGGAAGAAATGAAATTTCCCGTACTTATAGGCCGTAAATTTCTAACAAAACGTTTCGTTGTAGACATCAACAAGACCAATCTGTCTTTTCAACGCAAATCAAAACAGCAATAAAAACCCTTCGCAAAGACGAAGTTTCAATATGAACATAAAAATTCTTTCGGCAAATCCGAATCTCTATTCCACTCGTCGCCTTATGGAAGCCGCACAAAAAAAAGGGCACAATATTGAGGTGATCAATCACACAAAATGTGATATCGTAATCGAAAAAAAGAATCCCTGGATCATTTATAAAGGTAAAAAACTTGAGAACGTAGATGCTGTGATCCCGCGAATAGGAGCTTCTGTTACTTTCTACGGAACTGCCGTAGTGCGCCAATTTGAAATGATGCGATGTTTTACCACAACCGAATCTCAGGCCCTGGTTCGCTCCAGAGACAAGTTGCGTAGTTTGCAAATCCTTTCAAGAGCAGGTCTTGGACTCCCAAAAACTATTTTTACCAATTATTCAAGAAGTGTTGAAGAAATTGTGGCCCAAGCCGGAGGTGCTCCAGTGATCATTAAATTGTTGGAAGGAACACAAGGTATTGGTGTGATCTTAGCCGAAACCAATAAAGCCGCCGAGTCTGTCATTGAAGCTTTTAACAATCTTCAGGCACGGGTTATTGTGCAGGAGTTTATCAAAGAAGCTGGAGGCGCAGATATTCGCGTTTTTATTGTTGACGGACAAGTCGTTGGCGCCATGAAAAGACAAGGCAAAGAAGGAGAATTCAGAAGTAATTTGCATCGCGGAGGCACCGCAGAAGTGATCAAATTAAGTGATGAAGAAGAAACTGCGGCCCTTAAAGCTGCACGTGCTATGGGATTGGGAATTGCGGGTGTTGACATGCTGCAATCATCTCGCGGTCCGCTCATTCTTGAGGTAAATTCTTCTCCCGGACTTGAAGGTATTGAAGCAGCAACTGGCAAAGATATTGCGGGAGCAATTATTAAATATATTGAACGTAACGTAGACTAATGGCCACAGAAGAGGACGATTTGATCATCATGAATGAAAGGATAGGTCTTGGCGAAAGCAAGATCATCAATTTTAGCTTTGCCAAACTATATACGACGACCAAAGTTGAAATTCCTGTTATTATTGAACGAGCAAAACTACCTGGACCTACAATTTTAATGACAGCCGGCATTCATGGTGACGAAATTAATGGTGTAGAAATAGTTCGTCAGATAGTCGCTAAAAAGATCAACAAACCTACTAAGGGCACTATCATTTGTATTCCTATCCTCAACATTTTTGGTTTTTTAAACGCCGATCGAGCCTTTCCAGATGGGAGAGATCTCAATAGGGTCTTCCCAGGAACAAAAACAGGTTCCCTTGCCAGCCGAGTAGCTTATCATTTTACCAAAGAAATTTTACCCCATGCCGATTATTGTTTGGATTTTCATACGGGAGGTGCACAACGCTTTAATGCGTCACAAATTAGGATAAGTCCAAATGACCCCACCCTTTTAAAACTTGCGACTCTTTTTAACGCTCCATTCACGGTTTATTCTAACAATTCTAGCAAAACTTACCGCTCTACTTGCCATCAAATGGGCATTCCTATCTTGCTTTTTGAGGGGGGAAAATCGTTAGAAAGCAACAAGTATATAGTAAAAGAAGGTGTTGATGGTGTGCTTCGAGTACTTGATCATCTTGATATGTTAGATAAAAAACACGCGCTTAACCAAGCGCCAAAGCCGCCAGTGATCATTTCCAAAAGCAGATGGATACGAGCACATTACAGCGGTTTATTACACATAAAGATCGATTGCAACAAATATGTTGAAAAAGGAGAATTCTTAGCCACCATTACAGATCCTTACGGCACCATGCGATTTAAAGTCACTGCTCCAAATGCTGGGTATATTATTAATGTGAACCAAGCACCAATTGTAAATCAAGGCGATGCAATTTTCCATATTTCAGTGGAAGACACAAAGGCTCCCATCAAAGAAGTTTCTGAAAATTAATACCGGAAAGGATGATTTCAAAAAGTATCCTTAGAAAAAAATACAAAGCCCTTCGACATGAACTCTCGGAAGAAGCGGTTCATGATCTCAGCTTAAAAATTGCAAATATGTCGCTTAGGCTGCCTATCTGGGATAAAACGAACTATCATATCTTCTTGCCTATTTCAGAAAAGAAAGAGATAAATACTGAATACCTCCTGCACATTCTTCATGGCAAGGACAAGACCGTCATTGTGCCTAAAGCAGATTTTGAATCGGGTGAAATGATACATTATATACTTCAGGAAAATACGCATCTATCACTTTCAAAACACGGGATTCCTGAACCAGTCTCTGGAATTACTGTGACTCCAAAAGATATAGAAGTAGTTTTTGTACCCTTATTATGTTTCGACAAAACAGGAACTAGAATTGGTTATGGCAAAGGATTTTATGACCGATTTTTAGCAAAATGCAGTCCAAATACCCAAATAATTGGGCTATCTTTTTTTGCTGCGGAAGATAAAATAGAGGCAGATACTACAGATATCCCCTTAGACTTTTGTGTTACTCCCACAACCATTTATCGCTTCTAAGGCCTGATTTTGAATGAGTTCCTTTATCCGACTTTTATATGAATTCATAGAATTTAAGACGAAAATTGGTGATTAAAGGCCTCAATATATCCTAGTTTGAAAAAAACGCATTATATTGAACCAATATTAATCAACAATCAACTAAATCATGGAAAATTCAACAAATCCAGCAGGTGCTCCACCAGACAATAATCTAGTTTGGGCAATTTTGTGTACCGTATTATGCTGCTTACCATTGGGTATCGTAGCCATTATCAAATCGACTAAAGTAAAAGAACTTTGGATGGCTGGCGATCACGCTGGTGCTGAAAAAGCTGCTGCTGACGCCAAAAAGTACGCCATGTGGGGTGCTATAGCAGGTGGTGCCTTTTTAATCATTTATATTCTTTTCTTCGTTGTGATGGGTGCATCTGGAGGATTCTAAGAAAATCATATAATTTTGAAAGCCCTCTACAGAACGTAGGGGGCTTTTTTTATCTTTACCAAATGAATAATTCATACGGACCACCACCAGAAAACAATCTTGTTTGGGCTATATTAAGCACAGTGCTCTGCTGCCTGCCTTTAGGTATTGTTGCTATCATCAAAGCTTCCAAAGTTGACCAACTATGGTATCAGGGTAGACACCAAGAAGCCATTAAAGCCGCCGAAGACGCAAAGAAGTGGTCTATTTATAGTGCGGTGAGCGTGGGGATTCTAGTGATACTGTATATTGTTTTTGCAATATTTATTATAATTATAGAAGGTGCAACCAATTTATAAACGTTTAGGCTTTGTATTATTGGGAACTCTAGGAATAGCGGGAATTGTACTGTTATTTTTTATGTTTAACCCTTCAAATCATTCTTTCTTTCTTCCTTGTCCTTTTAAATACACTACAGGATATCATTGCCCGGGCTGCGGTTCGCAAAGAGCTCTGCATCAATTATTTCACGGTGATCTTATTGCTGCATTTAGGCTTAACCCTCTAATGTTACTGTCGCTACCCCTTATTATATACGGGTTTGGAACTAAACTCTACAATTACATTTTAGAAAGAAGTCATCGCGTAACAATTTTTTATAACAAATTCTTTATCTTTGGTTACTTCGGAATTGCGATTTTATATTGGATCATTAGAAACATTCCCGTTTATCCTTTTAATCTGCTGGCCCCAACCGAACTTACTTAAATAGTGCTCAAAGCTATCCTAAGTAATTTTTACCTATATTGATCTCCCCAAATTTTATGTAAATGAATAGTATTCCCGCGAAAAGATCGAGATATCTTTTTGGTACGAATAAAAACTCTGTGCCATTGGAAGATTTAACAGAAAATTACTATTATCAGGAAATAGCAGAATTAACAGCTGCTGGGGGTTGGAATGTGAATTTTGTTGAAAAAGCAAGTTTTCTTGATCCTGCCGCCAGGCGAATTTTAAACACTCCTGATGGGTATAAAGCTTCCCTTTATGCACTCACTGAATTTTACCCTGAAGGTCCGCATCGAGATAAAGCCATTGAAACATTTCTTTCATGTAGTGAAGGAACTGCTTTTAATACCACCGTTAAAATGATCACCTATGACGGTCGAGAATTTTGGGTACGTGCATCAGGGCGACCTGTATATGACCAAGACAATGTTATTATTGGTATTCAAGGGGTCTTTCAAGATATAAATGAAGAAAAACTAAAAGAACTAAGTCTCGAAAAATCCATTCGGGTGATTGAGTCGCAGAATTCAAAATTGCTAAACTTTGCCCATATTGTTTCTCACAACCTCCGTTCTCATGCAAGTAATCTTCAACTAACTCTTGAATTACTGAGAACCATTCGGAAGAGTGGACAAAGCACAGAAGAGACCGAGTTAAAAGAGAGCTTATACAATATTTCTACGAGCTTAAATGAAACCATTACGCATCTAAACGAAATTGTCTCTATTCAAAATTCAGCCAGTTCAGCAAAATCAATAGTTTCGTTTCAAGCGGTTTATAACCGCGTTTGTAGTTCATTGAGCTATGCGATCAATACAACCAATGCCGATATTCTCGACGACTTTTCGGAGGTTTCTGAAATTGAATATATCGAAGCCTATTTAGAAAGTATTATCATGAATTTAATGTCGAATGCCATTAAGTATAGACATCCAGACAGAGATCCTGAGATTCAAATTGGCACCTTTACAGAAGATGGTAGACCTTGTTTGTTGGTTCGTGATAATGGGTTGGGTATAGATCTAACACTTTTCGGAAATAAGCTTTTTAATATCTATCAAACTTTTCATCACAATCAAGATGCCGTAGGTGTAGGTCTATTTATGACTAAAAATCAGGTAGAGGCTCTTGGCGGCCATATTAATGTTACTAGCAAAGTTGGTGTTGGAACCACCTTTAAAATTGTCTTCTAAAAAACGAAAACTTGAGCAGCTCCCCATCTAACATCAAATTATCCTGCATCATCGACGACGACGATGTCTACGTTAACTTAATTAGAAGGATCATTGATCTCAAATCTCTTTCCGAAAATCTATTGATCTTCAAAAACGGACGTGAGGCACTAGATTATTTTAAGATCCTACTAGCTAATATTGATTCTCCCCTTTTTCCGGAGATTATTTTACTAGACCTCAATATGCCTATAATGGACGGATGGGAGTTTTTAAAAGAATTTACACAGATTTCACCACCTAGCGGATTAAAAACCACCTTATACGTGGTGAGTTCGTCTATTGATCCCTACGAAATAGAACGCGCAAAAGCACATTTCTTAGTGAAGGATTACCTTATTAAACCTGTAAATTTGGATGATTTTGAAATGCTCTTTCGTTCAAAGATAGCCTAAACCGTTACCTTCGTTTCTTCTTCTTTTTCTTTTCGAGGAAAAGCGCGCTTATTAAAGAAAATAAGAATCCCTACACCCGTACTTATAGCCATGTCGGCGATATTAAATACCGGTTCAAAAAAGGTAAAATACTTTCCGCCCCATATGGGTAGCCACTCTGGCAAATACCCTTTCCAAAGAGGGAAATACAACATATCAACTACTTTTCCGTGAAAAAGCGTTCCGTAACCGCCTTCTTCAGGCATAAACGACGCTACTTGATGATGACTATCATTAAAAATAATTCCATAAAAAACAGAGTCGATAATGTTTCCGAAGGCTCCTGCAAAAATCAAAGCGATAGAGGTAAGCAAGATTTTAGGTGCATTTTTGCGTGCAGCATCCCACAACCAATACCCAATGGCCGTTATTGCAACTAAACGAAATAAGGTAAGGATCAGTTTTCCATACGATCCAGGAATTTTTGCTCCCCAGGCCATTCCTTCATTTTCAATAAAGAGAATTCGAAACCAATCAAAAACTTCGATCTCTTCATTCAATTGAAATTGTGTCTTGATATAAATTTTAGATACCTGATCGATCAACAAGACTATAATGATCAGAAACGTAGCTTTTTTCAAGTTCATTTTTTATATAATAGGGCCCTAGTCTATAATCGTTTAAAAATCTTTCCTCATCTCTAAGACCTGGCAAAAATAATGATATTATTTGGTTTGCTCTAGCGTAATATCACCCGATATTGTTTCGGCGACTATAGAAAAACTTCCTCCTTTTGGCAAGCTATCAAACACTTTCCCCTGTTTAGAAACCGCCTTTCTTGTTCTTACATCACCCACTGTTTCTACCGTAATAGATCCACTTTTAGACAACAACTTAGCATTACCTAAAAACTGTGAGAGCCTGCAATTACCTCGTTCTAAAGAAGCGTTAAAGGTTTTAAATTTTCCTTTTCCCTTAACTTGGGCCATATTTGAAGCTATAATAACTTCAAAATCTTCGGGCATAACAATGGTCATTTCAATGGCTAAAACCTTGTGTGCGGCAAGCTTATCGTTCTCCGGCACAAAAAAAGGAGTGAGTCCGGGTGTGATAATCAAAGTATTTTGGGTTTGAACAATATCTAACACTACATTCTCATAGGTTTCTCCATGAATTATGGTGGTGATCAAAATATTTTCTCTTGCTTCGGAAGAGATCGCAATGGCGTGAACCCCGTCCGCCTTTAAAACTAAGGAGGAAAGCGCTGCGGCGTCATACGTTTTCTGTAGCGTCTTTTGACAGATCGCTTCCGAAGAAATAAAAACCACAAAAAGTATAAAAAGGTATCGCACTAGAAAATGGTTTAAACATAAAAAACCCACACGAAGGAGGGTTTTTTGTATGATTTGAAATAAATATTCAGACTTATTTTTGCATATTCTTCGCCTCAATACTGAGCGTTGCATGCGGCACAAGTTTTAAGCGTTCTGGATTGATCAATTTTCCAGTAACTCTACATACTCCGTACGTTTTATTTTCAATACGAATAAGCGCATTTTTAAGATCCCGAATAAACTTCTCTTGACGAATTGCCAACTGAGAGGATGTTTCTTTACTCATTACTTCACTTCCTTCATCAAAGGCTTTAAACGTAGGCGATGTATCATCTGTACCATTATTGGTATCATTTCGATATGCACTTTCAATAAGCTCAAGTTGTTCTTTGGCCTTTTGCATTTTGTCCAGAATAATTACTCTAAACTCTTCTAATTGCGCATCGCTATATCTATTTTTTATTTCGTTTGCCATAATTTTTTATTTATTAATACTCAATTTGGTCGTTATCTCATCAAAGGCAATTTCCGTACCGTTCTTTACTTCCGACTCAAATTGCAATTTGTCAGTTAGTGTCTCTTGTTTTATATACTCCAGATTTGCGTTAACAGCATGCTCTAATGCGGCATTGTTCTCAATCTGTACCTCAATACGGTCTGTTACTTCAAATCCACTGTCTTTGCGAAGGTTTTGAATTCTGTTGACCAACTCACGAGCAATCCCTTCATTTTTTAGGGGTTCTGTGATAGTTACATCAAGTGCCACGGTAATTCCGTTTGCATTTGCCACAAGCCAACCTTCAATATCTTGTGAGTTAATAATAACGTCGTCAAGGGTCAATGTAGTATTTTTTTCATTAATGAGAAGCGATATTTCCCCATCTTTTTCTAATACAGCGATCTCTTCTTGTCCAAATCCCTGTATGGCAGCCGCTACCGATTTCATGTTTGAACCAAAACGTGGCCCTAATTTTTTAAAGTCTGGTTTTATTTGTTTTACCAAAATACCTGAACCTTCGTCTATGAGTTCAACCTCTTTTACATTCACCTCGCTCTTGATCAATTCAGACACAGCTTCGATTTCCTTGCGGGAAACATCATCTAAAACAGGAATCATGATCTTCTGCAGGGGTTGACGAACCTTGATTTTTTCTTTTTGACGTAAGGATAACACCAAACTTGAAATTGTTTGTGCCTTTTGCATTTTGCGTTCCAAGCTACTATTGATAAAGCGCTCATCTGCCACTGGAAAATCACTTAAATGTACAGAGAGCTTTCCTCCCTCTTCGGTTGCAGCCGTAAGATCCTTATACAAGCGATCCATAAAGAACGGTGCAATTGGTGCACCTAATTTTGCAACTGTTAACAAACAGGTATACAACGTCTGGTAGGCTGAGATCTTATCTTCAGCATAGCTACCTTTCCAAAAGCGTCTTCGGCAAAGACGCACATACCAGTTACTTAAATTTTCTTGTACAAAATTACTAATTGCACGCGCCGCTTTGGTAGGTTCATAATCATTAAAAGCTTCATCAACACGCTGAATGAGCGTATGTAATTCTGAAAGGATCCAGCGATCAATTTCTGGGCGCTTTTCCAACGGAATATCTGCTTCAGCATAACTGAAGTTGTCTAAATTAGCATATAAACTGAAAAAACTATAGGTGTTGTAAAGGGTTCCGAAGAACTTATTACGCACCTCCGCGATTCCGTCTGAGTCAAATTTTAGGTTATCCCAAGGGTTGGCGTTGCTTATCATATACCAACGTGTTGCATCAGGACCGTACATATCTAAGGTAGAAAACGGATCAACAGCGTTGCCTAAACGCTTTGACATTTTTTGTCCGTTTTTGTCTAAAACGAGTCCGTTTGACACTACATTTTTATACGCCACATCATCAAAGATCATGGTAGCAATAGCGTGCAAGGTATAGAACCAACCACGTGTTTGATCAACACCTTCGGCTATAAAATCGGCTTTACGCCATGTTTTTTCTACTTTCTCTTTATTTTCAAAAGGATAATGCCATTGTGCGTACGGCATACTTCCGCTATCAAACCAAACATCAATAAGATCGGCTTCACGTTTCATCGGTCTTCCGCTTTCAGAAACCAAGATGATCTCATCTACAATATTTTTGTGAAGATCAACTTTGTTATAATTTTCTTCGGAAAAATCTTCGACAATAAAGTCTTCAAAAAGTGCTTGGGTCATATGACCCGCAGCAACCGACTTGGCCATTTCTTCTTTTAATTCGGCGATCGAACCAATGATCATTTCCTCTTTACCATCTTCAGAACGCCACAACGGAAGTGGAATTCCCCAATAACGCGATCGTGACAAATTCCAATCGTTCGCATTGGCAAGCCAATTTCCGAAGCGACCCTCACCCGTTGCCTTAGGCTTCCAGTTGATCGTCTCATTGAGTTCGAACATACGATCTCTAAAGTTGGTCACTTTAATAAACCAAGAATCTAATGGATAGTACAAAATAGGCTTATCGGTTCTCCAGCAATTTGGATAACTGTGTACGTATTTTTCAACCTTAAAGGCTTTGTTTTCTGTTTTTAACTGAATTGCCAACTCTACATCGACGCTTTTTTCTGGAGCCTCGCCGTCATTATAATACTCGTTCTTTACATACTTTCCAGCATATTCGCCCATTTCGGGACGAAATTTCCCTTGCAGGTCAACCAACGGCACTAGGTTGTCATTTTCATCTTTAACGAGCATGGGCGGCACTTCAGGTACAGCCTGTTTTGCAACCAAGGCATCATCGGCTCCAAAAGTAGGAGCGGTATGAACGATTCCTGTACCGTCTTCGGTGGTGACAAAATCACCTGCAATGACTCTAAAAGCATTTTCCGAGCCCGCATTTGGTGTTGCATAAGGAAGTAGCTGTTCATATTTTATTTCCAATAAGTCGGAACCTTTACATTCGGCTGCGATATAGAAAGGTATTTTTTTATCGCCTTGAGTGTAACCGTCTAAAGCTTTTTCATTTTCAGTTTCCTCAAATTTTCCACTAAACTGTTTTCCAACCAAACTTTTAGCCAACACTACATTGACAGGTAAAAAAGTATATTGATTAAAGGTTTTAACCACTACATAATCGATCTTTGGTCCAACGGTTAAGGCCGTATTACTAGGTAAGGTCCAAGGTGTGGTAGTCCAAGCCAAGAAATAAATATCATTTGACACCTCAGCAAGTACGTCTGGCAGGCTATGCGCAACGGCTTTAAACTGTGCAACCACCGTGGTGTCGGTTACATCTTGATAGGTTCCTGGTTGATTTAATTCATGTGAACTTAAACCTGTTCCCGCTTTGGGCGAGTACGGCTGAATTGTATACCCTTTATAAAGTAGATCTTTATTGTAGATCTCTTTAAGCAACCACCAAACCGTCTCCATATATTTGGGTTTGTAGGTGATATATGGATCTTCCATATCAACCCAATAGCCGTAGCTTTCGGTAACTTTGTTCCACACATCGGTATAACGCATTACGGCTTTTCGGCAGGCAGCGTTATAATCTTCTACGGAAATTTTCTTCCCAATATCTTCTTTGGTGATTCCTAATTCTTTTTCAACCCCTAATTCAATAGGTAGCCCGTGGGTATCCCATCCCGCTTTTCGGTCTACTTTAAAACCCTTTTGAGTTTTATAGCGACAAAAAATATCTTTGATAGCACGTGCCATTACGTGGTGAATTCCGGGCAGTCCGTTTGCCGATGGTGGTCCTTCAAAAAACACAAAAGGTGTTGCTCCTTCGCGAATGGCAATACTCTGCTCGAAAATGTTTTCACGTTTCCAAAAATCGAGTACGTCTTCGCCCAATTTGGGAAGATCTAATCCTTTGTATTCTTTAAATGCTTTGCTCATGGCTGTTTCCTTCAAAAGAAGGCTTATTTTAAGTTGCTATTGCTGAAGCGATCACATTCCGTTTTCGCTCGCTTTAAGGCTGCGAATTTAAGGAATTTTGTCTAAAAAAACCGTTCCAAAAAGACGGGAGCTGCTTCCGAAGAAAAATTAACAAAAAAAGCCACTTAAAAAGTGGCTTCTAGATTGAATAAAATAGGTTTAATTATTTTCTTCTGAAACGATATTCGCTTCTAATGTCTGTTGTGTTTCCGTCTGTATCTGAATAAGAGTCTTCTAAAACAAAACGAATTTCATCTTCATTGAACAAAGTTACTTCGTATGTCCCATCACCAATATCGGTAGCGCCACTTAGCGAAATAGTTTCGCTGTTTGCATCTACTGAATAAGTGCCACTGTCATCAAGTGTAATGATCTCCTCATCAGTTTCAGAATTTCCACCAGCGGTAACTGTTGTAGTTAATAAATAGTTTCCACTAGCAGTATAGGTTCCATTTTCGGTAAAACTTACAGTTGCCTGAAATACAGAACCAACGGCTCTAATTGTTGAAGTAACAGGAACTCCGTTAATTTCTACAACTTGATCAACATCAGCTTTTAGGTATGTGATGTCATAATCACCTGCAAGATTAGCATTGTTTAAGGTGTAATTTGTTTTACTATCATCGTCTTTTTTACAACTAAGAACAGATACGCTTACAAATAAGATAAGTAGGATTTTAGATAATTTCATGTTTTAATTTTTTTTTGCAAATATATACTATTAATAGAAACGCTTAACACCAACATAAATTATTAGCGCATAGTTCATTTTATGTATCTTTAGCTACAACCAAACCCTATACGATTGAAAAAATATCTGCTCTTCCTTTTGTTTCTACCCTTGTTTGGGCTGAGTCAAAATTATGTCGACCTTTTAAAAGTTGGCTACGGACAAACATTTACAAATGAATTTGATGGATATCCAGACGAGACTCAAACCAAGTCTTTAGACATTGACCTTACCTTTCCGGTAGTGTTAAATGATGATAATGCTTTAGTAACTGGTGTTTTATTTAGCCGAAATAATGTGACCTTTCTGCCTGAAATAGATTCACCAGATCCCGCGGCTCTTTATCCAGAGCTTACCAATCCAAGGAATGTTTATACAACTATTCTAAAACTTGGACTTGTAACTACCTTTAACGAAAAATGGAGCGGCACCTTTGTGGTACTGCCGAAATTGGCGTCAGATTATCAAGATGTCTCTGGTGATGATTTTTTTATGGGTGGTGTAGCGCTCTTTAAATATCAGAAGAAGGAGAATCTTACCTATCGCTTTGGTTGGTATGCAATGGGGCAAGCCTTTGGCCTTTTTACTACACCCATCGCTGGGTTTTATTATATGAGTCCGAATAAGCGCTTTGAAATGGACGTTTCCCTTCCCGTTGCGGTCGATGTAAATTATAAATTTGACAAGATGGCTGTAGGTTTTGATTACTTCGGAATTGGGCGCAGCTTTAACCTAAAAACTGCTTCAGCCCCAGCGGTTTATGTTGACTACGGAGCCTTAGAATTTGCAGGTTATTATCAATACGGACTTCTAGATAACAGTGTTCTTTTACGCGCCAAAATTGGGTATGCCACCAATCAATTTGAGTTATATGAACGTTCCGAAAAAGTAGACCTTCGTATTTCTGCATTTAATTTCGGTGATGATCGCAGACAAATCAATCCCGATGTGAGCAGCGGTGCCTTCTTTAAATTTGAAGCTATTTATCGTTTTAAAATTCCTACAAAGCAATCTTCCGAAGCGAATTGATATTTTTTTTTATATTTACATCAAACTCCCCAGTTGATGATAATTAATTTAAGAGGTGAAGTGTGGAAAACACTTTCAAAACCTATTTGGCGCGACAACGCGGCCTTTAAGGTATCGAATTACGGCCGAATTATAGTTTTTAATAAAGACCCTGAAGGTCAACTGCTTAATCCTTATGACCTTGGCGGTTATTTTGTTTTTCCTGTTGCCCTTAAAAAGGGTAGAGCGGCTATGACGTATGTACATCGTGTGGTGGCCGAAGCTTTTTTGGAAGAAGAAATTAAGCCATTTGTAGTGCATAAAGATTATGATAAAAAGAACAATAAGGCAGACAATCTGATGTATGTAGATCGCAAAGGGCTTTCTGCACATAACATGCTAAACCCTCGAGTGATCGAGTCAAAGAAAAAAGCACGTCAAAATCCGAAATATTCAAAATTGTCGCCAGGGCGTGTCCGCCTTATAAAGAGAAAAATATTTGACCCGAATCGAAAAACGCGTATGCGTCTAATAGCCAAACAGTTTGGCATTTCAGAAATGCAACTATATCGTATCAAATCTGGTGAAAATTGGGGTCATATCACTGACTATTGACCATGGAAAAATTATGCCCACAATGCGGAGAAAAAATTATTGGCCGAGCCGATAAAAAATTCTGCAGTGATGCCTGTCGGAATGAGCATAATAACACTCTCAACAAAGATTCTAAGAATTTAGTGCGTAATATCAACAATCGCTTACGCAAGAATTACCGAATTCTAGAAAAGCTGAATGCCAAAGACAAAACTAAAGTGACCAAAGAGCGATTACAACGTGAAGGTTTTAGTTTTCAGTTTTATACAAGTCAGTATACAACCAAGGCTGGTGCGGTCTACAATTACGTTTATGACCAAGGCTATCTTCCTCTAGAAAATAACTGGTTTTTATTAGTAAAGCGGGAGGGATCGATTTAAAACTTCTATTTTTCAGTATAAACGATAGGTTCTAAAATAATGGTGTGCTTTCTCACCATGTTCAAAAAGAGACACATCATAAATAATTAAGCATAGAACTACTTCCACGTTTGTCCTTTAAGCTGAAGAGCTGCTTTTAATACATCTTTCTGGCTGATCTGCCCTACAAGCTTACCATTTTCAACAATAGGAAATCTGCGATGTTTTGATTCTAAAAACTTACTTGCGGCATCAAAAACATTCATATTTCCATCAATGGTATCAACATTTTTAGCCATGTGCTGCTCTACCTTCACGTCTTCCATCGGGTGATTGTAATACCTACTTTCGCTAATTTGTTTCATACAATCGCCTTCAGAAATAATACCAACCAGCTCATGTTTTTCATTCACTACGGGTCCTCCAGAAATTTTCTGTTTAATGAGTATTTCCATTACCTCTAACACCGATTGATCGGGCTTAAAAGTGATCAAATTTCTACTCATATAATCTGCAACCGTGATCTGCTCTGAACCCCCTTTGCTTTCCTTGGCTCGTTTGCCCATAAAACTCTTAATTCCCATGTTTCTACGCTTTTAGTCTTCTTAAAGATAGTGAAAATCAAGATTCAAAAAGGCTAATTTTATCAACAAGTATAACAATTGCCCAAAACTCCGTACTTTTAAAAAACCAAACCAAACATAACATGAATAGAATTGCCGGAATCATTTCCCTCCTCCTCGTATTAGGCTTAACGTATTACAGCTTTTATAGTTTAATGCCACAAAAAGGTGCGTCGGCATCTGTACCTGACACAGAATTTTCAACAGAACGAGCCCTTATTCCTCTTAAAGAAATTTCGAAAGAGCCCCATTTTCACGGCAGCGAAGCACATACAGAGGTGCGTAATTACTTGGTTACTCAACTCGAAGCCTTAGGACTTACAACCTCGATACAAGAAGGATTTGTATTGAATGAAAGTTGGGGTGGTCTCGATAAGCCTGAAAACATTGTTGGCGTATTAAAAGGTTCGGGTTCTGGCAAGGCACTTCTTCTACTTTCACATTACGACAGCGCAAAAGTGCCCTCTTTTGGCGCTAGTGATGCCGGAAGTGGCGTAGTTACTATTTTGGAAAGTCTTCGTGCCTACAAAGCAAGCGGTAAAACACCAAAAAACGATATCATTGTACTTTTTAGTGATGCGGAAGAAATTGGGCTCGATGGAGCGCAACTTTTTGTCAATGAACATCCATTGGCGAAAAACATAGGTCTTGTCCTTAACTTTGAGGCCCGCGGTAGCGGTGGCCCTAGCAATATGATCTTAGAGACCAACGGAGGGAATGCAAATCTTGTAAAAGCATTTGTAGCTGCAAATCCCGAATATCCCGTGGCTTCTTCATTGATGTATAGTGTCTATAAAATGCTTCCAAATGATACCGATTCTACTGTTTTTAGAGAAGACGGAGATATAGAGAGTTTTTTCTTCGCCTTTATAGACGATCACTTCGATTACCATACAGCAAACGATAATTATGAGAATCTTGACCGAAATACACTACAACATCAAGGTAGCTACCTCTTGCCATTGCTGCACTATTTTAGTGATGCAGACCTTTCCAATTTAAAAGCTGAAGAAGATTACGTGTATGTAAATGCGCCTTTGATTAAAATGATCACCTATCCATTTTCTTGGATCATACCTATGTTATTGATCGCTATCACTTTATTTATTGTTTTGATTTTCTTCGGAATTAAAAAAGGACAAATCAACGGCGCCGCAATTGGAAAAGGTTTTCTTGCCATATTAACTGCCTTGCTTATTTGTGGTGTTATAGGATACTTTAGCTGGAGTATTCTAAAATGGCTTTATCCTCAATATACCGAAATACAGCACGGATTCACTTATAATGGCCATTGGTACATCGCCTTTTTTGTTATGCTTTGTTTGGCAATTACCTTCAAAGTATACAGAAAGTTTAAGTCAAAAAACAATGTCGCCAGTTTCTTTATTGCCCCACTTACTTTGTGGATCATAATCAACGCAGCAGTTGCCATCTATTTAGAAGGTGCGGCGTTTTGGATCATTCCTGTATATTTCGGACTTATATCTTTGTTTATACTTATTCGGCAGAAAAATCCAAGCTTGATCATACTAACTCTCCTTGGCGCTCCAGCACTATTCTTATTTGCACCTCTTATTCAGTTTTTTCCCGTAGGACTCGGATTAAAGATGCTGGTTATTAGCTGTGTATTTACGGTACTAACTTTTGGATTGTTGCTGCCTGTCTTCGGAAGCTATCGCTGGAAAAACATTTTATCGATCACATGTTTCCTATTTGCGCTTGCTTTCTTTATTACAGCACATTTCCGAAGTGATTTTTCAGAAACTCGTCAGAAGCCAAACAGTTTGATCTATTATCAAAATGCCGATGAAGGATCGCAATATTGGGTTACTTATGATGACATTTTAGATGACTGGACCAAAGGATATTTGGGTGACGATCCTAAACCTGCTAAGGATTACGTTGCGAATGCCGCTGGAAGTAAATACAGCACAGGATATAGTTTTGCTGCAGAAGCACCTAAAAAAACCATTGCGCCCTTTGATGTGCGCCTTGAAAACGACACGATTATAAATAATGAAAGGCACACCGTCTTTACGATATTACCGCGTCGTGACGTGCATGAAATAGATTTGTATGCCGACAAAGACCTGCCTTTTTCAAATTTTGTCTTTAACGGAAAAATGGTTTCGCAAGACACCGCAAACAATCGATTTTATAACCGAAAGAACGATGTACTCCTGCGCTATTTTGTTGCCCATGATGATTCCTTAGAAGTGCGATACACTGTTCCAAAAGACACAAAAGTTTCTTTTAAGGTATCTGAATATGCTTATGATCTACTGAAACATTCGCAGTTTAGTATCAATAAGCGTCCTAAAAATACAATGCCTAAACCTTTTGTCAACACAGACGCCATTGTGGTTTATCGTACAATTGATATCGATGCGCTTCCGAAGAAAAAGAAAGATAGCATCACATTAACAACGCTTATCAATGAGTAAGGTTATTGCAATCGCTGGGCTGGGCTGGCTAGGACTTCCATTAGCCCAACATTTATCATTTCTCGGGCATACGGTAAAAGGTTCGGTTACAACGCCCGAAAAGGCAGGAAAATTACAACAGGCTGGTATTGATGCTTACCCGTTTCAAACAGGCGAAAAAGGACTTGAAGGTGTAACAGGAGCGCTTCTGAAAGATGTAGACGTACTCGTTATTATGATTCCGCCAGGGCTACGGCGCAATACGGGAGCAGATTATGTACTTAAAATGTCGCATTTTTTAACTGCACTCCAACAATACCAAATCCCTAAAGTAATTCTTGTTAGCAGTACCTCAGTATATGCAGATGATCAAGGAAGAGCAACTGAAAAAGATATCCCGCAACCCGATACTGGGGCTGGGAAACAACTTTTTCAAGTGGAACAACTGTTTCAAAATGCAACAGGTATTCAAACGGCGGTCGTTCGTTTTGGCGGATTGATTGGCGGAAGCAGACAACCTGTTCGTTATCTTGCAGGCCGTAAAGATCTGAGCGGTGGCTTATCGCCCGTGAATTTAATTCAACGGGGTGATTGTATTCGGATTCTTTCAGAAATAATTAAGCAAGATGCTTTCGGTCATGTTTTCAATGCCGTTCATCCCAATCATCCTATAAAAAAAGACTATTATCACGCAAAGGCTTTAGAGCTAGGTTTAGAACCGCCACAATTTTCAGAAACCACAACAGACGAGACCTTTAAGGAAGTTCACGGCGTACATATTGAGACTATTCTAGACTATCAGTTTAAATATGACATATAAAAAAAGGAGCTCGATTGAGCTCCTTTTTGTTATTCTATTCAGAAAAGATTACCAAATACGAACGCGATCTTCTGGCGCTACATACATAGGATCTCCTTCTTTAATATCAAATGCCTCATAAAAAGCATCAATGTTTTTTAAAGGCTCTGTTGCTCTGTACATTCCTGGTGAGTGTGGATCTGTTTTGATTTGAGTACGTAAAGCATCATCACGTGTAAGTGTACGCCATACGGTAGCCCAAGACATAAAGAAACGTTGCTCTGGCGTAAAGCCATCAATAGCTTCTGGACGACCAGTTTCTTTGTAGTGATTTTGGAGTCCATCAAAGGCACCTAATAAACCACCAAGGTCACCAATATTTTCTCCTAGCGTAAATTTCCCGTTGATAAACACACTGTCCATAACTTCAACTTGGTCATACTGTTCTGCCAAAGCGTTACCACGTGCAGTAAATTGCTCAAGATCTTCTGGCGTCCACCAGTTCACTAAGTTTCCGTCACCGTCAAAACGCGCACCGCTATCATCAAAGGCGTGTGAGATCTCGTGACCAATTACAGCACCAATACCACCATAATTAACAGCATCATCTGCCTTGTAATCATAGAAAGGCGGTTGTAGGATAGCCGCTGGGAAAACGATCTCGTTGTTTTGTGGATTGAAATACGCATTTACTGTTTGAGGAGACATTCCCCATTTGGTTCGGTCAACCGGCTCACCAATTTCTTCTAAATTCTTATCACTAGCCCATTTATTCACTGCAGCCATATTCTCGAAATACGAATTTTCAGCACTAACTTCCATGTTAGAATAGTCTTCCCATTTATCTGGATACCCGATCTTAACCGTAAATTTATCGAGTTTTTCAACTGCTTTATCTTTGGTTTCGGCACTCATCCAATCTAAATTCTGGATACGGCTTTGGAAAGCTGCGATCACATCTGCGATCATTTTTTCGGCTTTAGCTTTCGCTTCTGGAGGAAACATCTCGTCAACATATAATTGACCAAGCGCTTCACCCACAGTGTTGTTTACTGTTGCTAATGCACGTTCTTCAGCAGGACGTTGCTCTTTATCACCACGTAAATACTGGCTGTAAAATTTCCAATCTGCTGTCTCGATATCTGTAGTTAATTGCCCTGCTGCGCTGTTAAAAGTATCCCAGCGAACTAAGGTCTTAATATCTTCAATAGACGAATTTGTTAACATAGCATTCAACGCTTTCATATAGGTTGGTTGTGTTACTATCAAAGTGTCCACTTGCTTTTTAATTCCCATGTCGGCCATCAATTTCTTAATATCAATTGAAGGCATCATTTTTTGAATATCGGCAACAGACATTGGATTGTTGAAGTTACGCATATCACGACTCTGCACCTTATCTAAACGAGGTTCAGCCAAGGCTGTTTCCATCGCTAGAATCTTTTTAGCAGAAGCCATCGCAGTTGCTTCATCATCACCTAATTTTTGCAGCATTAGCGTAATGTGCGCTACATAGCGCTCGCGAATTTCTTTTGATTTAGGATCTTGCTCAAGGTAGAAATCACGATCTGGAAGGCCAAGACCTGAGTTAAAAATATAGGCCGCATTCATTGAACTATCATTCAAGTCTGCAGAGGCGCCAAGACCGAAAAACGGTGAGGAAACCGCAGGGTTTTTAGCTAATACCGTTTGAAGATCTTCAAGTGTATTTATCGCTGCAATATCATCAAGTGCGGGTTGTAATGGTTTTAATCCTGCAGCATTTCGAGCTGCTGTATCTAACTTGGTGTTGAAAATTGCCAAGGCCTTTGCCTGATCTGTTCCAGCACTGTACTTTCCGCTTTTTTCTGCTCTGTCAATGATGTCAAGAACATTCGCGTCTGTAGATTTACGCAACATGCTAAATCCGCCCCAGGTTGAGCGATCTTCAGGAATTGTCGTATTTTTCATCCAACTTCCATTAACATAGTTGTAGAAATCAGCTTTCGGACTCACAGTAGTGTCCATATTTGAAAGAAGAATTCCTCTTTCAACATCATCGGCTTTCACCATCTTTCCGTCCTTCTCCTTGCAAGCACTTACCACAACGGCTAAGGCAGCAATTGCGAGTGCGGATCTTAAAATTTGTTTTTTCATCGGGTTTTTAGTTTTGCTTTTAGCGTTATGAGTCGCTCGTTTGTACTTATTGTTACATCATTTTAGACTTTTGTCTTGTAATTCGGCGCGATAGACAGAATCCAAAAAACGTTTTTGTTTTTCAATTTCCTTCTTTTCATCGTCCTTACGTTGAAAGTCTATATTGTCTTTCTGTAATTTTTCGTTTAGTTGATTAACGAAGTTTGTCACTGCCATTCTAAGTTCGTTTATATCCAAGGCCACAGCCAATGAATCTAATCGATTTCTATGTACTTTTTGATGAAGTAATTTCAGTCGAGTATCAACCACTAATAATCGAGATGATATTAGTGTCGTTTTTAATGTATCTGGAAGTTGTTTTGAAAGAGAATCGGCTTGTGGTAAAAGACGTTCGGTTTTTGTGCGTAATTGTTCAACCGTTTTTCCTCCCATGGTTGTTGCCTCAAAAATATAATCTTCAAAAATGGGCCACTGTGTTATTTGTAGCTTTACTTCTTCTGAAAGCTTTGGTAATGCAGCACCTTCTAGTCCAAAATGCATGCTATTATCGACGGGCTCGTCTTTAATTACTTCGGAAATTTCCGAAGCATCTTGACAGGAGACACTTCCGAAGAGAAAAATACAAGCTAATATTTTGAAACACAGGGTGTTCTTCATCATTTTGTTTAAACGTCACAAATATAAATGGAATTCTTGAACTGCAACGGTTGCAACACAAAGAATTGGTTAGAAATATGTCTATATTTACGTCCCTTTTTAGGGAAATCACACTATAACCATACTTTTGCTACGTTTTTATGAAAAAAAGAATACTCATCATTGGTGCTTCCGGGCAAATTGGAACCGAATTAACTGCATATCTTCGGAAGAAATATGGAAATCATAAAGTAATTGCGAGTGACATTAAGGAAGGGAATGCCGAAATGATGGAATCTGGGCCGTTCGAGATCTTGGACGCAACAGATTCTGATGCCGTACAAGATGTGGTTATTAGTTATGAAATTTCCGAAGTATACCTAATGGCTGCCATGCTTTCGGCTACAGCTGAAAAATTCCCTATGCGTGCGTGGAACCTCAATATGGAATCGCTGTTTAATGTGCTTAATTTAGCACGAGACGGAAAAATTGAAAAAATATTCTGGCCATCAAGTATTGCTGTTTTTGGCCCAACAACACCCAAAACAAATACCCCACAACGTACTATCATGGAGCCTTCAACGGTTTATGGTATTAGTAAACAAACGGGGGAACGATGGTGTGAATATTACCACAAAAGATATGGTGTTGATGTACGAAGCATTCGCTATCCTGGCTTGATCAGCTATACTACTCTGCCCGGTGGCGGAACCACAGATTACGCTGTAGACATTTACCACAAAGCATTAAAGCATGGTAAATATGTTTGCTTTTTAAATGCCGAAACTACTCTCCCAATGATGTTTATGGATGACGCCATCAAGGCAACCGTGAGCATTATGGAAACCCCTGCTGCCAATATAAAAATTCGCAGCGCCTATAATCTGGCTGCAATGAGCTTTAATCCTGAAGAGATCACAGCGAGCATTAAAAAACACCTTCCAGAATTTGAGATCAGCTACGAACCTGATTTTAGACAAGCCATTGCCGACTCTTGGCCTCAAAGCATTGATGATACGGCTGCACGAGAAGATTGGGGTTGGAAGCACTCCTTTTCGCTCGATGAAATGACAAAAGTGATGCTGGACAACTTGAATACTGAGTACTCCTAGTTTTTAAAGAGTTTACCGCATAAAAAAGACTGCTTATAGGTAGTAACCAGTCTTTACAACCTTGCGGGTGTGGTTTTGATTATCTATAAACAGTAACATCTTCCATAGCTTTTTAAATTTTTGATTTGGTCTTTCAGTGACAGTATTTACGATGATAATTCTGTTGATGCGTGTTTTATTTATGAAGAATATTGACATAGATCGTGGCAAAAAAACCACTTTATACTGTAATTTCAGCAAATTTGAAACAAAATCATCTAGCCTGATTATTTCTTTGCAAGCTTTTCATAAATACTGTTAACATGCACTTTTACAACATTATAACACTTAATAGCACTGTTGATTTGCGCCATGAATTAAAAAAGAATAGTAGCTAAAATTTGTATGATAGGTTAATATTTCTATATTTGGTAAACCAATCTGGTTAACCAGTTGATAAAAATATCACCATAACCTAACCATTTATATCAGTCGACTATGTCTTTAAAATCTTTTGTTGTTTTCTTTGTATCCCTTTTTTTAACCTTTGTTTCCTGTAAGACCGAGTCAAAAGAGGGTATATACGTAAAAGGCATAGTCGAATTTGATCAAGCCATTGCCAATGCAGTTCCTGGAGATATAATTATCTTAAAAAACGGCGTGTGGAAAGATACCGAACTTCTTTTTGAGGCTAATGGAACCGCTGAAAAACCTATTACTTTAACAGTAGAAGATAAAGGCAAAGTAACTTTGGAAGGCTCTTCTAATCTGCGCATCGCTGGAAATCATCTAATAGTTAAGGGACTTGTTTTTAAAAACGGTTTTACCCCAACAAACGAAGTTATTACCTTCAAAAAAGATAATGAAACCCTTTCAAATAATTGCCGCTTAACTGAATGTGTTATTGACAACTTTAGTAACCCTGAACGTCACGAACCCGATACTTGGGTTGCTATTTATGGTAAGAACAATCGCGTGGATCATAATCATTTGGCGGGAAAAAAGAATAGAGGTGTTACCATGATTGTCAAATTGAATACCAAGGAAAGTCAAGAAAACCATAATCGTATTGACCATAATTATTTCGGTCCACGTCAAAACTTGGGCTCTAATGGTGGTGAAACACTACGAATAGGCACAAGTCATTATTCAAGAACCAATTCAAATACCCTTGTTGAATCGAATTATTTTGACCGTTGTAATGGAGAGCACGAAATTATCTCTAACAAGTCATGTGAGAATACGTATAAAAACAACGTTTTTTACGAATGTACCGGAACCTTAACCATGCGACATGGAAATAGAACATTGGTTGATGGTAATATTTTTATAGGAAACAATAAACCTAGCACTGGCGGAATTCGTATTATTAATGGTGAGCAAACCGTAACTAATAATTATGCAATTGGCTTAACCGGATATAGATTTAGAGGTGCGTTTGTTATCATGAATGGTATTTATAATTCACCCATCAATCGCTACGATCAGGCAAAAGACGCCGTGGTAAAAAATAATACTTTTATTAATTGCGACCATATACAACTTTGTGCTGGAGCCGATGCAGAAAGAAATGCGCCCCCAGTAAATTCATTGATGGAAAGCAATATTTTTTACAATGAAAGCAAAGACAATCTTTTTACAGTATATGATGATATAAGCGGAATAGCCTTTAACAATAATATCTTAAGTGAAAATATTGTTCCTATCGCACCTACTGGCTTTAAAAAACAAAAATTAACGCTCGTTAAAAACAACGCTGGATTACTTGTGCCAGAGGATGCTCTCTCAAATGTAGGAGCCAAACTTCCAGATACTATTCTTACGAAAGAACAAACAGGGGTTTCATGGTATTCTAAAGATCTAGCATCACCGACCTTAAATTCTGGAAAAACAATCAAAGTTGAAGCCGGATTAAATACCCTTTATGACGCAGTAGTTGGATCTTCGGCTGGAGATATTATTGAATTAACCCCTTCGGAAACATATTCCCTTTCAAAATCAATTCCTGTCAAACACGCATTAAGTTTTGTGTCCAATTCCGAAGAAAAACCAACAATTGTATTTGAAAAGAAATCGCTCTTCGAAATTCAAAACGGTGGAAGTCTCTCTCTTGAAGGTATCCGGTTCGATGGCGAAGCTTGTCCTGACAGAACTGGTAACTCTGTTGTAACAACAAGTAAATACTCTATGAACAAAAATTACAAGCTTTTTGTTGATGATTGTGACTTCGTAAATCTCGATGTGAATCATTCTTTTGATGTCTTTAGAGTTTATAAAAATACATTTGCAGATACCATCAGTATTAAAAACTCTAACTTTAAAACGGTAAGTGGGCATGTAATTGCACTAGATCGAGAGACAGATGATATTGGAATTTACAATGCCGAATATGTAATAATGAAAAACAATCATTTTGAAGATATTGGTGGTGCCGCCTTACGTCTGCACAGAGGCGGAAAAGATGAAAGTACCTTCGGACCCTTTTTAGAAATGGATCATTGTACCTTTAACAATGTAGGTTTTGATCAACGAAATAAATACAATGCCGCTATTTCATTATATGGTGTTCAAGTGATTGAAATTCAGAACAACATTCTAAACAAAACCAAAGGACTTAAAACGCACTTGGTTGTGGGTGAACCCATCGTTACTATCTTAAATAACGATTTTTATGATACAGATAAAATGGAAGTCACAGGCGACCAAAAATATACTGTTGAAAACGAATGGAATCTTGCGCCAGAATTCAATGAGGGCACTCCTTTCTTAATGCCAAATTCAAACTTAACAGGTAAAGCAACAGATGGCTTAAACCTTGGTGTTGTTACAAAAAAACTTTAATGAAAAACGTAAAAACGTTGAAATCCGGAACTATTTTAGCACTACTCTTTTTTTTTGCCATTTCATGTGATCAAAAGGAAACTTCCCTTACTAGTAATTTAGAAGTCACATCTAGTGAACACCCTTCTCTTATATTAACGCAAGCTGGGGTTGAAAAGATCAAAAGTAAATTGGGAAGCATTCCCCTTTTCGATAATGCCCTTCAAACTGTAAAGGAAGAAGTAGACGCAGAGATCGCGTTAGGAATTGACACCCCACTACCTAAAGATTTCTCTGGGGGCTATACCCACGAACGCCATAAACGCAATTTCTTAATACTACAGAAAGCAGGCGTACTCTATCAAATCTTAGACGATGAAAAATACGCTGTATATGTTCGCGATATGTTATTACAATATGAGTCGATGTACAAAACCCTACCTGTTCATCCCCAAACGAGATCGTATGCAAGAGGAAAGCTATTTTGGCAATGCTTAAACGATTCCAATTGGTTGGTTTATGTAAGTCAGGCATATGATTGTGTCTATAATTTTTTAACTGCGGAAGAACGCGAAAAATTAGAGACTAACCTATTTAGACCCTTTGCCGATTATATCTCAATAGAAAATCCACAATTTTACAACCGTGTGCACAACCATAGCACTTGGGGAAATGCAGCCGTGGGAATGATCGGATTGGTTATGAAAGATGAAGTTCTAATTGATCGTGCTTTATACGGCATAAAGAACGATGGCCTAGCGGCCAATGCGAAAGATAATGACGGTGGGTTTATAAAAAATGAAGATGGCAAAGCCGGGTTTTTAGCAAACCTTGAGGAACCCTTTTCTCCAGACGGCTATTATACCGAAGGTCCTTACTATCAGCGTTATGCTATGTATCCATTTTTGATCTTTGCTGAAGGACTGCAAAATGTAAAGCCAGAACTGAAAATTTTTGAACACAAGGATAGTGTTTTACTCAAATCGGTTCATACATTGCTTAACCTTACTGATGCAGATGGTGAATTTTTCCCGTTGAACGACGCCCAAAAAGGAATGTCGTATTATTCTAGAGAGTTAGTAACAGCAGTTGATATTGCTTACTATTACGGCGGAAACGATCCTCAACTTTTAAGTATTGCCGAAAAACAAGGTCGCGTCCTTTTAGATGACACAGGCTTGTCTGTGGCGCTCGGAGTTAAAAACGGAGCTTCAAAACCATTTAAAAAGGAATCTATAAATCTCATGGATGGTTCTGATGGGAAACAGGGAGGTGTTGGTATTTTGAGACAAGGTGAGGAAGCTATTTCTCTGGTATTTAAATATTCTGCACAAGGCCTTAGTCATGGCCACTATGACAAATTATCTTTTTCACTTTATGAAAATGGTGACGAGATCATTCAAGATTATGGAATGGCTCGTTTTGTCAACATTGAACAGAAAGGCGGCGGTAATTATTTAAAAGAAAATACCACATGGGCAAAACAAAGTATTGCGCATAATACGGTTACTATAAATGAAGCCTCTCATTTTCAAGGAAAATATGAAATTGGAAGCAAGCATTGCCCCTCCTTATATCTTTTTAAAACGAATAATGACAAGATACAAGTTGTAAGTGCAAAAGATACAACAGCCTACCCGGGTACTGAGATGCATCGTACTATGGCGATTATTTCAGATAAAAACTTTGAAAAGCCCTTTGTACTAGATATTATGAGGCTGACTTCAAACACAGCCAATCAATACGACCTCCCCTATTATTTTATGGGACAAATGATGGACACAAATTTCGAGTATAAAAGTCCGAAAAGTCTTGAAGCACTTGGCACTAAAAACGGCTATCAGCATTTGTATTTGGAAGGACTAGGCAGCCCTTCCGAAGAAAACACAAAGCTTTCTTGGTTGAACAATGGGCACTTTTATACCCTTACTTCAGCAACTGAAAAAACAGATGACCTTATATTTACACGAATAGGCGCCAACGATCCAGATTTCAATTTAAGAAGAGATGCGTCTATTATTTTCAGACGAAAAAATACTAAAAACACTGTCTTTGTATCCACCATTGAATCACACGGTCACTATAGCGCTGTATCAGAATTCTCAGAAAATGCGAAAAGTAATATTTCCGAAGTAAAAATTATTCTCGATACAAAAGACTATCTGGCGATTCGTATAACAGATCTATCTGGCGAGGTTAAAACTTTTATTATGGCAAATAATGATGCCTCAGAAAATGCAAAACACACAATAACCATAAATAATATAGAGCATCAATGGACTGGTGCTTATCTTTTTAAATAATATATCAGTATGAAAACATTTGGAGCAAGTAAAGAATTTTTATTAGGAGATGAGATCCCATGGGAAGTAGTGGGAGAAGGCGTAAAACGTAAAATTATGGGTTACGACGACAAGATCATGTTAGTCAATGTCCATTTTGACGAAGGCGGAATAGGCCCTATGCACGAACATTATCATTCTCAAGTCACCTATGTGGTAAGTGGTGAATTTGAATTAACTATTGGTGATGAAACTAAAATCATGAAGGGCGGCGATGCTTTTTATATACCGCCACATGTTCTACACGGAGCGATTTGTAAGAAATCTGGCGTTTTAATCGACGTATTCAGTCCGATTCGTGAGGATTTTATGGAATAACTACTATTTATTTACAATAAAGTTTGGAAGTTAACAAAAAGTTAATATATTTGGTAAACCAGTCTGGTTAACCAATTTGGTAAACCACATTGTAACAAATAAAAAAAGGACGGGTGCACGCCCATCCTTTTAAATAATTACTCCTTGGAGGGAAGTAATAATACACGTAATAACTTAATAAACATGTATTGTAAAAGTAATAAAACTATTTATTATTGATGCATTGAATGTTGTTTTAAGTAATCATTATTTGAAAGTCCAAGTAATAATCTAAACAGCTAACTTATGAATGTAAAAACAACGCTAACCGCAGTAATTATGCTTTTCAGCAGTATTATGATGGTAGCCCAGGACAACTACCTTTTAACGGGTAAAGTAGCTTCCGCTGCAGATCAAATGCCCATTCTCGGCGCAAACATTGTTATTGAAGGAACCTCAACCGGTACATCAACAGATTTTGATGGAAATTACCAAATTGAAGTAAAAACGGGCGATGTGGTAAAATTCTCCTATTTAGGATATATATCACAATCAATCACAATAACAAATCAAAAAACACTTGTTGTTGAATTAGCGGAAGACACCAACACTTTAGATCAAGTAGTTGTTGTTGGGTATGGTACTAGAAAAAAGAGTCACTTAACGGGTGCTGTTTCTAAAGTAGGAGGAGATGATATTGCATCTATTCAAGCAACTCGTGTAGACGACGCATTAGCTGGTAAATTAGCGGGTGTCTTGATTCAAAATCAAGATGGCTCACCAGGTGCTGATCCTAAAATTCAAGTAAGAGCGGCATCATCTATTAATGGTAATTCAAATCCACTTATTGTTGTAGATGGGTACCCTATTTCAGGGAATCTAGCCACTGTTAATCCGAACGATATTGAAAGCATAGAGGTATTAAAAGACGCCGCTTCGGCTGCAATTTATGGTTCTAGAGGAGCGAACGGTGTTATCTTGGTTACAACCAAAAAAGGAAAGAAAGGTACTCCAAGTTTTACATATAGTACATACTATAGCACCTCAAGTAGATATTTGAGAGACAATATCAATATGACTGCTTCGGAATGGGCTAACAAACTGGAATCTGGTATAGCCAATGGCACGTATGATGTTTCTGAATTGGATCCGGCCTTTTTAAATTATAAGATAAATGCTTATAAAAATGCACCAGATGTTTTGGCCGTTGAAGATTGGCTTTTTCAAAACGGGAATACTACCAGCCATGACTTTAGCTATAGTGGCGGAACAGAAAATGCCAATTACTTTGCTTCAATTGGTTACCAAAACACCGAAGGTATTGTAAGAACTGAAGGCTATGAAAGACTGAATGCGCGTTTGAATGTTGATGCCGAATTGGGAGACAAATTTAAAACAGGTTTAAGCTTTAATGGGTTTGCAGCCGATAGAGATATTATAGGTCATGACCAGAGAGATCTCTTGAGATCGTATAATATTAGCCCTATTTACCATACAGCAGAGTCTATTGCATTTGTTCAACAACTAGACCAACAAGCACAAGACCTAGGGCTTGACCCATTTGACGATGGTTATAGAGGAGGTGATGCACCTTTTAACAACAGTATTTATACACTACAGCCTGGTGATACTGCACAAGACTGGCACTATGGAAGAAGTGGCAATGGTATTGGCGGAACGGGAGATGCTGGTCCGGCAACAAAGCTTGATAACACAGACCGATACCAAAAAACGTATTTCGCTAATGTTAATACATATTTACAATACAACATTTTAGAGGGGTTAAACATCAAAACTGCTCTTGGGGGTGACCTTAAAGATACTCAAGACTATTTCTGGAGAGGACTTGAATTTGATTCTAGAGCACGTAGTAATCAAACGGCCTTAGACCAAACAAACGTAAAACAAACCTCTACACTAAGTGAAACGACATTAAATTACGCCAAAGAAATAGGAAAACATGATATTTCTGCGGTAGCTGGAATAGAATTTCAAAAGATCTATTTTAAAGGCACATCTTTAAATGGTACAAATGTTCCATTTAGCGACATTATAAATTACAACCTATTAGATCCTGAAGACATCACGGTAACAGAAAGAGACGAAACTATCTCAAGATGGAGTGTTTTCGGAAGAATTAACTATGCTTATGACGACCGTTATTTACTGTCGGCATCGGTAAGAAGAGACGGTGATTCACGTTTCGGAGCTAATAATAGATATAACACATTCCCAGCACTGTCTTTAGGATGGAATGTACACAACGAATCTTTTTATAACTTAAAATTCTTGAGTTTATTAAAACCAAGGTTTAGTATGGGGTCTTTAGGAACTACTTCCGATTTAGGAGCTTATAGTTCATTGAGTCTTTTAAACCCTCAACCAACTGTATTTGGGACTGGATTTTTGATTCCTTCAGAAGTAGCTAATTCAGATTTAACCTGGCAAACCAATACAGAAACTAACTATGGTATTGATTTAGGATTTTTAGACAATCGTATTAGATTGGGTGTAGATTATTATACTTCTGATATTGAAGATATCCTAATTAATCAGAGTGTTTCCGAAGTTTTTGGTACCACTTCCATAAGACTTAACTCGGGTGATGTTAGAAGTTCTGGTTTAGAACTTGAATTATCTGCAGCTATTTTACGCAAGAAAAATTTTAACTGGGATGTTAGCGCTAATTTATCCACAGTGAAAACTGAAATTACCGACCTAGGTGGTTTAGATGAATTACCTCAAGTAATTTACGGCCAGAGCGGTAGAGGTCCTGTTTTCAGAAATTATGTAGGTGGAGAAATTGGTGAAATGTGGGGATTAGAAACCATTGGAAAAGTTGAAGATAAATACATAACCGACCCTACGAGAGCCATTGGTATTAATAGTTCAGAATACTATGTCAAAGATCAAAACGGTGATGGAGTAATTGATCGAACAAAAACAGTTGCTGAAGGTGGAGATTTAGTGAAAATCGGACAAAACACACCAGATTTTTATTGGGGATTAAATAGTTCAATGAGCTATAAGGATTTTGACATGTCATTCCAATTACAAGGAGCTCAAGGAGGTGATGTCTTTAATATTGACCCAATTTACTACAATTCAGAATTTGGTGGAAGATTACGAGATAGCTTTGATGCAGACAACGACGGCATTGCTGATCATAATGGAGAGCATTATACACAATCGAGAAATCAACTTGACGCGCAGATACAAGACGCCTCTTATGTCGCATTGAGAAACCTAACTGTAGGATATACTATTAAACCAGAATGGATTAATAAGGTTGGCGTTAATTCGGCTAGATTATATGTTGCAGCTACTAATTTGCTTTATTTATGGGGCGATGATTATACGTCTTTTAATCCAGAAGGTATAGAAACGACAAATCCTGATTACTTAGGACCTACTACATACGGAGTGCAGGTAGGTGCAAGTCCAATAGTTAGAAGCTTTACGTTTGGTTTTAATGTTAATTTTTAAATTAAGAAAGAAATGAAAAAAGTATATATATTATTTTTAGGATCATTGTTTTTGACACTATCATGTAGTACCGATTTGGATGAATTTCCGCCCAATATTGCTAGTTCAGATTCTCTGACAGATTTTGAAGGAGTTTTGAACGCTGCATATTACTACCAACTTGGCGCTGTTACGCCAATGGCTATAATGGGCGACTTTAGAGCAGACAATGCATTAATGGACGAAGAACCATATCCTGCATTTGATAGATTTAATAGTGAATTAACGGTTATGGAAGACCAGTTTTTTGGTCCGCTCTATACAGCCTTATACAAGTCTATATTAAGTACGAATAACGTAATTGAAAATTCATCAGATGTTACACAAGTAGGTGAAGCGCAATTTTTAAGAGCTTTGTCTTATTTTAAACTAGTACAAGCATTTGGTGATGTTAGTGTTATTCTAACTACACCAAATATAGATGACATTCCAACTTTCGACCTAACAAGACAACCCGCTGCAGATATTTATAACAATATTATCATACCTGATTTACAAGCCGCAATAAGTGCTTTGAGTACCACAAGT
Source organism: Ulvibacter sp. 2305UL32-6 (assembly GCF_058148545.1). Taxonomy (NCBI): domain Bacteria; kingdom Pseudomonadati; phylum Bacteroidota; class Flavobacteriia; order Flavobacteriales; family Flavobacteriaceae; genus Ulvibacter; species Ulvibacter sp. 2305UL32-6. Next base: position 1,203,638 of record NZ_JBYVKA010000001.1, read on the forward strand.
GTCAATGGTAGAGCTTCAAAGCTTGCCGCACAGGGCTTATTAGGAAAAGTATTTATGCATATGGGTAATTTTAGCAGTGCCGAACCACAGTTAGCTGCTGTTGTAAATGGATCTGCCGCTGCAGGAATTAGCTTACAAGAAAACTTTGCTGATATTTTTGTTACTGATTTGAATTCAGAAATCATCTTTGCAACACAAGTATCAAGCTCCATATCAGATGAATACGGTTTTTCAGAGTTTTGGGAATGGTTCTTCGGGCAGGACACAAAAGCATTAGAGCCATTAGACCCAGATCTAATTGCTGCTTTTGATGCAAGCCCGGGAGATTTAAGAAGAGCGGTAACTATTGATGAGACAGAGTTAAAGTCTCCAAAATATCCTCAAACGGGTGGTCCCGATCACGATTGGATAGAACTAAGATTAGCAGATATGATTCTGTTATATGCAGAAACATTAAATGAAAATGGATCTTCTCCCGAGATGGTACTTGATCTTTTAGACCCCATACGAACAAGAGCTGGTTTAGCTGCTCTTGATCATACAGTCTTGAATACACAGGCTTTGGTTAGACAGGCCATACAACAAGAAAGAAGACTAGAACTGGCCTTTGAAGGGCAAAGATGGTTTGATCTGGTTAGAACAGGAACCGTTGATGCGGAAATGGGCGAAACAGTTAATCCAAACTATTATATTTTCCCAATTCCAATTTCAGAAATTCTGGCGAGCGACGGAGTGATTACTCAAAATTCTGGATACTAATTGACAAAGGAAACTAAGAACTATTGACCATGATTTGAGTATTCTTTAAATTTTATTATACGTTTTACTGGTCTATTAGCAATGACCAGTAAAATTTATCAAAAGAAAGTCTTGATATTGTTGCCATAAAGAATTGAGATGTTACTTAATTTTTATAAGAATTATTTAACTTTAAAAAAATCTATTTGGTTAACCAATTGTTGAATATTACGTTTATGAAATTAGACATCCTTAATGTAAATGAAAAACACACGCTTCAAAAAGGAGTAATTATAAAAATCAGAGATTTAATTAATTACAAAAATTTGGAGCCGGGAGATAAGTTACCTTCAGAAAGAACGCTTTCTGAAAAATTTGGAGTTACTAGAAGTACAATTCGCGAGGCAATACAAAAACTTGAATTCTATGGATTGCTAAACTCTATCCCACAAAGTGGAACTTTTGTTGCCGATATTGGTGTTATTGCCATGAACGGTATGATTGAGGATATTTTACGCCTTGAAGATCCCGATTTTAAATCCCTTGTGGAAACGAGAATACTGTTAGAATTAAAAACAGTACGGTTAGCAGCCTTACGAAGAACAGACGAAGATTTAAAACAAATGAAAGATGCTCTCGACGCGTATTCAAACAAAGTGCGTAATAGTGAGGATGCTGTTCAAGAGGACCTATTATTTCATTTGGCGATCGCAAAAGCCTCTGGTAATAGTAGTATGAACACTTTTATGCTGATGATTACTCCAGAAATTATTACAAATTTTCAGAAATATCATGTATGTGATGACACCACGGCCTTTTTAGGGATTGAGGAACACACAAACATCTATGAGGCAGTAAGAGCGGGAGAACCACAACTGGCAAAGCAGAAAATGAAAGAACATTTTAAAGAACTATATAGATACTGCTACAATGTGAAAATGTAGCCTAAACATAACATTAGAAATAAATTGCACGCTTTATTTCTAAATCAATTAAAACTTTGGAGGGACTTATAATATTGTTTTGGATCCTTTTAGGTTTCTAAAAACCTAAATCTTATCCATGCTCTAGTTAAATGAACAGTTTGAGCAACTAGTATAGAATATAAATTTCTTTACTCAAACTAACCATACCCTTGAGATAATAGAACTAAAAAAACATGAAAGTAAAAGGATTAAGATGGTGGATTATTGGGCTTATCTTTATTGCTACCGTAATAAATTATATAGACTACCGTAATAAATTATATAGATAGGACAGCCTTTGCTTTACTATGGCCTCAAATGGGTGAAGATCTAGGAATGGATAATTCTGATTATGCATTAATGCTTAATGTCTTCATGATTACCTATGCTGCAAGTAAATTTTTGTCAGGTAGATTATATGACCAAATAGGAACCCGATTGGGCTTTGTTGTGTCTATCATATTATGGTCTGCAGCAGCTGCATTACACGCATTAGCAAGAGGAGTAATTTCCTTATCAATAGTTCGAGGGCTCCTTGGGCTCGGTGAGGCGGGACTATGGCCCGGCGCCGTAAAAAGCAATGGAGAATGGTTTCCCGTTAAACAAAGAGCGTTAGCACAAGGAATATTTAATGCGGGAGCTTCTATAGGAAATGTAATCGCACCTGTTGTTATTGTCTTTTTATACGCACAATTTGGATGGAAGTCTACATACATAATATTAGGAGCATTAGGATTGCTTTGGGTTATTCCTTGGCTTGTTTTAAATAAATCAAAACCACAAGCTCATCCTTGGATTACTGATGACGAAAGAAATTTATTGCTGAATGATAGAATAAAAAACAATGATGTTGAAATTGAAGGCGCCAAAAGTTTAAGTGTCGGAAAAATATTAAGTTATAAACAACCGTGGGGAGTTTTACTATGCAGATTTTTTATAGAACCTATTTGGTGGTTCTTTGCAGGTTGGATGCCAATATACTTGCATAATAAATTCGAAATGAGCATTGAAGAGATTGGAAATACAATGTGGATCTCTTATCTATTGGCTGCCTCTGGCGGAATATTAGGAGGATTATTTACTGAAGCAATCATTAAGCGTACTTCCGTAGATGTGGGTAGAAAAGCAAGTATCGTTTTAGGAAGTCTCTTAATAATAATTGGTTTTGTTTCCATTATATTATTTGTAAACGACTCTAACTATATGACTTTTATATATCTAGCTGGGTTAGCGCTTTTCGGATTTCAATTTGCCATAGGTAACATTCAAACATTATCAAGTGATCTATTTAGAGGCCCATCGGTAGGTACATTAGCTGGATTAGCTGGTACAATTGCGGCATTTTCACCAATAATTATGAACTGGTTTATCGGTGTAATAACAGATCAAGGATCGTCATACACGCCGGCATTTATAGCTATTACTGTGTCTGTAGTACTAGCCGTTCTATCTATTTTCTTTTTAATTAAAAAAGTAAAATTAGTAGTAAGCACAGACAATTAAGAAAAAATAATTAACGATAAAAAATTATGAGTAAAGCAAAAGGAAAAATAGCAGTAATCACAGGAGCAACTGGAGGTATTGGATTTGCAGTAGCAAAAAGATTAGGAAATGACGGATATACAGTCATTTTAAATGGTATTGACAATGAAGCAGGAGCCAAAAGAATTGAAGAGCTTACTGCAGAAGGAATTACTGCCGAATATTACGGATTTGATGTAACCAACGAAGAAGCCGTCACATCCAACATAATGGCAATGGGTAAAAAACATGGAAAGATTGATCTACTCGTCAACAATGCCGGTGGCTTAGGTGGCCGATCTAGGTTTGAAGAAATGACGACCGAGTTTTACAGAAATGTAATGGCCCTAAACCTTGATTCAGTCTTTTTTGCTTCAAGAGCCGCAATTCCATTCCTCAAAAAAGGAGAACACCCCTCTATTATTAATTACACATCAAATGCAGCATGGACTGCTGGAGGTCCTGGAGCAGGAATCTACGGAACCTCTAAAGCTGGTGTTCATGCAATCACAAGAGCATTAGCAAAAGATCTAGCTGAATACGGTATTAGAGTAAATGCCGTTTCTCCCGGAACCATTGACACTCCATTTCATGCCCAAATTAAAGCGACAAAACCAGAGGTTTTTGCATCATGGGCAAACAATATAATGTTAGGACGATTAGGTCAACCCGAAGATGTAGCTTCAGTCGTTTCATTCTTAGCCAGTGAAGATGCAGCTTTTATAACTGCTGAAACCATTCAAATTGGTGGCGGACAAGCTCTAGGAATTTAAATTGAATAGCCAAGTAGTTTTATTTTAACGTATCCCTTTTAAAGTTTAATTTAGGAGAGATAAAAGAAATAAAGCTATTTGGCTTTTTATAAAGTGAAGTTTAGTAACAAAATTTAAATAATGAGTAAAGTTGTCACATTTGGTGAAATCATGTTAAGACTCTCAACCGAGCGTCATTTACGGTTTTCTCAAGCAAAAACATTTGCTGCTACTTATGGTGGTGGAGAATTTAATGTAGCCGTATCCTTAGCTAATTACGGAATTCCTGTCGAGTTTATAACCAGATTACCGGAGAACGAGATTGGAGCTTGTGCGCTAAAGGAAATGCGTAAATTTAATGTAGAGTCTAAAAACGTTATTTACGGGGGAGATAGATTAGGTATCTATTACCTCGAAACTGGCGCCGGAACTCGTGGCAGTAATGTCGTTTATGATAGAGCCAATAGCTCTATGGCAACTATACCCAAGGGGTCTATTGATTGGGAATCTGTATTAAAAGGTGTTACTTGGTTTCATTGGAGTGGAATCACTCCCGCTATTTCACAATCTGCTGCAGAAGAATGCCTAGAAGCTATTAAGGTTGCACATAAATTAGGCGTTACAATTTCTTCAGATTTAAATTATAGATCTAAACTATGGCAATATGGCAAAGAGCCAAATCAAGTAATGCCAGAACTTCTAAAATACAGTAATGTTATTTTAGGAGATATTGATACTGCATTATTTATGTTGGGAAAAGACAAAGTGAACCCTAACTATCAAAATGAAACCTCATTACCTATTCTCTACGATCAGATTTTTAAATTATGCCCCAACTTACAAATCGCAGCTACTACATTAAGATATTCTGTTAGTGCTTCTCATCAACGAATTGGAGGTATTTTATACGATAGTAAAACCTTGTATAACGCAGATGTAAAGGAAGTAACACCCGTGGTTGACAGGGTTGGAAGTGGTGATGCCTTTATGGGTGGACTGATCTACGGATTACTGAACGACAGCAACGATAAACAAAGAGCATTAAACATAGCCGTTGCAGCTTGCTGTCTAAAACATACCATTTCGGGTGACTATAATTTAATTACCCTTAGCGAAATCGAAAAACTATTAAGCGGAGCCGAATCTGGCAAAGTATCAAGATAAATTACATTACAATGGCACAATACTCAAGAATTCAAGTTGCAAACAGTATGAATAAAACGGGTTTAGTACCATTGTTTTATGAAAGTGATATTTCTACTTGTAAAAAATTATTAGACGCCCTATATAATAGCGGCGCAAGATTATTAGAGTTTACTGCTCGAGGCGACTTTGCCGAAGAGGTCTTTAAAGAAATAAACAAGTACGCGATCTCAAACTTACCAGGAATGATTCTAGGGGTTGGCTCTATAACCGATGGAGCAGCCGCATCAAGATATATGGCTCTAGGAGCCAATTTCATTGTAACCCCAGTACTAAGGGAAGATATTGCCCTTGTTTGTAACAGAAGAAAAGTGCTTTGGTCACCAGGTTGTGGTTCCTTATCCGAGATTGCACGAGCGGAGGAACTAGGATGTGAAATTGTAAAGCTTTTTCCTGGTGGAATTTATGGACCTGAGTTCGTAAAAGCAATTAAAGGCCCATGTCAATGGACCAGTATCATGCCAACTGGTGGTGTGTCACCAACAAAAGAAAGCCTTGAAAGCTGGTTTAACGCAGGTGTCACCTGTGTGGGTATGGGTTCAAAATTAATTGTAAAAGATGCTCAGGGCATGTATGATTATGCAAAAATTATGGAGCTCACAAAAATGTCTCTAAAGATAATTTCTGACTTGAAAAAATGACTCCCACAATGAACGCGATCAACTTAAAGGAACTCTCACATCTAACTGGTTTTTCTATTTCCACGGTATCTAAAGCTTTAAATGATAAAGTAGATATTAGTGATAAAACGAAGCGGAAAATAACATGCGTTGCAGAAAAACACAATTATATCCCAAATAGCTTTGCCACAGGATTGCGAAATAAAAAAAGTAGTACCATCGCCATTATTTTACCCCAAATTGACATAAAGCATTACAGTACCATTTTATCAAAATTTCAAAAAATTGCGATCGAGCACGGGTATAAAACAATGATCTTTCAATCTTTTGAGTGTCCTCAAAAAGAAGAAGAACATTTAAAAACTATCAGTGACGGAAGTGTTGATGGCGTAATTTTATTTACAGATAAAAGAACCAAGGTAAACTCAAAAAAATATATGGTTCCCATTGTATCCTTGTCAAGCAAAGAGAAGACCAGTACTGATGATCTCGATAAATTTTGTATTCTCACTTTCAAAAAATTACTTACAGCAATTTCCTAGTCCTTAAATTTTTATCTAGTCACTAAGGGCAGTACAAGTAAACAATATTGATTTGCAGTTGATCATATGCTAAAAAAATCTTTGCAATACATGATTCTTAGTGCTTTTGCTTTTACATTTCTCAATGTATTTGTAAAACACTTGGGCAAATTTGATGTCTCGCAGATAATCTTTTTTAGATCTGCCGGTTCTTTGTTCTTTTCTATAGGATTCTTGATACGTCATAACATATCTCCATTAGGAAATAAAAAAACACTCATGATCCTTAGAGGCTTGGCTGGACTTATTTCTATGGGTCTTTTTTTTGCGGCCTTAAAAGAACTCCCCATGGGTTCGGCAGTTTCATTGCGCTATATCGCACCCATCTTTGCCATGATACTCGCCTATTTATTCCTTAAAGAAAAAATCAAACCCATACAATGGCTCTTTATTTCTATCGCCTTCTGTGGCGTCTTGATCATGAAAGGATTTGACAATACAATGAACACACTTGGATTGCTTTACGTACTTGGGTCAGCGTTTTTTAGCGGACTCGTATTTATACTTATTCGGAGAATTGCCAATCAAGATCATCCCGTAGTTATTGTCAATTACTTTATGGTCATCGCAACCATAGTGAGCGGTATTTTTGCTATTAATTATTGGAAAACTCCTGTTGGAATCGAGTGGTTATTTCTACTCAGTCTAGGCCTTTTTGGTTATATAGGGCAGTTATTTATGACAAAAGCATTGCAATCGGCTCAAACAAATCTCGTCGCTCCTTTAAAATATCTTGAAGTGATCTTTACAATGCTTCTCGGTCTTATAACTTTTGATGAAAAATACTCCGTTTGGAGCTTGATCGGAATCTTTCTAATTCTCACAGGACTTGCGCTAAATACACTCTTAAAGCGCGATTCGTAAACTTTTTCTTAGAATTTTACCTTTTTGGGCGTTCCCTCATTTCATTCGGTCAGGTCATCCGCTTCAATCTTTTGGCAGAGCCAAAAGTATTTCCACTCCTACCCTTAACGCAGGTCAAAACCACAATAACAACCGCCGAAACCCCAACTCAAGCTACACACAAGATCATATATGTTACATCCGTAACAACCTTTGTTACAGCATTGACATATAAATGTTATCACGGCAAATACTTTTGTAAAACGCTGATTCTATCAGTAGATCAACATTTTGAAATGAGTAACTTCTTAAACCTAATAGTATGAAAAAAATATCCCTTTTAGTCCTTCTTGTTCCCTTTTTTACTTTCGGACAATGGACACAGCTAGCGAATGATATTGATGGTGAAGCCGTAAATGACCAGTCGGCCACTTCCGTAGATCTAAGTGCCGATGGAAATATCATCGCCATAGGAGCCCCTTTTAATGACGATAGCGGAAATGTAGCCGGACAGGTTCGTGTTTTTGAAAACCAGTCTGGAACCTGGACTCAAATAGGCGCAGACATCAATGGAAGCGCAACACTCGATCGTTCTGGCTTCTCTGTTAGCCTAAGTGATGATGGAAACATCGTCGCCATTGGAGCCCCAGATAAAACGAGTGGTGGTTTTGAGTCTGGACAGGTTCGTATTTTTGAAAATCAATCTGGAAACTGGACCCAAATAGGCGATGAAATTATTGGAGAAGCCTTTAGTGATCATTCTGGGTTTTCGGTAGCTTTAAGTGGTGATGGTACTACAGTTGCCATCGGTGCTCCCGACAATGAAGGTAGTATGGGAGGGAATTTCGGACATGTACGTGTGTATTCCAATCAATCAGGAAATTGGGGTCAAATAGGAGAAGATATAGATGGCGAAACCGCGGAAGACAATTCAGGCTTTTCCGTAGCAATAAATCAAGATGGAACGATTGTCGCCATTGGTGCACCTTTTAACGACGGAACCGATTCTGATGCCGGACACGTACGAGTATATCAAAATCAGTCAGAAGTTTGGGTTCAACTAGGAGATGACATTGATGGAGAAGCTACAAACGATCGCTTTGGAACTTCCGTAGAATTAAGCGCAGATGGAACCATTGTCGCTATTGGGGCTCGTGATAATAATAGTACTGGGCATGTACGTGTATTGCAATTTCAGTCAGGCAATTGGACACAAATAGGAGATGATATAGACGGAGAGGCCATAAACGAAAGATTTGGATCTTCCCTAGATTTAAGTGCTAATGGTAGTATAGTAGCCGTAGGAGCTCCATTTAATGGTGGGGCCGGCGCTGAAACAGGGCGCGTGAAGATATATCAATATCAATCAGGAAGTTGGACACAAATAGACAATAGCATCGACGGGGAGGCTATGGATGATCGGTCTGGCAGTTCTGTAAGTCTAAGTGCCAACGGAAGTATCGTTGCTATTGGAGCCCCCTTAAATGACGACAATGGCGGAAATTCTGGTCATGCCCGAACATACAATAACCTTAACATTCTCGATATGCAAGAAAATGGTTTGCAGCAGAGTTTGGTTTTATATCCCAACCCTACCTCAACAAGTATGACGCTCAACTTGGGAAGCACATACACAGCTATTGATCTATTGATCTACGACGCCACAGGAAAACAACTGCTGTCTCAAGCTTATTCCAACACAGACATAATAGCGATCTCAACCGAAAGCTTTACGAATGGTGTTTATTTTTTAAAAATTCAATACTCAGAAGACAAACAGACGGTGCTAAAAATCATAAAAGAGTAGTTATATATAAATGAAGGCTAACCTATTGGCCAATTCCCCTGAGTAAAGTTGTCAAGCGCAAGCTATGATTATCACTTCTATTTCCCCAAAATAAAAAGCCCACTCAAATTGAGTGGGCTTTAAAATCTACAACTTCAATATTAAACAAATTCTTATACTAGACATAGCCAGTATTATTATCGAGCAATAATTATTTTATGTGACTCGTCAATCTCATCTCCATTTGTAACTCTTACAAGATATAGACCTTCCGGTAAGGAGCTAACATCCAAGACGTTCACATTTAATTCAATACTCTGGCTAAGCAAGACTATGCCTTGCAAGTTTAGTACTTCCGCAATGATTCCTGATCTTTCTTTATTTTCATTAGATTGAAAATTAATAATAAGCTCATTTTTGCTTGGGTTTGGATACATTGCAATGCCATATTGTTCGGTGTCAAATGAATCCTTCATCACCATTGAATCAGAGCTACTACTTTTATTATTAAGTTCATCACTTCGATACATGGAAGCCAATTCTGGCCACATTTGATGCCACAACCACCAGCCACTCTCATAAAACTTTATGGCCATCACGTGTTTTTCATTGTGAGGGGTTGCTTTAACAGTGAAATATTGATTGAAAGCACCAGTTAAGTACCAATCATTAAATTTATTATTACCACCATTGTTCCAATTTTGCTGAAATGAACTTCCATTAAAATCTGCCGTTGCCGCCCACGTATTATTGATATTCAAAACTTCATCGTGACTATCTTGATCAAAATTACCAGATAGAACTCGTTGTTCTGAGTTTAAAGGAAGTATATACATATTTGCAAAATGATTGGCACCATATTGACTCCAAATCCAATCCCAATTTGAGGTAGCATTATTAAAACGTAAAACCGTTACCCAGGTGTTAACCCATGTAAGTAATTCGTCTGAATTAGTGGTCGTAAATTTACCTGGAGTATACTTATGTGCCGAATTTGCTCCTACGCCTCCAATATTTCCATTTCCACCGTTAGACCAACGATGTTGAAAACTACCACTGTCAAAATTAAATAGTCCGGACCAACCATTATGTGAAAAAGCCAATAACTCATCTTTACCATCACCATCAAAATCGGCTATCTGGAATTGATCAGTAGATTTCACATGCCAAGAGGAAATCCAATGATTCCCCATGTTGCTCCATTTAAAATACCAAGAATTCGTATTGCTATCGAAACCTTGGAGTGTAGCCCAAGAATTACTAGCAGATATAGATAACAGATCTGTAATTCCGTCCCCATCAAAATCTCCAGTAAAATGGCGATCGCCAGCATTCATGTACCAAGATCCGATCCATCTATTTCCCATGTTACTCCAGTCGTGGTACCAATCTGTGCCTATATCACACGAAAAATCTACCATATTAGACCAAGTTGATGCACTCATAAAAAGGATTTCTTCGTCATCATCTCCATCAAAATCACCCGTTAATTTGTGATCTCCATTATTCAAATACCATGTGCCAATCCATCTTCTATTGCGATCATTAGTCCAAGTACGAACCCAATCATTGTCAATAGTGCCTGGATCAATATTATTTAAACAATTTCCAAAATTACTGGTGTGCGTTTGTGTTGCGGTTATGCTTGATGAATTAAAGAAAAATCCTGTAGTACCATAACACATGATCCCTGGATTAGAAGTGCATTCTGTATTTCCAGAGACATCAAAAGGGTGTGGCATTCCAAAGGCATGACCAATTTCATGTGCGGCGGTTTTATAATTTGCTGGGCGATCTGTTATCAAGTTGTAAGCTATTGCTGGTATTTCACAAATGGTACCTGGATCTAAAATAGATGGCGCAAGAGAAGTTCCTGTAACATTGCCAAAGCTTGAATGACCAGAGAAAAGCATCGTTAAATCTCTTCCCACAGTTGAAAAATTGGCATTCCAATAAGGCCTACATTCACTATTTAATCGCGTAAATGGCGTCATACTACTGTATGGATCTGAGCTAGTTGACCAAAGATTTTGAAAAGTAACACTAAATAAAATATTAAAATAAATAGAGTAAACCCCTTCAGATTGATTCAATATTGATTGAATCTCATTATTTGATCCCCATCCATTATTCTGAAAAAACTCGAAATCCGCATCCGTAGCTATTTCCAAATATCTTGGCTCACATTGGGTATTTGGGCCTCTTGAATTTTTATTAGAATTATTTGACCCTCCTCCTTGGCCCTGAACAATGGCTAGGTGACATTCTCCGAAAACCTCACGCTTAAGATCTTCAAATCTATATATTAATAGTTTGTTTTTGATTTGTGAATTTCTCACAAAATGACCTACAGATTCAAAAAACACCCATTCTTCACGCTCAGATTCATAGATATAGCCCCAAAAATTATCTTCGGTAACCGTAAATCTAACTATATCACCTTGATCTCCATTTGCATACCCCTTAAAGGTGTTCACTTTATACTCTCTGTCACTATCTATAGAACGTTCCATTACGACTTCGCCATTGACGGCTTCGTTATACTTTGGACTTCTAATATCATTACGTTGCAAATTTATTAGATATGAAGCTACACTTGTTTTTAATTCGAATATGCTTACGTAATTGTTACTATTCACATAATCGTGCAACGCTCCAAAATCGAAATCGTACACCTCGTAACTATTCAAAGAATTTTCTAATTCCATGCCTTCTCCAGAGGTTCTTTCTAGCTGAAACACTCTTGGCTCAGCAACTTCGAAATTTTCGAAATCACTTCCTTCTCTTTCGCCGTTATTCTGGGAGAGGGAAATAAAATTCCCTCCACAGAGAACCATGACTAGTGCAAATAAATACTTTTTCATATCTACTAGTTTGCAATAATCCAAGCTCCTAAATCAATACATCCATCTGGTCCTGGAGGTGTAGTAACAGTAGTAAGATCTATCATAGTAGTGTATAACGGTCCTGGGCATGGAATACAAAGCGGGAAACAAGATTGTAATTCAAAAGAACTGTCAGGACAAACCATCAAATACACATAATCGTCTGCACCTATAGAATGAAGTCCGTCAAATCCTTGATAAGACAATCCTTCCGCAGCAACCCCACATCCTGGATTACCATTTGTAAATATTACTTTTATTTTAACGCAAATAAGCGCTTCAGAACACGGTTCATCTGCGTTCCACGCACTATTAATGGAAGTTACCTCTCCTAAAAGAACCGATCCAGTATTTACTAGTTCTCCTTCTAATTCCCAATATCCAGTTGCCATATCAAATGAATATAAATTTACCGTTTCGGGAGTTTCTCTTGGATTTAATAATGGAAATTCCACAGTAATACTTGACTCTCTCACTACATCCAAACGAATATCTTCTCCTGGTATGGTAGCTACAATTTCTATCATTCCAAAAGAAGTTAGCGGATAAAGACCTTCTCGCCCTTGCGCTACATACGCGCCAGGTGCACTACGAAGATCAAAGGAGTCAGTTACGTCAATATAAGTAACCTGAACATCGATCATTCCAGTATAAACTTGATCATTTCGACCAAGGCTGTTCTCTGGAATTATAATTCTTCCTCCTGGACCAACTTCTATTTCATTTGTAGCTCGTGAATCTATGCGAACCATTCGGCCACGTTTTTTCATTGAAACAAGAAGCTTCATATTGTCGCTAACAATCTTTGTAATTGTGAGGTAATCTCGGTGTTCAAAAGTGAGAACCTCACCCGCTCGAAGCTGAGTTCCTTCAAGATTAAAAGAGCCATCAGCACTAGTTGCACTAATTGTTTGTCCTCTTAATTTAATAAGAGCTCCTTCAACAGGTTCATTATCCTTTGTTACTACGTAACCCATCAATTCAGTTGCTCTCGAATTTTTCTGAAACTCTAAATTTTCTGAATTTTCAGTGTTACTTGTTGGATCGTTTGAGCAGGAAATAAATAAGAAAATTCCTGCAATAAATACTAAGCCTTTAAAGATGTTTTTAAGATTTTTCATCGGTTTGTTTGTTAGTTGCCTACTCTAAGTTTCGGATTTTCAGCTTACTCCAAATTTGTGGGGGAACTCAAAGCTATTAATAAATTGCAAAAAATGTGTGCGTAATTTTCCTACTTTTTGATAGGAAAAACCCTATTTTCAGATAAGGTTTTTTACTGTTTAGGTTAAATTATTAGATCATTTCTTGCTTTTGATGCCGAAGAACACAGAAACTTATCTGATTCAGAAACCACACCAAATTCCTCTCAAAACTCCTAAATTTAATAGTTCCGAGAAACTACATATCGTCAATACGTAGGTGTACTTATTTTATACCTTCTTCTCATCATCTAGTTTTGGCATATGATTAATCCCAAGCCTTCAAACTACAATGCTTCTACGAAACCGAGGAAGAAATTAAGTGCGACAGAATTAGAGATTCTAGACTTGATAAAACAAGGTTTGACTTCCCCCGAAATTGCTAAGAAAAAAAAATGTTCCACCCGAACAATAGAAAAGCATCGAAGCAATATGATTAAGAAATTACAACTTAAGACTTCTCATCATGCATTACTCTTATGGATACAGAACAATCCCCATATCTTCAATACGTAGGTCTACGCATTGTACCGAGAAATAAGCCGTCTTAAATTTGCAGCATAACCAAATTTGATTCATTATGAAAAATCGAACTGCCAAAAATTTCTTATCCCCAATTTTTTTTCTCCTCCTTAGCTCCTTTAGCGTTTGCGCAATCGCTCAGGGAGCTTTTGTTGGTACAACCCCGGGAGGTGGAATTCAAAATATTGCTTCAAATGCCAATATTGACATCTATTTTATCCCTGGTCCTATCGATAATAGCACGGTAAATGCAAACAATATTATTGTGCGTGGATCTCAGTCTGGAATACACTTTGGAAGCTTCAGTAATTATGACCCTGGAACATTTAAAGTAACATTTAATTCTTTTCAAGATTATGATCCAGGAGAAACAGTAACAATCCATGTAACTAACCGTGTATTGAGTAACGGTACGCCAATTTTAACCCCAGGAATGGATAGTTTTACTATTGCTAACATCCCCGCAAACCCTCCAGGACCAACCTACTATCAAAATCTCATTGAAGAAACAAGTAACTATTTTAGTGGTTCTCAAACTGCTATTACAGATTTAAATGGTGATAACAAACTTGACATTATTACTCTAATTTCAAACGAAGGACCGCAATGGTATAGAAATGAAGGTGGTCTTCAACCTAGTTATACAAAATTAAGTTTGTTATCCCCAACCGACTTAAACATACAAAGAATAGTTCCTGGCGATATAAACAATGATGGTGCAACAGATCTTGTTGTAACCAAAAGTGACGAACAAATATATTGGCTTGAAAGTAGCGGAGGACCAAATCCTTCCTTTACAGAACATCCAGTAAATGGAATACCCTTTGACGAATATAATTATGGATTTTTTGAAGACATAAAAGTTGGTGATATGAATAATGACGGTGCTTTAGATGTTATTGTAGCCACCGTAGATGAACTTTTATGGTTTGAAAATAATGGAAATGGAACATCTTTTACCAAACATGTTCTCTTTAGTGAATGGTCAACAAAAATAGTAGTTAGAGATATGGATAGAGACAATGATCTAGATATTGTAATTGTTGCTATTGAAGATTTGACTGGTGGAAGTACAAGCAACCGAGTACTGCGTTGGTTTAGAAATAACGGTGGTGTTAACCCTTCCTTTACTTCCATCTTTATTGATGACACCTCGTATGTAGGTGAGCTATACGTGGCAGAAATTTCAGGAGATCAAAGTTTAGATATCGTTTTAACACAAAATGTAAGTCCTAAAATTAGAAAATTCACATCAAACGGAGCAGGCTCCTTTACAGCAGGTGTTATTTCACTCTCTACCAGTTACAGTACGATTGCAATAGCCGATTTAGACGGTGACGGTGATCAAGATATTATTGCCACTAGAAGTTCAATTCCCAGCTTTACGCGCTTACTTGTTAATAATGGCTCTGGGTATTTTACTACTACAGATCTTGGCACAACTGTACTATCCTTTAGCACCTTAACGGCCGATATCGATAATGATAAAGATTTGGATATCATAATGACTGGAAATAAAGCACTTTACTATTTAAGAACAAATCTTGTCATCCCAAGTTTTATTAACTCTACACCTGCTTCTAATGCAATTAATGTTGCTCAGGATTCGAATATATTATTAGAGTTAGATACGTCCCCAACCACGAATAATTTTAGCGCAATTCGTGTTACCGGGAGTATGACCGGTAGATATCTCGGAACTGCCAATCTTACAAATGCAAGCACAATAAGATACAATCCCACAAATTCATTTAAACCAAATGAAACCATTACGGTTTCTATTAGCGATGGGTTGATTGATAATCCATCCATTTTTTCTTTTATGGCAGAAGTTCCTGAAACAGGAGTCCCCCCAACCACTTTAGATGCCCCAAGCATTATTAATTCATCTGCTTTCGGTGCCCGAAGCGGAACAGTTGGTGATATTGATGGAGATGGCGATCTGGACATAATTTCAGCAAATCAAGATGAAGACAGTATTTATTGGTATGAAAACGACGGAGCAACAGATCCAAACTTTACAACACATCTTATTACCAATAATACCGATGGAGTTATTGGAATTGTATTAATTGATATGGATAATGATCAAGACTTAGATATTGTGAGCACATCCCTATCAAATGGAAAAATAGCATGGTTTGAAAATACGAATACAAGCTTTACAGAACATATTATCGATACAAATATTCTTGGTCTTCAAGGAGTATGGGCTGGAGATTTAGATAATGATAACGACATGGATCTGGTACTAGGATCTGCAGGAGGGACAAATATCATATGGCTTGAAAGTGATGGGGCTAATAACCCAAGTTTTACGCAACAATTAATTCCAAGAAATTTTGGAGGTGTAGGAGATATTCAGGCAGGAGATTTAGATAATGACGGCCATTTAGATCTAATTGTCGCGAGTCCTAATTATGATTCTCTCTATTGGTATAAAAATGATGGTGCCACCAACCCATCCTTTACAGGGATTCCTATATGTACCAACTGTGATAGCCCCGGTGAATCAGCAATCGCCGATATTGACAATGACGGAGATTTAGACATTGTACTCGCTGTTACATTTGACGGTGTCGTCTATTGGTATGAAAATGATGGTGGTACGACACCTAATTTTACACAAAACACGGTGACTGCCGCTGCCGCTGGGGCAATGGGAGTTGCAATAGGCGATATTGACGGAGATCAAGATCTAGACATACTTGTTGCACTAAGAGACGCTAACAAAATAGTTTGGTATCTTAATGATGGTGCTCCCGATCCCGTTTTTACTGAAAATATTGTAAACACAAACACCCTGTCTCCTCAAGATGTGGCTGTGGGTGATTTAGACGGAGATGGCGATTTAGATTCCGTTGGTTTTATAAATATAAGTGATAAAGTAGAGTGGTACGAAACTAAGGCCCCTTGTGTGTCAATGATCACTTGTCCTACAGACATTATGGTAGACAGCGACCTTGGTTCTTGTGAAGCTACTGCTGTGGTTTTAGGAAACCCAATTACAAATGGTTGTCCTGGTGAAATTCTCTCAAACGATGCTCCAGCCAATTTTCCTTTGGGCCAAACCACAGTTACATGGTCATTAACAGATGTTAATAATATCACCATTACATGCCAACAATTGGTTACTGTTTTAGACAATGAAGATCCTGTTATAATTTGTGTTGCAGACGATACACGGGATACAGATCTAGGCGAATGTGAATACACAATAATTGGAACTGAATTTGACGCAACTTTTACAGATAATTGTACAAGTGGAAGCATCACCAATGATTTAAACGGTACAGACACCATTGCTGGAGAAATCTTACCAAAAGGCGATACAACAATCATTTGGACAGTAGATGACGGTAACGGCCAAACAGCTACTTGCACTAGCTTAATAACAATCGAAGACAATGAAGCTCCAGAAATAACGTGTCCTACTGCTATTACACAAGGTAATGACCCAGGAGCATGTGGGGCCGTAGTAAACTTTGTCGCAACTGCAACCGACAATTGCCCTGGTTCAATTTCAATAACATATTCTCAGAACCCTGGAACCTTATTTGCCGTAGGAACAACAACAGTAATAGCAACTGCAACCGACCCAGCAGGAAACATGGCTACTTGTAGCTTTAATATTACAGTCAATGACACAGAAGATCCTTTAATTGCCTGCCCCGCAGATATTACAGTAGGTAATAACCCAGGGGTATGTGAAGCATTGGTAACAGTGCCATCACCCATATTTTCTGACAATTGCTCCTTTACAGAGAAGGCGTTGGATTTTGACGGAGTCAATGACTATATTTCAAGTCCTTTACCACCACTTTTTGCAGATCTTACTAATAACGATTTCACCATGGAAATGTGGGTAAACCCAAGAAGCTTTGGTGTGCAAAGATTGTTCTTCGCACAAAGTACAGCATCAAGCTTTGCTTCAATTTTAGTAAGCTCCTCCGGTGCAGTTTATTTCTATGTTATTAATGGACCTACCAATAGTGTAGCAACTTCGAGCAGTGTTTTAACTCTAAATACATGGACTCACGTTGCTGCTCGGTGGACATCTTCTTCTCTTACGCCAGAACTCTTTATTAACGGTGTTCCCCAAGTAACTACTAGCGGAGGTACAAGTAGTGTAGGCACTAACAATGTAATGACTATAGGTAGTCGTTCAGATGGAAATCAAAATTTTAATGGTTTAATAGATGAAGTACGTTTATGGAATGTTACTCGTAGTGATTTAGAGATAGCAAATAATATAAATACTTGTATTTCAACACCAAATGTAGCTTTAGAAGCCTATTATAAATTAGATGAAATGCCTGGAGATACAACTGCATCAGATTCATCTGGTAATGGCTTTAGCGCTAATTTAACAAATATGGATCCAGCAAACGATTGGGTTTCCGGAACTGTATCTTGTGATTCAGCATCTGTAATTAATAGCTATAATGGAACTGCAAATGCATCAGATACATATCCTGTAGGAACAACCAATGTAGTTTGGACCGCAACAGATGGTGCAGGAAACAATGTAAGTTGTACACAAATAATTACGGTAAATGACACCGAAGATCCTGTAATTACTTGCCCAGCAAATATTACGGTAAACAAC